>NZ_BMGK01000004.1 GCF_014640155.1 Planktosalinus lacus | reverse complement strand
CTTTTTTAATTCTTCTGAATACTTCCGATGTTTACTAATTAATTTTACATTTGCTTTCATATAAATTGACTCTAAGTGGTCAACCTATATCAGGGACGTACAAAGCACCAAGCTCCAAGTACCAAGTACCAAGCACCAAGTACCAAGTACCAAGCACCAAGTACCAAGTACCAAGTACCAAGCACCAAATTCCAAAAGCTAAATTCCAGCTTAACAATCACTTCTAGTTACTTAACACTTCATAAAGCACGGGCTTACTCGGTGAGGCGTCGTTGACAAAGGAGGCCATTTGTAAATTTAAAAAATAAGTGCCGTCTTTGATGTCGTTTTTTACATATATAAATTCGGTGATAGTGGCGTTTTTTCGTGGTTTGTCAGGGTAATTCCAGAAAGCACGATGTGCCAGTAAATCACCGTCGTCTTTTTCACGGTCAACGGAGGGCAGGTCGATAAGCAGGTGCTCCACGCCAATATCACGAAGATATAAGGCTGCATCTTCCAACAGATACGGCCAGTTTGAATGTGAATAGTGTTTGAAGCGTTTTTCCAGTGTGTTGGGAATGGTGCGAATCACGAGGGCTTGTGGTGTCTTATCTTTTAAAGCTTTTTCGATTTGTTTTTTGGAGATGACTTTGTCTTCTTTTCCCAAGGATTCAGGGGCCACCGTGATGACTTCTGCAAGAAAGAAAAACTGTTTCAGGGCTTTGTTCACTGAAAAAAATTCTTCTGAGATATGGCCATAGCACTCCGTGTGAGTGCCATGGGCGTGGGGATTAAAATAAATATTATTAAAATTAACAGAAGACCCTTCACTCACTTTGGCTACCCAGCCGTCGTCTTCGACCGGTTCTATTTTAGGCTGCCCGATATACCAGGCGTTGGGGTTTTTATCGCTTGCGACTAGGGGTATGGAGATATCCAATGGTTTTGATAAATCGATGGTGTATACTTTTTTGTAGATTTGGATAGAGGTCTTCATGAATATGCTTTAGAAGTTACCCAAAGATAATTTTTTTATCAGACATGATAAACAAAATAAAAAAGACCGTTATTAAACGGCCTTTTGTTTTCAAATTTCATTGAAATTATTAAGAGTTTATTCTAACAAGGTACTTTAAAAAGTTCCCATTTTTGCACGAAACTCTCCATTTGTCACGATAATATCGTCTAAGGGCGGTTGGTTAATAGTCCCATCTATATTATTATCGCTTGCTGTAAATTCAAAAGTGCCGCTAATGATGTCCATAGTTCCATTTTCAAGAACTCCTGTTTGAATTTCAGTAACAGTAAGGGTTCCTTGAACATCTCCTAATCCACCCCAGAGATATGGCAATGATTCAGGAGGCACATCGTAAGATTGAAACGCTACATAAAAATCAGCATTACCATCTATAAAATCATCAATATTACCTAATGTATATGTTCCAACAGTGAGAGGGTAATTAGCTCCTTCAGCTGAGGCAATATCTAACCTCCAAAAGGGATCTT
This sequence comes from Planktosalinus lacus, assembly GCF_014640155.1. Lineage (GTDB taxonomy): Bacteria > Bacteroidota > Bacteroidia > Flavobacteriales > Flavobacteriaceae > Planktosalinus > Planktosalinus lacus. The sequence goes on along the minus strand of NZ_BMGK01000004.1, from coordinate 301,528 downwards.
CATCTGACGGCCTTGTGGTTGACCAATTTACAGTAGCACCTTCTTCAGGATTTGTATTTATAGCTACCAATGGATTTTCTCCTTCATAAAACCCTTGCTCAAGGCCACCTCCTGATAAATCAAAATTTGCATAAAGCTGTGTGCCTGAATCTCCATCAGAGTTTCCATCATCGCTGCTGCAAGCCATTAAAGTGCTTATTATACATACATAAAAAAATTGAAAGTACCTTTTTTTGCTTTTCATTGTTTTCGTTTTTATTGTTTGGTTTACTATTTTTAAAAATATTTGGATTGTTAAAATCCGTTCTTGTGCAAATATGACTTGGCTAAATGGTCTTTATCTAACTTCTTTTGCTATTCGAACGGTTAGTTTTGTCTTTGGTATAGAACTATGTGTAGATGGTTACTTCAAGATGTTTTTTCAAATTGAATACTTAAATAGTTTTAAAATAGTAAGATGAGCTTTGAGGACTTATAAGTTTAAAAAAAACAAATCACTCGAAATACCATCACTCAAAAATTTACCTTTTTTAGTGACCAGCAAGCTGTCACCGTCAAGATAGAGCAGGTGTTCTTCCAGGTACTTTTGTACTTGTTTTAGTAGATATTCCTTGTATTTAACACCAAATTCTTTTTCTACTCGATTCACAGAAACGCCCCACATCGTGCGCAGTCCTGTCATTACATATTCGTTGTAACGGTCAGCTTTAGTTAGGGTTTCTGTTTCTGAGGGGAGCTCGTTTTTTTCGATGGATTTAATATACAACGAATTGTTGCGCAGGTTCCAGCTTCGGGTAGTTCCATCGAAGGAATGTGCTGAAGGACCAATGCCCAGATAGGGTTTTCCCTGCCAGTATGCGGTATTGTTTTTACTGAAATAACCTTCCTTGCCAAAATTTGAAAGTTCGTAATGCACAAACCCTTTTCGCGTAAGCGTGTCTATCAAGGTATGGAAATGTTGTTCGGCCAGTTCTTCGTCAATTGGCGGGACGATGCCTTTTTTGATAAAACTGTCCAATGCGGTTTTCGGTTCCACTGTAAGGGCATAACTGGAAATATGCGGAATGCCAAATGATAGTGCTTTTTCGATGTTTTGTTGCCAGCGCTTGTTGGACAACCCGGGAATGCCATAAATTAAATCCAGGGAAATATTGTCAAAATAGCGGGTGGCTAATGTCAAACATTCTTCAGCTTCTGCGGCATTGTGAGCGCGGTTCATCAACTTTAAATCTTCTTCAAAAAAAGATTGGATGCCGATGCTCAACCGGTTAATGGACGAATCTGAGAGCTGTTTTATTTTTTCTTCGGTCAGATCATCGGGATTAGCCTCGAGGGTTACTTCGACAGGCTCAGCAACCGTATAATGCTCAAAAATTGTTTTGAAAATTTGGTCGAGTTCTTCCCGTGTTAACAAACTGGGTGTGCCGCCGCCAAAGTAGATTGTTTCAATGGTGCCTTTTATTTCATCTTTTCGTAAAACGAGCTCGCGGCAAAGTGCCTCCACCAGTTCTGTTTTCTTTTTCAGCGAGGTGGAAAAATGAAAGTCGCAGTAGTGACAAGCTTGCTTGCAGAATGGGATATGTATGTAAATTCCTGAGATGGCTTTGAATTTTTTGGATTATTGATAATGATTGTTGAATTGAGGGGCAAATTTTCTCTTTCTAACCAAATTTCTTTTGAATGCTATACAAAATGAATAACCCACTAAACCAAAAATGAGTACTACAAAAAACCAAATAAACTTATTATTTCTTCTTTTAAAAGGTGTAAGGTATAGTTCTCTCGCATAGTAATACAAAAAGCCCAGCCTTAAAATTAAAACCAATTGTGAAAAAATAATAATGTTCATTGACAACTACTTTTTAACCCGTCCCTCATTCTGCTTCACAAAAGCCCCCCATCCGGTGTAGCTTTTTTTACCGGTGGTTTTTCCCATATTGTAGAAATGGCACACGGCTGCTGCGAGTCCGTCTGTGGAGTCGAGGTTTTTGGGGAGTTCTTTCAGTTCCAAAAGGCTTTGCAGCATTTTGGCGACTTGTTCTTTACTGGCATTTCCGTTGCCGGTGATGGCCATTTTGATTTTCTTTGGGGAATATTCAGTAATGGGAATTTGCCTTGAAAGTCCGGCAGCCATTGCTACACCTTGCGCTCTTCCGAGCTTTAGCATTGACTGGACATTTTTCCCAAAAAAAGGTGCTTCAATGGCGATTTCATCCGGGTGATAGGTGTCGATTAACTCAATGGTGCGTTCAAAAATAAGTTTTAACTTGACGTAATGGTCGTCATATTTTTTGAGTTGGAGTTCATTGAGCTGTATAAACTGCATTTTTTTTTGCACTATTTTTATAATGCCAAAACCCATTATGGTGGTTCCGGGGTCGATGCCTAATATAATTTTTTCAGTGTTCAAGAAATATAGTACTTTGGTTACTGCTTATGGGTACCTACAAATCTAAACAATATCTGTTTGTCCTGCTAAAAGTAATCGTGGTAATTGCGGCATTGACTTTTATTTACCAGAGGCTAAACGTTCAAGAGGTTTTTACAGGAGGAGGTTTTAAGGAAAACCTGCTTTCTTCCCGATTATTTGAGGTTTCAAATATCACTCTGCTTTTTTTCCTTTCCTTTTTAAACTGGTTTTTTGAAATTTTGAAATGGCAGGTTTTGGCAGGAAGACTGAAAAATATTTCTATTTCCGAAAGCACCCAACACGTTTTAACGGCACATACCTCATCGATTTTCACACCCTTTAAAATTGGTGAATATGGTGCAAAAACACTCTATTTTGCCAAAAAACAAGCAAAAAAGGTTGTTTTTTTAAACTTTTTGGGCAATATGGCGCAAATGAGTGCCACCTTGGTTTTTGGGATTATGGGCTTGTTTTTCTTTATAAAATGGAATTTTTCGCAATGGCTTGATTTGTATGTTTTTATTGTTACTCTGGGCTTGTTGTTCCTTTTTATAGGAAGGCGGTGGATATCAATTGGAAAAATGAAAATTAAAGGATTTTCCTTAAAAAAAATCGCTGAATTTATCAATAGCATTCCGACAAGCGACCGAATAAAAATACTGAGTTTCAGTGTGGCGCGTTATGTTTTTTTCTCGCTGCAGTTTTGCTTTTTGCTTGCCTTGTTTACGCCTGTCGTCTGGGTTGAAGTTTTGCCTTTGATTTCTACGATGTATCTTTTGAGTAGTTTGCTGCCGGTGTTGCAGCTTTTTGATTTTGCCGTAAAAGGAGGGATCGCCGTGTTAGTTTTTAGTGCTATTTCAGCAGAAATTGTGGTTTCAGTAGCTTTTATCATGTGGTTGTTGAACGCGATGCTTCCTGCCTTGGTGGGGTCTTGGTTTGTACTTTCGTTTGATACGAAAAAACTTTTAAAACCGGTTGCAAAATGATCTGGTTTCTCCTTATATCAATTGGGCTGTATGTGATTTTAATGGGATTTTTCGGAATTGGTTTTTTTCAGTTGAAAGCGTTTACTGCCCAAAAGGGAAGCCCCAAGACTACTTTCACTTTGGTCATTCCCTTTCGCAATGAAGCCGAAAATCTTCCGGTTTTGATGCAATCCCTTTTATCACTGAAATATCCAGATGAACACATAGAAATATTTTTTATCAATGATGCCTCTGAAGATGCTTCCGCAGCCATTATTCAGGAATTTATATTAAAAAACAAACCGGTTAATTGGAAGATCCTGGAAAACGAACGAAAAAGTTATTCTCCCAAAAAGGACGCCATCACAATGGCCGTCTCCAAAGCAACACACGATTGGATTTTCACAACTGATGCCGATTGTATTCTTCCAGAAAACTTGTTTAAAAATCTGGATGCGTTTCTTCAAAACACCCCCTCAAAACTAATTGCCGGGCCGGTTCTGGCCATTCCTGAAAACCGTTTTTTTATCGGTCATTACCAGCTTTTGGAAAGCATGACCCTAGCCGGGGTGACCATGGGTGCTTTTGGAATGGGGGAGCCTTTGATGTGTAACGGTGCACACCTGGCGTATGAAAAGTCAGCATTTGAAGCTGTAAATGGGTTTGAGGGCAATGACCATATTGCCAGTGGTGATGATTTGTTTTTATTGGAGAAGATGCAGGCCATATTTCCCGGTGAGGTTCATTTTTTAAAAAATAATGCGCAGGTTGTTTACACCAAAACAGAACGCTACTGGTCTGCTGTTGTACAACAACGGGTGCGGTGGGCGGCAAAAACATCGGGCTATAAAAGTCTCTTCAGTAAATTTACCGGCATTGTTGTGCTTGTAGCCAATGTGAGTATTCTTATTGGTTTTTGGCTGCTTTTTCAATCAGAAAACGGGATTGTATTTTTAATGCTCATTTTATTGAAATGGGGAGTTGATGAGGTTTTTGTCTATCAGGTGAATACTTTTTTTAAACGCGAAATTAATTGGTTGTACTTACGATTGATGGCATTTTTATATCCTGTTTTGACTTTGTATATAGTTCTTAAGGCTTTGTTTGGAAATTACTACTGGAAAGGAAGGACGTTTAAAAAATGATTTTTAAATCAAATTATTTTTTACCTTAGCTAAAATTATGCCCTATGAAAACCTTCAAAAATGTATTGATTCTTTGTACTTTTCTGTTTACCGCAGGTGCATTTGCTCAGCAAAACTACACTGTTAACGGAAACACCTATTCCCTGAAAACAGAAGTGGAAGGCCCCATCACTTTACTTTGGAATGTTATAGACAATGAATACCGTTATTTTGCCAAAAAAGGCAATGAAATTATCGAACTCAAAAATACGCGTATTAACGGTAAGTATCAAGAAGAATATAAGGCAACACTTCGTCAGTTAACTACAGATCATCCGGTGGATCCTTCAAAAACCAATATAACCTTACCTGGTTTGAGAGCTTATATCAACCAATATAATACACTTGCTGACCCTAATTTTGAAGAGAAAACGACGCAGTTTGAACTGGAAACCCGTTTGGGTGTTTTTGCCGGAATTTCAAATAATACTTCCACTACAAATCCTGAAAATGTCTTTGCTCCTTTAGCTGGGTTGGAATTTGAAATTACTGATAATGTGGTTTTAAAAAGACATTCCATTGTTTTGCAATTCAGGCATTCATTTAAAGCCGATGAGTATGACTTGACTTTTTCACAAATAGCCCTTAATTATCGATTTAAGTTTATTTACAGCGAAAAAATTGCTGTTTTTGCTCAAGCAAAACTTTTTACGCTCACTTTTAGTACACTTGACGAAAATAATGCTGAAGGACTTGAAGATCTGAAAAACACATCCCTGAATGCACCCCTTGGTTTAGGTTTAGGAATGGATTATAAATTAGGGAATGGTTATTTAACGCTGGGTGTCAACGATTTGGTTTCTCCCGGAATTGATGCTAACGATGAGTTTTCTATGGATGTGACTTTAGGGTATAAATTCAGTCTTTAATAAGCTTCTGTTTGAACAAGTAAAGGAACTGTAAACTGAGTGTTCACAGGTACTCCTCTTTTAAGTGCGGGCGCTACCCTTTCAAGGGTTTTAATGCTTTCAATAAGTTGGCTTTGAAGTTCTGGAAAAGTGGCAAAGGTCAAAGAGTCCCCTTCGATTTCAATAATATTTACCTGGCTTGTATTTGTAATTTCAAAATGAATAAAAAGGGTATCGAAAATGGTTTCATTGCTAATAAATTCTTCATTTTGAATAAATTCAAGTATATGTTTGTGAAGAGTTGTTTCAAAACATGTTTTTTGTTCTGTTTTGGAATCGTTTTCGTCACAATTTGAAAACAGGGGGTAGGTGTCTACTTCGTCCCAGGTAATGGTTTTTAGTTCATCTTCTAAAAACTCTTCTGAAGTTTTTTTTGGAGTTAAAAACCGATCACACGAGCTGAAAATTAAGATTAATAAAAGAATAAGGCTCCCTTTTTTCATGCCATTGCAATATGGACGAAAATTACAATTTTTTAAGAGAACTATTGATACAGTTTAAAAAACTATGATTTCTTCCATTCGTTTTTGGGCATGGTACCAAAAATATAATCCCATAAGGGTGAAGAAACCCCAAAAGCGCGATCTGGTTCTCGGTAATGATGGGTAAGATGGTGTTCCCAAATTATTTTTAAAAAGTTTTTCGGCATCTTAAAGACATGAATGGCGTAATGAATGGCGAGATATGTAGAGTAGCCCATTAAAAAACCCGATAAAAATCCAAAGACATAATTGCCCATTACAGCGCGGTAGATTATGAAGAACAAAGTTGATATGATGAGGCTGAGAACCGGTGGCATTGCGAGACGTTTTTATCTTTTGGATAATCGTGATGTATACCGTGCATTGTATAGGTCATTTTTTTAGAGCGCTCTGTAGTAGGTTCGATATGATATAGATAGCGGTGCATCAGGTATTCTACCAGAGTGAAGACCAAAAAGCCCAACACAAACAAAAAAATCATAAAGGGCAATTCAAATCCTTTTTCTACTATTCCATAATAAAAAAGCACGCCTACTATAAAAGTAAAAATGCATAAAGGTGCGGCAATGTGGGTCTGGGTTAGTTTTTCCAATACCGGGTTTTTAAACAAAGGCACTGAGGCTGAAGGGTCACGACGTTTTTTGCTCTTTTTCTCCATTAACAACTTTTGTAATTGGCTGTATAAAGTTACTAAAGAATGAAAAATAAATTTTTAAGAAGTTGTTAAAATCATTCTGAATCCATATGAATTTCCTTTTTGATATCAGCCATGCGTTGTGCTGCAAGAAGGCGGTATTTTCCTGATTCACCAAAGGCTTTCAAGTAGATTTCATATTGTTTTAAAATGGTTTTTTTGTTATTGAAAAAGTTATCTGAAGTAGTGGCAATTCTATACCTGAAGAATTCATTCCCGGGATATTTTTTAGAAGCTTCATTCAGTATTTCCAATGCTGTTTTGTATTTTTTTTGACGGTGGTAAAGTTCAAATAAGGAGGTGTATTCTTGTTCTAATTGCGGCTCTTTGAGAAGCATGGCAATTTCAAGGTGTCTTTGGGCTTTTTCATAGTAATGAAGTGCCATAAAAGAAGTTGCAATTTCATAATGGGCCTCAGGGTTTTTATCATTATAATCGTTGATGGCGATGGTATAATGCTCAATCGATTTTTCAAAATCTAATACCTGTGCATATGCAAACCCTAATTTTAGATACACATTTTCTGACGGGCGATTCAATTCTAAAAGTTTGTTATACCCTGCAATAGCTTTATGAAAATCCTTTTGATAAAAATGGTTGAGGGCTTTTAGGTTCGAAAGCTGAAAATGGGTGTCGTCTATTTTTAATGTTTGTGTTAAAATAGTATCTGCCTGCTCAAAGACCTTATTTTTTATTTTGTCAGTAACCACTTTAACAGCCGCCGGCAGATGGTTTGGGTCTAACCGGTATGCTTTTTCAAAATATTCAATCGCTAAGCTATCGCTTTGCTGCTCTTTCAGTAAACCCATTTGATAAGGGAAGTTGGGATTTAAGGAGTCTGTGGCTATTAATGTGTTTAGAATCTCCTCAGCTTGCTTGTTTTTTGCTGTTTTTCGAAGCAGTTTGGAATACTCATACGCCAGAAAAATGTCTTCGGGATACCTGTCAAAAAGCTTTTCATAATGGGCTAAGGCGCTTTTTAAATTCCCGGTTTGCTCATAGCTTTTGGCAAGTTTGTGTTGTTGCTCTTTGCTTTCGGGTGTTTGTTTGAGGTGCTGAATGGCTTTGCTATAATTACCCAATGAAAAATAGCTGTCAGCAAGGTTTTTGTGCTCTTGGGCTTGCGATACTAATGAAATAAATAGTAAATAAAACCACAATCTTTTCATTTTATTTAGGAATTTCAAATATAATTGGTACTGAATACAATACCGAAACTGACTTATCTTCGTGTTTTCCAGGAGTCAAAAGTGGTATTAAGTTCATTACCCTAATTGCTTCCTGTACAAACGGCTCATAGGGCGCACGCGCTACAACATTGCTTAATTCACCCTCTTGATTGATTGTAAATTGCACTGAAATCCGCTGCTTTCCATTCAATCCTGAGTCTTTTGCTACACTTGTATCAAAGTTTTCAGAAATGAGTTTTGTAATTTTATCAGAGAAACATTCTTTAAGTTCTTCATTGGTAGACAAATTTTCACAACCCGGATAGATGGGTGCTTGATCTATGATAGCAAAGGGTACATCTAAAGGATAGTCTTTTCCATCTTCTACCTGTTCAATTTCTACAATTGTTTGAAGGCCATCATTTTGTGAATTATCTGTTTGACTTTGTTCACAAGATGAAATTGCGACAAATAGCGTTAGTAGTGGTAACAATAAAGCAAACTTAAAAAGCTGGATTTTCCTTGATTTTGTTTTGTGTAACATAACGATTCGTTTTTTGATTAATGAAGGATTAAAAAAAGTATTTATAAATGAAACGGTGTGCGTTTGAAATACTTCCGAGAGTAGGTTTTGATAATAGGATGTTTTTTCTGTTTGTGAAAGCACTTCAGCATCTGCAATGTATTCATGTACGGTTGCAATACGCTTTTGATAGAGATACACCAGTGGATTGAACCAAAAGACAATGCGCAGTAGTTCAAAATAAAGCAGGTCTACATAATGCTTTTGTTTTACATGAACTCGTTCGTGCGCCAGGATGTACTTTTTGTTTTTTTGGTTTAGGCTTTCACCTAAAAAGATGGTGCCTGCAAATGAAAATGCGTCGGTGCTGTTTGGTACATGAACAATTGTGGTGTTTTCTAAGGTTTCTTGTTTTCCCTTTCGCTTCAGCTGTCTGATTTTAAAGAGTTTCCAGACGAAAAGCAGGGTGCTAATCACAATCCCTGTGAGTAAAATGATTTCAATAGTGGATGGTGCAGCACTTGTAACTAGCGGGTTGTTGTGTATTGCATTGATTGCGGTTCCTATGGTTATTTCAGGTAAAGACACTATTAAATTTTGAGGGACGGCAGTTTGTAATGCCTCGATTTTAATGAAGGGTAATAATAAGGCTATGATGGGAGTGCCTAATAAATAGACACGGTTCCATTGAAAAAAGGTTTCTTTTTTCAATAACACTTCATAAAGTATCAAAAACACCAGTTGGAATGCGATGGTTTGTAAGATATATGTTGTCATTTTTCCGGGTTTTTGTTGATTTGTTCTAAAATTTCTTCTAGCTCTTTGGTGGAAACTTCGTTGTTTTTTACAAAAAACGAAACCATACTTTTAAACGAACCCTGGAAATAGTTTTCCATCAGTTTGTTGATAGATTGATTGCTGTAGGTTTCCTTTTCGATTGCCGGGAAGTATATATGGCCACGGCCTTCTTTTCGGTAGTTGACAAAACCTTTGCTTTCCAGGATGCGCACAATAGTGGAAACCGTATTGTATGCCGGTTTGGGCTCCGGAAATTCATCAACAATGGCGGCGACATTTCCTTCTTGCAAGTCCCAGAGGATTTGCATGACTTCTTCTTCTGCTTTGGTGAGTTGCTTCATTTTAAATTCTTGAATAGTGATCTATTTTTATTTTCCATTCATTGTCTTCTTTTACCCAAACCAGGGTAAAACGAACATCAGATTGAAAGGCTTTGTTTTCGTGATAAAATTGTAGTCTTGAGATGCCTCGCTGGATAACAGTACTTCCATAATCGATAATCTCAACATTTTCAAGTTCCCATTTGATATGCCTGCCCTGAAGGTTTTCCCAATATGCTGTAATGGCTTCCCGGCCTTTAATTTCTGTGCTATTGCCAACTATTATACCATCGCGGGTATAATGTTCTGCAATTCTTGCCAATTCTCCTTTATTATATGCTTTTTCCATGGTGCGATTCACCTCTAATATTTCATCTTGAATTGTTTGTGAAACACAAAGTGTCGCCATAAAAAAGGATACTATGCACATGGTTTTACTCATAACGGATGTAAATATAACTAAAAAATTAGTTTAAACTAATATTTTAGTTATATTTTTTTATGTAACCAAATAAGAGTAAATTAGACTTATTCAAAAAAAACGATGGACTTATTTCTATTATTCCTTTCATTATTGCTGGTTTTACTGGGCATTGCCGGAAGTTTTTTGCCGGTATTGCCGGGCCCCATCACAGGTTGGTTGGGTTTATTGACATTTCATCTTGCAAAAGTGGTTCCTATGAATTATACATTTTTGACAATCACCTTTTTGGTGGCGGCATTAATGATCATACTGGATTACATCATCCCTATTATGGGAACGAAGCGTTATGGTGGGAGCAAGTATGGAATGATAGGGGCAAGCATAGGGCTTGTTGTTGGGCTTATTGCGCCCATTCCATTTGGTGTTATTATCGGGCCTTTTGTAGGTGCTTTTATCGGTGAATTATTGAAAAAAAGTACGACAAGAAATGCCTTACGTTCTGCGTTTGGTTCTTTTTTGGGGTTTCTAGCCTCTACTTTTATGAAGTTTATCGTGTCGATGGCCTTTTTGCTACTATATTTATGGAAAACCTATCAACACTGGCATTTGTTTTTTAATTAAATACCGGTATATCAAAAAGGATGCTTTGTTGTTTAAATAAAGTGACCGCTAATTGAAGGTCTTGGTTTTTACTGTTAATTGCTGAAGGATTTTCAAAGAGTGTTTGCAATTGTTTTTTCATAGCTTCATCATTGTATTCAATTAAAAACTCATCACCATTCAATGTTAGTAAGCAATCTTTTTTCCCCTCTTTAATCTCAAGCATTGGGTTGACTGTTACGCTTCTTGGCCTGTCTTTATAAGCTTTTTGAAGCACTTTGTAGAGGGCTTCCAGTACCCGCTCAACAGTCACAGATGTTAAACAAATTCTGTGTTCACAATTGAGTATTACATCATAATTACATCGTAAGTTACACACCCCTTGTTTACCCCAAATGAGTTCGTTGTATTCTGCAAAACTTCCCCAACTTCCGGGACCCGTAGGACCATAAATCCCTACCGATGGCACATTAAAAGCTCCTGCCACGTGCGTGATACCGGCGTCGTTGCCTATGTGAAACAATGCTCCGGCCATGGCTTCACCCACATCTTCCATTCCTCCGGTTATATATTCTAAATGGGTCAATTCTTTTGAAAAATAGCTTTCAATATCCGGGTCATCTGGTCCTTTAATGATTTTGCATTTCAGGTTGGGAAAAATTTCGTGTAAACGCTCAATGAGTGCTGCATATTTTTCAGTGGGCCAAATTTTTAAAAGAAATCCGGCACCATGATGTACTACATAATATTTTTCTTTGGGATTTGAATTTCGTTTGAAGTAAGGATAGCGTTCCAGATGATTATCTATATTTCTATGAAGCTTGGACACGGTATCAATATAGTGCTGAATTGCATGTTGCTTTACTTTTTTATGTGTGGGATATTTTAAAGCGTGTGGTAAATCATACCCCCTGAATGCGGGATAATTTCCCAATTCGTAAACATTATCATATTGGTTTTCGGTTGTTCTGGCAACCGTTTCATCAACTACAGTAACTTTGTCTAAGTGTTTTTTGAAAAATGAGACCAAACGCGGAGCAACGGCAAAGTCGACTTGTTCTGAAACATCAACCAATTTATTAATGGCCGGTATTGCAAAAAAGATATCACCCAGTCCGCCATAACTTTTATAAACCAGTACCTTTCCTAAGTTTTTTTGTTCTTGTTTTTCCTCCTTTTTTTCTAAAATTCCTTTGATGGCATCCCAGAAATTTTCGGGTGCCTGTTTTATTTCCCGGATTGCTTTTTCTTTGTTGTTTGGATAAAAATCAAAGGAAAAAGTACCAATGCGGTCATTGGTAATCATTTCGCAACCTGAAAGAAAGGCTTCTGCGGCCAGTCTCCCTGAGGGCTCAGGCCAAACGGGTTTACAGATAAATTGCTTTGTTTTTCCTAAAATTTCCAGGACTTTTTCATTTGCAACTGGCTTATGAAATGAAATATTTTCAGGTATTTCCCTTCGTAGGCGATTTTCACCATACACTATGAATTTTAATTCGGGGTGTTCAAAGGCATAATCTACAAAGGGATCTCCACCTTTTAAATAGTTTAAATCACCAAAGAAGGGAATGGTATGGTCTTGTTTAAAAGGTGATGGTTTTAGTTTTTCAACCTGAACCGTGGGTGGCATAATCAAATGTTTTGTTACAGCTTCACCATAAAACTTATAATGAGAAGAATAATGTTTGGGTGATTGAAAAATATTCAGTTTTGAGTTTGCAAAGAGTTTTCTGTATAGATGAAACTTATCTGTATTGCAGCAGCTTTTTACACTTCGATCCACGGTGCATAAAATATTTCGTCGTATACAAAAATTATAATCATATTCAACTTTAATATATGGTATAGAAGAGTCAATTAAAAATTGTAAAAGTTCCAGTTCAAAACTGCACCTCGAAGTGCTGTTAAGGACAATAAGGTTTGTATTTTCAATTACTTTTTTTGTTTTTTCAAGGTTTCTCAACAAGTCGACAGAAACTGTATAGCCTTTCTCTTCTCCAAGCTGCATCAACTCTTTAATTGTGAGTTCTGCCCCCCGGGGTGTATTTATATCAGTGTCGTGAAGAAAAACAATTGATTTCAATAAAGAGTATTGTAAAATGTTTTGTTAGGGTAAAAGAATAACTTTCCAAAAACAATCTTTGGAGTAAAATTAGTTATAAAAAATCCCCCTAATAGATATTATCCATCATAGTATCCATCATCGTAGTACCCGTCATCATAATATCCATCGTCGTAGTAACCGTCATCGTAATATCCATCGTCGTAGTAACCGTCATCGTAATACCCATCATCATAATATCCATCATCGTAGTAACCGTCATCAAAAAAACCATCGTCATCAGTGCTGCAAGAGTTTAAAAATGAGGCGGTAATGGACAGTGTAGAGGCGGCCAAAATGATTTGACCAGATTTCTTAATAAATTTTCTACGTTCCATAATTTATTGGTTTTAAGTTATAAAGTTAACAATAATTAACCTGTTATAATAAAAGAACAAGTTAAAAGTGCTATACCCTACTATTATGGCTCAATTATTTAAACCATTGAGTCTTGTCTTCAATAGGTTGTCTGGTTCCCTCACTTAATTGTTCATCAAATTTTCCCATATAAAAAAAACCGAGGCATTTTTCGCCTTGAGCAAAATCAAAAAATTCGTGTAAGTATCGAATCAAGCCCGGAGAACTCCAGTAGGCACCAATGTTCATTTCAGTACAGGTAAGCCACATATTTTGAACAGCCATGGCTGTGGCAGCTACTTCTTCCCATTCTGGTAGGGATTCTTTTGGATCACGTTGCATACAGATGGCAATAATGCAAGAAGCTTTAGTTGGGTTTTCCTTGAGTTTTTTGAAATGAAACTCTGAAAACTTTTCTGAAGTGGCTTTGTATTTTTCAGCTAAAAAATTCCCTAATTTGTTTAAGCTTTCGCCTTGCAGTACTTTAAATCTCCAGGGCTCAGTGCGTTTGTGTGTGGGTGCCCAGTTTGCAGCTTCAATAATATGTTGAATTTCTTTTTTAGTGATAGGCTCTTGATTGTATTGTACCGGGAACACGGCACGTCTATTTTTTATGGTGTTGTAGATCATATATCTTTTTTTTTAATTGCTAAAGTTATTAAAAAACCCAAGGGTGTTTCAAAAAATACCTTAATTTTAAATTTATGAATGATCATTACTTACTTTTAGCCAGTTTGGGTTTTGCTACGCTGCTGATGGCCTGGCTGCCTTCTATTTCAGATAAAATAAAAGTGAGTTCGCCAGTTATTTTATTACCCATAGGTATTTTACTTTATTTAATTGGCACCCCACTCGGCTGGACAGAATTATTGTGGAGTGATAATGCCATGATGATTTTTTCTGAGGCCATCGTCATAATCTCGTTAATGGGAGCGGGGTTAAAAATTGGTAGCAATTATAGTTTTAAAGCATGGAAGCGGCCGTTATTATTGATTGCAATAACAATGCCCTTAACGATGCTTTCAGCATATTTACTGGGGGTTTATTTTTTAACACTCAGTATTCCGGCGTCGCTTTTACTGGCAGCGGTGTTAGCTCCCACAGACCCTGTCCTGGCTTCAGATGTGCAATTAGATGATCCTGAACGGGAGGATAAATTGAAAGATAAAATAAGATTTTCACTTACTGCTGAAGCCGGCTTGAACGACGGGATGGCTTTTCCCTTTACATATCTCGCTGTAATGGTGGTCCAGGCAGGGAGCTTAGCTGCATTCAGTTTTAGCGATTGGTTTTGGGATAAATTACTCCTTAAAATTGTTATTGGTGTTGCAGTAGGTATTTTATTAGGAAGATCTATTGGCTATATCCTAACCCACTTAAAAAAATGGAAAGGAATCAAAACCTATGATGGGTTTTTGGCACTTTCTTTAACGTTTGCTGTTTATGGTTTAAGTGAATTGGTTCACGGTTATGGATTTATTGCTGTCTTTTTTACGGGATTAAGCATTCGTTATTCTGAAAATGTTAGCGGGAAGTACAAAAAGAAAATTCACGACTTTAGTCACGAGATTGAGCGGCTCTTGATAGTGGTTTGGATTATTCTCTTTGGGGGGACAATAATGAATGGGATTCTAGAGATGACTGATTGGAAAGGCATTCTCTTTAGTGTAGTGTTTGTTTTAATAATAAGGCCTCTGGCAGGAATGATCGCTTTAATAGGAATAAAGGACTCCCTAAAAAACAAATTAGCCATCAGTTTTTTAGGGATTAGGGGAGTGGGTTCAATATTTTACCTTTCATGGGCTTTTATGCAAACGGATCTTTTTAAAAATAAATATGAACTTTATTCAATAGCGGTTTATATTATTTTATTTTCAATCATCTTACATGGATTAACAGCACCATCAATTATAAGCTATTTCAGAAAAAACCCCAAGAGACATGGGTTGGATGATGTTTAAAAAGTGGGGCACTCGAAAATATTTTGGGGCACTAAAATGCATCCCAAAATCCTTAAAAACCATCCAAAACTTGCTATTAACGGAAATGACCAAAAACAAAAAAAGCTCTACGCACAAAGGCGAAAAGCTTCTTATCGTCTCAATTTAAATGACAGCTATTTCAACTTCCAATTATTGACAAGTATAAAGGCATGCCGAAGGTAATATTAAATGGAAATGTTACAGCCAAAGCCATAGGTAAATATAGGCCGGGATTGGCTTTAGGAACAGCTATTTTCATTGCAGCCGGTACAGCAATATAAGAGGCACTTGCCGCCAAAATAGAAAGCATGAATCTATCTCCCACGTCTTCTGTTACCAAAAAGCTTATCCAAGCCACCAAACATCCATTAATTAACGGAATGACTATGGCAAAAGCTGTGGTAAACCAGCCACTTTTAATAAAGTCCCCTAATTTTCTTCCACTAATTATACCCATATCTAGCAAAAAAATAGCAAGGAATCCTTTAAAAATATCTGTTGTAAAAGGAGAAATGCCTTGCGCCTGACTTTCACTTGCTAAAAGACCAATAATCAAGCTGCCTAGAATCATAACCACACTGCTATTGGCAAAAGAATGACTAACCAAGCTTTTTATTTTTGGGGAATTCTGCTCTTTTTTACTATACATTTTAATCAATATCACACCTATGACAATAGCCGGGGCTTCCATTAAAGCCATAAGAGCAACCATGTGCCCACTAAAAGATATTTGCTGTAATTCCAAAAAAGAAACTGCAGTGACAAAAGTTACAGCACTAATTGAACCATAAGCAGCTGCTATGGCACCTGAATTTTCAATACTTAATTTTCTTTTTAACAGGAAGAATGTGTAAATTGGGATAATAACTGCAGTTATTATCCCAAACAGTGCTGTCCAGACTATTTCCATAGTAAAATGGCTATGAGCTAATTCACGACCACCATTAAATCCTATCGCAAAAAGCAGGTAAAGGGAAATAAATTTTGATGAACTTTCGGGGATTTCTAAATCACTTTTTATTTGAACTGCCAGGATTCCCATAACAAAGAAAAGTAATGCCGGACTGGTTAAATTATCTATTAGTAAGTCAAGATTCATGATTTTTCTGATTTTATTTTAGTATCTATTTCTTAGAAATCGAAATGGGCTTAAAATATCACTATAATTTTGCCTACTCTTTTGATACAAAAGATATGTTTACAGATGAATGTACTTCGAGGATAAGATTCTTTTTTCTGGCTTTTTCGATTATTGAGATAATTTGCTCTTTTGTTTTTTGTAATTCTTTAATTCTTTCCCTGGATAAAGCTTCTGCTTCACCTGTACGCTCTTGCATGCTAAAGTCTTTGACAGCATGAAAATGAATCTTACTACTTATCATGTTCATAAGTATTTCTTTGGCATCATCAGAATTAAATTTTCCGTCAATTAATTTATAAGTTTCCATCGTATTTTTTGTTTAAAAATTGATGCCTCAAATTTCGGCGATAGAATATATAAACGAAAATTTATATATTTGATATAATCCATAAGATATTTAAATGAACTATACATTACATCAATTGCAGGTTTTTTTAAAAATAGCCCAAACTCAAAGCGTTACAAAGGCATCAATTGAATTGCACTTATCTCAACCGGCAGTTTCCATTCAATTAAAAAATTTACAAGAACAGTTTGAAATACCTCTTACAGAGGTAATTGGAAGAAAAATTTATATAACAGATTTTGGAAAAGAAATAGCAGAAGCGGCAGAAAATATTTTAAAAGAGGTTGAGGCTATCAACTCAATAAGATTGAATTATCAGGGACAGCTTGCGGGGCGATTGAAAATTTCTATAGTCTCTACTGGAAAATATGTAATGCCACACTTTTTATCATCTTTCATTAAGCAAAATCAGGGTGTGAATCTATCTTTGGACGTGACCAATAAATCCAGAGTTATAGAAAATCTCGAAAATAATGAAATTGATTTTGCCCTTGTTTCAGTACTTCCTGAAAACCTTCAGGTTGAAAGCATAGTATTGATGCAAAATAAGTTGTTCTTGATTGGGAGTAAAGGACAGGATTTACAAAAAGGACACCATTGCAGTGATATTCTTTGTGAAATTCCATTGATATACAGGGAACAAGGGTCAGGGACCCGACACGTTATGGAGGAATTTATGAAGCAAAATAACCTGACAGTTCTGAAAAAAATGGAACTCACGTCTAATGAAGCTGTAAAACAAGCTGTTATTGCCGGTTTAGGGTATTCTGTGATGCCCATTATAGGAATAAAAAACGAGTTAAAGAATGGAGACCTTGAAATTATACCAGTTGGAGGATTCCCTATTAAATCCAATTGGCAGATTATCTGGATTAAAGGCAAAAAATTCTCACCAGTTGCATCAGCATACTTAAATCACATAAAAAAGGAAAAAAGGAAAATAATAAAAGAAAATTTCCAATGGTTTGAAAGATATTAAATACTAATATGAAGGAATAAAACCTTCTGAAATAAATGATTGCAATTCTTTAGGGAAATCAAGATATGAAACTGAAATTAATTTACAGTTAGATTCATAAATTCTATTTATAATACATATAAATTTTTATTTATGTCAAACTTATTAAATTAGTTAGAATTAAACATTTGATTTACTGATTTTGGATAGATATATCTGAAAAAGTAAGACACTCTGGTAAATTATAGGGGACTTTTTTGCTTCCCAAAATTCTTAAAAAACATCCAAAAACTTGCTGTTTAGCAGAAATGACCACAAACAAAAAAAGCTCTACGCACAAAGGCGAAAAGCTTCTCATCGGCTCTACTACAAGCCTTTCCGCCTAATGGCGGACAACACAACTTCTTTATTCCCGCGAAGGCGGGAATCTCGTCAACAATTTGACAAGTAGTTGCGGTCTGGACGGGACTCGAACCCGCGACCCCCTGCGTGACAGGCAGGTATTCTAACCAACTGAACTACCAGACCAATATTTTGTGTTTTAAAATAAAAACGGAACGTTGTGTTTTACTCTTTTTGAATGACAGGTCACTTTCCTGATTAGCGAGGGCAAATATACGCCCTATTTTAGTTTACACAAACAATTTATTTAAAAAAATTAAATTCTTTAAGTGATCTTTTGTCTTTCAACCAAATAGGTTGTCAAAATTTTTGAGAAACCGGCATTGATGTCTGCTTCAACATATTTAATTCTATATTGAGCACATTTTAATTTCAATTCTTTAAAATAGGTATTCACGGCCTTTTCATAATTATCTTTAATGTTATCAGGATATATGTTTAAATGTGCTCCTGTTTCTACATCGACAAATCGCCTGGGCTTATTGTCATATTCAAAATGAAGTTCCTTTTCTTTATCAATTGTATGGAACAAAATAACCTCGTGCTTGTTGTATTTTAAATGCTGTAAGGCCTCAAAAAGTTTTTGTTCTTCCACATCATCCTGAAACATATCTGAAAACAAAAACACAAGCGAGCGGCGTTTCATTTTTTCAGCTATGAGATGCAGAAAGTGATAAGTTTCGGTTTTTTTATCATTGGATTTTGTGGTGACGGCTTCATTGAGTTTGTCGAGCAACATCTGATGGTGGCGTTCACTTCCTTTTTCCGGAGCATAAAACTCATACTCATTTGAATAGATACTGAGACCTACTGCGTCCCGTTGTCTTTTAAGTAAATTCATAATAGCTGCACTTGCCAGAGCAGAAAAAGCAACTTTGTTTAGCGAATTAATATTGAATTCTTTTACTTCAGGGTAGTGCATTGAAGTAGAGTTGTCCACAATAATGTGGCATCTTAGGTTGGTTTCTTCCTCATAGCGTTTCGTAAACAATTTGTCGGTTTTGGCATATAATTTCCAGTCAATATGTTTTGTGCTTTCGCCGGAATTATACACTTTATGCTCGGCAAATTCAGATGAAAAACCGTGAAAAGGACTTTTGTGCAAACCGGAAATAAACCCTTCCACCACTTGTGTAGCGAGGAGTTCCAGGTTTTTAAAACCTGTAATTTCGTTAATTTGTTTTTGTAAGTCCATTAATGATTTAACCCCTTTCAGAGTTTTGAACACTGAAAGGGCTTTTTTATTGAAATTGTTAAATTATTTTGTCAACAATACCGTAAGCGACAGACTCCTTTGCATCCATCCAGTGGTCACGATTAAAATCTTTAAGAATCTTCTCCACTTTCTGACCACAATTGTCAGCGAGAATTTTTGCACACAATTCCTTGGTTTTTAAAATTTCCTGAGCAGTGATTTCAATATCACTAGCCGGTCCTTGTGCACCTCCACTTGGTTGATGAATCATTACACGGGCGTGAGGCTGGATAAATCGTTTTCCCTTGGTTCCTGCAGAGAGCAAAATCGAGCCCATAGAGGCGGCAAAACCGGTGCATACTATCGACACGTCACTTTTTAGGGATTTCATGCAGTCATAAATTGCAAAGCCTGATGTGACATAGCCTCCCGGGCTATTGATATAAAAATGAATGTCTTTTTTTTCGATTGCATCGAGGTACATCAAACGGTCGATTACATGCTTGGCCGAATCGTCATCTACTTGTCCCCAGAGAAATACTTTTCTTTCTTCCAGTAATTTATTGTCTATGGTGTCCTGGCATTTTGTGGGTTTACTCATTTTTTAATTTTTTCTAAAAATAAAAAAAGGTTTAACAACTTGCTAAACCTTTTTATTTTATTTAGTATTTAATTTATTAAAGAAGCGAATCCAATGCTTCAGCATAAGTGGTTTTTGGTGCAACGCCTACTTGGCGACCTACCACCTCACCATTTTGGAATATTAATACAGTTGGAATGTTTCTCACACCATATTTTGCTGCAAATTCCTGATTGGCGTCAACATCAACTTTTCCTACCACGGCTTTGCCTTCATAATCTTTGCTGATTTCTTCAATGATAGGACCCACCATTCTACAGGGGCCACACCAGGCTGCCCAAAAATCTACCATCACGGGTTTATCGCTTTTAAGCACCGTTTCTTCAAACGTTGCATCTGTTATTTCTAATGCCATAATTTTTGTTTTTTAATAGAATACAAATTTAGTCAAATTATTTTCCAAAACTGATAAAATCAAATCAGATTTGATTATTTGAACATTAATTAATGTTATTATTTAATTCAGTTTGTAGAGAAAACTTTCTTTTTCAAGTGCTTCAATAAGTTCCTGAGAAATTTTAACTTTCTGCTTTCTGCTACTCAATTGTAGTTGAATATCATCTTCGGGTTCAAAAATATAAAAATCGAGGTTGTGATTCCCTTTATGATTTTTTAATAATTTTTTTAGACCTTCAATTTGTGCATCCACAATTTCATCGAGCTTCAACTGAATTGTGATTTTTTTTGAGTGGTTTTCCAAAACGTCTTGAAGTAATTGGACGGTATTGAACTGAATGCGAATATCGCTTTTTTCTCCGGTGTTTTTATTGATCCAGCCTTCTTTAACAAAAACCCTGCAGAATAAAAACCCGTTTGGAATAAGAAAGTGGCGAAACTTGAGATACTCTTCACCAAAAATTCTAAATTCAAAAGAATCGCTGTAGTCTTCTATCATAAAAGAGGCCCAGCCTTTTCCATTTTTCGAAACCCGATGCTGAACATCAGTGATTACGCCACCAAAAATGAGTTCTTTGTTAATAAATTTTTCCAATTGATAAAAGTTGGCAATTCTATTTCTGCAGAAGGTGTTCATCTCGGTTTTAAAATCGTCGAGTGGATGCCCTGAAATATAAATTCCAACCACTTCTTTTTCGAGTTTTAATTTTTTCATAGTTCCCCATTCATCACAAGGGGGAACTTCCGGCTCGGGAATTTGAACTTCGCTGGCTTCACCAAACAAACTGATTTGCGATGAATTTTCATTTTCCTGATATTTGGCAGCGTAACGAAGCACTTTTTCAAGAAAGAGAATTCCATCACCTTCATCGTGTAAATATTGTGCTCTGTGGGTGTCAAAACTGTCAAACCCACCGGCTAAAGCTAAATTTTCAAACGCTTTTTTGTTGGCCGACCTCAGATCAACGCGTTTAGCTAAATCAAAAACTGATTTATATTTTCCATCTTTTCTATTTTCGACAATTGTGGCAACGGCATTGCCGCCAACTCCTTTCACGGCACCCATTCCAAAACGAACAGCCCCCTGATCGTTAACAGTGAATTTGTAAAAAGACTCATTCACATCGGGTCCCAAAACCTGTAAACCCATACGCTTACATTCCTCCATAAACTTAGTTACTTCTTTGATGTCATTCATATTGTTGGAGAGCACTGCAGCCATATATTCAGCCGGATAATTGGCTTTTAAATAAGCTGTTTGATAGCCAATCCATGCATAACAAGTGGAATGGGACTTATTGAATGCATAGCTCGCAAAGGCTTCCCAGTCTTTCCAAATTTTCTCTAAAGTTTCAACAGGATGTCCATTGGAAGCTCCTCCTTCCAGGAATTTGGGCTTCATTTTTTCCAATACCGAAAAGATTTTTTTACCCATTGCTTTCCGTAAAACGTCGGCATCACCTTTGGTAAACCCGGCAAGTTCCTGCGATAGCAACATTACCTGTTCTTGATATACCGTGATTCCATAGGTTTCCTTCAAAAATTTTTCCATTACAGGAAGGTCATAAGTGATTTCTTCTTCACCGTTTTTCCTTCTGATAAAACTGGGTATATACTCAATAGGACCCGGACGATAAAGTGCATTCATAGCAATCAAATCTGCAAAAACAGTAGGCTTTAGGTCTTTCATATACTTCTGCATTCCGGCAGATTCATACTGAAAAGTTGCTACTGTTTCTCCACGCTGAAAGAGTTCAAAAGTTTTTTCATCATCCAGCGGAAAGGTGTCCGGGTCCAGCTCTATGTTTCGCTTTATTTTTATTAACTCAATTGCATCTTTGATTATGGTAAGGTTTTTTAAGCCTAAAAAGTCCATTTTTAAAAGTCCGGCGTTTTCTACTACTGAGTTATCAAACTGAGTGACATACAGATCAGAATCTTTTGCAGTGGCTACCGGTACATAATTTGTGATATCACCGGGAGTGATGATAACACCACAGGCATGAATTCCGGTATTTCTAACGGAACCTTCCAAAATACGCGCCTGATTTATAGTTTGTGCCTGAAGGTCATTTCCCTGAGAGATTGTGATTAATTCATTTACTTTCTCAAGGTCTTCTGCCCTGAACGCTTTGCGGAGTTCGCTTTCAGAATAACCAAAAATCTTGTGAAGTTTGGTCATCGCAGGCATCAGTTTAGCTAAACGATCTGCATCACTCAGGGGAAGGTCCAGCACCCGGGCAGTATCTCTGATAGCCGATTTTCCACCCATGGTACCATATGTGATGATTTGTGCTACCTGATTTGCTCCATATTTATCGATTACATAATCCATCACTTTACTGCGCCCTTCATCATCAAAATCGATGTCAATATCGGGCATGCTTACACGATCAGGATTTAGAAAACGCTCAAAAAGTAAGTCATATTCAATGGGGTCGATATTGGTAATCCCCAAACAATATGCTACAGCAGATCCGGCTGCAGAACCTCTTCCGGGGCCTACTGAAACTCCCATCCTGCGGGCTTCAGCTATAAAGTCCTGGACAATCAGAAAGTATCCCGGATAACCGGTATTGGCAATGACATCAAGTTCAAAATCGAGTCGCTCCTGAATTTCAGTTGTGAGATTAGAATAACGTTTTTTAGCACCTTCAAATGTGAGATGCTTTAAATAAGCGTTTTCACCCAACTTACCATCTTCATCATTCTCCTGAATAAACTCATCAGGGATATCAAACTTGGGTAGTAACACATTTCGCGCGAGGGTGTAAGTTTCGACTTTTTCAATGATTTCTTTGATATTGAAAATAGCTTCGGGAAGGTCTTTAAAGAGTGCTTTCATTTCTTCGGTACTCTTGAAATAATATTCCTGATTGGGCAATCCATATCGATAGCCTCTTCCACGGCCAATGGGTGTACCTTGTTTTTCCCCGTCTTTTACACAGAGTAAAATATCATGTGCGTTGGCGTCTTCCTGATTGATATAGTAGGTGTTGTTGGTGGCCACAACTTTAACATTGTGCTTTTTGGCAAGATCAATAAGCACAGGGTTCACCCGGTTTTCATCTTCCTGATTGTGGCGCATCAGTTCAATGTATAAATCTTCACCAAACTGTTTTTTCCACCATAACAAAGCTTCCTCAGCCTGGTTTTCACCAACGTTGAGTATTTTACCGGGCACCTCACCATAAAGACTTCCGGTAAGCACAATGAGGTCTTCTTTATATTTTTCTACAATTTCTTTGTCAATCCGGGGGACATAATAAAATCCCTCTGTATAGGAAAGAGAAGCCATTTTTGCCAGATTGTGATAGCCTTTTTTGTTTTTAGCAAGAAAAACAATCTGATAGCCGTGGTCTTTGGTGTTTTTATTTAAACGGTCTTCACAAACAAAAAACTCGCAACCAACGATGGGTTTAATGGTTTGGGGTTCTTCCTGATTTTCTTCTGCTTCTTTTGTAACTCTGGCATTGTGGTTGGCTACTGCCTGCACAAAGTGAAAGGCCCCCATCATGTTTCCGGTATCAGAGATGGCAAGTGCCGGCATGTTGTTTTCTGCTGCTGCTTTAACCAAATCCTGGGTACTGGAAGTGGATTGCAGAATTGAAAACTGAGAGTGATTGTGTAAATGAGCAAAAGGAACTTCTTTTAAATCGGCTACATTTTGCTTAATATCTTCATGAGAAACATCTGTATCAGTTATTTTCTCAAGTTCTTTCCTTATTTTTTCTGAAGCCTTCTTAAGATTGATGTGTTTTAAACCAATGAGCTCAATAGGTTTGGGATTTGCTTTAGAAAATTTTTCAAAATAATCGGGTTGTACATCAAGCTCTTTGACAGAAAACTCCTCTCTTCTTACCAGTTCCAGGAAACATCGGGTAGTTGCTTCAACATCTGCTGTAGCGTTGTGTGCTTCTGAAAAAGGTTCTTTAAACAGATACTCGTGTAATTCGGTTAAAGTGGGTAGTTTAAATTTTCCTCCGCGCCCACCGGGTATTTGACAGAGTTGTGCAGTGCGTTCTGTACAGGTATCCAAGACCGGAAGCTCAATGAGTTTGTTTGGGATGCTTTTTCGGTAAAACTCAGCGCCCATAATGTTGATGTCAAACCCTACATTTTGCCCCACAATAAAATTGGCTTTGGTCAAAGCTTCATTAAAAAGGGATAGCATTTCATTTAACGGGATTCCTTCCTTTTGTGCCAATTCTGTAGAGATGCCGTGAATTTTTTCTGCATCAAAAGGAATGTTAAATCCATCGGGTTGAATTAAATAGTCCTGACTTTCGACAAGATTCCCCATCGCATCGTGCAATTGCCATGCGATTTGGATACAACGCGGCCAGTTATCTGTATCAGTGATTGGGGCGTTGAAGTTTTTTGGCAATCCCGTGGTTTCGGTATCAAAAATCAGGTACATACAACATTTTTTATAGAAAATAATAAGGTTTAAAAATACGAATTCTTCCCCCTGAAATAAAAGTTTAGTTATTAACAATGGAGTTTTTTTATAAAAAAAGCGCGTTAAATTTAAGTTTAACACGCTCTTAAAAATATGTTGAAAACATTAGTAGTTTACGCTAAAAGTGCCTTCTGTAATTTGAATGTTTTCAGGATCTCCTGTTTGAAATGAAAAAGTACCTGCGATGAGATTAAATTCTGTATCGTGTGCAGAGATGGTTATTTCACCTGATTCTGTGGCCAATTGAGCTCCATCCAGTGTATAAGTTGCTGTGATTGCCTCATTATCAACAGGGTAATTTCCGGTATTGATATCGCTTGGCACCTGAAGAGTAATTGCATCATTTTGGTTAGCACCTCTTATCACAATAGTATTGCCTTCAGTAACAGCAGTAATAATTGAGGGATTAAAGTTGTTGTCATCTACAAGGGCATTGAGCTCCATCGGTTGGTCATCATCATCATCAATGGGCGCATCAAGAATTGGCACTTTGTAGAAATGACCTTGCTGAGCATTAAGAGTGTCAAGACCAAACCGGTAAGCATTGAATTTAAATGTTCCTGAAAAAGTATTGTCAGCAGAGTTTTCTATAACAACTTCACCATTTCCAAAAGGTCTGGTTGTGTAAATTGAGCCCAAAAAGTCTTCAAATACGGCTCTGTTTGTACCATTACCGCCAAGTGTGTACACTCCTTCTGATGAGCCACTGAGCGTAATAGTTAGTTTTTCAAGATCGGTCATTCCCTGAATCACAAGGGATCCATCAGGACTTAGCTGAGCTCTTACATCGGTGGATTTGTAAAATTCATCATTTAAACTGGCTTGAAGCGCAGGACTGTTTGTTTGAACATCTTCACAGCCAATCAGGGCAACAGCTGCAAGTAAAAATAGCATAATGGTTCTCATAAATTTAATGTAAAAGGTGTTTCTTTATAAAACGAAAGAATTTCAGTTTCCTTATATAATTTTACAAACCTAATGAAAAAAAGCATTTATTTAAACTTTTCAATCTTAATTTGCTCTTTTTTAAATCGTAAATATAAAATTTATAGTATCTTTGCGCCCTCAATTATAACCGAGGTCGAGAACCTCAAAAATTAATTTAAATATGCCTGTAAAAATTAGATTACAAAGACACGGTAAAAAAGGAAAACCTTTTTACTGGATTGTGGCTGCTGACGCCCGTTCACCTAGAGATGGTAAGTATCTTGAAAAATTAGGAACTTACAATCCAAACATCAACCCTGCAGAGATTAACCTTGACATTGACGGTTCTGTAAAATGGCTTCAAAATGGAGCTCAACCTACAGACACTGCCAGAGCAATTTTATCTTACAAAGGTGTTATGATGAAAAAACACTTGTTGGGAGGTGTTGCTAAAGGCGCTTTAACTCAAGAGCAAGCTGAAGAGAAATTTCAGGCTTGGTTAGAGGAAAAAGCAGGAAGAGTTTCTGCTAAAAAAGAAGGACTTTCTAAAGCTGAAGCAAAAGCAAAAGCAGATGCACTTGCCGCTGAAAAAGCTGTAAATGAAAAACGTATGGCTGCTGCCGCTGAGGCTGAAGCCGAAGCAACTGCTGAAGAGGCAACAGAAGAAGCTACTGAGGAAACTCAGGAAGCTACTCCTGAAGCTGAAACTAAAGCTGAAGAAACTCCTGCAACTGAGGAAACTACTCCAAAAACTGAGGAAGCTTCTGCAGAAGAGGCTCCAAAAGCAGAGGTAGCTCCTAAAACTGAAGAGGCTCCTGCAAAAGAAGAAGCAGAAGAAGAGAAAAAAGAAGCTTAATTCATTAAACGATGCAAAAGGAAGAATGTTTCTACCTAGGCAAAATCGTTAGAAAATATAGCTTTAAGGGTGAGGTTTTGATCAAGCTTGATACAGACGAACCCGAAATGTACACAGAATTGGAATCAGTGTTTGTTGACTTTAACAACAACCTGATTCCTTTTTTTATTGAACAAAGCGGGTTGCACAAATCTACCTTGCTGCGTGTGCGTTTTGAAGATGTTGATACCGAACAAAAAGCCGATGAAATCATTGGACTGGATATATATCTTCCTTTGAGCTTCCTTCCCGAACTGGACGATGAACAGTTTTACTACCACGAGATCATTGGTTTTACCGCTGAAGATGTAAACTTTGGAAAAATAGGTATTGTTAAAGGCGTCAACGATAGCGCTGCTCAAGCACTTTTTGAAATTGATCGTGACGGTAAGCAAATTTTGATTCCCGTAAATGATGATTTTATCAAAAAAGTGGATAAGAAAAACAAAACCCTGCTTTTAGATACACCCGAAGGGTTGATTGAAATGTATCTCTAGAAAACTCAAGCACCAAATTCTAAAACCCAAAATGAGTTTTTCATTTAAACAATTCACTGTAGAGCAAGATCGTTGTGCCATGAAAGTGGGTACAGACGGGGTGTTGCTTGGTAGCTGGACTTCTTTGGAAAACAACCCCCAAACCATTTTGGATATTGGAGCAGGAACCGGTTTGATTGCCTTGATGCTTGCGCAACGTAGTGCCGCCGAACAAATTGACGCTATTGAAATCGACGAAAATGCCTATGAGCAATGTGTGGAGAATTTTGAAAACTCCCCCTGGGCAGACCGCCTTTTTTGTTTTCACGCTTCTCTCGATGAGTTTGCTGACGAACCGGAAGATGAAAAATATGATTTAATTGTTTCCAATCCACCATTTTTTGTGCCTAACGAACGAGAAGTTGATCTTCCGGAAAACAGAAAAAAAGCACGTTTTTATGATAGTCTGCCGTTTGAAGATTTAGTCACTTATGCTTCCCAATTGCTTTCTGAAAATGGTGAACTCGTGGTAGTGATTCCTTTTGCAGAAGAGGAGCATTTCATCACTTTCGCGAAAACAAAATCATTTTTTGCCAACCGCATCACACGTGTTCGGGGCACTGAAACAGCGTCCATAAAACGCAGTTTGCTCCAGTTTTCATTTGTTGACAAACCCATCGATGCGCAAGAGCTTGTCCTTGAAATCAGCCGTCATCACTATACTGATGAATTTAAGGAGTTGGTGAAAGATTTTTACCTGAAACTTTAAAAGGTTAATTTTAAAAAATTCATCCTGGAAGTTTTATTATGACAAAAGAAGAAAAACTAAAACTCATTAAAATTATCCACACCGCCATCTGGCTTTTCTTTAATGTGGTTATTTTTTATATGTTGTATACTGTCATTGTCAACAAAATTGACTTTTGGCTGTGGATAGCTTTTGGGATTATTTTGCTTGAAGGATTGGCACTACTAGCATTTAAAATGTATTGCCCGCTTACTGTTTGGGCCAGGAAGTATTCCAATTCAACCAAAGACAATTTTGACATTTACCTGCCCAATTGGCTGGCCAGGCATAATAAACTGATATATACATTAATTATGGTTGTGATTTTGATTTTTACGGTCTTCCGGCTTTTGACCTAGCAGCTATACATTCTCAAAATATTTCCAAGATTATCATTGCCCAATACTGAACCAATACCTATTTTTGTCTATCAAATAATTTATTCAGATGAAACCAGATCTTTTCGAAGCACCAGATTATTACAACCTTGACGAACTTTTAAGTGATGAGCACAAATTGGTGCGTGATGCCGCACGTGAGTGGGTAAAACGCGATGTTTCGCCTATCATAGAGGAGTATGCCCAAAAGGCGGAATTTCCCACACAAATCATCAAAGGGTTGGCTGAAATTGGTGCTTTCGGCCCATACATTCCAGAAGAATACGGCGGTGCCGGTTTAGATCAAATTTCTTATGGTCTCATTATGCAGGAAATTGAAAGAGGAGACAGCGGTGTGCGTTCCACGGCTTCTGTACAATCATCATTGGTGATGTATCCCATTTGGAAATATGGCACTGAGGAACAACGTCAAAAATTCCTTCCCAAACTGGCAAGCGGGGAGTGGATGGGCTGTTTTGGTTTGACTGAACCTGACCACGGGAGCAACCCTGCCGGAATGACCACCAACTTTAAAGATAAAGGCGACCATTATTTGCTAAATGGAGCCAAAATGTGGATATCCAACGCCCCTTTTGCTCATGTTGCTGTAGTATGGGCCAAAGATGAAAGTGGAAGAATTCACGGATTGATTGTTGAACGTGGTATGGAAGGTTTTTCAACCCCTGAAACCCACAACAAATGGTCGCTGCGTGCTTCAGCTACCGGCGAATTGATATTTGACAACGTCAAAGTTCCTAAAGAAAACTTATTGCCCAACAAATCCGGTTTGGGTGCGCCACTGGGTTGTCTGGATTCGGCTCGATATGGTATTGCCTGGGGAACCATTGGTGCTGCCATGGATTGTTATGACACGGCATTGCGCTATTCAAAGGAGCGAATGCAGTTTGGAAAACCCATTGGTCAATTCCAATTGCAACAAAAGAAACTCGCTGAAATGATTACAGAAATCACCAAAGCGCAATTGTTAACCTGGCGTTTAGGTGTGTTAAGAAACGAAGGTAAAGCCACTTCTGCACAAATCTCAATGGCAAAACGCAACAATGTGGATATGGCCATCAATATTGCCCGTGAAGCCCGTCAAATACTTGGAGGTATGGGAATCACGGGGGAATACAGTATTATGCGTCACTCCATGAACTTGGAGAGTGTGATAACTTATGAAGGCACTCACGACATCCATTTATTGATAACAGGTCTGGATATCACGGGGTTGAATGCTTTTAAGTAATCCTTGGCATTTATTTTAATCTAAATTATGTATCTTTTCCATGAATTAAATTAGATACATGGAAAGGGGAAAAAATTTACTGTTAATTTCAACAGCTGTTGTTGTAGGTCTTTACTTTTTATTTTTGGGACTTGTTGAAGCCAAAGTCTTTTTGGCACCATTGGTAACAGCTACCATACTCGCATTACTTGTTATACCAGTGAGCCGAAAACTCGAAGCATGGAAGATCAACAAGATGGTTGCTTCCCTTTTAAGTACTCTTTTATTATTGCTTTTTTCCTTTGGACTCATAGCAGTCCTCTCATTTCAAATCAAAAGTTTTGTAGACGACTGGGCACAGATAAAGGAAAATATGAAGCCAAAAATTGAACAGGCTGAAAATCTGATTTATGAATACACTTCTGTTAAGAAAGAACAAGTAGAGGAATATAAAGAGGAAAATAATGTAGGCACCGTATTAATGCGTGGAGAATCCGGTGAAAAAGCATTTGCATTTGCAAAATCTTTTTTTGGATTTGTGACTGATTATTTGTTGGTTTTTATTTACATTTTCTTTTTAATTCATTACAGAAAAAGATACAAGGAGTTCATTTTAAGGTTGTTTCCAGACGAAAAACAAGAACAAGTTCATGAAATTTTCAATAAGACCTCATCCATAGGTCAGGATTATTTAATGGGGAAACTGATTTTAATTTTTTTCCTTTCAATACTTTATAGCATTGGTTTGGGAATATCAGGAGTTAATAATTTTATTCTTGTGAGTGTTATTGCAGCTTTTTTAACTTTAATTCCATTCATAGGGAATATTATTGGAATGATTATCGCCGTGGCCTTTGGTTTTGTGATAAACGGGGAAATAAGTGTATTGATTGGAATATTGATAACTTTTACTATTGTCCAATTTGTGGAAAGTTACATCTTTGAACCTTATGTAGTGGGAGATAAAGTGAACGTACATCCCTTTTTTGTCATCCTTGCAATAATTTTGGGAAACTTACTTTGGGGTGTGATAGGGATGATTTTGGCAATTCCGGTTTTTGGAATTCTAAATGTGTTGCTGAACAATATTCCTGTGTTGAAACCTTTTGGTTATCTATTCAGTACAGATGGGAAAAAGAAAAAATAAATTACTCTTCAGGGGCTAATGTCACTTTCAAACCATCCAGTTCCGGAGTGATATGGATTTGACATCCCAACCTGCTGTTATCTTTCACAAAAAATGCTTCGGAAAGCATAGCTTCTTCTTCATCTCCTTTTTCAGGAAGCTCATGGTTACTTTCAACATAACATTGACACGAAGCACACATCGCCATTCCTCCACAAATGCCAATTGTTCCTTCAGCAGCGAGTTCATATGAACGCACAATTTCCATAAGGTTCATGTTCATATCTGTGGGAGCTTGCACTTCGTGAATAGCACCGTCTCTGTCTGTGATTGAAATTGTTATGTCTGACATTGAATCTTAAAGAATTTAATCAATTGACTTGACCACTGCTTTTGGAGCTTCTTTCTTACTGCCGTCAAATCCGTGAACACCCCCCACAGTTGTATATTTCATCACATAGCGTTTATCAGGAAAAATACGTTGGTAAGCACTTTGACACATCAACGTGGCTTCGTGGAAACCACATAAAATCAGTTTTAATTTTCCGGGATAGGTATTCACATCGCCAATAGCATAAATGCCGGGAATGTTGGTTTGATAGTCCAGAGAGTTGTTTACCTTAATCGCATTTTTTTCTATTTCAAGTCCCCAGTCTGCTATGGGTCCCAGTTTTGGAGAAAGCCCAAAAAGTGGAATGAAATAATCAGTTTCCAGGGTCTCTTCACTTTTGTCTGCTTTTTGAATCACCACAGCATCCAAATGTTCATTGCCTCTTAAACCGACAACTTCTGCAGGGGTGATTAAAGTAATTTTGCCCAATTTTTTAAGTTCCTGAACTTTTTCAACAGAGTCCAAAGCGCCTCTAAATTCATTTCTTCTGTGAACCAGGGTCACTTCTGAAGCCACTTCAGAAAGGAAAATACTCCAGTCTAAAGCTGAGTCACCACCACCGGCAATGATTACTTTTTTATTGCGAAAAACCTCGGGGTTTCTAATAAAATAAGCCACACCCTTTTCTTCAAATTGTTGAATGTTGGGAATGAGTGGTTTTCTGGGTTCAAAACTTCCAAGTCCGCCTGCAATGGCGACTACAGAAGCCTGGTGCTTCAATCCGCTGGTTGAAGTGACAATAAAAGAACCGTCTTCTTGTTTTTCAATGGTTTCAGCACGTTCTCCCAGAGTAAAACCGGGTTGGAAGGGCTCAATTTGTTTCATCAGGTTGTCCACCAATTCACCCGCCAAAACTTCAGGAAAACCGGGAATATCATAAATGGGTTTTTTGGGATACAATTCTGCAAGTTGTCCTCCGGGTTGAGGTAGTGCATCTATCAAGTGACATTTTAACTTTAAAAGACCGGCTTCAAAAACTGCAAAAAGTCCTGTGGGGCCAGCTCCAATTATAAGTATATCTGTTTTAATCATTGAATTGTTTTCTGTGGTAAATTGCAAAATTAAGTGAACTAAAAATTGAGGAAATGATTTATGTCTCCATTAACCTTCCAGATTGATAACGCGTTCTATTTGTGGAGCATATTTTTTAATGGTCATTTCTACACCACTTTTCAAAGTCATTTGATTGACAGAACATCCCACACAAGCTCCTTGAAGTTGAACGGTTACACTTTTGCCGTCATCAATTGATATTAAACTGATGTCACCTCCGTCACTTTGTAAAAAAGGGCGGATTTCCTCCAAGGCTTTTTCGATGTTGCTTTTTAATTCCTGATTTGTCATAGCTTATTTTTTTACAGCACTGCAACCGGCCATAGTGGTTATTTGAATGGCTTGTGTAGGCGGAAGGTTTTCGTTTCTGTTTACAGTTTCCTGTACAATATTTCGCGTAAGCGTTTCAAAAGCTTTTTCTAAAAGCGTGCCGTTTTGCATCGCAGCGGGTCGTCCCACATCACCGGATTCCCTGATGCTTTGAACCAGTGGCATTTCTCCTAAAAAGGGAACCTCCAAATCTTCGGCCAGATTTTTAGCACCTTCTTTTCCAAAGATATAATATTTGTTATCCGGAAGTTCTTCAGGGGTGAAATAGGCCATGTTTTCTACAATTCCCAAAACGGGTACATTGATGCTTTCCTGCTGAAACATCGCGACTCCTTTGCGGGCATCGGCGAGGGCTACATTTTGAGGCGTGCTCACTACCACTGCACCTGTGAGGGGCAACGACTGCATTATTGAAAGATGAATATCACCGGTGCCAGGAGGTAAGTCCACCAACATAAAATCAAGCTCGCCCCAGTCTGCATCAAAAATAAGCTGATTGAGTGCCTTTGAGGCCATAGGTCCTCTCCAGATCACTGCTTGATTAGGCTGGGTGAAAAAACCGATGGACAACACTTTTACGCCATAGTTTTCAACAGGTTTCATTTTAGATTTCCCATTCACATTGACTGATAAGGGTCTTTCCTGGGCAACATCAAACATAATGGGAATGGAAGGACCATAAATATCGGCATCGAGCACGCCCACTTTAAAGCCCATTTTGGCTAAAGTTACCGCTATATTTGCCGTAATGGTTGATTTTCCAACACCGCCTTTACCGGAAGCTACGGCCACAATATTATGTATTCCGGGGATGTTTTTTCCTTTTATTTGGGGTTTTTCAGGCGCGTTGACTTTGATATTGACTTTGACCTTTGCGTCGGGATGCACTTTTTCCTGAATGGTTTTGACAACGTCGCTTTCAGCACGCTTTTTTATATGCATTGCCGGAGTGCTAAGTGATAGGTCAACGATCACTTCATCGGCAAAGGTGATGACGTTTTGAACGGCACCGCTTTCCACCATATTTTTTCCTTCACCGGAAACGGTAATGGTTTCCAGGGCACTTAAAATTTGTTGTTTGTCTAACTTCATACTTCTTTTTCAGTAGCTTATATAGAATAATTCTAAAGTGCAAATATACAAGGAAAACTTGATTTTGTGAAAGGGTTTGATTTATTTGATTTATGGGGGTATTGTTTAGGGTTATGGCGGTTTTTAAATGGTATTAACACTGGTTTTAATACAAACCAAAAAGCTTATAGAAATATTTTCACTAAATTTAGATTGTGAAGTTGTTAATCAAGGAGCCAAAAATTTAATCAAAATTAAAAACCTTGAACTCATGAGAAGCTTTCAATTTAAATTAATTAACATTTTCCAGGGATTAATTATTACACTCTGTTTCCAGGGCTTTTTACTGCATCAAGGATCAGGAGCAGTTTATTCACAATCTTTAATTTTACAAGATTCCTGGCATTTACTTGAAGGGGAAATTAATGGTTTAACCATTCCTGAAGAAGAGCATCATGTCTCACAGTTTGAATCTTCGATTTCAGGTGAAGATGTATTTGAGTTCACTTATGGAAATTGTTTTGAGTTTTTTTCGGTTCCATTTATTGATTTAAATGAAGCCCAATTTTCACTATTAAATATTGAATCTTACACGCCGGGTAATTGTACAGACCCAGGGGATTTAGCATTTATTGATCTACATAATAGTTTTTATTTCAATTTGCCTTTAGAGACAGATGGGACGCCAAAAAACCCTTTTAATTATACCATAGAAGACTTTGGGAGTCATAGGCTATTAACCATATTTAATGCTGAAGATGATTGGATAACATATAGAGGCATAACTCTTCTTATTAACTCATCCTTTCATCAAAACAGTTTTGCCTTATACCCCAACCCTGTCAAAGAAATTTTGAACATAGACAACACTTCAAACCAAATAGTCTCAGCGTCTATATATGACATCAACGGCAAACTGTTACAAAACCATTTTCTTGAAACGAACAATTCAACTATAGATGTAAAAGCAATAAAACAAGGTTTGTATTTTGTGGTGTTTGAAAGTGAACTCCGTGAACGGGTGAGTAAAAAGTTTGTAAAGCAGTGATTTTTTGGTAAACCCTGAAAGGGTTAATTAATTCAGTTCTTTCTCAGGATCCCAAAAAACCTTTTCAAAATCCTGAATTTGGTTTTCAATCACAATAATGCCTTCGCTTTCCAATAATTGTTGCATCAAATTGGTGCCGTCAAAGTGGTGTTTACCGGTAAGGAGGCCCTTCCTGTTCACCACGCGATGGGCGGGTATATCGGGTAAGTTGTGAGAAGCATTCATCGCCCAGCCCACCATTCGAGCACTGCCAGCTGCACCAATGTGCTTTGCAATGGCACCATAAGAAGTTACCCGTCCATAAGGGATTTGCTTGACCACTTCATAAACCTTTGAAAAAAAATTGCTGTCATTGCCGGACATTACATATCATTTAGAATTTTAATAAGAGTAATTACCGAGATCAATGCTGTAATGCCACCAATCATATAATTGATGTTAAGTTTGATTTCCTGTTGTTTTTTCTTGGCATAATTGAAGTAATGTGCGTAGGCAATTAACATAGTTAGGGTGCCAACTATAGAACCAGTCACACAAAACGCAATGAAGGGTTTGGAAAATTCAAACCAGCCAAAAGAAGAAAAGGTAATGCTTAGATACACCCAATAAGGCAAGGGAAATAAGTTTAAACTTGCCAGCAGTAAGCCTTGAAAAAAGCGGTGTCTTTTTGATTTGTATGCAATGGGCTGTGTTGCGGGTTTCTTTTCCTTGGCGATGAATAAAAAGTAGATGGTAATACAAATAAAGATTCCGAGGCCTACTTGCTGAAGCATTTCAATCACTTCAGGGTGTTTGTCTAAATATCTGGCAAAAAGCAATGCAATGTTGGTTTGAAGCCCTACGATTGTGATGACACCCAAAGAAAAAAGCAAGGCATTTCTTCGGTTTTCTTTGATGCTTATTTTTGCTGCTGTCATATTCAACAAACCGGGGGGAATGACACCGATGAGCGCAAAGACATAACCGAAAAAAAAGTACAGAAGGACTTCCATGAAACTCGTTTACCGAGTGAATATAATTAAAATTATTTAGGTGAGTTTAAATTTGATATAGGTTATTTTTTTTCCGGTCTCTAAATACTGGTTTTCATAAAACGTTTGAATATTGGTCACCTCTTGAGGGCTATATTCGTTTCCGTATACATCGTGATGGGCATAGAGCACTTCATGGTTTAAGCCGTGAAGCAAGCCCAGTGTATAGCCGTGCATAAACTCGCTGTCTGTTTTTAAGTGAATGATACCATCCGGTTTGAGCACTTTTTTATAGCGTGATAAAAAATCTTCATTGGTCATTCGGTGCTTGGTGCGTTTGTACTTGATTTGCGGATCGGGGAACGTAATCCATATTTCAGAAACTTCTTCTTTAGCAAAAACCAAATCGATGAGTTCAATTTGTGTGCGCACAAATGCAACATTGTTGAGGTTTTCTTCCAATGCTGTTTTGGCTCCGCGCCAAAAGCGTGCCCCTTTGATGTCTATGCCAATAAAATTTTTATCGGGGTTTTGTTGTGCCAGCGCTACTGAATATTCGCCTTTGCCACAGCCCAGTTCCAAAACAATTGGGTTGATGTTTTTAAAAAAGGTTTCGTTCCATTTTCCTTTGTAACTAAAAGAGCCATTGGTCAATTCTTCCCGTGTGGGTTGAATGACATTCGAAAAAGTTTCGTTTTCTTTAAAACGTTTGAGTTTGTTTTTACTTCCCACAACAATTATATAAAGTTTTGGCAAAATTAAGGAAATACTAAGCAGTTGCAATAATCATTACCTTTGTTTTTATGCAGGGTAAGAAAACAATTTTAGTTGCTCCGTTAAATTGGGGTTTGGGTCATGCTACGCGTTGTATACCTATCATTAATGCTTTACTGGATACCAATTACAAACCACTTTTGGCTTCTGATGGTGCTGCATTGGCATTGCTGCGAAAAGAATTTCCTGAACTGGAAACGATTGAACTGCCCTCCTACAATATCACCTATTCTAAAAGTGCTTCAGGATTTAAGTGGAAGTTATTGCTGGATAGCCCCAAAATGCTCAAAGCTATTAAAGCAGAAAAAAAGCTGGTTAAAAAGTTAGTTGCCAATCAACAAATTCAGGGAATTATCTCAGACAACAGATTAGGAGTGAGAAATAAAAATATTCCGTCAGCTTTTATAACTCATCAGCTCAGTGTATTAACTGGTGCAACTACTTGGTTGAGCACACAACTCCATCTTGATTTTATTAGAAAGTTTGATGTGTGCTGGGTGCCCGATTTAGCGGGGTCCGCAAATTTGTCAGGTAAATTGGGACACCCCGAACAGTTGCCTTTAGGGGTAAGTTATATGGGCCCTTTGAGCCGAATGAACAAATTACACCTGAGGAAGCGGTATGATATTCTTGCACTACTTTCCGGACCCGAACCGCAACGCACATATTTAGAAGAAAAGTTGATGAAGGAATTGCACGGAACCGACAAAAAAGTGCTTTTTGTTTTAGGTAAAGTAGAAGAAAAGCAACAATGTTATAACAAGGGCAACTTTAGGATATATAATTTTATGAGTACTAAAGCGCTTGAAAAGGCAATCAATGAAAGCGAACTCATAATTTCAAGATCGGGTTATACCACTATAATGGATTTGGCAGTAATGGAAAAGAAAGCTTTTTTTATTCCCACCCCGGGACAATATGAACAGGAATATTTGGCAAAAAGACTGGATGAAAGTGGTGTGGTGCCTTTTTGTAATCAAGAGGACTTTACCGTCAAAAAATTAAATAAAATAGCAAACTACAGTGGCTTAAAAAATTTGGAGCAGGAAGTTGACTTTAATTCGTTATTTAGACTTTTCGAGCGTAAAAGAAAACTCTGAGCCCACTCCAAGTTCACTTTCTACATAGATTTTTTCATTATGAGCTTCGATGATGTGCTTAACAATTGAAAGCCCCAATCCTGAGCCACCCTCTTTACGTGAACCACTTTTGTCAACCCTGAAAAAGCGTTCAAAAATACGCGTGAGATATTCTTTGGCAATTCCTTCACCATTATCGGTTATTCTAACAATTACCTTATTTTTGATTAAATCTTCGATGCTGATTTCAGTAGTGCCTCCTTCTTTACCATACTTAACGGAGTTGACAATTAAATTGGTTACCACTTGTTGAATGCGTTCTCTGTCTGCATTGACAAAAATGGAGTTGTCATACTTTCGGTCAAAAGTGAGTGTGATATTTTTTTTGGCAGCTTTCATTTCCAGCAGGTCAAATACATTTTGAACCAGCTCAATGATATTGAATTTTTCTTTGTTAAGCACCAAATCTCCCATCTCGAGCTTGGTAATCATATCCAAATCTTTTACAATGTAAATGAGGCGGTCTACTCCTTTGCTGGCTCTTTGTAAATATTTTTTCCTAACCGATTTGTCTTTCATGGCACCATCAAGTAGTGTCAGAATATATCCCTGAACAGTAAAGAGGGGCGTTTTGAGCTCGTGTGCCACATTGCCCATAAATTCTTTACGGTATTCTTCACGCACTTTAAGGGTTTCGATTTCGAGTTTTTTGTTTTCGGCAAATTTCTCAACTTCTCTTGTCAAAGAATCCATATCGGTTGTAATTTGCCTGGGCTTAAGTGTTGAAGCATCCAGCAAACTCACATTATTGTAGATTTTTTTTACTTGTTTGAATATGAATCGCTTGACTCTGAGCTGAATAATGATGAATGAAAAAATGTAAATAATTGCGCTAAATATCAGAAAGTGTGTTAATATAAACGCTTCGTTTAAAATGCTTATCACACTATAACTTAATGAGGAAATGAGTGTTATATAAAGTGAGGTAATTGTGGCAAAACGATATGTTGTTTTGATTTTTTTTGTCATTAAACAACAAATTTATAGCCTACACCTTTTACAGTTTTAAAGCTGTCATCGCCAATTTTTTCTCTCAGTTTTCTGATGTGCACATCAATGGTGCGGCCACCAACCACCACTTCGTTGCCCCACACTTTATCAAGGATGTCTTCACGTTTAAAAACTTTTCCGGGTTTGGAAGCTAGTAGTGCAAGGAGTTCAAATTCTTTTCGCGGAAGCGTTATTTCTTTTTTGTTTTTGATTACTTTATACTCTTCACGGTTGATGGTTAAGTTACCTAAATTTACGGTTGACTCTTCAGCACCTGTTTCTTTAAATCTTCGCAATAAAGCTTTCACTTTGCTGACTAAAACTTTTGGTTTGATGGGTTTAGTGATGTAATCGTCTGCGCCTGCTTCAAATCCGGCTACCTGAGAATAATCTTCTCCTCTGGCTGTTAGAAAAGTGATTATGGTTTCAGATAAATCGGGGATACTTCTTAGATTTTCACAAGCTTCAATGCCATCCATTTCGGGCATCATTACATCAAGTATGATTAAATGTGGTTGGTATTTTTTAGCTTTTTTAATGGCTTCAACACCATTTTCAGCTGTGAATACCTGATATCCTTCTGAGGAGAGGTTGTATTCAACAATCTCCAAAATGTCCGGTTCATCATCAACCAATAAAATTTTGATGTCTTTTTTCTTCATGTTTCAAAATAATTAAGAAAATATTTTTATAAAGTAAAGATACAACTAAATTGTTTTTTCTTGTAATGAGAAATTGCAATAATAACATTAAAGTAACATGGGGTTTATGGCAGTATTTTTGCTATAATTGGGTGAGGCTATTATAAGTAGATTTACAAAAAGCGTATTTTAACATGTTATTTTTTCGTTAACCTACATTAAAAACACTACTATTTTCATAGATTTAACAATCAATCTTTATATATTTGCATACTTAATTAAACATCTTAAACAATGAAAAAAATTACTTTATTATTTGCAATATTATTTGCAGTAAATATGTCTGCTCAGGATATGGTCTTGACAGGTGTGTTTGACGGTCCACTTCCGGGTGGTCTTCCAAAAGCAATTGAAATTTATGTGATTAATGATATTCCTGATTTAAGTGCCTATGGTGTTGGTTCTGCCAATAACGGTGGCGGTACAGATGGAGTTGAATTAGTTTTTGAAGGCTCTGCAACTGCAGGCGATTATATTTGGGTAGCTTCTGAAGCTGTAGAATTTGAAAATTATTTTGATGTAGCGCCAACGTTTGTTGGTGAGGTTGCTAATATAAATGGTGATGATGCTATTGAACTATTTGGCAATGTTGTAGATGATGGTGGAGGAAACATTACCGGGGATGTAATTGATATACTTGGTGATATTGATGTAGATGGATCAGGTGAACCTTGGGACCATCTTGATGGTTGGGCTTACAGAATTGACGACACGGGTCCTGATGGATCAACTTTTGAACTTGACAGCTGGTTTTTCAGTGGTGTTGATGCCAATGACGGTGAAACATCAAACAGTACTGCTGCGAATCCTTGGCCAATTGGAACTTACACCAGAACACTTTCTTTAGGTGATAACTTAGAAACATCTTTCAACTTATATCCTAACCCAACTAGAAATGGCGTGGTTTCAATCCAGACAAATACAAACCAACCAATTCAGGTGAACGTTTTTGATGTATTAGGAAAGCAAGTACTTTCTAGAACCATTTCAGACAATAGATTGAATGTTTCTAATTTGAAATCTGGAATTTATTTAGTTCAGGTTACACAGAATAATTCAACTTCTACAAAAAAATTAATTGTAAACTAAGGTTTATAACTTAAACAATTTGAAAAGCTTCCGTAAATTGCGGAAGCTTTTTTTATTTATGTAAGTCTGTCTTATAAATGAATTTGGATTCAATTTTCACAATCAGTTCCGCAAAGGATTTTGAACAGAAAGCCTTGGAGGTTTTTCAATATCAGTTTGATAACAACACTGTGTATCGGTCATTTTGTGACTTGTTGTACAAACATCCGGCTGATATTAAAAAAATTGAGGATATCCCGTTTCTTCCCATCGAATTTTTTAAGTCAAAGACAATTCTTTCAACTGCCGGTAAACACGAAGCAGTTTTCAGCAGCAGCGGTACTACGGGCTTAAAAACAAGTAAACACTATGTTACAGATTTAAGTGTTTATGAATCCAGTTTCCGAAAGGCATTTCACCATTTTTATGGGGCGATCGAAGACTATTGTGTACTTGGTCTATTGCCTTCTTACCTTGAAAGACAAGGGTCTTCATTAATTTACATGGTGAATGATTTCATTCTACAAAGCCGTCACCCAGAAAGTGGGTTTTACCTGAATCAATATGAATTACTTGCTGAAAAATTACACACACTTGACAGTTCCGGTCAAAAGATACTTTTGATAGGAGTTTCGTTTGCATTGCTTGATCTTATAGAAAAACATTCCTTTGATTTACAGCATACAGTAATTATGGAAACCGGCGGAATGAAAGGCAGAAGGAAGGAGTTAGTGAGAAGTGAATTGCATTCTTTGTTACAAAAAGGATTTGGTGTTTCTCAAATTCACAGTGAATATGGAATGACTGAATTGCTTTCACAGGCTTATTCCAGAGGGAACGGGAGATTTTTCACACCACCCTGGATGAAGGTATTCACTCGGGATACAGAAGATGCACTCACATTAATTCAAAATCAAAATGGTGGCATAAATGTTATTGATCTTGCTAATTATAACTCCTGTTCTTTTATAGCAACTCAGGATCTGGGAAAAATTTACAATGATGGTAGCTTTGAAGTCCTTGGCAGGTTTGATTCCAGCGATATTAGAGGGTGTAATTTATTAGTATTATGACAGGATATGTTATTTTATTCTTAAAAAATGTAATAAAAAATACAAGTTGGCGACTGATAGTGTGAAAGTTCTATGAATGTTATTAATTCCCTTTTTCAGGCTTTCACATTTTGGTTAGTTAGTTGATTGAAGCCCTTGGAAAACTCTTCCAAGGGCTTCTTTCTTTAAACAACCCTTAAGATAAAATAATTTTTCTTTCCTCTTTGCAGCAAAACAAATTTTGAATTGATAAGGTCCTTTTCTGAAAGTGTATAATCTTCGGTTACTTTTTCTTTATTAACAGAAATTGAGTTTTCTTTCAATGCTCTTCTGGCTTCACTGTTTGATTTTAAAAAACCACTTTCTGCAGACAATGCCGCAATAATATCTATACCTTCACGGATCACTGTAAGAGAAACCTCAGCTTGAGGCACACCATCAAAAACATCCAAAAATGTAGCTTCGTTTAATTTTTTTAAATCTCCAGAAGTTGAATTGCCAAATAAAATACCTGATGCCGTAATGGCATTTTCAAGTTCTTCTTGTGAATGCACCATAACAGTCATCTCTTCAGATAAGCGTTTTTGAAGTTGTCTTAAATGAGGCGCTGTTTTGTGTTCTTCGGTTAAGGTTTCAATTTCTTGTTTTGATAAAAAAGTAAATATCTTAATGTACTTTTCGGCATCTTCATCACTTGTATTCAGCCAGTACTGGTAAAATTTATATGGTGACGTGCGGTTAGGGTCCAGCCAAACGTTGCCCCCTTCACTTTTTCCAAATTTAGTCCCATCAGCCTTGGTTATCAAAGGGCAGGTAAGCGCATAGCCTTTTCCACCGGCAATGCGTCTTATGAGCTCTGTTCCGGTAGTGATATTTCCCCATTGGTCACTTCCACCCATTTGAAAGGTACAGTTGTGGGTTCTATATAACTCCAGAAAATCATAACCCTGAACCAGTTGATAAGTAAACTCTGTAAATGACATGCCTTCACTGTCTTCACCGGTAAGCCGTTTTTTTACAGAGTCCTTAGACATCATGTAATTTACGGTAATATGCTTGCCTATATCTCTAATGAAATCCAAAAAGGTGAATTCTTTCATCCAGTCATAGTTGTTTGCTAATACGGCTGCATTGGCTTCCTTGGAATTAAAATCCAAAAATTGAGAGAGTTGCTTTTTTATTGCATTTTGATTGTGTTTGAGGGTTTCTTCGTCAAGTAAATTGCGCTCAGTTGATTTGCCTGATGGATCACCGATCATACCAGTAGCTCCCCCCACAAGTGCTATGGGTTTGTGTCCTGCTCTTTGGTAATGAGCCAAAAGCATAATTGGCACCAAATGCCCTACATGTAAAGAATCTGCTGTTGGATCAAACCCAACATAAGCGGTGCGCATTTCTTGCATTAAATATTCTTCTGTTCCTGGCATTAGGTCGTGAATCATTTCACGCCACTGCAATTCTGTTACAAAATTATTCGGCATCTGAAAAATGTTTTTGCAAAGATAGATTTATCGCTTAAAAGATGAAGCAGAATTTCAAAAAAGAGTATTTTAGTAAAATGATATTAGTAACCGGCGGAACAGGTCTTGTTGGAGCACATTTGCTCTACTTTTTAATTCAAGAGGGTCACAAAGTGAGAGCTATTCACAGAAAAAACAGTGACCTGGAAGCTGTAAAACAGCTGTTCGGATATTTTACAAACCAACCCCATACTATTTTTAATCATATTGAATGGGTAGAAGCAAACCTGAATGATATTCCTGCATTGACTGTTGCATTTAAAGATGTTGAAGTTGTTTACCACGCTGCTGCCTATGTGAGTTTTGACCCAAAGAACTTTCAAAAACTCAAAAATTCAAACATAGAAGGTACAGCCAATATCGTAAATCTTTGTTTGTCTTTTAATGTAAGAAAACTGTGTCATTTCAGCAGTATTGCTACATTGGGAAAAGTTACAAATGGAGCAGTAACTGAAGATCAAAACTGGAATCCGGATGAGGACAATAATGTGTATGCCATTTCAAAATATGGTGCTGAAATGGAGGTATGGAGAGGAACTCAGGAAGGTCTTGATGCAGTTATTCTTAATCCCGGGGTAATTTTAGGAAGTGGGTTCTGGAATAAAGGAACCGGTGTATTGTTCAAAAAGGTTTATAACGGACTTTCATACCACACAAAAGGGGAAATGGGTTTTGTGGACGTCATTGATGTTGTAAGAATTGCTTTGAAGCTGATGAAAAGTGATTGTAAAAATGAACGTTTTATACTTATCTCAGAAAACACATCTTATCAAAAGCTCTTAACAAAAGTGGCACTGGCTTTAAATAAAAAACCGCCGGGCAAACTGCTTCAGCCGTGGATGCTTTCTTTGATTAGCAGGTTGGATTATATTAAAAGCCTACTCACAGGCACCAAACAAATGCTTTTTAAAACAACGGCAGAATCCTTGTCAAAAAAACGGCTCTATAGTAATGCTAAAATCGTAAACAAATTAAATTATAACTTCATTCCTTTGGAAGAAACAATTAAAACAAGTGCTGAAAATTTTTTAAAGGATAAAACAACTTAAATTGAATCGCGGTTTATTTCTTGAATGGATTGGATTACCGGAGGGTCATCAGATTTAATGTTTAATCTCTGAAGTTTAATAGAGTCCTGAATAAACTTTAAAGAGTCTTGGGCTCTTTTTTTTTGTGCAATAGTAGTGTCTACCACGGTTTTTCTTTGTTCAAGTTGTGCTTTGACTTTTGCGTGAATTGCTTCATATGTATCGAGGTCAGCACCATAGTAAGCATTGCTTTGCTCATAAGTGAGACTGTCTATATCATGTTTTTCATATATAAACTGATGAGGTGTCATACCGGTTTGCTGAAGCGGGAGGCGGTTCACACTTTTTGCAGCATTAAACAAATGCACATCAATAAGCACTTCGACCATTTTATCTTTAGGAATCAGGTTTTGGGGTTTCTCTTTTTTTTCAATAGTTTGACAACTCACCAAAAATAAAAAGCCCATTCCCCAAAAGAAGAGATCGAATGTCTTATAAAGTGATTGAAGACTATCTGTTAAATTCAAGTTGTTGCGCATTGCTTGTTTTTGCAAATTTTGTATTGTTATACACCACTTTACCATTCACTAAGGTGTGTGTTACTCTTGATTTAAAAGTAAACCCTTCAAAAGGCGACCAACCACATTTATACAAAATATTACTTTTATTCACCGTCCAGGGAGCATGTAAATCTACCAAAACCAAATCAGCTTTAAAACCTTTTTTGATAAAACCCCTGTTTTTAATTTGAAATAATATCGCCGGATTGTGGCACATTTTTTCGACAATTTTTTCAAGGCTTATTTTTCCATGGTGATAATTCTCTAGCATAGCGATCAAAGCATGCTGAACCAAGGGCCCACCGGAAGGAGCTTTTGTATACACATTTTTCTTCTCTTCAAGGGTATGGGGTGCATGGTCGGTTGCGATAACATCTATACGGTCATCCAGCAAGGCTTTCCACAAACCTTCAC
Organism: Planktosalinus lacus; assembly: GCF_014640155.1. Classification (GTDB taxonomy): domain Bacteria; phylum Bacteroidota; class Bacteroidia; order Flavobacteriales; family Flavobacteriaceae; genus Planktosalinus; species Planktosalinus lacus. The sequence continues at coordinate 257,145 of NZ_BMGK01000004.1, read as the reverse complement.
GGTCTGAAGTAGTTTTTACAGCCGGATTCCACTTTATAAACGTTCCCTTTTCCTTATAGTCTTCATCGCTAAACCAAAGATGATGAATGCATACTTCTGCAGTGATTTTCTTTTTTCCCAAGGGTAACTTATTGTCAAACAAAGCTGTTTCCTTTGCTGTTGAAAGATGGAAAACATGCAGTCTAGCGCCTGTTTTTTTAGCCAATGCAATAGCGCTTGAGGAAGATAAATAGCAAGCTTCCTCACTTCTTATTTTTGGATGATACTCCATTGGAATATCTTCTCCAAAGGTTTTAATATGAGTAGCTAAATTTGATTTAATAGTGGCTTCATCCTCACAATGAACCGCAATCAACAAGTTTGTTTTGGAAAAAATGTTTTCCAGCACTTTGGGGTCATCAACCAGCATATTACCGGTGGATGAACCCAAAAAGATTTTTAAAGCAGCTACTTTTTTTGGATCTACTTTTAAAATTTCGTCTAAATTGTCATTGGTTCCCCCAAACATAAATGAATAGTTTGCCCAGGAAGTTTTTTTGGCGATTTCAAATTTATCGTCGAGCAACTCTATGGTTGTGGCCTGTGGTATTGTGTTGGGCATTTCAATAAAACTTGTGATACCCCCGGCAATGGCAGCTTTTGATTCTGTTTCGATGGTTGCTTTGTGGGTGAGTCCGGGTTCTCTGAAATGCACTTGATCATCAATTATTCCCGGGAATAAATAATTGCCCTCAGCATCTATAATTTGAGTATCTGATGACTTTGCACTGATGCTGTCTGCAATTTCTACAATCTCTTCATTTTGAATGAGCACATCACAATTTTGAATGCTGCCCTCGTTTACAACTTTTGCGTTTTTTATTAAAACAGTGTGCATAAATTAAATTTCATAGCGGTTAAATAAACTTTTAAATTTCATTGACAAGACCCCAAAAACTGCTTCTTTGATGATGCCCCCACTCATCTTTGACTCTCCTTTAGTGCGGTCTGTAAAAATCACTGGCACTTCAATAATTTTAAATTGACTTAAATAAGCTTTAAACTTCATCTCTATTTGAAACGCATAACCCACAAATTGTATTTTGTCAAGATTGATGGTTTCCAAAACTTTCCTGCGATAACAAACAAAACCCGCGGTAGTGTCAAAAATGGGCATCTGAGTGATAAAACGCACATATTTTGAAGCCAGCCACGAAAGCATAACCCTACTCATAGGCCAGTTTACAACATTTACTCCTTTTACATAACGCGACCCAATAGCAACGTCAAACGCTTGCTTATCGCAAGCATTGTATAACCGGATTAAATCGTTGGGGTTATGAGAAAAATCGGCATCCATTTCAAAAATATATTCATATTTTCTTGCTAAAGCCCATTTAAATCCTTCAATATAAGCTGTGCCTAAACCACTTTTTCCTTTTCTTATCAAGAGATGCAAATCTTCAGTAAATTCTTCTTGGAGTTCTTTTACCTTGAGATGGGTCAGGTCTGGTGAGTTGTCATCTACAACAAGTACTTCAAACTTTCGCTGAAGTGAAAAAACATTTCGCAGCAAACGCTCAATGTTCTCAATTTCATTATAAGTAGGTATGACAACTAATGCTTTGGACATTCCCTAAAATTTTGCGCAAATGTACTTAATTTTAATTTGAAGTGGAGTTTAAAAAATGTTATAACCACCATAATTTTGCTCTTAATTTACAGTAAATTTGCGTTTTTAAATGTTTAATGTGATTATACTATTGCAAAATATATCAATACCTGACTGGATGACCTTGCTGGTATTTGCGTGTTTTGTATTGATGGCAGCAGCCAAACTTTTAAACAGTCCGCGATTTAATGAATTTATTTTTCTGATAGTTTCTAATAAATATTTTTTGGTACAAGGAAAAAACTCAGAAATATTTAAACCATTCAATGTGTTGTTGTTACTGGTTCAAATACTTTCTGTATCCTTATTTTTATTTTTATTTTTTGCTCATTTTTTTGAATCGGTCACACTTCAAGATACATTGGTATTTATTCAGATTTCAGGGTTTTATACAATTTTTATAGGATTAAAGTTTTACATAGAAAAGCTAATCGCAAATCTTTTTTCGATAGACACCCATATCAATCAATATTTATATCACAAATTGACCTATAGAAACCTGATAGCCATTTTATTACTGTTGATAAATATGCTATTTATGTATGCAGTCAATGCGGGCACCAATGCTTTTATTGCTGTTTTAGTAATAGTGTTACTTTTAAACCTCATTTCACTCCTTTACAGTTATAAAACTTATGAAAAGCTAATAAGCAACCATTTGTTTTATTTTATTTTATATCTTTGCGCACTTGAAATTTCACCCTATTTTGTGATCTATAAAATAGTAATGACGCAGTGAGGTTTTTTAACTAAAAAAACAACCAGGTTTATGAAAGTGAAAACAATTTTGGTTTCCCAACCAGAACCTAAAATCGAAAACTCACCTTACTTTGAGCTTGTTGAAAAGCAAAAAGTAAAAATTGACTTCAGACCATTTATTCATGTTGAAGGTGTTTCCAGTAAAGATGTTAGAGCGCAAAAAGTTGATTTAAACAACTATACCGCAATCATTCTTACAAGTAGAAACTCTGTAGATCATTTTTTCAGAATTGCTGAAGAAATGCGATTTAAAGTGCCCGATACTTTAAAGTATTTTTGTCTGTCTGAAGCCGTTGCTTTTTATCTGCAAAAGTATGTGGTCTATCGAAAACGAAAGATTTATGTTGGCAAGCGCACTTTTTCAGAACTTTCACCGATGATCAAAAAATATAAAAATGAGAATTTTTTATTGCCTTGTTCAGACGTTTTAAAACCGGAAGTACCCGAAATCTTAAACTCGTTGAAAGTAAAATGGAAACAAGCCACATTCTATAAAACAGTGGTAAGTGACCTTTCAGATTTGAAAGATGTGTATTATGACATCCTGGTATTTTTTAGCCCCAGCGGAATCAAATCACTATTGGAAAATTTCCCTGATTTTAAACAAAACGATACCCGTATTGCCGTGTTTGGTAACACCACTGTTCAGGCGGCCAAAGAAAGCGGTTTGCGCGTTGATATTCATGCGCCCACTCCTGAGACACCCTCAATGACCATGGCATTGGAGAAATATATTGTTGAAGCTAACAAGAAAAAGTAAAAGGTATATAGTTATAAAAAAAGCGGCACTTGAAAAAGTGCCGCTTTTTTATTTGTTTTAATTTTAATTATCCCATCGGCGCTCCACCCATAATCTCCGCATTGGCATAAGATTCAAATTTGGCAAAGTTCTCCCTAAAGGAAGCTGCCAGTTCTTTCGCCTGTACATCATAAGATTTAAGATTTTTCCAGGTGTTTCTTGGGTTTAAAATTTCATCGGGTACATTGGGACAAGAAGTGGGCATTGATAGTCCAAATAATGGGTGATTTTCAAATTCAACATGTTCAAGCTCACCCTCAAGCGCTGCAGTAATCATGGCACGTGTAAATTTAAGTTTCATACGACTTCCAACACCATAGGGACCTCCGGTCCACCCGGTATTTACAAGCCATACATTCACTCCTGTCTCCTTCATTTTTTTACTTAACATCTCGGCATATTCTGTTGGATGTAACGGCATAAATGGCGCTCCAAAACACGCAGAGAAATTGGGTGTAGGTTCATCCACACCTGCTTCAGTACCTGCTACTTTTGCTGTGTAACCACTTATGAAGTGATAAGCAGCCTGACCCGGAGTTAACTTTGAGATGGGAGGCAATACACCAAAGGCATCGGCAGTTAAAAAGAATATATTTTTTGGATTATGGCCAATCGAGGGAATTTGAATGTTGTCTATGTGATAGATTGGATAACTCACACGTGTGTTTTGAGTTATGGTGATGTTTTCAAAATCAACTTCACCATTTTTATCCATAATCACGTTTTCAAGAATGGCACCTTTTTTAATGGCTCTGAAAATGTCAGGCTCTTGCTCTTCAGTTAAGTTAATCACTTTGGCATAACAACCGCCTTCAAAGTTGAAGATTGTGTTTTCTGCCGTCCAGCCGTGTTCGTCGTCACCAATCAATTTTCGGTTTGGGTCAGCAGATAAAGTTGTTTTTCCGGTACCTGAAAGTCCGAAGAAAACTGCTGTTTCCCCATTTTCACCCACATTGGCAGAACAATGCATTGGTAGCGTGTTTTTATACACGGGCAATATAAAATTCAGTGCAGAGAAAATTCCTTTTTTGATTTCTCCTGTATAACCGGTACCGCCAATCAAGGCGATCTTTTTAGTAAAGTTTAAGATTGCAAAATTGTGTTGTCTGGTACCGTCTTCTTCAGGGTCTGCATTAAATCCGGGCGCATTCACCACAGTCCATTCTGGATCAAATGTTGTTAATTCACTTTCTTCTGGCCTTAAAAACATATTGTGAGCAAACAGGTTTGACCAGGGGTATTCATTGATTACCCTGATATTCAATTTATAATTGGGATCTGCACAGGCATAGCTGTCTCTCACAAAAAGTTCTTTTTCAGAAAGGTAATCAACAACTTTATTGTAAAGTTTGTCAAATTTTTGAGTATCAAAAGGGATGTTGATGTTTCCCCACCACACTTTATCTTCGGTAACAGCATCTTTTACAATAAATCTGTCTTTTGGTGAACGTCCAGTAAACTCACCAGTATTGACAGCCAGTGCACCTGAATTTGCTTCAACGCCTTGGCCTTTTTCGATTGTGATTTTGTGGAGTTCGTCCGGAGAGAGTTGGTAGTTAACTTTTGCGTTTTTGATTCCGTATTGTTCTAACGAAATCGTTTTAGTTGCTTGGTTACTATTGACCATAACTTTTGTTTAAATGTTTGTTGTGGGTTACAAAAGTATAAAATATTTACCTAGAAAACCCTTAAATAATGAAGATTTATATCGACTTTAACGTAATAATTTTCCACAAAAAATAACACCATCCAAGGATAAAACAAGTGCCGCCCAAAGGAGTGATAAAGCCAATTCCGGAAAAGTTTACAGTAAAAATATCTTGAAGCGAAAGCAGGTAAATCGACCCACTGAACAAGAGAATTCCAAGTGTAAAAAAGGTTGTTAGGGTGTATACAATTTTCCCGGTTAATTTTCCCGAAAGGCCAACTACAATCAACGCCAGTGCATGATACATTTGATATCTCACACCCACCTCAAAAGTAGCCAGTGCTTCAGTTGATAAAATTGATTTTAATCCATGGGCACCAAAGGCACCTAAAACAACGGCGAGAATTGCAAATATAACCCCTAAAATAACTGTATTTTTATGCATACTTCTTTTTTTGAAACGTTCACAATTTAGTACATTCGTAACCTGATGAAACTTAATACAAATTTACATAATTAGAATGAGGAATATCTTAATAATTGGTGCCGGCCGTTCGGCAAGTAGCCTGATCAAATACCTGCTTGATAAATCAGAAGAGGAACAATTGTTTTTGACTGTTGGTGATGTGAATATCAAATCGGCAAATACACTTTTGAATGACCACCCAAATGCTAAGGCGATGGTGCTTGATGTGTTTCATGACAAACAACGGAGAGAGGCGATCGATAATGCAGATATCGTTATTTCAATGCTTCCCGCGCGTTATCATATTGAGGTTGCCAAGGACTGTTTAGAATTTGGCAAAAATTTAGTTACCGCATCCTACATCAGTGATGAAATGCTCAATTTAGATTCAAAAGTGAAATCAAAAGAGTTGGTGTTTATGAACGAAATTGGTCTCGACCCGGGGATTGATCATATGAGTGCGATGCAGGTGATAGACCGCATTCGCGAAAAAGGAGGAAAGATGCTCCTTTTTGAATCGTTTTGTGGCGGACTGGTAGCTCCTGAAAGCGATACCAATCTTTGGAACTATAAATTTACATGGAACCCGCGCAATGTCGTTTTAGCAGGACAGGGTGGTGCAGCCGAATTTATTCAGGAAGGAAAATACAAATACATTCCTTACCACAGACTCTTTAGAAGAACCGAGTTTTTAGATATCAACGGTTATGGCCGTTTTGAAGGCTATGCCAACAGGAATTCACTTAAGTATCGTGAAATTTATGGATTGGAAGATATTCTCACCCTTTACAGGGGAACCATTCGTCGGGTGGGCTTCAGTAAGGCCTGGAATATGTTTGTGCAACTGGGAATGACTGATGATTCTTACCGACTTCAGAAAACCGAAAACATGAGTTACCGTGAATTTGTCAACCTCTTTTTACCTTATTCTCCCACAGACGCAGTGGAATTAAAACTACGCCACAGTCTGAAAATTGATCAGGATGACTTGATGTGGGATAAATTGGTGGAACTGGATATTTTTAACCCCAACAAAAAATTAGGTCTCAAAAATGCCACTCCGGCTGAATGTCTCCAAAAAATCCTGATGGACAAATGGATGCTGGAACCCGAAGACAAAGATATGATTGTGATGTACCACAAATTTGGTTATGAACTCAATGGTAAAAAGCATCAAATCGATTCCAATATGGTGATAAAAGGTGATGACCAGACTTTTACAGCTATGGCAAAAACGGTGGGATTGCCCGTTGCCATCGCCACGCTCAAAATTCTCAATGGAGAGATTACCACGCCGGGCGTTCAACTACCTATCACAAAAGAGGTTTATGAACCCATTTTAAAAGAGTTGGAGGCGTATGGTATTATCTTTAAAGAATATGAATTGGATTACCTGGGCTACAACCCTGATAACATTTACGGATAAGTCAATTTAGATTAAATTATAAAAAAGCACCAAAACCTTTATGGGTTTTGGTGCTTATGATTTGTGATTTGATAAAATTATTCCCTTCCGAGATAGATCATAATAAAATAGAGTAAGGTAGCCAGTGAACCCACAGCAGCTACTACATAAGTGCGTGCTGCCCATTTCAACGAATCTTTGGCCCCTGCATGTTCTTGCTGAGAAAGCATGTTTTTATTGGTCATCCAGGCCAATGCACGGTTACTGGCGTCATATTCCACAGGAAGGGTAATAAAACTGAACAGTGTTCCCATTCCATACATTATGATTCCAATCAATAAAAGGGTGTTTCCAAAAGCTGTTCCTGCAGCTAAGACCAGACCACCCAAAATCACCCATTGTGAATACTGCGAAGCCACACTTACCACCGGCACTAGTTTGGATCGCATATCCAACCAAGAATAAGCCTGTGCGTGTTGCACGGCGTGCCCCACTTCGTGAGCAGCAACGGCTGCTGCAGCGGCATTGCGCTGCATATAAACACCTTCACTCAGGTTGACGGTTTTCTTCATCGGGTTGTAATGGTCTGTCAGCATTCCCGGGGTGGAAATAACCTGTACATCACGAATGCCGTGATCAGCCAGCATTTTTTCTGCTATTTCTTTACCGCTCATGCCATTCTGCAAATGAACTTTTGAGTATTTTTTAAACTTGCTCTTTAAGCGGTTGCTTACATACAAGCTCACTCCAAAAATGAGTGCCGCTAAAATATAATATCCAATCATTGTTTTGTTCTTTGTTTAAATTTTATTGTTTCACATACACCAAAAATCCTGCCGATTTTTTGGGCTGTCATTTCGTCTTACCCCACAATATTAACAATCTTCCCGGGAACAACAATCACCTTTTTAGGAGTGCGACCTTCAAGATAGTGCTGCGTTTTTTCGTGGGCCATTACGGCTTTTTCGATTTCTTCTTTGGGTAAATCCAAAGGCAATTCCAGTGTAAAACGCATTTTTCCGTTAAACGAAATAGGGTATTCCTTGGTGCTTTCCACCAGGTGCTTTTCATCAAACTCAGGGAAAGGAGCGGTTGAAATACTTTCTGTATGCCCCAGTTTGCTCCACAATTCTTCAGCGATATGAGGTGCATAAGGCGAAATCAAAACAGCCAAGGGTTCCAGCACTTCGCGCGAAGTACATTTTTGAGCCGTCAATTCATTCACCGCAATCATAAACGTAGAAACCGAAGTGTTAAAACTAAAGTTCTCAATGTCTTCTTCCACTTTTTTGATGGTTTTGTGCAGGGTTTTTAAACTGTCTTTGGAAGCGGGGCTGTCTGTAACCAAAAGCCCGTAGTCATCACAATAAAGTTTCCAGAACTTTTTCAAAAAACTATGCACACCGGTGATGCCGGCCATATTCCAAGGTTTGGCTTGCTCCAACGGACCTAGGAACATTTCATACATTCTTAAGGTGTCGGCGCCATACTGGTCGCAAATGTCGTCGGGGTTGACGACGTTGTATTTGGACTTGGACATTTTTTCGACTTCGCGAACAACTTTTACATCTTGATTATTAATGACTTTTTCTCCATCAAAATAACTTGCATTTTTTAATGCTTTATATCTTTCATCTTCACTAAAGCCAGTCAAATTAATTTCATTAGAAATGTTGACATATTTTACATCAATCGTTGTTTTAAAACATACAAAATTTATTTTGTAATCTTTTGCTCTAAGGTTATATTCTTGAAAGTGTTTGACATTTTCAAAAACAAAATCATATAATGGTTTTGGAAGGGATTCGATATTGCCACCATCATTTATTTCTTCATATACTTCTTTACTAATCAGTACTTGAGCATTTACATTAATATCGTCATTGCCTTTTGGACTTATGAGTTTTGGCTGTAAAACATATACAAAAGCACTTTCCCCCAAAATCATCCCCTGATTGATCAGCTTTTTAAAGGGCTCGTCCACTTTTAAAAATTCGCGGTCATACAAAAACTTGGTCCAGAAACGAGAGTATAACAAATGACCGGTGGCGTGCTCGCTGCCACCGATGTATAAATCGACATTTTGCCAGTAGTCCAATGCTTCCCGACTTGCAAGTTCGTCCTCGTTATTCGCATCCATATAGCGGAACAAATACCAACTACTTCCGGCCCAACCGGGCATGGTGTTGAGTTCTAATGGAAATATCGTTTCATTGTCTATCAACTCATTACTGACCACGACAGACTTTTCAGCATCCCAGGTCCAGACATCAGCGCGGCCTAAAGGCGGTTGGCCATCTTCGGTGGGGAGGTATTTTTCCACTTCGGGCAATTGAATGGGTAAATGCTCCGGGTCGATGGTTTTGGGCAATCCGTTTACATAATAAATGGGAAAAGGCTCGCCCCAATACCGCTGGCGACTAAACACCGCATCGCGCAATCGGTAATTTATTTTTCCGGTGCCTTGGTCTATGTTTTCCAGTGCTTCAATAGCTTTTTCATTCGCTTCCTTGTAGCTAAGCCCATTTAGAAAATCAGAGTTGACAATTTTAAACCCTTCTTTTTCGGTAAAGGCATTTTCAGAAATGTCCTGATCAAAGATGTTAGGAATAGGGATGTTAAAATGTTTGGCGAAAGCATAATCACGCTCATCACCACAAGGCACAGCCATCACAGCACCGGTGCCGTAACTCGCCAACACATAATCGCCAATCCAGATAGGAATAGGCTCTTTTGAAAACGGATGCTCAGCATACGCCCCGGTAAACACCCCCGAAATGGTCTTTACATCAGCCATACGCTCGCGTTCACTGCGCCTGGCAGTCTGCTCGATATAGGCTTCCACCGCTTCCTTTTGCTCCGGAGTGGTGATTTTTTCAACGAGTTCGTGTTCAGGAGCAAGGGTCATAAACGAAACACCAAAGATGGTGTCAGGTCTTGTAGTAAATACAGAAATTTGGAATTTGGAATTTGGAATTTGAAATTTCACAGAAGCTCCTTGCGACCTCCCAATCCAATTCGTCTGCGAATCCTTCAACGGTTGTGGCCAGTCAATCCGGTTAAGTCCGTCGAGCAGGCGTTGGGCGTAGGCAGTGATGCGCATGCTCCATTGCTTCATTTTTTTACGCACCACGGGATGCCCGCCTCGTTCGGAGACACCGTTTACGATTTCGTCGTTGGCCAAAACGGTTCCCAGTGCAGGACACCAGTTGACTTCGGTTTCAGCGAGATAGGTGAGGCGGTATTGTAATAATATTTTTTGTTGTTGCTCTTCATCATAGGCGTTCCACATTTCAGCAGTAAACGGGATGATGTCTTCGTCGCAAACAGCGTTTACAAGCTCATTGCCTTCGTTGGTAAATTGCGTGATAAGCGTTTCTATGGGTTCGGCTTTGTCAGTGTCTTTGTTGTACCAGGAGTGGAACAATTCGGTGAAAATCCATTGTGTCCATTTGTAATAATCAGGGTTGGAGGTGCGCACTTCGCGGCTCCAGTCAAAGGAGAACCCGATGCGGTCCAGCTGCTCTCTGTACCGGTTGATATTGGTTTCAGTAGTAATTGCAGGATGCTGTCCTGTTTGAATGGCATATTGTTCCGCCGGAAGGCCAAAAGAGTCATAGCCCATGGGGTGCAACACATTAAACCCTTTGTGGCGTTTGTAGCGTGCATAAATGTCACTGGCAATATACCCAAGCGGGTGCCCCACGTGAAGTCCCGCTCCCGATGGATAAGGAAACATATCCAAAACATAGTATTTTGGCTTGTCACTATTGTTTTGGGCTTGAAAGGTTTGGTTTTCTTCCCAGTACTTCCGCCATTTGGCTTCTATGTCGTTGAAATGGTATTTCATCTGTCTTGGCTTTCGCTTAAAATTGGAGCAAAAATACAGTTAAAGAATGAAAGTTAAAACTATTATAAGACCCTTTTGACTTTCTCGGAAAACTTTACCTTTGGAGCTTATTACAAACCAAATAATATTTACCCAATGAAAAAAATTTCTACTTTTTTACTTTTACTATCCATAAGCCTTTCATTTGCACAATATACGACTCCTGATACAGGGGTTGACTGGACTTTGGATGACATAGTAACAGAAAGCCCTGCTACGATTACTGTTTCAGGAACTACTTATACTTTGCTGGAAGATTTGACCATCTCAGAAAGTGATGTTCTTAGAATCGATTCAAACTTAACCCTGGAAATTAAAGCCGGAGTAAGAGTCACCGTTTTTGGTGAATTCAACGTTTCAGCAGATGAAGTGCTTGTTACAGCTGTTGATAGTGAAAGTCCTTACGATGGTTTTCGTTTTGAAGAATTTTCGGTAATTGACATTCAAAATGCTACTATTGAATATGGTGGCGGCTTGAGAGTTTTAACTGAAACATTTACACTCAATAACGCTACACTTCAATTCAATGTAGGTGGTGTTTCAACAGGAGCAGTAGTGTCTATGTCAAGAGGAATTCCGGTCATTACAAACAACTCTTTTTTGTTTAACGAAACTCCTGCCTTGAGTTCCGGTGCCAACAATGAGGTGTCTGCCATTATTAACGGAAATTATATCGAAGGAAACAATCAAGCCAATCAAAACCGCCCTCAAATCAATATGGGAGCTACCCGATTGAATGACACCCTGAAAATACTAAACAACACGATCATTGGTGATATAGCAATGGATCAGGCTGGTGGAATTGCTGTGGCCAATCTTGTTGGTGGAGCATTGAGAGCGATTATTGAAGGGAATACCATTACCAACAATCGTTATGGAATTACCTTAATAGGGAATAACACTTACGGTTTGATTAAAAACAATGTCATAGAAGACAATGACACTCAGGGAGACCCCATGTTGGGAGGTAGTGGAATCAATTTAAATGCACCTGCCGGTGGAATGACTGTAGACGTAACCGAAAACGAAATCAGAAGAAACCTTTGGGGAATCACCATTCAGGGCGAAGTAGATGCCAACCTGGGTGATGACCTGGACAACCCCGGCTTGAATGTGTTTTCTGAAAACGGAAATGGTGGTGAAACTTATGCGATATACAACAACAGCCCTAACACCATTTCTGCCAAGCACAACTGCTGGGTAGAAGAAGGTGAAGGTACACTTGCTGAAGCCGAAGATGTTATTTTTCATATTGAAGATGACCCCACTTTAGGCGAAGTCATTTTTGACCCTGTTTTTTGTGAAAACTTAAGCACTGACGACCCTGTATTAAGTTCACTTTCAGTATATCCGAACCCGGCAAACAACAAAATCACATTCCAAAACCTATACAATTTTGAACAGGTGACTTTTTACAGTATTTCAGGCCAGGAACTTTTTACACAGAAAGTGGTGGAAGGAACCAATACAATCAACTTTAATTTGACTGGCGGAGTTTATTTTGTTGCCTTTGACGGAACAGAGCACCAAACAGTAAAAAAGATAGTTGTAAAATAACAACTGCCATTCCAAAAATAACCTAAATCCGGAAGCAGCCCTTCCGGATTTTTTTATGCCTAAAACAAGTTTAACCCCAACAGAATGTCTTAACTGTCAAATTCTTATTTCCTCCAAATAGCAAATCAAAAAAAGATATATTATAATTGAATTTAACAATCTGATATTCATTTAAATAGTCTACTTTTGACGCTTCAAGGCTTTTGATTTCAATAAAAAATTCTGAACTTCACTTTTAAAGAAATCAATTCAAACTAATTGGTTCCCTATTGATCCTCTCGCCTTGAGTTTTTTAATTCACCAACCTCACATTTTACAGTTAGTACTATTTATTATCCGGATACAATCTTTGGCCTGTTTTATTTACACTAAATAAACGCTAGCCTAAATAAGATCCAACTGTTATTTATATAAAAAACTTATGAAAATTACTATAAAACCTTTCTTAATCCTGTTATTAGTATTGTCTTCAACCGGTCATTATTCTCAAGTTGGCATTGGCACTATCACGCCGGATGCCTCTTCTATCCTTGATGTTTCTTCCAACAGTAAAGGACTTTTAATGCCGCGATTATCCACAGCGCAAAGAGATGCTATCTTACTTCCGGCCTCCGGTTTAATGATTTACAATTTGACCTTAAATGATGGACAAATAAATGTGGGAACTCCCTCAGTGCCCAATTGGATAGGTATTAAAGGTCAGGACGGACCTATGATTGACTCGGTTACGGAAGGTGAGAGTGTGAGTACCACATCTACTTCTTATTTATTAGTGCCCGGAATGACGATTTCTCCTCCTTCGGGGACTTACCTGGTTTTATTCAATGCCCAATTATCCAGCAGTCAGACATTTAGTTCAGACCAAGGGGTTATTGATGCTGCAAATTTATATGACGAATTAATGGCATACCCGGGCGGAGTGTCACACGCACTAACTTTTGGTAGTGGGGAGGTTTTGTCTCCCGGGGTTTATGACGTGAATGGAGCACCATCCATTGCCGGAATACTTACGATGGATGGGGGTGGAGACCCCAATTCGGTGTTTATTATCAGAGGTTCCGGGGCCTTTACTACCGGAGTGGGTACCACCATAGTATTGACAGGAGGTGCAAAACCGGAAAATATATTCTGGGTTTCAAATGAAGCCATGTCTACGGCCGCTAACACCATAATGAAAGGCACTATGCTTGGTGGTGGAACCGGTGCCGGTGCAGTGTCTTTTGGTGCCGATTCAGACCTTGAGGGGAGGCTGTTTACAAAGCTGGGAGCAGTATCCCTTGGGGCTAACGTTGTTCTTACCGCTTCAACGGGTATTGCTCCTGTTAGTTTGGGAGTTCTTTCCACATTTGCGATGTGGAGTTCTTCTGGTGCGGTTTCAGATGTAGCAAGTGCTACAACTACGGGAGATGTGGGCACTGCATTAGGAGATTTGACAATGACCGGAACACATACCGGGGAAGAATATCCTGCAGGTACAACAAGTAGCACAAGTAGGACTACTTACAGTATGTATCAAAATGGGGTTGAGGTAGTAAATTCCAGTAGAACAATTCATTTGCCAAACGCAATAGTCTCTCTTCAGGCTGTGGTTACTATAACTGCCGGGGAATCCATTGAAGTGCGTTGGAAAGTGGATGCCGGGGAAGCGACTTTGAATCATAGAACCTTATCATTGGTTCATTCAGGGTATTAATGGGGTTGAATCTTAAACCAACGGTTTTCTGGTTACAAACCCTAAAGACTCGACCTTAACCGGAATCCATTTCTGTTTAAAATCAGCTTTATCTAAAAAGGAAAGCGTTAACTTTGCAACTCCTAAAAAAATGAAGCCGTGATCTTAACGAAAGCAGAACAATTAGAACTTACCAAAGAAGAAATGCAGGACTATGGCAATGCGGTAGTCAATTCCATTGTGGAACATTTTGATACCCAAAATGAGAAATATCCGGTAGCAACTGCTTCCCGAAAAGAAATGGACACTTTGTTTCTGGAAGACGCCCCTGAAAAGCCAACCGATGCCCGAGAGGTTCTGGACTTTGTCCTTCAAAAAGTGATGACCCAAAGCAATGTGGTGAGCCATCCCAAATCCTATTCATTTGTTCCCGGACCCAGCAACTTTATAAGTGCGATGGGTGATGCTTTGGCCAGTGGCTTTAATATATTTTCAGGAGGATGGGCAGCTTCCCCGGCAGCAGCCGAAATGGAAATTGTCACGATGAACTGGCTACTCAAAATGTATGGTTTTCCCGTAAAACGAGGTGGGGGTATCTTTACCAGTGGGGGTTCGATGGCTAACCTTACAGCAATTGCTACTGCCCGCAAGGTGAAATGTGGTGACGATTTTTCCAAAGCGGTTATCTATCTTTCAGACCAGGCGCATTCCTCCAATATCAAAGCCATTCGCGTTCTGGGTTTTAGAAAAGAGCAAATCCGGATCATTCCCACAGACGGCGAATTTAAAGTAGCCGTCAACAAACTAAAAAACGCTATTGCGAAAGATAAAATCGAAGGTTTGCAACCTTTCTGTTTTATCGCATCTGCAGGAACGACCAATACCGGAACGGTGGACCCGCTTAACGAACTGGCAACCATCTGTAAAAAAGAGAAAATATGGTTGCACATCGATGCTGCCTATGGCGGTGCTGCGATTCTGGCCAAAAACGGAAAACAATTGCTCGCCGGAATCGAAAAAGCAGATTCTATTACCGTCGATCCACACAAATGGTTTTACCAGCCTTATGAAATTGGGTGTCTCTTAGTAAGAAACCACAAATGGCTGAAAGGAACCTTTACTGAAAAACCGGAATACCTGCGTGATATAGAAGGCAACGAGTCAGAAATCAATTTTTATGACCACGGCATTGAGCTGACGCGTCGTTTCCGGGCGTTGAAGTTTTATATGTCCATCAAAACCTTTGGGTTGAAAGCGTTCCGAAAAGCGATTGACTACAACATCAAACTGGCAGAGAATACCGAAGAATACCTGCGTAAAAGCAACACCTGGGAAGTGGTTTCCCCGGCTACATTGGCAATTATCAATTTCAGGTACCATCCCATCAGCGGGAAGTTATCAGAAAAACAACTCGATAAAATCAACCAGAAAATATCTGAAAAGGTAGTGGCCTCACGGGAAGCCCTTTTGGTTACTACAATTTTAAACGGACAAGTGGTGTTGCGTATGTGTTTAATAAACCCGCGAACCTCCATGGAAGATATCAAAAGCACCTTGCAGCTTTGTGAACACTATGCAAACGAATAGATGAACGGGCACTATGACATAATTATCATCGGCGGGGGCGCTGCCGGGTTTTTTACCGCTATCAATGCGGCAGAACTAAACCCTAACTTTAAAATCGCCATCCTGGAGCGCGGTAAGGAAGTGCTGACCAAAGTGCGTGTCTCCGGTGGCGGAAGGTGCAATGTCACACACGCTGAATTCATTCCCAAAGAACTTTCCCAAAAATATCCCCGCGGGGAAAAAGAACTGCTCGGGCCGTTTCATAACTTTATGACCGGCGATACCATCGCGTGGTTTGAAAAACGTGGCGTTGCGCTGAAGATTGAAGAAGACGGCAGGATGTTTCCTGAGACCGACAATTCACAAACCATTATCGACTGTTTTTTAAACGAAACAAACCGATTGGGCATTGATGTATTACTAAATCATTCAGTCCAAGAAGTTGCTACAGAAAATAACCTCTGGAACGTGGAAACCACACAAGGGAGTTTTCAGGCCAAACACCTGGTCATCGCCACCGGGAGCAATCCCAAAATCTGGAAACTGCTGCAAGGTTTGGGACACACCATTGTCCCTCCGGTGCCATCGTTGTTTACATTCAACATAAAAGACAACCGCATTACTGACTTGCCGGGCGTTTCTACTCAAGCCTCTGTAAAAGTTCTGGGGACAACCCTTGAAAGTGAAGGTCCGTTACTCATCACCCACTGGGGGTTGAGCGGTCCGGCGATTTTAAAACTTTCCGCCTGGGGAGCACGTGACTTGAATGCACTAGACTATAAATTTACGCTACAGGTCAATTGGCTGGAGTACCTGAGTTTTGACGAAACTTTGGAACAACTAAAAGAAATCAAAAAGAACAACGCCAAACAATTGGTAGCAAAGTACCTGCAGTTTGAATTGCCCAAACGCCTTTGGCAAAGCCTGGTCAATGCTTCCGGAATTGATGCCGAAACCAAATGGGCTGAAGTCAACAAACAACAGTTACAAAACCTGGCCCACCAACTTACCCAAAGCCGGTTTGAAGTCAATGGGAAAAGCACCTTTAAAGAAGAATTTGTCACTGCCGGTGGTGTGGAATTAAAAGAAATCGATTTCAAGACCTTTGAAAGCAAACTTCATAAAAACCTGTACCTGGCAGGTGAAGTACTCAACATCGACGCCATTACCGGGGGCTTTAATTTTCAGAATTGTTGGACGGGCGGTGTTTTAGTGGCGCGTGCGATATCCGATGATTAAGTTGAATCGTCTTCTTTGTGAAACTTTGTGACTTTGTGCCTTTGTGGTGAAAAAGTGTTCAGTGATCAGTAGCAGTGCTCAGTTTCGGAATGTTTAAAATTAAAACAAGAATAATGTATCTTTGTCCCGCTATGACCGAACACAATTTCTATTCAAAACCCTATACCCACACCCTTGAAAAAGGTAAAGTAAGCTGGCAATCACCCAGCAATATTGCTCTGGTCAAATACTGGGGGAAGTATGGCGAACAGTTGCCCAAAAACACCTCCATCAGTTTTACGTTATCGAACTGCCTTACAAAAACAACCTTGTTTTATGAACCGAAAACAACAGCGGGTTTTGACTTTGAAGTTTATCTGGATGGCAAGCGGGAAGAAGGTTTTAAACCCAAAATAGAAACTTTCTTTAAACGTATAGAACCCTACATTCCCTTTTTAAAAGACTATAGTTTCCGGCTGGAAACCACCAACAGTTTTCCGCATAGCAGTGGCATTGCCTCTTCCGCCAGCGGGATGAGTGCTCTGGCGTTGTGTTTAATGGAAATGGAGCTTCGACACTTCGACAGGCTCAGTGCATCGCTCCGCTCAGCGACCGGGTCAGGAGAAATGACCCGCGAATATTTCAATCAAAAAGCCTCTTTCCTGGCACGTTTAGGCTCCGGGAGCGCATGTCGCAGTATTGAAGGTCCGCTGATTGTATGGGGCGAGCATCCGCAAATTCCCGGGAGCAGTCACTTTTTCGGCACAAAATATCCTTTTGAAGTACATAAAAACTTTGCCAACTATCAGGATACCATTCTACTGGTAGATAAAGGCGAAAAACAAGTCAGCAGCACGGTGGGTCATAACCTGATGTACGACCACCCCTTTGCTGAAGAGCGTTTCGCGCAAGCGAATTCAAATATGCAAAAACTGATTCCGGTATTGAAAGAAGGGAACCTGAACGAATTCATCAACATCGTGGAAAGCGAAGCCCTTTCACTGCACGCCATGATGATGACCTCGATGCCTTATTTTATCCTGATGAAACCCAACACCCTGGAGATTATCAACCGCATTTGGAGCTTTCGTAAGGATACCGGAAGTAAGGTGTGCTTTACCCTCGATGCCGGAGCCAATGTACATGTGTTGTATCCGGAAGGAGAAAAAGAGTTGGTTTCAGAATTCATAGAAACCGAGCTTTCAGCTTATTGTAAAAACAACGAATTTATACATGATGAAGTAGGTCAAGGAGCCGTTAAAATTACTTCTTGATTAACTTTAAGCTTTCTGTCTTTGTGGGAGTCTTCGCAGTGATAAAGTAGATGCCTGGGGCGCCATCGATAGTGAGTTGATAAGTATCTGTGTTTTGAACAGTGTTTTTAGAAAGGATTTGTCCCAATATGTTGCTAAGGGAGAGTTCAACTTCAGAAATAACTTCGCCAAACTGAATATTAAAAATGCCTCGAGACGGATTGGGGGTTGCGCTGAGGTTTATCTGTTCAAATTCATCAGTATGCAACACTTTGTCAATAACCTTAAGATTGACCGTGTCAAAAGTGCAAGTTACCTCAAACTCATATAAGAACCCTTGATGAGTGGCAAAAATGAATGGAGGCAAATCACATCCTGTAATCCCAAAACTGGTTGTGATTATGGTAAAGGTATCATCAATTTCCGGTTCATAGTGTAAGGTGATTTCGATGTTGCCTTCTATAAAAGGTTCGTCAATTACCTCCAGTTTATCATATTCTTCAGGCAGGTTCCCAAATATATCCAGTTCTATGACCGATTGTTGAGAGAGCGAAAATGTATTGACAAAGTCGAGCTCAACAGCCTGATTGCCCTCAGGCCTTATGGTTCCGTTGTTTGTAAAAGGTGCAGTGATGTCAAAAGAACCTTCACCTGTCAATATGCCTGTTTCAAAATTATTCAGGGAATTTTGAGGCCCCAAAACTAAGATGTGTTGGGTTTTTCCGACATTTATGGTGCCGTGATTGTTGACAGTAAGAAGTAAATAAAAAACACCAAATTGACCTATATCCATTCTCTTAAAAGTTCCAAAATTATTAAAAGTGGCACCTGTTTCATTTGAACTCCAGGCACCGCCACTTCCATTGATTATGATCATGGCATTTTCAGCATTATTGAAACTCATATTTTCACGCACATTGATAATACCGGTATCTGTAATCGTTAGCAAGTTTTCATTGTTGATGGTCAATTGGTTAATGATTTTATTGGGAACCCCGGTAATTTCAAAGGTACCATGATTGGTGATGGTGGCATCACCCGAAAGCGTTCCTAAGGTGTATAAAAAAGAGCCCTCTTCCAGTATGTCAATTCCGGTGGTGATGGTCATGGAGTTATTGACTTCTAATTGTGCATTGGCTTGAATGGTTATAAAACCCACTGAAGCATTGTTTGTGGTGATATCAACTGTAAATCCGTCGGGAATCAATACCTCGCTGGAAGCATCAGGAACTGTGTTTGCATCCCAGTTTGAAGCATTGAACCAATTGGTGTCACCCCCGTTTCCGGTCCAAATATGTGTTTGACCCCATGTGAAAATAGGAATGAAAAGAAGAAGTAAAGACAGATATTTAATAGAAGTTCTCAAAAGTAAAATGAGATTGATGTCACTAAATATACTAAAAATTAGTGAGTTACAGAAAATAAAGTTCTAAATTTTTAAGTTATTTTTTTAATATTAATAGAGAAGAAGAAGTATCTTTGCATCAAAATATGTAGTATTGTTAGAAATTCTTTATCTTTACTATTAAATTAAACATTAATGCGAGGACCCCTTTTTTACTCTAAAATTCTACTCTTTGGTGAATATGGCATCATCAAAGACTCCAAAGGTTTATCCATTCCTTATAATTTTTACAACGGCGCTCTAAAGATTGATGAACACCACACCGTGGCGACGCATAAATCAAATCAGGGCCTTAAACGCTTTGCCGATTATCTGGGAACCTTGCAAGAGGAACAACCTGACTTGGTCACTTTTGATTTAGACAGTTTAAAAAAGGACATCGAAGCCGGTCTGTATTTTGACAGCAGCATTCCACAAGGCTATGGCGTGGGGAGTAGCGGTGCATTGGTAGCGGCCATTTATGACCAATATGCCAACAACAAAATCACCGTACTCGAAAACCTTACCCGCGAAAAACTATTACAACTCAAAGCGATTTTCAGTGCGATGGAATCTTTTTTCCACGGCAAGTCATCCGGACTGGACCCTTTGAACAGCTACTTGAGTTTACCCATACTCATCAATTCACATGACAATATCGAGCCGGCAGGCATTCCTTCTCAACTGAAAAAAGGGAAAGGCGCGGTGTTTTTGTTGGACAGTGGGGTGACCGGTGAGACCGCACCGATGGTGCACATCTTTATGGAAAACATGAAACAGGAAGGGTTCCGTGCCATGCTGAAAGACCAGTTTGTAAAACATACTGATGCCTGTGTGGACGATTTCCTCAAAGGCGATGTCAAGTCGTTGTTTTCCAACATCAAGCAACTCTCCCATGTAGTGCTGGACAACTTCAAACCGATGATCCCCAAGCAATTCCATAAACTTTGGAAGCAGGGCATCGATACCAATGCTTACTACCTGAAACTTTGCGGAAGCGGTGGCGGTGGCTATATCCTGGGCTTTACCGAAGACCTTGAAAAAGCCAAAAACGCCCTAAAAGATTATAAACTCGAAGTGGTTTATAGTTTTTAAATATTTGGAAGCGGGAATACTTATTTGCTTTGAATTCTTTTAAATTCCACCCACATCCCTCATCAATCCAATGGGTTATCGCTGTTAGCATAACTTATATAGGTAGTCGCTTATATTTTAAACCACAACCTTCATCACAGGCATTAGTTCCTTCAAAAACTATTAATTCATTATTTTCAAGCTCAACAACAGACTCTGAAAATATAATCCAACCATAAATTCCTAAATTACATTCACTTAAATTTAAGTATAACCGGTATTTATTAATTTCATTATCATATTCAAATGTGTATTCTCCATAACATTCATAACCTTGCTGATTAATTAAATTGAAGTTAAATAAACCATCTTGAAAAGTGATTGTATGATAATAATCAACATCAGAATTTACAACAAACCAATTAGTATTTGAATCCTCAGGATAGGGATCCCAAGTTGCTTTAACTTCCCATGCGCCCTCTATATTGATATCTCCTTGCCCTTTATCATCTTTTGTACAAGCAGTAGTTATGCATAAGAGGGCAATAAGAATTAAATATGTTGTTTTCATTATTTATATATTTTAATGTTGAATAAGCACTTGCATTTAAATAATCTCTATCCCGTAGTATCAGTTATGCTAAATAAAAACACAACAACTTCTAGAATGTCATAACTGGAAGCGGGTATAATTACTCGTTTTGAATTCTTTTAAATTTCAATCCACATCCTTCATCACATGATAGATAAGTTGGGACAAGAATTAAGTGATTGTTTTCAAACGTATAGTTTTCTTTGAAAACTCCCGGCGGGTTTTCTATACCAGTGGTAAAATTTTCACAACCAAAATTCAACTCAATAGTGTCTTCAGTAAATGTATAAGTGCCATAGTCACATTCTATAAATCTGGTTGACGTAAAAGTGTTGTCGTCTAAAAAAGTATACTTATAAATGGTATTGGGTGGTTGCCATTCGCCATTGCTTGAACTCCCATCATTATTATAAATTTCTTTCAATTCCCAACTCCCAAGAATAAGATCCATCTCTTTATCGCTTTCATCTTTTGTACAAGCAGTAGTTATACATAAGAGGGTAATAAGAATTAAATATGTTGTTTTCATTATTTATATATTTTAATATTGAATAAGCACTTGCATTTAAATAATCTCTATCGCGTAGTATCAGTTAAGTTAAATAAAAAACTCACCATACGCTGAATTGTCATAACTAGAGGTGGTTTATAGTTTTGAGATCTTATTCGTTAGTAATTTTAACGTATTTCTCAGCACATCCTTCATCACAGCTTATTTCATCAATTAAAAATAAATAGGTCTCAATGAATGGCATTCTAAAATTGGCAACTTGTTGACCATTTTCACAATTAAATGAAAAGATAATTCTTCTATGTTCTATATTTTCGTACGTTTCTATTTCATAGACACCGTTTGAGCAATTGAAACGATTGCTGCTCATAGTGCCGTCTTCATTAAAAGTGTAAAAATGGCCATTTTCTACTGGATACCAGTTTCCATCCGGGTTTTCACCATAAGGTTCATAAGCTTCAATCATTTGCCAAGTTCCCACTAATGGGGTTTCTTGTTTTTCTCTATCGTCAGAATCAGTGCAGCTTAGAAATAGACAGAGTACAGTTAAGGTTAAAAAAATTGACTTCATGTTGATTAAATTTAATGTTCAATAATCACCTACAAATGATTGCTCTCCATATTGTATTTTAAAATAAACTCCGCTTGAAAGGATTATATTTTATAAATATACCATTTTCAATTTTAATGATATAAAATAATACCATAACAAATTATTACCTTTGAACAAACTCAATCTCAAACCAAACGTCTAAACTCCCATGGCTCTCCTCAACCGCAAACAAAAAAAGTTCCTGCTCAAGTTGTTGAGCCTTTTTTCTGTTGTTAGGGGGTACAATATTTTAATCATCGTCATTGCGCAGTACCTCACGTCCATTTACATCCTGGCGCCCGGGAAACCTTTGTTTCAGGTGTTGTTGGACCCCAACTTATTTGTCATTGTGCTGGCATCTGCCTTGGCGATTGCCGGGGGGTATATCATCAACAACTTTTATGATGCTGAAAAGGACTTGATCAACCGGCCCAACAAAACTTATCTCGATAGTTTTATCAGTCAAAACACCAAGCTCTCAGGGTATTTTGTACTGAATTTCCTTTCGGTAATCCTGGCGAGTTACATCTCTTTTAAGGCCGTGCTGTTCTTTTCGCTTTACATTTTCTTTATCTGGTTTTATTCACACAAGCTCAAAAAATACCCCTTTATTGGTAATTTAACGGCTTCGGTGCTGGCCATTACACCCTTTTTTGCGGTGTTTATTTACTATCAAAACTTCGCTTTGGTCATTTTTGTGCACGCCACCTTTTTGTTTTTGATCATCTCCATGCGCGAACTCGTCAAAGACCTCGAGAACATCAAAGGCGATTTAACACAAAACTACCACACCATACCGGTGGTGTATGGCGAGCGGTTTTCAAAAAAAATACTCACTTTTTTAAGCTTGTTGACGCTCCTGCCAATCTATCTGTTGCTCAGCAGATTTGACATAGGCTTTATGCAGTATTATTTTTTAATGGCGGTGCTCCTGCTGTTGCTTTTTTTATTCTACCTCTGGAAATCTTCGGCAAAACTCGATTATATGATTCTCCACGCGATTTTAAAACTCATCATTGTGGTGGGAACCCTCAGTATTGTGCTCATTGATGTTGACTTACTGCTCAGTAGAATTATGTAACTTACAGTTGATTGAAAGACATAAAATAAACTACCTTTGCAAAAAAATTAGGATTATGGCAAAAGAACCAGAAAAACGAGGCGGAAAACGAGAAGGAAAATCCAAATCCAAAGACATACTAAAGAAGAAAAAATTCGTTCCAAAGGGACCCCCAAAAAAACAAGCCCCTAAGTCCAAAGGTCCTTCTGACGAAATACGTCTCAATAAATACATTGCCAACTCCGGCATGTGTTCACGCCGTGAAGCCGACCTTTATATCTCCACCGGCCAGGTGCAGGTCAACGGACAGGTGGTCACTGAAATGGGTCATAAAGTTAAATTGACCGATGAGGTTAAGTTTGACGGAAGACGCATCAGCCCCGAGAAAAAAGAATACATACTGCTCAACAAGCCCAAAGGCTTTGACACCTCTACCAAAGAAGAAACCCTGCATAAATCGGCTGTAGGTCTGGTTGCCAATGCGTCCAAATACAAACTGGTGCCCGTGGGCAGACTGCAACGCAACACCACCGGATTGTTGTTGTTTACCAACGACCACGATATGCAGAAAAAACTCACCGATACCGGTTTGATGATTAGAAAAATATACCAGGTGTCCTTGGATAAAAACCTGAAGTTTGAAGATTTTCAGAAAATAGAAGAAGGCCCCACTGTGGAAGGCAAAAAAGTGAGAATTGATGCCGTTTCTTATGTGGAGAATGCACCCAAAAGTGAAATCGGCGTTCAACTGAGCAGCAACCGCAACAATATTGTACGCAAAATCTTTGAAGGCTTAGGCTATGATGTCATCAAATTAGACCGCGTTTCTTATGCCGGGCTCACAAAAAAAGACCTGCCCAGAGGCCACTGGAGGCATTTGACCAAACAGGAAGTCATCAATTTAGGGATGATGTAAAAAACAAATATTTTTTATTCCGTGTGAGTAAAAATTAAATTTTTTTAACTTCATTTGTACTGTGCTAAACCCATTTATGTTTCACGTTAGCAAGAGCACATTGATGGCCTTATGATTTTTTTTAACCAATTTGGTCTTTTGAGATACACACAGTTGCATTCAAAAGTTGTGTTGAAACAAAAAAACCAAATTTTTTACAACAGCTTCACCCGTTCCTCCGAAAACCCGGCACCGGTTTTTGCGGTCTTAACACCCATTCGCATTTGAACTTTATTATGGTTTCGTTAATTTATACGACAAACTTTCGCATTGACTAACTTTTTTTATTAATTTATACGAAATTTTACTAACACGAATGAAGACAAGATATATAGACCTCATAGACCAAACTTTTTATTTCCCCCAGGAAGAATTCACACTTGAAGACAACGAACTCCAGTTTCACGGCATCGACCTGATGGAACTGGTGGAAGAATATGGCGCCCCCTTAAAGTTTACGTATCTGCCCAAAATATCAGACAACATCAACCGCGCCAAAGGCTGGTTTAAGTCTGCCATCAAAAAGAACAAATACAAAGGCAAGTACAATTACTGCTACTGCACCAAGAGTTCCCACTTTGAATATGTGTTGCACGAAGCCCTTAAAAATGACATCCACATCGAAACCTCTTCGGCCTTTGACATTGATATTGTCAACAAGCTCAAGGCAGATGGTAAAATCGATGACCAGACCTATGTGATTTGCAACGGTTTTAAGCGTGACCAATACATCTCAAACATTGCCAACCTCATCAACAGCGGCCACAAAAACTGTATCCCGATCATTGATAACTATGAAGAGATTGGCTTACTGAATGAAGAAATCAAAGGGAAATACAAAATAGGCATCCGCATAGCATCAGAGGAAGAACCCAAGTTTGAATTTTATACCTCCCGTCTGGGCGTAGGCTATAAGAATATCTTGCCTTTTTACAACCGCCAAATCAAAGACAACAAGAAAGTGCAGCTCAAGATGTTGCATTTCTTTATCAATACCGGGATTCGCGATACTGCCTATTACTGGAACGAACTGCTTAAATGTATGCAGGTGTATGTGCAGCTTAAAAAAGTATGCCCCACGCTTGACAGCCTGAACATTGGTGGCGGCTTCCCCATTAAAAACTCGCTTGCATTTGAATTTGATTACCAGTATATGGTGGACGAAATTTTACATCAAATCAAGCTGGTATGTGATGCTGAAGAAGTGCCCGTGCCCCATATTTTCACCGAATTTGGCAGCTTTACCGTGGGCGAAAGCGGCGGTGCTGTGTATGAAGTGTTGTACCAAAAACAACAAAACGACCGGGAGAAGTGGAACATGATCAACTCATCGTTTATCACCACCTTGCCAGACACCTGGGCCATCAACAAACGCTTTGTGATGCTGGCCGTAAACCGCTGGAATGATGAATATGAACGCGTCCTGCTGGGCGGGCTCACCTGCGACAGCGATGACTATTACAACAGTGAGCAGCATATGAACGGCATTTACCTGCCCAAGTATAAAAAAGAAAAACCTTTGTATATTGGGTTCTTCAATACCGGTGCCTATCAGGAAACCATTGGTGGCTTTGGAGGCCTGCAACACTGCCTGATTCCTTCGCCCAAACACATTTTAATTGACCGGGATGAAAACGGAAAGATTACCAAAAAACTATTCAGTGAACAACAAAAAAGTGAAGACTTACTCAAAATTTTAGGATACAATGACTAAGAGAAATTATGCCGGAATCCCGGACAAGTATGCCCGCATTGACGAGGCCAAAGTAGTGTTAATCCCTGTTCCCTATGACGGAACCAGCAGTTGGGGAAAAGGAGCAGACAAAGGCCCCGAAGCCTTTTTACACGCTTCTGAAAACATGGAACTCTATGACATCGAAACCCGTAGCGAGGTGTATAAAAAAGGAGTGTACCTCGCGCCGCCGGTAACAGAAAACACGTCTCCCGAAAAAATGGTGGAAGCTGTGCACAAAACCGTAAAAAACTATATCCAGCAGGATAAATTCGTGACCATTTTTGGTGGGGAACACTCCATTTCCATCGGGACTATTCGCGCGTTCAATGAGTCATTTGAAGACCTTACGGTAGTGCAAATTGATGCCCATGCCGATTTGCGCCCCGAGTATGAAGGCAGCAAATGCAACCACGCTTGTGCCGTGCACGAAGCCAGCCAAACCACCAACCTGATTCAGGTGGGTATCCGCTCGATGGATGTTTCCGAAAAGGAGTATATGGACGAAAACCAAACCTATTTTGCCCACGACCTGGAAAACTATGAAGATTGGATGGACGACGCCATTGGCCAGATGACCCCCAATGTGTTTATCACCATCGACCTCGATGCCTTTGACCCTTCCATTATGCCTTCCACCGGAACGCCTGAGCCCGGAGGCTTGCTGTGGTTTGAAACCATGGAGTTTTTAAAGCTCATGTTTAAAAAGAAAAACGTGGTGGGCTTTGATATTGTAGAGCTGTGTCCCAATGAAAACGAGAAATCATCAGATTTCCTTGCGGCGAAACTGTACTACAAAATGCTGAGTTATAAATTCAAATATGAAAACAGAAAAAACGACGATGATGACGAAGAATAAAGGAGCCATTTCAAATTTTATAGAAAAATATTATTTACACTTCAACGCAGCAGCCTTGGTCGATGCCGCCAAAGGCTATGAAGACCAACTCAACCAGGGTTCCAAAATGCTGGTATCCCTTGCGGGGGCGATGAGCACCGGTGAGCTCGGGAAGATATTTGCCGAAATGATCCGTCAGGACAAAGTACACATTATTTCGTGCACCGGCGCCAACCTTGAAGAAGACATCATGAACCTGGTGGCGCATTCGCATTACAAACGCATTCCCAATTACCGCGATTTAACCCCGGAAGAGGAATGGGAATTGCTTGAAAAAGGCCTCAACCGCGTGACAGATACTTGCATCCCTGAAGAAGAAGCTTTCCGTAGACTGCAAAAACACATCGTCAAAATCTGGAAAGAAGCTGAAGAGAAGGGCGAACGCTATTTACCCCACGAGTTTATGTACAAGATGCTCTTGTCCGGCGTTTTGGAAGAGTATTATGAAATTGACCTCAAGGATTCGTGGATGTATGCGGCCGCCGAAAAAAACCTTCCCATGGTCGTTCCCGGTTGGGAAGACAGCACCATGGGGAATATTTTTGCCTCTTATGTGCTGAAAGGCGAACTCAAAGCCGGCACCATGAAAAGCGGTATCGAGTATATGACCTTTCTTGCAGATTGGTACACTGAGAATTCTGAAAAAGGCATTGGCTTTTTCCAGATAGGAGGCGGTATTGCCGGTGACTTCCCTATTTGCGTGGTACCGATGTTGTACCAGGACATGGAACGCACAGACACGCCCTTCTGGAGTTATTTCTGCCAGATATCAGATTCCACCACCAGTTACGGCTCTTATTCAGGCGCTGTCCCCAATGAAAAAATCACCTGGGGAAAACTTGACATCAAAACCCCAAAATTTATCATAGAAAGTGATGCTACTATCGTGGCACCTCTTATATTTGCTTACCTATTAGATATGTAATTTATGAAGAGAATCATCGTTGACTTTAAGAAACTAACGCCCGAAATTTTAAAACTCCTGGTCGAAAAGTACCCGGACGGTTATGACGATTTAAACATCATTACGTTTAAAAACGCTGCCGGCGAAATCGTTGAATGTGTCGAAGTGCGCACCGAAGACACCATTTACCTGGTCAAAGTGAGCACCAAGCTGGAACGCACCATGGAAAACTATGACGAAGACGACTATGAAGACTTCGCTGACGATGACCCGGAAGCAGTACAACCCCCCGAAGACCTCCCCGAGGACGCCGAGGATGAAGACGACATGGATTAAGTTTCTATACTAAACACACTCCAACCCACTCTGAACAGTTGGGTTGTTTTTTTTAATTCTTTTGTAATAATCGCCGTGTACCGTGAAAAATTAATATGTTATTTCTTAGAATTGATTATACTTTATCAGGGAAGTGATCTGTCAATTCATTGAAAATTTCCTTACTGGTGCGTATTTCAATTTTGGAACCGTCCAAAAGTAAAAGCATATAAGTGAGTTCCCTATAGTTATGCATTATATTGGATGATCCTTTGATTTTATGAATTTGATTGTATGAAAGGTCCCATTTTTTTGATGGAGTTTCAATGATCATTTTATCAGGAAAAATCCTTAACCTTCCCTTTTCGAGAGACCGTAAGCCACGTAACCATTCTCCTAAGAGTAGTATTACAGCTGAACCACCTAATACAAGATAAACATTGCGCGGTACTATAAAAAACAGATATAAAAATGATATCTCGTTTGGCATATAATAGGCAGGGTGTACGTCTCTGATATAAGTTGACCGCTTTTTTAAGT
Organism: Planktosalinus lacus; assembly: GCF_014640155.1. GTDB lineage: Bacteria > Bacteroidota > Bacteroidia > Flavobacteriales > Flavobacteriaceae > Planktosalinus > Planktosalinus lacus. Next base: position 228,705 of record NZ_BMGK01000004.1, on the reverse strand, counting down.
ACACAGTGTTCAGCTTGGCCGAAAGCTGATGGTAGTATGTCTTTTTTTCGTATTAATGCAATGTTCAAACTGAGGTAATGTATGGTTCATGATGGGTTAATGCAATATTCAAGTTGAGGTAATGTATGGTTCAAGGGGGTCGAATGTAACTCTAAGGCAACGTTTACTCAACTCTAATGCAACAAAAAAGCTACATGTATAGCATGGTTAAGGCGTGATAAAGGCATGGTAATGCTATTTAAAGTAATTTTTAAAACCATCAATCACTATTTTTTGACAATGAAAATAATGCTTAAAAACGGTCAACCCTAGTCAGGGAAGTGCCTCAGTTCCCGTGCGATTGCATCGCGTGGTTTTTAACCTCCCAAATAAAATACCCCAGCACCACCACATATTCCAGTGCCACGAGCCAGAGGTGTTCCTGAAAACCGCCCGGGCTATAGGCAGCATAACTCAAAACAATCATAAAGCTCCACACCAGCATAAAGCGGTAGCGGGTAAAAAGGCTCAGTACCAGCGGGATGGTGAGGTACCAGGGATGCACGGTGGTGGAGAGCAGCAGGTATAAACACATACCTAATAGCATCAGGACAATCAGTTGCCGTATGGAGGCGGCCTTCCTGAACAAGCTGAGGTAGAGGACAAACAACAGGGTGATGACCGGCAGGATGGTGCCCACGGTGCCAATGATGTTCCAGCCCACGGTCTCAAAACCAATCCAACGAATGAGGTAATACACACCGGCATTGAACTCAAAAGTGACAAACCACAGGCTCAGGGTCTTGCCAAAGTTTTGAAGAAAGGCCTCTGAGAGGAAGGGGAGAAACAACACCAACACCGTTGCGAGCACTGTGATATAATAAATGATTAGCTTTTTGAGTGCGGCGGCTTTGGTGGGGAATTGCGTGATAAAATAAGGCAGCAACAAAGGTAAAAACACCAAAGGGATCAATTTGGTTGCTACCGAAAGTCCAAGGAAAACCCCACTCCACAGCCATTTTTTGGTGGCCAGAAAGTAGAGTGCCCCCACCAGAAAGAAGACCATCACACCTTCAAAGTGCAGGTTCCCGGTGAGCTCGATGATGATAAACGGGTTCAAAAAGAACCAAAAGATATGGTGTGCCGGCAGCTGGAGCTTTTCCAACAGCTTCTTACCAAACAACACCGTCCCGATGTCTGCGGCGATGAGGATGACCCGCAGCACGATGACAGACCCGAGGATGCTCTTTCCGGCAAGTAAGGCCGCCAGGGCATAGATGCCTTGCGACAGCGGTGGATAGTTGCTGTAGTGACCGGCATTGAGGGTGCCCATGCCATCGATAAGCGTTTGTGCTTGATGGATACCCGTCATTCCAAGCGAAGCGAAGGAATCAGGGGTAGAAAGATACGGATTGATGCCCTGTACCAGCAGGCGTCCGTCCCAGAGGAAGCGGTAAAAGTCCTGCGAGAGGTTGGGGATGGAAAAGATAAAAACAGCCCGGAGTGCGATGCCCGTCCACAGGAGGAATTTAAAGTTCCCGGCGTTGAGCTGCACCAGTTTGTAGAACAAAAAGAAGAGCGCGGCATACAGGCTGAACAGCTTGATAAAGTCACTGCGCTCCAGTTGGTATGCAAAAGACCCGTAAAACACAAGGCTGGCTGCCACCATCAGCAGGGGGATGCGGTAAAGATTGAGTTTTCCCATCAGCTGGTAATGAAGATGTTTTTAAATAGTAAATGATATGAAAGAACACTGAAAAATGGAAGTATAAGCAAAAGAACAACTTCTTTTGTCTTAGTAATTTTTAGCAGCGGATAGATTAGAAAAAAGGCAATGCATAAAAATAATGCCGGCATTATTAAAACGGGAAGGTTTAAAGCGAGGCTAAGAGCATAAGTACCGGAAGATACGTAAAAGAAGGAACGGTAAAAGGTATCGAAATGTAAATCTATGGCATACGCGATAAAATTCAATACTTCAAAGCTGAAAAGCACGATAAGTAGCACGCCACATAAACGTAACACCATATTCTTTGAGCGATGAATTTTAAATACAGGGACCGTGAGGAACAGTGCTGTTTTGATTAAAAAAACGACGGAATAATAGGTTATAAAAGAAAGGGTTTGGTCGACCTTACAAATACTAGCGTAAGTATAAAAAAAGAATTCACCTCCTGCCAAAAGGGTCAATCCGTTAATCATCATGTTGTATACAAGTAAATATAGCGGATATGAAAGAAGTAGTATAAGCAAGATTTTAATAAAGTCCTTCATATCGCATCTTATGGTATCAATAAGCTAAAGCGGGATATTAAAAATACAAAAAATAAAAAACTACTTTAATCGCAGCGATTTAAAAAACACATAGCCAAAGCCCAGGAACAACATCAAATGAAACGGGAAGAGACCGAAGTCACCTTCTTTGCCCACCACAAAAGCGCTGTACATCCCAAAGGCAAAATAGAGCATCAACAGGCCTTCAATGACCACGTGTGGGGACAGCTTTTCCTTGAGGTAAATATTGCCTTTCCAGGAATCTTTGAGGGTGTTGATGTTGAATTTGGGGGTTCTGATGAATTCGCTCTTTTTACCCAAATGCCCCTCAAGAATGGCGATGGTGTTGTGCAGTGAAAAGCCCATCGCGATGGAAAAAAAGGTAAAGAACATACCGATGTACTTAAAAAAGTTCATGAACCCGCCACCGTATATTTTTTTGAACATCACCCAGTAGCAGACAAAAAAGATAAAGGTGCTGAGCACAAAGAAGCTCATCACGATAAAATAGACTTTCAGGTGTTCATATTCGTTTTTGATATAGAGCATCGGGATGCTCAGTACCGCCACAATAAAGATGTTCAGGAACATCGTGCTGTTGAGCAAATGCAGGAGTCCGTGTATCTTGGTCTTAAACGGAATGGAAGGGGAGGTAATTAACTTCCACTTCATTTTCTGAAAGTTTTCGGCCCCACCCTTGTTCCACCGGAATTGCTGCGAGCGCGCCGCACTGATCACCACCGGAAGCTCTGCAGGGGTTTCCACATCTTCCAGATAGGTAAACTTCCAGCCTTTAAGTTGGGCGCGGTAGCTCAGATCCAGGTCTTCAGTGAGGGTGTCGCCTTCCCAGTTGCCGGCATCGATGATGCATTGCTTGCGCCAGATGCCCGCCGTGCCGTTAAAGTTGATAAAGTGGTTGTGGCTGTTGCGACCCACCTGTTCAAGGCTGAAGTGGGCATCGAGCGCAAAGGCCTGTACTTTGGTCAGGATGGAATAATCGCGATTGATATGCCCCCAGCGGGTCTGGACAACCCCGATATTGTCTGAAGTAAAATGGGGCACCGTGCGTTTGAGCCAATCGGGTTTGGGAAGGAAGTCGGCATCAAAGATGGCGATGAATTCGCCTTTGGCGGTTTTCAGTCCTTCCTTGAGGGCACCGGCTTTAAAGCCCGTGCGGTTGGTGCGGGTGATGTGCTGGATGTCCAGTCCGGTTTGTTGGAGTTCGTTTACCAGCTGTGCCGTGTCGGCCAGTGTTTCGTCTGTGGAATCATCGAGTACCTGTATTTCCAGTCGCTCAGCAGGGTAATCTATTTCAGCGATGTTTTTGAGCAGGCGTGCCATCACATACTTTTCGTTATACACCGGCAATTGGATGGTCACGTGGGGGACTTCGGCCAGGTTCTTCCAGTTGATGTTTCTGCCCGTTTGTTGTTTGTTTCTGTTCCTGACGTAATTAAAAAGGAGGTTGAGTTGTGCCAGTGCGTAGATGAGGATAAACACCAGCGCAAGGGTATACATAACGATAATAATGCCTTCTACAATCACTTTTTAAAACTGTATTTAAAGATCCACCCTAATATTTTGACACCGGCCATAACAGCCCCCTTCACGGTTCCCGATACTTTGGAAACGCCAATACGGTTCTTATAACGCACGGGCACTTCGGTATAGGTATACTTCCTTTTCAGGGCTTTCAGCTGCATCTCGACTGTCCAGCCATAGGTTTTGTCTTCCATCTGCAAAGCTAAAAGTTTTGGGTATTTTATGGCCCTGAATGGGCCTAAATCTGTAAACCGCGACCGGAAAAACAAGCGCATCAAGTTAGTAGCCAGCCAATTCCCGAATAGTTGGGGGAAGGTCATGGAGCCTTTTTCGCGTAAGCGTTTTACACGGGCGCCAATCACCAGGTCAATATCTTCTTCAAGAATGGGGGCAACGATTTTGGTGAGTTCTTCAGGGTAATCGCTGTAATCACCGTCGAGAAAGACAATGATATCGGGCTTTTCAGCTTGTTGTGCAATATAATCCATGCCCTTTAAACACGCATAGCCATAGCCTTTTTGTGTTTCTGAAAGCACGGTGGCACCGGCGGCCTTGGCCACGGCTGCCGTCTCGTCTGATGAGGTGTTGTTCACCACAATGATTTCAGAAACATAGTCAGGGATTTCAGCAACCACCTTTCCGATGGAAGCTTCTTCATTGAATGCCGGGATGATGACTTTAATAGTTGTGTTCATCTAAAAGTTAACTGTGGGGTTGTCTATTTTAAAACGGATGATTGAGGTCCATTCGCCTACCTTTTTATCGTGTTCATATTTGAGTGCCTTGCGCAATTTGTTTTGTTCATATACCAATGCGTACCCTTCGCGCTGTCCGTCTTGATACTGTACTTTAAGGGCATATTTTCCGTTGTGGAACACCCACCAGTCGTTCCTCGTTCCGTTCCTGAAATGACCCTCTTTAAGCAGGTTGTTTTCGCGGGAATAAAAGTACCAATAACCATGCTTTTCACCCTTATGATAGGGTCCTTTTTTTTGCACGCTTGCATTGGGATGGTAATATTTCCAGTAACCGGTTTTTTGGTTGTTCTCCATCCGGCCTTCTGCTTTTAAGACGCCTGAGGCATAATACTCTTTTTTATATTCTTCTTCCGTGGATGTCGAAGTAAACATCAGGATTATACAGAAAAAGCTTGTAAAAAGTTTTAAAATCATTGTCTCTACTTTTTATAGGTCGTATTAGTAGCTAGTAACTAACACGATCAAATGTGTCTCAGTTTAGTTACGAATTGTAAGGAGTTTTGGTTTTATTTTTTGGAATTAAAAACCATACGAAACTTTTTGTCGTAAGTAGGGTATGACTAACAATTCTAAATATTTTATGATGAAAATGAAAATCAAAGTTATTACAAGCGTGTGCTTGTTGTTTTCTGTCTTACTTACGGCGCAAAGCCCTGTAAGCGGATTTATGAAAAAAGCCGGTGAAGGTTCCGTAGTGGTTTCTTACTCACAGGAATCGTATGACAAGGTATTTCTGGTTCCGATGGAAGTAGATGGAGTACCTGTCTTTAATGAGGTGAACATCTCAAGCATTTCACTTTTCACCGAAGTGGGAATCACAGACCGATTGAATGTTATTTTAAACGTTCCTTACATCGAATCTGAAGGAAATGCCAGTGAAGCCGTACTGGAAAACAACGGTTTTGAAAACACCCGAAGCGGTCTTCAGGATGTGAAAATCTATGCCAAGTATCTTTTTCACACATTCAACACCGGTTCTAGTACCATCGACCTGATGGGGGCCATTGGATTGGAAACACCCCTGGGCGATTACAGCGCTGATGAAGGGTTGCAATCCATTATTGCCATTGGGAATGAATCCTCGAGTTTCAATATGCTGGGAACCGTACATTATAAATCTGCTTTCGGTCTTTTCGCAACCGGGCAGGCGGGATACAGCTTTCGCGGAAACAAAGCCCCCCACGCCTTATTGTCTGAATTAAAACTGGGGTATGCAGGCACTCATTTTTATGTGGATGCCTTTGTGGCCAACCAGCTTTCTGAAAAAGATGGTGTGGATATTTTAGGTGAAGGCTTTGAAGGCTTTTTCCCTGCCACCCGGGTTAATTACACCAGAGTGGGTGTCAATTTATATGTGCCTGTAGTGTCAGGTATAGGAGTGTCAGGAGGCGCCTCAACCTATGTTGCCGGTAGAAATGTTGGTAAAGCCACAGGTTTTTATGGCGGACTCGTTTACTCATTTTAATTACTAACTCAAAAAAATATACACAATGAAAAATCTAAATATATTCAAGTTCCTTTTTTTGCCCCTCACGGTAACTCTGATGCTGTTCGGTTGTGAAACTGAATCCAATTTTGAAGACGAATTGCCCTCTATTGCCTACATAGCAGTTTCAAACCCTGATTTCAGTACGCTGGAAGCAGCAGCCGTTGCAGGCGAAGTTGCCGTAACATTGAGCAACCCAAACCCCAATGATCCCTCAGGAAGCTATACCGTTTTTGCACCTACCAATGACGCGTTTGCCCGTTTGGGATTGAATGAAGAAACCCTGGGGGTGTTGCAAAAGCCCTTTTTGACAAGCACTTTACTCTATCACGTTTCCAACGGAGACTTATTGAGCGGTAATATTATGGCCGGTGGTATGTCTGCTTCCGCTTTGGGACCTGACAGACGTTTTATCACCAGAGGTAATGATACCTATATCAACGGCTCTAAAATCCTTGCGACCGATATAGCTGCCAGCAATGGAACGGTACACGTCATCGATAAAGTAATGATCGCTACAGGCGTAGATATAGTACAGTCTGCCATCGCGCTTCAAAGTGCCAGTGTGTTTACATCACCTGAATTGTCCTTTTTAGTGGAAGCGGTAGTCTATGCTGATCTTGTAGAGGCGCTGACAGCCGCTCCCGGCAGTTCTGAATTCACAGTTTTTGCGCCCACTGACCAGGCATTTAAGGATTTAGGCACCGCACTCGGACTGACGTTCAATGAACCGGCAGATATCAGACAATTGCCACAGGAAGTTGTTGCAACGGTGTTGTTGAACCACGTACTTGTGGGTGACAGCTTTACCAGCGAACTCGATGCGGGAACAGTGACTCCTTTGGGTGGCGATCCGTTGACTTTAGGAGCCTTTATGAATGAAACGCTTACTGTTACCGGCGCCGGAAACGGAGGCGCTGAAGCCAATATGGTCATTCCGGATGTGCAAACTACAAACGGAGTGGTGCATGTGATAGACAGGGTATTACTACCAAACTTATAAGAAGAAGCATAATTTGTTTTGTGTGTTAATTAGCTGAACAACGCCAATGGACTTCCTTCCCCATTGGTGTTGTGATTTAAAAAGGTATGTGTTTTAAAAAATGCGTACCTTTTTTCAGTTTAAAACGAACACGGTTATGGACGCTTTTTGGTTGCATTTTTTAAATTATTTCTTCTTTGTCTTTCACACAGTGTTGATCATATTCAACCTTTTTGGATGGTTGGTTCCCAAAACCAGAAGATTGCATTTTTACAGTTTGGTGATTACCCTGTTTTCATGGGGTGTTTTGGGCATCTGGTATGGGTTTGGCTATTGTTTTTTAACTGATTGGCATTATCAAGTACTGCGCAAACTGGGTGAAACGGGCATGCCCAACAGCTACATCGCTTTTTTAATTGAGAAGTTTACGGGTTGGTTGCCCGGTGCAGATTTGGTCAATACCTGGACACTGATACTTACTGTGGCGGCTTTGATATGTTCGTTTTGGGTAAATTTTATGAGAAAGAAATAATCAGACAAACACGGAAATGGTTATATTTAAGGGATTTATACGTTTAATTCCCCATAGTAACTACCTATGAAATTCAAGGTTTTTTTACAAATTGTTGGCGGAATTGCCGTTCTCTTTACTATTTTGCCTTTTGTGGCGCTTGACTATTGGTGGATACGGGTTTTTGATTTTCCTCATTTGCAATTAACGGCGTTTACAATTCTTGCTTTGTTGATTTACTTTTTTCGATTTGATATGCGTTATTGGGGGGATTATACATTTATTTTAATTATTTCGGTTTGTTTTTTGGTTCAAATAGTGAAGATATTTCCATACACCACTGTGGCAAACGTTGAGGTTTTGAATGCTAATAGCAAAGACGCTACTAATTTTATCAGTATTTTGTCGATCAATGTTTTGGAGAAAAGTGAAGAATATTCGAAGGTTTTAAATGAAATAAAGGAGTATGACCCAGACCTGGTGATACTTTTGGAAACCAACGACAGATGGATGAATGAAGTGTCACGAATATTGTCAGAGAACTATCCTTTTAAAGTAGAAGAACCGCTTTCAAATACTTTTGGGATGTTGTTGTACTCCAAATACAAATTGATTGCTCCAGAAATAAAATATTTAGTGGATGATGAAATACCTTCCACGCATTCCGTCTTGCTATTGCCTTCTGGACAAGAGGTCAAATTGCATGTAATACACCCCACACCACCCATGCCACAACACAATCCTAAAGCCACAGACCGGAATGCAGAAATGCAAATGATTGCTGAAATGGCAAAAGACTCCAAACTACCGGTAATTGTAGCCGGAGACTTTAACGATGTGGCTTGGTCACAATCTACCTTGTTATTTCAAAATGTCAGTGGCTTACTGGATCCTAGGGTTGGCAGAGGAATGTTTAATTCCTACAGCGCGAATAACTGGCTTCTACGCTGGCCATTGGATCACTTGTTTGTTTCTAAAGAATTTCGGGTGGTAGATATTTCCCTGGGAGACCATGTGGGTTCTGATCATTTTCCCTATTTTGCCAAGCTGAGCTTTGAACCTGAAATGACGGTCATTCAAGAAAGAGAAAAACCAACGGAAGAAGAACTGGAACAGTCTGAGGAGGATATCGAAAAAGCAAATAAAAACGACCAGTAAAGAATTGATCTTTTATACACTAATGCCATTTTAAGAGTCTAAACTTCATCTTTTGACTTCTAAAATCAACACCATTCAATCAATTTACAATCAAAATAAATGACAGGAAATTCGGTACAGCCACCAATCTCTTCTGCGTTTTTATCCTCTTCATCACGTGCTAAAATCCATACATCAGATTTGTGTCTTATGACTAAACCTTCAAATATAACTTTCCCTCCCATAAAGTTTGTGGTTCCATCTTGTAAAACTTTGATTCTGTTGTCTTTAATTTCTACATTACAGGTACTGTTTTCCATTCTCCCGCCAAACTCGGCAAAATACATTTCATAGTTGAATGTGCCTTGAGGGATGGTTTCTTTTTCCTGTGAAAAACTATCAACAGTAAAAAGAAGACACACTATAATTACTGTTTTAATCAAGATACTATTATTTTTCATTTACCAACGTCATCAAATCCACATCATTCCCTAATAAAACATCATTGGAATTAATTCTACCTTTCATACTGTCGTTTTCCAGTTTCAGTACGCCTCTGGGGCAAACCGCGGCACAAATACCGCAACCCACACAGCTGGAGCGCACGATGTTTTCGCCTTTTTGTGCATAGGCTCGCACGTCGATGCCCATTTCGCAATAGGTAGAGCAATTCCCACAGGAGATACACTGCCCGCCGTTGGTGGTGATCCTGAATTTTGAAAACAGGCGTTGTTGAAAACCCAGTATGGCTGCCATCGGGCAACCCATACGGCACCATACCCGGTTGCCAAAAATGGGATAAAACCCGGTACCAATCACACCTGCAAAAATACTTCCGATAAGGAAACCATAGGTGCTTCTTAGGGTTTCGGTTTCAAACAAAAACAATTGCGACCCTTGAAAATAATGAAGGCCAATGAGCACGAGTATGATTATAAAGTAACCGGTAGCGCCATAGAAGGCATCTTTTTTAAATTCATTGCGTTTGAAAATCATCACGCCGGCAAAAACAGCTGTGAGCAAAAGAGCTACTCCAATCAGAAATACATCACGCGTCAGCCAGTAGCCTTTTGAGCCATCACCCAGATAAGAATAGACCACCGCTGTGGTCATCAACACCACAAAAACCAATACGCTGTGCACTACCCAGCGCTCCACTTTCCATGCAAATAAGCGTTTATCACTTAAATGCCGGAAGGAATCACCCGCAGTTTCTGCGAGTCCGCCGCAGCCGCACACCCAGGAACAGTACCAGCGTTTGCCATATTTGTAGGTGAGTATAGGGGTGATAATAAAAATGGATGCTAGACCAAAAATCAACAAGGCAATACCGATGCTCCCCGCACTAATAAACTCATCCACACGGTATTGCTCAAAGTTGTAATAGTTGAGTGGCCAGATATTTTTCAGGTCGTAGTAAGGCAGGGCGAAACTTTCGCTGTTTAAACGCATCATAAATTCCGGAATCAAAAAGGCAAAGCCCAATTGAAAAAACATCACCGAAAAGGTGCGTAGCCGCTGATAATGGTTGTGGCGGTATTTATAAATAAATTTTACCCCAAAAAACACGATGGCAATAGTGTACAGGGTGCCATAGACAAACCACTGACTCGCCGGATTGCCACTCAAGAGTTTGCTCAAGGGGTCAAAAAGGGCGATGAGTCCGGTGTTGTCGTTTTCGCGTAAGCCAAGGTATTGCGGATAAAAATACAGCACGATATAGAAGCCTGTAAGAAAGATTCCCAGCATCCACGCCCAAAAACCACGGGAAGTAAACGCATTAATATACACGCCATCGTTTTTGATACCGGCAGTTTTGTTTTGGTATTGGTTGACACTAAACCAGGTAATCCCGACGCAAATGGCTCCCAGGGAAAGCGTGAGCCACAGGGTCTTATTTGGGAAACTTGTATTAAAGGTCGCCAGTGTGAGTATAAACAGACCCACAAAACCAAGTAACGTAGCCAGTTTTTGCTGAAGCGAAAGGGCGTAAGTGGTATCTCCGGTTGCTGAAATGTTGTGGGCCATTATACGTTGATTTTTTGTTCTGTTGTAAACTCTTGTTGTATTTGCTTTTCATAGCGCTTATAAAACTCCGGGTCAAAATTGGCTTGGTGGAGGTTAGCAACAACATCCTCGACTGATTTACCTTCTGTAAGCCAGCGATCCAGGACTTCATGACGCAATCTGATGCCAAAGGTGTTGATGCCTAAAAACTTTCGGGATTGGGTTTCATAACAAATGGTGATGCCTTTTTTGCCATCCTCGTGGTGCCAGTGAAAATGGCTTTCGCCTTCATTGGGTTTGGAAAACACCCAGCCGTAGGTCTGGTATTCAATATCAAAAAACTTGGCGCTGTTAAACCAATGTCCGGGCTTGTAGGGCATGTTGTTTCCGCAAATGGTTTGTGCCACCACTTCGCCCATCATCCTCCCGGTGTACCAGACAGCTTCCACCGGTTTTCGGTTTCCTGTGGGTTCTTGCTGCTCGGCACAGTCGCCAATGGCATAGATATTTTCAATGTTGGTTTTCAAATAGCGGTTTACTTTAACTCCTTTGCCGAGTTCAATACCGCTGTCTTTTAAAAAATCGATATTGGGTGTAACCCCGGCAGTAAGCCCCACTAGGTTGCAGGGTATTTCTTCCCCCGTTTCTTCTACAATCACAGCGTGGGCCCGTCCGTTTTCATCCCCGAGTATTTCTTTCAGGTTTACGCCCAATCGCAAATCAATATGGTGTTCTTTGATGTGGTTATTAATGAGTATGGCATCACTTTCCGGAAGCACATTATCCCAGAAGTTATGTTCGCGCACCAGAAAGGTCACGGGAATCTTTCGGGTAGAGAGCATTTCGGCGAGTTCGATACCAATCAATCCGCCACCCACAATCACTGCATGTTTGCATACTTCGTTGTTGGGGGCGTTTTCTTCCAGTAGGTCTAAATCTTGTTTGGAATACAATCCCTGAACGCCTTTTAAGTCCTGACCGGGCCAGCCAAACTTGTTGTACTTGGAGCCTGAAGCGATGATGAGTTGGTCATAGTGCATCGTTTCGCCATTAGCGAAAGTCAGTTTATTTTCTTCAGGGGTAACTTTGGAAACCCACGCTTTTTTGAGTTCGATACGGTTTTTCTCCCAAAACCAGTCTTCATAGGGTTTGGTGTGTTCATAGTTCATATGTCCCATATAGATGTACATCAAGGCCGTGCGAGAGAAAAAATAATCGGTCTCGCCGGAAATGACGGTAATTTTATTGTCTGAAAGTTTCCGGATGTGCCGGGCTGCAGTGATGCCTGCGATGCCGTTTCCTATAATGACGATGTGTTGCATGTCTTGAAATTGTATTTAAAGATACATTAATTGGCGATGAATTCTTTATAATATCCATAAAGCCGTTCCGGTGAATACCCCATTCGTTTCATAAAATGGATTTTCCAAAAATGATACTGTAGCCGCCAAACACCTTTTTCGCGATACCTTCTGGCGGAAGTTGTAACCGCTTGCGGGAGAACGGTGAAAGTATTTCGTTTATAAAGTTCAGCAATCAGGATATTGTCTTCATAGATAATATACGCCTCATCATAACCGCCAATTTCGTTAAATAAATTTTTGGTCACAAAAAGACTTTGATCACCACCCCGAAAGGACTTTATATTAAATCTTGTAAACCATCCTGCGAGTTGTAACCACCAGTGGTTGCTGTCAAACCGCATCCTGAAACATCCTGCAGGCTTTCCTTTTTTTAGGGATTCAAGAATGTGTTTGTCAAAGCCTTTCGGCGGAAGGGTGTCGGCATGTAAAAAATATAAAACCGATCCGGTTGCTGCTTTTGCCCCGGCATTCATTTGTTTGGCTCTTCCCTTTTCTGAAGGAATTACAACAGCATTTTCATGTTTAGCCACGTCAAGGGAAGCATCTATACTTCCTCCATCGGCAACAATAATTTCTATGTTTCCGCTTGCGTTTTTTTTCAAAAAGGGGAGCAGCACCTTAAGGTTTTCTTCTTCATTTAAAACCGGAATGATTATGCTCAGGGTCATGGGCTTATTCATTTTCGTTCAAATCCCAGTTGTAATCCAGAAAATGCACCTTGGCATTGGGGTTGATTTTTACATCGGTATACTGACTTACAAAATGGGCAAGGGATTGGATTCCATTAACCAGATAATCTTTTTCATACCATTTAAATATTTTGGAAAGTCCCAGTTCGTTTCCTGAAATGACGTTTTCAGGGGAGTTGATAAACGCACGGGTAACTTTGTCGAGTTGTGCCTCCAGTTGATTGGCAGTAAAAGCTTTGTTGTACAGTTTGGGGCAGGAAACTGAAGCACAGTTGATGGCAAAATGGATACGGGGCTCGTTCATTTTTCTTAAAATGTTGTGTTCGATATCATTGAGTGAAATTGTTTCATTGCCCAGCGTGATAAAATTTTGCCCCCAGGGATTTCGGATGTCTTTAATGCTTTTTACCGGATAGTTTTCTAGAATTAATTCAACTGTAAAGGCATTGTATGCGTTGATGTAGTAAGCCAAACGTGCGTTTTTAGATTCGTTTTCACTTGGAGGGTTTTGAGATAAGTGATCGAGGTATTTTTTTAATTCGTCACGGTCATTTAAAAACCCTTTATAGTCAACATTGCCCTTCGTGTCAACGTGTTTTTCGAGTAATTCATTCCAAAGGGAATGATCTAATTTTTGTTCAATGGAGTAGGCAAATGAACAAATTGAAACGAATAAAAATATCAGAACTGTTTTCATAGGATTGGTTTAACAACACCCGCCACCATCATAGTGGAAAGTTGATTCACTAATAAAAATATCATTACGACCTAAATCAACTAAGGCATCAGCAGTTTTATCACAAATGGCCAACGGTTGATTTTTTAGTAATATGTGTCCTTTTTTATCATCAAAATAAGTTTCATTACCATAGAAAATAGCTGCTTTTCCTGTAAAAATACACGGGCCGTCTTCAGGCATTGGGTCTTTAATGGCTGCGACTTCTATAGACTCAATGTAAATGAGTTCGTCAGTAGGGTAGTGTTTTGGATCAAGGATGCGGTAAGGTTTTCTGGCGCGTATTTCAATGGTTCCAAAACCGGCATCGGTAAGTGCTTTTACATACTCTGCAATGGGCAAACTTCCGCTTAGGCAAAGGGCACGCAATCGGTCGTCGTTGCGCAAGGTTTCGTTCATGGGTTGCTCACAAGTGGGGTCGCTCATCACCAGTTTTCCGTGGGGTTTTAATACACGGTACATTTCATCGATGGCTTTTTTTAAATCTTCGGCTTTGAAAATGTTGAACAGGCAGTTTTGTGCAGCCACATCAATAGAATTGTCTTCTACCGGAAGGTGGAGTGCATCTCCTTTTTTGAGTTCAACAAAGTCACTTTTGAACCAGGGGTTTTGGGATTCTGCTTCGATAAAGTTTTTGCGGGAGGCTTCCAGCATTTCATCCACCATATCGACCCCCACAACACCTCCTTTTTGACGATTGAAGTAAGCAAATTGAAGGAGTTCCATTCCACCGCCCACGCCCACATAGAGCATTTTTGGATTGTTGGAAAGGTCGCGGGCATGAACGGTGCTTCCGCAACCGTAGTTCATTTCCTGCATGATTTTTGGGATTTTCAATCCGGGTAATTCCCAAATGGGATTGGTGGTACAGCATAATCCCACATCGGGAGTAAGGGCTGCTTCTTTGTAAACGTCGTAGGTAGTGTCTAAGTAGTTCATAAATTATTTTCTATAACCTCTTCAATAGAAGAGTGTGGCTGGATTATTTTTTAAAACGTTGCAATTAAATTTTTAAACAAGGTGACTAGTTTAGGTTCGGCTTTGTTGGCCATGGCCATGATTTCTTTGATGTTGACCGGTGCTAAATTATTGGGGTCACATTCATCAGTCAATACAGAAACTGCAATAACGGGAAGTTTAAGGTGGTTGGCCACAATCACTTCCGGCACGGTGCTCATCCCCACGGCATCAGCACCCATGATTTTGAGCATACGGTATTCGGCGCGTGTTTCCAGTTGTGGGCCCACAACGGAAACGTACACGCCCTGATGCAGTGTGATGTTCTTTTCTTTTGCAATTGAAATAAGTGTTTCGCTCATTTTTTTATCGTAAGGAGCGCTCATATCCACAAAACGTTCCCCCAGTTGAGAGACTCCCTTGAACGCTAGTGGTGAGTCACCTTGCAAGTTGATATGGTCTTCAATGAGCATGAGTTCGCCCTTTTTAAAGTTGAGGTTGATGGCTCCGGCGGCGTTTGATACTAATAATTGTTTGATTCCTAATTGCTCCATGATTCGAACAGGGTAGGTTACATCCTGCATGGAATATCCTTCGTATATATGAAACCGCCCTTGCATTACTACCACTTTTTTCCCGGAAAGCTCACCAAAAAGGAATTTCCCCTGATGAAACTCCACAGTTGCAGTGGGGAAATATGGGATATGGTTGTAACTCACTTCCACTTCAATGGTAATGGCATCGGCAAGTTTACCGAGGCCGGTGCCTAGAATAATACCAATTTCAGGAGTGCCGAAGCCGCGTTCTTTTAGAAATTGTACGGTTTTGTTTAAATGTTCTTTCATTGTCATTCTTAACTCCCTGTAGGTTTGGGAAATAATTTAATTGTTTAATAAATATTCTTTTAATTCTTTGAACTCTTCCAGGTCTTCATAAGTGTCGATGTCGTTGCGTTCGTCCAAAAGTGCAAGATGTTCGTCCTTTAAGTCGATTAGCGTGTCTTGTAAAACGCTGTTATTGCCCCAGTCTTTATTTTCAAAGAGCGTGTTGTTGGGTTTGTTCATGCCTAACAGATAGTAACCACCGTCTTCGGCAGGGCCAAGTACATAGTCAAAGGTTTCCAGTGCATTAAAAGCCCCGTCGATATCTTCGGTAGTGATGTCCAGCAAATCGCAACCAATGACAATGATGTGTTTAAACCCCTGCTGAAATCCTTTTGCGAAAGCGTTTTTCATTTTATCGCCCAAATCATTTCCTTGTTGCACCTTTTTAATAAAGGTATCTGAAAACATATCGTCTTCTTCTACAAAATCGGAATAATGTACTTCTTTGATGGCGTCTAATGGTTTAGTAACTAAGGCTGTGTGTCGCAATAATACTTTATATACTTCTGTGGCGGCCACATCGCCTATGGTTTTTGCCAGGCGGGTTTTGCAACGACCGGGCACCGGGTTTTTAGTAAAAATGAGTAGTAATCTGCTTGTGTTCATAGGTTTTTAATACTTTTTTTCACCTGTTTCCAACCATTTGCCCCATTTTTTGGAATAGGCATGAATTTTTTCGGTTTTATTCCCTTTTCTATCGTAAACAGGTAGATTGTTGTTTTTCCAGGCAAAGATACCACCATAAAGGTTTTTTACCTGGGTATATCCCGCTTTTTGGAGTTTTTCACCAATTTTTTCTGACCGCACCCCAACGGAACAGTATACCACGATTTCTGCATTTTTATCTGGGAATTTTTGTAGGGTCTGTTCCAGTGAAAAACTATCAAAACCCACCCAAATAGAATTGGAAAGATGGCTCACGGCAAATTCTTCTTTTTCACGGGCATCCAGCACTATGATTTCACCGGTTTTCATTGTTTTCTGTAATTGTTCCACAGAAATGTAGGGTACACTTCCTGTAGTGTATTTGGCCAAAACATCGTCCAAAGTCTCCTGACTGAAAGTCTGGAAACTCAATGTAAACAGGAGTATGTATAGGAGATGTTTCATTAAGCTACAGAACCTTGACAACTGCTCCCTGCACCGGCGGTGCAACCATAACAGTGTTGGGAAATGATGATGTTTCTATTATTTAACAAATCTTCATTATACTCTTTAATGTGTTTGATCTTGCTGTCTACTTTAAGCCCCAGCATCTGATTAAAATCACAGTCATACAACCAGCCGTCCCAGCTTATGGACAATGTATTTCTACACATCACATTTTCTACTGCAGTAGGGTTATAGGCTTCCACTAAGGAGTACATATAGTCTTCATAATTTTCGGAAGCAATGAGGTAGTCCAGAAAGCGTGAAATGGGTAGGTTGGTAATGGCAAAAAGGTTGTGAAACCGGATACCGAAATCTTCTTGTAGTGCTTTCTTAAAATCTTTTTCCATGCTGGTTTGATCGCCGGGAAGAAAGGCGCCCGAAGGATTGTAAACCAAATCCAATCGTAGCCGGCTATCAGGTAAACCATACCCCACAGCGTTAAGTTCCTGCAAGGCTTTGATTGATTTGTCAAACACCCCGTCGCCACGTTGTTTGTCTGTTTTTCCTTTTGTCCAGTGGGGCATAGAGGAAACCACATGCACATTGTGCTTTTTAAAGAACTCCGGTAAATCGTGGTATTTTTTATTGGCACGAATAATCGTCAGGTTGGAACGTACGATAAAATCTTCGATGCCTGCTTTGGAGGCTTCTTCCACAAACCAGCGAAAATCGGGGTTCATTTCCGGCGCTCCTCCTGTTAAATCCAGCGTGTGTGCTCCGGTGTTTTTGATAACCTCCAGACATTGTTTCATGGTTTCACGGGTCATTATTTCTTTTCGATCCGGACCGGCATCCACATGGCAATGGGAGCACACTTGGTTGCACATATAACCCAGGTTGATTTGCAGGATTTCCAGTTTTTTTGGTTTTAATGGCGACTGACCTATTTCAGCAATTTTGTCTTTGAATTTAGGTAATTCACCACTTTTGAAAATACCATTGGAGAGAATTTCCAATTGCCTTTCGGCGTAAGCCAGTTCGCTTTCGCGTTTATGAAGGGATTGTAATTTAAGTTTTGTCATAATTTAATTTTATTGGGCACAAAAGAACTTTGAACCATAAACATTTGAACCTTGAACAATTATCCGTCCAGTTTGTTTACTTTATTCATCATCATCACCCCGTGCACCAGTGTTGCACCACTTTTGATAGCGGCTCCCACATGTATAGCTTCCATCATTTGTTCTTTGGTGACGCCGCGTTTCAGGCAATCTACCGTGTAAGCATCAATACAGTAAGGACATTGCTCAGTGTGGGCAACAGCAAGGGCGATTAGTGCCTTTTCTCTTGCAGTGAGTGCTCCTTCTTCAAATACTTTGCCGTAGTAGTCAAAATATTTGGTGCCCAGTTCTTCACTCCATTCGGTGATATCTCCAAATTTTTTTAGGTCTTTCGGATCGTAATAGTTATTGTCCATAAGAAAAGTGTTGGTTAATTTTATTTACGAAAGTAAGGGTTCTTTGGTTTTTACAATCTTGAAAGAATGTTAAATATACTCATTGAGTCGTATTGGTCAACTACTACTTACAATGGATATTTTTTTGTTCAAATAAAGTTGTTAGGATAGTTTTTTTTGTTGAATGTTTTGTTTAGATTTGTTAATGTTGTGTTAAAACACTTTAAAAGTATGTTTAGAATAAGGATAGTTTTGTTGATGGTTTTTACAGCTATGTTAAGCTGTAAGAACAAGGAGACAAACACAAAAAGTGAAGAAAAATTTACTTCAAACACAGTAATTCCAGTCTATAAATCTTCATCTGTAAAAGATATAGATGGAAATGTCTACAGAACCTTGGAAATGTGTGACGGAAGAGAGTGGATGATAGAAAATTTGAATGTTTCTCGTTATAGAAATGGAGATACAATCCCGCAGGTTCAAGATCAGGAGGAATGGGCTAAATTAAAAACAGGTGCCTGGTGTTATTATGAGAATGAAAATAGAGTAGGGTTAGTTCACGGAAAGCTTTACAACTGGTATGCTGTAAATGATCCAAGAGGTCTTGCGCCGGAAGGCTGGCACGTTCCAAAATCTGAAGAATGGACTCCATTGGTTGATTGTTTAGGTGGAGATAATGTAGCTGCTGGAAAAATGAAGGAAATAGGAAGCACAAATTGGGCTGAACCAAATGTGGGAGCTGTAAATACCAGTGGATTCAATGCAGTTGCAAGTGGAGCAAGAAATTCTTTAGGGGAATTTAAAGCCATAACTAATTTAGTATTCTACTGGAGTGAAGAAGAAAGTAATGAACACAATGCCTGGTATCGCCATTTAAGTTATAGCAATAGTTTTGTAGTGAAATTTTATAATGATAAGCGAAGTGGCTTTAGTGTTCGATGCGTGAAAGATTTATAATGCGTTATTAAACAGGAAATCTGAATTAGATGGTACGACATCTTAAGGATTTGTTTTACACACTTAATAAAGACCGCTATATTTTTAATGTAGCTGTTTTTTAATAGCACACAAATCAGCACACAAAAAAGAAAAACCCCTATAAACATAGTGCTTACAGGGGTTTTAAAGTGGTACCTCCAGGAATCGAACCAGGGACACACGGATTTTCAGTCCGTTGCTCTACCAACTGAGCTAAGGTACCGGCAAAATTTTGAACGTTGCCTGCAAAAACAACATTTTTTGTTGCCTAAGCGGCTGCAAATATAAAGTTATTTTAGTTTGCACAAAACATAAAAATAAAAAAAGTTTTTATTTCTAACTTTTGAGAGACCAATTTAAAAACCAAATCGTATTTTTGCCACTTTAGTACTTTCAAAATGAACTTAGTAGTTGATGTTGGTAATACTTTGGTGAAAATGGCCGTTTTTAGCGGTAAAACCATCGTATATAAAAAAATTGTAGTAAAAAATGATTTTGACAAAACCCTGGATCTCGTTTTGGAAGAATTCTCTGAGGTAAGGAAGGCGATATTAAGTGTGGTTGGAAGTTTTTCTGAAAAGAGCACTTCAAGAATCAATAAACACTTTCAGACAATCTATTTCACGCCTGAAAGTAAGATGCCATTTTTGAATGAATATACAACTCCAAAGTCCCTTGGAGTAGATCGTCTTGCTTTGGTTTCTGCGGCTTTTGATCAATTTCCAGGCAAAAATTGTTTAGTGATTGATATGGGCACTTGTGTCACCTATGATTTTATAAACTCTGAGGGGCATTATAAAGGAGGAGCTATATCCCCCGGAATTAATATGCGCTACAAGGCGCTCAATGCATTTACAGAAAGACTCCCTTTGCTTGATGTAAATGCACCAGAAAATATTATTGGTAATTCAACACAAACCTCCATTCATTCTGGTGTAGTGTTTGGTATTAGCTTTGAAATTGATGGCGTTATTTCCCAATATAAACAAGAAAATAAAGATTTAACAGTTATTTTAACAGGTGGAAATGCGCATTTTTTGCGAGATAGATTAAAAAATAGCATATTTGCGAATTCAAATTTTCTCCTTGAAGGGTTAAACTTTTTATTAGAATATAACCAAACTGCATGATACAAAGAATTTTAGTAATCGTTCTGATATGCATTACTTCTATTGCCTCGGCACAAGAGGCTACTTCTTCTCCATATTCCTATTTTGGAGTTGGGTCCCTCAATTTTAAAGGAACGGTCGAGAACAGAAGCATGGGTGGAATAAGTATGTTTTCAGACAGCATCCACTTGAATCTGCAAAACCCTTCCGGATTGGCTCATCTTAAACTAGTAACGTTTTCAGTTGGCGGTACTCATAAATACATCACTCAGGAAACTGAATTGGAAACAGGCAAAGCCTCTTCTACTTCTGTAAATTATTTGGCTCTTGGAATTCCTTTGGGTGAAAAATTTGGTGCTGGTTTTGGAATATTACCACTAACTTCTGTAGGATATAGCCTTGAGGGGCAATCTTCAGAGGCTATTGTTCAAAATACCGGAGAAGGTGGTATGAATAAGGTGTTTCTTTCATTGGCTTATGCAATTAATAAAGAGTTGAGTGTTGGGATAGATGCAAATTACAATTTTGGAAACATCATCAATAATACCCTGCTTTTTAATCAGAATGTAGAATTTGGGACCCGTGAAACAAACAGGTCAAACCTATCTGGATTTAGCTTGAACTTTGGGGCTACATACAAAAGAATGCTCACTGATAAACTGGAGATGTATTCTTCAGCAACATTTACTCCAGAAACCAAATTGACTTCCGAAAATTTTAGGGAATTTGCCAGCGTTTTTGTACCTGATTTGAATTTTCAGGTAGATGTAGATGTTCGTGAAGTGGATGTTGATGACTCGAAGCTTACATTGCCTTCACAATTTACAGTAGGTTTTGGAGTTGGTCAACCCAGAAAATGGTTTATAGGTGCTGAATATACTTCTCAAAAAACAAGTGGGAATAGCAATAGAACATTTACGTTGGACAATGTGAGTTTTAAAGATGCCTCAAAATATAAATTAGGAGGTTTTTATACCCCTCGTTACAATTCTCTTTCAAGTTACTTTAACAAAGTTACTTATCGAGCAGGAGTAAGATATGAAGATACCGGTCTTATTGTGAACAACGAAAACATAAATGAGTTTGGCATATCTTTTGGAGTAGGATTACCGGTGGGTAGAATGTTTTCCAATTTCAACATCGGATTTGAGGTTGGAAGCCGCGGTACAAAAAACAGCGGACTCGTTCAGGAAAACTTTTTCAATACTATTATAAGCTTATCGCTCAACGATCGCTGGTTTATAAAAACACTTTATGATTAATATATATTTTTAGATAAAAACAATGAAAATGAAAATCAAAGCCACATTATTACTGTTTAGTTTTTTCCTTGTAAGCAATGCAACTGTTGCAAATACAAATGAGGAGTGTGTGATAACACTAACCTTATTTACCGACGCTGCTAAAGTTGAAAACTACACTGAAGCATATCCCCATTTGCAAAACTTAAGAAGAGATTGTCCTGATTTTCACTTATCGATGTATCAATATGGTGAAAGACTATACAAACACCGTATCGAAAACGCAGAAGAAGATCAGAAAATGGCCGAGTATAATGAATACAAAAAACTATACAGGGAGCGTTTGCAGTATTTTCCTGAAAAAACCAAAGAAGGAACCATGTTGGCAGATTTTGCCCAAGTTATGTTTGATAACAGAATAGGAACTGCTATGGACATGTTTGATGCGTTTGATGCTGCTTATAAAAAAGATAAAGAAAATTTTACAAGTCCAAAGTCGTTATACACCTATTTTTCCTTGGCAGTAGACTTACAAGCAGCAGGTAAAAAAGACGTTTCTGAAGTTTTTGAACTATATGATGAATTAATTGCTAAAATTGAAGAAGAAGAAAACTCTTTGGCTGCAAGAATTACACCTTTAATCGAAAAGCAGGATGCTGGTACTAAACTGAGCCAATCTGAAGAAAAACTCTTGAGTGCTGGTGAAACTAACCTAAGAGCTTATTCTCAAGTTAAAGGAAGTGTAAACGGTAAATTGGGAATCCTGGCAGATTGTGAAAACTTAATTCCTTTATACAATAAAGATTTTGAAGAAAAGAAAACTGATGTAGACTGGCTACAGTCTGCAGCGGGAAGACTTTCGGCAAAAGAATGTGAAGATCCATTGTTCTTTAAATTGGTACAAGAACTTCACAACCTGAATCCTTCTTCTAGATCTGCCTATTACCTAGGTCAATTGGCAGAAGCTGATGGCAAATCAAAAGTTGCGTTGGATTATTTTTTACAATCAGCAGAACTTGAAACGAATAACAACAAAAAAGCAGATACTTACTATAAGCTTGGTGAAAACTATAGAAAAACCGGAAGTTTAAGCAACGCCAGAACTTTCTATAGAAAGGCAATTGAAGCAAAACCATCTTATGGTAGAGCATATCTTCAAATTGCAAGTATGATTGCTAACAGTTCAAACAACTGTGGAGATAATGTATTTGAAAGAAGAGCTATAAACTGGTTGGCTGCAGACCTTGCTCGAACCGCAGCACGCGTTGACCCTTCTGTTGCCGGAAATGCTAATGCTGCAGCAAACAGTTATATGCAACGTGCTCCAAGCCGAGGACTTATTTTCCAGGAAGGAATGCAAGGCAAGACCATCTCATTCGGCAAATGCTGGGTGGGTGGCAGTGTTAGAGTTCCAAATCTATAAGAATGAAATTTTTACACACAAGTTTTAAAAGCGTTATGACTGTTCTTGCAGTCCTAACGCTTTTTGCTTGTGAAGATAATTACAGGCAGATACAACAACTCAGCATAGCAGACCTGGGTCCAGTGGCTGAGGGTAAGGGGGTGAATCTTAAACATACTGATTCCGGTAAACTTGTAGCTAATTTAATCACTCCAACTTTACTTGATTTCTCAAATTACAACTATTCTTTTACAGAATTTCCCGATGGTGTTGAAGTTGTTTTTTGGGATGAAAAGGGTGATAAAAACACAGTAACTTCAGATTACGGAATTCATTTTGACCAATCAAACCTTGTTGATTTAAGAGGAAATGTGGTACTTGTTACCAGTGATAGCGTCACCTTAAACGCCAACCAACTGTATTGGGATCAAAAAAACAAATGGGTGTTTACCGACCAACCTTACCGTATTGAATTTAAAGACGGCTCTTTTAATGATGGATCTCGCTTTGATTCAAGTGAGGATTTTAGTAATTTCATTTCGAGAAGAAATGTGGGAGTGCAAATCGTAGATAAAACTATAGAAGATGAATAAAAAAGTTTATAAAATATTTGAATATGCCTATTTGGTAATGTTTGTGCTCTCTGTTGTTGCAGTTGTTACAAGTTGGAATTCTGACAGAGACCGCGCCTATTTATTTTTGTTTTTTTCAGTGGTTTCCATTTTTATGTACTTCTTTAAGCGCAACTTCCGAAAAAAACTTGAAAAACGACAGCAAGATAATTAATATCAACTTTTGAGTGTTTGTTTTAATTGGCTGTAAAACAGAATTATATATTACTAATTCCTTTTTTTTACCCTCCAAAAAATTATTTTCAAAAAATAAGTAAACTTTTGATGAATAAGTTTTTCATAAGTTGTTCAAAATTGGTATTTTCGCCCCCTATAAATCTATACGAAAGATGGCAGTATTAAATAAAATTAGACAACAATCAGTATTCTTAATTGTAATTATAGCGCTTGCGCTCTTTTCTTTTGTTTTTATGGATGTTATTGATTCAGGTGGATTTACATCAAACAAGGAGCAAAACACTATTGCAACTGTAAATGGGAATGACATTTCAAGGACAGAATTTGTTACCAAAGTTGAGAATGCTCTCAGAAATATGGGCAGTAATGCTACAAGTCTTCAGGCTGTAAATGCTGTTTGGAACAATGAGTTACGTTCAACCCTGCTTAAAGAGCAGTTTGAAAAACTAGGTCTTCAGATAAGTGATGACCAACTACAAAATGCTTTAGCAGAAAATCTGGCCGGAAACCCAACTTTTACCAATGAAGCTGGTGTTTTTGATAACTACAAATTGCAGGAATATCTTGCAGATGTAAAAGTAAACGCACCTGAAATGTACACTCAGTTTGTGCAATTTGAAAACAGTGTTAGCCAAAATGCAAAAGAGCAAACATATTATACTTTAATTAGTGCCGGGCTTAACCCAATCAACTATGAAGGGAAGCAAGAATACAAGCTTGAAAACGACAAAGTTGATATTGAATTTATTCAAATCCCTTATTCAAATATTTCAGATGATGAAATTCAGGTAAATGAAAGCGATATCGAAGACTACATCAAGAGAAATGCTCAACGTTACCAGGCAGAAGCTGCTGTTGACATTCAATATGTTTTGTTTTCTGAAGAACCTACTTCATCTGACGAAGCTCAAGTTGAAGAAGAAATTACCGCTTTATTACAACCACAACTTGAATACAACGCTATCACCAAGCAAAACGATACTGTACCCGGATTTGCAAATGTGACTGACTATGTAACCTATCTAACACAGCATTCTGACAGTCCTTACAATGATCGCTGGTATTTTAAAAGTCAACTTCCTCAAGATGTTGCAGATACTTTATTTTCTATGAATGTTGGAGCCTTATTCGGCCCCTATAAAACTGAACAGCAATATAACTTAGCAAAAATAGTTGATCAACGCCAACTTGCAGATTCAGTTCAGGCAAAACACATTTTGATTTCCTGGGATGGTTTACAAACAGCAGGTGATGTAAGCAGACCCAAAGAACAGGCACAAACACTAGCAGACAGCTTGTTAAATGTCATCAAACGGGATGCTTCAAAATTTGAAGAATTGGCTGGTCAGTTTTCAAACGACCCAAGCGTTGCTCAAAATAATGGTGACTTGGGTTATTTACCTCCACAGGCTACTGTAGAAGAGTTTGATGATTTTATTTTCAACAATAATGTTGGGGAGAAAGGTGTCGTTGAAACCGATTTTGGTTTTCACGTAATCAGTATTGAAGATCAAAAAAATATTCAAAAAGCAATTAAAGTTGCTTTCATTACAAAGGATATTGAGCCTTCTGAAGAAACTTTAAACCAAACATTCACAGAAGCCACTCGCTTTGAATCTGATGCCTCAAAAACCGACTTTATGGCTGCTTCAAAAGAAGCTATGGTGGATGTAAGGCCTGTTAACAGAATTGGTGAACTGGAAGAAAACATTCCCGGAATAGGGAATAACAGAGAAATTGTTAACTGGGCATTCAACAAAGAAACTAACGTAGGTGATGTAAAACGTTTCAATGTGAATAGTGGATATGCAATAGTACAGTTAACTGCAAAAACTAAAAAAGGTCTTTTGTCTGCTTCAGATGCTTCAGCTCAGGTGACACCCTTGGTTAAAAATGAGAAAAAAGCTGAGCAATTGATGGCTTCAGTTACAGAAACCACTCTTGAAGAAATCGCATCTGCCCACAATACAACAGTTAAAAGAGCAAATGCTTTAAACAGGAAATCACCTGTAATTCCCGATGCAGGTACTGAGCCAAAAGTTGTGGGCGCCGCATTTGGATTGAACCAAGGTGAAACCTCCGGACTTATAGAAGGCAGAAACGGTATTTACAAAGTAAGAGTGCTTTCAAAAACAGAAGCTGCTGATGTTGAAAACTATTCAGCTTATGTTTCTCAATTGAAAAACAGAAGAACAGCTGGCCTTACTACGGGAGTATTCAATGCACTGAAAAAGAAAGCAGATATCGATGACAGAAGAGCGAATTTTTATTAATTAAAAATTCATCACCTAATAAAAAAGCCTTTCAGATTTCTGAAGGGCTTTTTTATTTTATCATTTCCTTAAAAGGGATTATAACTTTATAGCCTTTTTTCCTAAAATAGGAAACAGCTTGGTAACCGGTGGCCAAAACAAAATCTCCACCCCAACCCCCAAGGCTTTTGACAGCCCCTTCATAATCTGAAAACAAGCGATCTTTTATTTTTTCCAATCCAAGTAGTTCTGAAATCAGGTTTTCGTGAGTATTCAATGCGTTTTCAAAATCCCTTAAATTTGTTGCATTTAGAATCTCCTGGGTGAGCTTATCAAAAGCGGTTATTTGTTCTTTTGTGGCAACCGCTGTTTTCTTGTAGTGATGGATTGCTTCTTTACTGTCTTGTTTCTTATTGAGATACAAAAAAAAGAGTGCATCTTTAAAAGCAGGGTTAAATTCCACCTTTCTAACAATTGGAGGGGAAGTTTTATTGGAATAAACCAAAGGGGTGTTGTGTTGCGCACACGCAATGTCATAACCGCTGCCTCCAAAACTATTTTGAAGTAACTCAAAAGCATCCACCTGGGCCCATTGGGCAACATTATTGATTAAAGTTGAAGAACTTCCCAAGCCCCACTCTCTTGGAAAATCCATATGGCTTTGAGCTTCAAACCCTTTGTTTTCAGAAAGAAAAAATGGATTTAGACTTTTTGCCTCAGTTAAAATACTCTGTAAAGTTTGAGCGATTTTTTTGTTTGAAGACGAGCGTATTTGAAAAGAGTCTCCGATATCAAAATTTCCTTCAAACCAAAGGTGGTTTTGATGGTCAAAACTCTTCCAATTTAAAATTGTTCCAACAATAGGATTCACTTCTAGTTTTTGTCCGTAACTAGTGGGAATAGCCAAGGCTTCAGCGCCGTCTAAAACGAAATATTCAGAGCTGAGTAGTAGTTTTCCGTTACTGTAAAAGGTGGTTTTCAAATTAGTTTTCCCTTAAGGATTTGATATAATTAATGGCCGCACTATGTGTGACCGTTGTGTCTTTAAAATGATTGACTGCCAGTTCTTTTTCGGCAGGTGTTGCTTCGAGTTGATTGAGTATATTCATTAAATGCATTTTCATGTGCCCTTGTTGAATTCCGGTTGTCACAAGCGATTTAATTGCCGCAAAATTTTGAGCCAGTCCTGCTACTGCTATTATTTTCATCAATTCTGTGGCCTTTGGTTTTTGAAGCATAGCTAATGCTACTTTCACGAGCGGATGTAGTGAAGTCAATCCGCCGACGGTTCCGATAGCTAAAGGAACTTCAATCCAAAAATGAAAGATGTCGTCTTTAATTTGGGCGTGGGTTAAACTTGTGTAGGTACCGTTTTTGGAAGCATAAGCGTGGATACCGGCCTCAACCGCTCTGAAATCATTTCCTGTGGCAAGTATCACTGCATCAATTCCATTCATAATACCTTTGTTATGGGTCACCGCTCTGCGAGGTTCATTGTGGGCAATGGCTACTGCTCTTACAAACTTTTCAGCAAACTGTTTTCCTTCAAATTCGGGTGTTGTAAGTGCATCCACTTTACATGAAACACGGGCTCTTACCAAACATTCAGGAACATAATTGGAAAGAATACTCATAACGATTTCCAGAGGCAACGAATTTTTTTCGGCTTGTTCTTTTAGGGTTTTGGCCAATTGTTCAAGGCAGCTGTTTATAAAATTGGCGCCCATAGCATCGGCCGTTTCAAAGGTGCAATGCAGGTAAAAATATCCTTCAAGAGCT
Organism: Planktosalinus lacus; assembly: GCF_014640155.1. Lineage (GTDB taxonomy): Bacteria > Bacteroidota > Bacteroidia > Flavobacteriales > Flavobacteriaceae > Planktosalinus > Planktosalinus lacus. The sequence continues at coordinate 201,281 of NZ_BMGK01000004.1, read as the reverse complement.
TCGGTTTTGTCAACCAGACTCATGTCTAAAAGACCGCCACCACGTTTTTTCATACTGGCCTCAAGGGGTACAATCGATTTGAATAACTCCGGTTTTATAGTATTGAAAAACTCAAAAATGGTTTCTTTTTCACCATAATAATTAAAATGTACCTGACCGTTTTTAGTGGTTGAAATCACTTCGGCCTCAAAACCGCCCCGATCCATCCAAAATTTAGCGGCATTGCTGGCTGCCGCTACCACCGAACTTTCTTCAATAACCATTGGAATAGTGAATAAACGGTGGTTGATTAAAAAATTGGGTGCCACACTAAAGGGTAAATAAAAGTTACTAATGGTGTTTTCAATAAACTCGTCGTGCAGCTGTTGAAGTTTTTGGCTACTGTTCCAATAAGCAAGTAGTATGTCTTTAAACGATTCGTCCTTATTGAAATAATGTGTTATTAGCCAATCAATTTTTTGATGCTTGCTGAGTTTTGAAAATCCGGTGACAGGTTTAGGCATAGTTCTTACAAATTTATCTTTGCAAAGATAGAATTTATCAAACATCAAATGATTTTTCAGGATTTGAAATCTGGTCACTTTTCTGGTGCCTAAAGTTTGATCACTTACAAAAATGCATTTAACACTTAAAAATGTCTTTTTTTGGAGATTTTTTAGTAAACTTGACCTTGCAATTTTTTAAGAAAGAACCTATGCGTTTTTACAAAGCGATTATCCCCCTTTTATTACTCTTTACATCTGTTGTCTACCCTCAATTAAAAACCATCTCACTCGAAGAAATTTGGGATGGTGAATTCAGAACTCAAAGCCTAGAGCGCCTGCACTCACTGCAAAATGGAAATCAATACAGTGTATTGAATTACGACAGAAGCAACAGGGCTTCAACAATTGATGTTTATGATTACAACACTGCCGAAAAGGTTATCACCCTGATAAACTCTGCGGACCTTGATGAGATTGATCAAATTGTGTCATACACCTTTAGTATAGATGAAAAAAAGCTCTTGATTGCAACTTCATTGAAATCAATTTACAGAAGATCAACACTGGGAAAATATTATGTGTTTGATCTGGAAGATAAAAACCTTACACTTGTTTCAGACAACGAAATTCAGGAGCCCAAGTTTTCACCTGATGGTTCAAAAATAGCATACGGCTATCAAAACAATTTGTTTATTAAAAACATCTCCAGCGGAGAGAAATTTCAGTTTACTTTTGATGGAAAGAAAAACCACATCATCAACGGGATCACAGATTGGGTGTATGAAGAAGAATTTGCCTTTGTTAGAGCTTTTGACTGGAATGCAACGGGTGATAAAATTGCCTATATCAGGTTTGACGAAACTGAAGTCCCCGAATTTTCAATGGATGTTTACGGAAGTGATTTATACCCAAAACAAGAAGTATTTAAATATCCAAAAGCGGGAGAAAAGAACGCCGAAGTTTCTCTTCACATTTATGACCTCAAATCCGGAAAAACATCTCCGGTTGACCTTTCCAATTATGAAAGTTATTACATTCCCCGATTGGAGTGGACCAACGAAAAGAATATTTTAAGTGTACAACTCACAAACAGAAAGCAAAATCAACTCCAGCTTGTTTTTGTTGATGCGACAAACAACTCTACTAAACGCATCCTGACAGAAACCGATGCTGCTTATGTGGATGTTACAAATGACCTTACATTTCTGGAAGACAACAGCTTTATATGGACCAGTGAAAAAAGTGGGTGGAATCATATTTATCATTATGATAAAACGGGAAAACTGCGTGACCAAATTACCAATGGAAACTGGGAAGTCACCCGTTATTATGGCTTTGATGAAAACACCAACAGTGTGTTCTATCAAAGCACTGAAAATGGAAGCATCAACAGAGGAGTATATTCAGTAAAACTCAACGGAAACGGCAAAACTGCGTTAGCAGCAAGCCCCGGAAGAAACGAAGCTTCATTCAGTGCTGATTTCAGTTTGTTTATTCATACATTTTCAGATACTACCACACCGCCTGCTTATACACTTAGAAATGCTTCAAGCGGAAAAAAAATAAGAGTCATCAAAGAAAATACAGACCTCACAAAAAAACTGAACAATTATAAAATCTCGCCAAAAGAATTCTCTACTATTAGTATAAATGGTGAAGCTCTCAATATGTATTTAATCAAGCCATTGGATTTTGACCCGGAAAAACAATATCCAATGTTGATGTTCCAATATTCCGGACCGGGATCACAATCGGTATCCAACAGCTGGAACGGCACCAATGATTACTGGCATCAAATGCTGGCCCAACAAGGTTATATCATTGCTTGTGTGGATGGAAGGGGTACCGGACTGAAAGGGCGTGACTTCAAAAAAATGACTCAAAAAGAATTGGGTAAATATGAAACCATCGATCAAATTGACGCAGCTAAAGAACTGGGTAGCCGCTCATATATAGATGCAAGCCGTATTGGAATTTGGGGATGGAGTTATGGCGGCTTTATGTCTTCAAATGCGCTTTTTCAGGGAGCAGACACTTTTGCACTTGCCATAGCAGTGGCACCGGTAACAAGCTGGAGGTTTTATGACACAATTTATACTGAGCGTTATATGTTGACACCCCAGGAAAACCCCTCTGGTTATGATGATAATTCCCCCATTTCACATGTAGACAAGCTCAAAGGAAAATATCTTTTGGTGCACGGAAGTGCAGATGACAATGTGCATGTTCAAAACACCACACGGTTAGTAGAAGAACTGGTGCAGGCAAACAAAGAATTTGAATGGGCCATTTACCCTGATAAAAACCACGGAATTTACGGGGGCAATACCCGCTTACATTTATACAATAAAATGACTAAATTCATTTTGGAAAATTTATAAAAAACGAATATTAACTAATTAACTGAAATTATATGGAATTTAAATTTGGAGGTTCGACTGAAAATCAAAAAACAGTACTGGGGCATCCTTCAGGGTTGTTTGTCTTGTTTTTTACAGAAATGTGGGAGCGCTTTTCATACTATGGAATGCGTGCTTTGTTGGTGCTGTTTTTAGTTACTTCATTGCTTGATGAAGGATGGGGCTGGGACCGTGCAGATGCTTTAATCCTTTATGGATGGTATACCTCGTTGGTCTATATTACTCCAATTTTGGGAGGACTCATCGCCGATAAAATAACGGGTTACCGAAAAGCGGTATTTTTAGGAGCGCTCATAATGACTTTAGGGCACCTTTCTATGGCGTTGGAAGTGTTTGCAGATCCGTTTTTCTATCTGGGGCTTGTACTTTTAATTGTAGGGAACGGTCTTTTCAAACCAAATATCTCTTCAATTGTTGGTCAATTGTATAAAACCGAGGGTAAAGAAAAAGATGCCGGATATACTATTTTCTATATGGGAATCAACGCAGGAGCCTTCCTTGGAATTATGCTCTGTGGCTATATTGGTGAAAAAGTAGGATGGCACTGGGGCTTTGGCCTGGCAGGAATCTTTATGTTTTTCGGAATGCTACAATTTCATTATGCACAAAGTATTTTTGGGAAAATAGGTATGAAACCCGCTAAAACCGACAGCTTTATTGACGCTGCTCCCGGGGTAGATATTCAGGAAGACGAAAACCCCGATTTACCCGAGGTCGAAGTGCCAAAACACGTGAGCAATGACAGATTAAAAGTAATCGGGATTTTTGCATTTTTCACCATTTTCTTTTGGTGGGCTTTTGAACAGGCCGGTGGGTCAATGACCATTTTTGCAAAGGATTATACAGATCGTGTACTGGTTGATAATGGAGCACTGATTTTTAAAATATTCAACACCTTGTTGACAATTGTACCACTGGTCATTATAACCTGGGTACTGATCATGCTTTTCAAACAAACTTTTAAAAAGTATGCGCTATCTAACATATTTCTGGGAACCAGTTTTGTGATTATATGGGCTATTGTAATTTGGATGCTTTACCGTGAATTCAACTCAGAACAATCTGAAGTGCCTGCTTCCTGGTTTGGAATCTTGAACTCTTTCTTTATTATTGCATTTGCACCCCTCTTTTCTAAACTGTGGGAAAGTAAATACAATCCATCCGGACCGGTCAAGTTTGCAGTTGGACTCATACTACTTGGTTTAGGTTTTGGGATTCTTGCCTACGGTTCAATGTCCATCCCTCAGGGAGCTTCAACGGCTGCCGTTAGTATGATCTTTTTGATTTTTGCTTATTTATTCCATACGCTTGGTGAACTGTGTCTTTCTCCTGTGGGTCTTTCTTATGTAAGTAAATTATCACCCAAAAAACTAGTTGGGTTGATGTTTGGTATTTGGTTTGTTTCCAGTTTCTTTGCCAACTTGTTGGGAGGTATTACAGGAAGTTACATCGATGTGATTGTTGAAAATTACTCAATGGCAACTTTCTTTATGATTTTTACACTGGTGCCTATTGGAGCAGGTATAGTTATGCTATTGCTCAACGGAAAACTAATCAAAATGATGCACGGAATCCGTTAAAGATTTATTACAATTTTTAATCTTTGAAAAGCGTTTCATATATTTGGAACGCTTTTTGAATTTGTAAAAATTAAAGTAAAGGAATCAGTTCAAGTAAAACTAAAAATTAATTTATGACGAATTGGTTTAAGGCTGATAAATCAAAATAACTGATTTGATCATTTAATGATCTTTTAAAAACAACTAAATAAATAAGAAATGAAATATATTATTCTCAGTGCATTTTTAGCTCTCACCTCTTTTGTGAGTTCAGGACAGGAAATACAATGGATGTCAATGAATGAGGCTTTGGAAGCTCAAAAAGAAGAACCTAAAAAAATATTTGTTGATGTATACACGGTGTGGTGTGGCCCCTGCAAATTGCTAGACAAAAACACATTCTCAAACAGGGATGTGATAAACTATATCAACACCCATTTTTATCCGGTAAAGTTTAATGCTGAAGGAAAAGAAGTAGTAACATACAACGGCTTTACATACAAAAACCCTCAATACCAGGAAGGTAGAAAGGGTAGAAATGCCACACATCTTTTTACAAGAGCATTGAAAGTAACCGGTTATCCAAGTCTGGCTTATTTTGACGAAGAAGGAACATTTATTCAAGCTGTTCCTGGTTACAAAACCCCTCAACAATTAGAAATATATCTGAAGATGATGGCCAATGATGATTATAAAAATTTGACTACTTCTGCTGCCTGGAATGAATATCAAAAAAACTTCAAGCCTACGTTTCAATAACTTTTTAGGCATTAATCAAATATCACAGCTCCCTCTTTACCGGTATGGTGGAAAGGGAGTTTTCTTTGATGACAAGTTTCCCGCCATCGGTTTACATAAGAAGTGTAATTGCTTCCATCTGCAATAATCCTTCCGGGTTGAATGGAATCTAACATACGTTCCAAATGTATACGCGGACTATTTCTTAAAACTACCACATCAGTCCCAAGTGCAGTTGTTGGATAAATACCCAGGCTGTCAATCACTAAAAACCGGAGGTTCTTATATTGGAAACTGTTATAAATGGAATCTGTCGAAACCTGACTGATATTTGATTTAGTAATATACCTTTCCAATAAGCGCTCATTGAAAACTTCGGTAGAATCTAAATTAGTCTGTACAAGTAATTGTGTTCCGTTTTTGACGCCAAAGATGCTAAACCTGCTTTTTTGAAATATGACCAGTTCTTGTGAAGAAGTTTGATAAGTTTTAAAAATAAATACGGTTTGTAAAAACACCACTGAAACTAGAAAGAACACAATGCGCAAATAGGTTCTGCGCTGAAACACTAAAATAAAGGCTATAATCAATAAGTAAATGAAGATTACTTCGGGAATTGAAAGGCTCAAGCCCTCAAAATAAAAGCTATCTTGCCTTGCAACCCATTTGATAAATGAGATTTTATAATCGAGCAAGTTTGAGTAACCATCAACAATCAGTTTTGGAATACTTGTAAACTGGCTGCCGATAATCATCATAATTCCGGAGCCCAATACAATCCCTAAAAAGGGTAAAATAACAATGTTGGTTATAAAAAACAATCCAGGAAAATGATTGAAATAATAGATACTCAAAACGGCTACGCCTATCTGAGCAGAGGTTGTTACGGTAATGGTTTCCCAGATCTTTCTGTCAATAAAAAAACGAGGTCTGTAATATTTTTGCAATAATGGGTTGATCCAGATAATCGAAAAAACAGCCAGATAACTCATCTGAAACCCAATGTGAAAAAGTATATTAGGGTCAATGACAAGCAATACAAAAGCTGAAGCAAGCATAGTATTGAACGTGCTTGTTTCACGGGTGGTTTCCATTGCGTAGGTTAAAAATGAAAACATTAGCACAGCCCTCAATACCGATGGCGACAAACCGGCAATCAATGCGAATCCCCACAAAAACAACACCACTAAGATGACTTTAATTGTTTTTCCATATCGAAAACGCTCCACCGGTTTAAACATAAACTGAAAAAACAACATGACGATCCCCACATGTAAACCGGAAACAGCCAGAATATGTACAGCACCTGCTGCTGCAAAATCTGCATAAATTTCGGGAGACAAATCTCGTCGCTGACCAAGTAGTAAAGCATTGATCAGCGTGAGTGAATTGCCTGAAAATCCATTTTCTTTAAGTTGGGCATTGATTTGATTTCTTAAACTAGCAGCTATTCCCCTTAATGTAATAGTACCCCTGGTTTGTTTCAAAACTTCTGACGAACTTATTTTTAGTTGATGATAAATTCCCAATTGTTTTAAATAGTCCCCATAATCAAACTGATATGGATTTTTTACCTCAGGAACCTCCTCAATAGTGGTTTTTACCAAAAGCACCTCATCAACATTATAGCTGTCTATTACACTGTCTTTAATCACCAGCAATAAAAAATCGCCGGTTGCCTGCTTCCTGTCAATTGCATTGATCGTTGCAATATACTTCTCGTGATACAAGTCGGGTTTGAGCTGTGATTTAATTTTAAGTTCCAGAAAAGGTTTTGTTAGAACTTGTGAGTGGCTGTAATGTGAATTGTGGTTTACCGGTTGTTTGTATTCATACAACCACGCCCCCAATACAAAAAGAACTCCATAAGTTGCCAAGCCAAAAAGCACATCCTGAAATAGTTGATAGCGAGCTCTGATCCAAACGAGAATTAGGAGGATTGCTGAAAAAATCAGCCCCTTAAATAGTGTTGATTCTGATATACCTGAAAAGTGACTGAAGAGGATTCCGAGTATAAAAATCAACGTGATTTTAAAGGCCGTGTAATTAACCAAACGCATAGTCAATACTATTAAATAGTAAATACTGCGGCAATTACTTTATTGATTTTAAATGAGGAGTTTTAGGTGGGGAATGCTTCTGTGATGAATCCAAATTTAATTAATTTTTTTTTAATTACTTTTAATGCTTCTTCAAATAAGCAATTCAAATGAATACAATGAAAAATTTTAGCATCCTTTTACTACTCGTTTTTAGCCTAGGTACTTTAACTGCTCAAAATGTAATGACACCCGAAAAACTCTGGGAACTGGGCAGGGTTTCTGCATTGGGGGTTTCAAAAGATGGCAACCAGCTTGTGTACAGGGTTTCAACACCTTCTGTTGAAAAAAATAACTTTAATACTACTTATTATACAGTTCCTGTTTCAGGTGGAGGAGCCACTAAAATTGAAGACCACAAATCGTTCTTAAGGGATCAAAAACTTTCTCCGGATGGCAGGCATGTCCTGTATCACGAAGCCGTAAAAGTTGAAAAGGTTTTGGGTAAAGATTATTATCCTGAAATGGAAGATGCTAACGTCTTAATTTATAATGCACTTGACTATCGGCATTGGGATACCTACAATGAGGGCAAGTTCAATCACGTTTTTTATAAGGAAAACAAAGAAGGAGCTGAAGGCATTGATATCATGAAAGACGAGCCTTACCACACGCCTATGAAACCTTTTGGAGGAGAGGCTGATTATATCTGGAATCCTGATGGAACAAAAATTATTTACGTTAGCAAAAAACTTACCGGAACTCAATATGCAAACAGTACCAATTCTGATCTTTATGAATATGAATTGAACACAGGGCAAACCAAAAACCTGACAGCAGACAATCACGGGTATGATAAATACCCTGCTTTTTCACCAGATGGACACTTAACATGGCTTCAAATGAAGCGCGACGGCTATGAGAGCGATAAAAATGACGTTATCGTACGCCACAATGGAATGGAAATGAACCTCACAGCTGGCTGGGATGGAACTGTCAATTCCTTTAAATGGAGCCCCGATGGTTCAAAAATCTATTTTGTAGCACCTTCAGGCGGAACTGTAAACCTATATGAAGTAAATTTTCCAGGAAATACCAAAAGGGCTATCATTGTCAATGAAGTTGCCAAAGGTGATTTTGATATCACCGGAATCGTAGGTTTTTCCAAAGGTCAAATCATCCTTACCCGAACTGATTTCAACCACGCCACCGAAGTTTTTTCATTCGATTTAAAAAATAAAGAATGGCTGCAACTCACCCATGTGAATACCGCTTTGTATGACAGTATTGATTTAAGCACAGCTGAACGGAAATTTGTCAAAACCACTGATGGAAAAGAAATGCTCGTCTGGGTGATTTATCCGCCCAATTTTGATGCAACAAAAAAGTACCCCACACTATTGTACCTTCAGGGAGGGCCTCAAGGTGCGTTAACGCAGTTTTATTCTTACCGCTGGAACTTTCAGGTGATGGCTGCGCAAGGCTATATTGTGGTGGCACCCAACCGTCGCGGGATGCCGGGTCACGGTGTCGAATGGAACGAGCAAATAAGTAAGGACTGGGGAGGCCAGGCCATGGATGATTACCTCTCAGCTATTGATGCTTTGTGCAAAGAAACATATGTAGATGATACAAGGGTTGGCGCCGTGGGAGCCAGTTTTGGGGGCTACTCTGCCTTTCAACTTGCCGGAATGCACAACAACCGCTTTAAAACCTTTATCTCCCATGCAGGAGTTTTTAATCTTGAAAGCATGTATGGCACCACAGAAGAGCTCTTCTTTGTCAACTGGGATATTGGAGGTCCCTACTGGGACATTGACAACAAAGCTGCACAAAAGTCCTATTCAGAATTTAACCCCATCACCAATGTCGGTAAATGGAACACGCCCATGTTGATTATTCAAGGGGCAAAAGATTATCGTGTGCCTGTGGGCCAAAGTCAGGAAGCTTTTCAGGTGTTGCAACAAAAAGGCATCAAAAGCAGGTTTGTTCTTTTCCCCGAAGAAAACCACTGGATCCTCTCCCCACAAAACGGGATGGTATGGCAGCGGGAGTTTTTTAGGTGGTTGAAGGAGACGTTGTAAATTAGGGTTAATGAGTGTTTATATTTTTATTCCTCAAGAGAAAAAAAATTACAATAAAAGGTATTATACTATACTTGGAGCACTATTGTGTATTATAGTCATCATAATCATTGAGAGTTTTAATTTTCTTGAGGTTGATTATTTAATTTCTTTTCTTAAGTTCGTAGGAATATCTTTAATTATTTTATGGCTTTATTTTGTTTTTTCTAGTATAACTGAAAAAGAAAAATTATATGGGGTTTTAAGTGGTGAAATTATATTAACAGATCAGGAAGTAATTTTAGGAAAGGAACATTTTAAACTTGATGAAATTTTAAACATTACTATTAAGTCTGATGATTATGAAGATAAGTTTTCTTTTGTTTTAGTCAATACTTCTTACCCTTGTAAATCTGCAGGCGTAGATAATTACTTTGAAATTAAGCTTAATGATTCATCAGTTAGAAAAGTACAATTTAAACAAAACTATGAAGACGAATTCATCAAAAAGAATAGGGATATGTTAATATACTTTTGTAAGCTTGATAAAATATCTTTCTTAGCACTTACAGTGATTTTAAATATTGACGATTACGATGAAATTCAGAAGTTAAAAAAACTTATAGATAAATAGAAATTGGAATCAAACCTCCTCACCCAACTTTTTCTACCCCTTGCCCTGTTTATCATTATGCTGGGCATGGGGTTGACGCTAAAACCAAAAGATTTCAGGAATGTGATTTTGTTTCCCAAAGCGGTGGGCGTGGGGCTGGTGTTGAAACTGCTTTTTATTCCGGCATTGACATTTGGTCTGTTGTATTTAATTCCTTTGCAGCCTGAGCTGGCTGTGGGTTTTGTTTTACTGGCTGCTTGCCCCGGTGGGGCAACCACCAATTTGATCACGCACTTAGCCAAAGGCGATGTGGCGCTTTCCATTACCTTAACCGCCACTGCAAGTGTTATTACGGTTTTTACAATTCCCCTTCTGGTTGATTTTGGGATGTTGCAGTTTATGGGGGAAAGTCAGGTGATTGAACTTCCGTTTTTTAAAACCATTGGTCAGATATTGGTGATTACCATTGTTCCGGTATGCGTTGGGATGTTTATTCACAGCAAATATCCCAAACTCTCCCACAAAGCGGAACGCCCCGTGAAAATACTTTCAGCTGTATTTTTAGTGCTGATAATTGCAGCCGTGCTAATTAAAGAACGGGCAAACCTTGTCGAATTTTTCATCAAAGCCGGTCCGTTATCCTTATTGCTCAACTTGCTGGGGATGCTCTCCGGTTATTATATCACCAAAGCCATCACCAAAAACAAAGCCCGGGCGGTGGCCGTGGGCGTTGAGGTGGGCATTGTAAACGGCACGCTGGGCATTGCCATTGCTGCCGGCATTCTGCAAAACTCAGTCATGACGATACCGTCGGCGATTTACAGCATCATTATGTTTCCGGCCGTATTGCTGATGATTTACATAGGCACAAGAAAACCAAAAACGGCTTAAAAGTTTACGGCTGGAACAGGTGTCTGCAATATTTTTTTTACTTCCTCAAGAGAAGCATACAGTTGTTCCAGTGACTCAATCACAAAATAATCTTCCTGCATCACATCTGTTCTAAAGGGTTTGTTTAAAATGGTTTCAATATCAAATGGGAAAAAGTTGGCTTCCTGATTGAAAATTTGATTGGTTTCCCCAAAAGACGAAATAATCCCGGCCCCATAGGATTTTATCATTCCACTTTCTTTAATTACCCCAAACTCGATCGTAAACCAGTACAGGCGTTGCAACTGAACCAGTTTTTCGGTATCATTGATAAATTCCTTCCCCAGCTTTCCAAACTCATAGACAAACTCTGAAAACACAGGATTTGCCAATAACGGAATATGCCCGAAGGTGTCGTGAAACATATCAGGCTCTTCAAGATAATCAAGATTTTCAAAACTGCGCAGCCAGGTAGACGAACAAAACCGCTTTTGCGAAAGCAGTTCAAAGAAATCTTCCACAGGAATCAATCCCGGGACCACTTCTATTTTCCAGCCTGTTTTTGACTCAAACCAGCGGTTCATTTTTTTAAATTCCGGAATATCGTTTCCGTTTAAAACGGACCGCATTAACGATAACGACTCCAGATAGTCTTTGGAACCTTTAATCTTCAGGTTTTCAGATTGGCGGTCAAAAAGAAGTTTCCATACTTTTTGGTCTTCGACGGTGTAAGTGTTCATCTTTTGTTGCATAGCGCTTCATTTTTAGGCATAAAAAAATCCCGGTTCTGTCAGAACCGGGATTTTAGGTTAACGTATTTATTTTTTAACAATACATCACTGTCCGATTCTTCTTGTAAGAATTGGATAGTAATAATAAGTATTGTTTAGATTTTTCATTGTGCTTGTAAAATTCAAATCTAATGAAAAAAATTATGAGAGGGAGAAAAAATATTAAAATAAAATCACAAAACCCTTCGGGCTTCGACAAACGTCTGGTTCCAGTAGGTTTCATCAAGTGATGATACAATAACCCCTTGTGAAGTAGAGGAATGAATAAATAAAACTTTTCCCGGAAAGATATCTACCACGATGCCCACATGGTTTATGACATTGCGGTTTCGATTGGTTTTGAAGAAAACCAAATCGCCTTTTTCTATTTCATGAAATGCTATTTTTTTCCCTTCCCGGGCGATGTCTCTCGAAATGCGGGGTAAAATAATGTCTCCTTCTTTAAAGGAATTATACACCAAGCCTGAACAATCAATCCCTTTTTGAGTCATTCCACCATATTTATAAGGGGTGCCGTGATATGAACGCGCAGTTTCTACAATTATATTTATTTTAAGAGCTTCAGGCAATTCATCTCTGGGGGTGTCTTCATTATAAATAACCACCTCTTTGTGCTTAGTGGCAGGCTTGGAAACACGGTTTTTAGGAATTGATCGATCCTCAGGGTCCAAACTAATTTTTGAATCGTATTTTTTTCGGGAAGACCCGCAGGAAATTATGAGCAAACTCAGTAGTAAAGTACAAACAATCGATTTCATTAGCGAGGTTGTTTTAAACTGTCCACGATCAGTTGAGCGGTTTTAGCACTGGCACCTTTTCCACCAAGTTTCTTTTCCAAATCATAATAATCCAGAAATAAACTGGCGCGTTTGTAATCATCCAGGATTTTTTCAAGTTCTTCCTTTAAACGCTTTTTATTAAAATCTGTTTGAATCAGTTCGGTGACCACTTCTTTATCCAGGATCAGGTTTACTAACGAAATGTATTTGAGTTTTATTACGCGTTTGGCAATTTCATAGGAAATGCGGCTTCCTTTATAGCACACCACTTCGGGTACTTTATAGAGAGCGGTTTCCAGAGTTGCCGTTCCTGAAGTAACCAGGGCAGCATAGGAAACACTCAGTAAATCATAGGTTTTATTGAGTAGCAAGTGCACGTTTTCCTTTTTGATAAACTGTCGGTAAAAGGCTTCGTCCTGATTGGGTGCACCGGCAATCACAAACTGGTAATTTGGGAATTCATTGACTACCTCCAGCATGACCGAAAGCATCACTTTGATTTCCTGTTTACGGCTGCCGGGCAAAAGGGCAATGATGGGCCGGGCATCCAGTCCCAAATGTTCCCTGAAGTCTTTCGGGTTGATCAAAGGCCGGTTTGAAATGGCATCAATCAAAGGGTGTCCCACAAAATGCACAGGGAAATCGTGCTTCTTTTCATAAAAGTCTTTTTCAAACGGAAGGATGACATACATCGCATCCACGTCGCGTTTGATGTCTTTGATGCGGTTTTCTTTCCAGGCCCATATTTGTGGTGAAATGTAATAATGTGTGGGAATGCCTTTTTGTTTAGCCCATTTGGCGATGCGCATATTAAAGCCTGGATAATCGATAAATATTAGTGCGTCAGGCTGAAAGTTTTCTATATCCTGCTTGCAGAATTTGATGTTTTTTAAAATGGTGGCCAGGTTGAGAAGTACTTCAATAAAGCCCATAAAAGCCAACTCCCGGTAGTGTTTTACTAAAACACCTCCCTGAGCTTCCATGAGTTCACCACCCCAAAATCGAAAATCAGCTGAAGTATCCTTGAGCTTGATTTCTTTCATTAAATTGGAAGCGTGTAAATCTCCTGAGGCCTCTCCGGCAATGATGTAATACTTCATTTTTAAACTCCTGAAAAAATGGGTTTATATTGATTTTAAAATTTTGAAAACAAAATAAAAAGTGCTGCAATGATTGTTGCCAGCAACACCCCGCGCGCCCGATACAATTGTCTTTTTTTGATAAACAGAAAAAATACAATTAAATTTAAAATCGCACCCAGTCCAATCAGGTTGCCAATGCTGTCATTCTCTCTGGCTAACTGAATGGAGGTTTCAAAATCATAATCCAGGAAGAAGAAAATATATAAATACATCCCGGCAAGATTTGCAGCGATTCCAACCAAAAAACCAATAATTATTTCTTTTTTCACAGTAATAAGATGTTTAACAGTTTATATTTCCCAGTTGTTGATGTCTTTAATTGCGTGATGAGCGGTCAAGTCAAATTGAACAGGAACAATCGAAATGTACCCATTTTCCAGAGCAGCTTCATCAGTATCTTCTCCTTTGTCTTCATTTACAAACTCACCGGTGAGCCAGTAGTAATCCCTTCCTTGGGGGTTGGTGCGTTTATCAAACGTTTCTATCCACTGGGCATTGGCCTGACGGCAAACTTTGATGCCTTTTATTTCATTTTCTTTCAATTTGGGAATGTTCACATTCAATACCACCCCTTTGGGCAAGCCGTTTTTTATGGCTTCTAAAGTGATTTTTCGAATGTATTTTGAAGCCGATTTAAAATCAGCTTCCCAGGAGTAATCCAGCAATGAAAAACCAATGGCGGGAATCCCTTCTATGCCGGCTTCCACGGCAGCACTCATAGTACCGGAATAAATTACATTGATGGATGAATTGGAGCCGTGATTGATCCCCGAAACACAAATATCAGGCTTGCGTTTCAGGATTTCATGAACTGCCAGTTTTACGCAATCAACTGGGGTACCTGAACAACTGTATTCCTGCTGAACATCGTCGTCAATATTGATTTTATTGATGTACAGGGTGTTGTTGATGGTGATTGCATGACCTGTTGCGCTTTGGGGTTTATCGGGAGCCACCACAATTACATCACCAATTTCTTTCATAATCGCAATCAACATTCTGATACCCGGGGCAGAAATTCCATCGTCATTGGTTACCAGTATTAAGGGCCTTTTTTTATGCATACTTTCAAATATTTAGTGCTAAAATACATAATTTAATTTCCAATCTTAACAAAGCCTGTAGTCAGCTTTTCAAAAGTTATCAAATTTTAAAAAAAGTATAAATATGTTGAATAGTTTCTCTCCAGTTTTTTATCTTGCATGACAATTCTATGTTTAACATAAAATTAGTACCATCTGTTGATTATGGCACGGTTTTTTGTATAAATTAGTATAATAAAAAAGAATTTCTATGCGATTTATGAAAAAGAATTTTAAAGTGCTTTTGCTGGTAGTATTTGTAGCTGCCGCATCGTGCAGCTTTACCACCAAAAGCTTTGACAACCCTGAAAAAGATAAACTTCTGGTAGAATTGATATCCTATGTGCTCGAGAAAACCCACTTTGCCAATAAAGAGCTTGATGATACCTTTTCTTCCTCGGTATATAACAAGTTTATCAACGATGTAGACCCCCTTAAACGCTATTTTCTGGCGTCTGATATAGAGGAGTTTAAAGTCTATGAACATCAGATTGACGATCAGTTAAAAAATAAAGACCTCACTTTTTTCAATGTAGTTCACGAACGATTGGAACAAAGAATGATGGAAGCAAAGGACATTTACAAAAAGGTGCTTGATTCTCCTTTTGATTTTACAGAAGATCAAACCATTGATGTAGATTATGAAAAGATTCCTTATGCCAATACTCCTGAAGAACTTGAAGCCCGATGGAAAGAGCAGTTAAAATTTTCTACCATCTCAACTTTCTATGATATCAAGGAGGAACAAAATGCACTGAAAGATTTGAAACCGGGTGAGGCTGAAGATGAGCGTTTTGAAGAAGAACCTACAGAAAAGAACATTACAGAAGCCACAGAACCCAAAACAGATTCAGAAATAGAGATTGAAGCCAGGGAATCTACCCTTTCTTCTTTGGATGACTATTTTTCATTTATTGACGATTTAAATCGTAAGGATTACTTTGCCATTTTTGTCAATTCCATAGTGGAAGATTTTGATCCGCATACCAACTATCTTGCTCCTCAGGATAAAGACCGTTTTGATGTAGCTATGTCAGGTAAGCTTGAAGGAATCGGAGCCCGTTTGCAAAAACAACGCGAAAGCGTAAAAGTGGTCGAGGTCATTAGTGGAGGACCTGCCTGGAGGGGTGAAGAAATAGAAGTGGGAGACCTGATTACCCGCGTAAGACAAGAAGGTGAAACCGAATCAGTAAGTATTGGTGGGATGCGTCTGGACGATGCTGTGGGTCTCATTAAAGGCCCTAAAGGAACCAAAGTAACGCTGACCATCAAAAAGATGGATGGCACCTTTAAAGATGTAACCATTGTGAGAGATGTGGTTGAACTGGAAGAAACCTATGCTAAGTCAACTATAATTGACAAGGACGGAAAAAAATATGGACTCATAGACCTGCCGCGATTTTATTTTGACATGACAGACTACAAAGCCAGAAATGCCGCCAGCGATGTGAAGGAGGAAGTCATCAGACTTAAAGAAGAAGGCATGGAAGGATTGGTGCTTGATCTTAGAAACAATGGAGGTGGATCCCTTAAAACGGCTATCGATATTGCAGGATTGTTTATCGAAAAAGGACCCATAGTGCAAGTAGCTTCGGGCGACGGAGAGGTAGAAGTTCTCAACGACCGAAACAGCGATGTGGAATGGGATGGGCCATTGGTTATTTTAGTCAATGAAATATCAGCCTCAGCTTCCGAAATTCTTGCTGCAGCAATGCAAGACTACGAGCGTGGCGTGGTGATTGGCAGCAAACAAACCTATGGTAAAGGAACCGTTCAAAATGTTATTGACCTCAACCGCTGGATGCGTAACAATCAGCACGGCGACCTGGGAGCTTTAAAAGTAACCACACAAAAGTTTTACAGAATCAATGGAGGCTCTACACAATTGGAAGGTGTGAAAAGTGATGTGGTGGTGCCTGATAGATACAGCTATTTTGACCTGGGTGAAAGAGATTATAAAAACCCGATGCCCTATGATAAAATTGCCCCGGCCGATTATCAAACCTGGGATGGTTATATCAATCTTGAAAGAACCATCAGGGAAAGTAAAAATAGAATTGCCGCAAGTGAACAATTAAAGTTGATCGACCAGCAAGCGCGCTGGATTAAAGAGCGTAGAGATAATAATGTTGTGCCCTTAAACTACGAAAAATACATAGCTGATATTGAACAAAACAGGGAAAAATCAAAAGAGTTTGATTCCATAACAGAATATGAAAACAACCTCGGCTTTAGTTCGCATATCAAAGAACAAGAGCTTAAAAAGTTAGACTCTATCCTCAGTGAAAAACGCAGCAGATGGCATAAAAATTTAAGTCACGATATTTATGTTGAAGAAGCCGTCAATGTGTTGGAAGACCTTAAAATGAACAATATTAAAAGAGAAAAACTCGCAAACATTAAAGATTAACGACTTGCAATGAGTCAAAAAGCAACATCCCTTTCTAAATTGGCGCTCCAAAAGTTTAAAACAAACTTTTGGGGCGTTTTTAGTTTTGGCTTTCTGGTTCTCTGTATTTTAGTTGCTGTATTTTGTTACCTCATCGCTCCTGATGACTCTCAAAATGCCAATCAAATGCATGTCTCTGTTCACTCTAAACGGCCGGGTTTTGAAGTGATGATGCTCACAGTGCCCTCCGGTAAAGCCAATACAAAGAGCTTGTTGCACAGTGTGTTTTTTGGAAAAGAAAATACTGATACTGCCATTCCCATACAAGACTATCAATTAACGGCAAACGGGATTACCATTCAGCAGTATGTTGACGGAGATGCTGAGGGACTTTCCAAGGAGTTTTCACTAAGTCAATTTCCAAATATCAGTAGGCCAGAACAAATCGCAGAGAAATACATCAAAAAGCAAACGTTTATTTTAGGAACTGATAAGTATGGCAGAGACCTTTTGAGCAGGATGCTGGTGGGTATTCGCATTTCTTTGTCCATTGGATTTATTGCGGTCTTTATTTCGCTGCTTATTGGTATTTCCCTTGGAGCAATCGCGGGTTATTATGGCGGTAAAACCGATGCTTTTATCATGTGGTTGATCAACGTTACCTGGTCTATACCCACTTTATTGCTGGTAATTGCCATTACACTTACCTTAGGGAAGGGTTTTTGGCAAGTGTTTATTGCCGTGGGACTCACTATGTGGGTGGAAGTTGCGCGTGTCGTGAGGGGTCAAGTGATGGGCATAAAACAAATGCAGTATGTTACGGCCGCAAAAGCGCTTGGTTTCAATGATTTTAGAATCATAAAAAATCATATCATTCCCAATATACTGGCACCGGTGATTGTAATCTCAGCAGCCAATTTTGCAGCAGCTATCTTAATAGAAAGCGGCTTGAGTTTTTTGGGTATTGGTGCACAACCCCCGATGCCCAGTTGGGGAGCAATGATTAAAGACCACTATTCCTATATCATTCTGGGAAAAGCTTATCTGGCCATCATACCGGGAGCAGCTATAATGAGCCTGGTGATGGCGTTTATGCTTATTGGCAACGCTCTCAGGGATGCGTTGGATGTAAAGGGGTAAGATCGCTTAGGATTCTTTTCAGAACACCTTTTTCTTCTTTAAACAACTTTTCACGGGATGTAGACTTTTCCCCGTCAAGAGCAGTCCCTGTTTATTCATTCTTTTGGTTGAAACAATCCAAAGGCATATTCTTTATTGTCATCAAAATAGGTTTCATACAATTGCAAGCCGCTTTCATTGGCTAAATCAGAAATATCAGAGAGGTAGTATTTTTTAGATATTTCAGTGTGGATGGCTTCAAAAGCTTCAAAGTGCACTTCAAAATCATCTGAAAATCGGACTGTTTGTTTTTTCAAACTTATTATTTGGCTGGATGTTATACCGGTCAATGGATTGTAAAAGGGAAAGTGTTCGAATGCTGACACATCAAAGTTGGCACCCAGTTCCCTGTTCATTCGTTCCAATAAATTCATATTAAATGCCTTTGTAATACCCTTACTGTCGTCGTATGCTTTAATGATTTTACGGGGGTTTTTAACCAAATCAAAAGAGATGAGTATAAAATCATCCGGTTTTAATTGACTTTTGATGAATTTGAATAAATCAATGGCTCCTTCTTTGGTGTAATTCCCAATATTAGCTCCTAAAAAGAGCACTAACCTTCCTTTTGTAGTGGGCTCTAAGGTCTTGTAGGTTTGGAAGTAGTTTCCGGGAACTCCTGTCCATTGTATATTTGAAACAAAGGTTTCAATTTGCTGTTTGTTTGCATCCAAAATATTTTTGGAGATGTCTAAAGCTTTGTATTCAATTATTTCAAAAAACGGTTTAAACTGTTCCAAAAAATACTTGGTTTTACTACCGTCTCCGGCACCTAATTCTACCACTTGAATTGCTTTGTGTGTTTTTGAAATATCCCTGGCAATGTGGTTGCTTTTGTCTTTAATGATGTTCATTTCACAGGCAGGTAAATAATATTCTTCCATGCGCATAATTTGCTGGAACAGTACATCACCTCTGGAATCATAAAAGTAGCGTGAAGATAATTTTTTGGGTTTTTGAGACAATCCGGCCTTAACGTGTTCAAAAAATGTTTCCATAGTGTTTACTTCTTTACCAATCTAATACCTGAAAAAATCCACCTGGAAGCGGCGTGAAAAAAGTTGCGATAGGTGTGCCTTTTATGACCTTTTGGGGTGGCCACTGAGGCACCGCGCAATACCATTTGGTTTATCATAAACTTTCCGTTGTATTCACCCAAAGCTCCCGGGGCTTTAGTAAAACCGGGATAAGGCAGGTAAGCAGATTGAGTCCATTCCCATAACTTCCCCCATTTCAATTTGCTTGCTGCCACTTCCCATTCAAATTCAGTGGGCAGGCGCATTCCTTTCCATTCGGCAAATGCAAATGCTTCATACATCGAAATGTGCATTACAGGCTCCTCCGGATTTATTTTTTTCAACCCGTTGAAGGTGTATTGCAGCCACTCACCATTTTTATAATGCCAATAAAGCGGACTTTTTATTTGGTTGTCTTTTAAAAAATGCCAGCCTTCATCATGCCAATAATTGAAGTTTTCATAGCCTCCATCTTCTATAAACTCAAGATAGGCTGCATTGGTGACCAATTTACTGCTAATTTCAAAAGCTTGTAAATAGTGTTTGTGCTGTGGCATTTCGTTATCAAAACAAAATGAATTACCGGTATTACCGATGGTATAAACGCCTTCTGTAAATTCAATCCATTCGTGGCTATATTCTTCTTCTTCCAACTCAAAAAAACGTCCCAAAGCAGGGAAGGTGGGTTGGGTGCCCAAAATATACTTGATGTCGTACACCAGAAGCTCTTGATGTTGCTGCTCGTGGTTGATGCCAATTTCTATGAGTTTCAACATTTCAGGAGTATCATTTTGATCAAGGAGTTGCAGAACTGCCCTTGTCACATATTCACGGTATTCAAGCACTTTATTTACTCCCGGACGTGTCATAAATCCGCGATGATCCCGTTGTGTTCGTTCCCCTAAATTGTTGTAGTAGCTATTGAACAAAAAGGCATAATCAGCATGAAACTCTTTGTAGTTGCTGTTGAATTTTACCAGAACAAATTGCTCAAAAAACCAGGTGGTGTGTGCTAAATGCCACTTGGGTGGCGAAACGTTATTCATTGGCTGCACCACAAAGTCTTCTGTTTCCAAAGGTTCACAGATTTCCTCTGTACGCTTTCGGGTTTGTTCAAATTGCTGTTGTAATGATTTCATTATTCAATTATTTTATTCCAATCCTGAAGGTTATTGACTTGTATCCACCAGCGTTTCAATGTTTACACCTGTCATTAAGGTTTTATTAACCGGGCATTTCGCGGCTATTTCTAATAAACGTTGTTTTTGTTTTTCATTCAAATTACCTTCGAGACTTATCATTTTGGTGATGGTTTCTATTTTTTCATTATCTAAAGTGTCTCTCACAAAACTCATATGTGTATACACCTCTTCCAGCGGCCATTTTTTGCGTTCGGCATAGAGTTTTAGAGTCATATTTGTACAGGCTCCCAGCGCTGCCTGAAGCAGTTCAAAAGGAGCAAAGCCTGCATCATCTCCACCCACATTGAGGGGTTCGTCTGCGACCAAGGTGTTTCGGCCATTGGAAATATGTGTTGTAAAGCCATTTTCCAAATCCAGATGAGCGACTACTTGCGATTGATGGGGCTTCAATAGTGCGCGTTCTTTAAAAACATTCAAATATCTGTCTGCCCAGGTGGCAATTGAACGTGCGGCATACAGACTGTCTTCTTTTTTTGACAGCAAATGGTCAGCTCCATCCAGGCTGATAAAGCTTTTGGGATGATGGGCTAATTGGTATATTTTGGCAGCATTTTCAATACCTACTATTTTATCTTGTGGAGAGTGCAAAATCAATAGGGGAATACGAAGTTTGGGAATGATTTCTTTGGCGTCGTGCTTTTCCAAATCATCTAAAAAATGTTTTTTAATTTTAAAAGGCCTTCCGCCAATTGAAAGCGAAGCTACGCCTTTTTGTTGGATTTCCTTTTTTCTTTCCCCCAAAAGTTGAGTGACGTGAGCAACATCTGCAGGGGCAGCAATTGTCACCAGTGCTTTGATATTGGATAGATTACCGGCAGCCATCAAAGCAGCTGCGCCGCCCAGCGAATGGCCAATGAGCAAAGTGGGCGCTTGATAATTATTTTTTAAAAAGGTGTTTACCGTGATTAAGTCTTGCAGGTTGTGGCTAAAGTTTGTGTCGGCAAACTCCCCGTCACTTTTACCCAATCCTGTAAAATCAAAACGGAGTACCCCAAAACCATGTTGAGTGAGTTCATTGCTGATGGTTCTTACTATGGATAATTGACTGCTGCAGGTAAAGCAATGAGCAAAAACAGCATATTGATTTACTTTTTTATCGGCAGGTATTTCAAGGGTGGCGTGGAGGGTTTCTCCGTTTGAATTGGGTATGGCTATATGTGTTTTCATAGTTTTATTTTCAAAATGAACAATTTTGCACTAACAATAAAACCATAACCGTTAAATACGGATATGGGTTTTAGGCTTTAAAAGAACTAATAATCAGTGTAAGAAGAGTACACCTAACGAGTTCAATGACACCATTTTTGATTTTCAATGTACATTTGTTTTGAGACAGGATACTTTTAAAAACCCTGATCATTGATGAAAAGTCATTCTTGCAACTCTAAGAATTCAACAATTTAGGTTTATGAAACTACCCATTGGGTGATTTCACTTAAAAATACAAAAATATTTTGATGATTGGCTTCAGATATTCCAAAAACAGCGCTGTTCCAATCACAGTTTATCATCCCTGTGTCAATGATGAGTTAAGACATTGGGTCATGATTTACACATCTACATTATTGCAATTTAAAGATTATTTCGTTAGTTCGTTTGATTATAAATTCCTTACACTTTTTCCCTCTGAAAGACTTTGAAGTGTTTTGAAGTTATATTATTTCCGATAAAACTATAATATTTAATTATTGGCATAACTATGATGCAATCGCGAGTTGATGGTGAACATTCAATTTTTCTACCTTTTGAATAGAATGCTTGTTTTCAAAAAAACCTTTATCTTTATTTTTTATCCAACTAAATCTTAAATTCCGCCCGTGGCGGTGTATGAAGCTTATGAAAAAATTTCTCTCCCTTTTGCTCTTTGCTTTTACAGCAGTAGCCTTTGCCCAAAACACGTATATCCATTGTGGTAAACTCATTGACACTCAAAACGGCCGGGTGCTCACTGAAAAGACCATTGTTGTTTCCGGCAATACCATTTCAAGAGTTGTAGATGGCTATGTCAACCCAACCAATTCAGCCGACAAAATAATCGATTTAAAAACCAAAACTGTCATGCCCGGGTGGATTGATATGCATGTGCATATTGAGTCTGAGACCAGCCCCACAAAATATCTGGAAGCCTTTACACTTAACGAAGCTGACGTTGCTTTTAATGCACAAGAAATTGCCCACCGCACCTTGATGGCCGGTTTTACCACCGTGCGGGATTTGGGTGGCAGTGGGGTGAATGTCTCTCTGCGGAATGCCATCAACAGTAAAAAAGTAACCGGACCACGTATTTATACTTCCGAAAAATCACTGGCCACCACCGGCGGGCATGCTGACCCCACCAACGGCCGAAAGAAGGACCTGATGGGCGACCCGGGACCTAAAGAGGGCGTGGTCAACAGCCTTGAAGACGCCAAAAAGGCCGTGCGCCAGCGTTATAAAAACGGCGCAGACTGGATCAAGATTACCGCTACCGGCGGGGTATTGAGTGTCGCTAAGAGCGGTTCCAATCCGCAGTTCTTTGAAGATGAGATTGCCGCTATTGTAACCACTGCCAAGGATTATGGTATGAACGTAGCCGCCCATGCCCACGGCGATGAAGGCATGCAGCGTGCCATCAAGGCCGGGGTGAAAACCATTGAGCACGGTACTGAAATGAGTGCAGCAACCATGGACCTGATGAAACAACACAATGCCTTTTATGTGCCCACCATTTCTGCCGGGAAGTATGTAGCTGAAAAGGCCAAGGTTGAGAATTTCTATCCTGCGATTATTGTTCCCAAGGCGTTGGCTATTGGTCCGCAGATTCAAGCTACTTTTGGCAGGGCTTATAAAGCAGGGGTCCCCATCGCTTTTGGAACCGATGCGGGTGTATTTCCTCACGGCGAAAATGCCAAAGAATTTATCTATATGACCGAAGCCGGGATGCCGGTGATGGAAGCCTTACAATCGGCCACAGTGACCAATGCCGACTTACTCGGTATGAAAGGAAAGTTGGGCGCCCTGGAAGCCGGCTATATTGCTGATATTATCGCGACCAACGATGACCCTACCCAAAACATCCATGCAGTTGAAGAAGTGGTGTTTGTGATGAAGGATGGGGTGGTTTATAAGGATTGATGGTGTTGACTTAGGACTGCAGGAACATTTTAAATACCAAAAAGCAAGCACCAAATTCCAAGAAATAGTGTTCAGTATTCAGTGGCAGTGCTCAGATTGAGCTGATTTTTACAGCATATAACCCTCTCAGGGTTTAAAACCCTGAGAGGGTTTTTTTTAATCAAATTTTGCAGCTTCAGTCACAGCGTC
Organism: Planktosalinus lacus; assembly: GCF_014640155.1. GTDB lineage: Bacteria > Bacteroidota > Bacteroidia > Flavobacteriales > Flavobacteriaceae > Planktosalinus > Planktosalinus lacus. The sequence continues at coordinate 177,611 of NZ_BMGK01000004.1, read as the reverse complement.
TTTGTGTATTTTTTTGACCAGGCCTTGTAGCACGTTTCCGGGGCCTACTTCGATGAATTTGGTGGCGCCATCGCTTACCATGTTTTGGACGCTTTGGGTCCATTTAACCGGGGCGGTGAGCTGAAAGATGAGGTTCTTTTTGATTTCCTCGGGGTCGGTTACGGCAAAGGTGCTTACGTTTTGATAGACGGGGCACATGGGCGTTGCAAAGGGTGTGCTTTCAATGGCTTTGGCAAGTTCTTCACGGGCGGGTTCCATCAAGGGTGAGTGAAAAGCACCGCCCACAGGAAGTAATAATGCTCGTCTGGCACCGCGTTCTTTTAAGCGTTCGCAGGCTTCTTCCACGGCTTTTACTTCCCCTGAAATCACCAGCTGGCCTGGGCAGTTGTAGTTGGCGGCTACCACAATGCCCTCCACATCAGCGCAAACGGCTTCTACGATATGGTCTTCGAGACCCAAAACGGCTGCCATGGTTGAAGGTTGCTTTTCACAGGCTTTTTGCATGGCGAGTGCGCGTTTGGAGACCAGTTTTAAGGCATCTTCAAACTGAAGGGTCTTGTTGGCCACCAAAGCTGAGAACTCCCCAAGGGAATGTCCTGCAACCATATCGGGCTTGAATGAATCTCCCAGCACTTCGGCGAGTATCACCGAATGCAAAAAGATGGCGGGCTGGGTGACTTTGGTTTCCTTGAGTTCGTCAGCTGTACCTTCAAAAATGATTTTGGTGATGTCAAAGCCCAGTATCTCGTTGGCTTGCTGAAAGCGTTTTTTAGCAATGTCTGAGTTGTCGTAGAGGTCTTTGCCCATTCCGGTAAACTGGGCGCCTTGACCGGGGAAGATATATGCGTTCATAATATGGTTCAATGTTTTAGGTTCAATGTTCAAAGTTTTATGTAACGGTGGTTTTGGTAATTTTCCATTACTTTAATTTAACAAAAATAACAAAATAAATCAGGAATACTTCTTAAGGATGGTGTTTACGGAATTATAGTAGCCGCTCCCAAAGAGGTTGAGGTGCACGAGCAGGTAGTAGAGTTGCCAGAGGTCGGTGCGGGTTTTCCAACCGGGTTGTAAAGGAAATGCATGGTGATAGCTTTCAAATACCCTTTCGGGGAAACCACCAAAGAGCTGCATCATAGCGAGGTCCATTTCGCGTGAAGCGAAACATACCGCCGGGTCAATCAGGCAAGGGTTTCCGTTTTCATCTGTCAGATAGTTGCCATTCCAGAGGTCGCCGTGGATGAGTGCGGGTGGTTCTTCAGGAATCTCTTGCTGTATGTTGTAGTAAAAACTATTGAGGTTCTGAAAAGAAAAGCCTTTTGTTGCTGCGAGGTCCAGTTGGGGGAGGAGTCTTTTTTCGAGGTAAAAATCAGCAGCATGGGTATGGTTTCCATCATTTTTTTGGGGCAGACTGCCGATGTAGTTGTTGTGGTCGAGGCCAAATTGCGGTGATGTGGTTTGATGGAGTTGTGCCAATTGAAATCCAAAGGTTACCCAAAAGACGGTTTGTTTTTGTCCTTCGGCGATGTATTCCATCAAGAGATAGGATTGGTTTTCGGTTTCACCTACATTGATGACTTCAGGAATGCAAAATGTTTGGGTGCTTTTTAGAAGGCGGAGCCCTTTAACTTCTGCTTCAAACATTTTTGGAAAGCGGTTGGCATCGTTTGTTTTGAGAACATAGTTGCCTTTGTTGGTTTTCAGGAGGGTTACTTCATTGATATCGCCACCGTTGAGTGGCTGGTGGTTCAGGAGTTTTAGTTTTTCCTGTTGGAGGATGTTTTGTAAGATATTTGATATGGATTCACTGTTTTTCACGCAAAGTTCTCAAAGGTATTTTTGCAAAGAACCTTAAAGGGGAATTGTTATTACTTTCGTACATAAGTCAAATAGCTAAACGCATACTCGTGTTTCTCATCTTTGGGGTGGTGTTCTTCGTTTACCACTTTCCATTTGTGTTCGTCAATGTGTGGAAAAAAGGTATCTGCTGCTACTTCGGCGTGCACCCGGGTAAGTTCGATTTTATCAGCATATTCCAGGCTTTGTTTGTAGATTTCGCCACCGCCAATGATGAATGGTTGATCGTCACTTTTAGCAAGTTCCAATGCTTCTTTAAGGGAATGCACGACTACGGCACCAAACTTCTTATAGGTTTTATCACGGGTGATCACCACGTGAATTCTGTTAGGTAGTGGTTCCGGGAAGGTTTCAAATGTTTTTCGGCCCATGATGATATGGTGTCCTGTGGTGAGCTTTTTAAAGCGTTTAAAGTCGTCAGGCAGGTGCCATACTAAATCGTTGTCTTTTCCAAGGGCATCGTTTTCAGCAGCTGCGGCGATGATGGTAAGGGTTTGATTTTTTTGTGGTTTTTGTACCGATATTTCCGGTAACGGCATGTCTTTATCTACTTTCGCCTGAAGTTCTTTAATTCTTTTTTGTTGTTTTGCTTTGAGTTTGTCGAGTTGCTCGTTTTCCCATTTTTTACCCATAAAGCGGTTGGTGAAAAAGACGTTTAAGGCGTGAATGAGAAAAAAGAACGCCCAGATAAGGATGGCCCAGATATACCAATTTTGAACGGGAATATTTTCACCCACCCCCATCACCTGGTCGAGAACAATAATAAAAGCCGAGCCAACAAGAAACACTACAAAGTGTTGATTGAGTCGTTTTTTTTGACGGATTCGGTCCTGGGCGTACAGAAATTGCTCGCGGTCTTCGTTTTGTGGGTTGTTATTTTGCTTACTCATGGTGGTGTTGAGACTGATAGTTATTTACCGGTTTTAAAATTAAAAGGCACCATATACTCAATGGCTTTCGGTTTTCCGGCAAGCATGCCCGGTTTCATTTTGGGAATGGACAAGATGTTTCTTTGTGCCTCCTCCTTAAGTTCTTTGTTTTTGCCTTCAACTTTTTTGATTTCCACTTCTCCTTTGGTGTTGACAATGAAGGTCACCACAATGCGTTCCTGGATATTATTTTTCCAGGCATTGGTAGGATAGCGAAAATTGGATTGAATGTGTTGCGCCAGTTTTTGGTTAAAGCAGGCATCGGTTTTGGCAACGTCATTGCTTTCACAACCTGGCCAAACCGGGGCAATTTCTTTCATGGACACTTTGTTTTTGTCAACATTTCCCCATGTTTCCTGGGCAAAACCTGTAAAGGTAAATGAAAAACAAAGTACTAAAATAAGGTATTTCATAAGTTGGGGTATTTTAAATTGTTAAACAGCAACCGCTCCTTTTATATGTGGATGCGGATTATAATCGACTAAGGTAAAGTCTTCAAAGTTAAAATCAAAGATATTTTTTACTTCAGGATTGAGAATCATTTTGGGTAAGGCTCTTGGTTCTCTTGAAAGTTGCAATTCCAGTTGTTCCATATGGTTTGAATAGATGTGTGCATCGCCGAAGGTATGCACAAAGTCGCCGGCTTCCAAATCACAAGCCTGGGCAATCATCATAGTAAGCAGCGCATAAGAAGCAATGTTAAATGGTACACCGAGAAAGATGTCAGCACTGCGTTGGTAGAGTTGGCAGGAGAGTTTACCATTGGTTTCTCCTTTTGACTCATCGGGTGGTGATACATAAAACTGAAAAAAGGCGTGGCAAGGTGGTAGAGCAGCTTTGCCGTTTGCCACATTTTCGCTAAAGGATACTGAGGTGTCGGGCAGCACGCTTGGGTTCCATGCAGAAACCAGCATTCGGCGGCTGTTGGGGTTTGTTTTGAGGGTCTCAATGAGTTCACTGATTTGATCGATGTTTTCACTGTTCCAGTTGCGCCATTGGTGGCCGTAAACAGGGCCCAGGTCGCCGTTTTCATCGGCCCAGGCGTTCCATATTTTCACGCCATTTTCCTGAAGATAACCAATGTTAGTCTCACCTTTTAAAAACCAAAGCAATTCGTAAATGATGGATTTTAAGTGCAGTTTTTTGGTGGTCACCATGGGAAAGCCTTCGCTGAGGTCAAAACGCATTTGGTAGCCAAATACACTTTTAGTTCCGGTACCGGTGCGGTCACCTTTAAAAGTGCCGTTTTCCATTACATGTTTAACGAGGTCGTGGTATTGTTTCATATTTCTTTTTTATCTTTTTTCTGTCCCCAATTCAACTTGGTGAGGTAAGCTTTAAGTTCAATGGAGTTAATCAATTAAGATTATATAGTTGAGTTTCTTACTACAAACCGAAAATAAAAAAAAGCTTTTGAATGTGTTTGGAAAGTTTAGTTTTTCTATAAAAAGTTATTAACCAATACTGAGTTTTAATGTCCAAGATTTCCGCCTTACTACTACGCTTTCCTCTTTTACTGAAGCTTCAGAGGATATAAAGCTTCGTAGTACAAAGTCGCAGGAATTGGTTAGCCGATGATCATCCCGGCTATAGTTGCTGAAAGCAATGAGGCTAAGGTTCCCCCAATCAATGCCTTGATGCCAAACTCTGAAAGGGTTTTACGTTGTCCGGGAGCCAGGGAACCTATCCCACCTATTTGGATTCCGATGGATGCAAAGTTTGCAAAACCGCACAACATATAGGTGGCCATAATCACCGATTTTTCGTAGTTGAAACTAATTAGGTTGGCAGTGTTTTTTAAGTCGGCTAATTGTATGTAGCCCACAAATTCACTGGCGACTAATTTAATACCCAATAATTGTCCCATCAATGCCATATCTTCCTGCGCTACTCCAATCAACCACATCAGGGGAGCAAAAATATATCCCAACATAAATTCAAGTGAGAATTTCTCATAGGGTGTGCTTAAAGCAACCCAATTGTTGAGGGTGGTTATATCACCAATTTTTTCAAAACCATAATTGATCATTGCGATAAAGGCTATGAATACCAATAACATTGCACCCACATTGGCGGCCAGTTTGAGTCCTTCGGTGGTTCCGTTGGCGATGGCATCCAGAATGTTTGAGCCGATTTTATCTTCAGAAACCCCTATTTCATTGGTAATTTTTTGTGTTTCGGGATACAGCATTTTTGAGATGACGATAGCTCCCGGCGCTGCCATTACAGAGGCAGTCAAGAGGTGTTTTGCATAAAATATTTTCATCACCTCGTCTTCACCGCCTAAAAAGCCAATGTATGCTGCTAGCACACCTCCGGCAACGGTAGCCATTCCGCCCACCATCACCAACAACATTTCAGACTTACTCATTTTTTCAAGATAGGCTTTGATCATTAAAGGGGCTTCGGTTTGTCCCAAGAAAATGTTTCCGGCCACCGATAAACTTTCAGCTCCTGAAATACCCATCAAACGTGTTAAAACCCAGGCGAGCCCTTTCACTACAACTTGAATAAAACCGAGGTAAAACAACACAGAGGTCAAAGCTGAGAAGAAAATAATTGTGGGCAGTACCTGAAATAAAAAGATAAACCCAAAGCTTTCTACATTCATCATTCCCCCCAGGAGGAATTCACTTCCTGCCTGTGTGAAATCGAGAATTTTCACAAATATTTTTCCCACAAATTCAAATGAACTTTGAATGAAAGGAACCTTTAAAACACCTATGGCAAGTAGTAGTTGTGCGCTTAAGCCAACTCCAACAGTTTTCCATCGGATGTGTTTTTTGTTACTGCTCAGTAAAAAGGCAAGGATAAGTAAAACACTCATTCCCATCACACCACGCCACAGGCTGTCCATTGAAAACCCGGCACTTGGTATCATTTCCTTTTGCAAAGTTTCGGTTAAAGTTGATGATCGTTCTTCAAAACTGTAAGTAGTGTTGTTTTCTGTAAAAACCAGTTTGTCATCAGTTAATTCCTGAATGCGATACCGCCTTATAGTGTCTTTTGGAGCATTGTAAAATAACACCAGTAAATTGTTCTGTAAAATATAGTCACCCGATGCGTTTAGGTTGTCTTTTGCCGAAAGGGAGTACTGAAAAGTACCATTGTTAAAACTGATGGAATCTTTGTCCTGGTTGATTTCAAAAAGTGGGTTTGATTCCTGAGTGATGGATGAAAAGGTCCAGTCTTTTTCAATGCTTTGTGCAAAAATTCCCTGAGATAAAAGGAAACATACACTGAGGAATAAAAATCTAATCATAGTGGTGTCGGGTTATTTTTCCCTTTTGGAGATTTCGTCTCTGATCAGGGCTGCTTTCTCATAGTCTTCATTGTTTACTGCTTTGTCAAGCAGGTTGTGCAGCTCTTTTAGAGAATAGCTTTTATAGCTTTTTGAAGTTTTCTTTTTTGATTCTGTATCGTCTGTCATCAATTGCTCCAGAATTGCTTGTTCAGTTTCATCTTTGTCCTTTTTTCGGGGGCTTGGTTTTAGATAAATACCCGCTTTTTCAAGTATGTTTTTATAAGTAAAAATTGGAGCGTTGAACCGGAGGGCAAGCGCTATAGCATCACTGGTTCTGGCATCGATGATTTCTTCTATTTTGTCCCTTTCACAAATAATGCTGGAAAAAAACACACCGTCCACCAATTTGTGGATAATCACTTGTTTGACCTGTATTTCAAAACGGTCAGCAAAGTTTTTAAATAAATCGTGGGTGAGCGGTCTTGGAGGTTTGATTTCTTTTTCCAAAGCAATTGCTATTGACTGAGCTTCAAAAGCGCCAATCACTATGGGAAGTTTGCGTTCGCCATCCACTTCACTTAAAATCAGGGCATAGGCTCCGTTTTGAGTTTGGCTGTATGAAATTCCTTTAATGTTAAGTCGAACTAAGCTCATAAGTGATTCAAACCAAAAGGTTGTTTAAACAGGGCTAAAACTTATTGAGAAGTGGTTTAAACTTTTTTCAATTGGCTAAAAAAATGCTCTTTTTAGGCCCATACTTGTCTTTTTTTCCTTCCATAGCTATGGCTATACAACTCAAAAAAGTCTTCATATGAGACAAAAATCATCATTTTTCGCATCAATCAAAAAAGATTAAACCACTTCTTAAACAGCCCTAAATAGAGGCACAATTTATAAAAAATTATGCGTTATTGACTTTAAATTCTTTTAATTTTTCGATGAGTTTAGGAACTACTTCAAAAGCATCGCCCACAATACCATAATCAGCTGCCTTGAAAAAAGGTGCTTCGGGGTCGTTGTTGATGACGACTTTTACTTTAGAGGCATTGATACCTGCAAGGTGTTGAATGGCACCTGAAATTCCTACTGCGATATATAAATTAGAGGCCACCGGTTTTCCGGTTTGCCCTACGTGTTCGCTGTGGGGTCTCCATCCCATATCACTTACCGGTTTTGAGCAGGCCGTGGCAGCACCCAGCACTTCGGCGAGTTCTTCTATCATTCCCCAGTTTTCCGGACCTTTTAAACCTCTTCCACCAGATACCACAATTTCGGCATCGGCAATGGTTACCTGACCAGTGACTTTATCAACTGCTTCAACTTTGACAGCAAAGTCAGCATCATTTAAGGATGGGCTAAATGCTTCCGCGGAAGCATCTGTATTATTTTCTTTTAAACCAAATGCGTTTTTGGAAAGTCCAATAAGCTTGATTTCGTTTTTCAATTCATTTTTTGCAAAGGCTTTGTTGGTAAAAACACTAGATCTTACAATAAATGGTGAGGTGCTTTCAGGAAGTGCTACCACATTGGATGCAAAAGAGGCATCAAGTTGAACTGAGAGCAACGGAGCCAAAAATTTACTGTTAGCACTGCTACTCAAAATGACTACAAGGGCGTTTTCTTTTTTTGCTACCTGTGCGATGGCATCAGCATATGCTTTTGCATTGAACTGATCCAGTTTGCTATCTGATACTTCGAGTACTTTTGAAGCGCCATAAGTACCTAGTTCCTCAGCATTTCCTCCATTGATGCTTATAGCTGTTACTGTGGTGCCCATCATATCAGCTATTCCTTTTGCATAGGAAGTTGCTTCCAGCGCTATTTTTTTAAATTTACCTTGTTCAGATTCTGTATATACTAGTACGGACATTGTTTTAATCTTTAATTGTTTTTTTCAAATTCATTCGTAAATACTCAGCAAGTTTAAATTACTTTAGCTTCATTGTGAAGCAGGTTAATAAGTTCTTCCACATTTTCAGGGTCAACCATTTTCACTGCTCCTTTGGGTGCAGGTTTTTCAAAAGACTGAATTCCGGTAGCACTTTCAGCAGCAACCGCTTCAACAACTTTCAAGGGTTTTTGGCGGGCTTGCATAATGCCTCTCATATTAGGGATGCGAAGATCACTTTCTTCTACCAATCCTTTTTGCCCTCCAATTACAAGTGGTAATGAGGTGCTGAGCGTTTCTTTACCGCCGTCAATTTCGCGGGTGGCTTTTGCATTGTTACCATCAACTTCAAGGCTGATGCAGGTGTTCACGAAGTTTGCTCCGGTTAAAGAAGCTACCATTCCGGGAACCATACCCCCGTTATAATCAATTGATTCACGACCGGCTATGACCAAATCATAATTTCCTTCCTGCATTACTGATGCCAATTGTTTTGCAACAAAAAAGCCATCGGTTGGAGTTGCATTGACTCTGATGGCTTCATCGGCACCGATTGCCAGTGCTTTTCTAAGAGTTGGTTCAGTTTCAGGACCACCAACATTGACTACATGAACTGTGGCACCTTGTTTTTCTTTGAACCACATAGCGCGGGTCAATCCAAATTCGTCATTTGGGTTGATGACAAACTGAACACCATTGGTGTCAAATTTAGTGTCATTATCGGTGAAATTGATTTTTGAAGTTGTGTCCGGAACGTGACTGATACAGACTAATATTTTCATTTTAATGTATTTTAATTGGATTTAAAAATGCATACTGACGAGCGTCAGTTTTTATGCCACGAAGGTACTCATATATTTTTAATTTTATGCTATGCACGCATAATAAATTTCCGTTAAAAGTTGCTATTTTATCCCACATAAAGTGGAAATAATGCTATTTTTGCCTATCCAAAATAAAGATTTTTGGAAATTCCATTTTAATCAAGATTAAGATTTATGAAGACTATACAGTTTAGAGAAGCTATAGCAGAAGCGATGAGTGAAGAAATGCGTCGCGACGAGACCATATATTTAATGGGCGAAGAAGTTGCTGAATACAACGGAGCTTACAAAGCCTCAAAAGGAATGCTGGATGAATTTGGAGATAAAAGGGTTATTGATACTCCCATATCAGAATTGGGTTTTGCGGGTATTGGAATTGGTTCTGCAATGAACGGAAACCGTCCCATCATTGAATTTATGACTTTTAACTTCTCGCTGGTAGGAATCGATCAAATCATCAACAATGCTGCAAAAATGCGTCAAATGAGTGGTGGGCAATTTAACATTCCAATTGTTTTCAGAGGCCCTACTGCTTCAGCAGGTCAGCTGGCAGCAACACACTCGCAAGCTTTTGAAAGCTGGTATGCTAACTGCCCCGGCTTGAAGGTGATTGTGCCCTCAAACCCAAAAGATGCCAAAGGTCTTTTAAAATCGGCCATCAGAGATGACGACCCGGTAATTTTTATGGAAAGTGAGCAAATGTATGGTGATAAAGGCGAAGTACCGGAAGGAGAATATGTAATTCCAATTGGTGTTGCAGAAGTGAAGCGTGAAGGAAAGGATGTGACCATAGTTTCTTTTGGTAAAATCATAAAAGAGGCCTATGCTGCCGCTGAAGAACTTGAAAAAGAGAACATCAGTTGTGAAATTATCGATTTGCGAACCATTCGACCAATGGATCACAAAACCATTTTGGATTCAGTTAAAAAGACAAACCGCCTGGTGATACTTGAAGAAGCCTGGCCCTTTGGAAACATTGCTACCGAAATTACCTATCAGGTACAATCACAGGCTTTTGATTATCTGGATGCGCCCATTGTGAAAATTAATACCGCCGACACCCCGGCACCTTATTCTCCGGGATTACTAAAAGAGTGGTTGCCAAACAGCGCTGATGTTGTTAAAGCTGTTAAAAAGGTTTTATATAAATAATTATAGTTGTTATATTTGAATTAACTTCGTCACTTATTTTGGCGAAGTTTTTTGTTTCAGAAAGTTATTAATTATCGATTGCACAATAGAACCCTCAAAGATTGCACAATAGAACCCTCAAATGCCTCCATGAAAGCAAAACTCCTTCTCACAATTAGCTTGTTGCTCTCAGTTGTTGCCTGGTCACAAACCAAAGTGAGCGGTAGGTTATTTGACACTTTCAATGAGCCGGTACCCTTTGCCAATGTGCTGTTTAAAAACTCAAATGAAGGCACTATTACCGATGAAAACGGGCGATTTTATCTTGAATCTTCTACAACTTATTCTACTGTTATTTTTTCATTTGTGGGCTATCAGACCAAAGAACTGGAATTGGGCCGAAGAACTTCTTATGACCTGGTAATTACACTAGAAGAGGAGTCCTCTCAATTGGATGAAGTAGTTTTATACACCGGCAAGCTTTCAAAAGAAAACAATCCGGCCATTGACATTTTACGAAAAATCTGGGAAAACAGGAGAGAAAATGGGGTTAAAAAGTTTAAGCAATACGACTATGACAAATATGAAAAACTCGAATTTGATCTAAACACCATCGACAGTGCCTTAATGAACAGCCGACTTTTTAAGGGAATAGAGTTTGTTTTTGATTATGCAGACACCTCCAATGTAACTGGCAAAACTTATTTACCCATCTTTATTAATGAAGCCATTTATAAGGTATATGGTGATAACGAAATGAACCTGGAAAAAGAGGTGCTTGAAGGTAATAAGAATTCTGGGTTTAGTAATAACCAGGCCATGATTGAATTTGTAAAGGAATTGTATGCTGACTATGATGTGTATGATAACTACCTTAAGTTTTTTGACAAGGCCTTTACCAGTCCGCTTTCCCGAACAGGAATTGATGTTTACAATTACAAACTTTTGGACAGTGCGTTTAGGGGTGATAAATGGTGTTATAACATTATTTTTTATCCTCGCCGAAAAGGAGAACTTACTTTCAGGGGAGATTTTTGGGTGAATGATACAACCTGGGCGATTAAAGAAATCAATATGCACCTTAACAAAAGTGCGAATATAAACTGGGTGAAGGAGGTATATATCGAGCAGGAATTTGATGTGCTGAATGACTCAATTTTCCTTCTGAAACGCGATCACTTTATGTCAGATTTTAGTTTCTCTAAAAAAGAGGAAGCCAGGGGAATGTATGGAAAACGCACCACACTTTATGAGAATCATGTTTTTGACAATAAAAAGGATCGCAGTTTTTACAAAAAACAAGTAGATCCTTACCGGCGTGAAACATATAACAGGCCCGATGAGTTCTGGGAGGAAAACAGGATGGAAGCCCTCAATAAAGATGAACGTCAAATTTATGTGATGTTGGACACCTTGCAAACTGTACCCAGGTTTCAAAGACTCTATAATATTGGTTCTGTTCTGGCATCCGGTTATTATGAGTTGCCCGGCTTTGATTTGGGACCGGTCTTTTCAATTTTTGGATACAATGAAGCCGAAGGATTGCGCGTCAGGGCAGGAGGGCGCACCTATTTCAGTCAAAACGATCAATGGCGTCTGGAAGGTTTTCTGGCTTATGGGTTTAAAGACAATAAATTTAAATATGGTATTTCCGGAAAATGGTTGCTCGATCGCGAAAGCCGCTTGATTGTTTTTGGTGGTAACCGCAGAGATGTGGAACAAACCGGCGCCAGTTTGACCACGTCAAACGATGTGCTGGGAAGAAACCTGGCTTCATCATCACTGGTTTCGGTGGGTGCAAATGACCGATTAACCAATATCAACCTTACCACATTTGGTTTTCAGGTCGAGCCCGTAAAGGATTTAACTTTTAGGACTACTGCATCTTACCGTACGCTCAAATCGGCAACAGATTCATTTAGTATGGATTATTATGATGAAAACGGCCAGATTCAGAGTGAAATAACACAACCTGAAATAGAACTGTCTTTAACTTATACACCTGGTATACGCACATCGGGGTTTGGTGTGGAACGATTGATTATTAATTCAGGGAAGTATCCTCAGTTTTTTTTAGGGTATACTTATGGGGTTGAGGGTATACTTGAAGGAGATTTTGAATATAAAAAGTTACAGACACTTTATACGCAGCCCTGGAACATAGGTGGATTAGGTCGTCTTTATTCTACTGTTGAAATGGGTAAAATATTTGGAGAAGTGCCACTTGGTTTGCTGAGTCCCGTTCCCGGTAATCAAACCTTGTTCAGTATTTACAATACATTTACCTTACTTGATTATTATGAGTTTGTGAGTGACACTTATGCATCAATTCATCTGGAACACAATTTTGGTGGCCGTTTATTTTCCAGAATAGGTTTTTTGAGAGATTGGAACCTGAGAGAGGTTATTGGATTCAGAGCTATTTATGGTCAGATTTCAGAGGCCAACAGCGCTTTAAATGCATCCAATATTGTTTATCAGGCACCGGAGGATATCTATTATGAGTACAGTTTTGGTATTGGAAATATATTTAAAATCTTCAGGATGGACTTTAATTTCAGGGGTAATTACTTTGAAAATGAGGGTGCCCGATCATTTGGTGTGACCGGTTCTTTTGGGTTTCAGTTTTAGTAAAAATTCTTCACATTTTTTCCTTGTATATTACTTCTTTTTAGTTGTATTTTTGCAGCCCGTTAAAAGAATGTGATTTATGAGTGCAGCAAAATTGAAAAAGTTTGACGTTTTAGTCGAAATTCCAAAAGGCAGCAGAAACAAATATGAGTTTGATTTTGATTTAAAAAAAATCAGGTATGATCGTATGTTGTTTTCATCTATGATGTATCCTGCAGATTATGGTTTTATTCCTCAAACATTTGCTTTGGACGGTGACCCACTAGATGTGCTGGTATTAGTGACGGAGCCTACTTTTCCAGGTTGTATAATTGAGGTGAAACCCATAGGTGTTTTCCATATGGCTGATGAAAAAGGACCTGATGAAAAGGTGATTTGTGTACCTATCAGTGACCCCAACGGTGATAAAATCAACGATATTTCTGATATCAATCCACATTTAATAAAAGAAATAGAGCATTTCTTTCAGGTATATAAAGATTTAGAACACAAAAAAGTAGATGTGGAAGGTTGGGGCAATGTAGAGGAAGCACTTGATATCATTGATAAATGTACAGACCGTTTTGCTACTTTGTCTCAGGAAAAACAAGAGTTCTACAAGATTCAGGTTTCAGAATAAACAAAAGATTTTTTAAGTTAGGTTTTTAGATTCAATTTAGGTTAGATTAAAAAAGCAATACTATCATAGGTATTGCTTTTTTTGTTAACGACATATTTCTTACTTTTACCCGGCTTAACTAAAATTCAAATTAAAACTATGGAATCCAATGTAATTTTCTTGCCAATTGCTCTTTCAGTTTTAGGGCTTTTGTTTATGCTCTACAAAATGAGCTGGGTAAAAAAACAATCCCCCGGAAGTGACCGCATGCAGTTTATTTCAAAAAGTGTAAAAGAAGGTGCTTTGGCATTTTTACATGCAGAATACCGATTGCTTGCCATCTTTGTGGTCATAGCTTCAGCAGCATTATTTTATGTTTCAACTCTTGTTGATTTAACCAGCTGGATGATTGTGCCGGCTTTTATTATAGGTGCTTTCTTTTCAGGTCTTGCCGGAAATATTGGTATGCGTATTGCTACCGATGCCAATGCCCGAACAGCTGAAGCTGCCAAGACAAGTCTTCCAAACGCATTGAAAGTTTCTTTTGGTGGTGGAACAGTTATGGGCTTGGGTGTTGCCGGTTTAGCGGTATTGGGATTGAGTTTGTTGTTTCTCTTTTTTCTGGGACAATTTATGGGTATGGAAAACTATGATTTCTACACAAAAATGACCATTGTTCTGGAAGCGCTTGCAGGTTTCTCTTTAGGAGCAGAATCTATAGCATTGTTTGCCCGTGTGGGTGGTGGAATTTACACCAAAGCAGCCGATGTGGGTGCTGACCTGGTTGGAAAAGTAGAAGCCGGGATTCCTGAAGATGACCCTCGAAACCCTGCAACCATTGCAGATAATGTGGGAGATAATGTGGGTGACGTTGCCGGAATGGGCGCTGACCTTTTTGGAAGTTATGTAGCAACGGTGCTTGCGGCTATGGTGCTTGGAAATTACGTAATCAGGGATATGTCTGAAACCGTTCAGCATACTGACTTGTTTAACAATATGGGACCAATTTTATTGCCATTGGTTATTGCCGGTGTGGGGGTTTTGGCTTCCATATTAGGAACCTTTTTAGTGAGAATCAAAGACAATACTGCTAAAGAGCCTCAGGTTCAAAAGGCCCTGGATATTGGAAACTGGGCGTCTATTATACTTACGCTTATTGCAAGTTATTTCCTAATTGACTGGATGTTGCCTGAAACGATGCAAATGCGATTTTTTGGTGAGGCGTCTGCTAAAATGATTCCATCAATGAATGTCTTTTATGCTGCCTGTATTGGTCTCGCAGTGGGCGCATTGATCTCATTTGTTACGGCATATTACACCAGTTTGGGTAAAAAACCTGTGATGGATATAGTTCAAAACAGTTCGACCGGAGCGGCAACTAACATTATTGCAGGTTTGGCCGTCGGTATGAAGTCTACTTTTGCTTCTGTTCTTTTATTTGCAGCGGCTATCTATGGTTCTTATGAACTCGCAGGCTTTTATGGAGTGGCGCTTGCAGCTTCAGCGATGATGGCAACCACGGGAATGCAATTGGCTATTGATGCCTTTGGCCCTATAGCCGATAACGCAGGTGGGGTTGCTGAAATGAGTAACCTTGACCCTGAGGTACGCGAGCGTACTGACATTTTGGATTCTGTTGGAAACACAACGGCCGCCGTTGGAAAAGGATTTGCAATCGCTTCTGCCGCATTGACTGCATTGGCACTTTTTGCTGCTTATGTAACTTTTACCGGTATTGATGGAATCAATATCTTTAAGGCAGACGTCTTGTCGATGCTGTTTGTAGGGGGGATGATTCCCGTGATTTTTTCAGCACTTGCTATGCAATCGGTTGGAAAAGCTGCTATGGAAATGGTTCAGGAAGTGCGTAGACAATTCCGTGAAATCCCCGGTATTATGGAAGGCACCGCGACTCCTGAATATGCAAAATGTGTTGCCATTTCTACCAATGCCGCATTAAAAGAAATGATCTTACCGGGCTTGATTACAATAATCACCCCAATATTGATTGGTTTAATTTTTGGCGCTGAACCTTTAGGAGGTTATATGGCCGGTGTGTGTGTGAGTGGTGTAATGTGGGCGATTTTCCAAAACAATGCCGGAGGTGCCTGGGACAATGCTAAAAAATCATTTGAAGCCGGTGTGATGATCAACGGTAAAATGGAATACAAAGGCTCTGATGCCCATAAAGCGGCTGTAACCGGAGATACTGTGGGTGATCCTTTCAAGGATACTTCAGGACCTTCGATGAATATATTAATTAAGTTAACTTGTTTGGTAGGGCTTGTTATTGCTCCTGTTTTGGGAGGTCATACTGCAGACGATTCAGAATTAGGTAATACAACTGTTAAGGAAGTTATGGTTGTATCTGAAGATGGGACCACCACAACCCTTACTGATGAGCAAGCAGCCAATGTTACGGCAATCAACAAGCAGGTCACCATTGAATATTCTTCAAATGATGATGTGACAACTGCAAAAGTAAGTTCGTTAACCATTGTAAACGGGGAAGAAGTAAAAGAAGAAAAAACATTTACTGGAACAGAAGAAGAAGTGAAAAGGCAAATTGAAGCTTTTAAAGCGCAATAGTCTCTTACTGTTAATATTATATAAAATTCCCTGCCCTTCCGGCGGGGTTTTTTATTAAAAACAGTACCTTAGTGATAGTTATGAATTATGAGGATATAACAACACTTGCAATTGCTCTTGGCTTAGGACTCTTGGTAGGCATGCAACGAGAGAAAACCAATAACACTTTGGCTGGGGTGCGCACTTTTTCCCTGTTGGCTATTTTAGGGGTCATTTCGGGTTTTTTAACCCGTGATTTTGATAATCCTTTTATATTACCGGCACTGGGTTTAGCGATAGCAGCTCTTTTGGTTGCCGGAAATGTACTTGCTAAAAGGAATGCTCCTGACTCAGATTTAGGGCAAACAACTGAAGTTGCTGCACTGCTCATGTTTTCTATTGGAGCCTATTTGGTTTTAGGGGACCAGGTTCTTGGAGTAATTGTGGGTGGTTTGATGGCGGTGTTGCTGTATGCCAAAGAAAGAATGCACAATGCTATTGACAAATTACAAAATAAAGATTTATCGGCGATTATGACTTTTGCCGGTATTTCGTTAGTTATCCTTCCCATACTGCCAGATGAAACTTATGGTCCATTTGATGTACTTAACCCGCAGAACATCTGGTTAATGGTTACCCTGATTGTAGGAATAAGTGTGGTGGGATATTTTATCTATAAGTTTTTGGGCAAAAAAGTAGGTCTTTTGTCAAATGCCATACTGGGGGGAATGATCAGCAGTACCGCAACCACCGTGAGTTATGCCAGAAAAACCAAAGATGCTGATACTATTGATAAACTTTCTGCTTTTGTGATAGTGGGCGCCTCTGCGATTGCACTGGTGCGCATCGTTATAGAGATGGGAGTGGTGATACCTGAAAAGCTTCCGCAAATGATATTACCCATAGGAGTGGAGTTTGTTATTATGGTGGCGCTATGTATTTTCTTATTTTACAACATTCAAAAAGGAAAAAAAGAAGACAGGATGCCTGAACCTAAAAACCCGGCGCAATTAAAAACTGCTGTTGTTTTTGGTTTCTTGTATGGTATAATTTTGCTTGCAGTTGCTTTTGTAAATGAGGAGTTTGAAAATGAAGCCCTTTATGTTGTTGCCATCATAAGCGGACTTACAGATGTTGATGCTATTACCTTGTCACTCTCACAGATTATGAAACAAGGAAATCTTGAAATAGACACCGGTTGGCGGCTAATCCTATTGGCGTCACTTTCCAATTTGTTTTTCAAAGGGATTTTGGCTGCAACTTTAGGAACCCAACGCCTTGCAAAATGGGTTGGGATTACTTTTGGGATATCAATAGTAGCCGGATTGTTAATTATCTGGTTATGGCCTTAAACTTTCTATTCAAACAAGCCATGCAATTCTGCATCAATGCGATTAATAACGTTTCCTAAGTCTTCAGGATTGTCCACAAAGTCTAACTTGTCAACATCAATTACAAGGAGGTTTCCTTTGTCATAATTATGCACCCAAGCTTCATAGCGTTCATTTAAACGGCTGAGGTAATCAATGCTGATGCTGTTTTCATATTCCCTGCCGCGCTTGTGAATTTGAGCCACGAGATTTGGAATTGAACTGCGTAAGTAGATTATTAAATCAGGGCTTTTAGTTACTTCTTCCATTAAGTCAAACAAGGATTTATAATTTTCAAAATCACGATTGGTCATTAATCCCATGGCGTGCAGGTTGGGTGCAAAAATATAAGCATCTTCATAAATCGTTCTGTCCTGAATGACATTTTTCCCACTGTTGCGAATGTCCAGTACTTGTCTAAAACGACTGTTTAAAAAGTAAATTTGAAGGTTGAATGACCAACGTTCCATTTGGTTGTAAAAATCATCCAAATAAGGATTGTCATCTACTTCTTCATAATGGGCCTGCCATTTATAATGTTTTGATAAAAGTCTAGTTAGCGTGGTTTTTCCTGAACCAATGTTTCCTGCGATAGCAACGTGCATGGGGTTAATTTTGAGATTTGATTAGCTTCATTTTGTGAATTGTTTCACCATCGTAAATATACAGGAATTCACCAGATAGAAACAAATCTTTTATGGTTAATTCAGGTGACTTTATTCTGTTTATTTGTTCAAGTTGTTTTGAAAATAAAGTTAATTGATTGTCCTGAAGAACTACCAGGCTTTCGCCGGAAAGGCTTAATTTTTGAACATTTTCAAGGGGGATGCGTCGAAGCAAACTCCCATAAATATTGTAAAGCCTTAAGTGGGTTTCGGTCAACACATAGCAATAGTTATAATCGCTTTCCTGACTTAAATAGGACTCTGAGACAGGTCTGGAGAGCACTTTATTAATTTTGTCTCTGAAATTGTACAATTCCAGCTGCTGGCTATCTTCATTAAAAACCCACAGCCGGTTATCGTTGGCAGTAGTTGCGTTTTTTATATTTAGAAAAGGCGGTTGCATTGCAAAGGAAATGCGATGTATTTCATTTAGTTTATTGTCTAAAATCACAGCTGTCTGATAATCGGGATAAAAAAGGGTGATTTTTAAGGGGTTTAATAAATCAACTTCTCCGGGAGTTCCTAACTGGAAATCCTTAAACTGGAAAAGTTCAGTACCGGCGGTTTTAAATAAAGTATTGTTTTTGATATAATAATAACTACCCAGGTGATCTACCCCTACAAAACGATTTGCTTTCAGAGGGATTTCATCAACGGCTTCAAGATTGATTTCGCTTTGAGCGAAACCAACACAGGAGATTAAAACTATAAAAAAAAGCAATAATTTCATCATTTTGCAATCTAAAAGTGCAAGATAGTACTTTCAATGTCAGACCAAGTTACAAAAAACACTTTTATGTAAATAGTATTTATTTTTGTTAAACCCTTTGTTAAAAATAACGTCTTACTGTAACAAAAG
This sequence comes from Planktosalinus lacus, assembly GCF_014640155.1. GTDB lineage: Bacteria > Bacteroidota > Bacteroidia > Flavobacteriales > Flavobacteriaceae > Planktosalinus > Planktosalinus lacus. The sequence goes on along the minus strand of NZ_BMGK01000004.1, from coordinate 159,047 downwards.
TTTTAGATTTGATTCATACATTTTAAAATCCATTAAAAATGAAAGCATATATTTCCACTCTTTTTTGTTTTTTCTTAACGATTTCAATCACAGCCCAAATCACTTCTGGACAAGCCACATATCAATCAAAAACCACGGTTGACATGGATTTTGGCGGTCCTCAGATGACAGAACAAATGAAAGAGCAAATCGCTGAAATGATGAAAAAAGCCCTTGAGAAAACGTATATTTTAAACTTCAATAAAGAAGAATCATCATACAAAGAGGAGGAAAAGTTAGCCGCTCCAGGTGCCGGTGGCGGTATGATGGCAATGATGGGGAACTTTACAGCCGGAGCACAATATAAAAATACTACGGATGACTTGTATTTACAGGAACAGGAGTTTTTTGGCAAGCAGTTTTTAATCACTGATACACTCCCAAAACTCGAATGGAAACTGGTTAACGTATCCAAACAAATTGGTCAATATGTTGCCTTTAAGGCTACAGCGATAAAGCAGTTGGGGGATACAGATTTTCAATCGATGCGTAGAAGAAACAGCAATACAGATTCTGAAAAAGAGGCCACTGAAACTAAAAAAGACTCGACAGAATTTGATCTAATGGAGGAAATTGAAATTCCCAAAGAAATTGAAATTGTTGCGTGGTATACTCCACAAATTCCAATTCCACAAGGTCCTGGAGAGTTTTCAGGTTTGCCGGGACTGATACTCGAAATCCAGGCTGACAGAACATCAATTTTGTGTACAAAAATCGTTTTAAATCCCAAAGAAATTGAAATTAAAAAGCCTTCCAAAGGGCAAAAAGTTTCCCAGGAAGAGTATCAAAAAATCGTAAAAGATAAAATGGAAGAAATGCAGGAAATGTATGGTGGACGTGGCAGAGGAAGAGGCATGCAGATTAGAATGAACTAATCCCTTTTACTAACTAACCAATACAATATTGATGAAATTTAATATCGGTTTATTTTTTTCAATTCTTTTCCTTTTAGTTACACATTCGGCGTTTTCTCAATCGGTTAAATTGACCGGAACTGTTAAAGACAGTTTGGGAAACCCTTTAGAAATGGCCAGTATCATTGCCAAAGTAAAAACCACTGACGCAATCGAAAGCTATGCCATTACCAACGACGCCGGAAGGTTTCAATTGTTCTTACCCGTTAATGAAACCTATACACTTCAGGCCAGTTACCTGGGGTTTGAAACTCAAACTTTTGAAGTCACTGTAAGTGATGATCGATCAGATATTTTGCGGGATATTGTGTTGCAATCTGCTGCAGACGAGCTGGAGGGAGTGGAATTGGTTTATGAAATGCCGGTTACCATCAAGGGTGACACCATTGTTTACAATACAGATTCCTTTGTGACAGGCAATGAAAAAAAGCTGGGCGATGTGATTAAGGCACTCCCGGGGCTTGAACTCAATGAGGAAGGCGAAATTGAAGTGGACGGAAAAGTTGTTCAAAAGGTAATGGTTGAAGGAAAGGATTTTTTTGACGGCGATTCTAAACTGGCAACCAAAAACATACCCGCTGACGCAGTGAGTAAAGTTGAAGTTTTAAGAAATTACAACGAAGTAGGGCAGTTGAGAGGAGTTGCCAACACCCAGGATCAAACAGCGATTAACATACGGCTGAAAGAAGGAAAAACCAATTTCTGGTTTGGTGAAATCACTGCCGGTGCCGGTTATGGTGAAAAATTCAGGTATCTGGCCAATCCCAAATTGTTTTATTACAGCCCGGAATACAGCATCAACATCATCACAAACTTCAACAATACGGGCGATGTGCCCTTCACTTTCAGGGATTATTTCAATTTTACCGGTGGATTCAGAAATTTCAATCAAGGCGGGGGAACGCGGTTTAATATCAATGACAGCGGACTCAGTTTTGCGGTCATGCAAAACAACCGTGCCAACGACATTGAAGCCGAATTCATTGCCGGTAACTTTAGCTATAAAGCCTCAGAAAAACTGGATGTGAGTGGGTTTGCCATACTTTCTGACAACAGGACAAATTTTATTACAAATACTGTGCGCAGCTTTGTCACCACAGGCGATGTAGAAAACAGTAACAGTACCAGCGATCAAAGAAACCGTTTGGGAATGTTAAAATTGAGCTCGGTTTACAAGCCCAGTCTTCGTTTTCAAATGGATTATGATGTACTGGCGAAGATTTCTAAACAAACCGAATTTTCAAATCAGATTTCCAGTTTTGGAAACATAGACAATAACATAGTTGAAGACAAGGTGAACAATCCGTTTTCAATCAACCAAAACGTGAATGCTTATTTCACATTGAATGAAAAAAACATTTTTGCCGGACAAGCACAACATTTGTGGCAGGATGAAGATCCTTTCTACAACGCGGTGCTTGATTTTCTTCCGTTTTCAGGAATTTTGGATGCCGATGAAAATCAAAGCAACTTTGACATCAACCAGGAAAAACGTGTGAAAACCAACAAACTGGATGTTAAAGTGGATCACTTTTACATTATAAACAACAAAAGCAATCTGAATTTCACACTGGGAACCACCCAAAGCAGGCAGCGTTTTAACTCATCCATTTTTCAAGTGTTAGACGATGGCTCAACTTTAAATTTTGATGAATCACCTGAGGTTGACGGCGAAGTGTTTCCTTTGGGGAATGATGTGATGTATCATTTCAGCGATGCTTTTCTGGGAGTAAAATATAAGTTCATCACAGGGAAGTTTACGTTTACTCCCGGTGTAACCTTGCATAATTATGATTTAAAAACGGAACAATTGGGTGCCACCACTTCTCAAAATGAATGGCGGGTGTTGCCTGAGTTTTTTGCGATAGCACAATTAAAACGCAGTGAAAGCATTCGGTTTAACTATTCGATGACTGCTGAATATACTGATGTAAATAACTATGCTGAAGGGTTTGTTTTTAATGATTACAACCGCCTTTTCAGAGGAAATCGCAATCTTGAAAACTCTTTGGCCAATTCATTTAATTTGACTTATTTCAGTTTTAATATGTTCAACTATACCAATGTTACAGGTAACCTGAACTACACCAGACGTGTTGAGGGCATCAAAAATAACACTCAAATTGTGGCCATCAACCAGGTGTCCTCGCCCATTAATATTGATAGTAATTTTGCTGATGAGACTTTTTCTGCTTTTGGAAGTTTTAGCAAGCGCATCAAAAAAATGCAGTATAGCATCAACGGAAATTTTAACTGGAGCAGTTTCAATAATATCGTCAATCAAACAGTCACTACTTCCGAAAGCTTTACTCAAAACTACCGTGTGAGTGCACGAAGCAATTTCAAGGAATTCCCTAATTTTGAAGCGGGCTATAATGTGATCATCAATGAGTATGACAATGGCGGAATTCAATCCACATTTTACACGCATAGACCGTTTGCCAATATCGAGTTTAATTTTTTGAAAGACTTCACTTTTAAAGCAGACTGGAGTTATTATGACTACAGCAATAAGGAAAACACCATCAAAAATGATTACTCCTTCCTGTCTGCAGATTTAAACTATCAAAAGAAAGACAGCAATTGGGAATACAGAATCCAGGCCACCAACCTGCTGGATGTGCAAACCATCAATCAAGACAGTTTTAATGAAACTTTCAATACTACTTCATTTTATAGTGTGATGCCGAGGATTGTGATGTTGACGGTGAAGTATGATTTATAGAAAAAATGCCCTCCCGGAACTTCAATAACAACGCGTTATCCAAAGGTTTTTAAATTGTAAGACTAAAGAATTTTTAGGTTTTTTTGATGAAAGGTGCTACTTTAGAAGTAGATAAAAGAGCATGTCGACTATTTGGGATATATCAGCCATATACCCGAATCATGTCTTATATACTAACGTTGGCCTGCATTTAAAAAAATGAAACATCTATTATTAACATTAATGATTTTTCTCGTTGGAAAAGCATTTTCTCAAACGGATAAGTTGTATTATGAACAAAAGGCATTTGACTTATATCAAAATGAAATTTTAGACTCCTTTCCTGTAAATAAAAAAATTAAAATTTATCAACACGCGTTTGATTTTCATCCAAAAGCTTTTAGGTTTTCAATACCCAATTGTTTAGAAAACATTGTTTGGAAAAACAACGAACAATTCGAGGAAATGACAACTTACAAGGAAAGGAAAATTGACTTTGACTCGAGTCTTGATTTTTCTAAAATAAACAAGAAACAATTTAAAATAAAAATAAACGGAAAAGGAAATTTCCCGAAACTGCTTATTAGTTCACCTCATATTGAGAAAGGTAATAACAAACGAATTTTTATAAACCTATATGAAAAACATAGTGAAAGAAAAGAATACATTTACCATATTGAATTTAACATAAACGGGAAAATAATTAACTGGTGTAGATCTGAATACTATGAAATTATTATACACTAGGAAAATAATGACACAACAACAATATATATAAATAATGCTGAACCTAGCTCAAATCGAAAGCCTGTGCTCTCTTGCAACACTTGATTTTCCTCCGGACAATCAAGCACCCAGTTCGTACTGTTTTTATAGAGAAAGTTGCCACCGAGTGGGAAAGAATGCCCGAACTTAATTTAAATAAAAGTGAGAAACGATTTTCCAATATTAAAAACTGAACGACTTCAATTAAGGAGAATAACCGAATCTGACCTTGAAAATATCTACAACGGCCTTTCCAATCCTGACGTGATAAAACATTATGGAATAAGTTTTAACAGTTTGGAAGCGACAAAAGAACAAATGACTTGGTTTGCCGATTCAAAACAATTTTGGTGGGCGATTTGTTCAATTGATAATGAAACATTTTATGGTGCAGGTGGACTAAACGACTTTTCAAAAGAACATAAAAAAGCTGAAATTGGACTTTGGTTATTACCCGATTTTTGGGGAAAAGGAATAATGACAGAGGTAATGCCTTTAATTTGCAATTATGGATTTGAAAAGCTTGGAATTCATCGAATAGAAGGCTTTGTAGAATCTGACAATCAAAACTGTAAAAAAGCAATGGCAAAACTTGATTTTCAACTCGAAGGAATAATGAAAGACTGCGAAATAAAAAACGGAAAATTTATAAGTGTTGAAATTTACGCCAAACTAAAAACATAACGGAATAAAGCCAGGTGCCAACTAAACCTATAATCTATTGCTTCTGCCGGCTTACTCGGAAAAATACACTTTAAATTAACATTGGAAACTAAAGAAGAAACGTTGTTTCCTTTTTTAATTTTAATTCACAAAAGCACTATATCCGGTAATAGCACGGCCCACAATGAGTGAGTTGATTTCTTTGGTACCTTCATAACTGTAGATGGCTTCGGCGTCTGCTACAAAGCGGGCGACGTCATATTCCAGCAGGATACCGTTACCTCCCATTACTTCGCGTGCACGACCCACCACATCACGGGTGCGCATACTGCAAAAAACTTTTGCCAGGGAAGCGTGCTCATCAGTAAGGAGCTTTTGATCCTGGAGTTCAGAGAGCCTAAAGCACAAGGTTTGCATGGCAGTGAGGTTTGATACCATTTCCACCAAATGGTTTTGTATTAGCTGGAAGGAGGCGATGGGCCTGCCAAACTGTTCCCGTTTCTTGGTATATTTTAAAGCTGCTTCATAAGCCCCACGGGCGCAGCCCACGGCTTGCCAGGCGACTCCCGCTCTGGTCATTTGCAGTACCTTTGCTGTGTCTTTAAACGAATTTGCATTTTGCAACCTATCTGATTCCGGCACGCTGCAGTTTGTCAAGGTAATAATCGCATTTTGCACGATGCGTAAGGCCATTTTATCCTCCATTTTTTCGGCTTTGAAGCCGGGATTTTCTTTGCGCACCAAAAACCCTTTTACCTGATTGCTATCTTCATCCCTTGCCCAAATGATAATTACATCAGCAAAGGTGGCATTTCCAATCCATTTTTTTTGACCGTTTAAAATCCAGTTGCCATCGATACGTTTACAGGTAGTTTCCATTCCGCCGGCAACCGCAGAACCCACATTGGGTTCGGTAAGACCAAAAGCACCAATTTTTTCCAGTCGTTGCATCGCCGGTAACCATTCCTGTTTTTGCTCTTCACTTCCACACAGATAGATAGACCCCATGGCCAGTCCGCTATGAACACCAAAAAACGTGGAAATGGAAACATCTACCCGTGCCAGTTCCTGAGCAATGATGCCTTCCAGTAAAAATGATTTATTTGCACAGCCATAGCCTTCATAAGCAATACCAGCTATATTGAGTTTGGCGAATTTTTCAATGATTTGAAAAGGGAATTTTGCCCGGTTCCAATGGTCATTGACTAAGGGTTTTACTTCATCTTCCATAAAATTGCGCACCTGCAACTGGATGTCGCGGTCTTCTTTGGAAAGTTTTAGGTCAAGATTGTAAAAATCACCATCAATGGGAGGGAGTTGATGTTGCCCTTTTTTTGCTTTTGTGGTGAGCATTTTCATAAGCCCTTTGAGCTGTCGCTCATCAAGTTCTCCCAGGTTTTTAATAGCATCTGAAAGGTCTATTTTTTCATTGAGTTTGGCAAGTTGGTCCAAATCAATTGTTTTTAATAATTGAAAAGTACCTTTGATTTTTTTGAAGATGGACATAACTTTAAGATTTATATTCTTTAAAGATATGTATAAAAAGAAATAAGGGTGTTAAGGAAAGGCAAATTATATAAAATAAAAGAAGCCATTTCGTTACAAAATGGCTTCTAAAAAAAATATTTGATAAGACGCTTTTACGCCTCTTCAGTAAAACCAAAAGCTTTTCGCACTTCCTCCACCATATCCAGTTTTTCCCAGGTGAAAAGTTCTACCTCGATTTCTTTTTTTCCGGAGTAGGGGCTTTCAAACACTTTTGTGATTGTTTGAGGCTCGCGACCCATATGGCCGTAAGCAGCTGTTTCACTGTAAATGGGATTGCGTAGTTTTAGGCGTTTTTCAATAGCGGCCGGGCGCATATCAAAAAGGTTGATGACCTGTTCTGCGATTTCTCCGTCTGTCATATTTAATTTTGATGATCCAAAGGTATTCACATAAATGGATGTGGGTTTCACCACGCCAATAGCATAGCTCACCTGCACCAAAACTTCGTCTGCAATCCCTGCAGCCACAAGGTTCTTAGCAATATGTCGCGCGGCATATGCGGCGCTGCGGTCTACTTTACTGGGGTCTTTCCCGGAAAAAGCACCACCACCATGCGCTCCTTTGCCACCATAGGTATCCACAATGATTTTTCTTCCGGTTAAACCGGAATCACCATGTGGCCCACCAATCACAAACTTTCCAGTAGGGTTAATATGGTAAATAATATCGTCGTTAAACAATTCCTGAATATACCCTGGCAATTGTGCTTTGACCCTTGGGATTAGAATATTAATAATATCACTTTTAATTTTGGCAAGCATTTTTTCGTCTTGATCAAAATCATCATGCTGCGTAGAAACTACAATGGCCACAATTTTTTGGGGCACATTGTCGTCGCTGTATTCAATGGTCACCTGGCTTTTGGAATCGGGGCGCAGGTAAGTGATTTCTTTTTCTTCCCGGCGTAATGCGGCGAGTTCTATCAATATTTTGTGTGAAATATCAAGGGCTAACGGCATGAAGTTAGCTGTTTCTGAAGTAGCATAGCCAAACATCATCCCCTGGTCACCGGCGCCTTGCTCTTCTTTATTTTCGCGATCCACACCCTGATTGATGTCTTGTGATTGCTCGTGAATGAGTGAAATCACTCCACAGGAATCGCCACTAAATTGATAAGCACCTTTTGTATACCCAATTTTGTTTACCACATCTCTTGCAATTTGCTGTACATCGAGGTACGTATTGCTTTTCACCTCTCCGGCAAGCACTACTTGACCAGTGGTTACCAGTGTTTCGCAGGCAACTTTTGACTGAGGATCAAAAGCTAAAAAATTATCTAAAAGAGCGTCACTAATTTGGTCTGCAACTTTATCAGGGTGTCCTTCAGAAACACTTTCTGAAGTAAATAAATAGGCCATAAAATCAGATTTAATAATTTTAAAAGTAAGGAAAAGATTTGACGTAAAAAAGCAGGTAGGATGTACACTGTTTTAGCATTTTTAAACCCAACTTAAAAGGGAGTCCCATCTGTGATGAGGTTCCAAAAATAACTATGGAACAAGAGGTTGCAATCAGTCAAATTTTTCCTCAAAATCTGAGCAAAATTAGCAATTAAAAAAAGAATATTAAAGCATTCATAGTTTTATTTATATGAATAAACCTTTAAAATTTAGGAATTCTATTATTTTTACGGCCATGAAATGGTTGCCACTATTATTCTTATCAATTTTTTCTGTAGAGTGTGTTTCTCAAGAAAAACATGCATGGTTCAGTTCTATAGAGATAGATTATTTTTACGGAACCATTCTGGAACACAACCCTGAAATTGGACATTTAATCACCCGTCATCCTGAAGGAATTGTATTGCAATACAATGTTAAGACCTTTGGGTTTAAAGAATGGGAGCGTCGTCACAACTATCCCGATTGGGGGCTTACGTTTTCTTATCAGGATATGAAAAACCCCAATCTGGGCGAATTATATGGTTTGTACAGTCACATAAGTTGGTATTTTTTGAAGCGAAATGTACAGCTTGGTATTGGCACAGGTATTGCCTATGCTACTAATCCTTATCATCCTGATACTAATTATTTGAACAATGCTTTTGGGTCTTCAATATTGAGTGCCACTTTATTAAAATTAAATTATCACAAGGAAAATCTATGGAATGGTTTTGGTGTTCAGGCCGGCCTTTCACTTTTTCATTATTCCAATGGAAATTTTACGGCTCCCAATACAAGCACCAACACGTTTGCATTCAATGTTGGTCTTAATTACAATTTGAATCAAGAACCGATTCCGGAGTATATTCCGTTTGAACGGGAAACATTTAGCGAACCCATAAAGCTGAATGTTCTGGTGCGTTTTGGGATCAATGAGAGTGATGTGATTGGTTTAGGAAAATCCCCTTTTGTGGTAGTTTCTGCCTTTACTGACAAACGATTGAGCAAAACAAGTTCAGTTTATGCAGGGGCCGAACTTTTCCTTTCTTATTTTTTAAAAGATTTAATTGAGTATCGTGCTATCGCGTATCCCGAATTTAACATCAGTGGCGAGGAAGACTTTAAGCGGGTGGGTATTTTTGCAGGGTATCAATTTCGTGTCAACAAGCTGGCACCTTTTGTCAATGCGGGGTATTATGTTTATTACCCTTATGATTTTGAAGGCAGAATGTATAACAGATTGGGAATTAAACGCTATTTTGGTGAAAAGGAACAACTATTTGGAATACTAAGTGTCAAAGCACACGCCGCCAAAGCTGAAGCTATTGAGTTTGGTGTAGGAATAAGATTGTAAATGATAAAAAATATTTTTACTTATTTGACCATTGCTTTTTTTGTCACTGCCTGTGATTCAGACTCCTCATGGAATTGTATCAAGGCTACGGGAGCAATCGTTCAGGAAGAAATAGCTTTAGAAACTTTTGAAAAGCTCGATGTGCGTCATCGTGTGCAACTCTTTGTAAAACAAGGAGCTGAGCAAAAAGTGATTTTAGAAACCGGTGAAAACCTCAAAGCGAAGATCAACTTTCAGGTTGAAAATGGTACGCTGCGCATTGAAAATGGTAATAATTGTAATTTGGTGCGCGATTATGGTGTTACAAAAGTATTTGTCATTTCGCCCAACATCACCCAAATAAGGAATGGTTCTGGGCTTCCTTTATTTAGTGAGGGTGTGTTAGGGTTTCCAACACTGGCATTGCTTTCAGAAGACACTGCAGTAGAAGGTGACATTCATACCGTGGGTGATTTTCACTTGCAACTGGACGTGCAATCGTTGACAATCGTTGCCAATAACAAGGCCAATTTTTTCCTTTCCGGTGAAGCTGAAATGGCCACATTTGGGCTTTACAGTGGAGACGGACGTGTAGAAGCTACAAATTTGATCGTACAGGATTTGAATATATTTCAACGCAGCAGTAATAAAATGTTTCTAAATCCCAGGCAGTCCATTCGTGGTGAAATACGTGGTGTAGGCGATGTGATTGCAATTTTCCAGCCACCGGTGGTGGAAGTGGAGGAGTTTTATACAGGGCGTTTGATTTTTGAGTAAAGTATTTGTAGGCTTAAAATAGTGGTGATTTCAGATTTTTTTTAATTATTCAAAACAGAATTTTAAATAAAAGGTTTCATTTCGTTTTCAATTTGTAACCGGAGTTTCTTTAGATTCAAGGCATAGTTTTCAAGTTGTTTTTCTTTTTCTGACTCAGGTTTCCATTTTTTTACTTTTAGGGGTTTTCCTTTTTCATTCACTGAAACAAAAACAATCACACAATGTGTTTTTTTTACCCATTTTTTGGAACTGATATTCTTTGAATAAACATCTACAGCAATGTGAATACTTGTCTTTCCAGTATAAATTACATACGCATCAATTTTTATAATATCTCCTATACTTATAGGGCTATAAAATCGAATTCCACCAACATAAACTGTAACACAATAGGTTTCAGCCCAGGTTCTTGCACAGGTATAGGCAGTTTGATCAATCCATTTCATAGCAACACCGCCATGCACCTTGCCACCAAAATTAATGTCTGAGGGTTCACTGATAAATTGGAACGTTATTTTACTTTGATTTTTCATGGACCTATGTAATAAAAATAGATTTATAGACTCAGTTTTCCTCTCCTCCTGTCAACTCTCTAAACAACTGCTCCAGATTTTTATTTTTGGCGTTGAGTTGTAAAATTTTGAGTCCGTTATCGTGGGCAAAGTCAAATACTGCCGGACGCATATCTTTTTCGGTATCAAATGTGAGTTCATAGATAAAATCGTGGGTGTTGTTTACTTGTTTTACTTTGGGGAGATTTTGTAAAGCCACGTCTTCCACCCGAAAATCAAACTCCACTTCAATAATCTGTGCCTGGTGTGCTTTCAATTCAGCTATTTTTTTGTCGGCCACAATTTCTCCTTGATTAATAATAATTACCCTATCGCAAATGGCTTCGACTTCCTGCATAATGTGAGTGGAGAGAAATACCGTTTTTTCTTTTCCGACATTTTTGATGAGGTTTCTAATTTCGATGATTTGGTTGGGGTCTAGTCCGGTGGTGGGTTCGTCAAGGATTAACACATCGGGGTTGTGAAGCAAAGCATTTGCCAGTCCCACACGTTGACGATAGCCTTTGGAGAGTGCTTCAATTTTTTTATGGGCTTCAGGAGTGAGTCCTGTTTGTTGAATCACTTCTTCAACACGATTTTTTGAACTATTAAAGATGGCAGCATTGAACCGCAGGTATTCCCTTACATACATATCGAGATACAAGGGGTTGTGTTCGGGTAAGTAACCCACACTTTTTTGTACTTCTTTTTTGTTTTCGGTTACAGAAAACCCATTGACAGTTGCAGTTCCTTGTGTTGCCGGGATAAAGGTGGTAAGAATTTTCATCAGGGTTGATTTTCCGGCACCATTTGGGCCTAAAAACCCCACTATTTCCCCTCTGTTTACCGAAAATGAAATAGCTTTCAATGCGTTTTGTTCGCCATATGTTTTAGTAATATTATCAACGGCTATCGACATAGAATCTCTTTTTTTAATTTATTTGTTGTTTTGGGCAGGCTTTTAAACTGACAGAATTGTTGTAATTTTGTGCTTTCTGTAAAAACAACAAAAAGCCGATTTTATTTCGTTTAAGCGAAAATATTAAATTAAATCTGTTTGTACTTTTTTTTCGGAAAATTTAAACAAGAATATGCCAGAATCTATACCCCATCAAAACTCCAAATTAGGTTGGTTGAAAGAATTTCAGCAGCCACATCCGTTGATGATCGCAGGCCCATGTAGTGCTGAAACCGAAGAACAGGTGTTGGCTATTGCACATCAATTAAAAGAAACTGAGACGTCTATTTTTAGAGCAGGAATCTGGAAACCCAGAACCCGACCCGGAAGTTTTGAAGGAGTAGGGGCAGTTGGTTTGCCTTGGTTGCAGCGAGCTCGCTCTGAAACCGGATTAAAAATGGCTGTTGAAGTGGCCAATAAAGCACATGTTGAAGAGGCTTTGAAAGCCGATATTGATGTTTTGTGGATTGGCGCACGAAGTACTGTAAGTCCTTTTATTGTTCAGGAAATTGCCGATGCATTGGCAGGAACCGATAAAGTTGTTTTGGTAAAAAACCCTGTAAACCCCGACTTGTCTTTGTGGCTGGGGGCAGTGGAACGTTTGCAAAAAGCCAACATCAATAATCTGGGTGTAATTCACCGCGGATTCTCAACTTATTTGAAAACCAAATACCGCAATAATCCAGAGTGGCAACTGGCTATTGATTTTCAAAGTCATTTTCCTGATTTACCACTTATTTTAGATCCCTCACATATGGGTGGACGACGTGATCTTATTTTTGACCTGAGTCAAACAGGACTTGACCTTAACTATGACGGTTTGATGATAGAAACCCACACCGATCCTGACAATGCATGGAGTGACGCTGCACAACAAATCACACCGGCAAAGTTTAAACAACTAATTGCTGAATTACGGGTTCGGTCAATAGATGTGGATGCAAAAGATTTTAAAATTAAGATTCACACCTTGCGTAAACAAATTGACGCGATTGACTCACAGATTTTATCTAATTTGGGAAGTCGAATGAAAATAGCCGATGAAATAGGTCGCTTGAAAAATGACAATAATGTAGCCATACTACAAATGGAGCGCTGGAACGAGATTTTAGAACGAATGAAATTAGCCGGGAATTCTCAGAGTTTAAGTGAAAAATTTATTACAGAATTATTTAAGGCAATACATCAAGAGTCTATAGAGCATCAACATACCATTATTAAAAATAAACCTTAATTGAATGAAAGGAACCGTTTATAAATCAACCGGAAGCTGGTACACTGTCAAAGCCGAGGACGGTTTATTTTATGAATGTAGAATTAAGGGAAAGTTCAGGATACAAGGTATTAAAAGCACAAACCCCATTGCTGTGGGAGATCGTGTTGAGTTTAAACTGCAAACTAAAAATGAAAAAACACAAGGTGTTATTCATGATATTGAAGACCGTGAGAATTATATCGTGAGGAGGTCTGTAAACCTTTCCAAAAGAACACACATTCTCGCAGCCAATATCGACCAACTTTTTTTGGTTATCACTTTAAACAACCCACCTACATTTACTTCTTTTATTGATCGGTTTCTTGTGACGGCTGAAGCTTATCATATTAAAACTGTTTTATTGTTTAATAAAATTGATACTTATAACGATGAAGAATTGCTGGAGGTGAAACACTTATCTGCACTGTATCGAAATATTGGATATGAGTGTCTGGGTATTTCGGCAAAGACCGAAAAAAATATCGATAAGCTTAAAGATTTTATGAAGGAGAAGGTGAGTATTTTTGCAGGTCATAGCGGCGTGGGTAAGTCTACTTTAATAAATGTTGTTGAACCTGGATTGAATTTAAAAACAAAGGAAATTTCTGAGCAACACAAGCAAGGACAGCATACCACTACCTTTGCTGAAATGTTTGATTTAAGTTTTGATGCTAAAATTATTGATACCCCCGGGGTGAAAGGTTTTGGTCTGGTTGATGTTGAAAAAGAAGAACTTTCTGATTATTTTCCTGAGTTTTTTATGCGAAAAGAAGCCTGTAAATTTAACAATTGTTTGCATGTAAAAGAGCCTCACTGTGCTATAAAGGATGCTTTGGAAACAGGAGAAATAGCCTGGTCTCGCTACCGGAGTTACCTGCAGTTATTGGAAGGTGAGGATGAAAATTACAGGACTGATTATTGGGAAGAAGAAAGTTAAATTGAAACCTAGCTATTGCGCAAAAAGAAATGAGAGTAGTTATACAAAGAGTAAAAAAAGCATCAGTCTCCATTGAGGGAAAAGAGTTTTCACAAATCGGCTATGGGCTCCTGATCCTTTTAGGAATAGAAAATGACGATACACAAAAAGATATTGAATGGCTTGTTGCGAAAATAATTAAACTGCGTATATTTAACGACGAGACCGGAGCAATGAACCGGTCTCTTTTAGACATATTAGGTGACGTTCTGATTGTTAGTCAATTTACCTTGCATGCATCCACCAAAAAGGGCAATCGCCCTTCATTTATAAAAGCCGCAAAACCGGATGTTGCAATTCCCCTTTATGAACAATTTGTTGCCTTTTTTGAAAAACACTTTGGCAAAAAGGTTGCCACCGGTAGTTTTGGTGCTATGATGAATTTAGCACTCATCAATGACGGACCCGTGACAATTGTGATTGACACAAAAAATAAAGAATAAAAAGTAGTTTTTATTTGTGTCATCTGGCAAAGTTTAGTTTATTTGAAAACTTAAAATTTTGTTAATGCGGCTTTTATTACTCATTTTTCTTACTTTTTCGGCAAGTGCTCAAAAAGAGCTTACCCAATCTTTACTAATTCCCGTTCATCTTACTGAGAGTGCAGATGCAATTGTTCGTTCCAATGAACTTGAAGTGAATATACTTTCAACAAAAGAAGTGAAAGTAAATAGAAAGGTAATCGTTACAGTTTTAAATAAAGCCGGCAATAAACACGTTTGGAATTTTATATATTATGACAATAGCATTAAGGTAAAAAAAGCTGAAGCTTTTATATATGATGCTTTAGGAAAGGAAATCAAAAAATTCAAAAAAAGGGATTTTAAGGACAGGAGTGCTGTTGATGGGGGAACACTATATTCTGATTCCCGTTATCTATATGCAGATTACACGCCTTTATCTTACCCTTACACCTTTGAAATTTCTTATGAAACCACTTCTGAAAATACACTTTCACTGCCCTTCAAACTCTTTATTCATAGCTATAATGTAAGTTCACAAAACAGTAGTTTAAAAGTGCATTACAATAGCACTGAGTTGGATCTGAACTACAAGGAGAAGAACTTTGGCGACTATCAGATTGAAAAAACAGTATTTCCAGGCATATTATCTTATACAGCTAAAGATATCCCGGCGCTTGTGCGGGAAGACTATAGCCCTCCTTTCTTGGAAATGGTTCCACAGGTACATTTGGCACCCACAGTTTTTTATTATGAAGGTATATATGGAGAAGCACGAAATTGGAAAGAGTTAGGAAAGTGGTTTTATGACAACCTTATTGTTGGGAGAGATAAAGTTAGTAGCCAAACACTTTCTGAGGTTCAGGCACTGGTTGCCGGTGTTGACGATAAACTAGAAAGAGCAAGACTTGTTTATGAGTATGTCCAACAAAACACCCGTTATATTAGTGTGCAAGTAGGAATTGGTGGAGTGCAGCCCATAGAAGCTCAGGAAGTAGACAAAGTAAAATATGGAGATTGTAAAGGCTTGACCAATTACACAAAATCATTGCTCGATGCAGTGGGTGTCCCTTCCTACTATGCCCATGTAGAGGCAGGAAATATTCAAGAAAATTTTGAAGAAGATTTTGCTTCAATAGCACAAGGTAACCATGTCATTCTTGCCATTCCAAATGATTCTGAGTACACTTGGATTGACTGTACAAGTCAAGTTCATCCTTTTGGATTTATTGGTGATTTTACAGATAATCGAAATGTTTTAATTATGAAACCAGAAGGTGGTGAAATTGTAAAAACCACAGCCTATACCAATCAGAATAATTTCAGAAAAACCAATGCGGTCTATTCAATTGATGAAACAGGGACAATGAAAGCAACTGTGGAAATTACAAACCAAGGCATTCCCTATGATAACAGGTTCAAACTTGATAAATTTTCAAAAGAGGAATTGCATAAATTTTATGTAAAAAACTGGAGAAATATCAATAACCTTTCATTGTCTAAGACCCATTTTGAAAATGACAAAGAGAACGTTTCGTTTGAAGAAACGGTAGAGCTGGAAGCACGAAATTATGCTGCAGTCAATGGAAGCCGTTTATTTCTTTCTGTCAATGCTTTTAACAATAGCAACTATGTGCCCTCCAGATACAGAGATCGAAAAAGTCCTGTTAAATTCTTCAGAGGATTTTTATTTGAAGATAATTATTTAATTTCTCTTCCTGACAGCTACCAAATAGAAGCTTTTCCAGAAAGTGTGTCAATTGATACTAAATTTGGAACTTATACTTTGGAGCTTGTTGCCAATGAAGACCACACAATAACATTAACCAGAAAATTATTTCTTAAAGAAGGAGATTATCCAAAGGAAGACTATAAAGCTTTTAGAGACTTTTTCAAGGATATTTCTAACTATGATAACTCTAAAATTGTATTAAATAAAAAAGAATCATAATGAAAAAAGTTGCAATTGTATTTTTATTTTTAAGCACGCTGAATTGGGTTCAAGCCCAGCGCTATGACTTTGGAAAAGTATCAGATGATGAAATCAAACAAACAATACATGCTGCAGACCCAGAAGCAAAGGCAGCAATTCTATATAAAAAAGGAACCGTTAGTATGCAATACAACGATGGCTGGGAGTATGTTTATGAAATGGAAGCTCGCATCAAAATTTACAACCAGGAAGGTTATGGATTTGCTACGGTAGAAGTCCCAATTTATAATGCCGGTGCTGGTAAAAATGAAATATTTTCAAATTTTAAAGCATTTACTCACAACATGGAAAACGGAAAAACTTCCAAAGACAGACTTCGAAACGGCGACGTTTTTGACGAAGATTTAAATGAGTTCTGGGATGTGAAAAAATTTACATTTCCCAATGTTAAGGAAGGCTCAGTTTTGGAATATAAGTATAAAATCATTTCACCCTATATATCGACACTTCCAGAGTTTGAATTTCAAGATCAAATTCCAGTTGACCACGCTGAATATACTCTAAAGATCCCAGAGTATATGAATTTTGAAACACACAGTAAAGGGTTTTTTCCTCTAAACAGAACAGTTAAGAGCGAGTTTAGTAATTTAACGTATTCATTCACACCCGGGCAAACTGACGGAGCTTCTGTGCATAGAACCCATAAAACACACTATTCAACAATTTCATTTACATTAAACTCTACCACTTTTACAGCTGAGAATGTACCAAAACTTGTGCAAGAAGAGTATGTTAACAATATAGAGAACTACCTTTTATCCATAAGACCCGAGCTCAAATCTATTCAAATGCCCAGATCTGAAAGGGTGGTGTTTTCTCAAACCTGGGACGATGTAGCAAGGGAGGTTTACGATAACAGTAGCTTTGGAAAAGAGCTGGAATCAAAAAACTATTTTGAAAAAGATTTGCAGCCTATTATATCTAAAGCTTCCAATGATGTTGAAAAAGCTGCACTTATTTTCGAATTTGTTAAACAACGTATGGCATGGAATGGTAATTATAATTATTTCTCTCACAACGGTTTAAAAAAAGCATATAAAGACCGCACAGGTAACGTGGGCGATATTAACCTCATGCTCACAGCAATGTTGCGTTATGCGGGACTTGAGGCCAATCCGGTATTGGTCAGCACAAAATCAAACGGAATTCCATTATTTCCAACCCGCAGTGGGTTCAATTATGTTATAAGTGGGGTGGAACTGGGTGATAACATTTTATTGATGGATGCAACAAGTGCTTATAGTGCTCCAAATCTTTTACCTGAAAGAGTGATGAACTGGTTTGGAAGAATGGTGAAATCAGATTTAACCACAAAACAAATAAATTTAATGTCTGCTTCTAAATCCAGAAAAATTGTTAATCTAGAAGTGATAATGAATGAAGGTGGAACAATTGAAGGAAAGGTAAGAAACACCTTGACTGATCAATTAGCGCTTGATCACAGAAGCAGTTTTGCCGGTGTTGCAGAGTCAAATTATTTGGAAAAACTTGAAAAAAGTTATGATGGAATTCTTATTTCAGATTATGAAATACAGCACAAAAAGGACCCCTACAAGCCTGTTGTTGAAAGTTTTAATTTTGAAAAAGAGAACGCATATGATTTGATTGGAGATAAGATTTATGTAAATCCTTTATTTTTCCTGGCCTCAACCAATAACCCTTTTACAACAGAAACACGTGAATATCCAATTGATTTTAGATATCCGTCCTCAACAACATTTATGATTAATTTAAGTATACCAGAAGGCTTTACTGTTGAGTCGATACCTGAGTCCGGAGCATTTCAATTGCCGGATCAAATTGGCCAATTCCAATTTATGATTTCAGAAATTGATTCTAAAATTCAATTGCGAGTATCATCAGATATAAATACCTCAATCCTGCCCGCTTCATTTTATGGTGCTCTACAGGAGTATTTTGCTGCTTTGATTAATAAACAATCTGAACAAATTGTCCTTTCAAAAACTTAAAATCATTCCTTATGGACATCAAAAACGCTCAATTAGAAGTTGATCAATGGATTAAAAATCACGGAGTGCGTTATTTTAACGAACTCACCAATATGGCTCAACTCACAGAGGAAGTGGGGGAAGTTGCCCGTATTATCGCCCGTCGGTATGGTGAGCAAAGCGAAAAAGAAAGTGATAAGGAAAAAGATTTAGGTGAAGAACTTGCCGATGTGGTCTTTGTAGTACTGTGCCTTGCCAATCAAACAGGAATTGACCTTCAGAAAGCCTTTGATAATAAATTAAAGCTCAAAGCAAATCGCGATCACGACAGGCATCAAAATAATGAAAAATTAAAGTAATACTTTCTTAGTCAGTTTGTAATTTTGCCATCCACCCTGATAAATCCAGCTAATGAATTTACTTTTGAATCGGTCGACCCTTTTGCCCAACAGCAATCTGCAAATTGCCGGTTCAAAAAGTATTTCCAACCGTTTGTTGATATTACAACAACAATTTACAGAGTTAACTATTCAAAACCTTTCTGATGCAGAAGATACTTTACTGCTAAAGCAAGCACTCACTTCTAGTTCACAAACAATCGATGTTCATCACGCAGGAACCGCAATGCGTTTTTTAACCGCATTTTTTGCATCTCAAGAAGACAGGGAAGTTGTATTAACAGGTTCAAATAGAATGAAAGAACGTCCCATTGGGGTTTTGGTTTTGGCTTTGCAAGAACTGGGTGCATCTATCTCTTATCTGGAAAATGAAGGGTTTCCGCCATTAAAAATTGTTGGAAAAAAAATAAAGAAAAACAAGCTTTCCATCAATTCAGGAGTGAGCAGTCAGTTTATTTCAGCGCTTCTTTTGATTGCACCTTCGCTTGAAAATGGATTAGAAATAACCCTTTCCGGAAATAAAACATCACTGCCTTATCTTGAAATGACCATCAATCTTTTAACCCAAATGGGTATAAGTGTTTTATTTTCAGGCAACAATATTTTGGTAAAACCCTTTCAAGGAGAACCAGAAATAAAGCAATTTAAAGTAGAATCTGACTGGTCTACTGCATCCTATTTTTACTCTTTTACAGCACTCTCTCCAGTGGGAACTACATTAATTTTAAATAATTTTCAACAGGATAGTTTGCAGGGCGATAATATAACTGCCTCCCTTTTTGAACAATTGGGAGTTGAAACCACATTCTCTAAAGGAACGATACTTTTGACTAAAACACGTTCAGCAGTGATTAAAGAATTAATCCTTGATCTTAACAATTCACCTGATTTAGCTCAAACATTGGCAGTTTGCTGTTTTGGCTTGCAAATTCCTTTTCATTTCAATGGTTTACAGACTTTAAAAATAAAAGAAACTGACCGACTTGAAGCCCTTGAAACCGAGCTCAGCAAGTTGGGAGCAAAAGTAATAGTGAGTGCAGATAGCATTTCGATGCGTTCATTAGGTAAACCTTTACGATTTCAAAACCAGACTCCAGAGATTGCCACCTATAATGATCATCGTATGGCTATGGCATTTTCCCCATTGGCACTTTTGTTTCCTATTAAAATTAAAGAAGCAGAAGTTGTTAAAAAATCCTGCCCATTGTTTTGGGATTATTTGTCTAAAATTGGCATCAGCTTTTCAAGTTATTAAGCAATAACTAAACTATTTAAAATAATAAACCTCATTTTACTTGACATCGCCTGTCTTGAGGTTGTATATTTGCAGCTTCGAAAAAATCAAACTTTAACAAACACTCTATGAAGCTTTCACACTTTGATTTCAATTTGCCAAGCGAGCTGCTGGCAGAGTACCCCCCTTTAAACCGAGATGAATCCCGCTTAATGGTTTTAGACCGAAAGACTCAAACTATTGAGCACAAAATGTTCAAAGATTTGATTGATTATTTCGATGAAGATGATGTACTCATATTGAATAACACCAAAGTTTTTCCCGCAAGATTGTTTGGAAATAAGGAAAAAACCGGAGCTAAAATTGAAGTATTTCTATTGCGCGAACTCAATGCGGAAACACGCCTTTGGGATGTGCTGGTAGACCCTGCAAGAAAAATTAGAATTGGGAACAAGTTGTATTTTGGAGAAGATGAAACCCTAGTGGCCGAAGTGATTGACAATACAACTTCCAGAGGAAGAACACTGCGGTTTCTGTTTGACGGAACCTATGAAGAATTCAGGAAAAAATTAAATGAGTTGGGTGAAACGCCGTTGCCAAAATATATCTCCAGAGAAGTAGAACCGGAAGACGCAGAACGTTACCAAACCATTTATGCCAAGAAAGAAGGTGCAGTTGCAGCACCCACGGCAGGCTTGCATTTTTCAAAACATTTATTAAAGCGTCTTGAAATCAAAGGCATCAATTTTGCAGAAGTTACTCTTCATGTTGGTTTAGGAACGTTCAGTCCGGTTGAAGTTGAAGACCTTTCAAAACACAAAATGGATTCTGAGGAATTTGAAGTTGATGAACACAGTGCCAAAATCGTAAACGAAGGTAAAGCTAAAAGGCGAAAAATCTGTGCTGTGGGAACTACAGTAATGCGTTCTATAGAAAGTACTGTTTCATCACAGGGAGCACTCAACCCCTACATAGGATGGACGAATAAATTTATTTTTCCACCCTATGAATTTAGTATTGCAAATTGTATGATTACGAATTTTCATACACCAAAATCAACTTTATTGATGATGGTTTCTGCCTTTGCAGGTCATGACTTTATTAAAAAAGCCTATGCAGAAGCCATAAAAGAGAAGTACCGTTTTTATTCTTATGGTGATGCTATGTTAATATTGTAACATTAAGTAAAATATTAATAATCAATCCTCAATAAATTTATTTTGTTGAGGATTTTTTAGTTTATGATTGTACTTTCAATTAAATCCCTTATTTTAGTAGCAGTATTTATCTTTGTTATGAAAAAAATTACGTTACTGTCTTTTCTTTTATTTGCTACAAGTATCATTGCTCAAGTAACCAATCAGGGTTCTCCTGTTAGTTGGAAAATTGATGGGTTGTCTGAAGTAAACCCGGTGGTGATGCCTGGAATAGATTTGCAAGCTTTACAAGAGGAGGATTTGAGAAATGAAAACCGAAAAGATATTCCCTGGAGATTTGGTGTAGAGCTTGAAGTAACATTGGATACACAAAATTCCGGCTCTTGGGATGTATTAGAAAATGGAGATCGAATTTGGAGATTGAATGTGGTTTCTCATGATGCAATAACGTTGAATTTCGTTTTTGAAGATTTTTACCTACCCTCCGGTTCAAGTTTATACTTGTACAGTGATGATCGTTCTGATTTGCTGGGAGCCTATACATCCTCTCAAAATCGTGAAGATAGACAATTAGGCACCTGGTTTGTGGATGGTGACAGTGTGTGGCTTGAATATTATGAACCTCGCTCACAAAGAGGGAATGGCAGTCTTAAATTAAATAAAGTAGTTCATGGATATCGTTCTGTTGCCAATAATGTTCAAAACAAAGGATTGAATGATTCTGGGCCATGTAACTTGGATGTGGATTGTACTGTAGGTGCAGATTTTGATGAGATAAAAGAAGTTTTAAAACGTTCAGTTGGTTTGTTTTTACTGGGCGGCTCTGTTTGTTCAGGTACCTTAATTAATAATACCAATAACGACAATGCTCCATATTTTCTTACCGCCAGTCATTGTAACAATGGTAATCCAGGTACGTGGGCTTTTCAGTTTAACTGGGTGAGCTCTAATCCTTCCTGTGGAACTACTGCTAATAGCGGTAATGGTAGCTTCAATCAAACTGCTAGTGGAGCAACGATTCTTGCAGAAAATCAAAAATCAGATTTTATGTTGGTAAATGTCGATGCAGATTTGCCAGCCGCTTGGAATTTGGTATGGGCCGGATGGAATAGAAGCTCAACAGATATACCCGATTTTACTGTTGGAATACACCACCCTGCCGGGGATATTATGAAAGTATGTCGTGATAATCAGCCTCCATTGAGAACAGCAATTAACTTTGAAATACCTAATACAAATGTTTGGCGAGTCAATGCCTGGGATCTAGGAGTAACTGAACAAGGTTCTTCGGGGTCTGCATTGTTTGATCAAAATGGACGTATTGTTGGTCAATTAGCCGGAGGTGCTGCAGCTTGTTCAGGAACAAACAATAATGGGCAACCTGATTTTTACGGGAGAATGGATACTTCTTGGGGCTTCGGATCTTCGAGTAGCACCAGATTGTCAGATTGGTTAGATCCTTCCGGTTCTGGTGTGATGACTACTGATATTTTAAATACACCCGACTTTCAATTTTTAGGAGATGTTTCAATTTATCCTAATCCTGCAAGTTCTATAATTACAATATCAAATAACAATTCTTCTCAGTTGAAGTACGAATTTTACTCAGTAACCGGACAGCAAATCAAAGCAGGTAATTTACCTTTTTCTGAGAATAGCATTTCGGTAAATGAATTATCTGAAGGAGTCTATTTTTTAAGAATTGAAGATGCCGTTACCGGAAGCTCACTTGTGAAAAAAATCATAGTAAAAAAGTAACTACTCCTTAATACATCTTACAGACATCCCCATCATTTTACCACCACCAAAGTCTTTTAATGCATCAGAACCATAATCTGTATAAAAATACCAAGCATTATAAGTGTCATATTCAGTAGATGTCCACCATGAAGCAACTCTTCCTATATAAAAAAAATAACCCTCAAAGTCTCTATTCCCACCTCCAATGGCATTAAAACCTGAGGAATTGTCACCATGTCCATTCCTAAACCAAAGAGAGCTAGCTTTTATTTTTTTACCTGCAATGTCTTTACCTCCTAAAAATGCCTGTAGAATGTTAAAATCCTCTTTTGTTGGGATTTTCCAACCTGAAGGGGCAAGTCCTCTGGGGTCAGTCACTGCAAACCAATTGTATAAAACACCGCTTTTCTCAGCTATTTTACTTTGATTTTCGTAATAACTCCAAGCAGGTGTGCAATTTATACCAGCTTCTATCCATTCTTCACGTGTTTTGGCTTGTGGAATTGGATCGCCATTTTTAAAAGTAATAGAGCTTAAATTTCCATTACTCCAAATTTGGTTTCCAATAATAACCCCTTTAATTTCATTTGTGTTTTGACTGTTTACAGGAAATGTAAATACAAAAATAAAAACCCAATAAAATGAGTATAAAGTAGATGAAATCTTAATATATTGAGTAAAAACTTTCATATTAACTGAAAAACTACATAAATATAAATAAAAAAAATATAAATTGAATTTACATATATAAATGCATTCTCTTTCAAATATGGTATTTTTGCAAAATGAAAGATCAAAAGAAAGATATTAGAGCCTTATCAAAAGAAGCACTGAGGGATTTTTTTGAAAGTATTGAGGAACAAGCTTTCAGAGGTAATCAAGTGTATGAATGGCTATGGAACAAAGGAGCTCATACCTTTGATGAAATGACCAATTTGTCAAAAGAAACCAGAAAACATCTTGAGGAAAATTTTGTAATTAATCATATTGAGGTAGATCAAATTCAGAAGAGTTCAGACGGAACCATTAAAAATGCTGTTAAATTACACGATAATTTAGTGGTTGAATCAGTATTAATTCCGACCTCATCCCGCACTACTGCTTGTGTATCATCTCAGGTGGGCTGTAGTTTAGATTGTAACTTTTGTGCAACTGCTAAACTCAAACGCATGCGCAATTTAAATCCGGATGAAATATATGATCAGGTGGTTGCTATAGACAGGGAAAGCCGTTTGTATTTTGACAGACCGCTTTCTAATATTGTTTTTATGGGGATGGGAGAGCCCTTGATGAATTATAAAAATGTGCTGCAATCTATTGAAAAAATTACCTCTCCCGAAGGATTGGGAATGTCACCAAAAAGGATAACGCTTTCTACCAGTGGGGTTCCTAAAATGATTAAAAAATTAGCAGATGACGATGTGAAATTTAAATTGGCAGTTTCACTTCACAGTGCCATTCAGCAAACGCGTGAAAGTATTATGCCTTTTGCCAAAAGCTTTACGCTTGAAGATTTAAAAGAGTCATTAGTCTATTGGTATTCCAAAACAAAAAGTAAAATTTCTTATGAATATGTGGTTTGGAAAGATATCAATGATAAACGAGAGGATATTGATGCCCTCGTAAAATTTTGTAGCTATGTGCCTTGTAAAGTAAACCTGATTGAATACAACCCCATAGGAGAAGACGCTTTTCAACAGGCTAGCAACAGTGCTTTAGAACAATATATAGCTACGCTAGAATACAATCATATTCCTGTGACAGTAAGAAGAAGTCGTGGTAAAGATATTGATGCAGCTTGTGGTCAATTGGCCAATAAACAATAAAAAAGGCTTCCATTTCTGGAAGCCTTAAAATTTTAAATTTGGTATTTATTATCTTTTTATCAATTTAAAAGTAGCTGTTTTTCCGTTTGATACTGCGGTAGCAATATAAACACCATTTTTCAATGATGCTAAATTGATTACTTCAGTTGTAGAAGAAAGATTTTGATCTACCACTTTTTGACCTAATACATTAAAAATATTAATACTGCTAAAAGAATCAGTAGCGTTAATAGTTAAGTTTTTAGATTGAGGGCTGTAGTAGTAGTTAAAACCACTGATTTCAACCTCTGAAGTACTTAGGTTTCCATCCAATACAACATTGTCTATAAGAACTGAGTTTTCATCAAAAGTATCGTGATGTCTGAAAACTAAATAAACTGTTTGCCCATCATAATCAGAAACATCAACAGAAACAGGTGCTGCATTATTAGCTTCACTATCACAAGTACAAACATCTCCTACAGTTCCGTCAAAAACAGGAGTAAGGTTGGAAATTTGTCCAACATCAGTAGTTTCAGAAAGATAAACAGATAATCTGTCACCTAAGAAAGTTCCATTTGTTTGATAGCTTCCCATTAGAAACTCTAGTGTTGAGCTAGTTCCAAGTGTAATTGGGTCTACTGAAATTAAATAGTTGTCTGGAGTATATGCGCCATTTGAATCCCAAGAATCTGAGTCGGCCACGTTACCTTCAAAAAGAGATGTCCATCCGGCATCAACAATATTTGCTACTTGCCAAAACATACCATCACCATCATCGTCAATGTTACTCCAGTTAAAAAACGATGTGGATCCGTCTGTATCCAACTCAAAATCATCAGAAAAGATTTGAGCGTTCATTCCAACAGCCATAAAGAAAGCTGCCATTAAAAGTGTAATTTTTTTCATAAGTGTGCTTTTTAAGTTTAATTAATTTCGTAAATATACTAAATATTTCTACTGGTTACAAAAATAATTTAACTTAAAAATATGCTTCATTTTTTATTTACCTTTGAGCCTAAATGAAAATTGTTTCCCAAATAAAACAGCCCATCGTCGAAGAAATGGAACTTTTTGAAAAAAAGTTCTATGCTTCTATGTCTTCACAGGTTGCTTTATTAAATCGAATAACTCACTATATCGTTAACAGAAAGGGGAAGCAAATGCGACCCATGTTTGTGTTTTTGATTGCAAAGATGGTCAATAATGGTAAAATTGATGAGCGCACTTACAGAGGAGCATCAGTAATTGAGTTAATTCACACAGCCACGCTTGTGCATGACGATGTTGTGGACGATAGTAACCGCCGGCGCGGTTTCTTTTCTATCAATGCGCTTTGGAAAAATAAAATTGCCGTATTGGTAGGAGATTATTTGCTATCAAAAGGCCTCTTACTGTCAATAGATAATGAAGATTTTGATTTGTTGAAAATTATTTCGGTTGCTGTAAGGGAAATGAGTGAGGGGGAGCTGCTTCAAATTGAGAAAGCCAGAAAGCTAGACATTACAGAAGAAATTTATTATGAAATTATTCGCCAAAAAACGGCAACTCTTATTGCTGCCTGCTGTGCCATGGGTGCTCAATCTGTTAATGCACCTAAAGAGGAGGTGGAGCATATGCGAAAATTTGGAGAATTGATAGGAATGGCATTCCAAATAAAAGATGACTTATTTGATTATGGAAGTGAAAAAATTGGAAAACCAACCGGTATCGATATCAAAGAACAAAAAATGACATTACCACTTATTTACACCTTGAATAATTGTAGTGATCATGATAAAAAGTGGCTAATCAACTCTGTTAAAAACAAAAATAAAGACTCAAAAAGAGTTAAAGAAGTGATTGCGTTTGTAAAAACTTCCGGTGGGCTTGATTATGCTGTTGAAAAAATGAAATCGTTTCAACAAGAAGCGCTTGAAATTCTAAATTCTTATCCTCACTCACCCTTCAAAGAATCTCTCATCCTGATGGTCAATTATGTAATTGACCGCAAAAAATAATCTGATATATTAATTGTTATTTCTATTGAATTTTAAGTTTCAGGCTTTACAGTCAGTTTTTAATTAATTACATTTACACTTCAATATTTTCTTCAAATGATTTCAAAATCAACCATCGATCAAGTATTTGAAACGGCTCGTGTAGAGGAGGTTATCGGTGATTTTGTTCAGCTCAAAAAAGCAGGAAGTAATTTCAAAGGACTCAGTCCCTTTTCTGATGAACGCACTCCCAGTTTTATGGTTTCTCCTGTGAAGCAAATCTGGAAAGATTTCTCTAGCGGAAAAGGAGGAAATGTGGTTGCTTTTTTAATGGAGCACGAGCATTTTACTTATCCTGAAGCCATTAAATACCTGGCCAAGAAATATGGCATTGAAATAGAAGAAACTCAAAAAACAGACGAAGAAAAAGAACAAGCCAACGAGCGTGAAAGCATGTATCTGGTGAGTGAGTTTGCCAAAGATATTTTTCACCACAACTTGTTAAAAACAGATCAGGGAAAAGCCATCGGTTTGTCTTATTTTAAGGAACGTGGGTTTAGTGAGGTAACCATCAAAAAATTTCAACTGGGATACTCATTTGACAGTTGGGATGCATTCACCTCAGAGGCACTTAGGAAAGGCTATAAACTGGAATATCTTGAAAAAACCGGACTTACAATTGTCAAGGAAGAAAAACAATTTGACCGTTTTAAAGGGCGGGTGATATTTCCCATTTTGAGTATGAGCGGTAGAACCCTTGGGTTTGGAGGTCGCATTTTAACAAACGACAAAAAAGCTGCAAAATACCTCAACTCCCCCGAAAGTGATATATATCATAAAAGCAAAGTGCTTTATGGTATTTTTCACGCTAAACAATCTATTGCCAAAGAAGATAATTGTTATCTGGTGGAAGGTTATACAGATGTGATTCAGTTTCACCAAACCGGTATTCACAATGTGGTGTCCTCATCTGGAACGGCACTCACTGAAGAGCAAATAAGACTTATAAACCGGTTGACCCAAAACATCACACTTTTGTTTGATGGAGATGCAGCGGGTTTGAGAGCGTCATTGCGCGGTGTTGATTTGATATTGGAGCAAGGAATGAATGTAAAGATTTGTACGTTCCCGGAAGGGGAGGACCCTGACAGTTTTGCCAGAAAAAACTCCTTAGAAGAGCTCACAATTTATCTGGAAGAAAATGCACAGGATTTTATTAACTTTAAGGCTTCTACTCTGGTGAAAGACACCAAAAATGACCCGATTAAAAAAGCAGATACAATCCGGGATATGGTGACCAGTATTTCAAAAATTCCCGATGTCATCAAACGGGAAATATATGTAAAGGAGTGTTCGCGTATTATGGATATTTCTGAAGAAGTGCTATTTAACAGCCTGGCACAAATCTTTTTAAAAAATAAAAAAGAGCACTCTAAACAACAGTCAAAACCCACTGAAAAACCTTTTGAGGTTATAAATAAAGAAAATAAACCTGCCGAAAAAATTGACGTTAAATTTCAGTTGGAATTAAAAATTCTTGAATTGTTACTTCTTTACGGTAACGAAATAGTGACTTTTGAAGATGAAATTATGGAGGCTGATGAAGAGGGGCAAATTAGAAACATAAAAGAAAAGAAAGAGTTAAAGGTTTTTCAAAAAGTATTTCTCGATATTCAAGAAGACGAAATGGAATTCACAAATCCGGTTTTTCAGGATTTGTTCAATACAATAATTGATAATTATCAACAGGAAAAACCACTCCAAACCGAAACTTTTATTGCTCAACTTGAATTTGAAAAGGCAAAAATAATCACTGACATTTTCATGGATGAAGAAAAATATCAATTGCATGACTGGGAACGAAAAGATATTTATGTTAAAGAGAAAAAGCAATCTATCACACAGTTGCTAAAAGAGACTACATTACATCTCAGAAAGTTATTGATTGCCAAACAAATAAACAGTCTTGCCGAAGAAATAAATCACAAGGAGGAGGAAGACAAATATGATTTACTACAAACTATACAGGAGTATAAAAGACTTGAAGTCACACTTTCCAGAAAATTGGAGACAGTTGTGAGAAGGTTTGAATAAAAAAAGCACTGTTTTATTGAAACAGTGCTTTAATTTTTTTTGTTCGTTTTAAAAACGAGCAATCTACTCTTCAGCTGAATTGAAACATTCTTGATTGGTGAATCAAATCGGCCAGATTGTCCACTTTAAGTTTTTTAAGTAAGCGGGTTTTATAGGTACTTACTGTTTTTTCGTTAATTTCAAGAGCGTTAGCAATGTCTTTGTTTCTTTTGCCATTAGAAAGTAAATTAAGCACTTCAATTTCACGGGAAGATAATTTTTTATACCTGCTTAATACACTGCTTTCCCCCACATTTCTGCTGGTGAAAGTCGTTGTTAGATCGTCGTTTAAATAAACGCCACCTTTGGAAACTTTCTTTAATGCTTTGGTAAATAATTTTGTAGATGCGGTTTTAGAAACATAAGCTGAAGCGCCTGATTTAATAGAACGCAGGGCATATATTTCTTCAGGATGACAAGAATAAATTAAGATTTTTAGTTCAGGGAATTCTGCTTTTATTGTTCTTAAAACAGTAATGCCATTTACCTGTGGCATATCAATTTCCATTACTAAAACGTCTGGAAGTTGTTTGCGAAGAGATTTAAACATTTCCTCTCCGTTGTTAACTTTGTCTATAATGGTATAATTGGCATTTTTTTTAAGTAGGCAGGAAATTCCTTTGCGCATCATTGGGTGATGGTCTGCTATTATTATTGAAGTCATAATTGTGAGGTTGACAAAATTGTTAGCAATCTATTCAGTTTGTTCTTTGTAGGAAACATTTAAATTTTTGTAAATATTTTACTACAAAACAAATGTATAAAAATAGAGTGTTTGTAAATGCACTTTTCGTTGAAGTTCGCTAAAAATCGTTAAAATGCAGTTACTTTTTGAAATTCAGAGGGATTTTGCAAACCGGTATGGGATTCATTTTGTGTTGATTAGCTGAATTTAGGTTTTTATATATGGAAAAAACCAATTGTTCCCTACCTGAAAAATTTGAAATTTCACTTCCTTTTTGATCCATTTTCATGGCCCATTCAAGTTCGTCATAGCTGGCTCCCAGCTGATCTTCATCGCTACGGTCATCACCAAAAAGACCGTCAGTGGGTTTTGCCTTCAAAATTGATTCTGAAATATTTAAATGGGAGCCCAGTTGAAAGACTTCGCTTTTCATTAAATCTGCAATAGGGCTAATGTCAACACCTCCGTCACCATATTTTGTAAAAAAACCAACTCCAAAATCTTCAACTTTATTTCCGGTTCCTACAACTAAATAACGATGAAGCCCTGCGAAATAATACAAGGTTGTCATCCGTAATCGCGCCCTCGTGTTGGCCAAGGTTAAATTTAAAAGGGGGCTCATTTTATTTGTAGGAATTTGAGTTTTGAAGGTTTCAAAAACGGGCGTTAAATTAACTTCAATCGAGCTTACGTTCGCGTGTTTTTTTTGCAATTTTTCAATATGTTCCTTGCCTCTGTTCACCTGATTCATTGATTGTTGTATGGGCATTTCTACACAAAGTGTTCTCATTCCTGTCTTTGCGCAAAGAGCAGATGTAACAGCTGAATCAATTCCGCCGCTAATTCCTACTACAAAACCATCCATTTTTGATGAAGTAGCATACTCTTTCAGCCAATTTACAATATGTTTAACAACATTTTCCGTTTGCATAGTATCGTTGGTATATTTGTTAATGGTACCTTTGCAACTTTATTTTGCAGGCCTAAATATAAAATTTATATGGCATAGTATCGTTAAAATAACAAAAGCATTAACAGCATTTTAATTATGAAGTATATTGGTTTAATTTTCTTGGTTTTTGGAATTTTGTATTCTTGCTCTGATGAGAAAAAAATTAACGATGCTATCTTAGATATGCCGGTAACCGTTGAAATTGATAGGTTTGATGAGCAATTTGCAAAGGCCACAATTGAAGACCTTCAAAGTTTAAAAAAATCATACCCTTATTTATTTCCTGAACATTTTCACGATAGTATTTGGGTTCAGAAATTAGAGGACACCCTTCAACAACAATTGGAAACAGAAGTGAATCTTAAATTTGCTGATTTCTCACCATATGAAGCTGATTTAGAGTTGCTTTTTAAGCATTTAAAGTTTTACTTTTCAGATTTTAACGAGCCTAAAACTATCACATTAATCTCTGATGTTGATTACAGGAACAAAGTAATTTATGCTGATAGTTTGCTTTTAGTGGGCTTGGATAATTTTCTGGGGAGTGACCATCCTTTTTATGAAGAATTAAATAGGTATATTTCTAAAAACCTTCGTCCTGAACAGTTGATTCCTGAAATAACAGAGGCTATCGCACATAAATACATTGCTCCACCCACAAACAGAACATTTCTCGACCAAATGGTATATGCCGGAAAAATTATTTACTTAAAGGAACAGCTTTTGCCCAATTATGAAGCAAAAGAAGTCATGGGATATACAAAAGAAGAATTGAAGTGGGCTAGTGAAAATGAAACTGAAATCTGGCGTTATTTTATAGAACGTGAGTTATTGTTCAGTACTGATCCAAAACTTGCTTCACGATTTATATTGCCGGGACCCTTTTCAAAATTTTATTTGGAGCTTGATAATGAATCGCCCTCAAGATTAGGACAGTATATTGGATGGCAAATGGTAAAAGCATATGCTGAAAATAATAATACCGATTTAAAAACCCTACTTCAAACACCTGCAGAAACATTATTTAAACAATCAAAATTTAAACCTAGAAAATAATGGCAAAAAAAACCCATAAGTCAACTATTGAAATTGATGTAACACTAGACGAAAATAAAATTCCTGAAAAATTACATTGGACTGCAGCAGATGGTGGAGTCCAAAACGAAGAAACCAAAGCGTTGATGCTATCTGTTTGGGATAGTAAAAGCAAAGAGTCTTTACGCATTGATTTGTGGACTAAAGACATGCCAATGGATGAAATGAAACTATTTTTCCACCAAACATTGAGTGCTATGGCAGACACCTTTGAACGCGCAACTAACGATGAGAAAATGAGTGCCACGATGCGCGATTTCACTGAATATTTTGCAGAAAAACTTGAACTAAAACGCTAGTTTTTTTAAAGAAGCAACCACTAAATTAAATATATCCCAAATCATGTCAAAACTCATTTTTATTTACAATGCAAATTCCGGTAAGGTAAATGCTCTATTGGATACTGTTCATAAAGTCTCCAGTCCAAAAACATATCAATGCAGTTTATGTACATTAACTTTTGATGCTTTTTCTGAGAATAAGCAATGGAAAAAATTTAGGAGTGAAAGTACTTTTGAAATGGTCTTTCTTCACAAAAATGAATTTCAAAAAAAGTATGCTTCAAAATTCGGCGCAAAATACACTTTTCCAGTAGTTTTGATTGAAAACTTTGAAAATCTCGAAGTGTTTGCAACTCCAGAAGAGCTCAACAACATTGCTGAAGTAAAGGAATTGATTCAGTTAATTCAGGAACGGGGAAAAACACTTAAGAATAGTTAAATCCAGCATTGATTTCGTCTATATACTGCAGCACTTCTTCCCTGCCGGTTGAGTTTGATGAAGAGGTGATGAAATAATTTGGAAGCTCTTCCCAGCTTTCTAAAAGTTTGGATTTGTAGGTGTCTACGTTTCTTTCCAATGCTTTCGGCTTGAGTTTATCTGCTTTGGTAAAAATAATTGAAAACGGCACCTGTTGTTCACCCAGCCATTCCATAAATTGTAAATCAATAGGTTGCGGTTCGTGACGGCAATCTATCAATACAAACGCACAAACTAATTGTTCCCTTTTAAGAAAATAATCTGTAATGAATTTTTGGAATACTTTTTTACTGCTTTTAGAAACACGCGCATATCCATAACCGGGTAAATCTACCAAATGCCAGTTTTTATTAATCAAAAAATGATTGATTAACTGTGTTTTCCCGGGTCTCCCTGATGTTTTAGCGAGATTCTTACGCTGCATCAACATATTGATTAAGGATGATTTACCAACATTAGAACGGCCAATAAAAGCATATTCAGGGATGCGGGTAGCAGGGCATTTGGCAACATCACTGTTGCTCATTATAAATTCAGCAGATTTTATTTGCATGTTTAGTTATATTCCGCGTTTTGTAAGCCAGTGGTCCAGGTGAATGTTAAAGTCCTTAGGGTGTTCCATCATAGCAGCATGACCACATTTTTCAATCCAGTACAAGTCTGAGTCAGGTAAAAGTTGATGGAATTCTTCGGCAACATCGGGTGGTGTTACATTGTCATTTTTTCCCCAAATAATACAAGTGGGGTGGTTCATATTGGGCAAGTCTTTAGCCATATTATGTCTAATGGCGCTTTTTGCAATGGCCAACGTTCTGATAAGTTTGTTGCGATCGTTGACGGTTTCATAAACTTCATCAACAATTTCTTTAGTAGCAACAGCGGGGTCATAAAAAACATTTTCAGCTTTTTGCTTGATGTATTCATAGTCGCCCCTTTTGGGATAGCTTTCGCCCATAGCACTTTCATATAAGCCTGAACTGCCAGTAATAACAAGGGCTTCAATGTGTTCAGGATATAATTTTGCACACAACAAAGCTATGTGACCTCCAAGTGAGTTTCCTAATAAAATCACTTTCCCTAAATTTTTATGGACAATGAAATCCCTTACGTAGGTTGCAATGTTTTTGACATTGGTTTTTAATAAAGGTAAAGTGTAAATTGGGAGTTCAGGAAGGATTACATGATATCCTTTCTCTGAAAAGTAGGTGGTAACAGTATCAAAATTACTTAAACCGCCCATTAGGCCGTGTAAAATAATAATCGGTTTTCCTTTACCGACTTCAAAATAATTGAACTTACCCTCTTGTTTCAAATTTTTAATCATACAATTCAATCCTATTTACATTGACAAATATAGTTATTTCAATGTTATAAATTATTTTTCATTTCTACACTATTTCACAGTTGGTTTTTCTGTTTTTTGAACATTCCTCTTTTCTAAGTTATTCACAATTCACGCTTTTCAGAATAGTGGTCAAGCTAAGTATTTAAAGGTTAATCGCTTAGTTTAAGCTGAAATTTATCAACAAAGTGGTAAAAAGTGGTAAAAAGTGGGAAAAAATAAATATATTTGAAATTGTAAAGTCTAAACTAACGATTTATGCGCAATCTCATCGGAACATACGAGTGTAAAGCAGACGCCAAAGGGCGTGTGCTATTGCCTTCGGCTTTACAAAAGCAACTGGCTCCGATGCTTGAACAAGGATTTGTATTAAAACGCGCAGTTTTCCAGCCTTGTTTGGAGTTGTATCCAATGGCTGAGTGGGAGCAATTAATGCTCAAAATAAATAAGCTGAATCGCTTTAATCGAAAGAACAACGATTTTGTAAGACGTTTTACAGCCGGAGTGAAAGTGATTGAATTGGATACTTCAGGAAGGCTGTTGATTCCAAAAGATTTGATTGGCTTTGCTTCAATCAACAAAGAACTGGTTTTATCATCGGCGATTAACATTGTTGAAATTTGGGATAAAAACAAGTACGAAAAAGCCATTGATGATGCTGCGACCGATTTTGCAGACTTGGCTGAAGAAGTAATGGGCGACAAATTTGATGAAGACCATGAGTTATCATAACCCTGTTTTATTAAAAGAATCTGTAAAAGGCTTGCAAATTAAGCCCAACGGGATTTATGTGGATGTAACTTTTGGAGGGGGAGGACACTCAAAAAAGATTTTATCACAACTGGATGATAAAGGCAAATTGTATGCTTTTGATCAGGATGTAGATGCGCTGGAGAATACAATCAATGATGACAGATTTCTGCTCATTCATCAAAACTTTAGGCACATTAAACGATTTCTAAGATTGCATGGAGTTTCAAAAGTAGATGGCATATTAGGTGATTTTGGGGTGTCTTCACATCAATTTGATGTGGCTGAACGTGGGTTTTCAACCCGTTTTGAAGCCAATCTCGATATGAGAATGAATCAAGGTAATGCTGTTTCTGCTTTTCACATTGTAAATGAATACAACGAAAAGGATTTGAGAAATGTGCTATTTCAATATGGTGAGTTGAAATCGGCTGCCGGAATGGCACGAATGATTGTTGAAAACAGAATGAAGCAACCCATAAAAACGAGTGAAGAATTGAAAAGTGCATTGGGTAGGTTTTTACCCAAACACAAAGAAAATAAAATACTGGCGCAACTATTTCAAGCAATTCGCATTGAGGTAAATCAGGAGATCCAAGCGCTTAAGGAGTTTTTGTTGCAAACAGTCGATTTGCTTCCCACAGGAGGAAGGTTGAGTCTTATTTCATACCACTCGCTGGAAGACCGCTTGGTGAAACGTTTCATCAGAAACGGTCTTTTTGAAGGGGAACCCGAGAAAGATGTGTTTGGTCATGTAGAAGTGCCTTTTAAAAAAATTGGCAAACTCATCATTCCAGGTGAGGAAGAAATTGAGCAAAACAACAGAGCACGAAGTGCAAAACTTCGCATTGCTGAACGAATATAATTTTCAAAAGTGAGAAAGAGCATTATTGACATATTAAAAGGAAAGTTTTTAATAAACGAAGACGCTTTCAAAAACTGGAAGTTTATCATCTTCCTGTCATTGCTTGCTTTGATAATGATTTCCAGTGCACACAGCGCTGATAAAAAAGTTCATAGAATCGCACAAATCAACAACGATGTTAAAGAATTACGTAGCGAGTTTAGTGCTGTACGCTCTAATTTAATGAAAGTTAAAATGGAAAGTAAAGTAGTGAACCAGCTGATAAAAAAAGGCCTCAAACCCTCCGAAAATCCACCCTATAAGATTGTAATTAAGTCAAAAACACCAGAATAATGGCATTTGAAGATAAAAACATATTGCACCGGCTTTACATCATTGCGGGATGTTTGTTTCTCTTTGTCCTGGCTATTTTGGTTAAAATCACCAACATTCAGTTTGTTGAAGGTGAAAAATACAAAGAATTGGCAAAGGTCAATACGACAAAAAACTTTGTAA
This sequence comes from Planktosalinus lacus, assembly GCF_014640155.1. Classification (GTDB taxonomy): domain Bacteria; phylum Bacteroidota; class Bacteroidia; order Flavobacteriales; family Flavobacteriaceae; genus Planktosalinus; species Planktosalinus lacus. Next base: position 123,390 of record NZ_BMGK01000004.1, on the reverse strand, counting down.
TTCCTTCAAACCGGGGAAATGTTTATGCGGATGATGGAAGTTTGCTGGCAATATCAGTGCCTAAATATGACATTCGTTTTGATGCAGTAACAGTGAGTGCTGAAAATTTTGAAAAAAACATCATTCCACTTTCTCAGGCACTTTCAAAAAAGTTTAATAAGACGGTTGCTCACTATGAATCGCTATTGCGAAATGCAAGAGCAACTAAAAATCGTTATTTACTTCTTGAGCGAAAAATAAGCTATTCAGATTACCTAGAAGTAAAAAAGTTTCCCCTTTTCAACCTGGGTCCTTACAAAGGCGGTATGATTACAGAACAAAGCACTGTTCGTGAGCATCCCATTGGGAAAATTGCAGAACGTATGGTAGGCTATGAACGCAAAGATGCAGATGGGCATTATGTGAGGGTAGGCCTTGAAGGTGCTTATGGTGAATATCTAAGGGGACGTGACGGAAGGCGCCTCAAACAACGCATCGCAAAAGGCCAGTGGAAACCCATATATGACGAAAATGAAATTGAACCCCGCGATGGTTATGATGTGATTTCTACCATCAATATCAATATTCAGGATATTGCACATCACGCGTTGTTAAGACAACTGGAACTTTATGAAGCTGAACACGGAACAGTTATCGTGATGGAAACCAAAACCGGCGAAATTAAAGCTGTTTCAAATTTAGGCAGAACCAAGCAAGGTACTTATTACGAAAAACTCAACTATGCTATTGGGGAGTCCCATGAACCCGGTTCTACCTTCAAGGTGATGGCCTTTATGGCTGCTTTGGAAGACAAGGTAATAGACACTAGCACAGTAGTAGACACCGGTAATGGAACGCATTATTTTTATGGCAAAAAAGTGTCTGATTCCCGAAAGGGAGGTTATGGAAAAATATCCATGGGAAGGGTCATGGAAGTTTCTTCAAACATAGGAATTGCCAAGGCTATCGAAGAAAACTACAAAGACAAACCTGCTCGGTTTGTTGAGATTCTTCAGCGTATGAATCTGGACAAACAGTTAGACCTTCCCATTATAGGTGAAGGAAAACCTAAAATCCCCCATCCATCCGATAAAAGCGGTTGGAGTAAAAATGCTTTGCCATCAATGTCTTATGGCTATGGGGTTTCCTTAACGCCTCTGCAAACACTAACTTTTTATAACGCAATTGCAAACGACGGAGTGATGGTAAAGCCTCGTTTCATCCGTCAGGTAAAAGCATGGAATAAGGAAATTGAAACCTTTGGAGTAGAAGTCATAAACCCACAGATAGCTTCATTGCAAACCATCCAAAAAGTACAGGATGTACTGAAAAATGTAGTTGAAAAGGGTACAGGTCGTTCTCTTTACTCACCCGATTTTTCAATGGCCGGTAAAACAGGAACCGCACAAACAGAATACTGGATGAAAGACTTTGCATCAAACAGAAGGTACATATCATCGTTTGCAGGTTATTTTCCCGCGGAAAACCCAAAATATTCTTGCATCGTGATCATTCATAAGCCCAAAGTGAGCACCGGTTATTATGGTGCAGATGTGGCAGGGCCCGTTTTTAAAAGTATTGCACAAAAAATTTACATCGATTCTCCAACCTCCGATGTTATTGAAAACCTGGAAGTGTTGCAGGCTTCCATTGAAAATGACTTTCAGGAGTATTATGAATTAGCACAAAAAAATTATGCTGCTATCCCAAATGTAAAGGGAATGTCAGGTATGGACGCAGTTTCCTTATTGGAAAATTTAGGCCTGAAGGTAAAAGTGTCTGGAAACGGAAAAGTAAAAGCACAATCATTGCCCGAAGGGGAAAAACTTATTAAAGGGAAACAAATAACATTAGAACTTTCTTCATGAATCTAAGAGATTTATTATATACGGTCACCTTAAACGCAGTTGTTGGTAGCACTGATGTGGTTATTTCTCAGCTAAAATTTGATTCGAGGAATGTTGACTTTAACGATTGCTTTGTCGCTATAACCGGAACTGAGATGGATGGACATCAATACATCCAAAAAGCGATAGATAAAGGAGCATTGGCCATCATTTGTGAAGTACTGCCAGAACAGATTGTGAACGGTATTACTTATGTTCAGGTTGACGACTCTAAAAGAGCACTAGCAATCATGGCGGCCTCCTATTTTGGGAACCCTTCAAAAGATTTAAAACTAATAGGAGTCACCGGCACTAACGGAAAAACTACCATTGCGACTTTATTGTTTCAATTGTTTAAAAATGCCGGATTTAAAGTTGGATTGATTTCAACTGTAAAAATAATGATTCAGGAAGAGGAGTTTCAGTCAACACACACCACTCCTGATTCACTTACACTCAATTCCTATCTTAATAAAATGATAATTGAGGGTGTTGAGTACTGTTTCATGGAAGTAAGCTCTCACGGAATTCATCAAAAACGCACCGAAGGGCTACAATTTGCCGGAGGTGTATTTACAAACCTTACGCAAGATCATTTAGACTATCACAAAACATTTGTGGCCTATCGCGATGTTAAAAAAGTTTTTTTTGACAAATTACCCAAATCAGCTTTTGCATTGGTAAATGAAGACGATAAAAACGGTTTGGTGATGCTGCAAAACACCAAAGCTCAAAAATATACCTATGCCCTGAAAACCCAGGCGGACTTTAAAGCGCAGGTGCTTGAAAATCAATTTAGCGGCTTGTTGTTAAAAATAAATTCCAACGAAGTTTGGTCTAAGCTCATTGGCGATTTTAACGCTTACAATCTTTTGGCTATTTATGGAGTGGCCACAATTTGTGGTCTTGAAGAGCTTGAAATTCTCAGACTCATCAGTGAACTTGATAGTGTGAGTGGGCGCTTTCAATATCAGATTTCAAAATCAAAAATTACGGCCATCGTTGACTATGCACACACCCCTGATGCACTGAAAAATGTGCTGGAAACCATCAACAGCATTCGCACAGGGAATGAAACACTCATCACTGTTGTGGGATGTGGTGGTAACCGGGATTCAAGTAAAAGACCTAAAATGGGGCACATCGCCTCTGCATTGAGTGATAAAGTCATCTTTACCAGTGACAATCCGCGCAATGAAGACCCTGATGCGATCATAAAAGACATCGAAAATGGAGTAGAGCCTCAGAACTTCAAAAAAACCATTGCAATCACAAATAGAAAGCAAGCAATCAAAACAGCCTGCCAGCTTGCAACGGAGAATGACATCATTCTTATTGCCGGTAAAGGACACGAAACCTATCAGGAAATCAAAGGAGAGCGCTTTGATTTTGATGATTTTAAAATTGTAAACAGCTACTTAAAAGAATTAAACAAATAATATGCTGTACTACTTATTTGAATACTTAGACGCCAATTTTAACATCCCGGGAACAGGGCTGTTTCAGTTTATTTCCTTTCGCTCGGCTATGGCCATTATCTTTTCATTGTTCATCGCCATTGTATTTGGTAAAAAAATCATCAATTATCTGCGCAAAAAACAAATAGGTGAAACAGTCAGAGACCTGGGGCTTGAAGGTCAAAACGAAAAAGCAGGTACACCCACTATGGGTGGATTGATTATCATTTTAGCAACATTAATTCCTGTGTTTCTTTTTGCCAAGCTTGACAATATTTATGTAATCATGCTCATTTTTACTACCATCTGGATGGGGATCATTGGTTTTATAGATGATTACATCAAAACCTTTAAGAAAAATAAACAAGGCCTCCCCGGAAAGTTCAAGGTTTTTGGTCAGGTAGTTTTAGGAATCATCATTGGAGCAACGATGTACTTTCATCCACAAATTACTGTAAAACTGGATGAGAATGTAAAGCCTGAAACACATCAGATTGTGGAGTTGAGCGAGCAACAAATCGCCAATAAAGAAACCAAGGGACTGGTAACCACCATTCCATTTATGAAAAACAATGAGTTTGATTACTCAGCCTTGATTACCTGGATGGGTCAGGGGTATGGGAAATATGCCTGGATTTTATTTATCCCCATCGTGATTTTTATAGTAACGGCCGTTTCAAACGGAGCCAATCTTACAGATGGTATTGATGGTCTGGCAGCGGGTACATCTGCTATCATCGTCATCGCATTGGGCATTTTTGCCTGGGTGTCTGGCAACGTGATTTTTTCAGATTACCTCAACATCATGTACATACCAAGAACAGGCGAAATGACCATTTTTATCATGGCTTTTGTTGGGGCGCTCATCGGATTTCTTTGGTACAATGCATATCCGGCGCAGGTCTTTATGGGTGATACCGGTAGTTTAACTATTGGTGGAATCATTGCGGTAATTGCCATTGCAGTAAGAAAGGAACTGCTTATCCCTATTTTGTGTGGTATCTTTTTTATTGAAACCCTTTCGGTCATGTTACAGGTGAGTTGGTTTAAGTATACCAAAAAGAAGTTTGGTGAAGGGAGACGCATATTTAGAATGTCACCCATTCACCATCACTACCAAATTAGAGGATTTCACGAAAGTAAAATAGTAACAAGGTTTTTAATCGTGGGAATTATCCTTGCGGTTTTAGCCATCGTTACTTTAAAGGTAAGATAATGAAACGCTTGGTGGTTTTAGGTGCAGGAGAGAGTGGGGTGGGAACCGCACTTTTAGGGAAACAAAAAGGATACCACGTTTTTGTTTCTGATAAACAAAAAATAAAACCAAAATACAAGGAAGTTCTTATACATAATGAGATTGAGTGGGAGGAAGAAAAGCATTCCAAGGCGGTAATCATGACTGCAGATGTCGTGATGAAAAGCCCGGGTATACCGGATACAGTTCCAATTGTTAAGGAGCTCAACCATAAAGGCATACCGGTGATTTCTGAAATTGAATTTGCAGCTCAATTCACTGACGCTATAATTGTTGGAATTACCGGCAGCAACGGCAAAACCACTACAGCGAGTTTAACACATCACATCCTTAAACAGGGTGGACTCAATGTTGGTTTGGCAGGCAATATCGGTCAAAGCTTTGCTGCTCAGGTAGCAGAAGGGAAGAATGACTTTTATGTGCTTGAACTGAGTAGTTTTCAACTGGATGGAATTGTGAACTTCAGGCCCCACATAGCGATATTGACAAACATCACTGAAGATCATCTGGACCGGTATGAGTATAAGTTTGAGAATTACATCAACTCAAAATTCAGAATCGTGATGAACCAAACAGAGGCCGACTATTTTGTATATGATGCCGACGACCCGGTAATTGAAAACTGGATGCAACACAATGCAGTACAATCTCAAAAAATGCCCTTTTCAATAACCAAAAAGGTAGCTCAGGGAGCAAGTATAAACAATGATAAAATAACATTAACAATAAAAAATAAAACCATAGAAATGCCCACAAAAAGTTTAGAATTACAAGGAAACCACAATCTTAAGAATGCCATGGCAGCATCTACAGTTGCAAAGCTGTTAAGTATCAGAAAAGCAACAATCAGAGAGAGTTTAACCAACTTTCAAAGTGTAGAACATCGTTTGGAGACTGTATTGAAGATACAAAATGTCACCTATATAAACGATTCAAAAGCTACCAATGTCAATGCAACTTTTTATGCGTTGGACAGTATGAGCAGCCCCACGGTGTGGATTGTTGGCGGAGTAGATAAAGGCAATAACTATGAAGAATTGTTACCACTGGTAAATGAAAAAGTAAAAGCCATTGTCTGTCTGGGTCTTGACAATGAAAAAATCATCAACACTTTTGGAAATGTTGTGCCAATTATGACTCAAACTGAATCAATGAAAGACGCAGTACAAATAGCCTACAGACTGGCTGATAAAGGCGATACCGTTTTGTTGTCACCTGCCTGTGCCAGTTTTGATTTGTTTGAAAACTATGAAGATCGTGGTCGTCAATTTAAAGACGCTGTTAGAAACCTGTAAAAAGCAACTAAAAAAATGAAGCAGTATTTGCAACATATAAAAGGAGATAAAGCCATTTGGGCGATCGCTGCTTTGTTGGCATTACTCTCATTTTTGCCTGTTTACAGTTCGAGTAGTAACCTGGCTTATTTGTATGGCAATGGAAATACATTGGGCTATTTATTAAAACACGGCATGCACTTAGTGCTGGGTTTTGTGATTTTGTATGCAGTTCACAGAATACCTTACAATTACTTCAGGGCCTTTTCAATAATCGGAATGCCTATAGTATTTGCATTGCTGGTTTACACACTTTCACAGGGCACCACCATTGACGGTGCCAATGCCAGCAGGTGGATACAAATACCGTTGGTTGGGTTTACCTTTCAAACCTCCTCTTTAGCGATGGTGGTTTTGATGGTATATGTAGCTACCTATCTCACTAAAATTAAGGATAAAACAATTTCATTTAAAGAAAGCATTCTGCCTTTGTGGGCACCTGTCTTTTTGGTTGTGGGACTCATCCTTCCGGCGAACTTCTCAACTGCAGCAATTTTGTTTTCTATGGTCGTGTTGCTGGTGTTTATGGGAGGCTATCCGTTCCGTTATTTGGCGGCGATTTTAGGTGTAGGAGTCGTGATGCTATCGCTTTTTGTCCTTACGGCAAAAGCGTTTCCGGGAGTATTTCCCAACAGGGTGGATACATGGATCAGCCGGGTTGAAAGTTTTACAGATTCCAAAGATGCCGAAGAAGGCTATCAAATAGAAAAAGCCAAAATAGCCATCGCAACAGGAGGGGTTGCAGGTTTAGGACCGGGAAAAAGCGTACAAAAGAACTTTTTACCCCAGTCCTCATCCGATTTTATTTTTGCCATCATCATTGAAGAGTTTGGGTTGATCGGCGCCATTTTATTGATGTTTTTATATGTGTGGCTGCTCTTTCGTATACTCATAGTAGCAGGAAAGGCAAGCTCGCGTTTCAGTAAGCTGGTAGTGATTGCTGTGGGCATTCCAATCATATTTCAGGCGTTTATCAATATGGCAGTAGCGGTTGAATTGTTTCCGGTTACCGGGCAAACCTTGCCGCTCATAAGCAGTGGAGGAACTTCCATTTGGATGACTTGCCTGTCTTTAGGAATTATTTTAAGTGTAAGTGCCAAACGAGTAGAAGTTAAAAAAGAAACAGACGAAGAAAATCCATTAGATATATTAAGTGAAGCAGTATAAATTCATAGTGTCAGGAGGTGGAACCGGAGGACATATCTATCCGGCGATAGCAATTGCTAACGAACTAAAGGCGAGGTTTCCCCAAGCCCGCTTTTTGTTTGTTGGTGCTCAGGACCGTATGGAGATGCAAAAAGTTCCCAAAGCCGGCTATGAAATTGAAGGATTATGGATTTCGGGAATCCAACGCAGACTGACCTTTAAGAACCTGAGTTTCCCTTTCAAATTGATATACAGTTTGTCGCGTTCGCGAAAAATACTCAAAGACTTTCAACCCGATGTCGTCATCGGGACGGGGGGGTTTGCCAGTGCACCACTATTGCGGGTGGCTTCCTCCAAAGGCATTCCCTGTTTGATTCAGGAGCAAAACTCGTTTGCCGGGATTGCCAATAAATGGCTGGCTAAAAAAGCAAAAACCATTTGTGTGGCCTATGCCGGAATGGAGAAATTCTTTCCAAAAGAAAAAATCGTCTTTACCGGAAATCCTGTTAGACAAGACATCATAGAGGTTTCTTCCAAAAGAGCTGCTGGCTTAAAGCACTTTCAACTGGATGAAAATAAGCAAACCCTTCTGGTGTTGGGTGGAAGCCTGGGTGCAAGAACCATCAATCAGCTGATTGAACATTCCTTGCCGTTTTTTGAGACTTGTGAGGTTCAGGTACTCTGGCAAACGGGCGCCTATTATTATCAAACCTATAAAAAACACAATCAAACTCCGGGTGTACAGGTGGTTGATTTCTTATACACTATGGATCTTGCCTATGCTGCGGCCGATGTTGTGATCTCAAGAGCTGGAGCACTGTCGGTGTCTGAGCTTTGTCTGGTGGGTAAACCGGTGATTTTTATTCCGTCGCCTAATGTTGCAGAAGACCATCAAAAGAAAAACGCACTGGCGATTGCCTCCGAAAATGGGGCCATCCTCATTGAGGAAAAAGACCTTGACATTCATTTTGAAAGTGAATTCAGAACCTTGATTAATTCTGTCGAAAAACGACAACAACTGGCTCAGAACATTCAAAAGTTTGGCAAACCCAAAGCAACAGCTGCCATTGCAGACGAAGTAGAAAAGTTATTAAAGAACTAAAATGAAATTGGATAAGCACATACAAAATATATATTTTATCGGTATTGGAGGGATCGGTATGAGTGCGCTTGCCCGCTACTTTCTTATGACAGGAAAGCAGGTGTTCGGTTATGACAAAACACCTACTGAGTTAACCAAAGCACTCATCACTGAGGGTGTTACGATCACTTATGAAGACCAGCTGACTCCTGTTGAAACATCTTTTGCTAAAGAAACCTCACTCATTGTCTATACCCCTGCAATTCCTGTAGAGAGTGTGTTGTTAAAGTATTTTAAAACCAATGGCTATCCCATTGTGAAACGCTCTGAGCTTTTAGGAGAGATTACCAAAACCGGTAAATGCCTGGCTGTTGCCGGAACCCATGGCAAGACAACCACATCAGCCATCCTGGCGCATTTGCTGGCAGAGACCAATCAAAAAGTAACTGCCTTTTTGGGGGGTATAGCTGAAAACTATCAATCCAATGTAATTCTCAAAGGTCAGGACTATACCGTGGTGGAAGCCGATGAATTTGACCGCTCTTTCCTGAAATTAAATCCGTTTATCGCGGGGATTACCTCCATGGATGCAGACCATCTTGATATTTATGGCGACGAAGCCACCATTAAGCTGGCCTTTACAGAGTTTGCGTCTTTAGTTCCAAACGACGGATTTTTATTACACAAAAAGGGACTTCCCTTGAACGGATTGACTGTTGCAGTAGAAGAGGAAGCCGACTTTGAAGCTCAAAATGTGCGCATCAACAACGGGGCATATGTGTTTGACTTGAAGTCACCAAAAGTTACTGTTAAAAATATTACGCTTAACCTTCCGGGTCGTCACAACCTGTTCAATGCTATCCTGGCTTTAGGTATGGCTGTTTGTTCTGGTGTCCCCATCGACAGCCTGCCCAAAGCTTTATTAAGTTTTAAAGGTGTTAAAAGAAGGTTTTCTTACAAGTTGAAAACATCAAACTGTGTGTTGATTGATGACTATGCACACCATCCTGAAGAAATCAATGCCGTACACCAGGCAGTGACAGAAATGTATCCCAATCAGGAAACATTAGTGGTGTTTCAACCCCATTTGTTTAGCAGAACCAGAGATTTTGGAGATGCCTTTGCAGAAAGTCTCTCAAAATTTGATAAGGTGTTTTTGCTGGAAATATACCCAGCTCGTGAAAAACCCATTGACGGTATCAACGCTCAATGGCTGCTGGATAAAATTAAAAACAACAACAAAGAATTAATATCAAAAGAGGCTTTGCCCAATGCAGTAAAAAAAAGTAAGACACCTGTAGTTGTAATGCTGGGTGCCGGTGATATAGGCGAAGAAGTTAACAAAGTAAAATCAGCGTTGAATAATGAAAATTAACTGGGATTACATAAAGTTCACTGTTTTAATCCTTTTTGTGGGATTCCTGTTTGCGTTTAGCTCACAGCGGAACGCCCAACGCACATTGATTGAAAAACACATTGTTTTTCTGGATGACAACAATCATTTCATCACCTATGAGACGGTTAATAAATTGTTAATACAAAATAAAGTGGAAGTTACGAGCATAGCTAAAGAAATTCTAGATTTGAATGAGATGGAACATAGGCTCAGTAAAAACCCTATGATTTCAAAAGCTGAAGTGTTTGTCACTGTTGACGGTATTTTAGGGGCAAAAATAAAACAACGTAAACCTATCGCGCGTGTGGCGGCATCTCCGCCATTTTACCTTGATGAAGAAGGAACAGCCATGCCGCTTTCTGAAGTTCACGCTGCCCGGGTCCCCATCATAACAGGAATTACAGATGCTGATTATGAAGAAATATTGCCCTTGCTTTTAAAAATAAGAGAAGATGAGTTTATGAACAATCACATCATCGGTATTCAAAAGGAGTCAGATGATGAGCTCAGGTTGTTTTTAAGGGTGTATGATTTTACAATTGAATTTGGTAAGCCCACAGAGATAGATAAAAAGTTTCAAAAATTTAAGGCTTTTTACCAAAAAACAATAAACGATAATACAATTTCAGCATACAACCTGGTGAATTTAAAAGTTAACAATCAGGTGATAGGAACAAAAAAGTAGCATATGGAAAACAAGAATTTTGCAGTAGGTCTGGACATAGGAACAACAAAAATCGTCGCAATGATTGGTTGTTACAACGAGTATGGTAAAATGGAAATTTTGGGAATTGGCAAAGCCAAAAGCATGGGAGTGCACCGTGGCGTGGTGAATAACATCACCCAAACCATCCAATCCATTCAACAAGCTGTGGAAGCAGCAGAAGCCTCATCAGAAATTAAAATATCAAAAGTGGTGGCTGGTATTGCCGGGCAACACATCAGAAGTTTGCAACACAGTGATTACATTACCCGTAGGGACGGTGAAGAGGTTATTGGCGAACTCGATATCGAGACTCTGTGCAATCAGGTTCACAAACTGGTGATGTTGCCCGGCGAAGAAATCATTCATGTACTGCCTCAAGACTACAAAATTGATGGTCAGGCTGAAATCACGGAACCACGCGGTATGTATGGAGCACGACTCGAAGCTAACTTCCATGTGGTTGTGGGGCAGGTGGCATCCATCAGAAATATTGGGCGCTGCATTAAAAGCTCAGGTCTTGAGTTGGCGGGAATCACCCTCGAGCCACTGGCCTCAGCCAATGCCGTGTTGAGCCAGGAAGAAAAAGAAGCAGGTGTAGCATTGATAGATATTGGTGGCGGCACTACAGACCTTGCCATTTTTAAAGATGGAATTATTCGTCATACGGCTGTGATTCCTTTTGGGGGAAATGTGATTACTGAAGACATTAAAGAAGGCTGTTCCATCATAGAGAAACAAGCAGAGATGCTTAAGATTAAGTTCGGCTCTGCCTGGCCGGGGGAGAATAAAGACAACGAAATTGTTTCCATACCCGGACTCAGAGGAAGAGAGCCCAAGGAAATCACGCTGAAGAACCTGTCTAAAATTATCCACGCGAGAGTGGTTGAAATTATAGAACAGGTTTATGCCGAAATCAAAGCCTATGGCCACGAAGAGCAAAAGAAAAAACTCATTGCCGGTATTGTCATCACAGGGGGTGGTGCCGAGTTAAAACATTTAAAGCAACTTGTGGAATACACTACAGGTATGGACACCAGAATTGGTTTCCCTAACGAACATCTGGCTGGAAACACAGATGCTGAAACCACTAGCCCTATGTATGCCACCGCAGTGGGATTGGTGTTGAATAGTTTAGAGAAACATCATACTCAAGGCATCGACCCAACTTTGGAAGAAGCACCTCAAATTGACAACGCCACTGAAAGTGAACTAACAGAAGAGACCGATGGCAGAGGAGCCATTCCTAAAGCAAGAAAAAGTTTCTTTGAGAAATGGGCAGAACGCTTCAAAGAATTTTTAGACACCGCAGAATAAGAATAAAACAATCAGAATATCCAATTTCTAAATATAATAGTATGAGTAGCAACAACGAGTTTAACAAAATTGAGTTTGACCTCCCTAAAAACCAATCCAATGTCATCAAAGTCATTGGTGTGGGTGGAGGAGGCAGCAATGCGATCAATCACATGTTTCAACAAGGCATTAAAGGTGTCGATTTTGTAATATGCAACACCGATTCACAGGCATTGGAAAACAGCCCTGTACCCATCAAAATCCAGCTAGGGGTTTCACTTACAGAAGGTCTTGGAGCGGGTGCCAACCCTGAAATTGGTAAAGATGCAGCCATCGAAAGCATGGACGAAATCAAAGATATGCTTTCCACCAATACCAAAATGATTTTCATTACGGCAGGTATGGGTGGTGGTACCGGAACCGGTGCAGCCCCCATCATTGCAAAAATGGCCAAGGAACTCGATGTGCTTACAGTGGGGATTGTAACCATTCCGTTTCAGTTTGAAGGCAAAACCAGAAATGAGCAGGCACAAATTGGTGTTGAAAACCTTAGACGCAATGTAGATTCCCTCATCGTGATCAACAACAACAAACTGCGCGAGGTATATGGAAACCTGGGCTTTAAAGCCGGTTTTTCCAAAGCAGACGAAGTATTGGCCACCGCATCACGCGGAATCGCTGAGGTAATAACCCACCACTATACCCAAAACATTGACTTGCGCGATGCCCGCACAGTGCTTGCCAATAGCGGAACCGCGATTATGGGAAGCGCGAGTGCCGTAGGTTCAAACCGTGCACATGAAGCCATCACCAATGCCCTCGACTCTCCTTTATTGAATGACAACAAGATTTCCGGAGCTAAAAACGTACTGCTACTTATCGTTTCTGGCTCAGAAGAAATTACCATCGATGAAATTGGAGAAATCAGTGACCATATCCAACAGGAAGCGGGTCATGGCGCCAACATCATTATGGGTGTGGGTGAAGATGAAAGCCTTGACAGTGCCATCTCTGTAACCGTGATTGCTACCGGGTTCAATGCAGAGCAACAAAATGAAATTGTTAATACCGAAACCAAAAAAATCATTCATACCCTTGAGGATGAACAAGCGGCCGAACAAGTACTGGTTTCAAAACAGGGCAACACCGACGGATTTAAAAAAGCTCAGGAACCACAGAAAAAAGAAGAACCCATCATCAAGCACACCCTGTTTGACGAAGAGGTTGAAGAGCAAAAACCTGAGCAACCCTTTGAAGGCTATATCAAAACATCAGAGTTTTTAAAGAATATCTCGGTGAGTTATGAAGAAATTGCGGCTGAAAACCTGGACGAGTTTGATCAGGACTATGTGAACACCATGGAAGTGAATGACTTTGTGATTGTGGAAGCAACCTCAAAATCACAACAAACAGAAACCAAAAACAGCCCTGAGGAAGATAAAAACCAGATGCTGATGTTTGATCTTCCTTTAAACAAATCTGAAGAAACTAAAGATGAACAGGAAGACACCGAAGAGTCAACAGTAAATGATTATGAGGTGAAGGGAGCGGTTGAAATCATTCCCGTTACTGAGGTTTCAAAAGATGGTGTGAAACGCTACAGTCTGGATGACTATCAGGATATAGAAAATCATTTGGCTGAAGCCAAACCCAATAAAAAAGAAGCTCCCAAAGAGCCTGTTGATAACGAACTCGTTTTTGAAAAGAGAACCGTTTCAGACAACACACCTGATGCTGACACAGAAGAAGAAGTTGACCCAATGAACACCTCCATCAACAATTTATTGCGTAAGCGCACAGAAGAACGCAAACAGAAAATGAAAGCGTTTAACTACAAGTTCAACAACAATTCCTCAAGAGTGGATGAGTTGGAAAAGCAACCTGCATACAAGCGTCTGGGAATTGAACTTGATGAGCATTCTTCAGACAAAGAAAAGATCTCCAGAACTACATTATCCACAGATGAAAATGATGAAATCCAGTTGCGCAGCAACAATTCGTTTCTTCACGACAACGTGGATTAAACCTATTTAAAGTAAGTTTAGTGTTAGATTTGCTTCAAAACCTCAATAACCTGTAAAGGTTACTGGGGTTTTCTGTTTTAAAAAAGTGCAAATTTCTAAAAACCAAACTGGAAAATCTCTTTGCAATGTTGTATCTTCGCAGTCCATTTTAAAGTAAAAACGTATGAGTTTGCAGGATAAAGTTATGACCGCAATGAAAGAGGCGATGAAGCAAAAAGATACCAATGCCTTGGCATCTTTACGGGCAATCAAGTCAGCTCTTTTACTTGCGCAAACTGAAAGTGGAGCGAAGCAAGACCTCACTGAAGAGGAGGAAATCAAATTGCTTCAAAAACTTGTCAAACAGCGAAAAGACAGTGCGGCTATTTATAAAGAGCAGGGTCGTGATGATCTGGCACAACCTGAGCTGGAAGAAGCTGCGGTCATCGAGGAGTTTTTACCGGAGCAATTAAGTGAAGAAGAAATTGCAAAAGTAGTGGCAGACATCATAGCCAAAACCGGTGCTACGTCGATGAAAGACATGGGCCAAGTGATGGGCATGGCTTCGAATAAGTTGGCCGGAAAAGCAGACGGCAAGACTATTTCAAATATAGTTAAAGAAAAATTGAGTTCATAACTCTTTAAGACCGAGTAATTCAACTGAATAGTCCGCCTTTGGCGGATCGGTTCTGAGGGTTCTGAGGTTATAATATAAAATAAAATTTTGAAAGATTGATTTATAAGATTCCCGTTTTCACGGGGATATAAGGCCGCGTAGTTCAACTGAATAGAATATCAGATTTCGGCTCTGAGGGTTGGGGGTTTGAATCCCTCCGCGGTCACGAATAAATGTTGCAAACAAAAAAACGCCAAGTTTACTTGAGCGTTTTTTTGTTTGCAACATTTTCAAAGCGGAGCTTTGAGGGATCACCCTAGGTAATCCTAATTCCCATTTCAGAAATGCCATTTTGAATTCGACGAAGGGATGAAAAAACGCAGCTTTCCTATACCTTAGTAAAAAAACCGATGGCGTTAAGCCGGTGGAGATTCTGTTTGCAAGGGTCAAAGCAAAGGGATTACAGCAGGTTCTTCAGGAGTCAAATTTGCTAGAATGTTTTTAGGTGTATTACTTTTTCCCTCGCAATCTTTGAATAATCAAAGAAGATAGAAGGAGTTTTAAAGTAAACAAGGCTTCTTCATTCAAAAAAAGTGGGATAAATGTAACTTTTAAAGATTTCAATGTAAGACATTTTACCAACAGGAGTACTATCTTTTGTGGGTCTGTATCCCACATAAGTGGAATTCGATAAAATGGTTAGTGAAATATTTGTATGAGTAAAAAAGTAGGGGTCGAAGAAAAGAAAATAAAGAAGCTTGTTGAGCTAAATGAAGAGTTAGAGAACTATTTTAGAAACACGATTATCCCTCAGTTGTTTATTGATGCTGATTTAATTCTAAGAAAGTTCAGTCCACCCGCAAACGCACACTTTAAGCTAGTCAAGGAAGATATTGGAAAATCCATTTCAAACATTCCTGCGTTTTCAAAACTCAAGGGGTTTACAGAGCGCATTAAGGAAGTAATAGCAACAAATATTGACCTTGAGGATGAAATTCAAACTCCGGACAAGCGTTGGTTTCAAATGAACATACTTCCTTACATCATTAAGAGAAAAAATATTACAGATGGTGTGGTGGTCACCTTTGTTAACATCACGGGACGCATACTTGACAAACAACTTATCGAAAATATAAATGCCGACCACGAAACGTTTATTTACTCTGTTTCACATGATTTTAGAAACCCGTTAGCCAATCTGATCTCGCTGACTGACTTATTGAGGTCATCACTAAGCGATGATGTAGATGAAGAGATTAAAGAATATGTAGACTTGATTGAGGAATCCGCACGCTCTTTAACAGACTTGATCAAAGAACTGGCGGATATTGCAAAGGTTGGAACTGATGTAAGCGACCAAGCAGGTATGGTTGATATTGAACAGATTTTGTCGGATGTAAAACTTACATTGAAAAATGAAATCTTTCAATCTCATGCCAAAATTACGACCAATATTCTTGTTCCTGAAATTCAGTTTTCAAAAAAAAACCTTAGAAGTATCCTCTACAATTTGCTCAATAATGCCATTAAATTTTCAAGACCTGATATCACCCCGGAGATTTTCATCAAAACAGAAGAAGCTGGCCAGTTTTCCCTGCTTTCAGTGGGGGATAATGGAGTGGGTATTGAACCGGAAAAGCAAGGGGAAATATTTTCAAAATTTACCCGGCTAAAGCCACAAATAGAAGGAACGGGAATCGGTTTATTTATTATTAATAAAATGGTTACGAATCAAGGTGGAACCATTGAAGTTGAAAGCGAGGTTGGCAGTGGTACTACATTTAACATCTATCTAAAACGCAGGGACGATACAGAAGTAAATAACCCTATGAGTTAAACCACAACAAAACAAGACGTGTTTGGTTATTTTATGACCAACAACTGAATCAGGCCACCCTACCTGCCCGTTTGGGTTTCTTTGCTATATTTGTTTCAAAATCACGTCCCAGCTTATAGGGTAGAAAGGATGTGTGCACGCTGTATAAAATGAGAAAAAGTTTAATAGTATTGTCTATAGCCACTACGGGACTTTTTTCCTGTGGACAAGGCAGTAAGTCAACGCCAGATACAGTTACTGTTGATAAGGAGAAGGTGGAATCACCAGAAAAATTCAAAAGTCAAAATCAACCGACCACTGACAATGAAAAATATATTGACACCCGGTATGAATATACTGATGCTGAAGGAAGGAGACTATTAATTCAGAACAGCCTTCCAAAAGGTGGACTAAAATACACCGATACCAACGGGAATGACTTTCTATATGCAATCTTTTGGACCCGCATAACCAATGAAGCCGTAAATCCTTTAGAACTGTCAATTCATTTTCCTGCGGATGCATTTAAGCTTCCTTCTTCAGCGGACACCTATTTTAAACTATTACTACCACCCGAAACAATGACACTTGAAAATGAACCCTTGTTTAATTACGGTCTGACAAGTTTAGAATCTTTTTTAGATAATGAGCTGCATAAATCGTCCTCAGTGCAAAAAACGATAAACCCAAATAGCTCGACTATGTTTTATGTCGTAACACTCTTTAATAAAGGGGTAGATGGTGTGGTTCGAGCAGCATTGAGTTTTAAAGATCAAACTGTTTTTTATAGAGTGAATGAAAAAGAAATTGCCTGTGGACAGATCAATTTTAATTAAGGTTAAACCGCTAATAGTTTTGATACACTCTTTTAAATAGGTCTTTAACACATTCCAATTAACCGATGTTTCCATAGTAAAAAAGACAGCCCAAAGCACCGGTAAGTGTTTCACAGATCTTTAATTTTTGGGTGCACTTTTTATACATCTTTTAATCATACAACCTTAGGTGTTTGATTTTAAAAAGAATAGGAAGCGAGTTCAAGTTTTTATATTATCTTCCCTAATTGAGTAGATTTTTACACTATTGCAAACTATAAAGCCTTTGAAAAAGAGCAGAAAACTGTAC
Organism: Planktosalinus lacus; assembly: GCF_014640155.1. Classification (GTDB taxonomy): domain Bacteria; phylum Bacteroidota; class Bacteroidia; order Flavobacteriales; family Flavobacteriaceae; genus Planktosalinus; species Planktosalinus lacus. The sequence continues at coordinate 106,297 of NZ_BMGK01000004.1, read as the reverse complement.
CGTGCTTTTTATAAGCTTGAAGAACACCTGGAAATTCCCATGTTTATTCTCGCGTTGGTTTGGCTTTATTTGTTCATCATTGAACTTGTGAGAGGTTTAACCACATTTCAGGAAACGCTTATTTACATCATCTGGGGTTTGTTTATTGTCGAGTTTATAATAAAAATTGCGCTAGCTCCCAGAAAAATAAGTTATTTAAAAAGTAATTGGATTACAGTTATTGCCTTGTTGGTACCTGCATTACGAGTGTTAAGGATATTGAATGCTCTCAGGATATTGCAGTCCGTTAGAGTGATTAATTCCACCCGGGTGATTCGAGCGATTACCTCAGGAAAGCGTTTTTTTAGTGCCCTCAAGGAAGCACAAGGCCCGCAACCGGAACCCGAAATGGATGTGGGGGTTTTGATTGCCTACAGCAAAAAAGAAAATAAAAAAGCTCTTATCCGTTATGCAAATCAACTGGTGGAGGATGTAGAATCCGAACTTAAAGAAAGTAGCGGGATCAACTGGAATTTTGATATCGTAGATACTACCATGTTGGAAAGCGACCGCTCCAGATATCCATCTGTATTTCTGGACGATGCCAGCATGAGGATGTCTGAAGGTCCTTATGACCTGATAACGGTCATTACAGATGTGGGCATTATGTCCCGCAGAAATAACCTGGTTGCCGGGCTTACTTCCTCCGTAACTCGAATTATCATTCTTTCTACACGTAAGTTAACTTCCACTGGTCGCAATAAACCAAGATTGGCCTTAGATGATGCCAGGGTGAGGTATAACAGCGGCACCTTTTTGCTGCACCAAATAGGGCATTTACTGGGGCTGAAAACGACCTCTTCGGTTACTAGTAAAATAATGGGCGCCAAATCCTTCAGTGAAGAGTTAAAGAAAATACCTTCTTTTACTTCTCAAGAAAAACAACTATTAAAAAAGAATGCTCAAAAAGCACCTGACAGGGAACTTAGGGATGCGAATGATGTGGAAACTTTTATATTTCACATTCTCATGACCTTCAGGCATCTGAAAACTTTTTTCAGGCCGTTGCTTAAAAACAAAGCGCTATTGTTACCGCTATCCTTACCTGGTCTTGCAACCGCAGCTGTTGCTCCGGCCATCATACTCATCTTTACGGCAGAAATATGGGATGTAGGTTTGGGAATGACAAATGGAACGGCGGCCTTTTTTGCAGTGATCAGTATTATGATGGCAAGTTTTTATCTGGTGCGGGTGCAATCCCTTTTCTTGCCCCGAAAGGAAAAAAGAATACTTACCGAACATCTTGCAGTGGCCAATAGCGTCATTTATTTTAGTATTTTCCTGGCGTGTATTGGGCTCTTTCTGATGGTGGGAATCCTTATGATGATTATTGAGATGTACGTTTTTCCACCTGATCTGATGCAAACCTGGCCTACGTTGAACAAACCGGAAATTCTTCTTGAAGATAAAATACGCCTTGCCGTATTCATAAGCACCGTGGGAGTTACTACAGGAGCACTGGCGGGTGGACTGGAAAGCCGGACCCTTATCCAGCATCTGGCTTTATTTCGCAATAAGGAATGAGTAAACTAACTTCCAGAACGAGTTCCTGTTTTGATATTCGGTACATAGTACACCCGGAATGGACTACAATGAAGGAGGGTTGGTATGATTTGTTTTGAATATTCTGTCTGCAACACATTTTAGATTGAATAATTTACTTATTTTTAAAAGTGGTAACAAAAGGAATTTCACATGCTAAACTCAGTTGACTCCGCTTTTTTAATCAATACACTTCAGGAGTTGGTAAGCATTAATTCGGTAAACCCCAGTCTGTCTGAAAAGGGTCCGGGAGAAGAAGAAATAGGCCTTTACATTGCAGCTCACCTAAAGAAATTAAACATCACCACAGCGATTGACCGGCTGGGAAAGGGCCGTATGAATGTTACAGGCATTATAGAAGGAACAGGAGATGGCCGGTCGATTATGTTGAATGCGCATATGGACACCGTGGACGTGACACACATGAAAGACCCTTTTTCAGCTAGGATTGAAGACGGCAAACTTTATGGGAGGGGTGCTCAGGATATGAAAGCCAGTATCGCAGCCATACTTTCCATGGCCAAACAAATCAGGGATTATAAAATCAGCTTCAAAGGAGATATCATTTTGTCCTTTGTGGCAGACGAGGAATATGATAGTATTGGGACTGAACACGCCCTAAAAAAATACCATACTGATGGCGCCATTGTAACCGAACCCACCGAATTGAAAGTATGCACCGCCCACAAAGGTTTTGGGCTTTTTGAATTTACAACACAAGGCAAGGCGGCTCATGGTGGCTTGCCGGAGGAAGGGATTGATGCCAATATGCACATGGCTGCAGTGATGCAGGAGTTGAGCCTGATGAGTGACCAATTAAAACAAACCAAAGCGCATCCCTTGTTGGGTCGTCCTTCTATCCATATCCCGGTTATAAAAGGAGGAACCGCTCCATTTATGTATGCAGATCAGTGTAGGTTGATTTTGGAAAGGCGTTCACTGCCCGGGGAAAAGGAAAAAGATATACTGAAATCACTCAAAGCCATCAATGAAAAATTGATGAAAAAACAAATAAATGCCGAAGTGAGCACCCTGATGTGGCGTGATGCGTTTGAAGGGGATAAAGAAGGAACGATGGTAACTTCCCTGTGCGATGCCTTAAAAGACATAACCGGAAAGAACTCAAACTTCATTGGTCACACCTGGTGGGAAGATTCAGCACTGATTAGCGATAAAGGCATCGATACGGTGATTTTTGGCCCCACAGGCCACGGATTGCACGCTGCCGTTGAATGGGTCGAACTTCAATCAGTAGTGACGATGGCTGACATTTTATTTAAAACCGTAACCAATTATTGCAACACAGCAAAATAATAATTAGAATAGTATGACGCAAAAAAAGAATAACTGGAAGAACATTCAACAAGGTACCAAATCAGTTTGGGCCGGTGAAACAAGTCTGTTTTATAAGGGAGCCACTCAAACCCCGGTAGTACACAGCGTGACTTTTGGGTATGAAGATGTAGACACCTGGTTTGATGTGGCCATCGGAAAACAGGAAGGACACATTTACAGTCGCAATACCAACCCTACTGTTGCTGTTTTTGAAGAGAAAATGCGGATTCTGGAAGATGCCGAAGCGGCCACCAGTTTCTCAACAGGGATGGCAGGGATCAGCAATACGTTATTTACACTGCTCTCACCGGGACAACGTGTGGTTTCCATCAAAGATTCCTATGGCGGAACGAGTAAGTTGTTTTTAGAGTTCCTGCCCCGTTTCAATGTAGACGTGCAACTGTGTGAAACAACCGATATGGATGCGATAGAAGCCGAAATCAAAAAAGGCTGCCGGGTGCTGTATCTGGAAAGCCCCACCAACCCGACACTCAAAGTAGTTGACCTGGAAAGACTTTGTAAAGCAGCTCATGAAGTGGGAGCCATTGTGGTGGTTGACAATACGTTTGCCACGCCCATTAATCAGAAACCACTGCAACTGGGAGCTGATTTGGTATTGCATAGCGCCACAAAGTTCATAGGAGGCCACTCTGATGCCATGGGAGGGATCGTTTGTGGAAAAAAAGAGCTTATAGACAAACTATTTCACTTTCGTGAAATCAATGGTGCTACACTCGATGCTATGTCGGCCTATCTGCTTCTCAGAGGTGTAAAAACACTTGAACTGAGGGTAAAAAGACAAAATGAAACTGCGCTTGCCATGGCTCGTTTTCTTGAAAAACAACCTCAGGTAGAGCAGGTGTTTTATCCCGGCCTTACTTCAGACCCTGGTCACGAAATAGCGAAAAAACAAATGACCGGTTTTGGAGGCGTTTTGGCCTTTTCACTAAAAGGAGGTTTTGAAAAGGTAAAGACCTTTCTCAATTCGCTTCAGTATGCGCATCTGGCAGCAAGCCTGGGTTCTGTGGGTACTTTGGTGGGGCCTCCAAAAGTTACCAGCCATGTTGAAGCTTCTGAAGAAGAACGAAAACAATTGGGCATTCCGGAGGGGCTCATTCGCTGTAGTGTAGGCATCGAAAACGCTGAAGATCTGATGGCCGATTTTAAAAACGCACTGGCAGCTTTGGATTAGTGATTTGGACAATCTCGCAGAACATTTTAAGAAGATTTGAACAAAGGTATTAATCCTTGTTATCTAAACCTGTAGAACCTATGATTATTACAATGGCAAAGTTCATCGTTATACTGTTTGGTGCCTTTATTATTTTTTCCGGGTTTTTGATGCTTTTTAGACCCAACAAAGTAAGAAAGACTTTACAAATGGCCGGCAGTACCAATGTCATCAACTATACCGAAATCACACTGCGCTTCCTCATTGCCCTCGCCCTTATATTATATGCTGGTTTTTCCAAAATATCGGAAGTTTTTTCGGTTTTGGGGTGGTTTATGCTGATAACGTCTCTCATCCTTTATGGGGTGCCCAGGTCACTCCATCATCAATTTTCATTAAAAAGTGCCGCGATACTCAAGCCTATGTATTTTCAATGGATTGCACCCTTAGCTTTTGCATTCGGCGGATTTATACTTTATAATGCACTTTGTTCATAAACAGAAAAGACCCGCTACTCTTCATCACTTTTCTAAAGGGTTAACAGAACCCTTGTGTAACAAATGTTACATTATTTTACTTTTTAATTTATTATATTATAACCAAAGAAAAAAATAAAGAAATGATGAAATACTACCATGAGAAAACATTGAAAAACGTAAGTTTTGAAGAAGCTATTGAAAAAGTAACAGAGGCCCTGAAAGAAGAGGGATTTGGTGTCCTTACCGAAATTGATGTACAGGCAACTTTAAAGAAAAAACTGGATGAGGATTTTCGGCCTTACAGAATTTTAGGCGCCTGCAACCCGTCCTATGCCCACAAGGCACTGATGGCGGAAGATAAAATTGGTGTGATGCTGCCCTGCAACGTTATCGTTCAGCAAAAGCAGGAGGCTGTTGAGGTTGCGGCCGTAGACCCAATGGCCTCTATGCAGGCCATAGAAAATAAAGACTTGGAAAAAATAGCTGAAGAAATTCAATCTAAGCTTAAGTCTGTGATTGACGTTCTTTAATCTTAAAAAATCAGATTTAAGCAACACTATAAAAACCAGAAACAGAAAATTATGAAAACTTCAATGAATCAACTTACAAAAATTCTAATCATACTATTTATCATCTCACTGACAATTTCCTGCACAGATAAGAAAAAAGAAGACGATCAAGATGGGAATATCATGAATGAAGACCAAACCGAAATTATGGAAGGTGAAGACCATATGCACGAAGATAGTCAGACTGACGGGCACAGGATGGATGATAACACTCCGATGGAGATGAATGAAGAACAAGATCATTAATACTACTAAAATAATTTCCCGGAAATGGAAAATAAACACATTAAAAAAATCACAATTATGAAAACTAAAATAGCAACAATTATAACTTTACTATTCTTATCGTTCAACCTTGCTGTGCAGGCGCAAAATATGGGGGAAATGATGAAAGACGAAAACAAACAGCAAGAAGTATTTGCTGCTATGATGAATGATGAGCAAATGATGAAAAAATTCTCACACAGACTTTCAACCAATCAGCCAGCCATGCGAATGATGATGAAGGAAATGATGCAAAATCCACAGCATCGTGAGATGATGATGCAAGAGATGATGCAAAATCCACAACATCAAAAAATGATGATGCAGCAAATGATGGAGAAACATCAAGAACAGATGATGGAACACATGATGGACAATCCTGACATGATGAAAAATATGATGCAAAAAATGCATAACAAAGGCATGATGGATAGAAAATCAATGATGAAAGGGCATGAGAAGATGGACAAAAAGAAAAAAGACAAAGGTAGCCAAGGTCATCACAGATAGTATTCTTATATTTAGATGCCGGTCAGAACTTAATTAATACTTGAAGTTTCCGGGATTAATCACATTTAACAAATTCAGATATTATGATGTATGGATGGATCATTGGAGCAATAGTTCTCATTATTTTAATCATAGCATTAAGCAGGGGCAACCTCTTTCAAAGAAATACCCCAACAGCTCCCGGAAGTAACGTTACAAGTTCACCTTTGGATATTTTGAAAAATCGATACGCCAAAGGCGAAATTGACGAAGCGGAGTTCGAAAAGAAAAAGGCGGAATTGGAAAAGACTAACTAATCTATGGGGCAATACAAAAAAGGCAGTTTATCATTAACGGGTGCGGTAGCATTGGGTACCGGAGTGATGATAGGTGCAGGTATTTTTGCTTTGTTGGGTCAGGTAGCTGAATTATCAGGCACTCTATTTCCTTTTGTTTTTCTGGCAGGGGCAATTGTTTCGGGTTTTAGTGCTTATTCTTATGTTAAGATGTCCAATGCGTTTCCGTCTGCCGGTGGCATCGCGATGTACCTTAAAAAGGCCTATGGCGAGGGTACGGTTACGGCAGGTGCCGCATTGCTTATGGCATTTTCAATGGTCATCAATGAAAGTTTAGTCGCCCGCACCTTTGGCAGTTACACACTTCAGCTGTTTGATGTGGAAGACAACAGTTTTCTGGTTCCGGTATTGGGTGTCTTGCTTATTGTAATTGCCTTTCTAGTGAATATTTCCGGTAATAAATTCATAGGTAAATCTTCATTTGCTATGGCAATCATCAAAATTGGGGGAATTGCCATTTTTGCCATCGGCGGGTTATGGGCTGCAGGGTTTTCATTTGAACAGGCATTACCACAGGTGGAAACCGATGAGTATTCGGTTGCGAGCTACCTCGGGGCACTTGCCCTTTCCATATTGGCATACAAAGGTTTTACCACCATTACCAATAGCGGAGATGAAATTACCAAGCCACATAAAAATTTAGGCCGTGCCATTGTCATTTCCTTATTGATATGTCTGGTGGTTTATCTCTTGGTAGCTTTTGCGGTTTCCGTGAACCTGTCCATTCCTGAAATTGTAGCAGCTAAAGATTATTCCCTTGCAGAGGCAGCACGTCCTGCATTTGGTAAGTATGGGCTGTGGTTTACAGTAGGCATTGCAATTGTGGCCACGGTTTCCGGAATTATTGCCAGTATTTTTGCGGTTTCCAGGATGACTGCCATGCTTACCGATATGAAGCTGATTCCGCATAGCCATTTTGGAATGCCCGGCAGGATACAAAAGCACATGTTAGTGTATGTGGCGGTCATCGCAATTGTACTTACCATCTTTTTTGATCTCAGCAGGATTGCTTCGATGGGAGCCATATTATATCTTGTGATGGATATTATTATTCACTGGGGTATATTGAGAAAGCTAAGGAAAGAAATAAAAGCAAATGCTGGTATCCTAATCACTGCCATCATTCTGGATGCTGTGGTATTGGGTGCATTTCTGTATATAAAGTCGAAGAGCGACCCCTTCGTGGTCATCATTTCCCTGCTATTTATGGTTGCTATTTTTGCAGCGGAATATTGGTTCTTAAAAACAAGAAACCAAAAAACCTCTCAACATTAGTTCGTCTCACACAAAGTGTATAATCTTTTCTCTTAGTGAAACTTTGTGATTTAGTGCCTTCTTAGCAAGAAATTCACTTCTGAATTTCCCTTTTTTCCCGGCTCTTGAAGGTTTTCCGGTTTTGTATGGACAATGCAAATAACATTTAAAGGTTTTTGGATACATGGGTTTTAAGAAATGGATTACCTTTGACAGTCAATATGGGCAACAAGAAAATAGAATCAGAAAAAAGACTCGCAGGCCTTGGGCTTTTGACAGCAATTGTAGCTTCGTTTTGTTGTATCACCCCTGTTTTGGCTTTGGTTGCCGGAACGAGCGGTGTGGCTTCAACTTTTTCATGGCTTGACCCTTTCAGACCTTATTTAATTGGGTTGACCCTATTTGTTCTTGGGTTTGCCTGGTATTTACAACTCAAACCAAAAAAGGAAATTGACTGCAGCAATTGTGAAACTGATGTAAAACCAAAGTTTATTCAAAGCAACACTTTTTTAGGAATCATCACCGTTTTTGCAGTATTGATGCTTGCCTTTCCATACTATTCTTCAGCTTTCTTTCCCCAGACAGAAAAACAAATGGTTGTAGTTGACAAAGCAAATGTACAAACTGTTGAGTTTTCAGTAAGTGGCATGACGTGTGCGGGTTGTGAAGCACCCATAAACCACGAAGTGAATAAACTTCCGGGAATCATAAATTCAACAGCCTCCTATGACAATGGAAATACTATTGTAGAATTTGACAACTCAAAAACAAACGTTGCAGAAATTGAAAATGCAATTACCGCAACAGGATATACAGTAACAGCCAAAAAGGAGCAATAAAATGGAGGTCACATTACAATCCACCATCACTTGCCCTAACTGCGGCCACCGGAAAGAAGAAACAATGCCCACAGAAGCTTGCCAATTTTTTTACGAATGTGAAAAGTGCAAGACGGTATTAAAACCACTGCAAGGCGACTGTTGTGTTTATTGCAGTTACGGAAGTGTAAAGTGCCTACCCATCCAACAAGATGAGCCCTGTTGTTGATAGAAGAACTCCTTGCTGCGCGAAGTCTATGACTTCGTGCCCACACAAAAAACATAAAACCTCCCGGGTTGCACAACCGGCTTCTGAGGGTACCTCCGTTATTTTATTAAACATCCCTTTGCTATTTCACACAGACGTTTCAGATGAATGATATTTTCCTAATGTTTTCACTAACAACAATATAACATTAAAAATTCCTTTGATATTTTGCCGGAAGGCACTACTTTAGAAAAAAATAAACAAAGCATGTTTTAGATATGAACTATATCAATTATAAATTTTTAACCTAGCTTTAATATACTAATGTACTACGCAAGTAATTTAAAAATCAACTAATCAATTAAATATTAAATTATGAAAGTCAACAAAAAAAACATTCCGGTAACAATGGAAGCACCCGGAACAACGATGCGAATGCAAGACAACTTTGGTGGAATGACGGTTTGCTTTAACGAGTTGCCAAAGGGAACGGATTTTACGCCTTTATTAAATGGACTTAAAAATGACAGTTGTCACAGTACACATTGGGGATATATATTAAGTGGGGAACTACTTGTTAAATATGATGATGGAGCTGAGGAAGTTTTAACAGTAGGGGATGTTTATTATTTACCAACCGGACATACCGCAATTGTACAGGAAGATGTTAAAATGATTGAATTCAGTCCATCAAAAGAATTCAATGAAGTGATGACACACATTGGAAATAAAATGGCCGAAAATGGCTAAAAAACATATGTAGAACCAAAGTACAATGTGGTAATAGCGGCTATACCCCCGCCAGTATGCTCCTGATGAACTTCCCTGATTAGAGTTGACCGATTTTAAACATTAATTTTATTGTTAAAAATAGTAATTGATTTTTGGCGAAAAGTACTCTTTATAGCATTTATATGCCTTTATCATGCCTTAAAGGTGGCATGAAAGTGGCATTAGAGTAGCATTCAAGTGGGACTCGGGTGGCATTCGCTTCAGGCGAACCATACAGTAACCATGCATGAACCATACATAGACTCGACCTGAATCATACACTCATGCATCATGAATCATACATTCATGCAGGTGAGTCTATACATTCGTTTTTGGGTTTTTACTTGAATCATACACTCATACGTGCATTTTTTCTGATATTTAGATGAAAGCATTATTAAGATGGAGGTGAGCCGTGAGTGGATATAAGAGAAGAGAAAATATAAAAAAAGACTTTAACCCTGTGACTTAGGACTGCAGGACTCAGGACGTAAGACTAAATAAAGTGCCAGTCGCAGCCAAGTTTATTAAACTGGTGAAAAAATAAAAAATAACCAACCAGTTGTATGAAAAAGACGTTTAGCTTCGGCTAAAGGTCTTTTTCTTTTTAAAACTATTGCACCTTTTTAAAAAAATGCTTTATTTAGTGATGGAAATGTAGAACTTTAAATCATGAGATTCCCGCCTTCGCGGGAATAGGGGATATGCAACAAATATTAGGTATAGGATCAAGGATTGATCATCCCACGCACGGCAAGGGAGTGGTCACCAATGTCACTTCCAAAATGTATTGGGTGACTTTTATGGACAAGGGACTGGAAACAATTCCTGTTGACGATGATTTTGAGACCATAGAAGCCGTGGAAGACGAAGTGGACACCGTGAGCTTTTCAGAAGTGGAAGAATCACTCAGGGACATCCTAAAGCGCTGGAGCGATATTAGCGAAGTGGTGCCCCTTGCTGATAAATGGCGCGGGGGTACTATGATCCTGCAGCCCAAAGACAAAACCTTGTCCTCCAAAGAAGTGCCTGTCGACACCTTCTTTAATAAAATTGTGATGTTGCGCGATCGCTTACGTGTGATGGAACAAAAAATCAACGCCTCCAAAGAGCTGGATGCCGATCTTAAGATTGACCTGCAGCAATACATCACCCGTTGCTATGGAAGTTTGACCACATTCAACATCTTGTTTAAGAACAACTCCCAAAACTTTGTTGGTGATTCTTCAAAAAGGGAATAAGCTACTCCATAGATACTTAATGGATACTTAATAGATGGTGTATGGATAGTGTATGCCCATAGTTTTCTACTCAAAAATACGATTTACTATTCTGGAACGTTACTTCATTAAAGAATTTCAATGGAACTTTTTCCATTATTGCTAAACGCTGTAGACACCAATCAAAATTATGGCTGGCTTGCGCCTTATGCGTATGCCCTTGTTTTTTTAGGTATTTTTCTGTTTTTATTCCGGGTGTTTGAACATCACTACATGCTTTATTTTGACAAGCCGTTGATACGGCAATTTTTTGTCTATAAGAGACTGTCTGAAAAGCAGCAAAGCGTTTTGCGTTCGCGATTTTCAATTTACAATCAACTTTCTTCTAAGCACAAAAAACAATTTGAACACCGGGTTGCTACCTTTATCAGGCAGAAACATTTTATTGGCAGGGAAGGGCTTGAACTTACTGAAACACATATTACCTTGATTGCTGCCATAGGGTGTTTACTTAGTTTTGGCAGAAAAAACTATACGTACAGGTTGATAGACTCTATCCTGATTTACCCAAAAGAATTTTACAGCAAAGAAAATGATGCTTACCACAAAGGCGAATTCAACCCAAAACTCCGGGTTTTAGCCTTATCCTGGAAAGATTTTGAGAAAGGGTATGAAATTACAAATGATAATCTCAACCTGGGGATACACGAATTCATGCACGCCATGCAACTCGAGGCGATGACCGGAAAAGACCCCGATTCTGCACGATACATGAAACATTTTAAGAACATTCTTAAACGGTTGACCAATCAGGAAGTAAAAGACCAACTGGACAACACTCGTTTTTTCAGGACCTATGCGTTTACAAACCAATATGAATTTATGGCCGTACTGGCTGAGTATTTTTTTGAGTCTCCTGTGGAACTAAAACAAAACTTTCCGGAACTTTATACGTTTAAAAAAAAGTTGCTGAACTTTAATTTTGCTGGGTATTAAATTTCTCATATATAATAAAAACATCTTAACGGTACCTCAGAATGGCATTCATTTTACCTTCTTTTTCCGGCATAAGAGGAGATTCAACCAAGTAAACAGCGCCTTTGTTTTCCAATACCTTGACTGCGGCAAGGTTCATTAAAGAGGTGTTTTCAGGTGTTTGTTTATCCTGTACTTTTACTTTCATGTTCTCTTCATCATAGGTTCCCCAAATTTCTCCCCGGTTTTCTAAAAACAAGGCGTCAATTTTACCTTGAAAAGCAGCGGGAATGATATCGTGCACAGCAGCACTTTTTTCACTTAAAGGGATGTCATCATAGTTCTTTAATTTTTTCTTTTCTTCCTGATTCAGATAAGACTCAACGGTTTCTACTGCTTTGCTGTGAAGGCCTATGATGTCAACATCATTTGGGTTTCCCGGAATGGGGGTGTCATAGAGGTTGTTGTAAGTGTTTGCTTCTTTATAGATGGGAAACATATAGTCCTGACAAAAAATGACCAGGGGAGCTTTTTCATTTTCCAAAAGCTTGTTCAGGCCGTCATCAATAGCTTTGTAGAATTTAAATATTTCATCTTTATGATCCCTGCCACCGGCGCCATGACCGTGAAAAATAGCATGACCTTCACCTTCTTGCTGGCTCCTGAACTGAAGGTTTTTTTCTTCATAATCATAACCCACACGATCCCGCAGACTCGATGGTGTTATTTCGTCAATTTTTATTTCCCCGATGCTGTATCGTGTGGCTTCATAAAATTTAATATCCTTAAGCTGCAGCGAAAGGATGAAAAATTTCCCATCACCTGAAAGTATAGGGGCAAGGGGTTTCAGGTAAAATTCTTTTGAGACATAAACATAGTCTTCAAAGTTGATGGGCAGAGTGTATTTATCAAAAAAAGAATCAGAAGCAAAAATGGCAAGACCATCTGACTGATGCCTCCAAAAATCGCTGTCATTTAACAAATCCTGAATGGGCCTGTCAATCTTTTTTATTTTCTCAACTGCGACTCCTTTATTTTCAAGTTTCCGTTTGCATTCATCCCATTTTCCTTTTAAACGAGTTTTGTCATGTAGTTCCAATACTTCTTTACCTGACCTTGAGGTTGCAATAAAGATTGAAACACATACATCATTTGTATATTCTGTTAACTTTTTTAAATCTTTTGGGCTTATTAAATCCATCTTTTGAATTTTTAAGGTTATTCTATCTAAGATAGGTCTATTCCGTTAAAAATCAAAGGATAGAAAACTGTATTCCTGCTAAACATTTCTTAATTGTGTATTAATTTTTTATAAAAAATTACAATTGCAGCTATCTTAATAGGATAAAAGAATTCAACTGTTGAGGAAGTCTGTGAAATTATTGACTTGAGTTGATGCGTTCACTTTTGAAAATAGGATTGCTTTTACTTTTTAAAAAAAGGATTTCAACAAGTCGTACATCATAATAAAACCACTGATGACCATCAGGGCAATTAAAAATTTTCTGAACAAACTGCTTTTCATTTTGGAAAGGAATAGTTTACCCAACCAATTTCCCAAAGCTGCCCCAAGACCCAATACAATACCAAAAATCCATAGGGTGTTGTCCAAAAGTCCAAAAAAACTATAACTGCTTATTTGTGCCACTCCCATAAAGAAAGAGTTGGCAGTTTTGGTAGCGATCAAATCCTCTTTTTCCAGGCCAATATTTAAATAAAAAGGGTTTAAAACAGGGCCAAGTGCCCCGATTATGGTGCCCAGGATGGAAACAGCCAAACCCAAAGGAACAAAATACCGGTATTTCATGACAAAGGATTGCTTCTTTTTACCGAAACGGTATTGAAACAAGGTGCTTATTAAAAACAGCCCCACAAAAAACTTTAGCCAGTCTACATTGAGTTCGCTGAATATCCATCCGGCAATCCAGGCCCCACAGAGTGCTGCCGGAACATAATACCAAAAGACCTTCCAGTTGATATGTTTCCAAAAGAGGATTAACCTTACCGGCCGGCCAATAAATGTTCCGAGATTTAAAACCGGAGCAGTAGAGGGCGTTCCAATAAGCCAGTTTAAAACGGGTACCAAAATCAAAGCCCCGCCACCTCCCGAAACAGTCGAAATAATAAAAGCAACAACCCCCAGTCCAAACAATAGCAGCAACAATCCGATTTCTATATTCTGGAAGGCCTCAACCATTTTTAGGGATTATTTGTTTTTTGAAAGGATATGCTTTACAATTTGTTTTGCGTGAATCACAGAGTTTTCAATAAACCATAAATGGGTGTCCATTCCGCCGCAAATAACACCCGCGAGGTAAAGACCCTTGACGTTGGTTTCCATGCTTTTTTTATTATAGGTGGGATATGATTTTTCGTCGTTTGAAAGTTTTATGCCCAAATCTTCAAGAAACTTGAAATTTGGCCGGTAGCCGGTTAAAGCAATGACAAAGTCATTTTCTATAGTAACATCTCCTTCAGATGTGTTGATGATGACTTCATTTTTCGTTATTTCTTTAATTTCAGATTCAAAATGGGCTTTGATGCTTCCTTCTTTAATGCGATTTTCAATATCGGGCTTTACCCAGTATTTCACACGGTCGCCTATAGATTTTCCACGTATAATCATTGTTACATCTCCACCTTTTCGCCAGATTTCAAGCGCAGCGTCCACGGCAGAATTGCTGGCACCCACAACAACCACTTTTTGCAAAGTGTAATAGTGTGCTTCTTTATAATAATGAGTTACCTTTTTTAAATCTTCACCGGGGACATTCAGTTTATTGGGAATGTCATAAAACCCCGTAGATACAATCAGGTTTTCGGAAAAATACGTGGCTTTTTCAGAAGTGATTTTAAAAAGGGGGCCTTCTTTTTCAGAGGAAAGAACCTTTTCAAAAAGGTTGATGTTCAAGTCATTATTTGTTGCTACTCGCCGGTAATATTCCAGGGCTTCAATGCGTTTGGGCTTGGGGTTGACGCTCATAAAAGGAATGTTGTCTATTTCCAGTTTTTCAGAAGTAGAGAAGAAGGTCATATCCAGCGGGTAATTGTAGAGCGAGTTGACTAAAGTTCCTTTTTCAAGAACAAGATACCTGAGATTGTTTTTTTTGCATTCCAATGCACATGCAATCCCTATAGGACCGGCACCGATAATGACTACATCATAATTCACATCTCTACCCATTCACTATATTTTTTTGACTGAAGTATTCTGTGAAGGTTTTTACAAGCTTCATATTTCTTGGTCTTTTATGAATAAATTTAGTATGTGAAACGATACAATGATTCTGAAAAATAAATTTAATACCTCCTGAAGATTCATAGCTTTAAAGATATGACAAAAAATAAACCATATCAAATAACAACTTGATATGGTTTCTTTCTATTTATAGCTAAATTATTTTTGTACTATAATTTTTTGAGAAAATTTAGAATCTCCTTTTGTAGCAGTTAAAATATAGAGCCCTTCTGAAAGCCGATCAGCATTCCAGATAGTAACATCAAGAGGTAAACTTGCTACTTTTTCACCTTGTGTATTATACAACTCTAAAGAATCTAAAAATTGGGTTTCAGTTGTGTTCAACTTAAACTCTGAACCAAAAGTGGGTGTAACAAAAACCTTGGGTTTTATAAAGCTTTCTGTTGAAAGCGTTGCATCTCTTATTACTACGGCATTGGGTTGCATTAATCCACCTGAGCCACTTGGGATGGTACTTTCAACAAAAGTACCATCAGATTGAAACATATCAACACTGCCATTTCCGCCATTTCCAATAAGATAATTATCGTTAACCGGGTGTACCGTAATACCTTCGGGTTGGGTAATAGATGTGGTAAATGTTCCTAAAAAATTTCCTGATGCGTCAAATCGTTTCACATTATTTCCCGACCAGTTTAATGCAAGAAGATTTCCATTGCCTTCAAACATAATGTTTGTGGGGCCTGCTAGTTCTGTGTTTATAAACTCTTCCATAAACATCCCATTTGTGTCAAATTTTTGTACGTAACTGCCACTATAAGAAGATATATACATATTGCCTGCATTATCCCAATCCATACCGATACTTCTGGCTACTCCCACATCAGTATATTCACCCAATGCTGTGCCGTCTTGCTGAAAACGAAGTACTTTATTATTGGTAGCACTCCATTGCAAAACATAAATAAGATCATCTGTGCCAATTTTCATACGTGTGGGGCCTCCCGGTATTGTTGCAAAGTCGTCAATATATGCACCAGAATCTGCATCGTGTTTTGTGATTTTGTTTCCTACCAAACAAGAAATAAGAACCACATTTTGATCTTCAAGAAAGAGAATATCCTGTGGCCAGCCTACTCCATTTGCTACAAAATCCTGGTTTGAAATATATACCTGAGGATTGGTTCCATCCAGATCATAACGAAGTATTTGCCAGGGTTGACTTGTAAAACCTCCTGCGTCACTCACATAAATATAATGTGTGTTTTGAGCAGAAAATTCAAAAGTTAAGGTCAGTAGTACTACTAAAAAAAATAAAGCTTTTGTTTTCATATCTTTTGTTTTTAAAAATTTCTAAAGCTAATTTCAAAAACAAAATGTGTAAAGGGGTTTATGATTATAAAAACAGACTCTTTTTAAGTATTATGAGGAAAAGCGTGAGCTTCTAAATTGACTGGGTGTACATTCAAATTCTTTTTTAAAGGCGTTATAAAAAGTGGCTTTATTGTTAAAGCCCACTTCAAAATAGATAGTTTTAATACTGTATTCCGGGTTCTTCAAAAGCAACTCTTTAGCTTCTTTAAGCCTGTATTCATTGACATATTGATTGAAATTTTTCCCTGATTTTCTGTTGATCACTTTTGAGAGTAGGTGTGTTGAGAAGCCCAATGAATCCGCAAGGTTTACGAGCCTTAATTCGTTATCAATATAGGGTTTGTCAGTTTCCATGTGTTTGGTGAGTTTATTGTAAATCTCATTTAGTAAAGCATCTTCAAAAGAATCAGATGTATTTTGCTTTGGTAAAAACAGCTTGGTAAAAAACTCACCATCAAATACTTCCGGTTGTTTAATTACAAAAAAGCCAATAGTATATATGGACACACTCATTACGATGGAAATTAAATAATCCCATTCACTATTAAAAAATGAAAAGTTAACCAACACATAATAGGAAACGTAGGCCAAGATAAACAAGCCAAAAAGTATAATTAAAACTAGACTCCATCGATGTCTCAGGTTTTCATACTCAGTAGTTCTTTGGATTTTAGAGAATAATTTAAAAATCAGTAAGAAATATATTCCTAAATGAATAGCAATAAACCAAGGGTTATTTGAAAACCAAAACCATGGGATTTTCACCTCCGGGAAATGGGTATTTTTCATAAGAATAGCCACATAGGTTATGATTACCAAAAAAGCAGGTAGAAAGTGCATCGCATAATTGAATGAAACTTCCTTTTTATATAAATTTAAAAAGTATAAGTATAATAATGGCCCGGCACAATAATAACTGACATGAGGTAATAATTTAAAATAAGGGATAACCACCATGTAATTGGTCCAGTATAAAACATATTGAAATAATATTAAAGAAAAAGCCAGAATCAGAAAAGCAATGGGAATGGTCCTTTTGTTTTTTGAGAGGAGTATCGAAAAAAACAAAAATATTCCCATGAACACAGCCACAAGGAATAAGGATGTCCAGGAATCAAATGAGGGTGTAGCTTCTATTTTCATTTGGCTTGAAAATTACAATAAAGCTACTAAAAGAAGTTCAGAATTATAATATTTGACCCTTAATTAGTTAATTTTATTAATCCCGCAATAGTTTCTGTAGGGTTTTGAGCGCCAAATACATAACTGCCGGCCACTAATATATCTGCTCCTGCTTCAACGAGTAGTTTCGCATTTTTATCAGTCACGCCACCGTCGATTTCAATTTTGGTGGAAGCCCCGTTTCTATTAATGATTTCCTTGAGTTGGCTCACTTTTTTATAAGTATTTTCAATAAAGCTCTGCCCTCCAAAACCGGGGTTTACACTCATTAAACACACCAGGTCAATGTCCTTTATTGTGTCTTCAAGTAAAGAAACATTGGTATGCGGATTCAGTGCCACGCCAGCCTGCATGCCTTCGGATTTAATGGCTTGCAATGTTCTGTGAAGGTGTGTACAGGCTTCATAATGCACGGTAAGTATGTTTGCGCCTAAATCTGCAAATGTTTTGATGTAGCGGTCAGGGTCAACAATCATTAAGTGCACATCGATGGTTTTTGTTGCGTGTTTGGTTATGGCCTGAAGCACGGGCATTCCAAATGAAATATTAGGCACAAAAACGCCGTCCATAATGTCAATGTGAAACCAGTGTGCTTCACTTTTGTTGACTAGTTCAATATCGCGTTGAAGGTTGGCGAAATCTGCTGCAAGGATGGAAGGGGCTATTTTGATGCTCATACTAAGATTGTTTTTGCAAAGATATTAAAGTTCGATGGAAGTGTGTTTGTTGATTGGTTTAAATATGTAAGCAGTATTTGCTTATGAAGTTGAAATTAATATCATTGAAAAAAAAATTTCTCTGATTTTGGGATTTATATTAGGGAATTGTTTCAAATATTGAAAGATAGATTTACGAGATTTCCGCCTTGGCGGAAATAATGAAAAATCCCCGGTAATCAGCCGGGGATTCATTCATCAATCAAAAAACGAACAGTTAGTGATAACTGTTAGTTGCCGTAATATAGGAATTATCCTAGATATGTCTTCAATATTTTACTTCGCGATGTGTGTTTTAACCTTCTGATGGCTTTTTCTTTGATTTGTCGCACACGCTCTCTGGTTAAATCAAAAGTCTCGCCAATTTCTTCCAGTGTCATAGGATGTTGATCACCAAGGCCAAAATACAAACGAATCACATCTGCTTCACGGGGTGTCAAAGTTTCCAGTGCACGTTCAATTTCGGTGCGTAAAGACTCGTGCAAAAGGCTTTTGTCAGGATTTGGTGATTCACCACTTCTCAATACATCATAGAGGTTTGAGTCTTCTCCTTCCACAAGGGGTGCATCCATTGATACGTGACGGCCGGAGTTTTTCATCGACTCTTTTACGTCATTGATGGTCATGTCCAGTTCTTTAGCAATTTCTTCAGCTGAAGGCGGACGTTCATGTGATTGCTCTAAAAAGGCAAAAGTTTTGTTGATTTTGTTGATTGACCCAATTTTATTTAAAGGCAATCGCACAATTCTTGATTGCTCTGCCAATGCCTGTAGAATGGATTGACGAATCCACCAAACAGCATAGGAGATAAACTTAAAACCACGTGTTTCATCAAAACGTTGTGCCGCTTTGATAAGACCCAAGTTACCTTCGTTAATTAAATCAGGAAGGGTCAAGCCTTGGTTTTGGTATTGTTTTGCAACAGAAACCACAAATCGTAAATTGGCTTTGGTCAATTTCTCCAATGCCCGTTGGTCTCCTTTTTTGATTCTTTGTGCTAATTCAACTTCTTCGTCTGCGGTGATTAAGTCAACTTTTCCTATTTCTTGTAGATACTTGTCTAAGGATGCGGTTTCTCTGTTAGTAACCTGCTTCGTAATTTTTAGTTGTCTCATGTAGGGAGTTTACAGTTTAAAAAGACTTGCTACAAAATACTTTTTTTACTTATTCAGATCGATCGGGTTCACTCTGTTTACTACCGACTGAGAGTTGTAACCCTTGCTTCTCCGGAAGCGTCTTTTCAGTAAAGATTATCTTGTAACAAGTCTTAAATAGTGATTTTATAATCTTGTTCTTATAGTTATACGTGAAGAGAACAGAAAATGTTACAGGAAGTACAAAATAATTTTAAACTGATTAGAATATTTTATAGGTCAATCCGGTGAAAACCCCAATGACAAAAGGATTATCACCGTTTGACCTGCTGCTGATTTTTGTAAAGTTGTATTTTAAAGTAGGGTTTAGTTCTATCATAAAATTATCAGAGATTGTATAATATGCTCCCACACCTAGGTTAATACTGAATCTTGTTGCAATCAGGTTTTTTGAATCACCAATTTTAAGCCTTTTTCCTTGATCATTTTTAACATACAAGTGATCTTTATTGAGTAAATAAGTGCTGAAGCCACCAATTGTGTGAATTCCTAATCGTTTATCTATAAGTTTATAGTGCATTAAAAGCGGCATTTCAATATATTCAATTTGATGTAATAAGTCAGTTTGATTTTCTCCATCCAGGAAGTTTGAAACTTCAGCACTTGTAGTTGTATTTCCAAAGGATCTATCAGTATAGCTTAAAATTCTATTTATTTCAATTTCATCTGAAGACGGAACGTTTTGAGTCTCATAACTGAACGTTGATTTATTTGCTCCATAGCTAACTGCAAATTTGTTTGAAAGCTCAAAACGAATCGCTAAACCATAAGAAAAATCAAGTGTACCTTCCCGATTGTATGTGTCAAGTCGTGAATCAATAATTGACCCTCTATTGAACGAATTGAGGTAAGAAACACCCCCGGTTATAGTAAGCGCCCATTTTTTTGAATCAATGTTATCAATTGTTTTCTCGTTGCTATTAGTGCTGTCTTTTTGAATGCGCGCTCTTTTTTGTCTGGCAGTGTTCTGAGGAAAGTTCTCTTTGAGGTTCTTTGTTTTATTTAGAGTATCTAATACAGTATCTTGAATTATAGTATCTGAATTATCAGTTTTAGAAGTTGTTGATGTTTCAGTAAGTTCTTTGTTGGATGCTTGAGTATATTCTTCTTTATTTTGTGTTGTATTTTTACTTTTATTTGTTTTTGATTTTCCTTTGTTTAAAAACTGTTCAGAAAATATTTTTTGAGGAGATTTATCATTTTCCTGAGTCAATGTATCTCTATTAACTTTTTCTAAATTTTCTTGATTGGAAATGTTTTCCTGATCAGTAGTATTGCCAACTTGATTGGTAGTATTATGAGTTTCAGTCATCGAATTCGTTGGACTGGATTCATTTTTTAAATCACTATTTGGGGAATTATTTACAACGTTAGATGGATTGTAATTTGTATAATAGTAGGTGGAAAGTCCTATAGCAGCAATTATAAATAACAAAAAAAGCAGGGCTCTTCTTTTCCTTTTTCTCTTCTGAAGGGTAGCATCAATTTTATCCCAAAGCAAATCCTCAGGTGAAACATCAACACCTTTAAATTGTTTTTTGATTAGCTTTCCTATGTCCTCTTTTTGTCCCATTTTGATTGGTTTATGGTTTAAAACCTGCTTTTAAAATATTTTTCTTTAATAATGCTTTTGCCCTGTGCAAATTTGATTTTGATGTACCTTCTGAAATTGAAAGTTTTTTTGAAATCTCTTTATGTGAGTATTCATCAAGTTGATAGAGACTGAAAACAAGTCTGTATTGGTCGGGTAACTTCTGAATAGATTTTAGAACGGTCTCAAAAGGGATGTTCAATTTTTCGTCTTCTATTAGGGTGTCTTCTAAAAGAGCTTCTTTTATTTCAGTTGACACGGTTGATTTCCCTTTTTTGTATTTATCAATTGCTTTGTTTATAGTGATTCGTTTTAGCCAACCTTCAAAAGAACCTTTGTTTTTATATGATTTTATGGTATTGAAAATTGAAATGAAGGCGTCATGCAGATTGTCTTCGGCATCTTGGTTATTGCGGCAATATTTTAAAGACACCAAATAAAGAACCGCTTTATATCGATTGTAGAGTTCTTTTTGTGCATTCCTGTCGTTTTTCTTACAGGCCTTTATTAATTCTTCTAGATTCAAATAGTTTAGCTTTTACCTCTGCTTTCTTATATTAAAAGCTGGTTTAAAATATATGACTTTTTAATGTTAAAAGGATCGAACAGGTCTTACCTTATGTGAACTTACTTTACTTGAAAATATTTTTCTCTCACCGGTAATTGGGGTGTCACTAAAATCAAAAACAAAGGTTCTAAGATAAAAGGGGGTGCCATCTTGTTGAGTATTTGGCCAACCTTCTGTAGAACTCGAATATACAGCAATTTCGTCTGAAGAAAAATTACCGATAAGATCGCGATGTTCGTAAACAAGTTCCAATTCATCTATAGAAGGTAAAAACCAATCGTCATACCCGTTCATATCTAACTCAAAACAAAGCTTTGCCGCAAAATGTTCATCATCACAATAAGTTACAATTGCCAGGGTGTTTTGTTCGCCAAAACCTATTCCTTCATTCAGTGCCAGAGGTTCTTCATTTCCCGTACATCCCCATTCAGCCTCTCCAATATCTTGTTGAAATGCAATCAATCCACTCTCCCCGGTTTCATCGAGGTAAAAAATAATGCCTCCTTGGTGTTCATCCCCAACAGATAGATTTATTGCATCATCATCACTTGAACAAGAAATTGTGGTAAAAATAACAGCAAGTAATATAAATAAGATATTTTTCATTTTAGTAGAATGTATCGTTTATAAAAAAAATTAATTACAAGGAATTGCTTCAATATTAAAAGAGCCAAAACCTGTAGTAGTGCCTGTTTGCATATCCAAAGATTTGAAATAAATAGTTTGTGGATTTTCAATATTGTTATAAGATGTTGAGGATATTTGGTTACTACCGGTTTGTGCATTCTCCAAAGTTTCATAAAATGAAAATTCAAGGGGGTGATTGGCACTATTTCCATAATTATACCCAAAACACAATACATATTGCTGCAGCGCGAAATTTGCTGTTCCTTCACTTCCTTCTATTTCACATTGGGTATAATTTTCTTCAAAACAAGGCAGCTCACAGTCTATACCGATTGAAAGGGTTTGACCTTCTGCAGTAAGTGTCATGAATTCATCTGAAGTATAGTCCAGTTCCCATTCAAAATTAAAAGCCTCAGCTACGACACCGTCGTCAATGAAATGCATATTTAGGTACAATTGATCTTCAATAAAGTAGGTGGTCCAGGTTCCAAAATAAACATTTGTAGTATGGTAAAGGTTGAATGTGCCGTCAGCATTATTTCTAAAATAGGCTCCTTCAAAGGTGGTGTTGCTGAAAGCAGTGATAACCCAGGCGCATTGTAATTCACAGAGGGTTTGGTTGCAATTACTAATTATTTCTTCTTTAAGACAATTCTCTATGGCTTCTTTTAACTCACTGTTAGTATTGATTTCTATCCATTCACCACTGGTTGTGGTACCGCTCATGGGGTAACTTAAACTAATGGACTCGTCTTCTTCGAGGTTTTCCAGAAGAAAAATGAATTCTTCGTTGTTGTTGACACCTTCAACCCGAAGGAATTCCTGGTTGCCGTCAAAAACAAAGATGGGAAATGAATAGTTGAATTGAATACAAGAAATGCCTTCACCAGATTCCGGTTCTGCGACTCGTTTCATAAGGTGGTATAATTCTGAATCTACTAATATATAATCTGTAGTATAACCAATTTCACCAACAGGCTCATTTTCACATGCCAAAAAAGGGAAAATCAATAATAAGACTATTAGCTTTCTATAATTTTTCATAATAAAACAATTAAATTTTCAAAAGACTTCTTTCCTTAATAGTCTTGACTTTTTAAAAAGGTTGCGTACAGATCAAAAAAAAACACCCCTAAAATTTAGAGGTGTTTTGGATGCTATTTTCTGACAATGAATTAGTCCCTTCTCGGTTTTCTGTCTCTGTCATTTCTTCCTCTGGAATCTCTTCCACGGTCATTTCTATCGTTACGATCACGTGGAGGTCTTTCGGTATAGCCTTCAGGTTTTGGTAACAAGGCTTTGCGCGAAACTTTTTCCTTACGTGTTCTTGGGTCTACTCCAAAGTATTTCACTTCAAATTCGTCACCCATATTCACAACGTCTGAAACATTTTCGGTGCGTTCCCACGCCAATTCTGAAACGTGCAACAATACTTCATTTCCGGGAGCGTCAAGATATTCTACCACAGCACCAAAGTCAAGCATTTTGATCACTTTTACTTTATAAGTACCGCCTACTTCCGGCTTGAACATCAATGAGTCAATTTTAGTAAGAACCATATCAATTCCTTCAGGGTCTGTACCTAAAATTTCAACAATTCCCTCTTCAGTAACAGGATCTTCGTTAATAACAATCGTGGTTCCTGAAGCTTTTTGAAGCTCCTGAATCACTTTACCACCGGGTCCGATCAAGGCACCTATGAACTCATTAGGAATTATTCTGGTGATGATTTTTGGAGCGTGTGGTTTCACATCAGCATTTGGCTCAGCAATGGTTTCAGTCAATTTCTCAAGAATGTGCAAACGGCCTTCACGGGCTTGCTTCAATGCTTTAATCAAAATTTCATAAGGCATTCCTTTTACTTTGATATCCATTTGACAGGCGGTGATACCGTCTGCTGTTCCGGTTACTTTAAAGTCCATGTCACCCAGATGATCTTCATCACCAAGAATGTCTGAAAGTACCGCAAAACGGTCGCCGTCAGAAATCAATCCCATTGCGATACCCGAGACCGGCTTTTTCATTTGGATACCTGCATCCATTAAAGCCATCGTTCCTGCACATACTGTTGCCATTGAAGATGAACCGTTTGATTCCAAAACTTCAGAAACAATTCTCACAGTATATGGACACTCATCAGGAATCATTCCTTTCAAGGCGCGTTGTGCAAGGTTTCCGTGACCAATTTCACGACGTGAAGTTCCCCTAATTGGGTAAGCTTCACCGGTACAAAATGGTGGGAAATTATAGTGTAAATAAAAACTTTCTTCACCTTGATGCGTTGGCATGTCAATCATATTTGACTCTCTGGAGGTTCCCAAAGTTACGGTTGCCAATGCCTGAGTTTCCCCACGAGTGAAAATTGCAGAACCGTGAACAGAAGGCAAATAGTCAATCTCACACCAAATGGGGCGGATATCTGTAGTTTTTCTTCCGTCAAGACGCAATCCTTCAGCTAGGGTCAATTCTCTTACTGCTTCTTTTTCGATTTTGTTGAAATAGGTTTTGATCAACGCTTCATTTTCCTCAAGTTCTTCTTCAGTAAATAAAGCCATTACTTCGTCTTTTACCGCTGAAAAAGCTTCGCCGCGCTCTCTTTTGCTGTGACCACCTTTAGCAATATCATATATTTTTTGATACGCTGCTTCGCGCACTTTGGCTGCAATTGATTCATCGCTTTTTGCTGGCTCATATTCACGCACCGGTTTTTTACCGAATGCTTCTGCTAAACGCAATTGAGCAGCACATTGTTCTTTAATAGCTTCGTGTGCAAACTTGATAGCATCAGCCATTTCCTCTTCTGAAATTTCTTTCATCTCACCTTCCACCATCATTACAGAATCTGCAGAAGCGCCTATAATCATATCAAGATCAGACTCCAGTAACTGGCTGCGGCTGGGGTTTAAAACAAACTCTCCATTGATTCTACCCACACGGGCTTCAGAAATGGCACATTCAAATGGGATGTCAGACAACTGAATTGCGGCTGATGCTGCCAAACCGGCAAGTGCATCAGGCATAACATCATCGTCATGAGACATCAATTGAATCATTACCTGCGTTTCGGTTTTATAATCTGAAGGGAATAAAGGGCGTAAAACGCGGTCTACTATTCTCATAGTTAGTACTTCACCATCACTTGGGCGTGCTTCTCTTTTGAAGAAACCACCGGGATAACGTCCGGCAGCCGCAAATTTTTCACGGTAATCAACAGTTAATGGAAAGAAATCCATTGTGCTCTCCTTGTAGGATGAAACAACGGTACACAGCAACATGGCTTTTCCCATTTGTACAACAACAGACCCGTGGGCTTGTTTTGCTAATTTTCCGGTTTCGATAGAAATTTCTCTACCGTCACCAAGGTCAATGACCTCTTTGTAAACTTTTGGTATCATAATAAATTAATAATAAACAAGCAGTATTGCCTGTTTGGTTAAACAATGGTCGTTGTGTTGTGTAGTAGT
Organism: Planktosalinus lacus; assembly: GCF_014640155.1. Lineage (GTDB taxonomy): Bacteria > Bacteroidota > Bacteroidia > Flavobacteriales > Flavobacteriaceae > Planktosalinus > Planktosalinus lacus. The sequence goes on along the minus strand of NZ_BMGK01000004.1, from coordinate 80,932 downwards.
GTTGACCAATGAAAAACTAAAAGAGTAGCTTTTTCAGAAACTGCCTGAGGCAGGTATTATAAAAAAATGGGGCAAAAAGCCCCATTTAAAATTATTTTCTTAATCCTAATTCTTTTACGATAGCACGGTATCTAACAATATCTTTTTTCATAAGATAATCTAACAGAGACCTTCTTTTACCTACCAGTTTTACCAATGAACGCTCAGTATTGTAATCGTGAATGTTCCTTTTAAGGTGTTGTGATAAATGTTCAATTCGCGCTGTAAATAAGGCGATTTGTCCTTCAGCTGAACCGGTATCTGTTTTAGCTTTACCGTGTTTTTCAAAAATTTTTGTTTTGTCTTCTTTTGTTGGGTACATGCCAATATTATTTAAATGATTTTTATGTAAAAATTACCTCTCTGGTAATCAGGGTGCAAAAGTAGTGAAATAAAATTTATTATTTTACTCTTTAGTCACTATTTTTTAATTAAGCCGGAACCCTCAGTGGCCTGTTTAATAACAAGTCTATGTATTTATTGATATTCTTTTTTAAATCTTTTCTGTGTGAGATAAAGTCCAGGAAACCGTGCTCAAGCAAAAATTCTGCTGTTTGAAATCCGTCAGGGAGTTCTTTTCCGGTAGTATCCCTCACTACTCTGGGGCCCGCAAAACCAATGAGTGCACCGGGTTCAGAAATATTAATGTCTCCCAGCATGGCAAAAGAAGCTGTGGTTCCTCCGGTTGTGGGGTCTGTACACAATGATATGTAGGGCACTTTAGCATCAGATAGTTGTGCCAGTTTAGCCGATGTTTTTGCCAGCTGCATCAATGAAAAGGCAGCTTCCATCATTCGGGCACCCCCACTTTTTGAGATTATTAATAAAGGGATTTTCTTTTTAAGCGCATAGTCGGCCGCACGGGTTATTTTTTCACCCACCACGGCGCCCATAGAACCACCAATGAATGTAAAATCCATACAGGCAATCACAAGGTCTTCACCCATAGATTTTCCAACAGCTGTCCTTACAGCATCTTTTAAACCGGTCTTTTTTTCAGCTTCTTTGAGTCTGTGAGGATATTTTTTAGTGTCTTCAAATTTTAAAGGATCTTTTGAAGATAAATTTTTATCGAGCTCTTTGAAATTGTTGTCGTCAAAAAGGATTTCAAAATATTCCTTACTTCCAATGCGCACGTGATAGCCATCTTCAGGGCTAACGTAAAAGTTTTTTGCCAACTGTTCGGCATCTACAATCTTACCGGTAGGGGATTTATACCAAAGACCTTTGGGGACATCTTTTTTATTCTCAGTGGGGGTTTGAATCCCTTTTTTTGTTCTTTTAAACCAAGCCATTGATTTATTATTTTAGATTAAAGATATAAGATATTTTAATTTAGTATACTGTATGCTTAAAGTGTGTTGATATTGTTGAGATCTTTGAATGCCTGTTCAAGGCGCTTTTTAAAAGTCATTTCGCCTTCACGTAACCATTTTCTAGGGTCATAATATTTTTTATTTGGCAGTTCTTCCCCTTCGGGATTTCCAATTTGTGTTTTTAAGTAATCTAGGTTATTGACCATATAGTCTCTGATGCCTTCTGTAAATGCAAACTGGAGGTCGGTGTCAATATTCATTTTTATCACTCCATAACCAATAGCTTCCCTGATTTCTTCAACTGAAGAACCACTTCCTCCGTGAAACACAAAATCAATAGGGTTGTGACCGGTGCCAAATTTTTTCTGAACATACTCCTGAGAGTTTTTAAGAATGACCGGAGTGAGTTTTACGTTTCCGGGTTTATAAACACCGTGAACGTTTCCAAATGCCGCTGCAATGGTAAACTGATCGCTCACTTTTTTAAGTTCTTCATATGCAAAAGCGACTTCTTCAGGTTGGGTATACAATTTGGAGGAGTCAACACCTGTGTTGTCCACGCCGTCTTCTTCACCGCCGGTAATACCCAGTTCAATTTCAAGGGTCATTCCCATTTTGCTCATCCGTTGAAGGTAGCGCTTTGAGATTTCAATATTTTCTTCGATGGGCTCTTCCGAAAGGTCCAGCATATGAGAACTGTATAGCGGAATACCATATTTTTTATAATGAACTTCGCCAGCATCGAGTAGTCCGTCTATCCACGGCAATAATTTTTTTGCACAATGGTCTGTATGTAAAATAACGGTAGCGCCATAAGCTTTAGCAAGTTCGTGTATATGTTTAGCACCCGCAACACCTCCGGCAATGGCCGCTTTTTGATGTTCATTTGAAAGTCCTTTTCCTGCATTGAAATGCGCCCCTCCATTTGAAAATTGAATGATTACAGGTGAATTTAAAGCTGCAGCGGTTTCCAAAACGGTATTGATGGAATTTGAACCCACTACATTGACTGCGGGAAGAGCAAAGCCTTTTTCTTTAGCTAACTGATGGATTTCCTGTACTGCTTTTCCGGTTGCAACACCGGGTTGAATAGTGTGATTTACCATGATTGAGTACTATTTTAGTAAGTACAAAAGTATAAAAATATAAACTTAAAAAGGGTAGTTTATGCCGATGTTTAATACTGTATTGCTAAAGTTGTATTCCTTAAACCATCTATCACCTTCTTCTCTGGCTGGATTATAGGTTTTAAATCCAAGGTCTCCTCTGAGCACAAAAAATCCAAAATCATACCTCAGTCCAAAGCCTGAGCCAAGGGCGACGTTTTTAAGGTCTGAAAATTCTTCAAAAGTTGATTTTTCGTCTGTTATATTGTCGAGTGCATTCCAGATGTTTCCAGCATCAACAAACAAAGCACCTTTGAAGGAACCCAAAATAGTAAAACGGTATTCAATATTGGCCGCAAGCTTAAAGTTGGCTTCATTAAACTCATCACCACGGTCACTTGCTCCGGGACCTAATTTAAATGGTAACCAGCCTCTGTTGTCGTTGGGCCCTCCTGCAAAATAACTTCGGCTAAAGGGAATACTGTTTGAGTTTCCGTAAGGGATGGCTATGCCGCCAAAAAGACGCATTGCAACCTGGGTTTGTTTGTTGACCTCCCAATATCTCACATATTCACCGTCAAATTTTACATATTGTGAAAAGGTGACATTGAAAACTTCATAATTGTCATTGTTGTTTTTCTCTATTCCTGCCAGTGAAGAAACACCTGCTAATAGATTTCCGGCAAATTCAAGCTTTAACCTGATGCGCGAAAACTGGTTGTCAAAAACCGATTGTCTTGAGTCTCTAATCCAGGAAATATTGGAGGCAAAAATAAGGTTGTTTTCGGTGAGTCTGTCTTTTTGTTGGTTAATGTTTCTAATGGTTTGTCGGTCTTCTTCAGTGAGGCCTTGCAAGTCAGTTTGATTAAAATCATTGAGGAATCCTTCAGCTCCTTCGGGTATAATAAGCGATTGGGGGTTGTTATTGTCGTCCAGGTTAAAGTAAAAAGGATTGATGTTTGAACTGTTTTCAAGTGCAATGTCATTCAATCTGTCATAGGAATTTTTATAGACATTGAAGTAATTTCCTGTATTCAAATTTCTAATGTACTGAACGTTGGCGAGATCCATTCTGTAAGTGTGAATGCGAGAAGGGCTCCATTTGTAGTTCCAAATTAGATTGGTTGTTTGTTTATCAAGGCCAATATTACTCTGACTGCTTGCTCCCACACTTAAATTGGTGTAAGGCGACATATATTTAGGAATAATGCCTTCAGTGTTTAAAGGGAACAAAATTCTGGGTACTCCCAGTTTAACATCGCCCCCCACTTCTGAAAGGTTGAAAAAGCGGCTGTCTCTTTCTGCAACATCTTTAGAGGAACCGATGCTCCCCCTTACTGATATTTCAAGTGTTTCAGCACCCTTAAAAACATTTCTGGTCAAAAAGGAAGTGCTGAAACCAATTCCTATGTCCTGAATATTTGAAGTGGAAACATCCACATCAAAATTTGCTCCAAACTTTTTTCGTGGAGTTAATAAAATGGTAGCGATTAAATCAGTATCTGTACTGTCGGCCGGGTCGATTTCATAACTGATGTTTGGATATCTAAACACTCTTAGTTCACTTAAATGATTGTATGTAAGGGTGCGGTCTGTATCTTTAAAAATTCCGCCGGGTTCAATAAATACAGCGTCTGTTATGGCCTTGGGCCTGTAGCTCATTTTGTCATAACTATAGAGAGTGTAGCCATTAAAATTTACAGAGTCCTGGAATTTTTTATTGCGATTTTCAAAACTGTAATCTGTTATGATTTTAATTTTTTGAACTTTATGAATCTTAAAGGGTTCCCTTAGGGTTGTATCGCCAGATTGAATAGCTCGGTCGCTGATGAGGTATTCAATGTTGGCTTTGTGTCCTGTATTTACAGTGTCTGAAATAAATGAGATAGCCTCCTGATTAAAGTGAAACAAGCCTGAATTCCGCATTTGAACAGTGACACGGTCTCTTTCATCTGCAAAATTATTTCGGGAATATTGTTGTCCAGATCTAATCAGACTTTTTCTTTCAGTGGATTTAAAAAGGGAGTCGACGATGGGGGAGTCTATTTTTTTTACGATAGAATCTAAAAAATAAGGTTGTTGCCTTTCCACTTTATAAATAATAGAAGCCCGTTTTTCTTTTAAAGTGTCTTCAATAATTTCATAACTTGCTTTGGCATTGAGCCAGCCAAAACTTTTATAGTATTCTTCAATGCGTTCTTTTGATCGTTCGGCCCGGTCCTTTCTAATAACTACCGGAGCTTCCCCATTACTTTTAATCCAGTTATTGAAACCCACTTTATAGTTGACGATTTCATCCACTTGTTTTTGTGAAAAAATGCTGACGAGTCGTTTTTTCTTTTGTGGGGTTTTATATAACTGTGCATAGTAAACAGAATCTGTTTTTTCACTGGCCAAGTTGTAAAAGTGCAACGCAATGGGGATGGTTAAAAGACGGGAGTTGGGTTCCTGAATGATCTGACTGTAAGCACCGGCATCTGAACTCTCTTGGTCGTCAATTAAAATGGTATTTTTAGTGAGTAAAAAATCATTTTCGCTAACTTTTTTAACGGCATCGCAAGAGCTCAGTATGATGAGGGTTAGCAGAAATAATGGTATTTTTGCAAATAGCTTTTTCAAAAAGTAGATTAATTAGTGTTCAAAAATACAAGTTTTGCATGGTAAGCAAAAGCCAAATAAAGTTAATAACGTCTTTACAGCAAAAAAAATTCAGAATAAAACATCAATTATTTTTTGTCGAAGGTACAAAAGTTATTCAGGAGTTTTATCAGGCAGGGTGGAAGTTGCATTCACTTTTTGCGACTTCATTAATTTCGGGTTTGCCCGAAAGTAAAACGACCGAAGTTTCGCCCACTGACCTCAAGAAAATCAGCGTCTTGAAAAGTCCAAATACGGCGCTGGCAGTTTTTGAAATTTCAGCATCCAAAAGTTATAGCAATAAAGGTATTCAGGTTGCGCTCAATGATGTGAGAGATCCGGGGAATTTAGGCACCATCATTCGTTTGTGTGATTGGTTTGGAGTTCAACAACTTATCTGTTCCAGCGATACGGTAGATTGTTACAATCCAAAAGTTTTACAGGCGTCGATGGGCTCCCTTGCCAGAGTTAATGTGGTGTATAAAGAGCTGGATGCTTTTTTTACCAATGAAAACAGTTTACCTGTTTATGGAGCTTTTATGGATGGTCAATCTGTTTATGAGGAACAACTTCCCAGTGATGCGATCATATTAATGGGTAATGAGGGTAAAGGCATTTCAGTAGAACTAGAACCCTTTTTAACAAAAAAAATAAGCATCCCTCAGTTTGGTAATTCGAAAGAAACAGAAAGTCTCAATGTGGCCATGGCTACTTCCATTTTGCTGAGTGAATTTCACCGTTCTATTGGAAAGTGAAGTTGATAAAAACACCTCTTGAAGAAAGCTTGTCTATATTCACGGTATAAGGACTGTTAGGATCCACGTCTCTGATCAGCTCATCGTTTAAAGCAAAAACACCTCTGATAGATGGTGTAAATTTGAAGTAAAAAAGATAAAAGTCAATTCCAAAGCCAAGTTCATAATAGTAATTATTGGTTGTCATTCTGAACCGGCCAACGCTGTTGTCTTCTGGGTTTTGTTCGTCACTGGTAAGGTCAAAAGAAGTAGAAACGCCCGCTACAAGAAAAGGTTTAAAGTTATTAAGTCTTTTGGTGGAAACCTTGAGCAATAGTGGTATATGGATGTAAGTTGACTTCACTTCTCTAAGGTAGTCACGTTCTTCCTCAAAACCGGGATAAATTAAATTGCGTTCTGTATAGTATAATCCGGGTTCCAGTCTTAAGTTAAAATAGTCGTTTAGTCTTAAATCACCAATCAGCCCTACATTAAAACCGCCGTTGGCTTCCACAAATATATCTGGGTCACCTGTTTCGTTTTTATAATCAAATTTGAAGTCATAGTTGTTAAACCCCAAAAAATATCCCCAACTCCATCTTCGTTTATCAAAGTTTTCAAGATTTGCAAGACGCTCTTTAGAAAATAATTGAGCCTGAGCTGTTTCCACTAAAAAGAGCAATGCCAATATCAAAAAAATATTCTTCATAAATCTATTTTGATGCTAAGTAGATACTTGCAACCCCAAAGGTTTGCGGTTTATTTTTCACTTCTTTAAACCCAATTTTTCTCAAAATATTGTTGAAGTTTTCACCATGAGGAAATACAGAAGCACTTTCACTTAAATAATTATAGGCGACTTTGTCTTTTGAGAAGAGTTTTCCTACTAATGGGAGTATATATTTGGTGTGAAAAAAGTACCCTTGTTTGAAAGGAACTTTAGTAGGAACTGAGGTTTCCAAAACTACAAATGTTCCACCAGGCTTTAAAACCCTTAAAATCTCTGAAAGCCCTTTTTCAAGGTTTTCAAAATTTCTTACACCAAAGGCCACCGTGATTGCATCAAAGCTATTGTCTTCAAATGGCATCTCTTCAGAATCTCCTTGAATAAAATCAATTTTATCAGTTAGTTTTTGTTTGATGACTTTTTTTCTTGCGATTGAAAGCATCCCTTCAGAAAGGTCAAAACCCACGATTTTTTTGATATCAAATTGAGCAAAACTGATGGCTAGGTCACCAGTTCCGGTAGCAATATCGAGAACTGTTTCAGGATTTGTTTCCATTACAAATTTGATGACTTTCTTTCGCCATTTTCTATCTATTCCCAATGAAATCACCCTGTTTAAACCATCATAATTACCTGAAATGGTGTCAAACATTTTCTCTACCTGCTTCTTTTTGTTGAGGTCAGATTCCTTATAGGGTTTTACTTTCTCACTCATATCAATATTTTGTGCAAATATAGCATTTTAGCATTGCTTTTTTCATAATAGAATTTTAAATGAAATGAGGGTGCTTGTTTATTTTTATAGTAACTTTGTTATACTTTTCGTTTCAACAACCATAAAGAATAATAGCTTGGTTTGTAAATTTTTATACCGATGAAAATTATTATTGCAGGGGCCGGTGAAGTAGGTTTTCACTTAGCAAAATTACTGTCCTATGAATCTCAGGATATCACTTTGATTGACAATGTGAAAGACAGTTTGTCGTATGCCGAAACACATTTGGATATCAGGGTTTTAAAAGGTGATTGTACATCTCCTTCAGTACTGAAAGATGCTCATATAGATCGTGCGGATATGTTGATTGGTGTTACTTCCAGTGAAACCACAAATATCACTGCTTGTTTTATTGCCAAACAAATGGGTGCCAAAAAAACTATTGCACGTATTTCAAACACCGAATGGATCAAGAATAAAGATGAAATTGGATTTTCAACTTTTGGTATTGACGAATTGATTTCACCTGAGTCTCTGGCTTCTGCCGAAATAGAACTCTTGTTAAATCAGAGTGCTTTTAGCAACACGTATCAATTTGAAGACGGTGTGCTCACAATGTTTGGAATCAAACTTCCCAGAACGGCTTTGTTTGTTGGCAAAACAGTGAAAGAGGCCGCTGAGGTGTATCCCGGAATTGAATTTATACCTATTGCTATTCAGCGTTTTGGGACGCAATATACCCTAATACCACGAGGGGACACAGTGTATAAAGAAGGTGATCAGGTTTATTTTTTAACTACGTTAGAAGGTGTAGAAGAGGTTTATAAATTAACCGGAAAAATCAGAGAAGACATTAAAAATGTGATGATTTTAGGAGGTAGTAAGATTGGATTTAAAACCGCACGCGAATTATGTAGAAATCATTTTAGGGTAAAGCTGATAGAAAGCAATAAACAAAAAGCCTTTGATCTGGCAGATATGTTACCCAATGTGCTGGTCATTAATACCGATGGAAGAAATGTAGAATTGCTGGAGGAGGAATCTATCCAGGATATGGATGCTTTTATTGCCGTCACCGGAAATAGTGAAACCAACATAATGTCGTGCCTTGTTGCCAAATCCAAAGGTGTAAAAAAGACCATAGCACTGGTAGAGAATATGGACTATTTTCAATTATCACAATCCATAGGAATTGATACGTTAATCAATAAAAAACTATTGGCTGCCAATGATATTTTCAGATACATCCGAAAAGGGGAAGTAGTAGCGATGACCAAACTCACCAATATGAATGCCGAGCTACTGGAATTTGTGGTTTCCTCAAGTTCGTTTGTTGTTGACAAGACCATCCGTTCACTTGACTTTACCAGGTCAGCAATTATAGGTGGGGTAATTCGCAATGGAAACGGGTTGATAGCGACTCCCAATTTTGTCATTAAAAGTGGAGATAGGGTAGTGGTGTGCTGTTTGCCCCACGCCATTAGTAAAGTAGAAAAATATTTTAATTAATATGACACGCTTTACGAGACGTTTCAACTTTAAGATAATTTGTCATTTTTTGGCTGTTCTTTTGGTGTTTAATGGATTTTTTATGTTGGCAGCTTCCGCCGTGAGTTTGTATTTTGAGGATGGAGTGACCACCGGGATATTTTCAGCGGGAGTTTTAACATTGTTTGTTGGCTCAGTGATTTTCCTTCTTACCAAAAATCACAAAAAAGAAATCAAGAAAAGAGACGGGTATATTATTGTCACCTTTGGCTGGCTTATTATGGCGTTTAGCGGCACTTTGCCTTATGTGATGACGGGTGCCATCCCTAATTTTACGAATGCTTTTTTTGAAACCATGAGTGGCTTTACAACCACCGGGGCTACCATTTTGAATGAAATTGAAAGCCTTCCTGAAAGTATTTTGTTTTGGAGAAGTTTGACACATTGGATTGGTGGTATGGGAATTATTGTATTAGCTATTGCAATTCTACCACTGTTGGGAATTGGAGGGATGCAGCTGTTTGCAGCAGAGGCTCCGGGGCCAAGCAGTGATAAATTACACCCGCGAATTACAGACACTGCCAAAAGACTTTGGTTGATTTATTTTTTGTATACCTTGATCCAAACCCTTTTACTGAATCTTGCTGGGATGTCACTTTTTGACGCTATCAATCATTCAATGTCAACTTTAAGCACCGGTGGGTTCTCAACAAAAAATGCCAGCATAGCTCATTGGAACGATATTCCTGCAATTCAATACATTACAATTGTTTTTATGTTCCTTGCAGGAACCAATTTTGTGTTGAGTTATTTTGCTTTCAAAGGGAGATTCTCTAAAATATTTCGAGATGAAGAGTTTCGCTTGTATGGTGTTTTTATTTTAATTTTTACGTTCATTGTCGCATCAATCGTTTATTTCCAGGCAGATTTTTCAATTTCATCTATAGCACATCCTGAAGTATTTGGCAAACTTGAGGCATCTATAAGACATGCATTGTTTCAGGTGCTGGCTATAGTCACCACTACAGGTTTTGTTACGGCCGATTATACTATGTGGACACCCTTTTTAACGATGTTTTTCTTTGGGTTAATGTTTTTGGGAGGTTCTGCAGGTTCCACATCGGGTGGGATGAAAATTGTGAGACACTTAATCACTATCAAAAATGGCATTTTAGAGTTTAAAAGAGCTTTCCACGCGCATGCAGTGCTTCCTGTTCGGTATAATGAAAGAGCTATTCCTCAATCAATTGTATTTAATATTCTGGCCTTTTTTATATTTTACATTTTACTTTTTATTATAGGCGTGGCTGTGTTTTCGTTCCTGGGGCTGGATTTTCAAACAGCACTTGGAGGGGCGGCTTCCACACTTGGTAATGTGGGACCTGCACTTGGAGGTTTAGGGCCGGTATTTTCTTATGATATGTTACCCACACTTGGTAAATGGTGGGCCACTTTCCTGATGCTTGTGGGACGTTTAGAGCTTTTTACGGTACTGATATTATTGACTCCTTTTTTCTGGAGGAACAGGTAAAAGAGTATTGAGTGTTCAGTTTACAAAAAAAGGTGAATTCTTTGTTTATTATATAAAACTAAGCTGAATGATAATAATTTTTATTGTTTAACCTAACACTTCTTTAATCCGCTTGATTGCTTCCCTGATTTCTTGTTCAGAAGCGGCATAAGATAGTCGAATGCAATTGGGGTCACCGAAGGCTTCACCGGTAACGGTAGCTACCAATGCTTCTTCCAAAAGAAGTAACGAAAAGTCTCCTGCATTGTCAATTTTTTTACCGCGTATGGTCTTTCCAAAAAAGCTGGAAATATCGGGAAAAACATAAAATGCCCCTTCGGGAGTATTGGTTTTCATACCGGGTATTTCACTCAAGAGATCGAGAATTAAAGCTCTTCTGTTTTTGAAGGCTTCCACCATATATTGAATTTCATTTGGAGAGGCTTCCAGCGCAACAATGGTTGCCATTTGTGCAATGGCATTGGCGCCACTGGTAATTTGCCCTTGAATTTTATTACAAGCCTTGGCAATCCATGTAGGGGCACCTATATAACCAATGCGCCATCCGGTCATTGAAAAGGCTTTGGAAACTCCATTTACAACGATGGTACGGTCATACATATCTTCAAATTGAGCCATGGAAAAGTGCTCGTTTCCAAAATTAATGTGCTCATAAATCTCATCGGAAACGACATAAATGTTTGGGTGTTTTTTTAACACATCTGCCAGTGCTCTCAACTCATCCTTACTGTAAACAGAACCACTGGGATTGCAGGGAGAGCTGTACATCACCAATTTGGTTTTTGGAGTTATGGCCGCTTCCAGTTGTTGAGGGGTGATTTTAAAGTTGGTTTCAATTGTAGTTGAAATTTCAACTGGGACGCCTTCAGCCAGTTTTACCAAATCACTGTAACTTACCCAATATGGAGCGGGTAAAATCACTTCATCTCCCGGATTGAGCATCACCATCGTTATGTTTGCCAACGATTGTTTTGCTCCGGTGGAGACTACAATTTGAGAGGGCTCATAACTTAAATGATTGTCTCTTTTAAATTTTTTGATGATTGCATTTTTAAGTTCGGCATAACCATCAACAGGGGGGTAAGCGTGAATGTCATCTCGAATTGCTTCGATGGCAGCATCTTTAATAAATTCGGGAATAGTAAAGTCAGGTTCACCTAAGCTCAACCCTATGATATCTTTCCCCTGGCTTTTTAACTCCCTTGCTTTTGCAGCCATGGCCAATGTGGCCGAGGTTGACATATTGTTAACTCTGTCGGATAAATGTTTTTCCATAAAAAAAGCTGATTCTACTGTTTATGCACTTAAAGCTGGTTTCATTCCCATTTCCTTCAGGTGACTGAAATGAGAAAAAATGGCATTGCGTGTTGTTTTGTATTCGTGATAAGGCAAATCAAACTCTCTGGCAGTTTCTTTCACAATTTTTGAAATCTTGGTGTAATGCACGTGGCTAATGTTTGGAAAAATGTGATGTTCTACCTGATGGTTTAAGCCACCTGTATACCAGTTTACTATTTTGTTTTTGGTGGCAAAATTTACCGTTGTGTATAATTGGTGTATGGCCCAGGTATTCTTCATGGTTCCTGTTTCATCGGGAAGCGGCATTTGTGCATCCTTTACCATATGAGCTAATTGAAAAACAACACTTAAGATAACACCTGCTACATAATGCATCACAAAAAAACCAATCAAAACTTTCCACCAAGCGATAGATAGAATAAGCATTGGGATCACAATCCAGATTGAGACATAAATTATTTTTGAAATCACAACAATGCTCCACTGCTTGACGGGGTTAGGAAACTCACCATATGAAAGTTTTCTTTTCAGATAATTTCGGGTTTGTTTGAAGTCTGTAGTTAAAGCCCAGTTGAACGTTAAAAGGCCGTATAATAATACAGAATACAAATGCTGGTATTTGTGAAAACGTTTCCATTCAGAGTGTTTACTGAAACGCATAATGCGTCCGGCTTCCATGTCTTCATCGTGCCCGTGTATGTTAGTATAGGTATGATGCAATACATTGTGTTGCACCTGCCAGTTGTAAACATTTCCTGCAAGGATGTATATGGTGCTCCCCATAAATTTATTGACCCATTTTTTGGAAGAATAGGACCCATGATTGCCATCGTGCATAACATTCATACCCACACCGGCCATTCCCACTCCCATCACGATGGTGAGCAAGAGTTGAGCCCATCCGGGCATATTTAGGGTAAGTAATAAGAAATAAGGTGTTAAAAAAATTGCAAACATGGCAATTGTTTTCAAGTGGAGTTTCCAGTTGCCCGTTTTCTTTATATTTTTTTCTTTGAAATAATCGTTGACCCGAGCGTTCAAAGTTCTAAAAAAATTGGCAGGATCTTTTCTCGAGAAGCGAATTGTGGTTGTATTCATTGTGTATTTTTTGGTAATAACGTTTTACACGCAATTTTAATATTGACAAATATAATTATAAATTCAAGTCTTCCTTCTAGGATTGGCAAAAAATTAAATCTTAATTGATTAATTTTGCTCACTTAAAATTGTTTATGAATCTGATTACTAAGTATTTCCCGGAGATTACCCAAGAGCAACGTGTTCACTTTACTATGCTGCAAGAGTTGTACCACGATTGGAATTTGAAAATAAATGTAGTCTCCAGGAAAGATATTGATGAACTTTATCTTCGGCATGTGTTGCATTCACTGGCCATTGCCAAAGTGCAGGATTTTAAGCCCAATGCTCAAATTTTAGATGTTGGCACAGGGGGTGGTTTTCCCGGAATTCCTTTGGCAATATTATTTCCGGAAACCAATTTTTATCTGGTAGATTCAATCGGAAAAAAAATCAAAGTAGTTAATCAGGTGGTGGAAGGTTTAGGAATACAAAATGTAAAAACCACTAACGACAGGGTGGAAAATGTTCAGGGATCTTATGATTTCATCGTAAGTCGTGCTGTAGCGGCAATGCCCACTTTTGTGCATTGGGTGGAAGGTAAAATTGCCAAAAAAAGCATCCACAACCTTCAAAATGGCATTTTATACTTAAAAGGTGGTGACTTAACTGAAGAGTTGAAAGAGTATTCTAAAGCTAAGGAGTTTTTATTGACAGATTTTTTTGAAGAACCTTTTTTTGAAACCAAAAAAGTAGTTTACCTTCCGTTAAAATTTAAGAAAAAGTAATTTTATTTTCTATAGAGAAAATAGGTGTTTACTGCATCTATATAGGCTTTTTTTGCTTCTTCGGGTGTCAGGTCTTTGTTTTGAAAAAGCGCGTTGGCTTTAAAAGCATTGATGAGTGGTTTTTTACTGTTTGGGTCGTCCTTGTTATCGTTAGCTCTCTTGTAATAGGCGTATAATCGCAACAGTAAGTCAGCCGGAAATGGGTCTGTGTGGTTGTTGACTCTTTCCACAGACTCCAAAAATGCTTTATCAAGTTCTTCAGCTGTCATTTTTTTGTGCTAGGATTGTGATTCCTCCTTTTACTTTTTGGTTGAGTTGTACATTCACTTTGGCATCCAATGGGAGTAAGACATCAACTCTGGAGCCAAATTTGATAAAACCACTATCGTCAGCTTGAACAGCACTTTCGCCAACAACTGCATAGTTGACTATGCGTTTTGCGAGCGCCCCTGCAATTTGTTTATGCAGTACATCACCAAAAACCGAATTCTTGACCACAACAGTGGTTCGTTCATTTTCTTCAGAAGATTTTGGATGCCAGGCAACCAGATATTTACCGGGATGGTATTTAGAATAAACAATTTTTCCACCTACAGGATATCGTGTCACATGCACATTGATGGGTGACATAAATACTGATATTTGCAATCTTTTTTCGTTGAAATATTCTTTGTCAAACACCTCTTCAATCACAACCACTTTTCCATCAACAGGAGAAAGCACATTTTGGTCATTGAGTTGAAAACTCCTTTTTGGATTTCTAAAAAACTGAAGAATGAGAATGAAAAAGATAATAAAAACACTAACGAGTATTTTTTTATGAAGTTCATTCTCCAAAAAGAAGTGAGACGAAAGCGCTAGTACAATCAATGTTGCCAGTGCTGCTAAAATTAATATGTGGCCTTCCTTATGAAACATAATCTGTTAAAATGATATAAGTATAAATAAATGGGGCTGCATACAAAATACTGTCGAGCCTGTCATAAACTCCACCATGTCCCGGAATCAGGTTCCCACTGTCTTTTACACCCGCTTGTCTTTTAAATTTTGACTGGATTAAGTCTCCTACAGGGCCTAAAAAACTAATCAACAGGGCCAATCCAATCCAAAAGATCGGGCTAAAGATAGCCAGATATTTAAAAATAAAAAAGCTTGCCACTATGCAGGCAATCATCCCGCCCACAAAACCGGCGATGGTTTTTTTTGGTGAAATGCGCTCAAAAAGCTTTCTTTTTCCAAAATACTTTCCAATTAAAAAGGCAAAAATATCATTGGCCCAAATAAGTATAAAAACCGATGCTATCAAATGGGGTGAATATACATTATTATAAAAAGGGATGAGTGTAATGAAAACGAAACCACAAATAAGATAAAGGATAGTTACAGCATATTTTTTCTTTTGGTACATTGGAATCATGTTAACCCAAAGCAAATCTTTCAATAAAAATAAATTGATAAAACCGGTGAGAATTAGAAGCAGTTTTGTCGCATATAAATCAAATTGAACTACAGAAAATAAGGCTATAAACAACAAAAGGACTCCATAAAGAACGATGGATTTTAAGTGAATAAGTTTTAAAAACTCATTCAAACAAATGATGCCTAATATCGAAAAGAGGATAAAAAAAGAAAGTTCAGAGAGAAAAATAGAACCTAGAAGAATAAAAACATAGATAGCCCCAGACAATGCTCTAACAAAAAGTTCCTTCATATTATAAGTCTTCCAGAAGGAGCAAATATAAGTTTTTTGAGCTACTTCCGTAGGTCATAAAATCATTTTCTTTTTTGCTTTCGAAGTTTTTAATGGTAGTAATATTTGTGGGGATACTTTTTTTATTGGAGTTTTTGATTTTTCGCAGCCCCTCTCCAATGGTGTCAACCAACTGACTTGTTGTTGCAAAGATGATAAAATTATCAGGCAGCTCTTTTAATTTTTTTTCTTTGATTTGGTTAGAAGAAATTAAAATGGCCCCAACATCTGCAACCAGTGATTCACATTGTGAAAAGAAAAAAGTAGCACTGTTTTTTTCGACAAATTTTAAGTTGTAGGAATTAAATTTTGACTTTAGGTTTTGATTGGTGCAATAAACATCTTTCTCATACCAATCGTTTTCCAAAAGAATATTGTCAAACGCTTCGTCAAGTTCCTCCATGTTTTCGCAATAGAGAAATTTCCCTCCGTTTTTTCTGAAGTTGTAGGTGAATTTTTCGTCAGTAGGTAGCGGTACTTCCGGTAAATATTTACTTCTTTCTTCTTTTGGGGATTCTTTGTCTTTAGCTTTTTTAAATAGTTTTTTAAACAAACTCATTAATAACTTGTTTGAGGTGTTTTTTCAGCTTGGCACCAAATATAAAAAAAACTTAATCCAAAAGCGAATTAAGTTTTGATTTAAATGAAAGGCAATGTCACTTATTCTTCCGGCTGATCAATTTTGTCTAAAACAACATCTCTATCGTCAAAATCTCTTTTGCCAAATATTGTTTCCAGGTTATCCTTAAAAATGACTTCTTTTTCAAGCAATACATTGGCAAGTTCGATTAACTTGTCTTTGTGTTTTTCAAGTAGGTCAATCGCTCTTTTGTATTGAGATTCAATGAGATTTGAAATTTCTTTATCAATGCTTTCAGCAGTTTTTTCACTGTAGGGTTTAGTGAAATTGTATTCAGATTGACCGGAGGAATCATAATAGGTCAGGTTACCAATTTTATCATTCAAACCATAAACAGTTACCATGGCGCGGGCTTGCTTGGTTACTTTTTCAAGATCACTCAAAGCTCCTGTTGAAATTTTATCAAAAATGACTTTTTCTGCGGCTCTTCCCCCCAAGGTAGCACACATTTCATCCAGCATTTGTTCGGGTCTTACAATGAGGCGTTCCTCAGGTAAATACCAGGCAGCTCCCAGCGATTGTCCTCTGGGCACAATGGTAACTTTAACCAAAGGGGCTGCGTGTTCCAGCATCCAGCTAACGGTTGCATGGCCGGCTTCATGAAAAGCAATGGCTTTTTTCTCTTCAGGGGTGATGATTTTATTTTTCTTTTCAAGACCACCGATAATTCGGTCAACGGCATCGAGGAAGTCTTGTTTACCCACTGCTTTATTTCCTTTTCGGGCTGCAATTAACGCTGCTTCATTACAGACATTTGCAATATCTGCTCCTGAAAATCCGGGGGTTTGTTTGGCCAGAAATTCAAGGTCTAAATTTTCTTCTTTTTTGATAGGTCTTAAATGGACTTCAAAAATTTCTCTTCGTTCTCTTAAGTCAGGTAAATCCACATAGATCTGACGGTCAAAACGACCTGCACGCATCAATGCTTTATCCAAAACATCGGCGCGGTTTGTAGCAGCGAGCACAATCACGTTGGCGTTTGAACCAAAGCCATCCATCTCTGTCAACAATTGGTTGAGTGTATTTTCGCGTTCGTCGTTAGAACCTGAAAAATTACTTTTTCCTCTGGCACGACCAATGGCATCTATTTCATCAATAAAAATTATGGAGGGTGATTTTTCTTTGGCTTGTTTAAAAAGATCTCTTACTCGTGAAGCACCTACACCCACAAACATTTCAACAAAGTCTGATCCTGAAAGAGAAAAGAACGGCACTTTGGCTTCTCCGGCCACTGCTTTTGCCAGCAAGGTTTTACCGGTTCCCGGAGGTCCTACAAGTAAAGCGCCTTTGGGTATTTTACCACCCAGGGCAGTGTATTTTTCAGGTGTTTTAAGGAAGTCAACTATTTCCTGTATTTCTTCTTTAGCACCTTCAAGTCCGGCAACATCTTTAAAAGAAACTTTTACATCAGTATTTTGGTCAAACAGCCGTGCTTTGGACTTTCCGATGTTGAATATTTGCCCACCTGGGCCTCCTCCTGCGCCGCTTGACATTCTGCGCATAATGAATATCCAAATAGCAATAATGATTGCAAAGGGGAGTAGTGTGATTAAAATATCACCCCACATGTTAGACTCGGTGTCATACACAACAGTGGTTGTCAGGTTGTGTTCTTCTTTGGTTTTTCTTAACTCATTTTCAAAATTCTGAAGGTCACCAAACTCAAATTGATAAGCAGGGGTATTGGAAGTAAGAGGTTGATTTCCAACTTTTCTGATATGTACCTCTTTGGCTTTGCCTTCTTCAGTTAAAAAAACACGTGCTTTATTTTTGTTGACAATAACAACACGTTCAACATCACCATCTTTCAGGAATTCTTGAAATTCGGCAGGAGTGGTTTTTGCCGGATCAGACCAGCCGCCACTTCCAAAATAATTGATTGCGATAAATGCAAAAATGATCATTGCATAAATCCAATAGGGACTGAATTTTGGTTTTAGGTCTTTATTTTTATTGCCTTCGTCCTGTGGTTTCTTTTCGGAATTGTCTGTATTGTTTGCCATTAATATGTTGCAATTTTTTTAATAACTTGTTTCGATTTTCACTGTTTTAGCGTCGCCCCAAAGGCTTTCAATGTCATAAAACTCTCTGATGTGTTTTTGGAATACATGCACCACTATGTTTACATAGTCCATTAATACCCATTCAGCATTGTCTGAGCCTTCAATATGCCAGGCTTTTTCTTTTAAATTTTTGCTTACTGATTTTTCGATGGAATTTACAATGGCATTTACCTGGGTGTTTGAGGTACCATTGCATATGATGAAGTAGTCGCAAACAGTGTTTTCGATTGCTCTTAAATCAAGAATTTCTATATCCTGACCTTTAACATCTTCAATACCTTGAATTATTTGTGTAATTAATTGATCTGCTTCGTTTTCTTTTTTGGTCATTAAAACAACTATTTTTGCAAAGTTATTACTTTTTTGGTTTCCTGAAGCTTGTTGCTTTACAAGATTAACGCAATTTTTAGATTATTTTTTATGAATATAAACAAAATCAGTGCCATTACCTCGACAAACACTTACCTAAAAGAGTTGCTCAGGAATGACCAATCCCTAAATGAGCTTGCCGTTGTTGCTGAAAAGCAAACTCAAGGTCGCGGGCAAATGGGTACAGAATGGCATTCACAAGAGGGGAAAAGCTTAACGATGAGCGCACTTAAGAGGCTTGAGGGATTTCATGTTGAAAACCGGTTTTGTCTTTCTATGCTGGTTTCAATTGCCATAAAAAATGTACTCTCATTCTACAATTTACCCGATATAAAAATTAAATGGCCAAACGACATTCTGTCAGCAAATAAAAAAGTGTGTGGCTTGCTTTTGGAACCTGTTTTAAAAAAAGATCAGATAAAAGCGATAATTATTGGTGTTGGTTTGAATTTGAATGAAACAGAGATGCCAGATTTACCGCAAGCAGCTTCAATAAAAATGTTGACTGGTAAACATATTGATATTGATACATTTGCTTTGGAAATTGTATATGAAATCAACGAACAATTTTTTAAGTTAAACAGTCAGCCATATTCAGTTATCAAGCGTGAATATCTCAATTGTCTTTATCGAAAAGGTGTGCTAAGTGTTTTCAAAGATCCTGCAGGAAATGAATTTAATGGTTTGATAACAGGTGTTTCAAATTCAGGTAAACTTCAGGTAGCCACTGAACTTGGTGAAAAAGAATTTGATTTAAAGGAAATTAAACTACTTAACGGATTATAATTTTGCCAGATTACTGCTCAGGGTTTCCAAAAATTTTGAGATGGGTCCTTTGACCATCATGGCCATCATCGCGTTAAACTCTCCCTCAAAGTGCAACTGAGTATTAGAAGTTTGCTCATTTACCTCATCGATAGCTGCTGTAAGTGTAAACGGAAGTTTATCACTAATAGCGCCTAAAACAACTTTATTTGGAGGCAAAGATTCTTTGATTTCCAGCGCAATTTCAGGCATGCCTTTGAGGGCAAAAACAAATGCATTTTCCCTAATCACTTCAAATTTACTAATGTTGTCAGGCATTAGCTGTTCAAAGTTTTTTACATCACTTAAAAAGGCTACCAGTTCAGTAGCAGATTTATTTACGGTCACTTGATTGCTTTCCAGGTTCATAGGTTTTTTATTTTTTCCATTCAGCCGGATTTGATTTCCAGTCTTGAAGTGTTTGAAGTTCTTTGGTAGAAATATAATTTAATTTTTCAGCTTCTGAAAGTAAGCTGGTATAATCGCTTAAGGTATGTAAAGTTATTTTTTCCTTTTTAAAATTTGCTTCAGCAATATCAAAACCATAGGTAAAAATCGCCACCATTCCTTTGATACGCAACTCAGCCTCTTTTAAGGCTTTTACTGCATTTAAACTGCTTTTTCCGGTGCTTATCAGGTCTTCCACAACTACGACACTTTGATGTTTTGACACCTGCCCTTCAATCTGATTTTGTCGTCCGTGGCCTTTTGGTTCGGGGCGCACATATACAAACGGCAGGTTTAAATAATCTGCAACGAGCATCCCAATTCCAATGGCGCCGGTAGCAACTCCTGCTATCACATCGGGCTTTCCATACAGCTCTTCAATTTGCCGTGCAATTTGCTCTCTCACATAATTTCTAATGGGAGGATGCGATAAAATTATCCTGTTGTCACAATAGATGGGAGACTTCCAACCTGATGCCCATAAAAAAGGGTTTTGTGGTTGTAATTTAATTGCATTAATTTGCAATAGTAAGTCGGCTGTTTTTTGTGCCGTTTCTTTATTCAAAATCATACTGCAAATGTATAAAGTTTTTGTGAATGATAGACCTATTTATCTCACCAGTGAGATGGTTTATCAAAAAGATTCCAAGTGCATTCCGCTTAAGGAAGCTGATTTGGAGACAATTGTAAAGAAAGTTGCAAAAAACAAATGGCCTCAGGTATATCTTTTTTATCCTAATGGCGAATTGATTCTTCAAAAGTTTAAAAAGAAAATACCGGTAGTGGTTGCAGCAGGAGGGCTTGTGAAAAATGAACAGGAGGAGATTTTGTTTATCAAACGAAACGGCAAGTGGGATTTACCCAAAGGGCGTGTTGAAAACAAGGAAACCATTGAAGAGGCGGCCATAAGAGAAACCGAAGAGGAAACCGGAGTTGAAGACCTGGAAATTGTAAAGCCACTTCAAATTACCTATCATTTTTTTAAACGAAACGGCAAATTAAAACTGAAAGAAACCTATTGGTTTGAAATGAAAACCAATTTTAAAGGTACATTAAAACCCCAAAAAAGCGAAGGTATAAAAAAAGTAGCCTGGAAAAATCCCAAAAAAACTTCTAAAGCCTTGCACAAGTCTTATGCAAACATCAGAGAGCTATTTTTTCAGGAGATTAATCTAAAACCCTTAAAATAGGGTAATTTAAATGTGCTTCTTCATAGTGTTCAGATCTTTTATACAGCCAATTTAATTTTGAATACCAATTGTTTCTGAAGCTTTCATCATCGTCTTTTTTTGCTTCAAACTCTTGTTTTAATTGTTTCTTATCGTTTAAAAGTGCTAAAGCCACTTCTTCAAAAACATAAGGTGAAAATCCTTCTTTTTGCTGTAAAATAGTATCAAAAAAATTCCAGTTAAAAAAGGAATCGGTGGCTTGTGGTTCAAGTGTTTCCAGAAGGTAACGCAGCCCGGCTTGATTGGTATAAACTAGAAAATCACCTTTGGGTACAGTGGTTTTTTGTGTTGTTTTTGAAACACGGGTTTCATAATGAAGATAATGCCCTTCATACGGTGTATTCCGGGTTTTGTAATCTTCAATTCTGTATTTTTCAGTGGTGATAAGTGTGTCTTGTTGAATGGGGAGCATTTCAATTTGGTTGATTTTTAATAAATCAATGACATGCCACCAACCCTTCGGTATGATATAGGCCTTGGGAATGTTCACTTCCACAGTGGGTTTAAAATAATTGTAGTAATCCACTTGTTTGGTAAACGGTTTTTCTCGATTGTAAAACAGCCGCTCATTGCCTGTAACTTTACTTTTTTTGTAAACCGCTTCATACCCTTTAAAATCGAGTTTGGTTAACTGCGTGCTGTCTATTGCCCACTGCAAGGGATATTTTGTACCGGACTTAAATCGTTCATTGGCTTCAGCTCTTAATTCTTTAATTTCTTTATAATTTTCATCGGTTAGTTTCAGCATTGTTTTGAGAATCTCATAAGTACCTTCCACTCTGTTTTTATAAGGTTTCAGCATATGTGTTTCAATCATCATCCCTAATGTATTGAATAAGGTGGTATATCCCGTGGAATATCTGGGGCTGTCAAAAAACTGTGTAAAACCGGCATCGGGCGGGCGGTTGAATACATTAACATAAGGAATAATATCCCACGATTTATTTTTTAAGTTTTGTTCAAATTCCGGGATAAATGTTTGATGCAGGTAGTTACCTAACTCACCACCCAGTTTATTGTGTTGAGTGAATAAGTGCGTGAGTGTGTATTGATAGTCGGCGCCATTGCTCACGTGGGTATCGATGAATACATCCGGATTGATTTTGTGATACAACGCTGCAAAAGCCCGTGCGTTTTTGGAATCACTTTTAATAAAATCCCGGTTAAGGTCATAGTTGCGTGCGTTCCCGCGAAAGCCATATTCCTCCGGCCCATTTTGGTTGGCTCTGGAAGTACTGTTTCGGTTTAAAGCGCCTCCAATATTGTACACCGGAATGCAAACAATGATTGTGTTCTTTGGCGGTGTGATAGTGCTTGAAGCCAAGTCTGAAAACAGTTTCATTGATGCATCTATACCGTCGGGCTCGCCGGGATGAATCCCATTGTTGATGAGTACTACTGCTTTTTCTCCAGTTAATTCATCAAACTTAAAATTTGAGTCGTCATTGTAAATAATCATATGTAAAGGAAGCCCCGCATCTGTGGACCCCACTTCCTGCATACTGATAGCAGGACTGCTGTCAGCCAGTTGAATATAAAAAGAAATTATCTCTTGATATGGTAGGGTTTTGTTGTCATTAAAAACAACGGTGTTTTCAGGAATTGTTTTAGATTCATTACAGCCAATGAGCAAAGAAAACAAGAGGAAACAAACTTTTTTTAACATAAATTAATCTTAAGAGGTTTTCAGGTTATAAATTTAAAAGTATATATTTGTTTCCATACTAATTTAAATAAAACTTAAAATTATGAAAAAAATTACTCTTTTTTTAGTAGCTGTACTTTTTAGTTTTGCTGCTGACGCACAAATTACCCTAACTCAATCTATTGACCCTGAAAACGTTACAGATGGCGGTGTTGCTTGCTGGGATAATGTAAGCTTTGAATACAGAAACAATTCCTTTTGGAGATCTTATGATCTTGCAGATTTTGGTGTATCCGGGGATTTTGAAATTTCTGAAGTTCAATGGGGTCAAGGAACAGCAGATGCTAATAATGTGTTGACTTTAAATATATATGTTGTTGATAGTGAGGACTTATTTCTTGCTACTGAGTATGAATTGATTGCTTCTACAACTCATAATTCAGATCCTGCGAACGATTTATCTGTAGTGACAGAGTCTTTATCTGCAACAATTCCTGCAGGGTCTATCATTGCATTTGAAGTAAACTCACCTGATGGTGGTGCTGCTACTGATGTTAGATTTTTCCCAGGGTATAACACAGCTGGTGAAAACGCACCTTGTTACCTTCAATCTGCAGATTGTGGAATTAATTTTCCAACAACTCCTGCTGATGTAGGTGGATTTCCTGATTCTTATGTAATGAACATTATTGGAGAAGAAGTACCTCTTTCAATTGGAGATAACCTTTCTGAGTATATTGCAGTTTATCCAACACCTGCAGATGATGTATTAAACGTAAAAGTTCCATCTTATATCCAAGTAACAGGTGTAACATTACACGACATTTTAGGAAAAAACACAGGAGTAACTTACTCAAATGGTTCTATAGATGTTTCAAATTTAAGCAGAGGTGTTTATCTATTGACTGTAGAAACCAACGAAGGTACCTTGACTCAAAAAGTTGTTAAAAAATAATTTTAACCTTTCTTTCTAAAAAACCCCGATAGTTATATCGGGGTTTTTTTATACTTTCAATCCTGATATATTTGGCGCACTAAAAATCACAAATGACTCAATATTTTTATAAACTTTATTTAAAAGTGAAAACACTTCTTTTGCTCTGTTTTCCAATTGTGTGCATTTCTCAAACTCCACAAGACACCACTTCACTTTCTGAAGTAATTGTATTGAGTACCCTCATCAAAAAGGAGCTTCAGGAAACGACGATGGCAGTTTCTGTGCTCACTGAAAAAGAGCTTCAACAAACCGATGGAGTCCTATTAACTTCACTACTCAATAAAACTCCCGGGGTTTTGATGGAGCAAGGGGCTTTAAATACCAACCGCATTACCATTAGAGGAATAGGATCACGCTCACAGTACAGCACTAACAGAGTAAAAGCCTATTTTGAAGAAATACCCCTGAGCAATGCTGAAGGCGAAACAGTCATTGAAGACATTGATCTGGAAACCCTTGGAAAAGTTGAAATAATTAAAGGTCCTAATGCTACCACCTATGGTTCAGGTCTGGGAGGAGTGATTACACTGTTTGGAAAATCAGTTTCTGATACAACTTCCTCTGCAAAGGCAAGATTAACTGCGGGTAGTTTCGAATTGATCAAACAAAGCTACTCAGCCGGAATTGGGTTGAGCGATGGGAGCATTTTTACCAATTACAGCAATCTTAAAACAGACGGGTTTAGAGAAAATAGTGGGTACAATCGAAAATCATTTCACATTCAGGCAAACTATAACTTTGGGTCGAAACACAGTTTGACTTATTTGGGAGTTTTTACACGCTTAAAAGCTTTTATAGCAAGTTCGTTGAACTTTGAAGACTTTACCAATCAGCCTGAAAATGCGGCAACAAACTGGGCCGAAGCACAAGGCTATGAGTCTTATGATAAATTGTTGTTGGGGGTGGCACATACCTTTCGGGTTTCAGAAAGCTGGAACATTAAATCGAGCGTATTTTTAAATTACAAAGATGCTTATGAGCCCCGACCCTTTGATATACTGGATGACACATCATCAGGGATGGGTTTTAGAGTGAAAATTAATTATAAAAACCAATTGTTTTCGTTTCCATTTGAAGCGAGTTTAGGAAGTGAATATTTAACTGAAAATTACTCATTTTCACTCTTTGAAAATTTATACCAATCTATTCCGGAAAACGAAAGTGTAGAAGGAGATGAGTTTAGCAGTATAAAACAAAAGCGCTCCAATACTACTTTATTTTTACAAATGGAAACCCGACTTTCAGAGCGACTTTTATTGGAAAAAGGGGTTTCATTCAATGAAACCAGATATACTTTACAGGATGTTTTTCAACAACCCCAAAATCCTGAAAAACAAACCTACACCTTTGGTAATATCTGGACACCCAGAGTTGGAGTTTCCTATAAACTAGCCCGTGGAAAAAATATATATGCATCGGTGAGCAACGGCTACTCTGTTCCCACTGTAGCAGAAACATTGACGCCAGAAGGACAAATAAACACCAGTCTATTACCCGAAAAAGGAACCAATTATGAAGCAGGTATAAAGTTGAATTGGTTTGCAAATGCACTTTACACTGAAGTGAATGTATTCTCAACACAAATTAAAAATTTATTGGTCGCCAGACGAGTGGCAGAAGATCAATATGTAGGTATCAATGCAGGAGAAAGTTCGCATTCCGGAGTTGAATTTTTGGTTCATTACAACTATTACACTTCATCAGGAATTCAAATCAACCCTTTTGTTTCGGGAAATATCAATCATTTTAAGTTTGAAGAATTTATAGATGAGGAACAGGATTTTTCGGGAAACCAACTCACTGGAACTCCAAAATACAAGTGGACTGCCGGTTTGAATATTTTGACTCCAACGGGTTTTGCTGTGAATGTACTTTATAATGCTGTGGGAGAAATTCCTTTGAATGATGCCAATGACTTGTATAGTGAGTCCTATGAGTTAATGAATTTGAAATCCACCTATACGTTTCAGATTAAAAAAGATTTTGAAATACAATTGAGTGCCGGTGTCAACAATCTTTTTGACGAACAGTATGCTGCAAGTATTTTGCCCAATGCAGTAAGTTTTGGTAACGCTGCACCCCGATATTACTACCCGGGAAACCCTCGAAATTATTTTGGTGGAATCAGTTTGAATTATCTGTTTTAAATTCTTACCTTCAGGAGGTTAATTTTTTTTAAAAATAATTAAATTAGAACAATTACATTTGTAAAAAATTCATCCCCAAATGATTTTAAAGAAAACCTACCTATGCCTTTCTATTTGCGCTTTTTTGTGTGTTTTTAATTTATCTTCACAAGAAGCCTCAAACCACACTGAACAAAAAACACTTCAACTAATTGACTCTGCCAATGCTGCGACAGATGAGGGCGATTATAAAAAAAGCAAAAATTTATTAAGCCTTGCAAAGGCATCAATTGACTCTTCCTCTTCAACCGGTTTATTGTATAAATATTATGTTACTTTAGGAAGCCTTTCGTTTAGTACACATCAAATTGAAGAAGCTCAAAATGCCTATTTGAAAGCCATTGAAATGGCGCGCAAAAACAAAGATACTTCAGGACTTGTTACTGCTTATTCCGGAAAAGCAAACACCTTATTGATTAACAATAAATTTAAAAAAGCTTTGGTTTATCAGCAAGAGGCTCTGGACCTTTTAAAATCTGAAAAGTCAAAAGTATACTATGGCTTATTGTCTAATATGTCAATTGCTTTTAAACAAGCGCAGGATTTTGATAACTCGCTGGACGCTCTTCTTGAAGTTAGAGACTACTTCATAAAACAAGACGATAAAAAATCGATTGCAATTGTTGAGAATAATCTTGGAGAATTGTATCGGGAAAACTTTCAAGATTATGAAACTGCCTTAGAACACTATCACCGTGCAATAAAATTAAACAAAGCAATAAATGATGACAGGCAATTGGCTCAGAATTATCACAATATGTCATTGACATTTAATAATTTAAAGCAGCAAGATAGTGCTTATTTTTACATACAAAAAGCCCTGGAAATAAAAACTGAAAGTGGTGATGTAGGCGGGTTAGCCAGCAGTTATTATGCGCTGGGAAGCATAGAACTTGAAAATAGCGAATTTGACAAAGCAATTACTTCCTTTCAAAGGTCGGTTGAAATTAGTGAAGAATATAAAATCACTCCCGGGTTGTATCATTCAAATATGGGGATTGCCGATGCCTATTTGGCAAAAGGGAACAAAGCTGAGGCGTTGAACTATTATAAAAAAGTTGAGGAAGTATCCAAACTAGTTGATTCTTATGAGATGAAAGCTGGGATTGCCAAAAACCTGCTTGAGTTTTATAAAACCGAACAAGATTATGAAAATGCATTTTTGTACAGTGAAAAACTTCAAGAAATCCAGGATAGTATTTCTTCAATAAAGAGTAATGATAGATTGGATGAGCTAAGGGTTCAGTATGAATCCAGTTTGGCTGAAACTGAAAATCAAGTCTTAAAAGAACGCGAAAGGGCACAAAAACAAAAAATAGACATGCAGAATGTATTTCTGATTGTTTCAGGAATTGCCTTGGTTGGTTTTGCAATTTTAATCATTGTTCTTTACAGGTCAAACAAGCTCAAAAAAACAGCTTACAAGGAAGTACATTCAAAAACCAAAGAGCTTGAAAAACAATATGCCGTAGTCAAACAACGCGAGCATGAATTGAATAGATCTCTGGCCTTAAAGGATAAAATCTTTTCAGTTTTAGGGCATGATTTAAGAACTCCGTTGGCCAATGTTTCAAATCTCATTGACAGTATGTCACAAATAGAGTTAAACCCTGAAGAAATGGAGTTCTTATTAAAACACCTTAAAGGGGAAACTACGGCGAGTTTAAAAACCTTGGAAAATATTTTACAATGGGCCCGGCTTCAAATGAATGAAAATTCTACCAAGATTGAACAACTGGATGAAGATGGCATCATCATTGAAATCATTACCAACTTAGAGTCTCATACGGAGGCCAAAAACATAGAAGTGAAGTACTTAAATACTTCTACATCACTTTTAAAAGCAGATGAAAACCAATTCAGGAGTATTGCAAATAACCTGATCGCAAATGCTATTAAATTCAGTCCCATTGATGGGAAAATCGAAATTAACTTTAAAGAAAATGATGATTATTTCATTTTTACAGTTAGTGATCAGGGAGAGGGTATAAAGCCTTCTATTATTGAAAACCTGGAAACCCAAGATGAATTGTTAAGCACCTATGGAACCGAAGGTGAAAAAGGTACCGGGATTGGTTTGAGAATCGTGAAGGACTTTATCAACCTTCACGAAGGCAAACTTGAGTTCTCCAAAAATGAACCTCAAGGAACCATTGTAACAGTTAGCTTTCCAAAAGTACAAAAAACAGCTTCAGTTTCTAAGCGCGATTGATTTAAAACCCAATAAGCCAGACAAGGTAAGCTATATATAACATCAAAAAGACTATGCCTTCCCAGCGATCAATTTGCCTGTATTTTCCTGTGAAAACAAAGACAAATAAGATAAAGCCGGCAACGATATTGAGCACTATATCTAAAAAAGCATTTTGAGCAATACTCACCGGGTTGATAAATGCTGAAACACCTAATACAAAAAACACATTAAATATATTAGAGCCTACCACGTTTCCAATGGCAATATCAACGTTTTTCTTTTTTACGGCAACAATTGAAGTGGCCAGCTCAGGCAATGAGGTTCCAATGGAGACAATGGTAAGACCAATGACTCTTTCTGACAAGCCGATCTGCTGGGCAATAGACGTGGCGCTACTAACAATCAATTGACCACCCACAATCAATCCTGCCAGGCCAATGATAATAAAAAACACTGCTGTAACAGTTTTGTATTGTTTTACTTCCGTTTTTTCAGCAGTCTTTTCAGATTTTGAAACAGCAATAGTATACACTAAAAATACCGTGAAAAACAGCAATAGTAGTATTGCATCACTGCGTGAAATGATGTTTTGACCATCTCCAATTAAAAAAATATCGGCTGAAACAACCAAAACTACAATTGCTGCCAAAAGATTTAAAGGGATTTCATACCAGGTGGTATTGGTTTTTACAGCTAGGGGGTAAATAATTGCCGAGATCCCAAGTATTCCCAAAATGTTGAAAATATTACTCCCCAAAACATTTCCTAAAACCATCTGTGTGTTTTCGTTGACGGCAGCTATGATATTGACCACCAGTTCGGGAGCAGAAGTTCCAAAAGCAACAATGGTTAAACCGATTACAATATTGGGGATTCCAAATTTTGCAGCCAATCCGGAAGCTGCATCCACCAGTTTTGAAGCCCCAAAAATGAGCGCTACAAAACCTACGAGTAATAATAAAATGTTCAACAAGGTTTATAGATTATGTGGTTAAACTTTAACACTATCAGGTACAAGAACGGTGAAGTCGCCTCCGTTTCTAATCACATCTCTCACGATACTCGAGCTGATATAAGAAGTTCTGGAAGCGGTCAATAAAAATACAGTTTCGATCTTGGATAATTTTCGATTGGTGTGTGCAATAGCTTTTTCAAATTCAAAATCGGCGGGATTGCGGAGACCTCTCAGTATAAATCCTGCATCAATTTTTTTACAGACATCTATGGTGAGCCCTTCATAGGTAATCACTTTTACTTTGGGTTGATTGGCAAACGCTTCTTCAATGAATTTTTTTCGCTGATCCAATGAAAACATATAGTCTTTTTGAGCATTCACCCCAATAGCTACAACAATTTCATCAAAAAGGTTCACACCTCTGTTGATGATGTCATAATGGCCTAAGGTTATGGGGTCAAATGAACCCGGAAAAAGCGCTCTTTTCATTAGGGTATGAAGTTTTGAGTCAACTAAATTAACTATTTTTTTTCAAATGCCTGTTCAACCAGGTTCCCAAACAATTCTTCCAATGAGATTCCGGCAGCAAGGGCTTGCTTAGGGATTATACTCTCAGGTGAAAGCCCCGGGTTGGTATTCATTTCAATAAAATGAGGAATACCTTCCTGAATGATATATTCACTGCGAGAAAGACCTGTCATATTTAATAGTTCATAGATGCGTTTGGCTTCGGCTTTGACACGTTCTCTTTCAGTATCAGGAATGCGGGCAGGAGTGATTTCCTGTGATTTTCCAAGGTATTTTGCTTCATAGTCAAAAAACTCATTTTCAGAAACAATTTCTGTGGCGGGTAAGACCAATATTTCACCCTTGTATTCAATAACACCTACAGATACTTCAGTTCCCACCAGGCAACTTTCAATTAATATTTCAGCATCTTCTTTGTATGCAAACTCTATAGCCTTTGGAAGTTCTTCAATAGTTTTTACTTTGCTAATGCCAAAACTGGAGCCTGATCTACTGGGTTTCACAAAACAGGGAAGTCCCACTTTTTTTATGATTTCTTCGGGTTTTATTTCATCGCCTTTGTTGAGGTAGTAGGCATTTGCGCAATGTACGCCATAGCTTTTCAATACAGACAGACAATCTCTTTTATTGAAAGTGAGTGCTGCCTGGTAATAATTGCAAGAGGTGTGTGGAATGTCGATGAGCTCAAAATAGGCCTGTAACAATCCGTCTTCACCGGGAGTTCCGTGAATGGCATTAAAAATAACATCTGGATGAATGGTATTATTTCCGTCAGAAAAGCTAAAATCTGCTTTGTTTACCTCAAACTCACTTCCATCACCTGCTTTATAATACCATTTGTCTTTGGTGACATACACACGAAATACATCATATTGCGTTTTTGATAAAGAGTCATAAACTAACTGCCCGCTTTGAATAGAAATTTCATATTCACTGGAGTATCCTCCCATTGCCACAGCTATAATTTTTTTCTGCATAAGATTAATAGATATAATGCGTTAAACAAAAGTAGGGTTAATAAACCGATTCTTAAAAATAAAATCTTAAGAATTTAAGATGTACATTTGCCTCTTATTTTTTAAATTGTCACTCCATTTTTAAATAAGCCAAAACCCAAAAGCTTATGAGCTTACTAAAATTTATATTTTCAAAAGCATTTGTCAAGCAACTTTTTTTTGCAGTCGTGGTTCTTGCAATACTTGCTTTTTTAATTTTATCATGGTTGAAAATTTCTACCAATCATAACGAACAAATTGAAGTGCCCGATTTGGCAAAGTTGACTTTTGATGAAGCACAACTTTCCCTGGAAGAACTAGACTTAAGGCTTGAAATATTAGATTCTGCCAATTACAACCCTGAATACCCCAAGTTTTCAGTCATTGATCAGGTTCCTGTAGCCGGAAGCAAAGTAAAGGAAAACCGAAAAATTTACATTACACTCAATCCTTCAGGTTACCGAAAAGTTGAAATTCCTCCACTGGTGGGAAGAACACGACGTCAAGCTGAACCTACCTTAAGAGCACTTGGATTTGAAATTGGTGAAATCACATACGAGCCTTATATTGCCCCCGATGAAGTACTGGAAATGCGCAACGAGGGTAGAAAAATAGAAGCCGGTGAAGAATTACCTATCACATCGGTGATTGATTTGGTACTGGGCGACGGCAAGGAGCGCTATCAAAATTCAAGCAGTGAAGAATCTGAAGAACCAGAAGAAGAAACTACAGAAAACGATGCAGAATAACGAGAACGAAGTTGAAGAAAACGATGATCTCTATGAGCATCACCGGTTTGTCGCAGATAAAGGCCAAAAACCACTCAGGATAGATAAATACCTGATGAATTATATTGAAGGAGCTACCAGAAATAAAATTCAAACGGCTGCAAAAGATGGTAATATTTATGTAAATGACATTTCTGTAAAATCAAACTACAAAGTAAGGCCCGGCGATGTGATTCGGGTGTTATTTGCGCATCCGCCTTATGAATTTTTATTGGTTCCCGAAAACATTCCGCTTGACATCGTTTATGAGGACGAGGCACTGCTTGTTGTTAATAAACCTGCAGGAATGGTTGTTCATCCCGGTCATGGAAATTATTCAGGTACATTGATCAATGCATTGGTATATCATATTGAAAACCTGCCTGTAAACAGCAATGAACGCCCTGGTTTGGTACATCGCATTGACAAAGATACCAGTGGATTACTGGTGGTTGCAAAAACCGAAGAAGCCATGCATAAACTCGCCAAACAGTTTTTTAATAAAACATCAGAACGGGAATATGAAGCGTTGGTTTGGGGAGATGTAGAAGAGGAAAGCGGAACCGTAGAGGGAAATATTGGAAGACATCCCAAAAACAGACTTCAAAATACCGTTTATGAAGATGAAAGTCAAGGCAAAGACGCCGTGACACATTACAAGGTATTGGAACGCTTTGGGTATGTAACTTTAATTGCGTGCAAACTGGAAACAGGAAGAACACATCAAATTAGAGTGCACATGAAACATATTGGTCATACATTATTCAATGACGAACGCTATGGAGGAGATAAAATTTTAAAAGGAACCACCTTTTCTAAATACAAGCAGTTTGTTGATAATTGTTTTAAGGTCCTTCCGCGACAAGCTTTGCATGCTAAAACACTTGGTTTCAAACATCCGGTGAGCGGAGAATTTATGAAGTTTGAAGCACCTTTGCCCGAAGATATGATGCAATGCATTGAAAAATGGCGCAACTATATAAAACACCAAAAAGAGTTTGATAATTAATAAAAAAGCCGAATCAAATTTGATTCGGCTTCTTTATGTCAATCATTTATTGATTATTACTTCTTAATCCACTTTCCGGTATAGGTTTGTTTTTGATTGCTGATAACTACCAAGTATAAACCTCTGCTGAAATTTTCAAAATTAAATAAGCGCCCGGATTGATTTAATGAAATATTTTTTTCAATAAAGAGCTGTTTTCCGTCAAGGCTAAAAAGCTGCACTGTTGCGTTTTGCATTTGTGAGGACACTGCCAGTGTTACTTTCCCATTTGATGGGTTGGGCTGTATAGTGATTGTTTGATTTTCAAAATCTGAAATGCTCATGGGTTCTTCTGGAATTACCAATCCATCTCTTGTGTTAGACCCTTTGTAGCCATTACTCAAAATAGTATTGGGATCATATGGAACATTCAAATTATACACATTTACAAAGGCAGAATCAACGCCCGCACCAAAAGTTTGAGTGTATGAATTGGCTGTTAAGTCAAGAAGACCATCACCATCAACATCTCCTAAAACGGCTCCGTTTATAAAGGTAAAGCCTCTTGGTTTTAAAGGGAATCCATCCACTTCTCCGCTTCCGTCAAGGGAATATGCATGAATGAATCCATTGCCGTCGTTATCCAATACCACACTCGGAAAAATTATTTCCTGTACACCATCGTTGTTGACGTCTGCAATGGTCATAACTCCTTCTGTACCTCCATATTTGTTTACTGAGAAATCAGGAATCAAGTCGCCTTCATAATTAAATCCGTAAATCACATCCAAAGGCGTCGTGCCATCTCCACTGGTGTTTCTGTTTCCGTAAAAAAGTTCATAGACACCATCATCGTTAACATCAGCTACAGTGGGAGGTGAGTAGGTCCACTCGTTAATGGCATAAGGCCATCCTGTAGCATAACTTCCATCAGATTTCATAACAAAAAATGCCGGATTATCACCGTGGTTGCTTCCCACAATTTCCAATGTTTCATCACCGTCTAAATCTACCAAAATGGGAGATTGATAGGAATAACTTACACCTGTTGCTGTGGAAGGAAATCCAGCGATAGGTTG
This sequence comes from Planktosalinus lacus, assembly GCF_014640155.1. Lineage (GTDB taxonomy): Bacteria > Bacteroidota > Bacteroidia > Flavobacteriales > Flavobacteriaceae > Planktosalinus > Planktosalinus lacus. Next base: position 47,839 of record NZ_BMGK01000004.1, on the reverse strand, counting down.
TCCCGTTTCTGTATCGATAACATGCATTTCACCTGAGGAGGTAGAAATAACTACATTCATAACTCCGTCATTATTTACATCGCCTATGGAAGGAGTAAATGCCGGCGTTCCGGGCAGATCGATTGGCCAGTTGGCATTGTAAGGATTGCCATCAGGGTCAACAACGTGGACTCGGCTAGGGCCGGAGGTAATACGTTCACAAAAAATTATTTCCATCACACCATCCTCATTTAAATCGGACACCGCCGGAGCATTAATCATCCAGTTATTGTCGAAATTGAGAGGCCAACCGGCGAGGTCATCACCTGTAGCTGCATTTAATAAATAGACACGGCCGTTGGCAGGAATGCCTCCGGTGTTTTGAACAATTTCAAGATTGCCGTCCCCGGTAATATCTGCAACTGCTGGAGGGTGGGTTGCAGTACCGGTGAGTGTTTTTTCCCATTTCAGTGTTCCATCACCGTTAATCGCATAGAGTTTGCTAAAAGTAGCAAACAAGATATCCTCAGTACCGTCCTGATCAATGTCTGCAATGGTTGCTCCTCTAAAATTTTTAAAATTGGGATGCGTGGGCCTTCCAAAGGGGAAGTTGTCCAATTGTTCAAAATTGTTGCCGCTTTTTTGCATGAGTTCCTGCGGAAGTGTAATTGGCTCGGCTGAAACCGCACCATTTTCCAATAAAATAGCTTTTTGACCTTGTTCTTGTGCATAAAATAAAGGGGATGAAAGCAAAGAAAAAGCAATGAATAGATTTGTAATTTGTAATTTCATTTGGCTTAGATTTTTAGAATTAGTTGGCTAAAGCTATATTTTATTTTTAGCAGTGTTTCTTAATTTAATGTTAAAGTAAAATTTCACACCTATAAGTATTCATTATACATTTATTAGAAGATGTTAAAATCCACTAAGTTAAAGTTTGATACAAAGTTGTAAATTTGAATCAAAACTAAGCACTATGAAAATTTTATTATCGCCTGCAAAATCTTTGGATTTAGAATCAAAGCTACCAATTTCAAAAGCAACACAACCCCATTTTTTAAATGAAGCCGAAAAGCTGAATGCTGTTTTGGAAAAAAAATCTAAAAAACAACTGAGAGAATTAATGGGTATCAGTGAAAATTTAGCCGAATTGAATTTTCAACGATACAAAGATTTTCAAACACCCTTTTCGAAAAAAAATGCACGACCAGCAGTTTACACGTTTTCAGGGGATGTTTATATAGGGCTTGATGCTTACACTATCAATGAAGCCAACATTGATAGTATGCAGGAGCGTCTCAGGATATTATCAGGATTGTATGGTGTTTTAAAGCCATTGGATTTAATGCAACCATACAGACTTGAAATGGGAACCGAATTGAAAGTGAACCAAAAAAAGAACTTATATGAGTTTTGGGGGGATCAAGTTACAGAGTTTCTCAATAAAGAAATAAAAGAGGAGGAAATAGTATTGAATCTAGCCAGTAATGAATACTTTAAAGTAATTAATACCAAAAAACTAAAAGGCAAATTAATTAGCCCTGTTTTTAAGGATTTTAAAAATGGAAAACTGAAAATAATCTCCTTTTTTGCAAAAAAAGCAAGAGGAGCAATGGCACGTTTTATCATAGAAAATGATGTAAATTCATACAATGACTTGTTAAAATTTGATGTTGATGGTTATAAATTCAGTAGTGCTGAAACTAGTGATGAAAAAAAGCCGGTATTTATCAGATAGTTTAAGGTGCTGAAAATAAAATAATTACATAAATAAATTATTTTCTTACATATTTTTTATACTGATTTTATTGTTAATATTGGGTGCCATTCAATTTTTATTTAAGAAAACTTTGTGTTTCATACTAAAATTTTCTTACTTTTGGACTTGTTAATATTTAAAAATTTATTATGAAAAAAACTACTTTATTAATTTTATCGCTCTTTGTCGCCGTTTTTACGTGGCAAGTACAGGCGCAGACCACCTATACAGGTGATAATCTGGGAAGCCCTGTAAGCAACGCATTACCACCAACTGAGTCGGTAGCGAATGTAACCGATGCAGGGATCATTGGTTCAGATTTTCAAATTGACAATGTTTCGATTGACATTTCTCACACCTGGACAGGAGATCTAGACATTAGTTTGGTATCACCTAACGGAACAGTTCTTAATTTGTCTGATGACAATGGGGGTTCAAGTGACAATTACACAAACACTGTCTTTCAAGATGGCGGTTCTGATATTACTGCCGCTTCAGCTCCATTTACAGGAATTTTTGAACCTGAAGGGGGTACATTCGCTGCCACTTTTGGAGGAGAAGATGTGAACGGTAACTGGACACTGATAGTTGCTGATGATACTGGAGGAGACGATGGTACATTGAACAACTTTGAAATCACTATTTCTCCAATTGTACCTTGTGCTACTGATAATCCGCAAGCTATTGAGGATTTTTCTACGACAACCTCGGTTGTTAGCATTCCTTACACAGGTATTATAGGTACAAATTCTNTGGATCTAACTCCATTTACTTTTGCTGGTCAAGAAGGAGCAGAAACTACTTACTGGATTTCAGTATCAGTAGATACAGCTCTAGGAGCCGGATTAACATCAGTATTCTGGGCAACTACTACCGATGATTTGAATGGTAATGCTTCAGCGACAAACGACGGTGTTGCTTGGACACTAGTTGCAGATGGCGGAGATGGTATCTATGAGTTTAGTGGAATTTGTGAGCCAATTGGCGGAGGTGGATCAGACCTTATCTTCACTTGTGAGGATCTTGGAATTGTTGACATCACTGTAACAGCTACTGACCCATCAGGAAACACAACTTCTTGTGTAACTCAAGTTGAGATTATAGATAATATCGCACCTGAATTGGTTTGTCAGAATATTGATTTATCAATTGGAGAAGATGGTACAGTAACCCTTGACCCAATGGATTTATTAGATATGGACAACACCGTTGAAGCGTGTGGATTGGATATCGTAACAGCTGACATCACAGAATTTGATTGTATGGACATTGGTTCTACAGTTGAAGTGACTGTTTTTGCACAAGATCCTTCAGGCAATATTGCCTCTTGTACTGCAATGGTTACGATCGTAGACACCGTAGCACCGGTTGTTACCTGTCCTGATGACTTATTAGTAGATCCAGAGCCAAACGGATTATATACTCTTGAAGACTTTATTGCTTCAGGCGAGGCATCAGCAGTGGATAACTGTTCAGAGGATGTTACATTGACACAAACCCCAGCACCGGGAACACAACTTGGTGTAGGAACTTACACCATCACCATCACAGCAGAGGATGAGTTTGGGAATGTAGGTACTTGTGAGTTTGAGTTGGAAGTAGACATCGTGTCTGGAACTGAAGACAATGTGCTTTCAGGAGCAGTAGTGATGTATCCAAACCCTGCAGGAACGTTTGTGAACTTGAGAAACAATTCACAAGTTTCCTTAACTGAGGCAACGATCTTTGACATCAGCGGTAAGTTGGTAAACAAAGTTGATTTGACTCAAATGGGTGTAGAACAACGCATAGACATTTCAGGATTAGCTTCCGGAGTGTATATGGTAAACATCAGCAGTGCTGATGCTACAACAGTAAAACGATTGATCAAGAAGTAATTCTTAAAAAATCATAACTTTAAAAGCCCTCGAAATGCACAATTTCGAGGGCTTTTTTTTTAATAGGAAATAGCAATATTGTTGCAATCCCTTAAAAATTAACACAAAATTAAGTTTTATATAAAAATTATTCTATATTTGTGATTGTTTCTCCCCAAAACAACATTGTATATTCACCTAATTATTATATTTATTATGAAAAGAACTACTTTATTAATTTTATCGCTCTTGGTTTGGAGTTTTGGGTTTTCCCAGCCTTCAAATGATGATTGTGTAGATGCAATCCCGATTTATTTTGATGCAACTATTTCTGGCACAACCACTGCCGCGACTGGAAGTGGCACAGTTTTTTGTGGAACTAGTAACACCGCGCCTAATGTTTGGTATACCTTTACTGACAACTCAGGTGTAGGTTCAATGGTTACAATTGATCTTTGTACCGGTACTACTTATGACTCTAAGCTCTCTGTTTACACTGGGTCTTGTGGGGCATTGGTCTGTGTGACTGGTGACGACGATTCGTGTGGGCTATCGAGTCAAGTTAACTTTATGACCGACGGGGCATCAACTTATTATGTGATGGTTCATGGCTTTAGTGCACAAACAGGAGACTTTGGTATGACGGTTTCTGGACTACCGACCTCTCAATGTGCAACAGATAACCCACAAGCTATTGAGGATTTTTCTACGACAACCTCGGTTGTTAGCATTCCTTACACAGGTATCATAGGAACAAACTCATTTGAATTTACCTTTAATAATGTAGATCTGGATATCCAGCACGATCGTGCATCAGATATGGTAATGACCTTGACTTCACCAGAAGGTACAATGCTTACCTTATTTGAGAACAATGGAGGTACAGACGGTTTAGACTTACAAGCCAATTTAGTGTTTGACGACTCTGGCGCAAGTGTTGGCACCTGGGTTGGTGGAGCCCCAGCTGCATCTTATTCAGCGTTGGGTGGTTTATTGAATACGGTATTTGCCGGAGAAGAAGTAAACGGTGACTGGACGCTTTCTGTTTTTGACGGAGGTGGTCAGACAGACGAAGGAACTCTTTTCGGATTATGTTTAGACATGACAGACAATGGATTGATTGGTACTCCACCTCAAATTTCTTGTCCCGGTGAAATAGATACCGACACAGATGAAGGTCTTTGTGGTGCAGAGGTTACCTTTGGTCCGGCTTCAGCGATTGACGCAGAAGACGGTGCTTTAGCAGTAACCCAAACGGCAGGTCCTACTTCAGGTGACTTTTTAGCCGTAGGTACTTATGATGTAACTTATGAAGCTACAGACAGCGATGGTAACACTGTAGAGTGTACATTCACTATCACGATAACAGATGAGGAAGCACCTGTAGCAGTTGGCGAAGACATTACTGTAACCTTGGATGCAGACGGCTTAGGCTCTATCACTGCAGCTGATGTTGACGGAGGATCTACAGACAACTGTGGAATAGACTTAATGACTATATCACAATCAAATTTTGATTGTTCAGATGTTGGAGATAATCAAGTAACCTTGACTGTAGAAGATGAAGAAGGTAACACAGATTCAGTCATTGTTACAGTAACTGTTGTGGATGATATGGCACCGGTAATTGCTTGTCAAGGTGAAGGAGGTAATGTTACATTAACAGAGACCGCATCTCCGGGAGCTGTAATTAATAATACGCAACCACCCGCAGTAAGTACAATCACTGTAACAGACGATTTTGATTTGACAGATGTAAATGTTGGATTAGATATCGAACATACTTGGGTAGGAGATTTAGATATTACACTTACCTCTCCTGAGGGAACTACAGTACTTATCTTCGATGGTGGTGCTGATGGTTGTTCAGGTGATGATATGGTGTTAGATTTGGATGATGATTCAGTAAATGCTTTAGATTGTACTACTCCTTTAGCATTTGCATTGCCGGATTATATGCCTTCAAACCCTTTATCAGCCTTTAATGGTGAAAGTTCTTTAGGAGACTGGACCATATCTATTACTGATAATTTTGGAGGAGACAATGGTGTGCTAAACAGCTGGTCATTAGAATATTCTTATTTCTCTAACACAGTTCCACCACTAGAGGTAGAATTGGTTGAAGGAACAGCGACTGTTCAGGCAGCAGACTTTTTAAATGTACTTGACGAACCTTGTGGTTATACAGTAACTGTTGACGGTGAAGACTTTATCAACTTTACGTGTGCAGACATTGGAGAACACCAGTTTGAAATTATAGTAACTGATGCTTCAGGAAACATTTCAACCTGTATGGCTTCAGTAGAAGTTGTAGACCCTTCAGCTTACTGTGAGTTAGCGTGTAGTGAATTGGAAAACCCAGTTGATATATTGGATTTCGAACCTGTAGACGAAGTTGCAGAGGAGGTCAATGAAGGTATCATAGGAGCAAATTCATTTGAATATACGTTCAATGAGATTAGCATTGATTTACAACACGACCGAGCATCAGATTTAGTGGTATCATTAACTTCTCCTTCAGGAACATCAGTTGTATTGACAGAGAACAATGGAGGTGTAGACGGATTGGATGCACAAGCCGTATTGATATTTGATGATATGGCCGGTGCAAACGTGACCACTTGGTCAGGCGGAGCCCCTGCAGCCTCTTATATGGCAGAAGGCGGTATGTTGAACNGAGCAAATTCATTTGAATATACGTTCAATGAGATTAGCATTGATTTACAACACGACCGAGCATCAGATTTAGTGGTATCATTAACTTCTCCTTCAGGAACATCAGTCGTATTGACAGAGAACAATGGAGGTGTAGACGGATTAGATGCACAAGCCGTATTGGTATTTGATGATATGGCCGGTGCAAACGTGACCACTTGGTCAGGCGGAGCCCCTGCAGCCTCTTATATGGCAGAAGGCGGTATGTTGAATGATGTATTTGCCGGAGAAGAAATAAACGGCGACTGGACCCTTTCTATCTTAGATGGTGGAGGTGAAGGCGACGAAGGAGTTCTTTATGGTTTCTGTTTAGACATCACCAACAATGGATTGGTAGGTAGNCAGGCGGAGCCCCTGCAGCCTCTTATATGGCAGAAGGCGGTATGTTGAATGATGTATTTGCCGGAGAAGAAATAAACGGCGACTGGACCCTTTCTATCTTAGATGGAGGTGGTGAAGGCGACGAAGGAGTTCTTTATGGTTTCTGTTTAGACATCACCAACAATGGATTGGTAGGTAGTGTACCTGCAATTTCTTGTCCCGGAGAAGTAGACATAGTAGCAGACGCAAACACTTGTGGAGCGATTGTAAACTTCAGTCCAGCAGCAGCGATTGACTTAGAAGACGGTCCATTGGATGTTACANGAAGGAGTTCTTTATGGTTTCTGTTTAGACATCACCAACAATGGATTGGTAGGTAGTGTACCTGCAATTTCTTGTCCTGGAGAAGTAGACATAGTAGCAGACGCAAACACTTGTGGAGCGATTGTAAACTTCAGTCCAGCAGCAGCGATTGACTTAGAAGATGGTCCATTAGCAGTAACTCAAGTATCAGGACCTGAATCAGGTGATTTGGTAGAAGTGGGCGTTTACACAGTAGTATTTGAAGCTACTGACAGCGACGGAAACACCGTGACTTGTGACTTCACATTTGAAGTAGAAGACACTCAGGATCCGGTAGCAATGGCGCAAGATATCACAGTATCATTGGATGCAAACGGCGAAGCAGTAATTACTGCAGAAGATGTAGACGGTGGTTCAACAGATAACTGTGCAGACATTACATTATCAATCGATACCACCACCTTTGATTGTGGTAACGTAGGTATTGACAACGAAGTTACATTGACTGTAACCGATGCATCAGGAAACACAGACACAGCGATTGCGATTGTTACAGTAATTGACGATATAGCACCAGAGATTGTATGTGCAAGTGCACCACCTGTAATCACAGTAATGGAAGACTTCGAAGGAGGAGTTCCAGCAGGTTGGTCAGCAGTTACCAATGCAGGTCCATGTGACTGGGAAGTAGGTGAATTGCCTTATACCGGTTACGGTTTTGGATCAGACGGAATGTTCTTTGACGACGATGATTGTGGGTTATTTGCAGATGCAAGTAACGCGACTGTATTCTCAGATGTGTATGACACATCAGGAGCTTTGAGTTTAAACTTAGGCTTTGATGTAGCCTACAGACATTTAGGAGACTCATCATTTGAAGTAGAGGTATTTGACGGAACCGACTGGCAAAGTGTAGCTTTGTATACTGAAAATACAGAGACCACTACTGAGAGTTTTGATGTATTGGCCTATTCAAATGCAGACTTCCAGGTACGATTCACCTATGATGATGGTGATGCTTGGGCTTGGGGAGCTGGTTTTGACAACTTTATGTTAGAGTATGAATTGGCTGCGGGAGTTATTCCACAGTATTTCTTAGATGCTAACGGTGAAGTTACTGTTCCAATTACTGACCTTTATACTAGTGCTACTGACAACTGTTCAGTTGTAGTAAGTGTAGGAGGTGCTTCATCAGGAGTTTGTTCACAGTCAAATGGAGGAACTATAACAAACGGTTCTAACAACTCAGTGCATTCGATATTTACAAATGCAAATGACTTGACAGTTCCTGCAGATCAGGACTTCACATTAGACCAAATTGTACTTCAAGTACTTCCTTTAGGAGCATCTACAGATATCACATTAGCTGATGTCACTTATTATGAAGACAACGGAGGAATACCCGGAACAATTATAGGAAGTGAAAACGGTGTTGTACCCACAAGTGATGTAGTAGTAGGACAGACTGGTGCGCCACTTCCTGTTGCTGATATCAATGAAGTAACTTTGGATCTAACTCCATTTACTTTTGCTGGTCAAGAAGGAGCAGAAACTACTTACTGGATTTCAGTATCAGTAGATACAGCTCTAGGAGCCGGATTAACATCAGTATTTTGGGCAACTACCACCGATGATTTGAATGGTAATGCTTCAGCGACAAACGACGGTGTTGCTTGGACAATAGTTGCAGATGGCGGAGACGGTATCTATGAGTTTAGTGGAATTTGTGAGCCAATTGGCGGAGGTGGATCAGACCTTATCTTCACTTGTGAGGATATCGGAATTGTTGACATCACAGTAACAGCTACTGACCCATCAGGAAACACAACTTCTTGTGTAACTCAAGTTGAGATTATAGATAATATCGCACCTGAATTGGTTTGTCAGAATATTGATTTATCAATTGGAGAAGATGGTACAGTAACCCTTGACCCAATGGATTTATTAGATATGGACAACACCGTTGAAGCGTGTGGATTGGATATCGTAACAGCTGATATCACTGAATTTGATTGTATGGACATTGGTTCTACAGTTGAAGTGACTGTGTTTGCACAAGACACAAGTGGCAACATCGCTTCTTGTACTGCAATGGTTACGATCGTAGACACCGTAGCACCAGTTGTTACCTGTCCTGATGACTTATTAGTAGATCCAGAGCCAAACGGATTATATACGCTTGAAGACTTTATTGCTTCAGGTGAGGCATCAGCAGTGGATAACTGTTCAGAAGATGTTACATTGACACAAACCCCAGCACCGGGAACACAACTTGGTGTAGGAACTTACACCATCACCATCACAGCAGAGGATGAGTTTGGAAATGTAGGTACTTGTGAGTTTGAGTTGGAAGTAGACATCGTGTCTGGAACTGAAGACAATGTGCTTTCAGGAGCAGTAGTGATGTATCCAAACCCAGCAGGAACGTTTGTGAACTTGAGAAACAATTCACAAGTTTCCTTAACTGAGGCAACGATTTTTGACATCAGCGGTAAGCTGGTTAACAAAGTTGACTTGACTCTAATGGGTGTAGAACAACGCATAGACATTTCAGGATTAGCTTCCGGAGTGTATATGGTAAACATCAGCAGTGCTGATGCAACAACAGTAAAACGATTGATCAAGAAGTAATTCTTTGAAAATCATAAATATAAAACCCTGAGGTGAAAGCTTCAGGGTTTTTTGTTTTCTAATGATAATAATTTTAATTCATATAATTTTAGGTAATCCTTATTATTGTTTTATATTTGCCCCCTTTATATCCCCAAAACAACAAATATTTTTTAACTAAATTTTTTTAATTTTAATTATGAGGAAAACTACTTTATTATTTTTTTCGCTCTTTGTCACGATTTTTGCGTGGCAATCACATGCCCAAGAGTGTTCAACCGACACTCCCCAGAACATTGAAGATTTTTCCACGATAACATCTGTTGTTAGCATTGCTGACTCAGGTATTATAGGAGAAAATTCTTTTGAATTTACTTTTAATAACATTGACCTTGATCTTCAGCACGATCGTGCCTCAGATATGGTAATGACCTTGACTTCACCTGAAGGAACGGAACTTACTTTATTCGAGAACAATGGAGGTACAGACGGTTTGGACATCCAAGCCAATTTAGTATTTGACGACAACGCTGTTGCGAGTGTAGGTACTTGGACAGGTGGAGCCCCTGCTGCATCTTATTCAGCTTTAGGTGGTTTATTGAACACCGTATTTGCCGGAGAAGAAGTAAACGGCGACTGGACTCTTTCTGTTTTTGACGGAGGTGGACAGGGTGATGAAGGAGTTCTTTCAGGATTTTGTTTAGACATTACTGACAATGGATTAATTGGTACCGTACCAGAGATTTCTTGTCCTGATAATATTGATACTGATACAGACGCTGGTTTATGTGGTGCAGAGGTTACCTTTGGCCCGGCTTCAGCAATTGATGCAGAAGATGGTACATTGACAGTGACACAGACAGAAGGTCCTGATTCCGGTGACTTTTTAGCCGTAGGTACTTATGATGTAACCTATGAAGCTACTGATACTGATGGAAACACAGTGTCTTGTACATTTACGATTACTGTAACAGATGAGGAATTGCCTGTAGCAGTAGGACAAGATATTACAGTAACATTGGATGAGGATGGCCTAGGAGCAATCACTCCAGCTGATGTTGACGGTGGTTCTACAGACAATTGTGGAATTGACTTAATGACATTGACACAGACTGATTTTGACTGTTCAAATGTTGGTGATATCGAAGTAACCTTGACTGTAGAAGATGAAGAAGGTAACACTGATTCAGTAATAGTTACCGTAACTGTTGTTGACGATTTGGCACCGGTAATTGTTTGTGAAGGACAGTCAGATCCACTAGAGGTAGTCTTGGTAGAAGGAACTGTGACTATTCAAGCAGCTGACTTTTTAGATTCTATTGATGAGGCTTGTGGTTATACAGTAACAGTTGATGGTGAAGACTTTATCAACTTCACATGTTCAGATATTGGTGAACACCAGTTTGAAATTGTGGTAACTGATGCTTCAGGAAACAGTTCAACTTGTATGGCTTCAGTTGAAGTAGTAGATCCTTCTTTATACTGTGAATTAGCGTGTAGTGAATTGGAAAACCCAGTTGATATTTTGGATTTTGAGTCTGTAGCAGAAGTTGCAGATGAAACCAATGTTGGTGTTATAGGAGCGAATTCATTTGAATATACGTTCAATGAAATCAACATTGATTTACAACACGACCGAGCATCAGATTTAGTTGTATCGTTAACCTCTCCTTCAGGAACTTCAGTCGTATTGACAGAGAACAATGGAGGTGTAGACGGATTGGATGCACAAGTAGAATTGGTATTTGATGATATGGCCGGTTCAAACGTGACATCTTGGTCAGGTGGAGCCCCTGCAGCCTCTTATATGGCAGAAGGCGGTATGTTGAACGATGTATTTGCCGGAGAAGATGTAAACGGAGAATGGACACTATCTATTTCAGATGGTGGAGGTGAAGGCGACGAAGGAGTTCTTTATGGATTCTGTTTAGACATCACCAACAATGGATTGGTAGGTAATATACCATCGATTTCTTGTCCTGCTGAGGTTGAAATAATAGCAGACGAAGAAACCTGTGGAGCGATTGTAAACTTCAGTCCAGCAGCAGCGATTGACTTAGAAGACGGTCCATTAGATGTTACACAAGTATCAGGACCTGAATCAGGTGATTTGGTAGAAGTGGGCGTTTACACAGTAGTATTTGAAGCTACTGACAGTGACGGAAACACCGTGACTTGTGATTTTACTTTTGAAGTAGAAGACACTCAGGACCCGGTAGCAATGGCACAAGATATCACTGTTTCACTGGATGAGACAGGAACTGCGGTTATCACTGCAGAAGATTTAGACGGTGGTTCAACAGATAACTGTCCAGACATTACATTATCAATCGATACCACCACCTTTGATTGTGGTAACGTAGGTATTGACAACGAAGTTACATTGACTGTAACCGATGCATCAGGAAACACAGACACAGCGATTGCGATTGTTACAGTCATTGACGATATAGCACCTGAGATTGTATGTGCAAGTGCACCACCTGTAATCACAGTAATGGAAGACTTCGAAGGAGGAGTTCCAGCAGGTTGGTCAGCAGTTACCAATGCAGGACCATGTGACTGGGAAGTAGGTGAATTGCCTTATGCCGGTTATGGATTTGGATCAGACGGAATGTTCTTTGACGACGATGATTGTGGACCAGGACAACCTGCAAGTAATGTGACTGTATTCTCAGATGTTTATGACACATCAGGAGCTTTGAGTTTAAACTTAGGTTATGATGTAGCCTACAGACATTTAGGAGACTCATCATTTGAAGTAGAAGTATTTGACGGAACCGACTGGCAAAGTGTAGCTTTGTATACTGAAAATACAGAGACCACTACTGAGAGTTTTGATGTATTGGCCTATTCAAATGCAGACTTCCAGGTACGATTCACCTATGATGATGGTGATGCTTGGGCTTGGGGAGCTGGTTTTGATAACTTTATGTTAGAATATGAATTGGCTGCGGGAGTTATTCCACAGTATTTCTTAGATGCTAACGGTGAAGTTGAAATACCAATCACAGACCTTTACACTAGTGCTACTGACAACTGTTCAGTAGAGGTAAGTGTAGGTGGGGTTCAATCTTGCTCTTCTTCAACTCCAAGCAATGATTTTGAAAATGGTCATGGAAATGTTCATATATTAACTTTAGCAAATGATTTTTCAGTTGAAGCTAATTCATTGTTTACAGTAAATGAATTTAAATTTAATTTGATTCATGAACCAGGAATTTTACCAAACAGTGTTGATTTAACATTCTATGAAGATTCAGGTTCTGGACCAGGAGCTGAAATATATTCTGAAGCTGCTGTTGTACCGTCAAATGTTGAAGAACTAGGAACTAATTTTGGATTTATTTTTAGTGAAGTAACAATGACTGTTCCTGATTTTGAATTTGATGGAGGAACTGATGGAGCTGTTTACTGGGTAGGTGTTCAAATAGATTATAACGGTGCAGCTTCCTACTGGGAAGGTACCTCAATTCTAAACACTGATAACCAAGGATATATTGACTTAGATGATGGGCTTGGTTTCCAACCAATTTCAACTGTATTTGTTTCAGATCCATTTGATGGAGTATTTGAAATTTCAGGTACTTGTGGAGATCCAGGTGCAGCAAGCGGACTTGTTTTCACTTGTGAGGATTTAGGTATAGTTGACATCACTGTTACTGCAACCGATCCATCTGGAAACACAACCACTTGTGTAACTCAAGTTGAGATTATCGACAACATCGCTCCAGTTTTAGTATGTCAGAATATTGATTTATCAATTGGAGAAGATGGTACAGTAACTCTTGATCCAATGGATTTATTAGATATGGACAACACCGTTGAAGCGTGTGGATTGGATATTGTAACAGCTGATATCACTGAATTTGATTGTTCAGATATTGGTTCTACAATTGAAGTTACTGTGTTTGCAGAAGACGCAAGTGGCAACATCGCTTCTTGTTCTGCAATGGTTACGATTGTAGACACCGTTGCTCCGGTTGTAACGTGTCCTGATGACTTAACAGTAGATCCTGATTCAACTGGATTGTATACCTTAGAAGACTTCATTGCTTCAGGTGAGGCATCAGCAGTAGATAACTGTTCAGAAGATGTTACATTGACTCAAACTCCTGCAGCTGGAACACAATTGGGCGTAGGAACTTACACCATCACCATCACAGCAGAGGATGAGTTTGGTAATGTAGGTACTTGTGAGTTTGAATTAATAGTAAGTCCAGTTTCTGGAACTGAAGACAATTTACTTTCAGCTTCTGTAGTGATGTATCCAAACCCAGCAGGAACGTTTGTGAACTTGAGAAACAATTCACAAGTTTCCTTAACTGAGGCAACGATCTTTGACATCAGCGGTAAGTTGGTAAACAAAGTTGACTTGACTCAAATGGGTGTAGAGCAACGCATAGATATTTCAGGATTAGCTTCCGGAGTGTATATGGTAAACATCAGCAGTGCTGATGCTACAACTGTAAAGAGATTGATCAAGAAGTAATTCTTAGAAAATCATAACTATAAAAACCCTGAAGTGAAAGCTTCAGGGTTTTTTGTTTTATAAAAAGTGAATATAATAGTGTCTTCAAGATTCTTAATAACTTTTACTATTTTACCTGACTAAAAGTGTTTATTTTTGTGGTGAAAATAATTAAAGATGAGTTTATGTCTGAAACAACTGAAAGAATAAAATGCTTAATAATTGGTTCCGGACCCGCAGGTTATACTGCTGCAATATATGCTGCCAGAGCAGATATGAAACCGGTAATGTATACCGGTATGGAACCCGGTGGGCAATTAACCACGACAACTGAAGTCGATAATTTTCCGGGATATCCAGAAGGAGTAGATGGACCTACGATGATGGTTCAGCTACAACAACAAGCGGAACGATTTGGAACTGAAGTTAGAATTGGAATGGTAACTGCAGTGGAGTTAAACGATTCTGAAGGTGGTATTCATAAAGTGGTTGTAGATAATTCAAAAGAAATTGAAGCAGAAACAATTATTATATCTACAGGCGCTACGGCAAAATATTTAGGGCTTCCTAGTGAGCAAAAACTCAGAGGAGGCGGTGTTTCAGCCTGCGCTGTTTGCGATGGATTTTTCTACAAAAACCAGGAAGTAGCAATCGTGGGTGGTGGAGATACCGCTGCTGAAGAAGCTACGTATCTTGCAAACATTTGTAAAAAAGTAACAATGCTAGTAAGAGGAGATGAAATGAGAGCATCAAAAGCGATGCAGCACCGTGTTACATCAACACCTAACATTGATTTACGTTACAACACAGAAGTCGATGAAGTGCTGGGGGATCAAGTAGTGGAAGGTCTTAGAATGATAAATAATAAAACCGGAGAAAAGGAAGAAATTAAGATAACCGGTTTATTCATTGCTATTGGCCACAAACCTAATACTGATATTTTCAAAGGACAAATTGATATGGACGATATGGGTTATATTATCACTAAAGGAAAGTCGACCAAAACAAATAAACCAGGAGTGTTTGCATCTGGAGATGTTCAAGATAAAGAATATCGACAAGCTGTTACAGCCGCTGGGACAGGCTGTATGGCTGCTCTGGATGCTGAGCGTTATTTATCAAGTATTGAAACTGAAGTAACTGTTTAAATACTTCTATACATATTTCAATAAAAAAAGGCCAAATTATATTTGGCCTTTTTTTTATTCTTTCGGTTTATTATCCTTAATTGTTTTTGGACGAATATTAAACTTTTTTCTTCTAGGTCTTAGTTTTCCAAAAGAACCTAAAATGATTTTTCCTCTTTTAGTTTTTTTGTCTCCTTTTCCCATTTTTCAAAATTTAAATTAATAATTAAACTTTTAGTTTCTTATAATGGTAATAAAGTAATAAAAAAAAAGCTCATTAAAAAAATGAGCTTCTTAAAAATTATTTAAATATAAATCACTTAGAATTGTAAAGTAACATCTAATTCAAAATCGTCATAGATTGTATTGTCTCCTAAGTTATCAAAAAAGCTACCAGAACCATAGCGAACGTTAAATTTTGTACGATTTATTTTTAGCTTGGTTGTTGCTTTATTTCCATCCATTATAAGATTGAATGAAATAGGTTCTGTTACACCTTTAATGGTAATATCACCATTAATGTAGTAACCATCACTGGTTTTATTTCCACTATTAATAATGAGGGTAGATGTGGGGTGGTTTGCTACGCCAAAAAAATCATCAGATTTTAAGTGACCCTCAAGCTTTTCTTTGTTTTCACCCGTTAGGTCTACAACATTAATTGAGGTCATATCAATCACAAATTTTCCGGTAGTAATTTGATCTCCGTCAAATACCATTGATCCATCAGCTAAGTTGATGGTACCGTGGTGTGATCCTAAAACTTTCTTACCAGTCCAGGTAATAGTACTCTCTTTTACTTTCATTTCTTTTTCCATAGGTTTTGTAAATGCTACTGTAGTTAAAATAATTGCTGTGGCTCCAAGGCCTTTTAAAATGTTTGTTTTCATAATGAGTGTTTAAAAATTGTATATACAAATGTTAAGTTAAAAAAATACTATTTTAGTTTGTCTAATAAATTGTTGAGTGTATTAAGTTCCTGTAATGAAAATAATTTTAAAATGTCTTCATTGCATTTTGCCATCAAAGGGTCTATTTCTAATAATAATTCTAGTCCTTTAGGAGTGATAATGATTTCTACTTTTCTTCTGTTTGACTCACAAATTGTTCTATCTGCTAATTTTTTTTCGATTAGTTTGTCAACCAGACGGGTAGTGTTACTCATTTTATTGATCATCCTTTCCTGAATGGTTGAAAGGTTAGCAGGAATTCCTTTTTGACCTCTCAAAATTCTTAAAACATTGTATTGTTGCATAGAAACCTTGTAAGGTTTGAGTAACTCAGCTATTTTTTCTTCAACAAGCCTGCTGCTGTACATTATATTCAAAGTTGTACGCGTGTGAGGCTTGAGAGGAATAGATGATTTTATGGCTTCTTCAATTGTCATAACAAATATTGTTAGTACAAATGTATGATGTTTTTATTCTTCCAAAAATTAATTAACAAAACTTTAGTTATTTAATCTTTACGAATTGTTAAAGTATTTCTCAGGTAATTTAAGTTTTTCTAATTTAGACTTCTTTTAATCACTTAAGAATGAAAGTCTTTCTTTACTTTATGTTGTCGTTAATTTTGGTTTCCTGTAAAGGAAAAAATGAAAATCAAGAAGAGCATAAAGTTGCTATTGTTGAACAGGAAGAATCTCTTCCGGTTTTTGACTTTGATGAATTTGAACCCTTGTTACATAAAGAAAACGATACCATTTATATTGTTAATTTCTGGGCCACGTGGTGTAAACCTTGTATTAAAGAATTACCTTATTTTGAGTCAATAGGTGAAGAATTTGCCGATCAAAAAGTGAAAGTGCTTTTAGTAAGCCTTGATTTTCCTGAAAAGCTGAAGAGTCATGTAATTCCATTTATTGAGAAGCACCAATTAAAATCTCAGGTAATTCTATTGGATGATGTGGACAGTAATACATGGATTCCAAAAGTAGCAGAAAGCTGGAGTGGAGCAATTCCAGCAACAATTATTTATAGTAAAAATGATAGAAAATTTTATGAAGGCTCTTTCACTTATAATGAATTATTAACTGAACTTAAAACCTTTTTACAATGAAAATGAAATTTAGACTCCCAGTACTGGCACTCTTTTGTGTTTTTTTAACCATTACCACCTACTCTCAAAATTCCACCGGCTATGAGATAGGGGATGTAGCTACAGATTTTTCGCTTAAAAATGTTGACGGCAAGATGGTTTCATTGGCAGATTATACAGATGCCAAGGGATACATCGTGATTTTTAGTTGCAACACCTGCCCTTATGTTGTGGCATATGAAGACAGAATGATCGAATTACACAATAAATACAATAATAAAGGTTATCCAGTAATTGCAATAAATCCTAACAATCCGGAGCTGTCTCCTGGTGACAGTTTTGAAAAAATGAAGGAGCGTTCAAAAGACAAAAATTTCCCGTTTGCTTATGTATTTGATGAAAAGCAAGAGATATTTCCACAATATGGGGCAACCCGAACTCCTCATGTGTTTTTATTGGAAAAAACGGCTAAAGGAAATGTTGTGCGCTACATAGGAGCTATAGACGATAACTTCAAGGATGCCTCGGCGGTAAAAGAAACTTTTTTAGAGAATGCTATCGATGCCTTGATGAACAAAAAGGAAGTTCCGGTAACGACCACAAGAGCTATTGGGTGTACTATTAAAGTATAAAACCCCCAAGTTGTTAAAGAAATATCACCGAAAATGTTCTAAAACATTTTCGGTTTTTTTTCAACTGTATGTTCATTTCCATTAATTTTGTAAAAAAAATATAATCATGCAAGAAATCAATTCACAGGAATGGCAACAAAAAACTGCATCAGATAGGGATGCTGTTATTCTTGACGTCAGGACAGATGAAGAGGTAGAAGAAGGAATGATTCCCGGAGCTAAACAACTCAATATTTCTGATCCTGCAACTTTTATGGATAAAGCAAATCAGCTTGATAAATCAAAGAGCTATTATATTTATTGCAGGTCAGGAGGAAGAAGCGCTCAGGCCTGTGCTGTATTAGAGTCTATAGGGTTTGAAAACACATATAATCTTTTAGGAGGAATCATAGATTGGGATGGACCGGTTGAATAATTAATAAGCAGATGAAAAAATACTTATACTTTTCAATAATTTTATTTTTTTCAATTTTTACCGCTTGTCAGGAAAATGAAAGTGCTCACATTCAA
This sequence comes from Planktosalinus lacus, assembly GCF_014640155.1. Lineage (GTDB taxonomy): Bacteria > Bacteroidota > Bacteroidia > Flavobacteriales > Flavobacteriaceae > Planktosalinus > Planktosalinus lacus. The sequence continues at coordinate 29,519 of NZ_BMGK01000004.1, read as the reverse complement.
AAAATCTCGGTTGAACAATTGCTTGAAGCTATCAACTCAGACGATGTTCAATTAATTGATGTAAGAACTGAAGGAGAATTTAATGATGGAAGCATTCAGAGAGCTCAAAATATTTGTGTAACAACAAATGGCTTTAAAGAGAAAGTAAAAAATCTCGATAAAGAAAAGCCTGTTTACTTATATTGTAAATCAGGAAAAAGGAGTGCGAACGCTGCTGAAATTCTTAAAGAAATGGGTTTTAAAGAAATTTATGATATGACTGGAGGATATGATGAATGGAGTGAAAAACAATTGAAAAATAAAAAATCTTGATGACTGTTTTACTTACTTAAAAAAATTAATTTCTATTAATATTAATACCTATGAAATTCACATTCTCTCTCTTATTTTTCTTGTGTATCCAAATTGTTGCTTTTCCCATTTCTGAAGAGTGGGGTCAAACAGGGCATCGGGTAGTAGGCGAAGTGGCATCAAACCATCTCACTAAAAAAGCTAAAAAAGAAATTGACCAATTGTTGAATGGACTTTCTCTTGCAGTGGTCTCTACCTATGCTGACGAAATTAAGAGCGACCGAAAATTTAATGAATACCGGCCCTGGCATTATGTGAACATACCATTTGATAAAAACTACTCAGATATTAACCCAAAGGAAGAAGGTGATATCATTCAGGCAATTGAAAAATGTATTGCTGTTCTAAAAGATGATACAGCTTCGCGAGACAATAAAGCATTCCATTTAAAACTATTAGTTCATTTCATGGGTGATTTACATCAACCCATGCATTTGGGTCTTGAAGAAGATAAAGGGGGCAATGATTTTCAGGTAAGATGGTTCAATGAAGGCACAAATCTACACAGGGTTTGGGATTCTAATATGATTGATAGTTACCAGATGACTTATTCAGAACTTGCCGGAAACCTTCCACCTTTAAGCAAAAAACAAGTGCTTGATATCCAAAAAGGCCATTTGCTGGATTGGGTGCTTGAAGAGCGGGAGTTGACCAAAAAAATATATCAGAGTGCTGAAGTAGGTGAAAAGTTAGGTTATAGATATATGTATGACCATTTTAAAACGGTTAAAATACAACTTCAAAAAGGAGGGTTACGACTGGCAAAAATTTTAAATGAACTCTTTGCTTAACGTTTAGATATTTTATTTCCTGAAATCGCTTTTTGTCTGCTACATTTAAAACGCGCATTTTTAGTTGTTCTTAAAAGAGCATGTTTTGTTTTCCTTCCATGAACGCGACTTCTCCACATTTTAAAACTTGATGGCTTCATCTCGTTTCGCATAAGCGAAATCACAGCCTGTTCTTTCAAACCAAATTGAAATTCAATGGCTTCAAAAGGGGTTCTGTCTTCCCAGGCCATTTCAATAATTCTGTCAATATCTAAAAGGGAGAGTTCTTTAATCATATTCACGAAATTAAATCATTGAGTTTGTCGATTCAAACTTTTATTATTTTATTAACCTAAATGTAAGGTTGATATGGGGTGCTACCTTCTTTGGTGTTTTTGAGATTTAATGTTTCCTGAAATGCTGTGTTGTTTCGTGAATTATTAACAGACTGCCGTGTTGTAAAGTGATCTTGGTTTTCAGTTCAGGTTTGTATTTGTGCTTTAGATGAAACATCCGTTCCGCTCCAAAGCTTAGTAAAGTAATCACCGGATTGTTCACCAGTTCTTTTTCGTCATCGCTGTGCCATCCATTGGAATCTTTTCCGTGACGGTATAAGTTTAGTAAAACTGTAGAAAATGAATAATTGCAGTACTTTTCTACATCAGTTTTTAGTTCTTTTAAAAGGAGCGAAAATGGTTTAGGGAGCATCGTGATGTTTGAATAAGAATACGGCTTTTCATTCTCTGCATAAAAAGCTGTTAGCCGAAGTTGTGGATGTGTTTTGCTAAAAACAGTTACCTCGTCCTGTTGCCAATGTGTTTCTATCAAAAGCTGATTGAAGATTTCAGTTGCTTAATCCGCGGCATACAATTCAGGGTAATAAATAATGTCTGCATCTGGTAAATCAAATACAATTATTTTCACGAAAGGAATCAATTTTTGTTTTAAAATCAAGTGTATTGATAAGCCCACCAAATCAACAAAAACTGTAATGGAATACGTGAAATCAACACCCATTTAGGAAGTTTTAAAGAAGCTTTTTCATTGGTAAGCATATGGATGTGAACAGTGAAAAAAACTAACAACATAGTAATAATCCCCCAGGCTGCCAGATGTTGATTTTCGGGAATAAGTAACATAAGCCCTAAAACCATTTCGGCAACACCACTTAGTACGACCATGCTTTTGTGAGCAGGAATGTAAGGCGGCATGATGCGTTCATATAGTTTAGGGTTTCTAAAGTGATTGATACCCGCTAAAATATAGATCACAGCCATTAAATATTGGTCCCAAGGTAGAAGCATAGTGGTTTTTTGCAGCCAAATGTAGGTTATTTTTGATAAAAGAAAGCACAGGAATTGGCACATCTTTGTGAATTTAATTTTAAATTAAATCTGATTTCCTACCTTTGTCCACGCAAAAAATAAATATGGAATACGCAGAAAATATCTTAGGTACTATTGGCAATACCCCTTTAGTAAAAATCAATAAATTAGCGGAAGAAATACCGGCCTTGGTTTTGGCTAAATACGAAACTTTCAACCCCGGAAATTCAGTAAAAGACCGCATGGCGGTTAAAATGATTCAGGATGCTGAAGCTGATGGCCGTTTAAAACCTGGCGGCACTATCATTGAAGGAACTTCAGGCAATACCGGTATGGGCCTGGCGCTTGCTGCTATTGTAAAAGGTTATAAAATGGTGTGCGTGATCAGCGACAAACAAAGCAAGGAAAAAATGGATATACTTCGCGCTGTTGGAGCTGAAGTAGTAGTGTGTCCAACAGATGTCGCTCCGGAAGACCCGCGTTCATATTATTCCACTTCAAAGCGTCTGTCTGAAGAAACACCTAACAGTTGGTATGTCAATCAATATGACAATCCAAGTAATACCCAGGCACACTACGAAACCACCGGACCTGAAATATGGCGCCAGACAGATGGCAAAGTGACTCATTTTGTGGTGGGAGTAGGAACCGGGGGAACCATTTCAGGAGTTGGGAAATACTTAAAAGAACAAAATCCCAACATCAAAGTTTGGGGAATAGATACTTATGGAAGTGTATTCAAAAAATACCATGAAACCGGAATTTTTGACGAGAAAGAAATTTATCCATACGTAACCGAAGGTATAGGTGAAGATATTTTGCCAAAAAATGTAGACTTCAGTATCATTGACGGATTTACGAAAGTGACCGATAAAGATGCCGCTGTTTATACACAGCTATTGGCTAAAAAAGAAGGTTTCTTTTTAGGGAATAGTGCCGGAGCAGCTATGAAAGGCTTGCTGCAACTCAAAGAACATTTTACCAAAGACGATGTTGTTGTTGTTCTTTTTCACGACCACGGAAGTCGTTATGTAGGCAAAATGTACAATGACGAATGGATGAAAAAAATGGGTTATATTGAATAAGCTTTATTCAAAAATACAAATCTCTAAAAAATCCCTTAAATTTAAGGGATTTTTTTTTTCAGAACATGCAAGAAGACTTTTTACATTACCTCTGGAAGTTCCAAAAATTTTCTAAATCCCAGCTGAAGAGTCAAAACGATGAGCAAATTCATATTGTTCAACAAGGCAATCACAACCAGGATGCAGGGCCTGATTTTTTTAATGCCCACATCAGGATTGACAATCAACTTTGGGTAGGTAATGTAGAAATTCATTTAAAATCTTCAGATTGGTATGCACATCACCACGAAACGGATGCTGCCTATGACAATGTAATTCTTCACGTAGTCTGGCAACACGATGTGGATGTTTTTAGGAATAACAGAACAGTAATTCCCACTCTGGAACTAAAGGGCAAAATTGATACTGCTACATTATCGAATTATCACAAATTGTTTTCCGGAAAGAATACATGGATTGCATGTGAAGGTTCCTTTGCAGAGACGGATGATTTTTTACTTCAAAATTGGTTGGAACGACTTTACTTTGAGCGCCTGGAAAACAAATCAAAATTTATTTTTAAACTACTTGAAAAAACAAAAAATAACTGGGAAGCTGTCTTGTTTTTGATGCTAGCCAAAAATTTTGGTTTAAAGAAAAACGGTGAAGCATTTCTTTCTATAGCTCAGTCTTTTGATTTTTCTGTTTTGAAAAAGAGTCAACAAAGCTTACTACAATTAGAAGCGCTTTTTTTAGGTCAGGCCGGAATACTTGAAATTATCAGCGATGATAAGTATTTGCAGTCATTGAAAAAAGAATACGACTTTTTAAAGCATAAATATATCCTGAACAATCAAAATGTACTGCCTGTTCAGTTTTTTAGGCTGCGTCCTGTTAATTTTCCAACAATTCGGTTGGCACAATTGGCAGCAGTTTATAATGAAAACAACCAGTTGTTTTCAGAAATTAGTGAAGCGAAAAAGAAAAAATCAATTTATGCGCTTTTTAAAGTTAGTGCTTCCAGGTTTTGGGATACCCATTATCATTTTAAATCCGTTTCGCCCAAGCGAAAAAAAGCACTTACCAAATCATTTGTGGATTTGATCATCATAAACACAATTTTGCCGGTTCTGTTTTGCTATTTTAAATATCAAGGCAAAGCTATTCCTGATTATTTACTTGAATTAATCAGCAGTATCGAAAGCGAACAAAATTCAATGATTACAAAATTTAATAATTTAAAAGTGGTGTCCAGGAATGCTATGCATTCACAAGCGTTGATTGAGTTAAAGACTAATTACTGTGACAAGAAGAAGTGTGTGGAATGTGCAGTGGGAAATAATTTATTGAAAAGATAAATTAGTTTTATTTTTTAATAAATCTAAAATGGTTCAAATTGTTTGATACATCATTTAAAAGTAAAAAATAAACTCCTGTTTTCAGGTTCTTTATTTTCTTTTGAGCTGTTTCATATAGAGAGGTTTCAAAAAGTATTTTCCCTGAAATATCAAGAACTACAAAGTGTGAAACATCTTCTGGTTTAGTGATATGAAAATCATTTTCAACCGGGTTAGGATAAATAGTTAAACTGTTCAAATTAACATCTGAGATAGCCATGGTGCAATCAGTTGTTGAAATAGTTACATTATTTGGATTATAACCACTTTCTGAGAGTGCATATTCCTCTCCGGCATCCATACAAATAAAGGTCAACTCAGGTGTATCGTAGAAAGAAAAGCCAAAATACAACATATCAGGATCTGCGCTTGAAATAGCACCATTCTTCATGTTTATATAGGTCAGGTTTGGATTAGATTGACAGTGAATTTCAATAAAATCTGGGTTTTGACTTCCATCGATTTCCTCGATTAAATTGTCACCTATGTAAAGAGAATGGAGATTTATAAGATTTGAAATTGATATTTCTTCTATTTGATTGTTATGACAATCAAGAGACTCAAGTTCAGTTAAATGGTTAACTTCAATTTCAGATAAAAAATTACTTGAAACATTAATATAATTTAGGTTTAAGGTTGGAGTGAAATCAATTGCAGTTAAAGAATTACCTGAAACATTAATATAATTTAAGTTTGGGGTAGGGTTGAAATCAATAATAGAAAGCAGATTATTTGCGATTTCAAACGCTTCAAGAGAATTTAAGCCGGTTAAATCTATTTGATTTAAATTATTGTTGCTAACCCATATCCACCATATATTATCCAGACCACTTAAGTCGATTTCAGCTAAGGTGTTCGATCGTGCCCAAAGCATTGTTAATTGGCTTAACCCGGTTATATTTAGGGAAGTGATTTGATTATTATTGCAATGCAGAAACTCTAGATTTGTCAATGCTGTTACATCAAGTGAAGTAATTAAATTGTTTGCACACCTTAACTCAACGAGGTTTGTAAAGTGCTGTATCCCTTCCATGTTTTCAATTTTAACTTCTGAGCCTATTGAATTCACATTCAAGTGAGTGACAGCAAGGGCTTCATTTAATTGAATAACTCCATCTTCATTTGTGTCAACCCCCTGGGCGATCAATTTTTCTAAAAAAACAGCATCAGGAATTGATACGTTCTGAGAATAATTTAGTATAGAAAATAAAAGTAATATAAGTGTAAATGAAAACTTCATTTTCTTTAAGTTTTATAAGACAATATACTGTAATTTTTTTTAAATCAATTTATTCAGTTAGTATATTTGCATTCAATTTTTTATTTTAGTAAATGCTTAAATTTATATATAACATACGTCACTTTTTTGAGAAGTATGGTTTTGCTGTTTCCTCAAGGGTGGCTGATAAATTGGGTATGCGTGCAAAAAATGTAAGAATATTTTTTATATACTCCTCTTTTGCTACACTTGGGTTTGGTTTTATATTGTATCTAACCCTGGCATTTTGGATCAAACTAAAAGACTTAGTTTATACCAAACGTACTTCGGTGTTTGATCTGTAGTACGATATTTTATACTTTGTTAAGATTGTATTAATTCTAAAAAAAATTTGAAATAGGTTTTTTTTTTAGCATCTTGCCTGCTGTTTTCACACACTGATTTATAAACCAACTACTTTTTTTATGATTTCAAGACTCTTTGCAGCAATATTGCTTTTTTCTACATCCCTGGTTTTTTCTCAGGAATTAACTGTAAATGAAAAAGTTACAAACCCATCCAGTCTTATTAATGATGGTATTGTTGAAGTTTTTGCCGAGGGAGGTCAGCCTCCTTATAGTTACAAATGGAGTAATCAATCAACACCTTTAACTTCAAGCAAAGCGGAAGGTTTGGTTGAAGGAGTTTCATATTCTGTTACAGTTACAGATGCAGACGGAAATTCAGTGAGTAAAGAATTCAGTGTTCCCGCTGAGGCAATAACAGAAAAATTCAATGGTACTTTTGCACCCATTGTAGCAAGTATTGGAAGTGTATTATTCTGGGATCCATTTACTGCAACCGGCATTTATGACCCTGTAGTTTATGCAGATCAAAAAATGGTGCCAGCACCCAGATGGGTGCCGGGAATAGAAGGTGTTTTTATCCTAAAAGATTGGCTGAAAGAAGATGGAGCAAAAGTAAAAGAAGGTGAGCCCATTGCAATTATTGAAAAAGATGGTGAAGACCTTGAAGTAATTGCCTCAGCAAACGGAACCTTGAAACATTTGACTGAAGAAGGAAAATCCATTTATGATTCAAGTAAAGGACTTGATGTTATTGAAGCTGGAGCTCATAATTTTGCATCGATTTATTATGATGAGAAAGTTCCAATTCTTCATCCCAATGGAGATGAACAACAAAAAAACATCCCCTTTATAGTTATATGGCTTGTGGTGGGAGCAATTTTCTTTACCATAAGAATGGGCTTTATAAACATCAGAGGATTTAAACACGCCATCAATTTAGCCAGGGGAAAATATGACGACCCCAATGCACCAGGACAGGTAACGCATTTTCAGGCGTTGACGACTGCTGTTTCCGGAACCGTTGGTTTAGGAAATATAGCCGGGGTTGCGGTAGCAATTTCTTTAGGAGGTGCTGGAGCTACTTTTTGGATGATTCTTGCCGGACTCCTAGGTATGTCATCAAAATTTGTAGAGTGTACGCTTGGTGTTAAATATCGTGACATAGCTGCAGACGGCCGTGTTTTTGGGGGACCGATGAGTTACCTGAGAAAAGGTTTGGAAAAACAAAACAAAAATACTTTAGGTAAAATCCTTGCAGGAGTTTTTGCTGTATTATGTGTGGGAGCTTCATTTGGTGGAGGAAATATGTTCCAGGCTAACCAATCTTTTGAAGCTGTGAGTGGTCAATTCCCGTTTTTAGCTGAATATGGAGCTGTATTTGGTTTGTTCATAATGGTGTTAGTCGCAGCTGTAATTATTGGCGGAATAAGAAGTATTGCAAAAGTAACTTCAAAGGTTGTCCCATTTATGGCATCAATTTATATAATAGCTTGTATAGTTGTAATCGGTGTTAATATTGAAAATATTATTCCTGCTTTTTCAGCCATCATCGATGGAGCTTTTAGTCCTTCAGCATTGAAGGGTGGGGTTATTGGTGTTTTAGTATTAGGATTTCAAAGAGCCGCTTTTTCAAACGAAGCCGGTATTGGTTCAGCAGCAATTGCTCACAGTGCAGCAAAAACAAATCACCCGCCTTCTGAAGGTTTCGTGTCTTTGTTGGAACCATTTATTGATACTGTATTGGTGTGTACATTGACGGCTTTAGTGCTCATATTTACCGGAAAGCATGAAGTTGCTGATATGGCAGGAGCTCAACTTACCTCAGATGCTTTTGCAACTGTAATTTCCTGGTTTCCGTATGTGTTGACAGCAGCAATATTTCTGTTTGCTTTTTCAACAATGATTTCCTGGTCTTATTACGGAATGAGAGCTTGGACCTATTTGTTTGGAAAAAGTAAAAAAACAGAAATGGCTTATAAAGTATTATTTCTTATTTTTATAGTCATTGGAGCTTCAGTGAGTTTGGGTGCTGTCCTCGATTTCTCAGATATGATGATTTTAGCTATGGCATTTCCAAATATAATTGGGCTTTACTTAATGTCTGGTGAGGTGCGTCAAGACCTTCGCGACTATATGAAACAATTGAAAGCCGGCGAGTTGTTTAAAACTCCTGACAAGTAATAATCTTTTAACAATGGAAAAAATAAAATCTCATTTCAGGTTTTCTAAAAAACAACGAAATGAGATTTTGTTTTTAATAGCATTAATTATTATTGTCCAATTGATTTATTTCAATTTAGATTTTTCAAATGAAGCAGTTTTTCAAACAGACACAAAAGAAGTGTTGGCCATTCAAAAAAAGATTGATTCACTCAGAGAAATTAAATCCAATCCAAAAACTTACCCCATTAGGAATTTTAATCCAAACTTTATTTCAGAATATTTTGGATACACGTTGGGATTGTCGCCTGAAGAAATAGATCGGTTACATAAATTCAGGGAGGAAGACAAATGGATCAATTCTGTTGCAGATTTTAAAAAGGTGACTCAGGTTTCAGATTCGGTATTAAACATTATAAGTCCTTATTTTCAATTTCCGGAATGGGTGACCAATCCCAAACCTAAAAATAATTACAACTACTCAAGAGAGGAAAAAAGCTTTGATCAAAAGATAGATTTAAACAAAGCCGATACTGCACAGCTCAAGAAAATATATGGCGTGGGAGAAGTTTTGTCTAAGCGAATCATAGACTACAGGGCTCGATTGAATGGTTTTTTGGCAGATGAGCAACTTTATGATATTTATGGGCTTGAAAATGCTGTGGTAAAAAGGATTATGGAAGAATTTACCGTAAAGGAGAAACCAAAGATTAAGAAAATAAATATTAATAAGGCTTCTGCTTCTGATATAGCCACCCTTCCGTTCATTAATTTTCAGTTAGCAAAAGAAATTGTTGACTACCGATATCTTCATGAAGGAATCAAAGAACTGGAGGAGTTAAAAAATATCGAAGCATTCCCGGCACATAAATTTGAGAGATTTGCCTTATATTTGACAGTAAAATAAAAAATTGCTAAAGCCATATTGGCTGTTCAATAAAAAGAGAATCATGAACATTACTTACTTTACAGAAGAACACGAATTATTTAGAAAAAGCTTTAGGGAGTTTTTGCAAAAAGAAGTAGTCCCTCATATTGAAAAATGGGAACAAACAGGAACCATAGACCGCTTTATTTGGGAGAAATTTGGTGAGATGGGATATTTTGGTTTAGCCTATCCAGAGAAATATGGCGGGATGGATTTAGATTTATTTTATACTGTGATTTTCCTTGAAGAAATGCAATGCATAAACTCAGGTGGTTTTGCTGCCGCTATGTGGGCACATGCTTATTTGGCAATGACACACGTGAACAAAGAGGGAAGTGAAGAAATTAAACAAAAGTATTTAGCCCCCAGCATTAGCGGTCAAAAAATAGGTTGTTTGTGTATCACAGAGCCTTTCGGCGGAAGCGATGTAGCAGGGATGAAAACAACAGCGATAAAAAAAGGTGATAAATACATAGTCAATGGCTCAAAAACATTTATCACTAATGGAGTGTTTTCAGATTATTTAGTAGTAGCTGCAAAAACAAGGCCCGAACTAGGCAATAAAGGAATGAGCATTTTTATCATCGACAGAGATACCGCGGGAATATCCGCAACTAAGCTTGATAAACTGGGATGGAGAGCTTCTGATACAGGTGAGATTGCTTTTGATAATGTTGAGATTCCCGCTTCAAATTTAATGGGTGAAGAAAATAAAGGATTTGGATACATTATGCAGCACTTTGCACTGGAGCGTCTCATTATGGGAATCAATGCTCATGCCAGAGCTGAGTTTGCAATTGAATATGCATTGGATTATATGTCAGAAAGAATGGCTTTTGGACAAACGATTGATAAGTTTCAGGCTTTAAGACATAAAGTGGCAGATCTTGCCAGCCAGGTTGAAATGAGTAAAGTTTTCAATTATAATGTTGCTGCCCGTTTAGACAATGGTGAGTATGTTGTGAAAGAAGCAACCATGTCTAAACTACTCTCAACAAAAATTGCTGATGAGGTAATTTACGAATGTCTTCAGTTTTTAGGAGGCTATGGCTATATGGAAGAATACCCGTTAGCAAGATTGTTAAGAGACAGTAGATTGGGGCCAATTGGCGGAGGTACTTCTGAAATTTTAAGGGAAATTATCGCTAAAATGATAATAGATAAGAAAGAGTATAAGCCAGCCGCAGAATAAATTTTTAATTATCATTTTAGCGAAAATTCCCTATTTATCGCTAAAATGATAATAGATAAGAAAGAGTATAAGCCAGCTAGCTACTTAAATTAATAAATAAAAACAACTGCCAGATTTTTTTTAAATCTTTTTAAAATGATATTATATTTTTATTTATTTTTGCCGAGCTAAAAGAGAGGAGGTGAATTACTTATGTTAATAATCCCGATAAAAGACGGAGAAAATATCGATAGAGCACTCAAACGTTTCAAGAGAAAGTTTGACAGAACACAGACTATGCGTCAGCTAAGAAGCAGACAAGCGTTTACTAAGCCATCTGTTTCACGTAGAGCACAAATTCAGAAAGCTCAGTACATTCAAAGTTTAAGAGATCAAGAAGAAATTTAAACTATATTGAATAAACTATAAAAATCCCGAAGTCTCGGGATTTTTTTTTGCTGATATTTATCATTTGAAATCCTTTTAAGTTTTGTAAATTTACAATTCAATGTTACAAGTATGTCTGTATCAGCTTTTATAGATTACCTTTCTTTAGAAAAAAAATATTCCCCCCACACCGTTTTGGCATATCATAAAGACCTTGAGTCTTTTTTACAATTCATTGAGAAACAATTGGAATGTGGAAATAGTAAGGAAGTAAATTATGCGATGATACGTTCCTGGATTGTAACTTTGGTTGATCAGGGTTTAAACACCAGAAGTATCAACCGAAAAATAGCTTCTTTAAAAGCATACTATAAGTTTCTTATTAAGACCAAGCAAATATCTGAAAATCCTTTGGCAAAGCATACATCATTAAAAACGGCCAAAACTATTCAAGTTCCTTTTTCTAAAAATGAAATCAGCAAAGTGCTGGATGCCCTTGACCAAGATAAAAATTTTGAAAGTATTCGAAATAAAACCATTGTAGAATTGTTTTATGCTACAGGTATGCGGAAATCAGAGTTGATAGAGTTGAAAATTTCAGATTTAGATTTAACAAAACAAACAGTTAAGATTATTGGAAAGAGAAACAAAGAGCGCATTGTGCCACTTCTCAATTCAACTGTAATGTCATTAAGAGACTATATAGATATCAGGAGTAAAGCTGAAAAAGCAAACCAATCACCTTTTTTATTTATATCCAAAAATGGAGTTAAAGTAAATCAATCTCTTGTTTACAGAATAATAAATAATTACTTTAGTACTGTATCAACAAAAGAGAAAAAAAGCCCACATATTTTAAGACATTCATTCGCTACACATTTACTCAATGAGGGAGCCGATTTAAATTCAATCAAAGAATTATTGGGTCATGCCAGTCTGGCTTCAACTCAGGTATACACAAATAATAGTATAGCGGAATTAAAAAAAGTATATGCAAATTCACATCCCCGTACAAATAATAAGTAAAAATAAAATGCTACATAATAGAGGTATTACAAAGCACCTAGTTACTAACAAATAAAATTTAATCCAGATGAAAGTAAATGTTCAGACCCCCGGTTTTGATGCAGACATCAAATTAGTAAACTTTATAGAGAAAAAATTAAATAAATTAGAACAGTTTTATGATAAAATAATTTTTGCAGATGTATTTTTAAAAATCGAAAACAATAGTGAGCCTGCAAAAAAAACAGTAGAAATTTTACTAAGCATTCCAAAGGGAGATTTAATGGTAAAAAAAGATTGTGTTAAGTTTGAAGTAGGTGTGGATGAATGTGTTCAAACACTACAACGTCAATTGAAAAAAAGAAAAGAAAAACAAAGAGCACATATTTAGCAGAAATTTTCTAAAAATAATTTTTTTAAAAACAAAATTTATATACATTTGCAGTCCGTTAGAAATAGCGGACTTTTTTATGACTAAAAAAGTGGTGTAAAAGCCGATGTAGCTCAGCTGGCTAGAGCAGCTGATTTGTAATCAGCAGGTCGTGGGTTCGAGTCCCTCCATCGGCTCTTAAAGTTCTGAAATTTAATTAAAAATTAGAAATAATTTTTAAGTGTTAAAAACACAGGGGAGATACTCAAGCGGCCAACGAGGGCAGACTGTAAATCTGCTGACTATGTCTTCGCAGGTTCGAATCCTGCTCTCCCCACAAAAGAACAAAATTCTTTGTGTTTGATTAGCACATTTGGTTCTTTAATATAATGAAAAATAGATTCTGAAAATGAATCAAAAATGCGGGAGTAGCTCAGTTGGTAGAGCGTCAGCCTTCCAAGCTGAATGTCGCCGGTTCGAACCCGGTCTCCCGCTCAAATAAACGCAAGTTTTAGGTTGCAACCAAATTTTATTAAATGCAATCTGAAAAATAGGTTTAAACTTGGAACTCATTCCTGCCGACGTAGCTCAGGGGTAGAGCGTTTCCTTGGTAAGGAAGAGGTCACGGGTTCAATTCCCGTCGTTGGCTCAAAGTTGTAAATACATTGAACACTAATATATAACTAAGATTAAAAATTATTAAACATGGCAAAGGAAACTTTTGATCGTTCCAAACCGCACTTAAATATAGGTACAATTGGACACGTTGATCACGGTAAAACAACTTTAACAGCAGCTATCACTAAGGTGTTGGCTGACGCTGGTTATTCTGAAGCAAAATCTTTCGACCAGATCGATAATGCTCCCGAAGAAAAAGAAAGAGGTATCACAATTAATACCTCACACGTAGAATATGCAACTCTTAACCGTCACTATGCACACGTTGACTGTCCTGGTCACGCAGATTATGTTAAGAACATGGTTACCGGTGCTGCACAAATGGATGGTGCTATTTTGGTTGTTGCTGCAACAGATGGTCCTATGCCACAAACACGTGAGCACATCCTTTTAGGACGTCAGGTGGGTATTCCAAGAATTGTAGTATTCATGAACAAAGTTGATATGGTTGATGATGCCGAGCTTCTTGAGCTTGTAGAAATGGAGATTAGAGACTTATTATCATTTTACGAATATGATGGTGACAATGGACCTGTGATTCAAGGTTCTGCTTTGGGAGCACTTAACGGTGAGCAAAAATGGGTGGATACTGTACTGGAATTGATGGAAGCTGTTGATAGCTGGATTGAACTTCCAGAGCGTGATATTGATAAGCCATTTTTGATGCCAATTGAAGACGTATTTTCGATCACTGGTCGTGGTACTGTTGCAACTGGTCGTATAGAAACAGGAGTTGCTAATACTGGTGATCCGGTAGAGATTATTGGTATGGGTGCTCAAAAACTGAACTCTACTATCACTGGAGTTGAGATGTTCCGTAAGATATTGGACAGAGGAGAAGCGGGTGATAACGTAGGTATTCTACTTAGAGGTGTTGAGAAAACTCAAATTTCAAGAGGAATGGTTATTACTAAACCTGGTTCTGTAACTCCACACAAAAAATTCAAAGCTGAGGTTTATGTACTTAAGAAAGAAGAAGGTGGTCGTCACACTCCTTTCCACAATAACTACCGTCCACAGTTTTATGTTCGTACAACTGACGTAACCGGAAATATTTCTCTTCCTGATGGAGTGGAGATGGTTATGCCCGGAGACAACCTTACTATTACTGTTGATTTGATTCAACCTATTGCGATGAACGTAGGTTTACGTTTCGCAATTCGTGAAGGTGGTAGAACTGTTGGAGCTGGTCAGGTGACTGAGATATTAGACTAATTAAAGGTTTAAAATGATAGTCTTAAAGGTATCCGCTAACGGCGGGTGCCTTTAAGTATTTATCAACGGGTTTAGCTAATCCCAAATGTGTTTTAGGAAGAGCAAACTTTTTAAACGGGTTTAGCTCAGTTGGTAGAGCACTGGTCTCCAAAACCAGGTGTCGGGAGTTCGAGTCTCTCAACCCGTGCAATAAAAATTAATAATAACGAGAAAGAATGCTAAATTATATTCAGGAATCGTTCAACGAACTAAAAAACCACGTCACTTGGACGTCTTGGTCTGAAGCTCAAAGATTGACAGTTTTAGTTGCTGTATTTTCAATTATCCTATCACTTGCAATTTGGGGTGTGGATACGATTTTCAGCGAAATAATTGCTCAATATTTTATTTGGATTAAATCCTAAACAAGCTATTATGACAGAGACAAAGAGCACTAAAAAATGGTATGTTGTTCGTGCTGTAAGCGGGCAAGAAAACAAGATAAAATCTTATATTGAAAGTGAAGTCACAAGACTTAATCTGGAAGATTCTATTGATCAAATATTAGTGCCTACTGAAAAGGTTATTCAGATTAGAAACGGAAAAAAAGTTAGTAAAGAAAGAGTTTATTTTCCGGGATATATTATGGTACAGGCAAATCTTGCCGGTGAAATCGCCCATATTATAAAATCTGTTAATGGAGTTATTGGGTTTTTAGGAGAAACAAAAGGAGGAGACCCTGTTCCTTTAAGACAATCTGAAGTTAATAGAATGCTTGGAAAAGTCGACGAACTTACAGTGAATGATGAAAATATCAACATTCCATTTACAATTGGTGAAACTGTAAAAGTAATTGATGGACCATTTAACGGTTTTAACGGAACTGTTGAAAAAGTAAATGAAGAAAAAAGAAAACTTGAGGTGATGGTGAAAATATTTGGAAGAAAAACACCGCTTGAGTTAAGTTATATGCAAGTAGAAAAAGTTTAAAAAACTGTTACGCTATATATATTAGGTATGAACTTATGCTTCCACTAAAGTGATTACCACAATTAAAATTTAAGAAATGGCAAAAGAAATCAGTAAAGTTGTAAAACTTCAAGTTAGAGGAGGTGCTGCAAACCCTTCTCCACCTGTTGGACCCGCATTGGGTGCTGCCGGTGTAAACATTATGGAGTTCTGCAAACAATTTAATGCTCGAACACAAGATAAGCAGGGAAAAGTATTGCCGGTGGCAATTACTGTTTATAAAGACAAGTCTTTTGACTTTGTTGTAAAAACCCCACCAGCTGCTGTTCAGGTTATGGAGGCCGCCAAGATCAAAAAAGGATCTGGTGAACCACATATCAGAAAAGTAGCAACCATATCTTGGGATCAAATTAAAACAATTGCAGAAGACAAAATGCAAGACCTTAATGCTTTTACCATTGAATCAGCTATGAAAATGGTTGCCGGAACGGCAAGATCAATGGGTGTTAAAGTAAAAGGAAACGCACCTTTTTAACCTGATAAGTATTTAAAATAATGGCAAAAATAACAAAAAAGCAAAAAGACGCTCAAGCAAAAGTAGATGCATCAAAGTCATACACTCTTGCTGAAGCATCTGCTTTAGTAAAAGAGATTACGAATGTAAACTTTGATGCCTCTGTAGATTTAGCTGTGCGTTTAAATGTAGACCCACGAAAAGCAAATCAAATGGTTAGAGGGGTAGTTACCCTTCCTCACGGAACCGGTAAAGATGTGAAAGTACTTGCATTGGTAACACCAGATAAAGAAGCTGAAGCAAAAGAAGCTGGTGCTGATTTTGTTGGCTTGGATGAGTACCTCGATAAAATTAAAGGAGGATGGACAGATGTTGATGTAATAGTAACCATGCCCAGTGTTATGGGTAAATTAGGTCCTTTAGGACGTGTGTTAGGTCCTCGTGGCTTGATGCCAAACCCTAAAACAGGTACCGTTACTATGGATATCGCTAAAGCTGTTTCAGATATCAAATCCGGTAAAATTGACTTTAAAGTTGATAAATACGGTATTGTTCACGCTTCAATTGGAAAATCTTCATTTGATGTAGAAAAAATTTCTGGAAACGCAAAAGAATTATTAACAACATTAGTAAAGTTAAAGCCCTCTGTGACTAAAGGTATTTACATAAAAAGCATTTTTATGTCAAGCACCATGAGTCCCGGAGTTCAAATCGATGCTAAACGATTTACTGAGTAGTAAAACACTTTAAATTATGACAAGAGAAGAAAAAGCAAAAGCGATAGAAGTTTTAACTACCCAGTTAGCAGATAATTCAAATATCTATTTAACTGATATTTCAGGCCTTGATGCACTTTCAACAACAAACTTAAGACGTGCATGCTTTAAAGCCGGAATTAAACTAACGGTTGTTAAAAACACCCTGCTTGCAAAAGCAATGGAGAGTTCAGAAAGAGAATTTGGTGATTTGAAAACCATTTTAAAAGGGAACACCTCTTTAATGTTTTCTGAAACCGGAAATGCTCCAGCCAAAGTAATAAAAGAGTTTCGTAAAAAATCTGAAAAGCCCGTTTTAAAAGGTGCTTTTATAGAAGAAGCTGTTTACATTGGTGACAATTTATTGGATGACTTAGTAAATATCAAGTCTCGTGATGAGATGATTGGTGAAGTTATCGGGCTACTTCAATCTCCGGCTAAAAATGTTGTTTCAGCACTTAAATCAGGTGGTGGAAAACTTGCAGGAATTATTAAAACACTATCTGAAAGAGAAGGATAGTAAATCAAACAAAGAATATTCAATTTATTAAATATTAAAATTAAATTATTAAAACGATAGAAAATGGCAGATTTAAAAGATTTCGCAGAACAATTAGTTAACTTAACTGTAAAAGAAGTTAATGAGTTAGCTACTATTTTAAAAGACGAGTATGGCATTGAGCCTGCTGCTGCAGCTGTAGCTGTTGCTGCTGGTGGAGGTGCTGATGCAGAAGCCGCTGAAGAAAAGACTGAATTTGATGTAGTCCTTAAGGCAGCCGGTGCTTCAAAATTAGCAGTTGTAAAACTTGTTAAAGAACTTACAGGTCTTGGTCTTAAAGAAGCAAAAGAAATGGTTGATGGTGCACCAAACACAATCAAAGAAGCAGTTTCTAAAGACGAAGCAGACAGCTTGAAAGCTTCATTAGAAGAAGCTGGAGCTGAAGTTGAGCTTAAATAAATACTCCCCCGAAACCTCGGGGTAATTACCTAAGGTTTAGGTCTTTAGCGATAAGCTAAAAGACCTAAACCATTTTGCGTAAAAAATAGTTTCGTTTTTAAATTTTACGCCAGTTTCATTTTATTTTAATTAAAATTCATTCCATTAATGTCAGCAACGCAAACTGAAAGATTGAATTTTTCCTCTGTGAAGAATAAGCCAGATTATCCCGATTTTCTGGACATTCAAATAAAATCCTTCCAGGATTTTTTCCAGTTGGAAACTAAATCAGACGAAAGAGGAAATGAAGGACTATACAAAACCTTCATGGAAAACTTTCCAATCACTGATACCCGAAACCAATTTGTATTAGAATTTTTAGACTACTTTGTAGATCCGCCGCGATACTCAATCCAGGAATGTATTGAAAGAGGCCTTACATACAGTGTACCTCTAAAAGCGAGACTCAAATTATATTGTACAGATCCTGAACATGAAGACTTCGAAACGATTGTTCAAGATGTGTATTTGGGTACCATCCCATACATGACTCCCAGTGGTACATTTTGTATCAATGGAGCAGAACGTGTAGTAGTTTCACAATTGCATAGATCTCCCGGTGTATTTTTTGGGCAATCTTTTCATGCAAATGGAACAAAATTATATTCAGCCAGAGTGATTCCTTTCAAAGGATCCTGGATTGAATTTGCTACCGATATCAATAGCGTAATGTATGCTTATATCGATAGAAAGAAAAAATTACCTGTCACAACGCTCTTCAGAGCCATTGGTTTTGAAAGAGATAAAGATATACTTGAAATATTTGACCTTGCAGAAGAAGTCAAAGCTTCAAAAACCGGACTGAAGAAATACTTAGGAAGAAAACTTGCCGCACGTGTTTTAAAAACATGGCACGAGGATTTTGTGGACGAAGATACCGGTGAAGTTGTTTCAATTGAAAGAAATGAAATCGTAATTGACCGTGATACTGTTCTTGAAAAAGATCATATTGAAGAAATATTAGATTCAGGAAGTAAAACTATTTTACTTCATAAAGAGGATAATCAGTCTGCTGACTATGCTATTATCCACAATACATTACAAAAAGATCCAACAAACTCTGAAAAAGAGGCTGTTGAACATATATACCGTCAACTTCGTAATGCTGAGCCACCCGATGAAGAAACAGCACGTGGAATTATCCATAAATTGTTTTTTAGTGATCAGCGTTACAATTTAGGGGAAGTTGGTCGTTACCGAATGAACAAAAAACTTGGTTTAGACATTGCGATGGATAAACAAGTTTTAACTAAAGAAGATATCATTACCATCATCAAATATCTTATTGAATTGATTAATTCAAAAGCGGAAATTGATGATATTGATCACTTGTCTAACAGACGGGTGAGAACAGTTGGCGAACAACTTTCACAACAGTTTGGTGTTGGGCTGGCTCGTATGGCCAGAACAATCAGAGAGCGTATGAACGTTAGAGATAACGAAGTGTTTACTCCAATAGACTTGATTAATGCTAAGACCTTGTCTTCTGTAATTAATTCTTTTTTTGGAACAAACCAGTTGTCTCAGTTTATGGACCAAACCAACCCCATTGCTGAAATCACTCACAAACGTAGATTCTCAGCATTAGGACCTGGTGGATTATCCAGAGAAAGAGCCGGGTTTGAGGTGCGTGACGTTCACTATACGCACTATGGAAGACTCTGTCCTATTGAAACACCTGAAGGTCCAAACATTGGTTTGATATCTTCCATGAGTGTGTTCTCTAAAGTAAATAACTTAGGATTTCTTGAAACTCCATATAGAAAAGTAGACAACGGTAAAATTGATTTTAAATCTAAACCCATTTACCTTTCGGCAGAAGAAGAGGAAGGCCAGTTGATTGCTCAGGCAAACATTCCTATTGATGATGATGGAAATATCACTAAAGATAAAGTTATTGCAAGAATGGAAGGTGACTTCCCTGTAGTAGACCCTAATGTGGTAAACTACATTGACGTAGCACCCAATCAGATTTCTTCTATTTCTGCATCACTTATTCCTTTCCTTGAGCACGATGATGCTAACCGTGCATTAATGGGATCAAACATGATGCGCCAGGCAGTGCCACTATTAACTCCGGAAGCTCCAATTGTTGGAACCGGACTTGAAAGACAAGTTGCCAGTGACTCAAGAGTTTTAATCAACGCAGAAGGAGATGGATCAGTAGAATATGTTGATGCTAATGAAATTAGAATCAAATACGACCGAACAGAAGAAGAAAACTTGGTTCGTTTTGACAGTGATATTACCTCATATAATCTGGTAAAATTCAGAAAGACAAACCAAGGGACCAATATCAACCTGAAGCCTATTGTTAAAAAAGGTGATCGCGTTGTAAAAGGTCAGGTTCTTTGTCAAGGTTATGCCACCGAAAATGGTGAATTAGCTTTAGGTAGAAATATGAAAGTAGCCTTTATGCCTTGGAAAGGGTATAATTTTGAGGATGCGATTGTAATTTCAGAAAAAGTAGTAAGAAATGATGTGTTTACATCTATTCACATCGATGAATACTCACTGGAAGTGAGAGATACCAAATTGGGTAATGAAGAATTGACAAATGACATTCCTAACGTTTCAGAAGAGGCTACAAAAGACCTTGATGAAAACGGAATGATTCGCATAGGAGCAGAAGTAAAGCCCGGAGATATTCTTATAGGTAAAATCACTCCTAAAGGTGAAAGTGATCCAACTCCTGAAGAAAAATTACTTCGTGCAATCTTTGGTGATAAAGCAGGTGACGTAAAAGATGCTTCTTTAAAAGCATCACCTTCTCTTAACGGAGTTGTTATTGACAAAAAACTTTTCGCCAGAGCGATAAAAGACAAACGCAAACGAGCAAAAGATAAAGAAGACATAGCAGAACTTGAAATTCAATATGAAGTAAAATTTGATGAATTGAAAGATGTGCTTGTTGAAAAGCTTTTTGCAATTGTGGGAGGTAAAACTGCACAGGGGGTAATGAATGATTTGGGTGAAGAAATTTTCCCAAAAGGAAAGAAATTCACTCTAAAAATGTTAAATGCTGTTTATGATTATACACATTTAACACAAGGTACCTGGACCACAGATGATGATACAAATCGTTTGGTTGCAGATCTACTACACAATTATAAAATTAAAGAAAACGACCTTCAAGGAAACTTGAGACGTGAGAAATTTACAATTTCAGTAGGTGATGAACTTCCTGCAGGAATTTTAAAACTGGCAAAAGTTTACATCGCTAAAAAGCGTAAACTTAAAGTTGGTGATAAAATGGCCGGACGTCATGGTAACAAAGGTATTGTTGCCAGAATCGTAAGAGAAGAAGATATGCCTTTCCTTGAAGATGGAACACCGGTTGATATTGTATTGAACCCTCTGGGTGTACCTTCACGTATGAACATTGGTCAGATATATGAAACAGTATTAGGCTGGGCCGGTCAAAAACTAGGCAGAAAATTTGCTACACCAATTTTTGACGGTGCAACACTAGATCAAATTAATGAACTAACCGACGAAGCAGGAATACCAAGATTTGGTCATACACATTTATATGACGGTGGAACCGGAGATCGATTTGATCAACCTGCAACCGTAGGTGTTATTTATATGCTTAAACTGGGTCACTTGATTGACGATAAAATGCACGCTCGTTCTATAGGTCCATACTCATTAATAACACAACAACCATTGGGTGGTAAAGCACAGTTTGGTGGTCAACGTTTTGGTGAGATGGAGGTTTGGGCTCTTGAAGCTTATGGCGCTTCAGCAACATTGAGAGAAATACTAACCGTAAAGTCTGATGATGTTGTTGGTAGAGCTAAAACCTATGAGGCCATTGTTAAAGGAGAGACTATGCCAGAACCCGGTTTGCCGGAATCATTTAATGTATTGATGCACGAACTTAAAGGACTTGGATTAGACATTAGATTGGAAGAATAACATAAATCCCCATTTTTTGGGGAGTTTATGTTTGGTTGAAAAGCTCTTAGAGCTACATTATAAAAATTAAAGAATATTTTTTTCAGCATTATGGCAAGAAATAAAGATAATAACACAGCACAGAAGTTTAATAAAATTTCTATTGGACTGGCTTCTCCTGAGGCTATCTTGGCAGAATCAAGGGGTGAGGTTTTAAAACCGGAAACCATTAACTATCGTACACACAAACCAGAACGTGACGGTTTGTTTTGTGAGCGTATCTTTGGTCCTGTAAAAGATTATGAATGTGCTTGTGGAAAATACAAAAGAATCCGCTACAAAGGTATTGTATGTGACCGTTGTGGTGTTGAAGTAACTGAAAAGAAAGTGCGTCGCGACAGAGTGGGGCATATCAATTTAGTTGTTCCGGTTGCGCATATTTGGTATTTTCGTTCATTACCAAATAAAATTGGATACCTCCTTGGATTACCTTCCAAGAAGTTAGACATGATTATTTACTATGAACGCTATGTAGTAATCCAAGCAGGTATTGCAAAAAATGAAGAAGGAGAACCACTTCAAAAAATGGACTTCCTTACAGAAGAAGAATATTTAAATATTTTAGATACCCTTCCACAGGAAAACCTTTACCTTGAAGATTCAGACCCAAACAAGTTTATCGCTAAAATGGGAGCTGAATGTCTTATTGAACTATTAAAGCGCATAGATTTGAATGCCTTGTCATATGAATTAAGACACAAAGCAAATCATGAAACTTCCAAACAAAGAAAAACCGAGGCCCTAAAGCGTCTACAGGTAGTTGAAGCTCTAAGAGAATCAAATATCAACCGCGAGAATAAAGCAGAGTGGATGATTATGAAAGTAATCCCGGTTATTCCACCTGAATTAAGACCATTGGTGCCGCTTGACGGTGGCCGTTTTGCGACATCAGATCTAAACGACCTTTACAGAAGAGTTATTATTAGAAATAACCGTCTGAAAAGATTGGTAGAAATCAAAGCTCCGGAAGTAATTTTGCGTAATGAAAAACGTATGCTTCAGGAATCTGTTGATTCACTATTTGACAACACAAGAAAGTCATCTGCAGTAAAAACTGATGCAAACAGACCATTGAAATCGCTTTCAGACTCTCTGAAAGGAAAACAAGGTCGTTTCCGTCAAAACTTACTGGGTAAACGTGTTGACTATTCAGCCCGTTCAGTAATTGTTGTTGGACCTGAATTAAAAATGTATGAATGTGGATTGCCAAAAAATATGGCAGCTGAGCTTTACAAACCTTTTGTAATAAGAAAACTAATTGAAAGAGGAATTGTAAAAACAGTTAAATCTGCTAAGAAAATAATTGACAAAAAAGAGCCTGTAGTTTGGGACATCCTTGAAAATGTATTAAAAGGACACCCGGTTCTTCTCAACCGTGCTCCCACACTTCACCGTTTGGGTATTCAAGCATTCCAGCCAAAACTTATTGAAGGGAAAGCAATTCAGCTACACCCATTAGCGTGTACAGCATTCAATGCCGATTTTGATGGTGACCAGATGGCGGTACATTTACCATTGGGTCCAGAAGCAATTTTGGAAGCTCAATTGTTAATGCTTGCTTCACACAATATTTTGAACCCTGCAAATGGTTCACCTATTACAGTTCCATCACAAGATATGGTTTTAGGTCTATACTATATGACCAAACACAGAAAATCTACTGATGATTACAAAGTGAAAGGTGAAGGATTGACTTTCTATTCAGATGAAGAAGTAATTATTGCTTACAATGAAAAGATAGTGGAACTCAATGCAGGAATTAAAATTAGAACCAAAGACTTTAATGAAAAGGGAGAATTAGTCAACCAAATCATTGAAACTACAGTTGGTAGAGTGTTGTTTAACAAAGCAGTGCCCGAAAAAGCTGGATTCTTTAATGAGGTACTTACAAAGAAATCACTAAGAGACATTATTGGTAAAATTTTAAAAATTACTGATGTGCCTACAACTTCAGCGTTTCTTGACAGCATAAAAGATATGGGCTTTGATTATGCGTTTAGAGGAGGACTTTCTTTCAGTTTAGGAGATATTATTATACCACCTGAAAAGTATCAAATGATTCAAGATGCCAATGATCAGGTTGATGGAATTATGGCAAACTATAACATGGGTCTTATTACAAACAATGAGCGTTATAACCAGGTTATTGATATTTGGACATCCACCAACGCTGCTTTAACTGAACTGTCGATGAAACGAATTAGAGAAGACAAGCAAGGGTTTAACTCTGTATATATGATGCTTGACTCTGGTGCACGTGGCTCTAAAGAACAAATTCGTCAGTTAACCGGTATGAGAGGTTTGATGGCAAAACCTAAAAAATCAACCGCTGGTGGAGGTGAAATCATTGAAAACCCAATTCTTTCAAACTTTAAAGAAGGACTTTCAATTTTAGAATACTTTATTTCTACACACGGTGCACGTAAAGGACTTGCAGATACCGCATTAAAAACTGCTGATGCTGGATACTTAACCAGAAGATTGGTAGACGTATCACAGGATGTGATTATTCAAAATCATGATTGTGGAACACTGAGAGGTGTTGAGGTTTCTCCACTTAAGAAAAATGATGAAGTTGTGGAATCCCTTGCTGAACGAATCGTAGGTCGTATTGCACTAAATGATATCATTGATCCAATTTCTAGAGAAGTTTATGTTAAATCTGGAGATCATATTGGAGAACAGATTGCCGATAAAATCAACGAATCTCCAATTGAAGCAGTTGAAGTAAGATCACCTCTTACTTGTGAAGCAGACAAAGGAATTTGTACATTATGTTACGGTAGGAACCTTGCAACCGGTAAAATGGTTCAAAAAGGGGAAGCTGTTGGTGTAATTGCAGCACAATCAATTGGTGAACCCGGTACACAGCTTACCTTGAGAACATTCCACGTTGGGGGTGTTGCCGGTGGTGTTTCTGAAGAAAATAAATTGATAGCCAAATTCAACGGAATCGCCGAAATTGATGAATTAATTACCGTAAAAGGTGAGAACTCAGAAGGAGAAGCTGTTGATATTGTAATTTCAAGAACTTCAGAATTGAAGCTTGTTGATGAAAAAACTGGAATCACTTTAAGCACAAACAACATACCTTACGGTTCACATATTTCTATCAAGAGTGGAGATAAAGTATCTAAAGGTGATGTGATTTGTAAATGGGATCCATACAACGGAGTGATTATTTCTGAATTTAAAGGAAAAATTGCATACGAAGATATCGAGCAAGGAGTTTCTTATCAAGTAGAAATTGATGAGCAAACAGGATTCCAGGAAAAAGTTATTTCTGAATCCAGAAATAAAAAACTGATTCCAACGCTATTGATTCAGGATAACAAAGGCAATACCATTCGATCATATAATCTTCCGGTTGGAGCTCACATTATGGTTGACGATGGAGAAAAAATTAAAACCGGTAAGGTTTTAGTAAAAATACCACGCCGATCTGCAAAAGCAGGTGATATTACAGGGGGTCTTCCAAGACTAACTGAGTTGTTTGAAGCTCGTAACCCTTCAAATCCTGCTGTTGTTAGTGAAATTGACGGTGTAGTATCATTTGGTAAAATTAAAAGAGGTAACAGAGAAATCATTATCGAGTCTAAACTTGGTGAAGTTAAAAAGTATCTTGTTAAGTTAACAAATCAGATTCTTGTTCAAGAAAATGATTATGTAAAAGCAGGGATGCCTCTTTCAGATGGTTCTGTGACACCAGAAGATATTTTACGAATCAAAGGACCTTCTGCTGTACAACAGTATTTGGTAAATGAAGTCCAGGAAGTGTATCGTTTACAAGGTGTAAAGATTAATGATAAACACTTTGAAGTTGTTGTAAGACAAATGATGAGAAAAGTAAGAATTAATGATCCGGGCGACACGATTTTCTTAGAAGATCAATTGGCACACAAAAACGATTTCATCTTTGAAAATGATAAAATATTTGGCATGAAAGTAGTTGAAGAACCGGGTGATAGTGAATCTATGAAAGCTGGTCAAATTATTTCTGCAAGAGATTTAAGAGATGAAAACTCAAACTTGAAGCGCTCAGACAAAAACCTTGTTGTAGCTCGTGATGCAGTAGCTGCTACCGCGACACCAATTTTACAAGGTATTACAAGAGCTTCACTTCAAACAAAATCATTTATTTCTGCAGCATCCTTCCAGGAAACTACTAAAGTGTTGAACGAAGCAGCTGTTAGCGGTAAAATTGATGAGCTTGAAGGTTTGAAAGAGAACGTAATTGTAGGTCATAAAATACCTGCAGGTACAGGACTTAGAAATTACGATCATATCTTGGTAGGTTCTAAAGAAGAGCTCAGAGAAATGACTGAAGAAAAACAAGAAGTAAATTTTAATTAAAAGAATTCCCGCGAAAGCGGGAATCTTTTTTCACATTAATACCAATTACAATTATGGCAGATAATCAAGATAAAAAGAAACAAAATCAAATAAACATTGAACTTGACGAAAGTATAGCTCAGGGAATTTACAGTAACCTGGCAATTATAAATCACTCACAATCTGAATTTGTAGTTGATTTTGTAACGATTATGCCCGGAGCTCCAAAGAGCAAAGTGAAGTCGAGAATTATTTTGACTCCACAGCATGCTAAAAGATTTTTAAAGGCTTTAAATGATAATATCAAACGCTTTGAAAAGACTCACGGTGAGATAAAGGACTTTGAACAGCCACAAATTCCATTGAATTTTGGACCTACTGGTGAAGCCTAAAAAAATAAAGCCCTTGCAAAATTGTGAGGGCTTTTGTTTTTAAGTCCATTAATTAAACTCACTGACAAAATGGAGTTTTACTTTAGGAAATTTTTGTTGTGTCATTTGAAGAGTAAATTGTGAGTCTGCAAAAAACACCAACTGTCCTCTTTTATCTTTTGCCAAAAATTTATTTTTAACCCGTAAGAATTCTTTAAATTCCTCACTTTTATTGTCTTCAGATTCAACCCAGCAAGCTTTATAGACATTTAGGTTTTCATAGCTACATTTTGCTCCATATTCGTGTTCAAGTCTGTATTGAATTACTTCAAATTGTAGTGCACCAACTGTCCCAATCACTTTTCTTCCGTTCATTTCTAAAGTAAACAACTGTGCAACCCCTTCATCCATCAATTGATCGATGCCTTTTTCTAGTTGTTTAGACTTCATAGGGTCTGCATTATTTATATATCTGAAGTACTCAGGTGAGAAACTAGGAACTCCTTTGTAATTCATTAGCTCGCCTTCAGTTAGGGTGTCGCCAATTTTAAAGTTCCCCGTATCGTGTAAACCTACAATATCCCCGGGATAGGAGGTGTCAATAATTTCTTTCCTTTCAGCGAAAAAAGCATTGGGACTTGAAAACTTCATTTTTTTATTATTCCTCACGTGGAGGTAAGGCTTATTTCGTTCAAATACTCCTGAAACTATTTTAATGAAAGCCAATCTGTCTCTGTGTTTGGGATCCATATTAGCATGAATTTTGAACACAAAACCACTAAACTCTTTTTCATTGGGTTTGACTAATCTGGTGTCACTTTCTTTAGGTCTTGGAGTGGGAGCAATCTCAATAAAACAGTCCAGCAGCTCTCTTACACCGAAATTATTTAAGGCTGATCCAAAAAATACCGGCTGCAGATTTCCTTCAAGGTATGATTCCTTATCAAATTCAGGGTAGACACCTTGTATGAGTTCTAGTTCTTCTCTCAAAATATTTGCGGACTTTTCGCCTATTAATTGGTCAAGCTCAGAACTGTTCAGGTTAGAGATTTCAATAGTATCTTCAATATCTTTTTTTGGGTCACCTGTAAAGAGGTTTACATTTTTTTCCCAGATATTATAGATGCCTTTAAAATCGTAACCCATTCCAATGGGGAAGCTTAGTGGTGTAACGGTGAGTCCTAATTTTTGTTCAATTTCATCCATTAATTCAAAGGCGTCTTTTCCTTCTCTGTCTAGTTTATTGATAAAGACAATCATGGGGATCTTTCGCATACGGCAAACCTCTACAAGCTTTTCAGTTTGCTCTTCCACACCTTTTGCAACGTCAATGACTACTATTACACTATCAACCGCTGTAAGTGTTCTGAAGGTGTCTTCAGCAAAATCTTTATGGCCGGGGGTGTCGAGAATGTTGATTTTTATGTTTTGGTATTCAAAGGCCAACACAGAAGTTGCTACAGAAATCCCACGTTGACGTTCAATTTCCATAAAATCACTTGTGGCACCTTTTTTTATTTTGTTTGATTTTACAGCTCCGGCTTCCTGAATTGCACCTCCAAATAGAAGTAGTTTTTCGGTCAATGTTGTTTTACCCGCATCAGGGTGTGAAATGATTCCAAAAGTTCTTCGCCTGCCAATCTCTTTTATTAAAGTCATTTATTCTTAATAAGTTTTTGCAAAGATAGGTTTAGTTTTTAGGGTTTTCAAATCATTTAATTTTAAAAATATCAGAATCAAAATTCTCACATTTTTTTAAGATTAAAAGTCATTGATATAAGTGTATGTACGTATAATTAAAGTAATTATTCCTACAAAATAACACGTCAAACTTTTCGATTTTATGTTATTCACCGATACATTATATCATTTTATCTAATAGTTAAAATTCTCATAATGAATAAGTATTTTCCTACTTATATTTGATTTCAATTATTTGACCAAAAGCAAAACCACATTAGATATATCATGAAAAACTTAACTTTTTTCAACAATTTTAAACTTTATTCGATTTGTGCTTTATTTATATTTTCTCTTAATTTTATAAGTGCACAAAATGTTCCAGTATTAGAACCAAATGGAGGATTTAGTATTGATGGTGATTTACAATCAAATCAACCATTAGGAACAGGTGACTGGGTTGTGGGTTTAAATGGAACCGGCGGTGCAGTTATTAATTCAAACGGAAGTCCAGTTAACCCTTTAACCACAGGTCTTATAAGGGATTTGTATAATACCAATACTGATAATGTATTTACCGGAGGTTCAAAGGCAAATGATGCTCCTCAGGATTGGACTTGGTCAAACTCCCCTGCAACAAGTAAAGGAGATATTCATAATGCTATGTATCATATTGGGTTGGATGCAAATAATAATGAATGGGTTTTTGTTGGGAGTGATAGAAGAACTACAAATGGAACCAGTTATATAGATTTTGAGTTTTATCAAAATACATTAACAACAAACAATAATTTTGGTTTTGATTCAAACGGTCCAGATGGTGGCAGAACAGAAAATGATATTTTATTGACAGTTGAATATGGAAATGGTGGTTCTACAGCTACTGTTTATTTTTATTTATGGCAGGATGTAGGTGGAGGAAATTATGATTATGTGCTTCAACCAACAGATATAAATAATATTTTTGCAAGAACCAATGAAAACCAAACTCCTGTTCAATTTGGTTCTTTTGGTACAAACTCTTATAATTCATTACAATTTGTTGAAGGGGCTGTTAATATAACTTCAATTCTTGAGAGTCTCCCAAACCCTTGCTTAGGAGCCAGTTTTCAAACACTATTAGTTAAAACTAAAAATTCAAATTCATTAACAGCAGCCTTAAATGATTTTGTAGAACCGATTCAAATTCAATCAGATTTTGGAGCGGCTTCTATAAGTTATGACCCCAGTTCTGTTTGTGAAGATTCATTACCGGTTGAAGTTACTCAAACAGGATTGATAAATGGTGTATATTCTGCTTCACCTGCCGGTTTAGATATTGACCCAACAACAGGTACTATTAATGTACAAAATAGTGCTCCCGGGACATATACCATTACTTATACTTATGAGTTTTTGGATTGTGAAAATGAAGTGACAACTACTTTCACCATTATTGCAATCCCTGATGAACCAACTGTTGATGTTACCCAACCCACGTGTGCAATACCCACGGGAACGATTACCATCACCTCTCCACTGGGATCAGGTTATGAATACAGCATCAATGGAACAGACTATCAGCCTGGAGTAGAG
>NZ_BMGK01000003.1 GCF_014640155.1 Planktosalinus lacus | reverse complement strand
AATGGAATGGCCAAATGTTTGGATGGTCATCAGTTAGAAGAGATTTAGTAGATTACTTTGATAACAGATTTTTAAACGATGACACACTTAATTGAACATAACCCAAAAAAAGGAGGCTATGAGCTTGACAAACTCTGGAACTAATAATTAAACACCCACATTAACCTTAAATGAACTTCCCTGATTAGAGTTGACCATTTTTAATTATTCATTATTAATTTTTCATTCAACCTTAAACCTTGAACCCAAAACCCTACCCCTTCGTCAAAAACACCTCAGCCATCATACACCGTGCACTGCCACCCCCAAGGGTTTCAATCGTATTCAGGCTACTGCTCAGTATCGTGCTATATTTCTCAATACCAGCCCGTTGTTGAGCAGTTAAACTGTCATAAGCAGACTGTGACATCACAGTAATAGAGTTACCCTTTTCATCCAGCACCTCAAGCATATTACCTGCAAATTGGTTCACTTGTGCTTCTGTAATAGAGATAATTTCTTTACCATCTTCTTTGAGATGTTCAACCACATTTTTACGTTCTTTTTTGTCATCAATACAGTCTAGGCATACCACGGCAAAGTCTTTAGCAACACACATCATTACATTGGTATGATAAATAGGCAAACGTTCACCATTCACGGTTTGATAAGCCGTAAAAATCACCGGGGTGTATTCAAAGTCTTCACAAAACTCTATAAGTAATTCTTCATCAGCCCGGGGCGAAAGAGCACAATAAGCCTTTCGGTTGATGCGGTCCAGCACCAGGCTCCCCGTTCCTTCAAGAAAGAAATTTTCATCTTCGGCAGGAGTATAATCAACAATACTTTCAATGTTGAAACCCTCCTTTTCAAGTTGCTTGATGACTGCTTCACGACGTTCACGTCTCCGGTTGACAGCAAACATAGGATATAGTGCTATGGTTCCATTTTCGTGAAAAGAAACCCAGTTATTTGGAAAAACCGAATCAGGAGTATCATCAGAACCATCATCGTGAAACAATACGACATTGACACCAGCTTTTTTGAGCTTTTCGACCATACTGTCAAACTCCTCCTGTGCCAGTTTATTAGCATCCAAAGCTTTTAATTCAGCGTTGGTAGTTTGATAATAATTGTTAACAGCCGTTTCCTCATTCAATCGGAAGGCCGCCGGTCTTACCATTAAAATTGTATTTGTTGCTTGCATAAGATATCCTTAAACTTTGAACTTTAAACCTTGAACTTTAATCCCTAATCAAAGGCAACGTACTACACCGCAGCAATCCCTCCTGTTTCGATATTTCAGCATAGGGGATTTCTTCAACAGTAAAACCCTGTTCAAGAAGCCAGTCATTGAGTCTTGTAAAGTTCTTTTCAGAAACCACAACATCAGGTGCAATGGAAAAAACATTGCTGTTCATATGGTACATCTCCTCGCGTGTGATGTGAAAAAGGTTTTCTTTTCCAAACAGATTGACCAGGTAAACATAGTCCGCTTCTTCCCGAAAACCTTGTTTGTAAATGATCGCTTTGTCTTTACCCACCGGTTGAAAACAACAATCTAAGTGAAGTGCGTTGTCACGGGCTTCTATTTTGGATTTGACCAGGTCAAACTCTTTTACGGTTTTATGTGGAAACAGGTTTCTGATGTACTCTACACCTTCCATATTGGTGCGTGCAGTGATATATTCCTTATAATCGCTTCCTTTATAAGTTCCAATAAATATATAATCATTCCACAGCATCACATCACCACCTTCAATGTGCACCTCTTCCGGTGGACGAACAACTTTTTTAGGGTCAATTTGATCGATGATATATTGGATGGCGTCGAGTTCTTTTTCACGATCGGGAAGGATATTAGCCTTAACAAACACATCATCAATAACAAAGGCAATATCCCGTGAAAAGATTTGATTGTAATCCTTGATTTCTTCAGGCCGGAACACCTTTACATCATATTTTTTCAAAACACTTGCAAACGCCTCCATTTCAGGAATCATATCTTCATTTTTGGGGTAAGTGCCAGCAAGTATGTGCTCCAGCGATTTGGGGTCATAAGCCTCATCAGCACTTGGTGTAGGCCCGTTGCTGGTAGCTGTTCCCAAAACAACAGCCCTCAACCTGGAAGTTTCGTCTTTTACATTTAATGAAAGCATAGGATGGTTTTTATCAAATATATAAAAAACTCCATCAAGAAGTTTTTTGATGGAGTTTAATTAAAAATATTTTTTTTATTAACGGTCACTCATAGTTTTAAACGACCTGAGAGTATAACCGGTATACACCTGTCGTGGACGACCAATAGGCTCTTTGCGCAAGCGCATTTCTTTCCATTGTGCAATCCAGCCGGGTAAACGGCCCAAAGCAAACATAACGGTAAACATATCGGTTGGTATACCTAACGCCCGGTATATAATCCCTGAATAGAAATCAACATTGGGGTACAAGTTTCTTGATTTGAAATATTCATCTTCCAAAGCTACTTTTTCAAGGCCTTTGGCAATATCCAATACAGGGTCCTCAATACCTAATTCACCCAACACTTCGTCTGCTGCTTTCTTGATGATGCGTGCCCTTGGGTCAAAGTTTTTATACACTCTGTGACCAAAGCCCATCAATCGGAAAGAGTCGTCTTTATCTTTGGCTTTTAAGATATATTTTGAAGTATCACCACCATCAGCTTTTATCGCTTCAAGCATTTCGATAACAGCTTGGTTGGCCCCACCGTGAAGCGGACCCCAAAGCGCAGCAATACCGGCTGATAAAGAAGCAAACAAACCGGAATGTGAAGAACCCACAATTCGCACGGTTGAAGTAGAACAGTTTTGTTCATGATCTGCATGCAAGATCAATAACTTATCCAAAGCTTCAATGACGGCACGGTCAACTTTATATTCTTCATTGGGTTTCTGGAACATCATTTTGTGGATGTTTTCAATATAACCAAGTGAAGTGTCGCCATAATTTAAAGGCAAGCTCATTTTTTTACGCATCGTCCAGGCTACCAATACCGGGAATTTACCCAATATCTTAACAATCGCCTTATACATATCCTCTTCAGAATCTACATTCACTGAAGAAGGATTAAAAGCTACCAATGCATTGGTAAGGGAGGCAAGCACGCCCATGGGGTGGGCAGACTTTGGAAAACCATCCAGGATGCGTTTCATATCTTCATCAACAATCGATTGCTCCTTGATGTCTTTATGAAACTTTGAAAGTTGTTCTTTTGTTGGAAGTTCACCAAAAATCAAAAGATAACACACCTCAAGAAAAGAAGCCTTTTCAGCCAAATCTTCAATAGCATAACCACGATAGCGCAACACTCCTTTCTCACCATCTAAAAATGTAATGGCACTTTCACACGAACCCGTATTCTTGTATCCGGGATCTAAAGTGATTACATTGGAAGCTGCTCTCAGGGTTTTAATATCGATTGCAACCTCATTCTCAGTACCCTCTACTAAAGGAAACTCATATTTTTTTCCATCTATTTCTAACGTAGCTGTTTTTGACATGTTTCTCTGTTAAATTTTTAATTTGAACGTACCGCGAAGATACAAAATATAAGGCAAAAACTTTAATGACAATCGTCATATATTGGTTAAAAATACCTTAAAGATTAGGCCTGTAATCCCTAATTGATTTTAAAGGCGTTTTCTTGTGGAAAATAGGCCACACTTCCCAGCTCCTCCTCTATACGCAACAACTGGTTGTATTTTGACATACGGTCACTCCTCGATGCCGAGCCGGTCTTAATCTGTCCGCAATTCAACGCGACGGCAAGATCTGCTATGGTAGTGTCTTCGGTCTCACCAGAACGATGAGACATCACAGAGGTATAACCCGCATTATGGGCCATATTCACCGCGGCAATGGTTTCAGTTAAGGTGCCAATTTGATTCACTTTAATTAAAATAGAATTCGCAATACCTTCTTTAATTCCTCTTGATAAGCGCTCTACATTGGTGACAAACAAGTCATCACCCACTAACTGTACTTTATCCCCTATTTTTTCTGTGATGTATTTCCAGCCTTCCCAGTCGTTTTCATCCATCCCGTCTTCTATGGAGATAATGGGATATTTTGAAGTCAGTTCAGCAAGATAATCGGCTTGTTGTTTTGAGGTTCTTACTTTACCGGCTTTGCCTTCAAATTTGGTGTAATCATAGTTTCCTTTGATATAAAATTCAGCTGCAGCACAATCAAGGGCAATTTTAATATCAGTTCCAAATTCATAACCGGCATTGTTCACGGCTTTTGCTATCGTGTCCAGCGCATCTTCAGTTCCTTTCAATGTAGGGGCAAAACCACCTTCATCACCCACGGCTGTACTGAGTTTTCTGTCGTGCAACACCTTCTTTAAATGGTGGAATATTTCAGACCCCATTTTCATGGCCTGAGTAAAATTATAAGCTTTTACAGGCACAATCATAAACTCCTGAAAAGCAATGGGAGCATCACTGTGAGACCCACCGTTAATAATGTTCATCATAGGAACAGGAAGCGTATTCGAGCTCACACCGCCCACATAACGATACAAAGGCAACCCAAGCTCCAGGGCAGCAGCTTTTGCAACTGCAAGCGAAACACCTAGGATCGCATTGGCGCCCAACTTAGATTTATTGGAAGTACCATCCATTTCAATCATAGTCTGATCAATCAGGTTTTGGTCAAATACAACGGCACCCAAAAGTTCCGGAGCAATTACCTCATTGACGTTTTTAACAGCTTGAAGCACTCCTTTACCCATATAATCTTTGCCCCCGTCTCTTAATTCAACGGCCTCATGCTCTCCGGTTGAAGCACCTGATGGAACTGCTGCTCTACCCAGAATACCACTTTCGGTAATTACATCTACTTCAACAGTTGGATTCCCTCTGGAATCAAATATTTGTCTGGCGCGAATGTCAATTATAATACTCATAACTTTTTTGTTTTTTTGGATGGTCGAGCCATAAAACCTTACGCCTCTCAATATTCTTAATAAGTTAATCTTTTATTCTATTTGTATAGGCGCAAAATCTTGCGCCTTTATACTTTTGTTAAAGAACCCGTTGTTATGTTTTCAATAAACTGATCAAAAAGATATCTGGCATCATGCGGCCCCGGACTGGCTTCGGGATGGTATTGCACTGAGAAACAGTTTTTGTTTTTCATTTTAATGCCTGCCACAGTATGGTCATTGAGATGCACGTGGGTGATTTCAAGTTCTGGATGGTTTTCAGTTTCTTCTTTATTGATAGCAAAACCGTGATTCTGTGAAGTGATTTCTCCCTTTCCGGTAACAAGGTTCATAATGGGGTGATTGATGCCTCTATGACCGTGGTGCATTTTATAAGTTGAAATACCGTTGGCCAGGGCAATTACTTGATGACCAAGACAAATTCCAAAT
This sequence comes from Planktosalinus lacus, assembly GCF_014640155.1. Lineage (GTDB taxonomy): Bacteria > Bacteroidota > Bacteroidia > Flavobacteriales > Flavobacteriaceae > Planktosalinus > Planktosalinus lacus. Next base: position 318,823 of record NZ_BMGK01000003.1, on the reverse strand, counting down.
AAGGGTAAATTGCGTTCAATGATTTCTTTAGCAACTGAAATGGCACTGGTCAATGGCTGCGGATCCCCGGGGCCGTTTGATAAAAAATAGCCATCAGGCTCAAAAGCAGCCATTTCATCAAAAGTTGCGTTGTATGGAAATACTTTGATATAGCAATCCCGTTCGGCCAGGTTGCGCAAAATATTCTTTTTGATGCCTATGTCAAGGGCTGCCACTTTATAAGTTGCATTTTCATGACCAACAAAATAGGGCGCTTTAGTAGATACTTTTGAGGCCAACTCCAGGCCATTCATATCGGGCACTTCAGCGAGTTGTTTTTTAAGTCCCTCGATATTGTCCACATCTGTAGAGATCACGGCATTCATTGCTCCGTTGTCGCGAATATAGCTCACCAAAGCTCGGGTGTCCACATCAGAAATGGCAAAAAGATTATTGGCATTTAAAAATTCTTCAAGAGAAGCATCAGCAATATCACGGGAGTAGTTGTAACTGAAGTTACGACAAATCAATCCGGCGATTTTAACGCCTTCAGATTCAACCTCGTCTTCGTTGGTGCCATAATTCCCGATATGAGCATTGGTTGTAACCATTAATTGGCCAAAATAAGAAGGGTCTGTGAAAATCTCCTGATAACCGGTCATTCCCGTGTTAAAACAAACTTCGCCAAAGGCGGTTCCGTCTTTACTTCCCACGGCTTTACCGTGAAAAATAGTTCCGTCTGCAAGTAAAATGATGGCTTTTTTTCTGGTGTGGTACTTCATGGAATTAGAAAGTTGTGTTGTTATACTGGTTTGCAAAAATATATAAAAAAAGGGATAAACTATAAAAGTTTATCCCTTGTGTCTTTAGAATGAATTCAAAAATTTATTCTTTTTCATTTTTTGGTTCATCTTGCTTGTTGTCTTCTGAAGCCTCAGGTGCTTTTGTTTCCGGTGTTACCTCTTCTGTTTTTTCAGCTGGCGCAGCTTTTGCTGCTGTCTCTTCTGCTTTTTTACCTTTTCCGGCACGACGGGTAGATTTTTTCTTCGCAGGTTTGTTTGCGTTATAGACTTCGTTGAAATCAACCAACTCGATCATGGCCATATCAGCGTTATCTCCCAAACGGTTACCCAATTTGATGATTCGGGTGTAACCTCCCGGACGGTCACCCACTTTGACTGCTACTTCTCTGAAAAGTTCTGCAACAGCTTCTTTTTGACGCAGTCTGCTATAAACTATACGTCTGTTGTGTGTGGTGTCTTCTTTTGATTTGGTAACTAAAGGCTCTACAAATTGCTTCAGTGCTTTCGCTTTGGCAACTGTAGTGTTAATTCTTTTATGCTCAATTAGGGAACAAGCCATGTTTGCCAACATGGACTTTCTGTGTGCTGTTTTTCTTCCTAAATGATTTATTTTTTTTCCGTGTCTCATTTTCTTAGTTATTAGAGGTGAGTGTTAAGAGATGAGTAAGGTCTGAATACCCACGTCTTATAGCTCAAGTCTTTTTTTAATCTCTGTCTAATTTATATTTTGAAAGATCCATTCCAAAAGTCAGTCCTTTTACGTTGACTAACTCTTCCAATTCTGTCAATGATTTCTTACCAAAGTTTCTGAATTTCATCAAATCATTTTTGTTGTAAGAAACTAAATCACCAAGGGTATCTACTTCTGCAGCTTTCAAACAATTCAATGCTCTCACTGAAAGGTCCATATCTACCAATTTGGTTTTCAATAACTGACGCATATGCAGGGACTCTTCATCATAGGTTTCAGTTTGAGCGATTTCATCAGCCTCTAGGGTGATACGCTCATCACTGAACAACATAAAGTGGTGAATCAACGTTTTTGCAGCTTCGGTCAATGCATCTTTGGGATGGATAGAACCGTCTGATACGATTTCAAAAACTAGTTTTTCGTAATCTGTTTTTTGCTCTACACGAAAATTCTCAATGCTGTACTTAACATTTTTGATGGGTGTGTAGATGGAGTCTGTAAAGATAGTTCCAAGGGGTGCATTTGCTTTTTTGTTCTCTTCAGCTGGCACATACCCTCTACCCTTTTCTATGGTCATTTCCATATTCAGGTTAACTTTAGATTCCATATTACAAATAACCAGGTCTGGGTTTAATATTTGAAATCCTGAAATAAACTTTTGGAAGTCACCTGCGGTAAGTTGATCTTTACCGGTGATGGACATAGTAACAGTTTCGTTATCAATTTCGTCAATTTGACGCTTGAAACGCACTTGCTTTAAACCAAGGATAATTTCTGTTACATCTTCTACGACTCCGGGTATGGTTGAAAATTCGTGATCAACTCCTTCGATTCTGATGGAAGTGATAGCAAAACCTTCTAAGGAGGATAATAGTACTCTTCTAAGCGCGTTACCAACGGTCAAGCCATAACCGGGTTCTAAGGGACGAAATTCGAATTTCCCCTCAAAATCGGTTGAATTGATCATTATAACTTTATCGGGCTTCTGAAAATTTAGTATTGCCATGTTTGTGATTCCTAAGATTTATTATTTAGAGTATAATTCAACGATGAATTGTGTATTGATATTTTCAGGAATTTGAATTCGTTCCGGAGTGGAAACAAAGGTTCCTTCCATTTTATCATTGTTCCAGTTAATCCATTCGTAAGGGTGGGATGCATTGGAAAGTGAACTTGTAATGGCATCAAGAGATTTTGATTTTTCTCTTACAGCCACAACATCACCCGGCTTAACGTGGTAAGAAGGTATGTTTACTTTCTCTCCATTTACCAAAATGTGACGGTGTGAAACCAATTGACGGGCAGCACTTCTTGAAGGAGCAATGCCCATTCTGAATACTACATTGTCTAAACGTGATTCACATAATTGTAACAATACATCACCTGTAATACCATCAGCAGCAGTTGCTTTTTTAAACAACCCTCTGAACTGACGCTCAAGAATACCATAAGTATACTTGGCTTTTTGCTTTTCCATTAACTGGGTAGCATATTCTGATTTCTTACCTCTTCTACGGGCGTTTCCGTGTTGTCCCGGAGGGTAATTTCTTTTTTCAAATGCTTTGTCGTCTCCGTAAATAGCTTCACCGAATTTACGGGCTATTTTAGTTTTTGGACCGATATATCTTGCCATATTAAAATTTGTTTTAGAAGGGGATGATGAATTAAGGTCTGTCCTCCATCTATCGCGTTCCTTCTCGTGTTTATACTTATTTATTTAATGATTAAATATTCAAAGTTCAAACCTGAACTTCTAATTTCTAACTTACTTAAACTCTTCTTCTTTTTGGAGGTCTGCAACCATTGTGTGGCATTGGAGTGATGTCAACAATTTCAGTCACTTCAATTCCTGCATTGTGAATAGAGCGTATTGCAGATTCTCTTCCGTTTCCGGGTCCTTTAACATACACCTTTACTTTGCGTAAACCTGCATCGTGTGCAACTTTAGTTGCATCTTCTGCAGCTAACTGAGCAGCATAAGGAGTGTTTTTCTTAGATCCTCTGAAACCCATTTTACCGGCAGATGACCAGGCGATCACATCACCATTTTTGTTTGTTAAAGAAATAATGATGTTGTTAAAAGAAGCTGTAACGTGTGCTTCACCTACAGATTCAACATTAACTTTACGTTTTTTTGCGGTTGTTTTTGCCATATCTCTAGGGATTATTTAGTTGCTTTTTTCTTGTTAGCAACAGTTTTACGTTTTCCTTTTCTGGTTCTTGAGTTATTCTTGGTACGTTGCCCTCTAAGTGGAAGACCCGATCTGTGACGAATACCTCTGTAGCATCCAATGTCCATTAAGCGTTTAATGCTCACTTGAACCTCTGAACGCAATTCACCTTCAATTTTGAAGTTTCCTACTGCATCACGAATCCGACCGATTTCATCATCGTCCCATTCGTTTACTTTCTTGTCTTCACTTACTTCGGCTTTTGCCAAAATGTCTTTGGCACGGCTTTTACCAATACCAAATATGTAAGTTAACGCGATTACACCCCTTTTTTGCTTTGGGATATCTACACCTGCTATTCTTGCCATATCTTAACCTTGTCTTTGTTTGAACTTTGGGTTCTTTTTGTTAATAACATATAATCTGCCTTTGCGACGAACAATCTTGCACTCGGCACTTCTTTTCTTAATGGAAGCTCTTACTTTCATTCCTTTGTTTTTAATAATTAGTTATTCTTGATTGCTCAAAAATTTAATACCTGTATGTAATTCTTGCCTTAGTCAAATCGTAAGGACTCATTTCTAATTTTACTTTATCACCCGGTAATAACTTAATGTAATGCATACGCATCTTACCGGAAATATGCGCTGTAACTATGTGACCGTTTTCTAATTCTACACGAAACATTGCGTTTGAAAGTGCTTCAACGATGGTTCCGTCTTGTTCTATTGCCGGTTGTTTTGCCATAAATTTTAAAAATTTCAAATTCCAATTCCTTTAATATAAACATCTATTTGGAATTTGGCGCTTATAATTTGTTTTTTGTTTAAGCTACTGCTTTTCTGTTTTTACCTGATTTCATTAATCCGTCATAGTGTCTGTTCAACAAATAGGCATTAATTTGTTGCATAGTATCTATTGCTACACCCACCATAATAAGTAGAGAGGTTCCTCCATAAAATAAAGCCCATCCTGCTTGCAACCCTAATAGCTTTACAGCAAACGCCGGGAAAATAGCAATCATTGCCAGGAATATAGACCCGGGCAGGGTGATTTGTGACATTATTTTATCTAAATATTCTGCGGTCTCTGACCCCGGTTTGATACCCGGAACAAAGCCACCACTTCTTTTTAAGTCGTCTGCCATTTTATTCGTGGGTACAGTCACTGCAGTATAAAAATAGGTGAACACAATAATTAAAAGTGCAAAGACTACATTATACCAAAAACCAAAGATATCACTAAAGGCTACTGTAAATGATTGAGCCATTTCTGAAGTGGACAATCCGGCTACTGCAGCTGGCACAAACATAATGGCCTGTGCAAAGATAATTGGCATAACCCCTGAAGCATTCAATTTTAACGGTATATACTGTCTGGAACCAAATGCGTTCTTCTCATACCCACCGCTGGCAGTTCTACGCGCATACTGTACAGGTATTTGTCTAACAGCCAATACCAGAAGTACTGACAGAAGTATAATAACAAACCAGATGACTAACTCTATCAAGATAAAGATCAATCCACCATTTGATTCAAATACTCTGGATGCAAATTCTTGTACAAAAGATTGTGGTAAAGTAGCAATAATACCAACCATAATTAAGATGGAAATACCATTACCAATTCCTTTGTCAGTTATTTTCTCACCAAGCCACATTGCAAAAATACAACCTGTAGTCAGGATAATCACTGCAGAGGCGATAAAGGAAATGTCGTTGCCTAATAAAAAGGCTTCGGCTGGTAATATATTGAATAGGTTATAAATATAACCGGGTCCTTGAACCAAGGTAATTGCAATGGTTAACCAGCGTGTAATTTGGTTGATTTTCTTTCTTCCGCTTTCTCCTTCTTTTTGGAGCTTTTGGAGATAAGGCACAGCAATACCCATCAACTGAACTACAATAGAAGCAGAAATGTAAGGCATAATACCCAATGCAAAAACAGAAGCATTAGAAAATGCACCCCCTGTAAAAGCATTCAATAAACCTAAAATTCCACTATCGGTTTGATCTGCTAAACCTTGTAATTGAGAAGCATCAATTCCCGGTAAAACTACCTGTGCACCAAAACGGTAAACAGCCAGTAATCCAAGAGTGATTAAGATTCTGTTTCTCAACTCTTCTATTTTCCAAATATTCTGTAGGGTATTTATAAATTTCATTCTGATAGGGTTGTTATAAAATTACCACTTCGCCACCTGCAGCTTCAATTGCATTTTTGGCAGTTGCTGTGAACTTATGAGCAGATACTTTCAATTTCGCATTTAACTCCCCTCTTCCAAGTATCTTTACATTTTCATTTTTTGTTGCCAATCTTAAAGAAACCATAGTATCAAAGTCTAAAGTATCTTTAATTTTTTTGTCATCAACCAATTGTTGAAGCGTATCAAGATTAACCCCTTGATATTCTTTTCTATTGATATTTTTGAAACCAAATTTTGGCACACGTCTTTGAAGTGGCATTTGACCACCTTCAAAACCTATTTTTCTTGAATATCCTGAACGAGATTTTGCACCCTTGTGACCTCTTGAAGCAGTTCCACCACTTCCGGAGCCTTCACCACGACCCAATCTCTTGTTATTTTGTACTGAACCTGCAGCAGGTTTTAAGTTACTTAAATCCATAATTTAATGTCTTATTTTGTTTCTTCAACAGAAATTAAGTGTTTTACTTTATTTACCATACCAAGTATACTTGGTGTGTCATCATGCACAACGGTCTGACCTATTTTACTAAGTCCTAAAGACTCAAGCGTTCTCTTTTGAGATTGAGTTCTGTTGATAGCACTTTTTACTTTTGTTACTTTAATCTTTGCCATAACTCGTTTTTTTATCCTTTAAATACTTTTTCAAGAGATACACCGCGTTGTCTTGCAACAGTATGGGCGCTTCTCAATTGTAATAAAGCATCAAAAGTTGCTTTTACAACATTGTGTGGATTTGAAGATCCTTGTGATTTTGATAATACATCATGAACACCCACTGATTCCAGAACAGCACGCACAGCACCACCGGCAATCAAACCGGTACCGGGAGCAGCAGGAATTAAGTTAACTCGGGCTCCGCCATACTTTCCTTTTTGTTCATGAGGAAGTGTGGTTTTGTTTAGAGGTATTCTTACCAGGTTTTTCTTAGCATCTTCAATGGCTTTAGCAATTGCAGTTGCAACATCTTTAGACTTACCCAGTCCTTGACCAACAACTCCATTTTCATCACCAACTACAACGATTGCAGAGAATCCAAATGCTCTACCCCCTTTTGTAACTTTAGTAACGCGTTGCACTCCAACCAGACGATCTTTTAATTCTAACCCACTTGGTTTTACTAGTTCTACGTTTTTATAATCTTGATACATAATATTTAGAATTTAAGTCCGCCTTCTCTGGCTCCTTCTGCTAATGATTTAATTCTTCCGTGGTATAAATAGCCCCCTCTGTCAAAGGAAATTGTTTCTACACCCGCTTTAATCGCTTTTTCGGCAAGTGCTTTACCTACTAGTTTTGCGGCTTCCACTTTACTTGCTTTAGAAACATCGATGTCTTTATCTCTTGAGGATGCAGCAGTGATTGTTTTACCACTTAGATCGTCAATTAATTGAGCATAAATTTCTTTGTTGCTTCTGAAAACAGCAAGCCTGGGTCGTTGTTCAGAGCCGGAAATTGTTTTTCTTACTCTAAATCTTATTCTTGTTCTTCTATCGTTCTTAGATAATGCCATAACTTTTATGCTTATGCAGATTTACCTGCTTTTCTTCTTAATTGTTCACCTACAAATTTAATTCCTTTTCCTTTGTAGGGTTCTGGTTTACGGAATCCACGAATTTTTGCAGCTACCTGACCCACTAGTTGTTTGTCGTGAGAAGTAAGCTTTACAATTGGGTTTTTACCTTTCTCTGAAATGGTTTCAACTTTTACCTCAGGGGCAACTTCCATCACGATATTGTGTGAAAATCCAATGGCGATGTCTAATTTTTGACCCTGGTTGCTAGCTCTGTAACCAACTCCAACAAGCTCAAGTTCCTTCGTCCATCCTGTAGCTACACCTTTAACCATGTTGTTAACCAAAGAGCGATATAAACCATGTTTTGCACGGTGTGGTTTAGAATCAGAAGGACGTGCAATAGATACATTTCCATCTTCAACTTTAATTTCTACCTCTGAAAACTCTTGACTAAGTTCTCCTAATTTTCCTTTTACCGTAATGATGTTATCGTTAACATTGACTGTTACACCATCAGGGATTGCTATCGGATTATTTCCTATTCTAGACATTTTTTTAGTCGATTTTTAGTAAACGTAACACAATACTTCTCCACCTACATTATCAGCCTGGGCTTGCTTGCCGGTCATCACTCCATGGGATGTTGAAACAATGGCAATTCCTAATCCGTTAAGGATTCTGGGAAGTTCAGATGAACTTGCGTATTTACGTAAACCGGGTTTACTGATTCTTTGTATCTTTCTAATTACTGGTTCCTTGGTCGCTTTGTCATATTTCAAAGCAATTTTGATGGTTCCTTGGGGACCTTTGTCATCCTCAAATTTGTAACTTAGAATGTATCCTTGATCAAATAAGATTTTAGTAATCTCTTTTTTCAAATTTGATGCAGGAATTTCAACCACTCTGTGGTTTGCCTTTGATGCATTTCTAACGCGTGTTAGATAATCTGCGATAGGATCTGTTGTCATTTTCTTGTTTTTGCGGATGTGGTTTTTCGTCTTTGGAAACCTTCACCCAATTAATAAATAAAAACTTGCTCGTAATTAGGGCGCAAAAGTAATGCTTTTTTAATTACCAGCTAGCTTTTCTAACTCCCGGAATCAAACCTTGGTTTGCCATTTCACGAAATGTAACACGTGAAAGTCCAAAAGTTCTCATATAACCCCTTGGTCTTCCGGTAAGTTTACAACGATTGTGCAATCTTACTGGAGAAGCATTTTTTGGTAATTTTTGCAATGCTTCATAATCGCCTGCCTCTTTTAAAGCTTTGCGTTTTTCAGCATACTTATCTACCATTTTTTGTCTCTTAACCTCGCGGGCTTTCATTGATTCTTTAGCCATCTCTTAGTTCTTTTTAAAGGGTAATCCTAGTTCTGTTAATAATGCTTTTGCTTCCTTATCTGTTTCTGCAGTGGTCACAAAAGTGATATCCATACCTTGGATTTTGTTTACTTTGTCAATATCAATTTCAGGGAAAATGATTTGTTCAGTAATACCCAGGTTGTAATTTCCTCTTCCGTCAAATCCGTTGGCTTTAATTCCATTAAAGTCACGCACTCGTGGTAGCGATGATGTCACAAGTCTGTCTAAAAACTCATACATTCTTTCACCGCGAAGGGTTACTTTCACCCCAATTGGCATTCCTTTTCTTAATTTAAAGGAAGCAACGTCTTTTTTAGACATTGTTGCTATAGCTTTTTGTCCTGCAATTCTTGAAATTTCATCAACTGAATAGTCAATGAGTTTCTTATCTGCAACAGCGGCTCCAACACCTCTTGAGATTACTATTTTCTGTAATTTAGGAACTTGCATTACATTTTTGTAACCAAATTCTTCTGTAAGAGCTTTGATAACTCGGCCCTTGTATTCTTCCTTAAGTCTTGGTGAATATCCCATAACTATATTACTTCATTAGATTTTTTTGAAAAACGTACTTTCTTGTCGCCTTCCATTTTAAAACCAACGCGGGTTGCCTTTTTTGATTTTGGATCAATAAGTGCTAGGTTGGAAATATGTACTGGAGCTTCTTTTTTCGCAATACCTCCCTGTGGGTTTTTGGCATTGGGTTTCTCATGCTTCGAAACTAGGTTTACTCCCTCTACTATGGCTTTATTTTTTTCAGTGATTACTCTCATTACTTTGCCTTCTTCACCTTTGTGATCCCCGGCAATTACAACAACGTTATCTCCTGATTTAATTTTAAGCTTTGTCATCGTTTAAATTATTATAACACCTCTGGTGCTAATGATACAATTTTCATAAATTGTTTATCACGTAACTCTCTGGCAACAGGGCCAAAAACACGTGTTCCTCTCATTTCTCCTGTTGGATTCAAAAGTACACAAGCGTTATCATCAAAACGAATGTAAGAACCATCTGGTCTTCTTACCTCTTTGGTAGTACGCACAACAACTGCTGTCGATACTGCTCCTTTTTTAATGTTTCCGTTTGGTGTAGCTTCTTTAACAGTTACTACAATTTTATCTCCTATAGAAGCATACCTTTTTTTAGTACCTCCTAATACACGGATGGTAAGCACTTCTTTTGCTCCCGTGTTATCTGCAACTTTTAGTCTTGATTCTTGTTGTAACATGATTATTTAGCTCTTTCTATGATTTCTACTAATCTCCAACACTTAGATTTACTTAAAGGTCTTGTTTCCATGATTCTTACAGTATCTCCTTCGTTGCAATCGTTCGTTTCATCGTGAGCGACATATTTTTTTGTCTTCAACACGAATTTTCCGTACATGGGGTGTTTCATTTTCTTAACCTCTGAAACTACAATGGATTTCTCCATTTTGTTACTGGTTACAATCCCTACACGTTCTTTTCTTAAATTTCTTTTTTCCATCTTTCAGCTTCGTACAATTACTGTACTTCTCTTTTTGTTAATTCAGTCTGAATTCTAGCTATTGATCTCCTTTGCATACGCAGTTGTATTGGATTTTCCAGCGGTGAAATGGTATGAGCCATTTGTAAGTCTGTATAAGCTTTCCTGGACTCAGCAAGTTTCTCTTGCAATTTGGTCGTAGATGCTTCTTGTATCTCTGCTTGTTTCATAGTATTGAATTATTAAGCTTGAAAATCTCTAGCGGTTATAAACTTGGTTTTTACCGGTAACTTTTGTGCAGCAAGACGCAATGCTTCTTTTGCAACATCTGCTGGTACTCCGGCTACCTCAAACAGTATTCTACCGGGTTTTACAATCGCAGCCCAATATTCTACCGCACCTTTACCTTTACCCATACGCACTTCAAGAGGTTTCTTTGTGATAGGCTTGTCTGGAAATATTTTTATCCAAAGCTGCCCTTCTCTTTTCATAAAACGGGTAGCGGCAATACGTGCTGCTTCAATTTGACGCGCAGTCAAAAAGCTTGAGTCTAATGATTTAATACCAAAGGTTCCATTTGATAACTGGTTTCCTCTTTGAGAAATCCCCTTCATACGGCCTTTTTGCTGTTTACGGTATTTTGTTCTTTTTGGTTGTAACATTTTCTTTTATTTAAAAAATTACTTTCTGCGACGTGGTTTTGCCTTTCCGGCTCCTCTTTCTGGCTTTCCTCCTTGCTTTTTGGATAATCCAACAAGTGGAGAAAGCTCTCTTTTTCCAAACACTTCGCCTTTCATAATCCACACCTTAACACCTAATCGTCCATAAGTGGTATGTGCTTCTACCAGAGCATAATCAATATCTGCCCTGAAAGTGGATAAAGGAATACGACCTTCTTTATAAGCCTCTGAACGTGCCATTTCTGCTCCATTCAAACGCCCTGAAATCTGAATCTTAATACCTTCTGCATTCATTCTCATGGCCGCGGCTATCGCCATTTTAATAGCACGTCTGTAAGAAATTCTGCTTTCAATTTGACGCGCTACACTGGTAGCTACTAAATATGCATCAAGTTCAGGTCTTTTGATTTCAAAAATATTGATCTGTACTTCTTTTCCGGTAATCTTTTTAAGCTCTTCTTTTAACTTGTCTACCTCCTGACCGCCTTTACCAATAATAATTCCAGGTCTGGCAGTGGTGATAGTAACGGTTACAAGCCTTAAAGTGCGCTCAATGATTACTCTAGACACACTAGCTTTGGCCAAACGAGCATGAACATATTTTCTAATCTTGTCGTCTTCAGCAATTTTATTGCCATAGTCATTACCTCCATACCAGTTGGATTCCCATCCTCTGATGATCCCAAGGCGATTTCCGATTGGATTTGTTTTTTGTCCCATTTAATTAATTGCTTTGTGTGTTATCTTTAGCTCCTAAAACCACTGTTACATGATTGGAACGTTTTCTAATTCTGTGTGCACGCCCTTGTGGAGCTGTGCGCAAACGCTTTAACATGGTTCCACTATCTACGCGAATTTCTTGTACAAAAAGATTGGCATCTTCTATACTTGCTTCCTCATTCTTTGCTTGCCAGTTTGCAATGGCCGAAAGCAATAGTTTTTCAAGTCTGCGTGATGATTCTTTTGAACTGAATTTCAAAATATTAAGCGCTTTATCTACGTTTTCACCTCTTACTAAATCTGCCATAAGGCGCATTTTTCTTGGTGATGTCGGGCAGTTATTCAACTTTGCAAAGGCGATGTTTTTCTTCGCATCTTTGACTTGTTCTGCTCTTTCTCTTTTACGAACTCCCATAGCTTATTATTTTTTTCCTTTGTTTTTAGCACCTGAATGACCTCTAAAAGATCTTGTAGGTGAAAATTCGCCTAGTTTATGTCCAACCATGTTTTCAGTTACATATACAGGAACAAATTGCTTTCCGTTATGTACCGCGATGGTTTGTCCAACAAAATCTGGAGTTATCATTGAGGCTCTAGACCAGGTCTTGATAACACTCTTTTTGTTTGACTCCACATTGAGCTGTACTTTTTTCTCTAATTTATAATGAACGTAAGGTCCTTTTTTTAACGATCTTGCCATAGCTTATTTCTTTCTACGTTCTATGATATATTTATTACTCGATTTTGTCTTAGTACGGGTTCTGTAACCTTTTGCAGGTATACCGTTTCTAGAACGTGGGTGACCTCCTGAAGCACGACCTTCACCACCACCCATTGGGTGATCAACAGGGTTCATCGCTACTGGTCTTGTTCTTGGTCTTCTACCCAACCATCTGCTTCTACCGGCCTTACCCGATACAAGTAACTGGTGGTCACTGTTTGATACCGCTCCAATAGTTGCCATACAGCTTGAAAGAATCAATCTTGTCTCACCTGAAGGCAATTTAACTGTAACAAACTTTCCGTCTCTTGCCATCAATTGAGCAAATGCACCGGCACTACGAGCCATAGTAGCTCCTTGTCCGGGACGTAACTCTATACAAGAGATAATCGTACCTAAGGGAATGTTTGAAAGCAACATTGCATTGCCAATTTCCGGAGCTACACTGTCACCTGAAACCAGGTTTTGACCAACTTGCAATCCATTTTGAGCAATGATATAACGCTTTTCACCATCTTGATAATTCAAAAGAGCAATAAATGCTGTTCTGTTGGGATCGTATTGAATTGACTGAACTGTTGCCGGAATTCCGGTTTTGTTCCTTTTAAAGTCAATTACACGATACTTTCTCTTGTGACCACCACCAACTTGGCGAATAGTCATCTTTCCTCTGTTGTTTCTACCTCCCGATCTTTTTTTCGGAGCAAGCAAGCTTTTCTCCGGCTTATCAGTAGTGATGGCATCAAAGCCATTAACTACTCTAAAACGCTGACCCGGGGTAATGGGTTTTAATTTTCTTACTGACATTGTTGTCTAATTTCTAGATGTTGTTGTAAAAATCTATTGTTTCTCCTTCGGCCACCTGTACAATTGCTTTTTTAACAGCACTTGTTTTACCAGTAACGACACCCGTTTTTGTATATTTCGTTTTTCGGTCGGGACGAACATTCATTGTGCGAACTTTAGTAACAGAAACTCCGTATGCAGATTCAACCGCATCTTTGATTTCAATCTTATTCGCCTCATTTGCAACTACAAACACGAAGCTATTTTTATCCTCAGCATCGCGAGTTGCTTTTTCTGTAATGATAGGTTTAATTAAGATATTCATAATTTCTATTTACTTAAGTTTTGTTCAATCCCTTCTAATGAACTCTCTAACAGCACTAAACTGTTGGCATTTAATATTTTATAAGTATTTAATTCTGAGTTTGTTACAACTTCAGTACCTTTTAAATTGCGCGAGGACAAATATACATTATTATTTAACTCTCCCAACACAAACAAAGATTTTTTGTTTTCTAAACCTAAAGCGGTTAAAAGATTCGTAAAATTCTTTGTTTTTGGAGCTTCAAATGTAAAATCTTCAATGATGAAAATTTGCTTATCTTTTGCCTTCATCGTTAAGGCCGATTTTCTGGCCAAACGCTTTAAAGTCTTATTAAGTTTGAAAGAATAACTTCTTGGTCTTGGACCAAAAACTCTTCCTCCTCCTTTAAACAAAGGGTTTTTAATATTACCCGCACGGGCTGTTCCTGTTCCCTTTTGCTTTTTAATCTTTCTGGTACTACCCACAATCTCAGCACGTTCTTTAGCTTTGTGCGTTCCCTGACGTTGATTGGCCAGGTATTGCTTTACATCTAAATAAACCGCGTGATTGTTGGGCTCTATTGCAAAAACATCCTTAGAAAGGTTGACCTCTCTACCTGTTTCTTTTCCGTTGATATCTAATACTGCTACCTTCATTATTTCCGAATAATTACGTAAGAGTTTTTATGACCCGGAACACATCCTTTTACTACAAGAAGGTTCTTTTCTGGTACCACTTTTAAAACTCTTAAATTTTCAACATTCACTTTTTCACCACCCATTCTACCGGCCATACGCATTCCTTTAAATACGCGCGCAGGATAGGATGCGGCACCAATTGAACCAGGTGCTCTCAAACGGTTATGCTGTCCGTGGGTAGCTTGACCCACACCGGCAAAGCCGTGTCTTTTAACAACACCTTGAAACCCTTTACCTTTAGAAATCCCGGAAATATCCACAAATTCTCCTTCAATAAAGTGCTCAACAGTGATTGAATCACCTAATTTGTATTCTTCTTCAAATCCTTGGAATTCTACGACTTTACGTTTTGCAACGGTTCCTGCTTTTTTAGCATGGCCTTCGGCAGCTTTATTGGCAGTCTTTTTGTCATCGAAACCAAGTTGAAGAGCTTTATACCCGTCAACCTCAGAGGTTCTGACTTGGGTAACAACACATGGCCCTGCTTCAATTACGGTACAAGGAATGTTTTTTCCGTTCTCGTCAAAGATGCTGGTCATGCCTATTTTCTTTCCAATTAACCCAGACATAGTTTATTTAATTAATTATTAATACTTGTTTAAAATTTATTCTTAAAAATTCAGGGTCAAAATACATTCGACCCTGAAAGTATTTTTTACCGTTTTTCCTTCGCACGCAGCTCCGGACATGTTTATTCCCGCGAAAGCGGGAATCTCTTTTATCACACCTTGATCTCCACTTCAACTCCACTCGGCAATTCTAATTTCATGAGTGCGTCAATGGTTTTTGAAGAAGAACTATAGATGTCTAACAAACGCTTGTAAGAACTCAATTGAAATTGCTCTCTTGATTTCTTGTTAACGTGAGGAGAACGCAATACAGTAAATATTTTTTTGTGTGTTGGTAACGGAATTGGTCCGGTTACAACAGCTCCGGTATTTTTTACTGTTTTAACGATTTTCTCTGCAGACTTATCTACAAGGTTGTAATCGTATGACTTTAATTTTATTCTAATTTTTTGACTCATCGCTGTAAAAATTAATCGTTAGCTCCTTTTGCTTTTTTAATAACTTCTTCTGAAATATTTGAGGGTGTTTCTGCATAGTGAGAAAACTCCATTGTTGATGTTGCTCTACCTGAAGATAAAGTTCTTAAAGTAGTAACATAACCAAACATTTCAGATAGTGGTACAGTTGCTTTAATCGTTTTAGCACCTGCACGATCTCCCATATTACTAACCTGACCGCGACGACGGTTAAGGTCACCAACGATATCACCCATATTTTCTTCAGGTGTGATAACTTCAATTTTCATAATAGGTTCAAGGATTACAGAACCGGCAGCTTTTGAAGCAGCCTTATATCCCATTTTGGCAGCAAGCTCAAATGAAAGGGAATCAGAATCCACAGGGTGAAAAGATCCGTCTTTCAAAGTGACCTTCATACTATCCATTTCAAATCCGGCCAAAGGACCGTTTTTCATGGCTTCTCTAAATCCTTTTTCAACAGCAGGAATATATTCTTTAGGTACATTACCACCTTTAATGGAGTTCACAAATTCCAAACCTATTTTTCCTTCTTCAGCTGGCTCCATAGTAAATACAATATCAGCAAATTTACCACGACCACCTGATTGCTTTTTGTAAATTTCTCTGTGATCTGCTTGTTTGGTAATTGCTTCTTTATATTCTACTTGGGGCTCTCCCTGATTAACTTCTACTTTAAATTCACGACGCAAACGGTCAACAATTATATCTAAGTGAAGCTCACCCATTCCGGAAATGATGGTTTGCCCTGAGGCCTCATCAGTTCTTACGGTAAACGTAGGATCTTCTTCAGCAAGCTTTGATAACGCCATACCTAATTTATCTACATCTGCCTTGGTTTTTGGTTCCACCGCGATACCTATAACGGGATCAGGGAAATTCATACTTTCCAAAACGATAGGGTGCTTTTCAGAAGTTAGGGTATCCCCTGTTTTAATATCTTTAAAACCAACTGCTGCTCCAATATCTCCTGCCTCGATAAAATCAATGGCATTTTGCTTGTTGGCATGCATTTGGTAAATTCTTGAAATACGCTCTTTGTTACCTGAACGGTTGTTTAAAACATAAGAACCGGCATCAAGTCTTCCTGAATAAGCACGGAAAAATGCCAAGCGACCCACAAAAGGATCCGTAGCAATTTTAAATGCCAATGCAGCAAATGGCTCAGTGACATCTGGCTTTCTTATTTCTTCTTTTTCGGTGTCAGGATTAATCCCGATAATACCTTCTTTATCTACCGGTGAAGGCAAATAACGACATACAGCATCCAACAAAAACTGAACACCTTTATTCTTAAATGCTGAACCACAAATCATGGGTATGATACTCATATCCATTACAGCAGCTCTTAACGCAGCATGAACTTCATCTTCTGTGATAGAGTCTTCATCTTCCATGAATTTCTCCAACAGGGTTTCATCATAAGCAGCTACTTCTTCGATTAGTAACGCACGGTATTGAGCCGTTTCTGCTTTTAATTCTTCAGGAATCGCAATCACGTCAAATGTTGCCCCCTGGGTATCTTCATGCCAAACTATAGCACGGTTTTTTACCAGGTCCACTATTCCTTTGAAATCCATTTCTTCACCAATCGGCAAAACGATAGGCACCGCATTGGAACCTAACATTTCTTTTACTTGCTTACAAACATTCAGGAAGTCTGAACCTTGACGGTCCATCTTATTTACAAAGCCCATTCTTGGTACTTTATAGTTGTCTGCAAGTCTCCAGTTTGTTTCAGACTGAGGCTCAACCCCATCAACTGCACTAAACAAAAACACCAACCCGTCAAGTACACGTAGTGAACGATTTACTTCAACTGTAAAATCAACGTGACCGGGGGTATCGATAATATTAAAGTGGTAGTCTTTGGCTTCAGGAGTAGGCTGTGCATTTTCCATTGGAAAAACCCACTTACAGGTTGTAGCAGCAGAAGTAATGGTAATACCTCTTTCTTGCTCTTGCTCCATCCAGTCCATAGTTGCAGCACCGTCATGAACCTCTCCAATCTTGTGACTTACACCCGTGTAGAAAAGAATACGCTCTGTTGTGGTTGTTTTTCCTGCGTCAATATGCGCAGCGATCCCTATATTTCTTGTATATTTTAAATCTCTTTGTGCCATTTTATTTTTTAGAATCTAAAGTGTGAGAATGCTTTGTTTGCTTCAGCCATTTTGTGTGTGTCCAAACGCTTTTTAACAGCCGCTCCTTCTTCTTTTGCTGCTGCCAAAACTTCTGCAGCCAATCTTTGTGCCATCGACTTTTCATTTCTCTTTCTTGAAAAAGAAATCAACCACTTCATTGCAGTGGAAATTTTTCTGTCTGGCCTGATTTGCATAGGAATCTGGAAAGTTGCTCCTCCCACTCTGCGACTTCTTACTTCTACGTGAGGCATCACATTTGACAATGCATCTTTCCAAGTTTCTAAAGCCGATTTCTCGTCATCTTGTTTCTTCTCTTCTACGATAGCCATTGCATCGTAAAAAACTTTAAAGGCAACCGATTTTTTACCATCATGCATCATCATGTTTACAAAACGCGTAACCAGCTGATCATTGAATTTTGGATCCGGTAAAAGGGGTCTTTTTTTGGCCTGTCTTTTTCTCATGTCTTCTTTTTAAAAGTTGTTAATTACTTCTTAGGGCGTTTTGCACCGTATTTAGACCTACGCTGTGTTCTACCTGCAACACCTGCGGTATCCAAGGCTCCACGAACGATGTGGTATCTAACTCCCGGCAAATCTTTTACCCTTCCACCTCTAACCAATACTATCGAGTGCTCTTGCAAATTGTGACCTTCTCCGGGTATGTATGCGTTTACTTCCTTTCCGTTTGTTAACCTTACCCTTGCAACTTTACGCATTGCAGAGTTTGGTTTCTTAGGAGTGGTAGTATATACACGCGTACACACACCTCTTCTTTGAGGACACGAATCCAAAGCAGCCGATTTACTCTTCTTGGTTATTTTGGCTCTTCCTTTTCGTACTAATTGTGAAATTGTTGGCATATATAATATTTGTTATATAAAATAAAAAAATAATCCCCTATTTTTAGGGTTGGCAAAGGTAGAAATAAATCTTAATTAATCAAATCTTAATACATTAATTTTTACACAAGTGGAAATTTATTTCTTTTGCCGCACGAAAAGCACAATAGTTCCGTTAGTTAACACAAATAAATTATTGATTTGAAAAACACCTTTTTCCTCTTTTTATACCTATATATATATACCTCTGTTTTTACAGTGGCAACAGGTCAAAATATTCAGCTTGATGTAGAGGGAAAAGACAGCACCGAAACCAATGTAATTAAATCGCATATTTCGAAACTTGAATATAGTGATTTTAATTCACTAAAAACCGAACTGGACTCACTCGAATACTTGTTGCAAAAACAAGGCTATATTGAACTGGAAAGAAAAAACATTCTAAGAACTTCAGACAGCTCTTTTCAGGTATTATTTGCACTGAACAAAAAATATGAATACATATATATTTTAAACCCTGAAATATTAAGTGAATATGGATTCAAGAAAAGGGAAATTGAACGGTTCAGCACTTCCGACGAAAACAATTTGATTAAAATCAATTTTGAAACAATTGAAAGTACTTTGAACTACATCAATCAAACTATATCAGAACGGGGATTTCCATTTGTTCAGGTTTCGCTAAAACAAATCAAACCGGAAACCAGGAACAAAAACACACTGCAAGCTTTTTTGGAAATTGAATCAACATCAAAACGAACAATTTCTAAAATCACTGTAAAAGGTTATGAAAAATTTCCCAAAGCATTTTTAAAACATTCTATAGGACTTAAAAAGGGAATCTTATTTCAAAAAGAGAAAATCTCCTCCCAAAGCCTACTCCTCGATAATTTTGGTTTTGTAAAAAACATAAAACCCCCGGAAGTGCTTTTCACTAAAGAACAAACAGAGTTGTTCTTATATCTGGAAAAAACACCAAACAATCTTTTTGACGGAATACTTGGTTTCAACACAAATGAAGAATCCAACAAAATTGAATTAAACGGTTATTTAAATCTGGAATTGAGTAACAATTTAAATTTTGGTGAACGACTGGAGCTTCAATATAAAAATGACGGAGAAGATCAAGAACAATTCAAAGTAAAGCTGGAATTACCTTACCTGTTTCAATCACCTGTTGGAATCGAAGCCGGGCTGGAATTATTCAAAAGAGATAGTACATTCTCAACAGTTGAGAAGAATATTCTCACAAATTATCAGTTTAATACAAAGACAAAAGTCTTCATAGGCTATAAAGATTATGAGTCAAATAGTTTACAGGAAGAAACACTTGCCGGAAATCCATTAGCTGATTTTAATTCTAGCTATTTTGTGTTTGGGGGAAACTACAGAAAACCACAATCCAACTTCATATTTCCATATAAAACAACTTTAAATCTCAGTAACGAAATTGGCACAAGAACAGAGAAAAACCAAAAAACGAATCAATACAAAATCAATTTAATAGCAAACCATATTTTTAATTTCAATGACATAAACAGCATTTTTGTCAATAACTCCACTTCATATTTAGCTTCAGATAATTACTTAACCAACGAGTTATTTCGCTTCGGAGGCATCAACAGTATCAGGGGTTTTAATGAAAACAGTATTGATGCATCATTACTATCAGTTCTAAATACAGAGTATAGATATCTGCTTAATTACCAAACTTACATTCATTCTATAGTAGATTATGCCTATTTTGAAAACCCCATAGTCAATATTAAAAGCCAATTATACAGTTTTGGTGTAGGAATAGGTTTAAACACAAAAGCAGGGGTTTTTAGGTTTAATGTTGCAAATGGTACCGCTAAAGGTCAGGAGTTCAGGTTTTCAAATACAAAAATTCACCTGAGTTTAAACTCTAAATTTTAAATAGTGTTAACATTAAATTAACTTAAATGTAAAAAAAACTAAATTTTAGCTTCTAAAAGTTGTTTTATTAAGTTTTAATTGTGAATTTTGGCGTTGGCTAATTTAAATAAATCATAAAAAATGACAACAAAGTTTAGTGGAATTCTAACGCTATTACTGGCGTTCATTGTGCAAATAAGTTTTGCACAAGAAAAAACAATCTCCGGAACCGTAACCGATGATATCGATTTACCGTTACCAGGAGTAAACATTATTGTAAAAGGAACTAACTCTGGAACACAATCAGATTTTGATGGAAATTATTCTA
Source organism: Planktosalinus lacus (assembly GCF_014640155.1). Classification (GTDB taxonomy): domain Bacteria; phylum Bacteroidota; class Bacteroidia; order Flavobacteriales; family Flavobacteriaceae; genus Planktosalinus; species Planktosalinus lacus. Next base: position 298,462 of record NZ_BMGK01000003.1, on the reverse strand, counting down.
TCTCTGCTGAAGTAGGCCAGACATTGGTATTTAGTTACCTTGGTTTTACTACTCAAGAAGTAGCTATAACGCCTTCTACAAATACAGTTAATCTTCAATTGCAGCCTGATGCTGCAGAATTGGATGCTGTAGTTGTAACAGGTTACACCAGAAGAAACCAAACGGTTCAAACTTCTGCCGTTGTAGCAATTTCTGCTGAAGAAATCAACCAGTTAACACCAACAACAAGTATTGATAACCTTTTACAAGGAAAAGCTGCAGGTGTACAAGTTACAGCAGCAAACGGTAAGCCCGGTCAAGGTGCTTTCGTAAGAATTAGAGGTATGGGATCACTTGTAGCAGGTGCCTCATCCCCTTTATACATTGTAGATGGTGCTCCAATAAGAGAGCAAGATTTGGCTTCTATTGCAAATGAAGACATTGAAAACATCACAATCTTAAAAGATGCCGCCGTAACAGCACAATATGGTTCTCGTGGAGCCAATGGTGTTGTGGTTATTACAACTAAAAGTGGTAACAGAAATACGGAAGCAAAAGTTAGATTCAGTTCTCGTTATGGTGTAATCAGCAAAACAAAAGATAATTTTAGCATGATGGATGCTGAGCAAAAAATGCAGTATGAAGCTGAATTGTTTGCTCTTGGTGTTGTTGCTGCAGGTTCAAGACCTGGTGTAACTACAGCACCCGGTTCTCCTGAAAGACAATTTCTTTTAGACAATGCAAATGATTGGCAGGATGTACTCCTTAAAGATGGAATCGTTCAATCAAACAATGTATCCTTTTCAGGTGGTGCTGAAAAAGTAGATTACTTTTTCTCAGTAGGTCACGATAGAAATACTGGTATCATTGACAACATTAATGGTTTTGAAAGACTCAACACAAGATTGAATTTAAATTTTGATGCGAAAGAATGGTTATCTGTTAGCGCAAATGTTGGTTATTCAAGATCTTTAAGTGATGAACCTCGTGATAGAAACAACGTTCAAAACCCGTTCAGAGCAATGTATATTTACAACGCTTATGAGCCGGAATTTCAACTGGATGAAAACGGAAACCCTGAATTGGATGCAAATGGTGACCCTATTTACAACCCAACTCACCAAGGATTCTCAATCAGAGGAGCATTACTTTCTGAACCCGAAAACACAATTACGAATGTAACTTTAGCAAGTGTAAACACAACTGTTAAGTTTACAGATAATTTTACCTATACCTTCGGTACAGCTATCAATCATGTTAACTACAGAAGAGAAAGTTATTCTAAACCGGGTGGTATTCTTCAAAACTTAATTGGAGACCCTGATTTCCCGGGTTTAAAAACTGATAATGGTGCACAACGTCTTGATATGACCTTAAGCAACAGGTTAAACTACAGTCTTAATTCTGAATCAGGTCATAACCTGAATGTTTTAGGTCTTTTTGAATATAACTTCAACGAGAACAACTTCTATAGAGTAACCAGTAGAGGCTTCCCTTCAGCTTTATTGACAACACAAATAAATGCTGCTGAGGTAACAATTGGTTCTACAAACAGAAACCGTTTGACTTTACTTTCTTATGGATTGTTTGCTGACTATAACTTCAGAGAAAAGTATTTGGCAAGTGCATCTATCAGAACTGATGGATCTTCAAACTTTGGTAAAGGAAAAGAATTTGGTACTTTCTACAGTGCGAGTGTTGGTTGGAACATCGCCAAAGAAGACTTCTTTGCTGTAGACGCAGTGAATGATTTTAAAATTAGAGCGTCTTATGGTACTGTGGGTAACAGAAATGGTATTGGAAGATATGCTCCACAAGACTTAGTTGCTTTTGGTGCGTATCCAGGAGGTTCTGCAACTATTCCGGCAAACGTTGGTAACCCTGAATTACAATGGGAAACCACTGAGACAAGTAACATTGGTGTGGAATTAAATATGTTCAACAACAGATTAAGAACAGTTGTAGATTATTTCAAAAGAAATACAACAGATCTATTATTTACAATTCCAACAGCTGATGAATCTGGTGTAGGAGGAATAGGTGGAAACTTAGGTGAAATTGAAAATACCGGTTTTGAAGTGTCACTTCAAGGAGACATCATCAGAAAACCATCGTTCACATGGACAATGGGAGGTAACGCAGGCTTTATGGATAACAAAATCATAGAGCTGCCTGATGGAGAAGACATTATTCCTAATGCTTTCAACATCTTATACCGCGAGGGTGAAGCCTTAAACCAACACTATTTATTACAATATGCAGGAGTTGATCCAAACACTGGTGCGCCATTGTATTTTGGTGAAGATGGTGGAACATATCGTTTTGATGATTTACCGGAAAGTGAATCTGACAACAGAGTCCTTACCGGAAAATCTTCTATTCCTGAAGTTGAAGGTGGTTTCTTTACCAACTTTTCTTACAAAGGGATTGGTTTAAGAGCTGACTTTATCTTCAAAGCTGGAAATTACATCAACAACTTTAACAGAGCAGCTATTGAAACAGATGGTGTGTCACCAAACGGAAACCACCATGTTGGTGCATTCAATTACTGGCAACAGCCTGGGGATACCAATGTATTGCCAAGCCCAATATACAGAACAGAAGTTCAGGCATCTGACAGATTCCTTGAAAAAGGTGATTTTATAAGAATGAGAAATATTGTACTTTCTTATAACTTCCCTTCTGCACTATTGGAAAGAAGTCCTCTAAATTCACTGAGAGTATATGTACAAGGTCAAAACCTATTGACTTTTACTGAGTTCTTCGGTGATCCTGAAGTAGGTATTTCTTCTGGTGAAACAATTGACTTTGTGAACACCGTTGCTCCCGGAGAAGCTACATTATTTAGTTATCCACAAACAAAGTCTTTCCAAGTAGGTATAGATGTTAGTTTCTAATCAAAAAAAAAGAAAAATGAAAAAAATAGTTTATAAAATATTATTTACAGTTTTAATCATAGGAGGTTTTACCTCTTGTGATAAAGAACTCGAACAAATTCCATATGATCAATTCGCTTCAGAAAATGCGTTTGTAACTGCATCTGATTTTGAAAATGGGATACGAGGAGCATACAGTGCTCTAACCAGAGCAGGTTACTACGGAAGTAGTGATGCCGGTTCTATGCTAAGTTTGCCTGATGTGATTTCAGACAACGTTACCTTGGCACAGAGAGGAAGACGTACAAAAAGGTATTTACATGAGTTTGAATATTTTCCAACAGCTACTGTTAGAGGATTTTATGGAGATGCCTATACTGTAATATACAGAGCCAATAATTTGTTATTTTACATTGAAGACTTTGAAGGTGAAAATAGAGCAAACATTGAGGCTGAAGCAAGAGCTTTAAGAGCAATGGCGCATTTTGACTTAGTAAGCGTGTATGGAAAAATACCAACTCAGTCTGGTGATGCTAACGGAAGTTTAGGTGTAGCCTATGTTACTGAACCAGATCCCTTAGTAGAGCCTGCGCGTGTTTCTGTTGGTGAAGTGTATGAAAATATCATTAATGACTTGACGTTTGCAGCAGCAAATATCAATGCTAATAATGACCCGGGAAGATTGAATAAAGATGCAGTAAATACACTTCTTTCAAGAGCTTACCTTTATATGGGTCAATGGCAAAATGCCATCAATGCAGCTAACAATGTTTCAACAGCAATCGCTCCAAGAGAAAGTGTAGTTGGAATATGGGACGATACTAACCAAGACGGTTTGTTGTTTTACATCCCTAATGAAGCAACTGTTCTTAATTTAAACATTGGGGTAACCTGGAGTCAAGGGAATGTGACTACTCTAATTCCTGAGTATGTTGCTTCTTATGAGCTTTTTCAATTGTATAATGATGAAGATATTCGAAAAGAAGGATATATCTTACCTGCAGCTAACAATGCATCAAATATGGAATTCAATGCGATTAGAAAGCTTTTTGGAAGACCGGGTCAATTTAACGGACAGGTTGACATTAAAATTTTAAGAGCAGAAGAGGCTATATTAAACAAAGCTGAAGCTCAGTATGAATTAGGTCAAACTGGTCAGGCACTTACTACATTGAATCAATTGAGAGACAACCGTTATACCAGCTATACAGGTGGTGAAACCGGAACTGCCTTAAGAGATGCAATCCGTTTAGAACGTAGATTGGAATTTGCCTTTGAATACAAAAGATTCTTTGACCTAAAACGTTGGGGACTTCCTATTCAAAGAGAAAACTTTGGTGACTTAGCTGACGGTACAGGAACACCCTCTGAAAATCTTAACCTGCCTGCAAGTAGCTTTAGATTTCAGTTGCCTTTTGCTAATGGTTCTTTGGACTTAAACCCGAATTTAGTTCAAAATCCTGGTTACTAAGAATTAATTCACTATCTAAAACAAAAGAAAATGAAACATATTAAAATTATATTTACAGTGCTCACCCTAGCAATTTTCACAGTTGCCTGTGATGATTACAAAGATTTTGAGCAAGACAGACCTGCAGTGATTGGTTTTACAGGACCGGCTTCAATTAATCTTCCTGTACAAGCCGGTAACTCTACAAGAGAACGTGAGATACCCGTTTTTGTAAGTACCACCTCTGATGCTGACAGAACTTTTACTGCATCAGCTGTTGATGGTACTGAAGCTACTTCAGATAATTATTCTTTAAGTAGCGTGGTGATTCCTGCAAATGAACGCACCGGTATATTACTTTTTACTGCTATTGATGCAACTTTAACAAGCGAAGAACAACCCGTTGTAATAGCTTTTGACAATGCCGAAGGTGTTGTAAGTGGTACTCAAGTGACAGTGAATATATCAACTCAAAACTAACAGGAATTTATAGCTAATTTACTGTTTATTAATACAAACCGCTCTAATTAATTTTAGAGCGGTTTTTTTTGTTTTTATAAATACACCTAGAAGTTTACTCCAAACAATAAATATTTAAAATATTGAAATTATTTATGGAGGTGTTAAAATCCATAACAATATCTTAATGTTTACATAATAAAAACCAAATTTTTAGTTCAAAAAGTTGTTTTATTAAGTTTTTATTAAGACTTTTGAAACTGGCTAATTCAAATAAATTATAAAAATGAGAACAAAGTTTAGTGGAATTTTAACGCTATTACTAGCGTTTGTAGTGCAATTTACGTTTGCACAAGAAAAAACGATCTCAGGTACGGTGACTGATGACACAGGTCTACCACTACCAGGGGTTAACATTGTAATCAAAGGTACTACTACTGGAACCCAGTCTGATTTTGATGGAAATTATTCCCTCAATGCCAGTGTAGGGCAAACACTTGTGTTTACCTATGTGGGCTTTTCTACTCAGGAAAGAGCAGTAACCGCAACAACCTCAACTATTGACTTGCAAATGCAAGCAGGAGAAGAACTCTCACAAGTTGTTGTTACCGGTTTTGCAATTGCAAGAGAGAAAAAAGCACTTGGTTATGCAGTAAGTGAAGTTGCTGCTGAAAGCATTGAACAACGTTCTGAAGGGGATGTTGCCAGAGTACTTTCAGGAAAGACTTCCGGAGTTGTTATTAACAACACCAGTGGGATCTCTGGTTCTGCAACAAACATTAACATTAGAGGTTATAACTCCATTACAGGAAGTAACCAACCTTTATTCATTGTTGATGGTGTGCCTATTTCAAACGATACCAATGCAGTTGGTAGCTTTGTTACAGGTAACAGTGGATCGAGTCGTTCCTTAGACCTTGATCCCAACAACATTGAAAGCATTTCAGTTTTGAAAGGGTATGCAGCTGCAACTCTTTATGGAACGGAAGGTAAAAATGGTGTAATCCTTATTACAACAAAAGCCGGTTCTTCTTCCAAAACCGCAAGAAAAACTGAAATTACTGTAATTCAATCAGTATTTAATAATGAAATTGCTTCATTACCTGATTTCACTAACAAATACGGTAATGGTTTTGACCAATCATTTGGTAACTTTTTCAGTAACTGGGGTCCCGGTTTTTATGAAACAGGCCTTGGTGGTTGGGGAGACCCTTCAAGTAACATAAATGAAGATGGAACTTGGCCACACCCCTATGACAGACCGTCATTAAATGAAGTATTTCCACAATATGTAGATGCTACATTACCCTGGGAACCTGCTGACAACCATGTTAAAGAGTTCTTTAGAAGTGGTTTAGCAACAAATACCTCTGTTAATATTGCCGGAAGTTCTGAGGATGGTAAATACAACTACAACTTTAACTATGGTCGTGTAAACGATGAAGGGTTTACCCCCGGAAACGTAACAAAAAGAAACTCATTCTCTGTGGGTGGTAGAGCAATCCTTTCAAACAAGTTTACAGTTTCAAGCACTATAAACTATGTGAGAACAGATTTTACTACGCCTCCCGTAGCATATAGTAATGCCTCTTCAGCACAATTTGGTCTTTCAGTTTTTGGGGATGTATTTTATACTCCGAGAAACATGCCGTTAATGGACCTTCCTTACCAAAACCCAGTGACTGGAGCTAGTGTGTATTACCGTTCTGGAGATGATATTGTAAACCCAAACTGGACTGTTAAGAACAGTTCTGTAAACCAACTTACAAACCGTTCTTTTGGGCAAGCAAACTTCCAATATGAAATAAATGATAATTTAAGCGCATCTTACCGCGTAGGTTATGATGTGTATTCTGAATTTAATGAAATAAGCACCAACAAAGGAGCTGGTTCTCCTGAATCTGTTAACTTAGGTGAGTATACAACGTATACTAATACCAATCAAATTTGGGATCACAACTTGATGCTGAATGGAAGTTATTCATTAACTGATGACCTCGGATTTAACTTTACACTGGGGGCTACTTCAAAATATGAGCGCTATGACAGACATGGAATGCAAAGTATTGATCAAATTGTTTTTGATGTGTTCAGACACTTCAACTTCAGATCAAACAGTGGTGTGATACAAACAACTGCATACAGAAATATTGTGGGAGTTTATGGCCAGGCAGATTTTGATTTTAAAAACTATCTGTACTTAAACTTGGCAGCCAGAAACGACTGGGTTTCAAACCACGTTGAAAACAGTAAAGCTTACCCCAGTGCAAGTATTTCATTCTTGCCTTCAGTAGCTTTCCCGGGTATTAGAACTACAAACGGCATTAATTATTTGAAATTAAGAGCTAGTTATGGAACCTCAGCAGGATTCTCTTCAGGATTCCCGGTTTCTAACAACCTCTCACTGATTTCACAAGCATTTCAAGATAATGGTGGAACAACATACATCTCTAACACAACTGTGGGAGCACTTGGTAATCCAGGTTTAAAACCTGAATTGTATGAAGAAACAGAATTTGGATTGGAGTCAAGATTCCTTGACAACAGAGTAAGTCTTGATTTCTCATTTTATGATAGAGTAACAACAGACCAAATTACCTCAAGAGGTCTTGACCCTGCAACAGGGTATACATCTACAAGTGTTAACATTGGTAGAATGGAAGGGTATGGTTTCGAAGTTGACTTAGGAATTAATCCCGTAAGAAATGAAGGAAGAGGTTTTAACTGGAATATCAACACTAACTATACAAAATACAGAACTACAGTAGTTGATCTTGGTCCTGACTTTAGTGAAGATGATATCTTTGTTTATACAGGATTTACAGATCTTGGTAATGCTGCGATTGAAGGAAAACCTTTTAGTTCAATCGTAGGTACAGCTGTAGCACGTGATGAAAATGGTAATCTAATAGTAGACTCCAATGGTAACTACGTTTCAGAAACAGATTTAAGTATTATAGGTGATGCTACTCCAGACTTTTTATTGAACGTATCAAACAGTTTCTCATACAGAGGTTTAAATCTTAATTTCTTGATCAGCTATCAACACGGTGGGGATATTTACTCTCAAACAGTGGCCGGTTATTTATTAAGAGGTATAACTTCTGATACCGATGATAGATTAAATACGTTAATCTTACCAGGAGTTCAGGAAGATGGTACACCAAACGACATTCAATTAAATGCTTCTGCATATTATTTTGATAACTTAGGGTACAATGCATCAGAATTAAACATCTACGATGGTAGTGTAATTCGTTTGAACGAAATCTCATTAGGATATGATTTCCCAAAAAAGTTCATCGACAGAACACCATTTGGTGCAGTTTCTCTTACCTTAGCTGGGTACAACTTATACTATGACGCATTCAACACACCAGATGGCACAAATTTTGATCCAAACGTAATTGGTGTGGGTGTAAGTAACGCAAGAGGTTTTGACTTCTTTAACGGACCTAGTGGTAAGCGTTATGGATTTACTATTAAAGCATCATTCTAAAAAAAAATACAGACATGAAAAAAATAAAAATATTTATCTTAGCAACCATCGGTCTTTTCACCTTCAATGCGTGTGAGACCACAGAGATGGATTTAATAGATAGCCCAAATTCATTGACACCCGATCAGGCTGACATTGATTTTTTTATCAATGATATACAAATCGGCTTTGCTCGAACAGTATTGAATTTTGGAGCTCTTGGAAGCCAAACCACTCGCATTGATTATATGGACGGCGGTGGTGGTAACTACAACACAGCCTACAGCCCTGTTAGTTTTAATGGCGTTTGGTCTAGTTCTTACTCACAAGTAATAAAAGACATTCGCACAATGAATCCCTTGGCTGAAGAAATTGGTTTGACAAAACATATTGCCGTGGGACAAGTAATCGAATCATACTTAATGTTAACATTGGTAGATTTCTTTGGAGATGTTCCCTATTCTGAGGCATTTGACGCTACAAACCTTGAACCAAATCCTGATAGTGGTGCAGCTATTTATGCAGCAGTATTGGAATTATTAGATGAAGCAATCGCTAATTTTGAAGCTGAAAGCCCTAGTCACGCTTGGGACCCTTATTATAGTAACAACTATGATAACTGGATAAAAGTAGCTAACACTTTAAAAATGAAAGCGTATATCCAAACCCGTCTGGTTGACAACAATGCTGTAGCTTCATTCCAGCAAATTGTAAATTCTGGAAACTATATAACTTCAAATAGTGAGAACTTTGTATTCAACTTTGGTACGGAAGCTTTAGAACCAGATTCACGTCACCCGGGTTACGCTGCAGCATACCAATCAACTGGAACTGCCGGATATCCCTCAACATGGTTAATGGATTTAATGAAAAATGATAAATCAATCCCAGATCCTAGAATTCGTTACTACTTTTACAGACAACGTGCAAATCTTCCAACAAACGCAAACCAACAGTTTGAATTGATTAGATGTGCAGTAGAACCAATTCCTGCTCATTATGCAGCAGTTGGTGCTGTATATTGTTACCCGGGATATCCAAATTCAGCCGACGCAGAAGGTTACTGGGGAAGAGACCACGGAAACAGAGAAGGTCTTCCACCAGATGGTCGATTAAAAACTGCCAGAGGTTTATATCCTGTAGGAGGTCGTTTTGATGACAATGCATTCCAAGGGATTAACAATATTGAGCAAGGCGCAAGAGGAAATGGTATTTCACCAATTCTGTTAAGTTCTACAGTTGACTTTTGGAGAGCTGAAGCTGCTTTATTTGGTGGTTCAGGAAATGCCACAACACATCTGGTAAATGGAGTTCAAAAATCCATTAACTATGTGAGATCATTTGAACAGAGACACGTAAATGAGTTTGATGAATCATTTATACCACCCGCTTCTGATGATGCTACTTATATTGCAGAAGTTACTGCCAATATGAACGCAGCATCTGGTAATGCTGGCAAATTGGATGTACTTGCTAAAGAGTTTTTTATCTCTCTTTATGGAAACGGTGTTGATGCCTATAACTTCTACAGAAGAACAGGCTCACCCAGAGATATTCAACCACATCTTGAAGCGAATGCCGGAAGTTTTATCCGCTCTCATTATTATCCTGCAAATTCGGCTAATAATAACGTGAACATCTCTCAAAAACAAGATGTAACAACCCGTGTATTCTGGGATACGAATCCAATTGATGGGTTTCCTCAAAACAACTAAAAAAGAAAAATTATGAAAAATATATTTTTAAAATCAACATTATTTTCACTGGTTTTCTTGTTCTTCGCCTGTAGTGATACTGACGTAATTACAGACCAGGTATTTGAAGATACAACCACTGGTGGAATTCTAAGAACTTTAGAGTCAACAACAGATTTACCAATTGGTCTTGCTGATACCGGAGTAGAATTGCTTTTGGAAGTACAGGATGAAGAAGATGGGGATCTTTCTGACTTTATTGAAGTATATGCCAGCTTTCGCCACATTACGGGTGGAGGTGCAAATGACAGAGATGAAGTACTTTTAAAAACCGTTCCTAACAGTGAGTGGACTTATGGAGAGCGTTTACCAAGAGCCTTAGTGACTGCAACCTTACCTGAATTGCAGGCTGCTTTAAGTTTAGGTGATGATGACTTCACCGGTGGTGACCGTTTTATAATTAGAGTCGAACTCGTTTTTAAAGACGGAAGAAGGTTTAGTGATTATAATTCTTCTGCAACTGTCCTAGGAAACTTGTTTTTTGCATCACCATTTGTTTACAATGCAAATGTAACTTGTGTTGTACCTGAGGAAAGTTTCCTTGGAAGTTATACTGTTACAGCTGCAGGTCCAGGAGTAAATGGCTTACAGGTTTGGGAAGTTGGTACTGTAGTTACGTTAGTAGCTGAAGGAGGACCAACCAGACGATCATTTGATATTCAACACATTCCCTCCGCTGGAGTAGGACAAGATCCCACTACTTTTGCTTTTGATCTAGTTTGTGGTAATGTGAATATTGCTGCAAATCAGTCTACAGGTCTTCAATGTACTTCAGGTCTTTTCTACGGACCGGCACCTAGTGGAAACACTGGTAGTTATAATGCAGGTGATGATTCTAGTATAACTTTTATATTTACAGATAATGCTGAAGGTGATTGTGATGAAGCACCTCAAAATGTGACAGCCACACTTACTAAAAACTAGTCATTTTTTATTTATATCATAAAAACACCCGCCTTTAGCGGGTGTTTTTTTTTATACCTTTGTCAGATGCAAAAAGACACACAAATAATTGGGATTAGAGCTATTATTGAAGCAATAAAAGCAGGAACAACCATAGACAAAGTATTTATTCAAAAAAATACACAAGGAGAGTTAATGAGCAGTTTATTGAAGTTGTTAAAACAGCATTCGATTAATTTCTCGTATGTGCCTGTTGAAAAACTCAACAAACTATCGCAAGGTAACCACCAGGGTGCTGTTGCAACGATCTCCCCCATTTCATTTGTTGCATTGGAACAACTTGTTGAAGAAGTGCTTTGGAAAAAAGAAAACCCCTTGTTTTTAATTCTTGACCAATTATCAGATACCGGGAATTTTGGCGCCATTATCAGAACAGCTTCTTGCACAGGAGTCGATGGCATTATCATTCAAAAACACGGTGCGGCACCCGTTAATGCAACAACAGTTAAAACCTCTGCAGGAGCAGTATTTAAAATTCCCATTTGTAAAGTTGACCATATAAAAGATGCGGTCTTTTATTTTCAGTCAAGCGGAATCCAAATTATAGCAGCTACAGAAAAAGCAAAGCAAACGATTTATGAACACGATTTAAAACCCGGTGTGGCACTCATAATGGGTTCTGAAGAAAAAGGGATTAACCCCTCTGTTTTAAAACTGGTAGATACTGCAGTAAAGTTACCTATCCTTGGAGAAATTGAATCTCTCAATGTTTCAGTTGCTTGTGGAGCAATGCTCTATGAAATTGTAAGACAGCGCCTTTAATTAAACAAATAACCCTATTTCAATTATTCACCTTTCTTTTTAAACGTATAACGGATAGTTACTTTAGGCTTCAATGGTTCTGCATCGTTTGACTCCTTATGAACTTCGGGAATTTCATCCTCTTTTTGTAGTTCAACAAAATTTCCGTTTTCATCAAAATGTTTCATAAACGCATCTTCTTCTTCTGAATAGTCATCTTGTTCCCATTTATAGATTTTTGGTTTTTCTATGTTCGTCTTAAAGAAAAAAGAAAATAAAAACCCAACAAAAAGACCGGAAAGATGGCCCTCCCATGAAATTCCTTTTTCTATGGGGAATACATACCATAACAAACCACCATAGAGAAAAACAATGATTAACGACAACGCAATCAATCTGTAATAGGAAGAAAACACGCCTTTAAAAAACAAAAAGGAAACCAGCATATAGACAATTCCACTAGCCCCAATATGATAAGAAGGTCGACCAATAAGCCAGGTGAAAAAACCTGTCAAAAGCAGTCCAAACAACAACACTTTCCAACTTTCCTTTCTGTAAAAATAAAACAGAGCAGTAGTAAGCACTAATAGAGGTATACTGTTATTAAAAAGATGTTTTACACTGCCATGAATAAACGGGCTGAACAGAATTCCCTTTAACCCCTCAACTGAACGCGGGTACACCCCCCACGAATTAAAAATAACGTTAAAACGAATTTCAAACCAGTAAACCAACCATAGGATCATAACAAATGCAATTGGAAATGCAATCGTTCCGGTTGTGAAAATAAAAGGATTGTCTGATTTTTTCATTCAATTAACTACTTAAGGGGACATTACTGTTATTTTTAAAACTACTGTAAACCCAAAAACTCTGCCGTAATAAAGATACTGAAAATGTGACATACTGTGATTTTGATATTAGTAACCCATTAGATTTTTATTAATTAAATTAACTTTAAACTTTGAATCTTTTTTGGAACACTTAAAAACAATAACTTTACAGCATGAGCACACCACTTGCAGAACGTATTCGGCCAAAAAATCTCGATGACTACATCAGTCAGCGACACCTTGTTGGAAAGACCGGCGTTTTAACATCTCAAATCAAGCAAGGCATAGTGCCTTCTATGATTTTATGGGGTCCTCCGGGAACTGGAAAAACTACTTTGGCAAACATCATAGCATTGGAGAGTGGTCGCCCGTTTCATACATTGAGTGCAATTAGCAGTGGCGTCAAGGATGTTCGGGAGGTAATCGAAAAAGCAAAAAAAGGTGACGGTCTTTTCACTACAAAAAACCCCATCCTTTTTATTGACGAAATTCACCGTTTTAGTAAATCACAACAGGATTCATTACTTGGAGCTGTGGAAAAAGGCTGGGTGACACTTATTGGTGCCACGACAGAAAACCCAAGTTTTGAAGTGATCGCAGCACTTCTTTCACGCTGTCAGGTGTATGTTTTAAAACCATTTGAAAAAAGAGATTTAGAAGACTTACTGCATCGCGCTTTAGAAAAAGACGAGCTGTTGAAAAGCAAAAAAATTAAACTCAAAGAAACCGAAGCCCTCATAAGACTTTCTGGTGGAGATGCCCGTAAACTACTCAATATTTTTGAACTGGTCATCGAATCTGAATCTGCTGAAACAGTAACCATTACTAACGATATGGTGATGCAGAAAGCGCAGCAAAAAACGGTGCGCTATGACAAAACAGGTGAACAACATTACGACATTATTTCAGCATTTATAAAATCCATTCGCGGAAGTGACCCCAATGCAGCAGTTTACTGGCTGGCAAGAATGATTGAAGGAGGTGAAGATGTCAAATTTATTGCACGCAGATTGCTTATCTTAGCTTCTGAAGACATCGGCAATGCCAATCCCACGGCTTTAGTCATAGCCAATAACACTTTTCAGGCAGTGACAACCATTGGTTTCCCTGAGTCGCGCATCATTTTGAGTCAATGTGCCATTTACCTGGCTAATTCGCCTAAAAGTAATGCAAGCTACATTGCCATAAATAAAGCACTGGAAACAGTTCAAAAAACAGGAGATCTGGAAGTGCCACTTTCGATAAGAAATGCGCCCACCAAATTAAAGAAAGAATTGGGTTATGGTAACAATTATCAATATGCTCATAACTATGAAGGTAATTTCGTGCCACACGAATTTCTTCCTGAAGAAGTTTCAGGAAAAACATTTTATGAACCGGGAAACAATGCCAAAGAGAATGCATATAGAAATTATTTGAAGACACTTTGGAAGGACAAGTATAATTATTAACTAAAAATCTGCGTTAATCTGCTAAATCTGCGGGAACATTAAAGCAATTCCAAAGAGTCACTCAGAGAAGACACAGAGATTCGCTAAGTAAAATAAAAACATGAAAGGAAAGCTAATAAAAAACAAAGCCACTCCCAGAGGAAAATACCCGCACGTGAAACGCGTAGGTGATTTTATATTTGTTTCCGGAACGAGTTCACGAAAAGCCGACAATACATTTGCCGGTGTGGAACAAGTGGACGAAATGGGAAGTATGAAACTCGACATCGAAGCACAAACCCGTGCTGTAATTGAGAACATCAGAGACTTTCTCGCTGAAGAAGGCGCCGGACTGGAAGACATTGTTGATGTAACCTCTTTTTTAGTAAATATGAATGATTTTGCGGGTTACAATAAAGCCTATGCAGAATATTTTGATTACGATGGACCCACAAGAACAACAGTGGCTGTGCACCAACTCCCCCACCCACATTTACTGGTGGAAATTAAAGTGATGGCATACAAACCAGTTTCATAGTTTCGGGTTTTAAAATTTAAAGTGCAAGGCAATGAATGAAATAAAAAACTATATCGACGGTAAAATGCAAGCTCCTATTTCCAATGAATGGCTTGACAATTTTGATCCATCTTGCGGTGAGGTTTATGGAAAAATACCGAATTCAGGAAAAGAGGATGTAGAAGCTGCTTTTCAGGCAGCCGAAAAAGCATTTCCAGATTGGTCAAACACCACATTGGAAACACGCAGTCGTATCCTTTCTAAAATCGCAGACCTGATTGAAGAACAACTAGATATCTTGGCAGCAGCCGAATCAAAAGACAATGGAAAACCAATTTCATTAGCCACAAAAGTAGATATCCCCAGAGCTTCAGCCAACTTTCGATTTTTTGCACACGCCATTACCCAATTTGCGGGTGAATCACATGAAAGCGTAGGCTTTAATGCGATAAACTTTACTTTAAGAAAACCGCTGGGAGTTGTAGGTTGTATTTCTCCCTGGAATCTGCCCCTCTACCTCTTCACCTGGAAAATTGCTCCGGCGCTTGCTGCCGGAAACTGTGTAGTTGCCAAACCCAGTGAAGTGACGCCCATGACTGCCTATTTATTAAGCAAAATCTGCATAGAAGCCGGACTTCCTCCAGGTGTGCTCAATATTGTTCACGGTCTGGGTCACACCACCGGACAAGCCATTGTGGAACATCCAAAAATCAAGGCCATTTCCTTTACAGGTGGAACTGCAACAGGCGAGCACATCGCACGAACAGCTGCCCCGATGTTTAAAAAACTTTCACTCGAATTGGGTGGTAAAAACCCAAACCTCATCTTTGCTGATTGCGACTATGAAAAAATGCTTGACACCACGCTTCGCTCCTCTTTTGCCAATCAGGGACAAATATGTTTGTGCGGTTCACGCATTTTTGTGGAAGAAAGCATCTATGAAAAATTCAAAATCGATTTTGTGGCACGTGTAAAAGCACTGAAAGTAGGTCATCCTTCCGAAAAAGATACCAATCTGGGTGCTTTAGTTTCAAAACAGCATTTGGAAAAGGTGCTTGCATATATCGAAGATGCACCCAGTCAGGATGCAAAAATTCTTTGTGGAGGAAAACGAGTTACCATTCCAGGTTATGAAAACGGTTACTATCTGGAACCTACCATTATTGAAGTAAAAACCAACCGATGCAAACTCAACCAGGAAGAAATTTTTGGTCCGGTTGTGACTATTATGCCTTTTAAAAATGAAGAAGAAGCTTTGGAAATGGCCAACGATGTGCGTTATGGTCTTTCAGCAACTGTTTGGACAACCGATTTAAACCGAACCATGCGTCTTAGTAATCAATTACAAGCCGGTATTATTTGGGTGAATACTTGGTTAATGCGTGATTTACGCACCCCATTTGGAGGTGTAAAAGACAGTGGTGTAGGTCGCGAAGGTGGCTTTGAAGCATTACGGTTTTTTACAGAGCCTAAGAATGTGTGTATTCAGTATACTTAAAATTTAAAATTCATTAAATTTGAAGTGAATTCTTCAAATTATATAATAAGATTCCCATCCAGGCGGGAAAACAATATGGAAAAGAAACTAAGAATAAACGGCCACTCTCACCTGCTTCCCTATCCGGAAGAAATCCCCCAATTCATGAAAGATAAGGGCATCTTTTGGGTAGATAAAGACCGCAAGTTTATGCTTCAAAAAAACTGGAGTCGCCCGGTGACAGATTCAAGTTTTTTCCTCAACGAAAAGTTGGAGTGGATGGAACGAAACAAAATTGACCACGCTGTCGTACTGAACCTTTCCCAATTGTATGGCAACGGATTGCGGGTGGAAGAAATGAAACAGGCGCTGCGTTTTCAAAACGATTTTAACGCTCGTATTCAACACGAAAACCCTTCAAAATTCACTACAGGCTTTGTAGTGCATCCCGGGCTTTTAAAAGGTGCTATGTGGGAAGTGGAACGCTGTGTAGAAGAATTGGGAATGCAATTATTGTGTTTACCTACACACTATATGGATACCATTGGCACTTGGAGATGTATTTTTGATGAAGAGAATGAAGAACTTTTCGAACTGGTAAGTAAATACAATCTCGCCGTTGAAATTCATCCCTATGATGGTGAAAAATTTATTCTTTTGGAAAACACTTCCTGGCGTTTTCATCTCATCTGGATGCTGGCGCAGTGTGCAGATGCTTACCACTTTTTAACTCTGAATGGTTATCAGGATAGATTTCCCGGAATGCGCACTTGTTTTGCCCACGGCGGACAATTAGCACAAATCAACCTGGGACGACGCATACAAGGTTTTGACGGTCGCCCTGACCTCTTTGAAGGAAAACATCATCCACGAAAAGCTGTTGCCCATAAAAATATCTTTTTTGATACACTCGTTCATGATACCGGCTCACTTGGGTTGTTGGTTAAAAACCAAACTTCAAAGCAAGTTATTATGGGTCTTGATGACCCTTACCCTCTTGGAGAGATGGAAAGTGAAAAACAATCCTCTTATCCAGGTAAAATACTAGATTTAGCAAAAGAACAAAACATTTTGACCGAAAGTGAATGTGATGCGATTTGGAGTGATAATGTGATTCAATGGCTGTGCGGCGATGATGAGCAAGCAAAACAAAAATTGATTAAAAGAATTACCGGATAATGGAATTTATTTCTGAAGAACTTGAGGACTATGTGGAACACCACACTCAGGAAGAACCTGAATTACTTAAACAACTCAATCGGGAAACCTGGACAAAAGTGATGCAACCACGCATGCTTAGCGGACACTATCAAGGTAGGGTGTTGAGCATGATTTCCAAAATGGTGAATCCCAAAACAATATTAGAAATAGGCACATATACAGGATATTCTGCATTGTGTATGATAGAGGGCATCCAACAAGATGGAGTTTTACATACTATTGACCACAACGAAGAGCTTTTTTCGCTGCAGCGAAAATATTTTGACCTTTCTGGTTATGGAAAACAAATTGTGCAACATGTGGGAAAAGCACTAGAAATTATTCCTACTATTGATCAAACATTTGACTTAGTATTTATAGACGCTGATAAAGAAAATTACAGCAATTATTTTGAACTGATTTTACCTAAAATGAAACGGGGAGGAATCATACTTTCTGACAATGTTTTGTGGAGTGGAAAAGTGTTGAGAAAAATAAAAAAGGATGATATTGATACTGCTGCTTTAGTGGCTTACAATAAATTAATCAATAAGCACCCAAAAGTTGAAAGCGTTCTCTTACCCATAAGGGATGGCCTTACTATAAGTAGAGTTAAATAGTTCTAACCATTCTTATTGATTTTCGTTTTGCTAAATTTATAAAATAGTATTGCTACTATGAACCCCATAAAGGAACCAAAAATCAAATCACTTGGAAAGTGAACTCCAACAAAAATCCTGCTTAAAGTAAACAGCAACGGAAATACAAAAATCAACCAAACAAAATGATTGTATTTTCTTAAAATTAATACAGCAAAAGTGGCAATCAAAAAAGAACTTGAAGCGTGACCAGAATAAAAACTATAACTCACTGGTTGATGAAGTACTCTAATTAAATCGGCAAGTTCAGGAATATTATTGGGGCGCAAACGCGCAATTGCATATTTTGTTGAGATCATTAAAAGCAAGCTCACACCCAATGCAAGTAAAAAATAAGCTAAAACAATTCGGGCTTCTGTTGATTTATAAAATTTGAAAATTAAATAAATTATTAAGACAAATAGTGGTGTCCAAAATAAAGTGTTTGTAACCAACAGCCAAAAATTATCCCAAGATTCCAGCCCTGAATTATTAAGATATACAAAGAGGCTTCTATCCCACTCTTTCAGGGTTTTAAACATTAAAACTGACGTTTAATGGGTCCGGTGATTTCGTCAACATCTTCTTTAACTTTATCGATTTCGTTTTTAACATCTTTACTAATATCAACATCAATACCTTGGTCCTTGGCTCCCTTACTAATTTCACTTTTTAGGTCGTTGGTTGCATTTTTGATTTGACGTATTCCTTTTCCTAGTCCACGGGCAATTTCTGGCACTTTGTCAGAGCCAAACACCATCAGGACTATAAAAAGTATAAATCCTATTTCGGCTCCACTGATAAATAAAAAATGTACATTGAAAATCATAGTGCAAATATAGAAAGTTTCTGCTCCCTGTAAACAATTTATTTAGATTGAGATAAATAGATTTTTTGTTGTTTTTCTAAAAAATCCATTAACTTTAATTCGTTGTGTTCCCTTAATAACTCAGTTGTAAAACCATTTTCATTTACAAAATAAAGAAAGTTGTCAATGTCTGTTTTTTTAATTTTTAAGGTTTCTGTAAAATAACGTTCAGAAAATCGTTGCTTGATAGCGATTGTTGAACCATCCTTTAATTTCATCTCTTCCAGTGTTGTCATCCTGCCTTTTCTTTCAGCTTTGGCATCTGATTTAAAAAGCAAATCAGCCAACAATGCAAAAGGATACAAAATATTAAGCCCTGCAGGTTGTACTTCTTGTAAAGCTGAGTTTTCAACAGCACTGCTTTGATCAGCACTAAACTCATAATCAAACTCCATACTTTCCCAAGAGAGGTTTAGATCAAGAGCCAAATCAGTTGTTTTGATACGGCTCACGTCCACATGGATGTTTCCGGTAAGGTCATGAGGCCTTACAATCACTTCGTCAAGCTGCATTACAGCGGGATTCACATAAATTTTCATTTGTTGGGTTTCCAAAACCCCTTCATCAACAATAACGGTGAATTTTTGAAATTGTAGTGCAGAAAAAAGAACCCTGTCATTCAATCCTACTTTTATTTGAAATACACCTTCGGCATCAGATATTGTTCCTTTTTGTGAAGATGTATTATATATTGAAATGCCTTCCAAGTCTTCTCCGGGAGGTGCAGTTATTTTTCCCTGTACCAAAACCCTGTCAATCTCTTGTGAAAAAGTTACAAATGGAATTACAAATAGAAAAACTAATAATAATTTTTGCATATATAAATTTACATTTAAAAATTCAACCACGAATTTAAACAAGTGTTAAAACTGAGTCAATCAAAATAATGTAGCTTTAATGTATTAATTTTGTGGTAAATGACTTTCCATTAAAACACATTTTAAAGGTGTTTTAAGCCGAAAGCAATTAAATAATAAATTTAAATAATGAAAAACTGCATAATCGCCAGCACATCAACCATCTATGGAGGCAAATATTTAGACTATTTATTACCTCATCTTTCTGATTTATACAGTCATACAAATGAGGTTTTATTTATTCCCTATGCACAACCTGGTGGAATGAGTTGTGATGCATATACACAAAAAGCGCTGGAGGCTTTCAAACATATTGGAAAGAACGTTGTTGGATTGCACACCTTTTCCAACCCTGTCGAGGCTTTAAATAAAGCTGAAGGTATCTTTACAGGAGGAGGAAACACCTTTAGACTTGTAAATGAACTTTATAAAATGGACGTGATGCAAACGCTTCGTGAAAACATTCTCAACGGCACACCTTACCTGGGAACCAGTGCAGGAAGCAATATTTGCGGGTTGACAATGCAAACTACAAACGACATGCCTATAGTGTATCCCCCAAGCTTTAAAACACTTGGTATTTTGCCTTTTAATTTAAATCCACATTACCTTGACCCTACACCAAATTCAACTCATATGGGAGAAACCCGTGAAACTCGGATTAAAGAATTTCACAGCCTTAATAATTTACCGGTTATTGGTCTTAGAGAAGCGAGCTGGCTTGAACTAAAAGGAAAAGTAATTTCACTAAAGGGACAATTAACAGCTAGAGTGTTTTTACAAAATAAAGATCCTTTTGAAGTTAATCCAACTACCGATTTACAAACAATCATTTAATGAATTATTCAAAAATCATACACCAAATTGAACATGAACTTCAAGATTTTCCAAACAATGGTAAAGTAGCTTCATACATTCCCGAATTATCAAAAGTAGATCCGGAAATGTTTGGTCTACACCTATATTGCATCGATGGCAATCACCATTCATTTGGAGATTCTACTGAACGATTTTCAATTCAAAGTATTTCAAAAGTTTTTAGTTTAACATTGGCTATGCAACTCTTGGGTGATGATTTATGGAAGCGAATGGACGTTGAACCATCAGGTAATGCATACAATTCACTTTTTCAGCTGGAAAGGGAAAACGGGATTCCAAGAAACCCTTTTATCAACTCGGGTGCTTTGGTGATTTCAGATATATTGGTTTCAGAATATGATAACCCAAAGGACGAAATCTTAAAGTTTGTAAGGAAAATTTCCGGAAAACACACAATTAATTTTAATGAAAAAGTAGCTCAAAGTGAAAAACAACACGGCCATAGAAATGCAGCATTGGCAAACCTGATGAAATCGTTTGGAAATATAAAAAATGATATCAATGCAATTCTGGATGTTTATTTTTATCAATGTTCTTTGGCTATGAGTTGTGAAGAGCTTGCAAGTGCCTTTATGCTTTTTGCCAATGAAGGAAAAATTTTAGAAACAAATGAACAAGTTATTCTCCCCATAAAAGTGCAAAGAATCAATGCCCTTATGCAAACCTGTGGTTTTTATGATGAAGCAGGTGAATTTGCGTTCAGGGTTGGGCTGCCGGGAAAAAGTGGTGTAGGTGGAGGAATTGTAACTGTACATCCCGAAAAATACAGTGCAGCGGTATGGAGTCCTAAACTCAATCAAAAAGGTAATTCTCTTTTGGGAATGGAAACCTTGGAACGCTTAACAACCAAAACAGGTCTTTCAATTTTTTAATTAACTTTAAGAAACAATTCATTATGGATAGCAACATAAAACACAAGGAGAATAATACAAACGGGCTTTTTTTTATCGAAAAAGAACAAAAAATTGTAGCTGAAATGCAATATAGTTTTACAGACAAAAATGAGATTACTGTAAATCACACAGAAGTAAAACCCGAACTCAAAGGAAAAGGTGTTGGCACAAAACTTTTGGATGCACTTGCAGACTATGCCAGAGAAAACAATCTCAAAGTGGTTCCGTTATGTCCTTTTGTGGAAGTTCAGTTTAGCAGATATCAAAAATACAATGATATCAAAAAATAGTGAAAATCATTTTAGAAACAAAAAGGACTTATTTGAGGGAATTCTTACTTGAGGATGCCAAAGATTTCTATGAAATGAATTACGACCCTGAAGTTATAAAATATACAGGAGACCCGCCATTTTCAAGCATAGATGAAGCAGTAGATTTTATTAAAAACTATAACACTTATTCCATTTATGGTTATGGAAGATGGGCCGTTTGCGATAAAATAACGAATGAGTTCTTAGGGTTTTGTGGATTAAAATTCCACCCCAAAGAAAATCTTGTTGAAGTAGGATACCGATTGAAAAGAAAATTTTGGGGCAAAGGTTTTGCAACTGAGACCACCAAAGATGTAATCCAATTTGGTTTTAAAAACTTTAACTTTAATGCCGTCTATGGATTTGTGGATCCTTTAAATAAAGCATCTTGCAACGTGCTTTTAAAGTGTGGGATGAACTATTTATTTAAAGCGAATCACGATGGTGATCTTGTACTTTTTTATAGAGTTTTACACCCTGATATAAAAATTAAAAAAATTAGCGCAGAAAAAACAATTCCAATTAGACAGGCTGTTTTAAGGCAAGGAAAACCAATTTCAAGTTGTGTTTTTAAAGGGGACGAATTAAAGTCGACCGTTCACTTTGGATTGTTTTCAAAAGGTAAATTGGTTGCTGTAGCAACTTTCAATGACAATCTACATTTAGGATTCAAGGGCTCTCAAATACAATTAAGGGGGATGGCAGTTCTGGACCAATACAAAACAAAAGGTTATGGCAGGTTGCTTCTTGAAATCGGAGAACAATTAGCAACTCAAAAGAAAGTAACCATTTTATGGTTCAATGCACGCATTGCAGCAATACCCTTTTATGAAAAGTTTGGCTACAAAATTATTGGAGATTCTTTTGAAATTCCTGATGTTGGCACTCACTTTGTTATGTATAAAGAAATGAATCAAGAAACCCCAAATTAATGATCAAAAAATACCTCATAGTTTTAATTGCGATCAGCATATCTCTTTTCGCCTGTAAAGATGGTATAAAGGTTGAAACTATGCCTGAAAAAACATTTGAAGAAATCAAGCTAAAGATACCAAAAGAAAATAAAATAAAACAGCATTCAATGGATTCAACATCATTTGCTGTGATTAAAGATTCGATTATTTTATCCTTCTACCAGAAAAATAACCTTAAAACTTTTTGGGTTTCTGATGTTGTTCGAGGCAACTTATTACAAACACTTTACAATTTAGAAGACGAAGGCTTATTTAAATCTCATTTTCCCCTAGATTCTATAGATAAACAAGAGCAAAACATCACAAACTTATCTGATAACGATTTGGTAAACTATGACATTTTACTAACAGAAACACTGTTAAAGTACCTTATCAAAGTAAGTAGGGGTTCGATTCAACCAAATAAATTTTATAATGATTATACTTTGAATGAAAACTCATTTGATTATTTAACTGTTTTAAAGAAATTACAAAATGAAGATTTTGAAGCAGCAATTGCATCGATAAAACCACAACATTTAGTTTATAAGCAACTAAAAGAAGCTTTGAAGCTGATAGATGAATTCAAGATCAACTCATTTCCCCGAATTGATATTGAAGACAAAATACGATTGGGGGATAGTTTAGAAGAAGTTGCTGTTATAAAAGAACGCTTGATATTTTGGAAAGACCTGTCCCCAAAAGACAGCCTTACTTTACTATTTGATGAGGAAACTGAACTTGCTGTACAAAAATTTCAAATGCGACATGGCCTTGCTCCAGATGGAGTTGTGGGCGCAGGAACCCTTTCTGCTTTAAATATTACTCCAGCTGAAAGAAAACAGCAAATCATTGCCAATATGGAACGATGGAGATGGTACCCAAGAAGTTTTGGAGATGAATACATTATTTTAAATATCCCGGATTATTCAATGCAGGTTGTGCGCAATAATGATACAACACGATCCCATAAGGTCATCGTGGGGAAAGCTTCTAGAAAAACCCCGGTTCTTAACTCAAAACTCACACATTTGGTCTTTAATCCAACCTGGACCATCCCTCCAACCATTAAAAAGAATGATATCATTCCGGCGACAGCCAAAAACCGTTCTTATTTAACAGATAAAAATATTACTGTGTATGACCGAAGTGGAGCTGTTATAAAACCTGAAGATTGGAATCAACGTGATGCTGTGTCTTATCGATATGTTCAAAGCCCCGGAAACTATAATTCCCTTGGACTTGTAAAGTTTATGTTTCCAAATAAATATGCTGTCTATTTACACGACACAAACTCCAGAAGCTTTTTTGAGCGTGCAACCCGGTCTTTGAGCTCAGGCTGTGTGAGAGTTCAAAATCCATTTGAATTATCAGCCTATTTGTTGGATGACGAGGAAAAATGGAGTTTAGAAAAGATTTTAAATTTAGTAAAAACAAACAAAACCACAGAAGCGAGAATGAATAGAGATGTTCAGGTACACTTATTATATTGGTCCGCCTGGAGTGAAAATGGCAATCTTAAATTCAGAGACGACTTATATGAAAAAGATTTTAAACTATATGAAGCCTTATCAAATCAATTGTGATTTTGATGAATAATCATTAGACGGATAATAGACAAACAAACAGGATTTTTCCTTAATCATGTTTATAATCGTCTTACTTTCCTCCTTCGGTAATGAAGGACACCCTAAACTTCTACCCAATCTGCCATATGTTTTGATAAAATCTTCGGTGGCATAATCGGCTCCATGAATTACAATAGCTCGTTCTCTTGCTTTGTCATTGATTCCGGTTTCCAAACCATCCAATCGCAAAGAGTATCCATGTTTTCCGTAATAAGTCTCTGCTGTGGCATAAAACCCTAAACTACTTTGATAGGATTCAGGAATATTAGAAAATGACTTAGCATATTCATTGCCTGTATTTCTTCCATGCGCCACATAAGTTTGATACAATACTTCATTCAACTCCAAATCAATCACCCAAAGGCGTTTTTCATTGGCTGAAAGACTAAAATCTACAACTGTTAATAAGTTCTTTTGTATTTTTCCGGTTTCTTGAAGTTTATAATAACCGTTCAACGCCTGCGTAAAACTTTGCAATGAAGGTAAATTATACTCATTGGTGGTTAAGTTTTCATAGACCAATTCAGCTTTTGTGAGTGAGTTAGTCGATAATTCAGTTAGGTGAATCTTTGCAGTGTTGGAATTTGTTGTAAGTGAAAACAAGCTTAACAACAAAATGGGGAGAATTCTGTAAGTCATTCGTATTCTTTAGGTTAATTTTAATTTTGGGCATTCCAAAAATAAAATTTATTCTGGAAAATCAAAATTATTTATACTTAAAATTTTAAAAGTTAGAATCTTTCATGTATTTAAACGGATAAATCAGCGTTTTCTTATATGATTCACAAGATTAAAATTTTGCAATCAAAAATACTTGCTACCTTTGCAAAATATATTTAAAATATGAACAAAAAAGTGCTTTTAATGATTTTGGATGGGTGGGGAGTTACTCAAAACCCCGAAGTTTCTGCTATCGCAAAAGCAAACACTCCTTTCATTGACTCATTATACTCAAAATATCCAAATGCACAGTTACTGACAGATGGTCTAAATGTAGGACTTCCGGAAGGTCAGATGGGCAATAGCGAAGTGGGCCACATCAATCTGGGAGCCGGTAGGATCATTTACCAGGAATTGGCAAAAATTAATTTGGCTGCAGAAAACAACACATTGAGTGAAGAAAAAAGCATCAAAAATGCGTTTGAGTACGCAAAAAATAATAATAAAAATATTCATTTAATTGGATTGGTATCTAATGGTGGGGTCCACTCTCACATCAATCACCTGAAAGGCCTTCTTACCGCAGCAAATAAGGAAGGTGTAAAAAATGTTTTTGTACACGCCTTTACAGATGGCCGAGATGTTGATCCACAATCAGGGAAAGCATTTATCCCTGAATTGCAAAATCATATAAAAATCACCGGTGGAAAGTTAGCATCAATCATCGGAAGATATTATGCAATGGACCGCGATAAACGCTGGGAAAGAACTAAAAAAGCCTTTGATTTATTGGTTAACGGAAAGGGAATAGCTTCTAAAAATGCCCTGGAAAGCATTCAGCAAAGCTATGACAATGGAGTTACAGATGAATTTATTGAACCCATTGTTCTTACCGAAAACGGTAAGCCCACAGCCACAATTCAACCCAATGATGTGGTTATTTTCTTTAACTTTAGAACAGACAGAGGAAGACAACTTACAGAGGTACTTACCCAAAAGGATTTTCACGAATACAATATGGCTAAAATGCCCCTTCACTTTGTGACAATGACCAATTTTGATGATACTTTTCAAGACATAAAAGTTGTTTATAAAAAGGAAAACATCAATAACACTTTGGGTGAAATCATATCAAAAGCAGGTAAAAAACAAATTCGTATTGCCGAAACAGAAAAATATCCACACGTTACCTTTTTCTTTTCAGGAGGTAGAGAAAAACCATTTAATGGTGAAAAAAGAATTTTGTGCCCCTCACCAAAAGTAGCAACTTATGATTTGCAACCCGAAATGAGTGCTTATGAAATAAGAGACAAAATACTTCCTGAAATTGATTCACAATCAGCAGACTTTATCTGTCTTAATTTTGCAAATCCTGATATGGTTGGTCACACAGGTGTTTTTGAGGCTGCCGTTAAGGCCTGTGAAACCGTTGATAGCTGTACTAAAAGTATTGTAGAAATCGCTGTTGAAAACAACTACACAACCATTATTATTGCAGATCACGGTAACAGTGAAACAATGATAAACCCCGATGGCTCACCTAATACAGCACACACCACAAACCCGGTTCCAATCATAATTGTGGATAATGAAATTAAAAAAGTGCAGAATGGAGTTTTAGCTAACATTGCACCCACAGTTTTAAAACTTATGGGGATCCAAAAACCTTTTGAAATGAATGAAAAATCACTAATTTAAATTAAATACAAATGATAAAGTATCTCTTTTTTTTTACACTAAGCCTGGCATTAATTTCTTGCGGAAACAATAAAAAAGCAGAAAATCAAAACCAGGAAGAAGAGCAAGTTGAAAGTGAATTAAACTCTACAGAAGAGGCCCCTGTTCTCTTGGGAAAACAGGAATTTGAAGTAATCAAAAAAGCACCTTATGATATTTGGTTTAATGAAAACTATAAGTACGAACCAAATCAACAAATTCTAAATTCTTTAAAGATTGCACTAGAGGGTAAATCAATGGTAGTTTTTATGGGAACCTGGTGTGAAGACAGTCAACTTCAAGTCCCGGTGCTTTTAAACATCCTTGACAAGATTGATTATGACACTTCAACCATTCCACTTTATACCCTTTCAGAAAACAAAGACACACCCAGCGGCATCGAAAAAGAATATGAAATTGAATATGTACCAACGATAATTGTGTATGAAAAGGGCGAAGAAATGGGAAGAATTGTTGAATACCCTATAAACAGCATAGAAATAGACCTGCTGCAAATTGCAAAAGGAGAAGAATATAAACACGCTTATTTTGTAGAAGAATAACAATATCCTGTTGTTTTTATAAAATTAATTAAGCTATGAATTTTAAATCACTCACAATCGCAGTCGATTTTGATGGTACTCTGGTAGAAAATCAGTATCCCAAAATGGGAAAACCTGTGCTTTTTGCTTTTGAAACCCTCAAACAATTGCAGGATGAAGGGCATCGTCTCATATTGTGGACATACCGGCACGGTTCAGAGCTTGATGAAGCGGTAGCGTTTTGTAAACAAAAGGGCATTACATTTTATGCTGTCAATAAAAGCTTTCCGGAAGAAGAGTTTGATGAAACACAGAGTAGAAAAATTTTAGCTGATATTTATATTGATGACAGAAATATTGGCGGACTGAAAGAGTGGGGCGAAATCTATCAACTTTTAGTAAAACAAAAAGGAGGACTCAAGAAAAAATCAAGTAAGAAGGGATTCCTTTCCTTTTTAAAAAAATAATACCTTTTAGTATGATCATACCAAAAACAAAAGAAGAAATTGAATTGATGCGTGAAAGTGCATTAGTGGTTTCCAGAACATTGGGAATGATAGCCGCTGAGATTAAGCCAGGGGTTAAATTGAATAAACTGGACGAACTTGCAGAAGCATATATCAGAGAAGAGGAAAATGCTGTGCCTGGGTTTAAAGGACTTTATGACTGTCCTTCAACCCTTTTGATAAGTGCTAATGATCAGGTTGTTCATGGGCTGCCTACAGATTTTGAAATACAAGAAGGTGATATCCTTTCTATTGATTGTGGCGCCATCAAAAATGGCTATTATGGCGATCATGCTTATACCTTTCAAGTGGGTGAAATAAAACCCGAATTCGCCAAATTACTGGAGGTCACCAAAGAATCACTTTACAGAGGAATTAGAGAGTTTAAAGCAGGCAATCGCGTGGGCGACATTGGTTATGCTATCCAAAATTATTGTGAAAGTTTTGGATATGGTGTGGTAAGAGAGCTTGTGGGTCACGGTTTAGGAAAAAAACTTCACGAAGATCCTGAAATTCCCAACTACGGAAAACGCGGAAGAGGTAAAAAATTTATAGAAGGCATGACCATTGCCATTGAACCTATGATCAATTTGGGAACCCACCGTGTAAAGCAACTAAAAGACGGCTGGACAATTGTAACTGATGACGGCAGACCC
Organism: Planktosalinus lacus; assembly: GCF_014640155.1. GTDB lineage: Bacteria > Bacteroidota > Bacteroidia > Flavobacteriales > Flavobacteriaceae > Planktosalinus > Planktosalinus lacus. Next base: position 270,198 of record NZ_BMGK01000003.1, on the reverse strand, counting down.
AGCGCCCATTTTGAACACAATGTAGCATTGGTTGACGGCAAACCCGAATTGCTTTCAACGTTTGGTTATATCTACAAAGTGCTGGGTATTGAAAGTGATGAAGAAAATGAGTTTAGACAAACTGCATTGGTGCTTTAAAACAAAAGCACTCAAACAAACAAAATCGTGAAATCACTTTTTAAGTTTTTCCTTAATAAAATACCCAGACAATCACTCATTCGATTGAGTTATATCTTTCGGCCCATATTAGCTCTCTGGTATCGGGGAACTCAATTTGAAGACCCCATTGACGGGAAAAGGTATCGCAGTTTCCTGCCTTACGGTTATGAAAACCCACGGGAAAATGTCTTGGCTCCGGGAACCCTTTCGCTGGAGCGACACCGTTTACTGTGGTTGTATCTAAAAAATGAAACTACATTTTTTACAAAGAATTTAAAAGTACTTCATTTTGCCCCTGAACAGGCGTTTTATAAACGATTCAGAGAATTAAAAAACCTCGATTACACGACTACAGACCTCAATTCCCCATTGGCGGATGTAAAGGCTGACATTTGCAACCTGCCTTTTAACGACGATAGCTTTGATTTTATACTTTGCAATCATGTGCTGGAACACATTCCCGACGACACAAAAGCAATGCATGAACTGTATCGTATTTTAAAACTAGGTGGGACAGGTATTTTCCAGATTCCGCAAGACCTGTCCAGAGAAACTACTTTTGAAGACAACAGCATTACAGACCCCAAAGAAAGAACAAAGATTTTTGGTCAATATGACCACGTAAGAGTTTACGGTAGGGATTATTTTGACAAGTTAAGGTCAGTTGGATTCCACGTAGATGAGGTTGATTACACCAAGCAATTTTCAATCGAAGAAATGGAACGCTTTCGGCTTTCTGAAAGTGAGATTATTCCCGTGTGTCGGAAGATTTAAACATTTCTTTAACTATCCAAAGAAAAGAAGGATTGATTTTTTTTAGTTATTTTTAAAAACTAATAACTCAACAAATTCAACTATGAGATCATCCTATCTATTCTTACTTGCTTTTCTTTTGATTTTTACAGGAAGTAAAGCACAAATCGACTTAAACTACCAAACCCCACATCCCGATATTTTATCATTGGCTGATGTTTCGCTTCCGCCATTTATGAGCATTAACAGTGACGGTTCAAAAGCCATTCTCATATACAGAAATCAGTACATTTCAATTGATGAATTATCTGAAAAAGAAATGCGTTTGGGAGGATTGCGCATCAATCCAAAAACCAACAGTTCAAGCAGGGCGAGAAACTACAACAACATCAGTGTTTTTGACTTAAAGACAAAAAAAGAAATCCCAATCTCTGGGATGCCTGAAAATGCAAAAATCACAAATATCAACTGGTCAAATGAAGAAGATAAAATAGCTTTTATCAATGCTACTGAAAATGGAGTTTCTCTTTGGGTAATTGATTATGATAAAAAGCAAGCTAACCGTCTTACTGACGCAAACCTGAATGCCAATATGGGCAATCCGGCAACCTGGTTAAAAGATGATTCAGGTTTTATCGTTAAAGTACTTCCTGAAGACAGAAAACCCCTCATTGATACTGAAAACACAGTGCCCACCGGACCTGTGATTTCAGAAAACGCAGAAGGTCAAAAAGCACAAAACCGCACTTATCAGGATTTATTAAAAAATACCAGCGACGAAGCCAATTTTGAAACATTGGTGCGTTCTGAACTTTGGAAAGTTGCTCTTAATGGCAATAAAACAAAATGGAAAGAGGCTTCTTTATACCGTTACATCTCTCCTTCACCGGATGGGACTTACTTTTTAATAACTGAAATAAAACGCCCTTTTTCCTATATAGTTCCTTATTCAAGGTTTCCCACATCTTATGATGTGTATAATGCAGATGGAAGCTTAGTGAAAAATATTGTGGATGTTCCACTTATTGAAGAACTTCCAAAGGGTTTTATGGCTGTTCAAACAGGTCCACGTCGTATATCTTGGCGTGATGATCAACCGGCTACTTTGGTTTGGGCAGAAGCTCTGGACGGCGGCGATCCTGAAGTTGAAGTAGAATACAGAGACCTCATTATGCAGTTACCGGCTCCATTTACTGCCAGACCCAGACAATTGGCTCAAACAAAATTGCGCTACTCTGGTATTGAATGGGGAACAAAAAATACTGCAGTTTTAAGTAGTTATTGGTGGAATACCAGAACATCACGAACAGAGTTTTTTAACCCAACAGACCCAGCTGAAGAACCCACACTTTTTATAGAAAGAAATTATCAGGATAGATACAGCGATCCAGGAAGTTTTGTTACCAAACGCAATGAATTTGGTCGCAATGTATTGGAAATTGATAATAACAACGTTTATCTAATTGGAGATGGCTTTTCGCCGGAAGGTAAACTTCCATTTGTGGATAAATACAATCTCAAATCCAATAAAACAGAAAGGCTGTATCAAGCCAAGCCCGGTGATATGCTTGAAAGTATCAGTCGAATGATTGATGTAAAAAAAGGCACAGTGTTAACCAGGCTCGAAAGCAGTAATCAATTTCCAAATTACTACATCAGAAATATAAAAACCGGAACATTAGAACAACTTTCCGATTTTAAAAACCCCTTTGAGGCGATACAGGATATCCATAAAGAAGTTATTACCTACAAAAGAGAAGATGGTCTGGACCTTTCAGCAACGCTTTATCTACCGGTTGATTATGATGAAAACAAAAAGTATCCGATGATTATGTGGGCCTACCCCAGGGAATTTGTTGATGCTTCAAGTGCTTCTCAAGTAACTTCCAGCAGCAACCAATTTACTTACCTGAGTTACGGAACTCCTTTGTATTGGGTAAATCGAGGCTATGTTGTTTTGGATGATGCAGCTTTTCCAATCATTGGAGAAGACGGCGAACAACCCAATGATACATTTATAGAACAACTGGTTGCCAATGCTAAAGCTGCTATCGATGCAGTGGATGAGTTAGGGTATATTGACAGAGATCGGGTAGCTGTTGGCGGACATAGTTATGGAGCCTTTATGACGGCAAACTTGCTCTCGCATTCCAACTTATTTGCCGCCGGAATTGCCCGAAGTGGAGCTTACAACAGAACGTTAACGCCTTTTGGCTTTCAGGCAGAAGAAAGAAACTATTGGGAAGCCCCCAAAGTTTATTACACTATGTCTCCCTTTATGAACTCTGAAAAAATGAAAACACCTTTACTCCTTATTCACGGAGAAGCTGATAACAATTCAGGTACTTACCCAATGCAAAGCGAGCGCTATTTTAATGCCTTAAAAGGATTGGGAGCTCCGGTAAGGCTTGTGATGTTGCCCAATGAAAGTCACGGATATGCTGCAAGAGAAAGCATTATGCACTTGTTATGGGAACAAGATGTATGGCTTGAAAAATATGTGAAAAATAAAGAAAATTAAATTTTTAATATAGTTTATAAAAAATCCTCTTTGCAGAAATCACAAAGAGGTTTTTTTTATTCCACAATGAGTTTTTGAAAGCCCTCAGTGAACCATTCCTGCATCACATTATTTTCATCAACATAAATGATGTAGGCCTCTACATTTTCATTTGAAGAAAGAAAAGATTTGCTTTCTTCCAGTTCCATGGCCATAAATGCAGTAGCATAGGCATCAGCTTCTGCGCAGGTTTCAGCAAGAACAGAAACACTCAGCACATTGCTGATTTTTGGCCATCCTGTTTTGGGATTGATTGTGTGAACATAATGGGCCCCGGTATCAGGGTCAATACGCGTTTTTCTATAATTCCCCGAGGTTGCCATAGCAACATCTTTTAGTTTAATTTTTTTAATAAGCGTGCGTTCTTCTGTTTGGGTGGGATCATCGATTCCCACAATCCAATCCTTTCCGGAATTTGTGTTGATTCCTTTCGCTAAAAGCTCTCCACCTAATTCTATTAAATAATTTTGAATGTCATTTGAGTCTAATAGCTCTCCCAATAAATCAATCGTATACCCTTTGGCTATGGCATTAAAATCAATAAAAGTGCGTGAATCTTGTTTTTTTATACTTTTACTTTTGGTCAACAAAACCTTTTCCATACCCACAAATTGTTTGATACTATCCACCTCAATACTGTCAATCCCTTTTAATTTTCCTTTGGGCCCAAAACCATATGCATTCACTAAAGGCCCCACAGTGGGGTCAAAAACACCATTGGTTTCCATCCATATTTTTTTCGATAGCAAGAAAACAGTTTCAAAATGAGCATCAACAATTACTGTTGAGTCTCCCGAATTTATTTTTGAAATAACTGATGAAGGCAAGTAGGTTGACATGGATTGATTGACAAGGTCAAAAACTTTTTTTAAATCGTCGTGATAGTCCTGGTTTCCTTCATATTGGATGCTGTAAGTGGTACCAAGAGCTTCACCGGAATTTTGAACTAAAGAAGATTTTGTCTCAAAGTTTTTACAAGAAAAGCTTAGAAATAACAAGCAAATAAAGACTAGGTTTTTCATTCAATTAAATATTTTGGGTGTTTGATAATTGTCAATTTCAAGATGGATGAAAGCGAATACTATTTATAGTTTGATTTCCTGAAACCCTTTATAAATGACGGTATAATCTTCGTCTTTAAGAATGGGGTGTTGGTAATTTTCACCGTGCCCTAATCCAACACCGGCATAATAGGTTTTGGCTTCAAATTTATCGGCGTGTTCTTTCATTTTTTTCATAAAAGCCTGGTCATACTCCTGAACGGGGTCCGGATAAGTAATGGCTCTAACAATAACAAAATGAAGTGTTTTTTCTTTAAGTGCCACAAACTGTGGGTTCTTTTTTAAATCAGAATTGACCCCCATAAATTCAAAACCTTGTTCTTCAAGGTCTTTACCCACGATATTCATCGCCAGGTTGTGGAGTTCTTGTTCTGTGAGAGGAAGTGACATATACTATTGATTTATAATGCAAAATTACCTTTTTTTAAAGTAAAGCCGAATAGATAGGTATGTAATGTTTGGTTAAAAATGTAATCAATTAGAACTAATATTCCTTAATTCTAAAAGTAATTTTGGAGTGAAAATTCCATATTTATTAAAATGAAGTAGAATTGTTTCAAAATCATCTTCCTTCGTGAAAGAAATATTTAGGTTTTCAGTTGTATTTATAAGTGTTGATGTCCACATTTTAGCTCTTTCAATATTTTGAAAACTTGAACTCTCATCCTTATAAATTTTGATAAGTGCTAACATTGCTAGAGGATTCCCTGCTTCTGCAGATTTTTCATACCAGCTAATAGATTTTTTTGGATTCAGGTTAACTTTTATGCCGTTCTCATAAAAATATCCAAGATTATACATTGCTGTAATGTGTTTTTTAAAAGCAGCTTTTTCAAACCAAAAATAAGCTTTTTTATAGTTTGTAATGTTTTCATCATTTTTAGAATAGCCATAATAGTAAAGATTACCAAGTTCTACCATAGCATTTGTATCACCTCCTTTTATGAGTAATTCTAATTGTAAAACTTTATTTTTATATTCTTTTTCAGGCGATTGTGATTGAACAACAAATAAATTACTGAAAAGCAAAACGAAAATAAAAATAAAATGCTTAAACATAGTTGTTACTATTTGAGGTAGTAAGATAAAGTTTTAATTTAGGATATAAAAAAACCGACACTTTAAAAGTATCGGTTTTTTTAGTTTTATAGTTTTAAAGTTTATCCCCCAAAGTCATCAAAGCGAATGTGCTCATCTGGGATACCGTAGTCTTCACCCATCTTTTGAACCGCCTGGTTCATTAATGGAGGTCCACAGAAATACAATTCGATTTCTTCCGGTTCTTCGTGTTTACTTAAGTAGTTATCGATTACCACCTGGTGGATAAATCCAACAAAACCGTCGCCTTCACCATCGATGCCGTCTTTTACTTTCCAGTTGTCTTCTTCTAATGGCTCAGAAAGTGCCATAAAGAATCTAAAGTTTGGGAAGTCTTTTTCTAAGTTTTTAAAGTGATCGATGTAAAATAATTCTCTTTTTGAACGTCCCCCATACCAATAAGTAACTTTTCTTCCTGTTCTTAATGTACGGAATAAATGATAAAGGTGTGAGCGCATTGGGGCCATACCGGCACCACCCCCTACATACAGCATTTCGGCTTCACTTTCGTTGATGAAAAACTCACCGTAAGGACCTGAAATCACCACCTTATCACCCGGCTTTTGCGCAAAGATGTAAGAAGATGCTATACCGGGGTTTACATTCATCCAGGTGTTTTTAGCTCTGTCCCAGGGTGGAGTGGCAATACGCACATTCAGCATAATTTCGCGTCCTTCAGCAGGGTAAGAAGCCATTGAGTAAGCACGTTCTACTGTTTCAGAGTTTTTCATTACCAAAGGCCATAGCTGAAACTTATCCCATTCCTCCTGAAACTTATCAGGTGTATCGTGTTCTTCTGGGTGAGCTGTAATATCAATATCCTTGTATTTAATCTCACAGGGTGGTATTTCGATTTGAATATAACCACCTGCCTTGTACCCCATATCCTCGGGGATTTCAACAACAAATTCCTTGATAAAAGAAGCTACATTATAGTTTCTTAAAACAGTACCTTCCCATTTTTTAATTCCAAATACTTCTTCCGGAATGGTAATGTTCATATCCTGTTTAACTTTAACCTGACAGGCTAAACGAGCACCTTCCTGAATTTCTTTTCTTGAAAAGTGTGGTGTTTCTGTTGGAAGCGCTTCACCCCCACCTTCAAGGACATGGCATTCACATTGAATACAAGTTCCACCTCCACCACAAGCAGAAGGCAAAAATATTTTTTCTGAACTAAGGGTTGTTAAAAGCGTGCTTCCTGAGTCAACCTCTAGAACCTTTTCATTATTAATGGTAATTTTTACAGGGCCCGAAGGAGACAACTTTTCTTTAACAAAAATTAAAATCCCCACTAATAGTAGTATTAATACTAAAAATGCTATTACGGTTGCTAAAACGACACCTAATGTACTTGCTGCTAATATCATATCGTTATTTTGTTACTTCTTGATTGGTTTCCTGATTTTGTTCGGTAGAATCTAAGGTAGCTGACTCTTGACCGCTAACTACCGCAGATAATGTTGAATTTTCATTAAGGTTGGATACCTGTGCTGTTTCGGTTGTTTCTTCTTCACTATCTCCTCCTGTTAACATACCACCAAAACTCATAAAACCAATTGCCATTAATCCGGTAATAATAAATGTTATTCCTAAGCCTCTTAAGGGTGGCGGCACATTTGAATATCTAATTTTTTCACGTATAGCAGCAATAGTTAAGATTGCTAAGAAAAATCCAATTCCTGAACTTACCCCATAATTTAAAGCCAAATCTATACTGGCAATTTGTCTTGATTGCATGAATAATGAACCTCCTAAAATTGCACAGTTTACAGCGATTAGCGGTAAAAAGATTCCCAAAGAGTTGTAAAGTGCGGGTAAAAACTTTTCAACTACTATTTCCACCAGTTGTACCATTGTTGCAATGGTTGCAATAAACATAATAAATGACAAGAAGCTTAAATCATAAGAAGCATATTCTGGCCCTAACCAGGAAAGTGCGCCTTCTTGTAAAATATATTGATCGAGTAGCCAGTTGATTGGCACTGTGATACCGAGGACAAAGATAACTGCTAATCCAAGACCTACCGCAGTAGTTACTTTTTTGGAAACCGCTAGGTAAGAACACATTCCAAGGAACGTGGCAAATACCATATTATCTATAAAGATTGATTTAAAAAATAATTCAATGTGCTCCATGTTGTTTTGTATTTAGTTGTAAACTAACAAACTTTAATATTAATTTTCTTCTACCAGTTCTGGATTTCTTGAACGTTGTACCCAGATAATAATCCCTATGGTTATTAGGGCCATTGGTGACAACAGCATAAATCCATTGTTTTCATAACCTATTGAATACAATCCTGTTTTGGCAATCGGGTCTCCTAAAACCTGAATTCCTAAAAGCGTTCCTGAACCTAAAAGTTCTCTGAAAAATCCAACAATGATAAGTATCACACCATATCCTAAGGCATTTCCAATGCCGTCTAGGAAAGATCGAAAAACACCATTACCAAGTGCAAAGGCTTCAAATCGTCCCATAATGATACAGTTTGTAATAATCAGACCAATGAAGACTGATAATTGCTTACTCAATTCATAAGAAAAAGCTTTTAAAACCTGATCTACAATTATAACAAGTGTTGCAACAACAACCAGCTGTACTATAATTCTAATTTTAGAAGGGATTATATTTCTCATAAGAGAAATCACAATGTTTCCTACACCCATAACAAATATTACAGATAAAGCCATTACAATAGAGGCTTTTAACTGTGCCGTGATGGCAAGTGCTGAACAAATACCCAATACCTGAATCGTAATAGGGTTGTTATCTGTTAGAGGGTCTAATATTAAAGCTCTGTCTTTTTTTGATAATAATCCCATTTCTTATTGATTTAAAGATTTTAAATGAGGTAAATATTCTCTTAAGTATGTGCGCAACATAGCTGTAACACCGTTCCCGGTGATGGTTGAGCCAGCTATGGCATCAACTTGATTGTCTGTTTTTCTATTGTTTAGCGGGTCGTTGTTGCCTTTTGCAACTTCAACCCCTTCAAAATCTCCATCTTCGTCAAATATGTGTTCACCTTTAAAATCGTCCATAAAGAAGCGCTCTTTTATATTCGCTCCCAAACCGGGAGTTTCAGCTTTATGGTCAAAATAAACACCTTCAATGACAAATTCAGAATCCAACGCTACAAAACCCCAAATAGCATCCCAAAGTCCTTTTCCGGTAACCGGGATAATGTATAACGTCTCGCCATCTTTTTCGCCAATAAAAATAGGGAGTCGTTTTTGATAATTAGGGTTTTTAGCAGCAGACTCTTCTTTAGCAAGTTCAATCAAATAAGCTTCGTCATCTTCAATGAGTTGATCGCCCTGAGCATAGTATTGATTGGTGATGTATGTGTCAAAGACCTCTCCAACTCTGTCTGTTGAAATAAAGCTTACGTCATTATCACCTTCATTATTATGAACTCCCATTGCATAGAGTATGTTTTGTTGCTTTTCAAATCGTTGGTTTTCAACAATTCTTGGCTTTAGAGACGATGCTATAAATGCCAGAAGTGAACCCACGACAACTACCATCACAATGGCAAATCCAATAGTGTATAAATTGTTATCAGTTTTCTTAGCCATGATTATGCAGTTTTAACTTTTAAACGGTTTTTTCTTCTTTTCACATTTCCTCTAATCACATAGTGGTCAATAGTTGGTGCAAAAACATTCATTAGCAATATAGCAAGGAAAACTCCTTCAGGATAAGCAGGGTTAAAGACTCTGATCATTACAGAGATAAATCCTATAAAGAATCCGTATATCCATTTTCCTTTATTGGTTTGGGATCCGGTTACTGGATCGGTAGCCATATAAACAATACCAAAAGCCAAACCTCCAATAATAAGATGCTCCCAAAAGGTTACATTCATTAATCCATAGAAATTGCTCGATTCAGTAATGATCCCTGCATCAACAACCCAGTTAAATATAAGTCCCATTACCAATGCGCCTACTACAGAACTCAACATAATTCTCCAGCTTGCTACTTTGGTATATAGTAAAAACAAACCTCCCAGAAGAATTAACAGCGTTGAGGTTTCACCAACCGAACCCGGTATAAATCCATAGAACATTTCCATTATGGAATAATCCGGTGTGTTGTTTTGAGCTAGGGTACCAAGAATAGTTTCACCTGAGATCGCACTTACATCTGAAGCGCCTGCGGCAATTTGCGCATCGCGTTCAACGGCTCCGTGCACCCAAACTTTGTCTCCACTCATCCAGGTTGGATAAGCAAAAAACAAAAATGCACGTATTGTTAAAGCGGGGTTCAGAATATTCATTCCGGTTCCGCCAAAAATTTCTTTTCCAATCACAACACCAAATATGACAGCAATTGTAAGCATCCAAAGTGGGGTATCAATTGGAACAATAAGTGGAACAAGCATACCGGTAACAAGATAACCTTCTTCAACTTCGTGACCTTTTATTACAGCAAACAGGAATTCAACTCCAAGACCCACACCATAAGATACAATAACTAATGGCAGAACAGTCCAGGCTCCCAAGACAAAGTTTTCCCAATTGATAAAATGCTCAAACAGGGAAAAGTCTTGTGGAAAACCATTGATGGCAGAATAGTGTTGATAACCCGCATTAAAGATTCCAAAAATCAAGCAAGGAATTAAAGCGATAATTACGGTGTTCATCGTTCGCTTTAAATCATCTGCCGCTCTTACATGACTCCCGGAATGTGTGGTTTCATTAGGCAAGTATAAAAACGTGTGAAGCGCATTGAAAGCAGGCGCCATCTTGGTGCCTTTGTACTTCATTTTTAAATCGTGTAATTTATTTTTTAAACTCATAGTTTATCCTATTTCTTTGTACATTAGGTCCAATCCTTTTCTGATAATTTCCTGATGGGGTTGTTTTGAAACACAAACAAATTCTGTTAATGCAAAATCTTCAGGTGCTACTTCAAACATCCCCAACTCTTCCATAGCATCAAGATCTTCAACCATACAAGCTTTCATTATTTGCATCGGGTAAATATCAAGTGGAAATACTTGCTCATACATACCTGTTTGAACAAATGCTCTGTGTTCGCCATTTGTATTGGTATCTAAAACATATTTTTTATTGGGCGTAAGCCAGGAGAACGTTAATGCTCTGGTGAGTGAAATTTTATTAAACACGGGTTTGTTCCACCCAAAAAACTCATAATCATCCCCTTCAGGAATTACTGAAATTGTATTATCATAATAACCCAAATGACCATCGGCAGGAACTTTTTTTCCTGTTAAAACACCTCCGCTGATGATTCTGACATTTTCTTCATTCAATCCTGAATCATATACCATAGTTGAAACTTCTGCTCCAATTTTGGTTCTGTAATACTTAGGGCTTTTCAATGAAGACCCTGAAAGTGCAACAATGCGCTCTGCATTAAATTTTCCTGTAAGAAGTAATTCCCCAATAACTACTAAATCTTGTGGATTTAAAGTCCAGACGGTCTCACCTTTATTTACAGGATCAATTTTATTAATCAAAGTTCCAACATTACCGGATGGGTGAGGTCCGGATACTTTATGTATTGTAATCCCATCCAAATTTGCAAAAGGAGAAGATCCATTAGAACCTGTTCCCACATGAATTTTACCCTCGGTAAGTTTTGAAAGTGCATTAATTGCAGTTTGCAATTCTTTTTCTTTTCCGCTTAAAGCAAAATCATAATCTGCCACCAAAGGAGCACTTGCGTGTGCAGAAATGAAAATCGCTTTAGGAGACTTGTCAGGATTTGCAATAACGTCATATGGACGTTGTTTTACAAAAACCCAACAACCAGACTCTAATAGCCTTGCTTTTATAGCTTCAGGATCTGCTTTTGCAACATCCATTTGACCTAAATCACGGTACTCATCTTGAGAATCTGCAGTTATAACTATATGAGTTATAACTCTTTTTGCTCCTCTTTTAATTTCGGTGAGTGTCCCACTAACAGGTGCTACAAACTTAATTGACTCATTTTCCCTGTGATAAAACAAAACATCACCTGCCTTGAACTTGGCACCTTCTTTGAGCACCATTTTTGGAGTAATCAAATGAAAATCGGATGGTTTTATTACAAAAGTGCGGGATCTTGGGGCGTTTGTCAATGCTTTTTCAGGCTCACCAACCAGACGAATGTCAAGGCCCTTTTTGATTCTAATGTCTTTTGACATAGGATGTAAGTATTAAAGTTTACTTTTAAAAAAATTCAACCGGTTAACAAACCAGCTTAAAAGACCGCAAATTTACGAATTTTGGCACGTATTTCTAAGTGATAAAATGAGTATATTTATTATTTATAATAATTCTAAATAACTGATTTGATATTTTTTCTTATCCTTCTAAAACTATATTTTTTATCTATATTTACACATCATTGATTTTCAAACTTAGTATCACAAAATGAAAAATTTCTTTATTTCCTTTTTGCTAGTATCACCATTTTTTATAAATGGTCAAGTTTCTGAAACTGCTGCACCCAATTTCATAAAAACAATAACATTTCAAGGAAACACACCACAAGCCCAGTTGCCCATTCTAAAACTTGGTGAACGTTTTCAATTATCGTTTGATGACATCAATGGAGATGAGAGAGACTACTATTATAAAATTGAACACTTCAACTTTGACTGGACACCATCAAATTTAGCCAAAGGAGAATATATAGACGGCTTTGACGATATGCGCATTGATTTTTACGAAAATTCTTTCAATACGTTACAAATGTATTCCCATTATGTACTCAATATCCCCAACAGAGATACCAGGGGCTTGACTAAAAGTGGAAATTATTTGATCAGTATTTTTGACGACAGAAATAATCTTGTTTTTTCCAGGAAGTTTATGATATATTAAGACCTCGCCAACGTGGGTGTTGAAATAAAACGTGCCAGGGATTTGAATTATATACATACAAAACAGGTTGTTCATTTTTCAATCAATTCATCCAACACAACTTTTATAAATCCAAATCAAAACGTCAAAACACTGGTACTTCAAAACAGTAATTTAAAAACAGCTATTACCGACTTAAAACCACAATATACTTTAGGAAATGAACTGATTTACAGGTATGATCTTGAAGCGTCATTTTGGGGTGGGAATGAATATTACAATTTTGACAACAGCGATGTGAGGGGCGCCACTGTGAACATCAGAAGAATAGAAATGGCAGAAACCTTTATCAACTATCTTTATACAAACATTTCACGAAAAGACAGACCCTATACATTCAACCCTGATATCAATGGAAATTTTTTAGTGAGAAACATACGTGGGCAAAAATCCAGTATTGATGCAGAATATGTTTGGGTGCATTTTGCACTTCAATACTATGAAGATTTAAACGAGGGAGAAGAAATTCACATCTATGGAAACTTCAACAATTATAACACCAATGAATTAACTCGTTTAAATTATGACCAGGCAACGGATACTTACCGATTAAAATACTTATTTAAACAAGGGTTTTATAATTACAAATATGTAATCAAAGAAAGTGACGGCACCATACAAGAAGGTGTTATAAGTGGCAATTTTGATGAAACCGAAAACGATTACACTGTAGTGGTTTACTATCGCGACCTTGGGGGTCGTTTTGACCGAATTGTGGGTGTGGGAAGCAATAACTCTGAAAACATTACCAATAACTAACTGAAATTTATATGCTGGATAAGTTATCTGTTTGGTTCGCCAGTTCTTTACCCTCAAATGAAACAGGCAGAAAATCTCTAAAATACAGAGGAGAAAAATGCTTGAATTGTGACCATCCTTTAGATAAAAGCGATAAATATTGCCCAAATTGCTCACAACTCAACTCAACAAAAAAACTACACTTTAACGATTTATTTAATGAGTTTTTTGGAAGTATTTTTGCCTATGACAGCAGAATAATCAGAACTCTTAAGGTATTGTTATTTAAACCAGGCATCATTTCAAAAGAATATGTCGAGGGAAAGAGGATGCGGTATGCCAATCCTTTTCGGTTTTACCTCAGTGTGAGTATAATCTTTTTTCTACTCAGTGGTTTGTTAAATAAAATTTCTGAACTAACACAAGACACTAATAACAAACCAACTGCTATAACAAGTTCAAATATTAAAACCAACAACGATAAAGATGCAACTTTAGAACTAAAAAGCGCGTTAAAAGAACTGAGCAACCCAGCTATTGATTCATTAAAAATTGAAGAAAAATTAAATGAGCCTAAAACTGAAAGTAAACTAAGATACTTTAGTGAGCAGGAGTTAGCTACAATGAGTTTCAGAAAAAGCTATACCAGCAGAATTGAAGTTTACAGTGATTTTTATACCGAAAACAAAGACCTAAAGCCATCAGACGCCTTAGCAGAGTTAAATCACCAAAACTCTGCAAAAAACAGATGGTTGTACAAAAAGGTGATGGATTTTGATTTCTTTATCAACAATACAGATTTTGCTTACAATTATTTTATCTCAAAGCTTCCAATTGTGATCTTTTTATTTATGCCCATTTTTGCTTTGTTCATAAAGCTTTTATATATCCGACGAAAACAGTATACTTATATGGAACATTTGGTTTTTGCTTTTCATGTTCAAAGTTTGTTTTTTGTTTTATTAATTATCACATTATTTTTTGACTATTTTTTAAACACATCTCTTTTTACCTCACTTGCTCTTTTTGCTTTTTTAATTTATCTCTATAAAGCAATGCGGAATTTTTACCTGCAAAGTAGATTTAAAACATTCGTTAAATTTGTGATTCTAAACACTTTATTTAGTATCTTAGCTACCTTTGCAGCGATGGGCTATGCGTTGCTTTCGTTTTCAATGTATTAAAACAATGGTACAACAGGTTACAAAAGGTATAAAAATTTCAGTGGAAACTAAATTTGAAGGTACATTTTATAAAGACAATAAAATGCATTATGCCTTTAGATATAAAATTGCCATTGAAAACCAAAGTAAAGACTCTGTCCAGCTAAATTCCCGTTACTGGAAAATAAAAGATGCATTGAACAAAGTAGAGATAGTTACAGGCGAAGGGGTTGTTGGCAAAAAGCCAGTTTTAAAACCAGGAGACACACATACCTACACTTCAGGATGTTTACTGTTATCACCTTTTGGTGGCATGAAGGGTCATTACAGAATGATCAATTTGACTTCTACCAGAAGTTTTAGAGTGAAAGTTCCTTCTTTCAGACTTAGTGCCACACATGCTTTGAACTAAAGTGCTACATATTCTGAACTTTCCGTTTGAAGGTCTTCATAAAACATCTTAAGATTATTCCCTTTTTTTACAATTTGGGTGATACTTACTGTCTTGATAAACCCTCTGTCCATTATCAAATTTTCTTCATTTTTTCCGTTTCCGGCATTCTTATGAAAACTTAATAAACTAGCTGTATCTGTATTCGAAATGTTTAAAAACTCATCAAACCAAAGCTCTCTTTTTTGTTTCATTTTAGGAGAATATAATGGTGAAGAGCTCCAAATATGAGGTTTCAAGGAATGCTTTTTAAAGTGCAGTTGCTTTTCATCCCAAACCAGATTGAATAATTGTAATCCTGCACCCCAATCAACCAGAATAATTGTGAAAGGCTCTATACCTTCAAAATTATATTCCCGAATATCTTCCATTAAATTTTCAGAAAGTAATAATTCTTTGACCACTAGGCCCCTACTTTTTCGGTAGGGTGGATTGCGTTTATGAGGCTTAAAGGCCCCATTAAGTAAGTTTATCATTCGATTATTGCTTCCCATACAAATCCAGGTTCCCCCGGCAATTATATCTTTTGGATATACAAGCATTACACCTTTTTCCTTGTAAACTTTAGGAGCCAAAGTAGCCCTGCCCGGAAGTTCATCTCGACTGGAAGTAAGAATAAAGTCATTGTTTCCTTTTGCAATAAATGTTACTGTACACATTTTATTTGAGTAGTAATTTTGAACTACAACTTACGAAATTTCAACAAAGAAGTAAAGCAGTTTTTAAAATAGACTCTTTAAATATTTGTAACTTCGCAAACAATTAAAAAACAGAAAAAATATCAAGATATGGGAAAAGGATTTTTTAGAGTACCGGTAGCCAAAAATGAGCCAGTAAAAAGCTATGCACCCGGCACTGCCGAAAGGGAAGAAGTGTTAAAAACCTACAAAAATATGTACAACAGCACCGTGGAAGTGCCGCTATACATAAATGGTAAAGAAATTAAAACCGGAAACACAGCTACTATGGCTCCTCCTCATGACCATAAACACATTCTTGGAACCTATCATAAAGCAGATAAAAAAAACGTTCAGGAAGCAATCGAAACAGCTCTTGAAGCAAGAAAAAAATGGTCTAAGATGCCTTGGCAAGAGCGCGCCGGAATTTTCTTAAGAGCCGCAGAATTATTTGCCGGTCCTTACCGTGCAAAAATTAATGCAGCAACCATGCTTGGGCAGTCTAAAAATATATATCAGGCGGAAATTGATGCTGCTTGTGAACTGATTGATTTCCTAAGATTCAACGTTCAGTACATGACTGAAATTTATGCTGAACAACCCGAGTCAACTTCAGATGCCTGGAACAGACTTGAATACAGACCATTGGAAGGATTTATCTATGCAATCACTCCTTTTAATTTTACCGCTATCGCCGGAAACCTACCTTCCAGTGCAGCCTTGATGGGAAATGTTGCTATTTGGAAACCCAGTGACAGCCAGGTGTATTCTGCTAAAGTAATCATGGATGTATTTAAAGAAGCAGGTGTACCTGATGGTGTTATCAACGTTGTGATGGGCGACCCTGTCATGATTACTGATACAATTTTGAGTCATTCTGATTTTTCAGGACTTCACTTTACAGGTTCTACAGATGTATTTAAACTTCTTTGGAAAAAAATTGGTGAAAACATCAATACCTATAAAACATATCCACGCATCGTTGGTGAAACAGGTGGAAAAGATTTTATTGTTGCACACAAATCATCCAATCCTATTCAGGTTGCTACTGCAATTTCAAGAGGAGCATTTGAATTTCAAGGACAAAAATGTTCTGCAGCTTCACGTTGTTATATTCCAAAAAGCTTATGGCCTGCTGTAAAAGAGCACGTAATAAAAGATCTTAAATCTTTTAAAATGGGATCCCCTGAAGACATGAGTAATTTTATTACTGCAGTGATTCATGAAGGGTCTTTTGATAAACTTGCTAGTTACATTGATCAGGCAAAAAATGATTCGAACGCCGAAATTGTAGTAGGTGGAAATTATGATAAATCAAAAGGATATTTCATTGAGCCCACTGTTATACTCACAAAAGATCCAAAATACACGACTATGTGTACTGAATTATTTGGACCAGTAGTTACTATTTATGTTTATGAGGATGACCAATGGGAAGAAACACTTTACCTGGTTGATGAAACTTCTGAATATGCATTAACAGGCGCCGTTTTCAGTGAAGATCGGTATGCTCTTGATAAAGCTGTTGACATTTTAGAAAATGCAGCCGGAAACTTCTATATTAACGACAAACCAACGGGTGCAGTGGTTGGGCAACAGCCCTTTGGAGGAGCGAGAGCTTCAGGAACCAACGACAAAGCAGGTTCTAAACTCAACCTGTTGAGATGGGTATCTCCAAGGATGGTTAAAGAAACTTTTGTGTCACCTGTAGATTACAGATATCCATTTTTAGGAAATAACTAAATGGTTTTTAATAATATAAATACAAAAAATCGCCTTGTAGAACAAGGTGATTTTTTTATTCAATAAGATTTAAAAATTTATTCAAAATCTACATTTAGTCCGGCTTTTACGTGTTGTGCATTTAATGCATTATTATTTTCATCTACCACATAAACTGCCACACCAAATCGGGAAGGGTCATATGTATTTCCATTTGAAGTGTCTCCATATGTAGAAAGATCAACAGCATCAAAATTAATTGAAAGTTCTTCAAAAGCATTGGTTGATTGCAACTGATCTCCAAAAATATTAGTCAAAGAGGTCTCTAAAACATCATTATGAACAAAATCCTCAATAGGATTTCCCATTTGATAGTAAGGACTTCCCGGGGTATTTACATAATAATTGGTTTGAGGAAATACTAAACCATCCTGATAGATATACACCACCAACTTATGAGTTGAAGGAATTGAATTTTCAGAAATTAATTTTGTTTGAACAGTAAGCATATTTCCAGTAAGCTCTGTATTAATAGCGATGCTAATATCTGTTTCTGTCCCAGCATTAGCAAGCGCATACTCAATTGATGAGGGAGCATCCTCAGGGTTTGGTGCTGTATCTGTCCTGTTTATTTTTGCTGTTGGAAATCCGGCAACTCCAAAAGTATTTCTCAATTGCACTTCTTGCGGGAACGTCATTTCGTCATTATTATGAATCGCTACAACTACAACATCATCAGATTGTTCCTTCAATAAATGCACAGCATTTGTCACTCTTACACACCAGCCACACCAAGCTCCTGTATAATCTTCATAAACAACTTTACGTTTTGGAACAAAAACTTCTAATGTTTCAGGTTCGGTTTGACTTACTCCGTTATCATAAGTTGCATAAACCTCATAGACACCTTCTTGGTTTGAACTAAATGTGTTTCCGCTTATTGAGGTTCCATTAACAAAGAAAGTTGCTTCAGAAGTAGCATCATCACCATTTGGGTTTAATAATTGAAATGTTACCGTCTGTGTTCTTAATGCTTTTGACCTATCAATCACAAGGTATTTTTCTGTGACTACATTATAAGTAAGTGCATTACTTGAAAAACCAGAATAGGTAGCTTCAAAAGTATATTCACCACCTTCAGTAAAAGAGTGAGAAGTTCCTTCTATAGGTTCTCCGTTAACTGTAATGACACTATTTGCCGTATAGTCTACATCATCATTTCCAATAACCGTAAATTCCAGGGTTTGATCGATTCCTATATTGGTGGTTTCGATATTCGCTTTTAAGGTGATGGAGCTTAAATCAACCTGTGCCCGATTATCGAGATAATCTGCACTACAGGAATAAATAACAATACTTAATACAAGAAACGGAACAAATAAATATCTAATTTTCATCTAAACTATTGGGAATTTTTATTTTACTGCAAACTTTAATGTTGTAGAGTTTTCACCATTGTTAAATTTGATAAAGTATACTCCGGTTGTTAAACTGGAAACATTAATTTCATTCATACCCGTTGTCACTTTATTTGATAACAAGCTTTGACCATTTAAATTAAAAATTGTATAATCAAAATCACTATTTAAAGATTCAACATTTAAAGTTTGATTCGCTAGGGTATTATGAATTTTAACTCCAAGGTTGTTTTCATCCAATTCGTTAGTGCTTAGTGTTGGGTCAAATCGATATGTAAAAGTGATTGACTCGCCTATTTCATCTCCATTTTCATCAACTTGGAAAAACTTCCATACATAGTCAATAGGATAGTTTGTGCCATCACCTTCATTTTCATTGTAAAATTTATCAAATTGAGGGTTTGTGCCACCTGCAGGAATTGTTTCTGGAACACCTGAAACAGGATAAGTTTGACCTTCTTCAACATCAAATATACAAAGCGTACCAAAACAAAACTGATAGCTTGAACCATCTGAATTAGTAATACTCTCGTTTTTAATTTTCACCAGAATATCCTCTGCTGAATCATTATTAATCCAAAAATAGAGTGTTGCTTCAGATTCTACCGTAGAGGTATACGTCCTGATATCTCCGTCAAGAATTGGTTCTCCATCATAATCTTCTACTGTAAATTGAGAATATGCTGCTGTCGTTAATAAAATAGTAGTTAATAATAGTGTAATCTTTTTCATCATTGAGAATTTTTTAAAAAAAGGGAGGTTTGCGAGAAACCCCCCAAGAAGTTTATTTAATAATTAATTTTTGAGTTTGTTGGTTAATTCCATCATTGATTTTCACAAGGTACATTCCGGCTTGTAAAGTTGATAAATCAATATTTTCGCCGTTATTAACCTCTTCAATACTGTTAACAAGTTTTCCGGTGATATCAAAAACAGATATACTAACCGGTGAATTTGTTTGAACATTCACTATTCCGTAGGAAGGATTAGGGTATAAAACAACTTGATTAATGTCATTGTCATTTATGCTGAGAGGATTTCCAGTTGTTGAAAAATTTGTTGATTCACCTGAACCATAATTTCCGGAGGTAGAGTAAATAACTAAACCATCAGAATCAACTAGTGAAACCGGACCGCCACCATCACCAAAGGTATCAATTAAATTAAATGTATAACAATCGTCCGTTACTGTTATGGTAGGCACATTGATTGTTTGATTGTTACCATAAGGTCCTCCTTGAGCGATTGTTGTTCCATCAGCATTTTTTATATTCCAACGCACTTCAGTTCCCCAACCGTCAGTTTGGATAGTTAAATCAAGCTCATAACCACTTTCAATAGCTTGATCAAAATTAGCAGAATATTCGTTGTTTGAATTGTCATCATCCTCTGATAAAGTGATTACCAATTCATTATTAGCCAGAATATCATAAGAAATTTCAGGGAGTTCAATTTCATCAATTAAAAGAGATGTAAGGTTTCCAGACCAAGTGTAAACTTCAGGAGTTCCTCCATTCACTGAATATTCGATATCAAGAGATGTTAATGGGTCTAAACCTAAATTTTGAACTTTGAGTGTTGGAGCTAAAACACCTGAACATTGATCATCAATTTCAACAACTGATTGTATTGCCGCATCGTTATTATTTGCCAAGCCGGTGTAAGTAGCATAAGCACCATTTCCACTGATTACTTCTTGTTGGGTTTCAGTCATAAAAACCACAACTTCCATTTCAGCTTCAAAAAAGTCTACAGGAACTCCGTTATAATCATTAGGAATCGTGTAGGTAAAGGTTTCGTCAACAAAACTACCTTCTGTGGTTGTGTTAACATCAACACCCCATTGTCCGGTAACCATATGAACTAAGCGATGCATATGCACATATTCATTACCCATTCCCCCACCTGTTTGAGGACCTAATGTGTTATTTTGCAACAATGCAACATTAAGTTTATTAGTTCCAACCGGGCTGTCATCTGTATAGTAAGCCTCTACGTGAACTGTTAATTCTCTTGTGTTTACATCAATACTAGCTTCAACGCCCATATTGACATAAGAAGGCTGATCTAAAATTTGATTTGAAGCGGCCGTCCAAAAATTTCTACTCATTGCAGTTCCATTAGCACCATTTTGGGACCAGCCAGGAAAAACGTGTCTATTAACAGTTCCAGCTGGATATCCTAGAACCCCTGCTTGGTTATTGATAGCAGTACCAAATGGCGTTCTAAAATCAGGCTGGCCTGCACCTGGAGTTGCATAGCCACCAACGTGAATATTTACCAAAAACACTTCATCAGGATTATTGTTTTTAATTGCCTGAGCAATGGCATGGCCATCAGGACAATAAACACAATTAATACCTGTAAATTCTTCTAAAATAACTTTTTTGTTTTCCGGGTCAGTACTAACAATCGTTTGACTGAATAAGGGAAAGGCAATCATAAGTAACGCGGTACCTGTAAGTAATTTTTTGAACATAATTGCTAATTTTAAAATTAAGGAATCTCCAAATATAGTTTTTTTTTAATATAATAATAAATTAAAATTAACTACTTAACTTTTGAATTATATTTTTTTCTTTGTAAAGAAAATATTCATTTCACTAAATAATTAAAATATATATTATTATTATTGCTTTTCAAATTAAACTAACAAAGTAAATATCATGAAAGCACTTTTAACATTTTTTATTTCAATATTGTTTTTACAATCTTTTTCACAGACAGAGTTGCCTGATATGACATTGAAAAATATTGACGGAACAGATGTAAATATTCAAAATATTTCTCAAGATGACCAAGTTGTAATAATCTCTTTATGGGCAACCTGGTGTGTGCCTTGTAAAAATGAACTAGATGCTATCAGTGTAGTTTATGACGATTGGAAATCTGAAACCAATGTGGTTTTGTATGCAATATCCGTTGATGATGCAAGAACTGTTAGAAGAGTGAGGCCTATGATTAATGGAAAAAGCTGGGATTATGAGTTTTTACTAGACACTAACAATGATTTAAAAAGAGCATTGGGCGCCGCCACAGTTCCCTTAACGCTTGTTGTAAAAAACAATAAAATTCTTTACAGACACTCTGGTTATACTCCGGGCGCAGAAGATGAACTGTATGAAAAAGTAGTTGAATTTTCAAAATAAATAATCAAAGATTTAAAATTAATTTTTAAAATGAAAAAAAAGCTACTCTCCCTACTTTTAATTGCAATTTCGACATCAGTATTTTCACAAGATTATGGTAATTTTTCCGGCGGATTTGAGTCAAACTCTCAATGGCTTCAAGACGATGAGGGATTGAATATTTTAGCTCCAGATGAACAATTCAGGGCTAATAATTATTTTATGTTAAATTATAATCTTGGAAAGTTTACAGCAGGCATTCAGTATGAATCATATCTTCCAACTGCTTTATTAGGGTATGCACCCAATATTGACGGTAATGGTATAAGTACTTACTTTTTAAATTTTAAACATGAATCTCTTGATATTACAGGTGGGTATTTTTATGAGCAGTTTGGAAGTGGTTTGATTTTAAGGTTTTGGGAAGACAGACAACTGGGTATTAACAACGCCCTAAAAGGTGTAAAAGTTAAATTTTCTCCCACTGACTTTATTTTCCTGACAGCAGTATATGGTGAGCAACGAGATGGATTTGATACCTCAGAAGGAGTCATTCAAGGTGCTGATGCAATTATAGATCTAGGCCAGGTATTCAACACAGATGATTTATTTATTGATGTTGGAGGAAGTTATGTGGCGCGTTATCAAGATAATTTGGGAAGCAATACACTACCTTCAACCGTAAATGCCTATTCAGGTAGAATTGACTTTCTCTATAAAAACTTTTCTGCAGCTTTTGAAGCTGTACACAAAGAGCCCGATGCTTTGGTAAACGAAGGTGTAATTACAAATAATGAAGAACTCTACAAAGGTTCAGCACTATTGTTAAACCTTGGGTATTCTCAACGTGGACTTGGAATCAATGCAGCACTAAGACGCATAGAAAACTTCAGTTTTTATGCAGATCGATATGCAGAAGGGAATCAATATAATCAGCAACTTATTAATTACATCCCTTCACTTACAAAACAACACGACTATATGTTGTCAAACATATATGTTTACAATCCACAAGCGAGATTAGTTTTACAAGACTTTCAAAAGCAAGCTGGTGAAATGGGCACCCAGATAGACGTATTTTACACCTTTGAAAAGGAAACATTTTTTGGAGGAAAATATGGCACCAAACTCGATTTTAATTTCTCATACTGGTCAGGACTGGATGCCGTTTATGATGTTGAAAACAATGGCTACAAATCTGAATTTCTCGGTGATGGTGACCGCTATTTTAGAGAAGTAACTTTAGAAATAAGAAAAAGGCTTTCTGAAAAATTAAGTGGTATTTACACTTACTCAAATGTTATTATCGACAAGGGCATCACAGATGGAAGCCCCCTTGGTTTTGAAGATATTACTGCTAATATTGGTGTAATTGAGCATACTTACCGTTTAGGCTCAGGAAAATCCTTCCGTCTGGAATTGCAGCACTTATGGACAGAACAAGATAGAAAAAACTGGGCTGCTGCTCTATTTGAATACAATTTTTCGCCAAGACTTGGTCTATACATTGCAGATTCCTGGAATTATGGTGGTGAAGATGAAATTCATTACTACAACTTTGGAGGAAGTTATACAAAAGGAAGAACCCGATTTGCAGTTAACTATGGTCGTCAACGGGGTGGTTTAATATGTGTTGGTGGGGTATGCCGTTTCGTTCCTGAAAACACAGGGTTCTCTATGAACATTGCAGTAACCTTCTAAACAAATTAAAATTTAAGAATTGAATAAAAAAGGCTGCAATAGATTATTGCAGCCTTTTTTATAATTATTGCAAGCCGGCAATACTTTCTTTTAAGGTGTTGATTTTTGCGAGCGCATCAGCTTCTTTTTTTCTTTCAGAAGCAATGACTGTTTCCGGAGCATTATTTACAAAGCGCTCATTTGAAAGCTTCTTTTGTACAGATTTTAAAAAACCTTCAGTATACTCCAATTCTTCAGTCAGCTTTTTAATTTCCTCCTCAATATTTATTGTTCCTGCCACAGGGATAAAATATTCATTTGATTTCACTCTAAAACTCAAAGCACCATTTACTTTTTCCTCAACATAATCTAAAGAATCAATATTACCAAGTTTAGTAATGATTGAATCAAATTTATTGGTAACATTTTCCTGATTTAATACTGAAAGTGAAATTGTTTCTTTAAAGGAAATGTTCTTCTCTTTTCTTATAGTTCTAATTCCCGAAATCACCTCAGCAGCATGTTCAAAATCTGAAATCAACTTATTGTCAAAGGGCTCCATCTTCGGCCAATTATTAACTATCAGCGCTTCTTCTTTTGTTCTTTCAGTTATGTTTTGCCAAATTTCTTCAGTTAAAAAGGGCATAAACGGATGAAGGATTCGCAAATTATTTTCAAGCATTTCAATCACTCCATCAAATGTTTTTTGATCAATGGGTTGTCCAAAAGGCGGTTTTATCATTTCCAATAACCAGGAACAGAAGTCATCCCAAACTAATTTGTATGTCGACATCAAGGCATCGCTTATTCTGTATTTGCTGTAATGGTCTTCAATTTCTACCAGCGTGCTTTGCAACTTGGCGTTGTACCATTCCAGAGCTTTTTGGGCATATTCTGGTTGGGGAATGTCAGCCACTTCCCAGCCTTCAACCAACCTAAAAGCGTTCCAGATTTTATTTGCAAATCCTTTCCCTTGATTACATAAACCTTCATCAAATAATAAATCATTACCTGCTGATGCACTCAGCAACAAACCAACTCTCACACCATCTGCACCATATTGATCAATTAAATCTAACGCATCAGGCGAATTGCCCAAAGATTTAGACATTTTTCTTCGTTGCTTGTCTCTAACTAAACCCGTTAAATACACATTTTCAAAGGGACGTTTTCCGGTGTATTCATAACCTGCTATGATCATTCTCGCTACCCAGAAAAACAAAATATCTGGTCCGGTAACCAAATCGTTTGTGGGATAATAATATTTAAATTCTTCATTTTCAGGCTCAAGAATTCCATTAAACACACTCATAGGCCATAACCAAGATGAAAACCAGGTGTCTAATGCATCGGGATCTTGACTCAAATCGTTTTTGGAAAGGTTTGGGTTTCCAGATTTTTTTTGTGCAAGCACGAGTGCTTCTTCTTTTGTTTCACAAACCACAAAATCATCTTTCCCTTCGCCGTAATAAAATGCCGGAATCTGTTGTCCCCACCAAAGTTGTCTTGAAATATTCCAGTCGCGAATATTTTCCATCCAATGACGATAGGTATTATCAAACTTTTTAGGATATAATTTAACTTCATCGGTTTCAAGAACAGCTTTTATGGCGGGTTTGACCAAGTCTTCCATTTTTAAAAACCACTGGTCACTCAAACGTGGTTCAATCACTGCTTTTGTGCGTTCGCTGGTGCCAACTTTATTTATGTGATCTTCTACTTTTTGTAAAAATCCGTTAGCATCAAGTTCATTGACTATTAACTTTCTAACTTCAAAACGATCTTTGCCTTCATAATGCAATCCAAATGAATTTAAAGTCCCGTTAGGGTTAAATATGTCAATAATTTCAAGCTTGTGTTTATCACCCAGCATCTTGTCATTTTCGTCGTGAGCAGGTGTTACTTTTAAACATCCCGTTCCAAATTCTACATCTACATATTCATCCTCGATGATAGGAATGACTCTGTTTGCAATTGGAACAACTGCTTTTTTTCCTCTGAGGTGAGTAAATCGTTCATCATTGGGATTGATGCAAATTGCTGTATCACCAAAAATGGTTTCAGGACGGGTTGTAGCAATGGTTAGTGTATCATTGCTACCATCTATTTTATAATTTATGTAATAAAGCTTTCCTTGTTGCTCTTCAAAAACCACTTCTTCATCTGACAGGGTGGTCTGCGCTTCGGGATCCCAGTTAACCATTCGGTAACCTCGGTAAATCAGTCCTTTATTATACAAATCAACAAATGACTTAATAACTGAAGCAGACATATTGTCATCGAGGGTGAACTTGGTTCTTTCCCAGTCGCAAGAACAGCCTAATTTTTTAAGTTGTTCTAGAATAATTCCCCCGTGTTTATCAGTCCATTCCCAGGCGTGCTTTAAAAATTCATCACGAGTTAAATCACTTTTGTTAATTCCTTCTTCTTTTAATTTAGCCACCACTTTTGCTTCGGTTGCAATTGAGGCGTGGTCTGTGCCCGGAACCCAACAGGCATTAAAACCTTTAAGTCTGGCTCTTCTTATTAGCACATCTTGAATAGTGTTATTAAGCATATGCCCCATATGCAACACACCTGTAACATTGGGCGGAGGAATTACTATGGTATAGGGAGTTTTTTCATTGGGTTCAGAATGAAAATAGTTGTGTTTCATCCAGTAGTTATACCACTTGCCTTCAACCGAATTGGCATCATAATTAGAAGAAATACTCATTTTTGGTGTGATTTTTGAACTAGTATGCAAAAGTAGGTATAACTTAAAGATTATAAAAGTGAATAATTTAATTTGCTTGAAGATTAAAAAGTGTATACATTAGCAATTCTTAAAAACTTAGAAATTATGAAAAAACTTGTTTTAATACTTGCTGTAGGCTTAATCAGTTTCGCTACACAAGCACAAGCAAAGATTACATTTGATGAAGACACCATCGATTATGGTGAAATTGAAAAAGGTTCAGATGGTGTAAGAACATTTAAATTCACCAATACGGGTGACCAACCTTTGGTAATTGAAGACGTTAAATCAACCTGTGGATGTACAATTCCAAAAAAACCAAGCGATCCTATTGCTCCTGGAGCGTCTGATGTTATTGAAGTAAAATATGACACCAAACGTGTTGGACCAATAAGAAGGTCAATAAGTGTTTATTCAAACGCTGATGAACCCATTGTAACTTTAAAAATTAAAGGTACAGTCAAAGGTTAAAATAAAATATATTTTTAAAATAAAAACCCTCTGAAATAGAGGGTTTTTTTTGCTTAAATATCTTTCAGTTCAAATTTAAAATTTTGAGCTATGCCATTTCTCAAAATCTTCATTTTAATCGTTCTTCCTTCATGGGAATAAAACAATTGATTGATTTCATTTAATTCATACTGATAAGCAGGTTTATTGTTGATTTCTAAAATTTCATCTCCAATTCTAATTCCGGCCAAATCTGCAGGTGAATTTTTTCTTACTTCCACTACTTCAAAAAGTTGTTTAAGCTTTAATTCAACTGCATCACTAAGGTTTAGATTAAATACTGAATGTGATTCATTCTGATTCAATCGATAACTGTCTGAGTCAATACTTTTTTGTTCTTTTACAAGTGTAAAACCACCTTGTTGCAAAGTTAACCCACTCATATTATAATGAAATGGATCTTTAAAAAATGAATTCTTTTTAAGCTTTATAAATTTGTTTGTGTAATCTATGGTCCAGTTAAAACGCTTTAAAACTTCGCCCCCAATGCTTCCATTTCGTGTGCCAAGATCAATGATTGTATCGTTGATGTCTACATCCGGATAGGCAGTATTTACATTTGAAAATTGAAATTCATCAATAGTAAATGATGCAACTTTTGAACGTTTACCATATATATTTCCATTAATTCCAAGCCCTAAATAATCTTCAAAAGCATCTGATGGAAGAAGTATTTTTTCATCGCTATGTTCAAATAACCATAATGCATCTCCTGAACCAGAGTCTATAAGCAAATTTAAATCAACTGATTCAATTCCATTAAAATAACTGGCTGAAATATAGGGCTTGTTTTTTTTTAAGTAAATCTCCTTAATGATACATCTACGACAGTTTTTTTTCTTGTATGAGTCAGGTTTAAAAAAACGAAGGCGCTCTCGTTGATTGTTTACATCCACTACAAAATCTTTCAAAAAGTCATATCCAATAATTCCATGAACAGGATAGCCCAATCGCGATGAAAAATTTAAAGCACCATCAAACACCACAAAAATAGTTTGATCACTACTTTTAGCTTTACCAATTTCAACAGTATTGCCTTCAGATTTTAATGCATCTACAGGCTCCCCTTTACCTAATCCACGCAATTTAATCATAGAATAGTTATACAACTGTATCGAATCAGTATCTTCAAAACTGAAAATCACCGTTGATGAAGCACCCGAATCCAATAAAAAAGTCAAGGAAACACCATTTACTTTAACAGGAATTAAAACAAGGTTGTTAATCAATTTAAAGTTTACCTTGTCCTTAGTTCTGTTACCTGAAAACTCAAAACTTTTTTGTGACCAGGCACTCTCAGAAGAAAACAACAAGGAAACTAATATAAGGAAAAATGTTATGTTTCTTTTCAATAGAATTTTTTGTTTAATGAACCACAAAAATTATGCTAATCTCCATTTGATCTTCATGGAAATCTAAATAAAATTTTGCAACTTTGCATCCTAAAAATACACAAAATGCCACACATTTCTAATAAAGGAAAATTAATGCCTGAATCACCCATAAGAAAATTAGTTCCTTATGCTGATTTGGCTCAAGAAAAAGGAAAAAAAATATACTATCTCAACATAGGCCAACCCGATATAAAAACTCCCGAAGTTGCTCTAAATGCCATTAAAAACAATAACATTTCAGTTTTATCATACAGCCATTCCGCAGGATTTGAAACTTACAGAAAAAAACTGGCAACTTACTATCAAAATATTTCACCAAGCATTACTCATAACGATATTATTGTGACAACAGGCGGTTCAGAAGCGCTTCTTTTTGCAATGGGAACCATCGCTGATGCCGGTGACGAAATTATCATTCCCGAGCCGTTTTATGCTAACTACAATGGATTTGCAATTGCCTCAGGTGTGCAAGTTGTGCCGGTAATTTCTACCATCGAAAATAATTTTGGCTTGCCTCCTGTTTCAGAATTTGAAAAATTAATTACCCCAAAAACCAAAGCTATCCTCATTTGTAATCCCGGAAACCCGACTGGATACTTATATAGTAAAGAAGAAATTGACCAATTGGCAGCGATTGTAAAAAGACACAATTTATTCCTCATTGCCGATGAAGTCTACAGGGAGTTTGCCTATGATGGTTTGGTACATCATTCCATTCTTTCAGTTGAAGGAATTGAGGAAAACGCAATTGTGATTGATTCTGTTTCCAAACGATACAGTATGTGTGGAGCACGCATTGGATGCCTTGTTTCCAAAAACAAGGAAGTAATGTCCACCGCAATGAAGTTTGCGCAGGCCAGACTGAGTCCACCCACATTTGCTCAAATTGCCAGCGAAGCTGCTTTAGAAACACCACAATCCTATTTTGACGATGTGATTTCAGAATACAAAGATCGTAGGGATTTACTGGTTTCCGAACTTAGAAAAATACCTAATGTCAAAGTTGCCAATCCCGGTGGTGCCTTTTACTGCATTGCCGAATTACCTGTTGCCGATGCCGATGTTTTTGCGCAATGGTTGCTTGAAGAGTTTCAATTTGAAAATGAAACCGTGATGATAGCACCGGCCGGAGGATTTTACTCCACTCCCGGAGCCGGTAAAAACCAGGTCCGCATTGCGTATGTCCTTAAAAAGGAAGACCTGAAAAAAGCAGTACATATTCTAAAAACAGCTCTGGAGCAATACAATAGTTAATGTTGATTCAAGAACATATCAACCTGAAACCCTACAACACTTTTGGGGTGACTGCTTACGCAAAATACTTTGCAGAGGTCAATACGGTTGATGAGCTTCTACAAGTTTTGAACGATACTCGTTTCCAAAAAAAAATTATATTGGGTGGCGGAAGCAATATGCTTCTTACCAAAGACATTGATGCCTTGGTGATTCATATCAATCTGAAGGGCATAGAAGTGGTTGAAGAAACTGAAAATTCAGTTTTTATTAAAGCTAAGGCTGGTGAAAACTGGCACGAATTTGTAATGTATTGCCTGAAAAACAATATTGGCGGAATTGAGAATTTATCGCTTATCCCCGGTAATGTAGGCACAGCGCCAATTCAAAATATTGGGGCATATGGCGTGGAATTAAAAGACGTTTTTCACAGTTGTGAAGCTCTGAACTTGCATACCGGAAAAATTAAAAACTTTGACCTGAAGGACTGTAATTTTGAATATCGCTCTTCTGTTTTCAAAACCACAGAAAAAGGTAATTACATAATCACAAATGTAACCTTGCGACTCACCAAAAAAGACCATGACATAAACACAGGTTATGGAGCAATTAAAGAAGAACTTTCTAAAATGCAGGTGACACATCCCACCATAAAAGATATTTCAAATGCTGTTATTGCCATCAGGCAGTCAAAACTACCCGACCCTAAAGAATTAGGAAATAGTGGAAGTTTTTTTAAAAACCCGGTTGTAGACAAAACAACTTTTACCCGATTTATCAAAAAACAACCCGGGGCTCCATTTTATAAGCTAAATGAAAACGCCTATAAAATCCCAGCAGGTTGGTTGATTGAACAAGCCGGTTTTAAAGGAAAACGCTTTGGTGATGCAGGCGTTCACAAACAGCAGGCATTGGTATTGGTCAATTACGGCAATGCTACCGGAGGAGAAATTTTAAACCTTTCTAAAAACATACAGGAAAAAGTTCAGGATTTGTTTGGCATTATCCTTGAAGCTGAAGTGAATGTGCTTTGATTTTGAGAAAATTTTAAATACAACCACAACCCAATTCCACTGCTATTTTCTTATCTTTGCATCAAAATGATTTACAATGAAATTATTCCTCATTACACTTATACTTTTAGGGTTGGCTGTTGCCGGAATTGCCATTAAAATCTGGGCTAAAAAAGACGGTAAATTTGCCGGAACCTGTGCCAGCCAAAGTCCGTTTTTAAATAAAGATGGTGAAGCTTGTGGTTTTTGTGGTAAAACTCCAGATCAGTTTGACAACTGTTCTGAAGAAGTTCATACCAAATAATCACAACTAACCCGGTATGTTTTCAACTCTGCTCATTGCATTTGCCATAGTAGTTGCTATAAACTGCCTGTTTTATATTTTATTTGCAAATTTTGCTTTTGCAAAACCTCAAACCCCATCAAGTCAAGCCGGATTTCCTGTTTCAGTTGTCATTTGTTCTAAAAATGAAGCCGAAAACCTCAAAAAACATATTCCGTTGTGGCTTGAACAACAATATCCAAACTTCGAACTCATCCTCATCAATGATGCGTCAATAGATAAGACGCTTGAAGTGATAGAAGAATTTGCAGCAACAGACGAGCGCATCAAAATTGTTGATGTCAAAAACAATGAGGCTTTTTGGGCCAATAAAAAATATGCACTTACCCTGGGCATCAAAAAAGCTAAAAACAACTACTTGCTCTTTACCGACGCCGATTGCAAACCTGCATCAAACTCTTGGATTCAACATATGGCAAACCATTTTTCATCCGAAAAACAACTTGTTTTGGGATATGGCGCTTATGCTAAAAAATCTGGCTTGTTGAATAAACTCATTCGTTTTGAAACTGTGTTGACGGCATTGCATTATTTCAGCTTTGCAAAAGCGGGTATGGCTTATATGGGTGTGGGTCGCAATCTGGCATATACTGCCAAACTATTTTATGATACCAACGGCTTTATGAGCCATATGTACATTCGCTCTGGAGATGATGATTTATTTGTGAACGAAGCAGCTAACAGCACTAATGTAGCACTATGTGCTACCCCGGAAAGCTTTACAGTTTCTGAACCAAAAAAAACCTGGAAAAGCTATATCACACAGAAAAAAAGACACATTACCACAGCATCCAATTATAAGCCTTTACATAAAATATTATTGAGTATCATCTATTTGGTTAACTGTTTATTTTGGATTGGCACAGTAGTTTCTTTTGTTTTCCTTCAATGGGAATGGGTGGCTACATTGGTGTTTTTTAGGCTTTTGATTCAATATATTATTTTTGGCAAAACCTTTAAAATATTTCGCGAAAGCGGTTTGGTTTTGCTACTTCCACTTTTAGAAATACTGCTTATTTCCTTCCAAATAGCTATCTTTATATCAAATATTTTTTCAAAACCTAAACATTGGAAGTAAGCAAGAAAAAACTCCTTGAGCAAATTCAACAGGCCAAACACGGCAAGCAAACTGCTTTTAATTTTCTTTTGGACAGGTATTGGAATGAAGTTTATGGTTTCCAGCTTGCACGCATTAATAATGAATTTGAAGCTGAAGAAATTACGATTGAAACATTTGCCAAAGCATTTGATAAAATACACACTTTCAAGGAAGAATACACATTTAGCACCTGGTTAATTGCCATTTCAAAAAACCTGCATATTGATAAAATCAGAAAAACAAAATCGGGCATTCAAATTCAAAATTCTGAAGCCATTCAAGAACAAGTTCAAAAAATCGCTGATGATTCACCAAGCCCTGAAGACAACCTGATTACACAACAAAATCTGGCCGAATTACTGCGATTTATAAAAATGCTTAAACCCCATTATCAAGACGTGATCAACCTGAGGTATTTTCAGGAAATGAGTTACAAGGAAATTTCAGAAATGCTGGATGAACCCATCAATAATGTGAAAGTAAAACTCCTGCGTTCAAAAAAACTGCTTGCCGAAATCATTTCAAAAAACAGACAGTAAATTGTATTTACAATACAAGTAATTCCATTAAATTTCGTTATTGTTTTGTACATTTGCCTCCGATTAAATTTCTATGGAAACTCAACTAATTTCTCCCCCCGTAAGAACACCAAAACCCAAGTGGTTGCGCGTAAAGCTTCCCACCGGAAAAAAATATACTGAACTACGTGGACTTGTAGACAAATACGATTTACATACCATTTGCACTTCAGGAAGTTGTCCCAATATGGGTGAATGTTGGAGTGAAGGAACTGCAACATTTATGATTTTAGGCAACATTTGCACACGTTCTTGTGGCTTTTGTGGTGTGAAAACAGGTCGCCCCGAAATGATAGATTGGGAAGAGCCCGAAAAAGTAGCCCGATCAATTAAATTAATGAATATCAAACATGCAGTACTTACTTCAGTTGACCGTGATGATTTAAAAGATATGGGGTCCATTATCTGGGCAGAAACCGTAAAGGCAGTTCGAAGAATGAACACAGAAACTACTCTTGAAACCCTTATCCCCGATTTTCAGGGAGTTGAAAGACATATTGACCGCATTATACAAGTAAATCCCGAGGTAGTTTCACACAACATGGAAACAGTAAAACGACTCACACGTGAAGTGCGTATTCAAGCAAAATATGAACGCAGTTTGGGAGTTTTGAAATACTTGAAAGAAAATGGCATTAAACGCACAAAAAGTGGTCTCATGCTGGGATTGGGTGAAGTTGAAAAAGAAGTCATCCAGACATTAAAGGATTTAAGAAGTGTTAATGTGGATATTGTTACCATTGGACAATATTTACAGCCTTCAAAAAAACACCTCCCGATAAAAGAATTTATTTTGCCTGAACAGTTTCAAAAATATGAGAAAATTGGTTTGGAGCTTGGCTTCCGTCACGTAGAAAGCGGAGCATTGGTACGTTCATCATACAAGGCTCACAAACACATTCATTAAACTAAGAAAAATGTCAGGAAAAATCAAGATTGCAATCAACGGTTTTGGAAGGATTGGCCGAAATTTATTCCGGTTATTACTTGAGCAAAACCAAATTGAAGTGGTTGCTATCAATGATTTGGCTGACGCACGTACGTTGAGTCATTTACTTAAATATGACAGCATACATGGGGTATTAAAAAGAGAAATATCCTGGACTGATGATGGTATATTAGTTGACGGAACCCTATACCCGTTATATCAATATTCCTCACCTGAAAAAGCCCATTGGAAAGATGTTGACATTGTGATTGAAGCCACTGGAAAATTCAAACAAAGAGAACAATTGCTTCAACACATAAAAGCCGGAGCCAAAAGAGTGATTTTGTCTGTACCTCCAACCGATGATGATATTAAAACAATTGTATTGGGTGTTAATGAACATATTCTAAACGCTGATGACTTGATAATTTCAAATGCTTCCTGCACTACCAACAATGCTGCACCTATGATCAAAATTATTGATGAGCTTTATGGTGTGGAACAAGCATACATCACTACTGTGCACTCTTACACATCAGATCAAAGTTTACACGATCAACCACATAAAGATTTGAGAAGAGCTCGTGCTGCAACTCAATCAATTGTACCAACCACAACTGGTGCGGCAAAGGCTTTGACAAAAGTATTCCCACATTTGTCTGATGTAATTGGCGGATGTGGGATTAGAGTGCCTGTCCCAAACGGTTCTCTCACAGATTTAACATTGAATGTAAAAAAAGAAACAACTATTGAAGAAATAAACAAAGCATTTAAACTAGCCTCAGACACCACTTTAAAAGGTATTTTGGAATATACTAACGACCCTATTGTGTCTATAGATATTGTTAACAATACACATTCTTGTATCTTTGATGCACAAATGACGTCAGTAATTGGTAAATTTGTAAAAATAATAGGCTGGTATGACAATGAAATTGGTTATTCTTCGAGATTAATTGATTTAGTAAATTACATTTCAAAGAAATAACTATATTTAAACCTATATTTAATATTGATGAGGAGCTCCTTACTTTTATTTTTAACCTCACTTTTTTTAATCCTGTCGGTTTCTGCATCTTCTCAAGAAGAAAAAGTGGAAATTATTGACACACTTGCACATATCCAAAATCTTCAACAAACAGCCTATGAATCTATTTTGATTCAAGATCTTGATAGTGTTGTTCCAAAATTGCTGGAGGCAAAAGATTTGGCAAACAAAATTAACGATAGAAACCATAAGGCTTTAGTAAGTACAACACTTGCTTATTTTTATTATTCTATTTACAGTTACAATCTTGCCAGCACTGAGTGTGCAAAAGCAATTAGTTATGTCAAAGACGATGAAAACTCAAAAACACTTGCAATAGCATATAGTCTTTACGGTTTGATTTCTTTAAAAACAAACAACAAAGAAAATGCTGAACGTTATCTCGACAGGGCTGACAGAATTTTCCAAACGCTAAATGAAGATGTAGAACTTGCAAAAGTCAAATATAAAAAAGGGCTTTTTGCTTTGGAAAATGAAAATATTCAGGTAGCCTTGAATTATTTTTCTGCGGCGCTACAGGTTTTTGAAAATTCTAACATTCCATATTATGAAGCTATTGCAAATCAACATGTTGCTATGTGCCTCATACAACTTCCCACTGAAGATGAGGAGGCGAAAAATGAAAATATTGAAAAAGCGAAAGCATCTATAGATAAAGCTTTTGAAATAAGCAGAAACAATAACTTTCTGAAAACAGAAACTGAATGCTATAAAACCTATAGTGATATTGCGTTTCTACAAAATAGAGTTGAAGATGCCTACACTTCGTTAAGAAACTTTATTGAAAAGCGAGATGAATTAGAAGAAATTCACGCTGCAGTGCTAAGCAAAAATTTAAATTTTGAGTCCAATAGTGATGAATTAAACGCCATTATTGCAACTCAAAGAAGTGACCTTGATCAGCAGCAAAAATCCATTACGATGAATAGGTTTACAACAGGCTTAAGTGTTGCATTAATAATCATACTTTCCCTTTTAACGCTTTCACTTTATAAAAACAACAATTTAAGAGCAAAAGCAAACAACCTGCTTCAAGATAAAAATGATGAACTATTGATAGCTAAAGAACGTGCTGAAAAAGCCTCTTTAGCCAAAGCTCAGTTCTTATCAACTATCACACACGAGTTGCGAACACCAATGTATGCAGTTACCGGACTAACACACCTTCTACTTGAAGAAAATCCAAGAGAAGATCAAAAAGAGCATTTAAACTCACTGAAATTTTCCGGTGAATATTTATTGTCACTTATAAATAATATTTTAGACCTTAATAAACTGGAAGCAAACAAGGTAGAACTTGAGAAAAAATCATTCAGCCTTAAGAAACGTGTTGAAGATGTTCTCATTGCGCTTAAAAAATCTGCACTTGATAAAAGTAACAAGCTTGCCTTAGAATATGACGACGGGATTCCACCAAAGCTCATTGGTGACCCTGTTGTACTATCACAAATTCTAATAAATCTGGTTGGTAACTCTGTAAAATTTACCGAAAATGGAAAAGTTACCCTTCGCGTAAAAAAGCTAAGTCAAACAGACCGTAGCGTTTTACTTCATTTTGAAGTTCAGGATACCGGTGTAGGAATATCATTGAAAAAACAAAAAGCCATATTTGAAAGTTTTACCCAAGGTTCTATTCAAATTAACAGAAAGTTTGGAGGTACTGGCCTGGGGCTCTCAATTGTGAAGAACCTTTTGACTTTAATGGATAGTAAAGTTCATCTTGAAAGCGAAATTGGAAAAGGATCAACATTTTGGTTTGACATCAAATTAAATATTTCTGATGAGAAAGTTGAAGACAAAGGCGATACATCAACTCAAAGTTTAGACTATGCTTTACTTGAAAATTTGAGTATTCTTGTGGTTGAAGACAATAAAATCAACCAAATGATTACCAAGAAAATTTTGGAAAAAAACAAAGTGAAGTGTGCTGTTGCAGACAATGGTGAAGATGCTGTAAAAATGGCAAAAGAAAATAACTTTGATTTAATTTTAATGGACATTCACATGCCCGGTATCAGTGGTATTGAAGCAACTCAGCAAATCAGGGAGTTTAAACAGGACATTCCAATAATTGCGCTTACCGCTGTAACAATTGATGAAAACCTGGATGATTTCTACAAAGCAGGCTTTAATGAAATCATTCCAAAGCCTTTCAAAACAGATGAATTTTTTGAGAAAATTTATCGCACCATGCAATCTCAACAAGTCTAAAAATCAACGTTCTCTTCTTCAGGAATTCCCGCAGCAGCATTTTGAATGCGCTCTATAAACCCTTCCTCTTTGTTTAAGAACGAAACTGAAATAGGAAGATAATACAATTCAGCTACCTTAATATTATTTTTTAACCTCATAAAATCTTTTTCGGTAGTCAAAATACATTTTTCCTGATCGAGTTGCACCAATTCCTGACCGGTAAAATTATGGTGGTCACTATAGTTATAATGCTTAAACGACAGATTTAAACTTTTTAAATAATTGACTAAAGGGCTTGGATTAGCGATTCCGGTGACTAAAACAAACTCTTTTTCTTCCAGATATTCCAAATGTTTTACCTTTTCAACACCTTGAATTAAACTTGCATATGAAATTGACGAAAAATAAGCATGCTGGTGGGGTTTTAATTTTAAGTCAAATTGTATCTGCTGTTGTTTTGAATAAGATAAGTTCTCAGGACATTTTGTAACAACAACACAGTTTGCACGGGCAGCACCCGATTTTGACTCCCGTAAATTACCCGCAGGCAATATCAGATCGTTGAAATACAAATCTGAATAAGAAGTGAGTAAAATGGAAAAAAGCGGTTGAACTTTTCGATGTTGAAAGGCATCGTCGAGCAAAATTACTTCTACAACATCTTTTAACTTTTCGATACCTCGCCTTCTGTTAGCATCAACTGCTACAACAATGTCAGGAAATTTCAACTTAAACTGAAGTGGCTCATCCCCCACTTCTTCAACTTTATTATTTAAATCAACCAACTGAAAACCTTTTGATTTTCGTTTATACCCCCTGCTTAAAACTGCAACTTTATAATCATCCTTTAAAAGATGAATCAAATATTCAATCATTGGGGATTTTCCTGTTCCACCCATATTTAAATTGCCTACACAAATTAACGGGATATCAAATTTGGTGCTTTTAAGATAGTTATTGTTAAAAAGCCAATTTCGAATAGAAGTAACCCCATCATAAGCAATTGAAAAAGGAAATAATATTTTCCGTAGTTTATTCATCACAACGAAAATATACTTTTTTATCTTTACCATAAAATACTAATTATGATAATTCAACAAGTTATAAACTTCTTTGAGGAGTTGGCACCCACATATTACGCAGAAGAGTATGATAATGTAGGGCTTTTGGTGGGAGACAAAAACACAGAAATAACTTCAATTTTAGTTACACACGACACTCTTGAAGAAGTGGTTGACGAAGCAATTGAAAAAAATTGCAATTTGATAGTAAGCTTTCACCCAATTATATTCAGTGGTTTGAAAAAAATCACCGGAAAAACTTACGTTGAAAAAACAATTATAAAAGCCATTCAAAACAACATTGCAATTTTTGCAATCCACACAGCACTTGACAATAACTGGAACGGGGTCAATGCAATCATCTGTAATAAATTGGGCCTCATCAACAAAAGTATTTTAATTCCCAAAAAAGCAACCATCAAAAAATTGGTGACTTTCGTTCCAAAAGATGATGCTAATAAGCTACGAGAATCCTTGTTTAGCGCAGGAGCGGGAACAATTGGAAATTATGACCACTGCAGCTTCAATCTTGAAGGAACAGGAACCTTTCGTGCCGGAAAAAATACCAACCCAACATTGGGCAAAATAGGTAAAACACATCAGGAAACTGAAACCCAAATTGGAATAACATATCCTGCACATTTAGAGGGAAATATAATACAAGCGTTGAAATCAAACCATCCTTATGAAGAAGTCGCTTATGAAATAATGACTTTAGAAAATCACAATCAAAAAATTGGTTCAGGAATGATTGCAGAACTTCCAAAACCAATGCCTGAATTAGATTTCTTAAAATTAGTAAAAGACAAAATGAATACTGGATGTATTAAGCACAGTAAGTTTTTAAATAAAAGTATTACTAAAATTGCTGTTTTAGGAGGTTCAGGAAGTTTCGCGATCGATGCTGCAAAACATTCAGGAGCAGATATTTATCTAACGGCAGACTTGAAATATCACGACTTTTATAAAGCTGAAAATGAGTTTATCATAGCCGATATTGGTCATTATGAAAGTGAACAGTTCACAAAAAACGAATTAGTTGAGTTCCTTAGCAAAAAAATCACTAATTTTGCACCTGCCTTTGAAAAAGGAAACATAAAAATATCAGAAGTAAACACCAATCCTATCAAGTATTTATAAATATGGCAAAGAAAACTGAAGCAACAGTAGAAGATAAATTAAGAGCTTTATATGACTTGCAATTAATCGATTCAAAAATTGATGAGATTAAAAATTTGCGTGGAGAACTTCCCCTGGAAGTAAGAGACCTTGAAGATGAAATTGCCGGCCTTTCAACAAGAATTGATAAGCTTAAAGCCGATCTTCAATCTACAGAAGATGCTATCAAGGAAAAGAAAAATCAAATTGAGGAATCTAAAGGCCTCATTAAAAAATACACCTCTCAACAGGATAATGTTCGCAATAACAGAGAGTACAATTCTTTAAGTAAAGAAATTGAGTTTCAAGAACTGGAAATTCAATTGGCCGAAAAACACATTAAAGAATTGAAAGCTCAAATGGAGCACAAAAAGGAAATAATTGACCAATCACAAGAGCGTTTAGAAGACAGGGAAAGTCATTTAACTCACAAAAAATCTGAATTGGACGATATTCTTGGCGAAACAGAAAAGGAAGAAAAAACACTTCTTAAAGAAGCCGAAAATTACAAATCACAACTTGAAGAACGCTTAGTAAAAGCTTACGAGCGTATTCGCACAAACACTAAAAACGGTCAGGCAGTTGTAACCATTGAAAGAGGTGCTTCTGGAGGATCATTCTTCTCTATACCACCACAAGTTCAGGTTGAAATTGCTTCCCGCAAAAGAATCATGACCGATGAGCACAGTGGTAGAATTCTTGTTGACACAGAGCTTGCAGAAGAAGAGCGTCAAAAAATGGATAAATTTTTCGCTAAATTATAAGTAAGCATACAAAATAAATTTTAACAAAGCCTTCCCATTTCCCGGAAGGCTTTTTTTGTACTTTTAAATAAAAACATGAAAGTACAATTTCTAATTCTTACCCTCCTATTTTCCAGTTTTACTATTTCTTGCCAAAATACCACTGAGAAAAATAAAGACCTTGAACGTGAAAAACAAAATAACGTTTCAGCAATAGAAGTCCCGGAAGAAAACGGGTTAAAGAAAGCCTATTTCGCCAGTGGTTGTTTCTGGTGTGTTGAAGCCATTTATGAGAGTGTGAATGGTGTTGAAGAAGTTACTTCAGGCTACTCGGGTGGGCATACTGAAAACCCTACCTATGAATCAACCAACACAGGTGCAACCGGTCATGCCGAAGCCGTCGAAGTCCTTTACGACCCAAACAAAGTGAGTTTTTCATCCCTGGTGGATGTTTATTTCGGTTCACAAAATGTCACACAAGTTAATGGTCAGGGTCCAGATAGAGGCTCACAATACCGTTCCATAATTTTTTATCAAAACCAAGAACAGAAAAAGAGTATTGAAGAAAAAATTGAAACCTTGAATAAGAATCTGGGTAATAAAAAGGTTGCAGCAGAAGTATACCCTTTTGAAAAGTTTTGGAAAGCCGAGGCTTATCATCAGGATTATGAAAAAAACAATCCAAACAATCCTTACATT
Source organism: Planktosalinus lacus (assembly GCF_014640155.1). Taxonomy (GTDB): domain Bacteria; phylum Bacteroidota; class Bacteroidia; order Flavobacteriales; family Flavobacteriaceae; genus Planktosalinus; species Planktosalinus lacus. The sequence goes on along the minus strand of NZ_BMGK01000003.1, from coordinate 229,968 downwards.
CAAAACGTTTCTATTCCGAGATTGAATGCATTCAAAAAGCAGTTTCCCGAGCTTTTAAAGCAAAACAACTAAAGTTTTAACAATCGTTAAAAATTCTAAATATCTTACAATTATTTCAATAATATTTTTAACTTTTTTAATCAAATGTAGTTAACTTTCAGTTAAATAGTTAATTATTGTTCAATATATGAGTATATTTAGAGAACTAATTAATAAATAATAATATTATGAAAGATTTAATTTGGCTCATTGTTGTCATCCTCATTATAGGATGGGTAGTTGGATATTTTGGTTTTGGGGAATCTGTTGGAAGTTTAATTCACATCCTTTTAGTGTTGGCTGTTATTGGTATTTTATACCGTTTGGCTACAGGAAGAAATCCTTAAAAAATATTTTAATAACTATCAAAACAAAAATTATGAAACGTAAAATTTTCAGTTTACTATTTGTTGCATTATTTGCATTTGCATATACCGGGTGCCGTGAAAAAACTCCTGAAGAAAAAGTTGAAGACGGGATTGAAGAAGTGGGCGATGGCGTTGAAGATGCCCTTGATGATAATTAATTTTAACAACATTAAATTAAAAACCCTTTAGACTCACTCTAAAGGGTTTTTTTATGACTTTTTTATTCAGGACAAACAATAAGGAATTCAACTTTTGTATCTTTACACAAACTATATTTTAATGCAAAAATCCATTTTATTTATATTGATTGGTTTAGTTTTAATTTCTTGTAAAGAAAAAAACACTGTAAACACCACAGAAGATTTAGAAAGCCAACCTCTACAAGTTAACGAAATGATTGCAATTGCACACGGAATTGAACATTGGCAAAACGTTGAAGAGCTAAAATTTACTTTCAATGTCAATCGGGGAGAAAACCACTTTGAACGTTCCTGGGTTTGGAAACCCAAAACAAAAGACATCACAAAAATTCAAGGCAACGATACATTAAGATACAATCAAAATAAAATGGACAGTATTGCTTTAAAAGCAGACAGCAGTTTCATCAATGATAAATACTGGCTACTGGCTCCATTTAACCTTGTTTGGGATGAAGGAACATCATTTACTTTAAAAGACAGTGTTACTGCTCCCATAAGTAAAAAGACTATGCAAAAACTTACTGTTGTTTATGACAATCAGGGTGGATATACACCAGGCGACGCCTATGACTTTTACTTTGAAAATGATTTCATAATTAAAGAGTGGATCTACAGAAGGGGGAACGAACCCACTCCCGGAATCACCACCACCTGGGAAAACTATCAAGACCATCAGGGAATGAAAATCGCAACTAGTCACCAAACAAGTGATGGCGCATTTAAACTCTATTTTACCAACATTGAAGTTAAAACCACCGATGACTAATTTTAAACCCACTTTAGCTTACGCCAAAGAACAAGACAAACATGACCCTATAAACCGCTTTCGCGAAAAGTTTCACATTCCAAAGGACAAAAAAGGAAATGATATCGTCTATCTCTGTGGAAACTCACTAGGCTTGCAACCCAAAAACACCCAAAAATACATTCAGGAAGAACTTGACGATTGGGCTAAACTGGGAGTGGAAGGACACACCGAAGCACAGCACCCTTGGATGCCTTATCACGAGTTGCTTACAAACACAATGGCAAAAATTGTGGGAGCCAAACCCAGTGAAGTGGTGATGATGAACACCCTTACCACAAACCTCCACCTTTTGATGGTCTCCTTTTATCAGCCCACAAAAACCAAATACAAAATCGTCATAGAAAGTGATGCTTTCCCCTCAGACAAATATGCGGTGGAGTCACAACTCGATTTTCACGGTTTTGATAAAAAAGAAGGGGTTATTTTATGGAAACCCAGAAAAGGTGAAGATCTCTGTCGTATAGAAGACCTTGAAAACATTCTGGCAGATCAAAGTGACGAAATTGCCCTCATCCTTATCGGAACCACTAACTATTACACAGGGCAGTCCTTCCCTATAAAAGAAATAACCGAACTGGGACACAAACACAAGTGCGTTGTGGGGTTTGACTTAGCACATGGCGCCGGAAACATCCAGCCCGACCTGCACAAAAACGGTCCCGACTTTGCCGTTTGGTGCAGCTACAAATACCTCAACAGCGGCCCGGGAAGTTTGGGAGGGCTTTTTGTGCACGAGCGTCACGCAAAGAATCCAAAACTAAAACGTTTTACCGGCTGGTGGGGACACAATAAAAAAACGCGTTTCAATATGCGTCAGGAGTTTGATGTGCTTCCCGGTGCAGAAGGTTGGCAGTTGAGCAATCCGCCTATTTTGTCTATGGCAGCTATTCGCGCTTCTCTGGATATTTTTGAGGAAGCCGGTTTTGATAATATCCTGGCAAAACAAAAGAAACTCACAGGTTACCTTGAGTTTTTATTACACGATTTAAAAAATGACCGCATCAGCATCATCACCCCTTCAAACCCTGAAGAGAGAGGCTGCCAATTATCTCTGGCAGTTCAAGATGCAGACAGAAGCCTCCACGATAAACTCACCAAAGCCGGGGTCATCAGTGACTGGCGGGAACCCGATGTGATTCGGGTGGCACCTGCCCCGCTTTACAATTCGTTTGAAGATGTGTTTTTGATGGTGGAGCGATTGAAAAAGTGCTTGGAATAATATTAATTAAAAGAGATTTCGCTTTTGAAGAAAATGGATATGAAAGAAGAAACCATACTCATCATCGGAGCCGGCCTTTGTGGCTCTCTACTCGCCTTACGGATGGCTCAACGCGGCTATAATGTTCAACTCATTGAAAAACGCCCTGATTTAAGGACTGTTGACCTGGGAGCCGGACGCTCCATTAACCTCGCCTTTTCAGACCGTGGAATTAAAGGAATGAAACTCGTGGGCCTTGAAGAACAAGTAAAAGAACTCTGCATCCCAATGTATGGACGGATGATTCACGATATGGAAGGCAACACTTTTTTAAGCCGCTATAGCGGAAGGGAGCACGAATACATCAACTCTGTCTCAAGAACCGGCTTAAATGCACTACTGCTGGATGAAGCCGAAAAAATGGAAAACATAACTTTAATTTTTAATCACAGCTGCATTGAAGTTGACCTGGAAGGAGGAATTGCAACCTTTTATGATGAGGAAAATGACCGCGAAATCTTACTTAAAGGTGCTGTCGTGATTGGAACAGACGGTGCCGGCTCTGTCTTGCGCAAAAGTATGTTTTTACACAAGAAGTTTTTATTCAGCTTTTCTCAAAACTTCCTCACACACGGTTATAAAGAACTCACCTTCCCTCCTGCTAAAGATGGCGGTTATTTAACTGAAAAAGGTGCCCTTCATATCTGGCCCAGAGGTGAAAATATGGTCATAGCCCTGCCCAATCTCGACGGAAGTTTTACAGTAACCTTATTTTTATCCTATAGTGAAGGAGAGTACAACTTTGATAACCTCAACACCCCTGAACGGGTTATTGAATATTTTGAAAAATACTATCCTGACGCTCTAGAACTCATGCCAGAACTCGCCACAGAATACTTTGAAAATCCGGTGGGGGCGCTCGGTACTGTAAAATGCAGCCCCTGGAGCAGTTATGGAAAAACCCTGCTGATGGGTGATGCTGCCCATGCCATCGTTCCCTTCTATGGTCAAGGAATGAATGCTTCCTTTGAAGATGTGGTGGTATTTGATGAAATATTAGACAAACACGAAGGTGACTGGAACAAAGTATTTGCAGCATATGAAAAAGAACGCAAAAAAGATACTGATGCTATCGCAGATCTTGCTTTGGATAATTTCCACGAAATGAAATCACATACTGCCAGTGCCTTATTCCAGGAAAAGCGAAAACTGGAAACAGCCTTTGAAAAAGAGTTCCCCATGGAATATTCTTCAAAATATTCACTGGTTACATTCAATGAACACATTCCTTATGCAGAAGCGATGAAAAGAGGTCGGGCCCAAGACAAGGCAATATTAAATCTACTGGCAGATGGAAAAATAAAGACTAACCAATCTTTAAGAGACCAACTCGAACTCGTAAAGCGTGAAACCGAAGAGGTTTTACACGATGACGCCGTTGCAAAAAACTTAATGTAGTTAACTCACCTACCCTCTCAGGATTCAAAACCCTGAGAGGGTTAAACAATATACCTATGAACAAACAAGAAATTGCATACATATTAGACCAAGCAGCATCAACAGCTAAACCGGTGGAGCAAATGGCTGCCAAAAACAAACTATCACTGGATGATGCTTATCAAATCCAACGTGAATCCATAGCCCTGAGGGTGCAACGAGGTGAAGTCATCACCGGTTTCAAGCTGGGCTTTACCAGCAAAGCTAAAATGGAACAAATGGGTGTGCACGATCTTATTTGGGGTATTTTAACCAATGAAATGGAATTGCAACAAAATGAAACCATCAATTTAAACCGATGGATTCATCCCAGAGTAGAACCTGAAATCGCTTTTCGCGTAAGCAAAGACATCAACCGTCAACTTACTCTTGAGGAACTTCCTCAATTTCTTAATGCAATGGCTCCGGCTCTTGAGGTAATCGACTCCAGATATAAGAACTTTAAGTTTTCGCTAGAAGATGTTGTAGCAGACAATTGCTCCTCAACCGGTTATGTAATCGGAAACTGGCTACCGCTTTCCACAGATATTTCAAACCTGAAAATGGATTTAGTTATCAATGATGAAATTGTAGATAGTGCTTCGTCTGCTGCCATTTTAGAAAACCCTTTACAATCTGTAGTTGAATTGAGCAGACTCGCTTCAGAAGCAGGATTAATCATTAAAAAGGGGCAAATTATCTTGGCAGGTGCAGCCACTGCAGCACACTTTTTAAAAGAAAACCAAGTGGCAACCGGGCAGGTTGAAAAACTAGGAAGTGTTCGTTTTAAAACGGTCTAAACTATTCCGTTTTTATTTTTAAATACCTATTTTGTGTGGGCTTACCCTTTTCATCAACGCCGTCGATGATTAAATTGTTTTCAGCGTCAAAACTGGCTAGGTGACTTTTGCCATCTTTAACAAAAAGATATGTGCCTTCACGTGAAGTTTCAGTTAGACTTCCATATTCAGAAAAACCGCCACTTTTTGATTCTTTTTTGTATAGTATAAAACCTTCTTTGTTTGGCTCTAGTAAATAAGTTGTGCCTTTAAATACATAGGCAGGCAATTTTTTAGAAGCCATTTGTTCGTCAGACTGAGATTTTTTCACCTCCGGTCTCATTTGGATAGGCGCCGATGGCGCGTCTTCTTTTGAAAGACGCTCTCGGTAACTTTCTAAATCACCTTGATTAACGGCTAAAACCTCCAGGCTTTTAAATGCATTTCTGATAGCCTCTTGATATGCTTTTTCATAGGCCTTTTCTTTACTCGAACCTTCTGCTGATGTGAAAACAACGTTTTGATTACAATCCTTGAGCACTACAGTTACTGTGGTTGATAAAAATGAAGAATTCTCTATCACTTCAGCATATAAGCCTTCACAACGAGGAAGGTTATTCATTTCAACATCATAGATTGCATTAAAACCAGCGTTACTGAAAAGATGTCTCGTCAATGTATTTAAACGAAACTGATCTTTACCTTTTTGAAATTCAAATTGCTGAGGTACAACAACAAAAGCAAATTCGCTCAAGGATTTTTGAGAATAAGCAGTACTTGAAAATGCAATAATGAATGCAACTAAGAAGAATGTATTTTTCATTTGTCAACTATTTTTAAAGGTACTTTAAATTAAACCCTAATTGCAAAGATACATGATTTGCCTTTGCAAGATTTCCATAGCGTAACAAATTATCAACCCCAATATAAACATTGAGTTTTCCGAAATCACCCACGGCCATTAAACCAACATTATCAACAGAAAATGAATCTGCTGTATAGGTGATTTTTCCTGCAAGAAAATTTGTAAAGCGCCTGTAATAAAAAAGAGTTGCTGCATATTGGGGCTTTTTGGGTCTAAAAATCGAATAAAACTGAAGCCCCACTGCTTGATTTCCAAAATCACCTTGCCCCATATCAAGACAATCACATTCTTTGTTGCCAAAAGCTCTCCCAAAATGATACATGAGTCCGGCGTTAACTTTCATTGGGCGTATCACAGTGTACTTATTATAAAGAGTATCTACCGGAACGCTTTCAGTAATCTCGTCTTCCAGGTTTTGATAATAGGGAAGTGCTGCTTCCCCGTCTTCAAGTGAAGGAAATATCAAATTCAAACCGGTTAAATTATAACTTCCGTGAGCGCGGTAATTCTCCACTTCATTTGTATGGAATATGGCACCAACATCTAGTAAACTGGCACTCACTACCCAATTTTGAGAAACTTCATAAGTACCGCCAATATCAAACCCAACTCCCAGATTACCCCCAAATAGCGCCCTACTCATAATGTGACCTCCCATGCCGGGAGCACCGTTTTCATCGTCTATAAATGGAGCAATCCCTGATGTTTTTAATTGTACATCGGCATCTTGCAATAAGTGGTCATAGATGTTTTGAGACCCGTCTCCTACTCTTGTTACAAATGTTCCTTTGTTATTGGTGCTTGTAAAGTTAAATATACTACTGTAGATTTTAATCCGGGCGCCCAATGTGAGTTTGTCAGACACCTTTTTGTTAGCGCCAAAATGATAAACCGTCAATAAATCGCCAGAGGTATTTAAATCGCCTAAGTCAAATTCATAATCGATGTAGTTCCCGTTTCCTTCCCAGCCCAGGATTGCCAGGTCTCTTGGGAAATAGGTTATCATGTCAAACTCCTGATAGATACCGCCAGAAAAGTAATATTCCTTACTGTTTCTCCAGCCAATATTGATTAGTTCCAATTGTTGGGTTACCGTAAAAAAATCGGTGTTTTTTTGATTGAATATGGCATCAGTAATGCGGTTGTTGATGTCTGTGGTATTTGGGCTCTGAAAAATATCATAGACAGTCACTCCTGAAGCCCCACCATTGAAGTGAATTTGAGACAAAAACGGAATTCCATAGTGCTTGTCATACTGAACAATACCCCCCGGGTTTAACATCAACGATTGTGGAATGTCAGACACTCCATATAAAAGTTGTTTGTTTTGGCTAAGGCCCGTAAAGCCAATGCATAAAAATACTACTAATGAGAATAACTTCATTATATAATCTGCTCTTTTACTATTCAATTAAAAATCGGTTGGGTTGATTGTTTAGCTTGAACTGCTTTTCAAAACTCTCTTACAATTCAGAGTATTCAAGAAAATAGGTGGTCTTTGACTGCAAATTGAGTTCACCTTCCAGTGTTTCATCTGTGGTATTAATAACCAGGGTCGCCACCACTTTATCATTTAAAGTGAGTAAGTCTAGGTCTTCGCCTGAAATCAATTGAGAAAATTCTGTGATAACCGGAGTGCCGTCTTCACTTATTTCAATGGGAAAGTTGATTTCATAAAAGGGCTCGTTCTCTTCTGATAGAAACGTAAAGTTTGCATCCAGCCCCACGGGGAATGTATTGGAAACCCTAAAGAAAAATTCAGCCGAAACGATGTTGTCGACTGCAAAGTCGTCATCCAAAAACCTGATTTCGGTAGTGTCTATAACGGTCAGGCTTCCGGTGGGGACTGTGGGCGCTTCAAAATCATCAATCTGAAGTGTAAAATAGATAAAATTTGCCTCCACCTCATGGGTGAGGACAATAGCATCTGCCTGGTTAAAGTCTGTTTCTTTAACGCAGGAAAACAAGCAAATACTGAGTGCTATTATTACTATGAACTGTTTAGGCATCGCTTTGGGGTATTAAGTAAGTATTAAACGTAAAACAACGGTATGTATTGTTATGTACGTAAACAGTTTAAAAGCAGTTTACCCTAAGTTAAAAGAGCTTTTTTATTTCTAAAAGTTGTTGTACAGTGGGGTGTTCTTCATTGGTTGAGCCAAGCGGATTAAAATACAAAGTGTGCATGCCCACTGCTTTTGCACCCAAAATATCAGCTTCAAAATTATCCCCAATCATCACACTATTCTGTGGGGTAGCATTTGCAAATTGCAATGCATGTTGAAAAATCTTTGGGTTGGGTTTTTTAACACCCACCCGTTCAGAGTTTGTGACCGTTTTAAAGTAGCTGTCAATGTTTGAATTTTTGAGTTTTTTAAATTGCACCTCCTCAAATCCATTGGTGATGATATGCAAATTGAAATTAGGTTTTAAAAAGTCCAACAGCTCTATGGTTCCTTCAAAAAGATAATTGTTGTTGGGCAGAAAATCAATATATGAAACCGCCATCGCATCAATCATTTCTAATGGAAACTCCAGCTTTAGCTGGTTGAAGGTATCTGTGAGTCGGCCTCTTCTGAGTTCTTGTTTGGTAACTTCCTCGTCGCGATAACGTTTCCAGTACTCAAAATTAATGGGTTCATAAATCTTTAGAAAACCGGGAAGGTCCATTTCAATTTTATGGTGTTCAAACACATTTTTAAAAGCCAGTGCAGAATTTTTTTCAAAATCCCAAAGGGTGTGGTCAAGATCAAAAAAGAGATCAGTAATATTTTTATCTTTAAACATAGACTATAGCATATTTTCGTCTGCAAAGCTGAAGTAAGCTTTTTCAGTAATAATGAGGTGGTCGAGCACTTTAATATCAAGGCTTTCGGCGCCTGTTTTCAACTTTCGCGTAAGCATTTTGTCGGGTTCGCTTGCGCGTAAGGCACCCGAAGGATGGTTATGAGCCAGTATCAAGCCCGTAGCGCCCACTTCAAGCGCCGTTTTAAGCACCAACCGCACATCTACCAAAGTGCCGGTAATGCCGCCTTTGCTGAGCTGCTCTTTACGGATAATTTTATTGGAATTGTTGAGAAAGATAATCCAAAATTCTTCGTGAGGCAGTTCGCCTATCACAGGTTGCATCAACTCAAATACTGAAAGGCTGGAAGTAATCTTGCTTTGCTGCACGGCTTCTTCAGCACGACGCCGGCGTCCCAGCTCCATCGCGGCTACAATGCTAATGGCCTTAGCTTCGCCAATACCTTTAAACTCCATCAACTTTTTGATGGTAAACTTTCCCAACTGATTCAGGTTGTTATCAGCTTTGGCCAAAATATGTTTGCTTAAATCTACCGCACTTTCATCGTTGTTTCCTGAACCAATCAATATAGCGATGAGTTCAGCATCACTCAGGGCTGCCCGTCCCTTTTGAAGTAATTTCTCACGCGGACGGTCGTCTTCAGACCAGTTTTTGATGGAAAAGGATGTCGTCTTTTTTTGGCTCATAATAAATAGTTGTATAAAGATAAACATGTATCTTTAATTCCCGAAATAAAATAACACTATGCAATCACTTTTTACGAAGTCGGCTTACGACGAAATCTTAACAAGATTAGACAACCTCAGCCCGGAATCGCAGGCTCAATGGGGGAAAATGACTGTTGCTCAAATGCTGGCACATTGCAGTGAACCACTCAAAGTACCGTTGGAAAAACTCAAGATGGCAAAGCCCAACCCAATTATGAAACTGTTGTTTTCATTCTTTAAAAAGTCATTGTATGACGACAAACCGTGGAAACAGGGTTTGCCCACATCAAAAGAATTCAAGATTGTTGATCAACGTGACTTTCAAGAAGAAAAAGAACAATTAAAGTCTCTTATCGATGAATTTTATGCCGAAAGGGATAAAACCGATTGGCCGCCCCACCCCTTTTGCGGTCATTTTACCACCGAGCAATGGGGACAAATGCAATACAAACACCTGGATCATCACTTCAGGCAGTTTGGGGCTTGATTAAAAATCCTCCCCCCAGCCCCCCTCCCAAGGAGGGGGAATATTAAAAACTTTTATTAAAATGTATCCACCAAAACACCATCAGGAAAACGACATTAAAAAAATGATCGCGGTCATTGAGACCTATCCTTTGGGGATGTTAGTGTCTGTGCTTGACGGAAAACCCTTGGTGACACACATTCCCATTATCTACAACCACAAGATTCAAAAACTGGTTGCACATATTGATAAATACAACCCGCAGATGCAGACCTTACAGGACGGGGCTGAAGTGACCGTGATTTTCAGGGGACCTGATGCCTATATCTCGCCCAGTGTCTACACCACTACCCAACTCCCCACATGGAACTATATCTTTGTACACCTCACGGGAACCATCACTTTAATCAACGACCCCGAAGCTGCCAAAAGAACCATGATTGCCATGACCGAATTCCTGGAAGGTGCAGCACAAAAATTTGTACTGGAACCAGACAACAAACGTATGGACGGTGCCGTAAACTACATTCAGGCTTTTGAGATTGACATCACAAGCTGGGAAGGCAAATTCAAACTTTCACAAGACAAAATACAACAAGACCAACGCAATGCTAAAGAAGCCCTCAAAAAAAATGCCCAAAAGAACCGGGATGGGTTTATTGAAGACATCTATAAATAAAGCCCGGTGTTGACCGGGCTTATTAAATCTTATAAAAGAAATGACTAGTTTTTATCAATCACGGCATCCAGAGAGCGGGTGGTTCTATTGAATCGTTCCCTGCTTTTAATGAGCGCATCTTCCAATTGATTGAGTCTCATTTCTGCACGTCTTATTCTTTTTGCACGTGCTTCAATTTCTTCTTTATCAGCGTTGGGTTGATCGCCCTCTTCTTTGAGCGATTGTTTTAAACTACTTAATCTTTCTCTGTGATGGGTCAATAAGGCTTCGGTTTCCTTTAATCGCAACCTTGTATTCTCGGCCTTATTGCGGGCCATTTCTGCACGGTGTTGACCAAACTCTTTGCCTGTCATATCTCCTTTGTCTTTTCCGTAAGCATTGCCCCGATTCTCTTTAGAGGTTTTATCTTTGTTTTTATCTCGCTGTTTTTGGGCTTTCTCCTTAGCTTGATCAGCTTTCTTATCAGCTTTGCCAATTTGCTTTTCTTTGACTTCTTCCTTCTTTTCCTGATTATTTGATTGGGCCAAACCTTGATTCAGTCCAAGCATCAGAAAAGAAGCTACGATACTTACTATTACTATTTTTTTCATGGCTTTGTGTTTAATTAATTTCCTCTACGGTTTCTTCTACTTCATCAGAGATTTGATCTATCCTTTGGTTGATTTTATCCATTTCCATCTCCAGAGAATCTATCTTTTGAACGGTTCTCTCAAGCTCTAATGCTTCTTTCTCATTTTCTGAATCTCTACAAGATGAAGTGACCATACACATCAGAAGCAGAGACATGATTACTAATTTTTTCATAATATTGATTTAACGTTTGTATAAATGTAAGCTAATATTTTACAATACAGCAAACTTTATAGGCTCCTTAACACACTATCTACAATTTATTAACAAATAGCCTGTTTTTTTAGAAATTTTGTTTTACCGGTAAGCAAGTCACTATTAATTTTCTTCCACAAAGCCAAGGTACTCGCTATTGGCACAATCACCTGAAGTTTCGTCCTCAAAAGTAGCCCACAGGTGCACCTCCTCTGTCGGAAAATAATCAGGGAAGGTTAACAACACTTGCCCGTCACCACGGGTGACACAGTCTTCAAAGAAATAGGCTTCCTCTGCTGTGGGGTTGTAGGCAATCACGCTCAGCAGGTCTGTTGCTGCGGCCAGTGCCTGGTAGCTGTTGTCTTGCCAGGCCACCGCGAGTATATGCCCCTCCAGTGTGACCCCGGCCGCATGCAAACCCCCACAGGCGCCCGGTGCTCATCAGGGCGTTCGGGTAGTGTATGGTATAAACCCCATTATCTTCTGTAGTTAAGTGCAGCTGGTGGTAACTGCGTATGGCGTCACGGGCGGTCTTTTTATCAAACAAATCTTTGAAGCGGGGCTGCATAAATGGGTAAAAAAGTTTAATGAACGCATTCACTATTGCAAACTTACCCCGGTTATTTTGTTCTTTTGGGGTGGGTTTAACCTGAGACCTTTGAGGCCTGCTGCGCACCACGTCGCCATCAACCAACACCACATTGCCAATCAAGCCTGAAAGGCTTTTTGTTTTTCCTATGTTTTTAAATCGTGCCATAACAGTGTGTTTTTAGGTTAAACATTCTCTCAAACCTAAGCAACAAACCCTTGTTTTGCAAACAATTAGTATGCTTTTTCGACCAACAACACCCTTCTTTGTCCCACCTTTACCCATAGATAGCCCGTTGATAGCCTATAGTTTACCCGTAAACACTAGTGTTTAACGAGTAATTAACGCGCTATCTATGGGTTATCAATGTATTATCTTAGAACCAAACACTTGTTTCAACAGTGCAATGAGGGCATATTTTAGAATAAAAGTGGTTGATGGAGACGTTGCAACGAGAACGAACAATAAATCTAGAAAACTCAAAAAGTGTTTTGATCCCGCAAGGTTGAGTGATAAAAAGGTATATTTGTGTTTATATAACTAGTTGTGTGTAATGCAAAAAATGATAAAGAAAATCAATATTAAAATAATATTATTCGAAACAATTGCGTTGATTTTTATCATTAACGGACTTCAAAGATTATACGTAGCATCTCAAGGTGCTAAATATGACGCAATAATAAGCAGAAATTGGGAAAAGCTTGAATCCCTCACTTCTTTAACTGCTGGGCAGGTCTTAGCTAATAGAGCAGATTGGACTTTTGGATTTTTAATAACAGGAGTTTTAGTTATTGGTTTTATAAATTGAAAAAACAAAATCAGTATAATTAATTCAATTTTGCTTTTTTTATTGATAATAGGAATTGCACCAACTGGCTTTTATATGAAAGGAATTGTAAATAATTATTTAAATTATTTTTCCGGACTTTTTGGTGATACGGCTGGAATATCATTTTTTATAGGCGGAACAATTTTAACTTTAATAGGAATTGCAATTTTGTGGAAAACAATAAACAGACATAAAAAGCACTATACACAACACCGACGATAGGCTTTAGCTTGGAAACGCTCACTCGGAAAATTACCTAACGGCCAGTTCGCTGTGCTCGTGTCTATCAGATTTTCCACAGGTTTGGGTTTTTTTTGCTACATTAGTTGCTCAATCCACGCCACAGCTCATACGAGCCTGAAACGCTGACAGTAATTTATTAAACCGCAGCACATAAAATCATGAAAAAAACATTCTTAATATTATTTTTAATCAATATTTATCTTTGCTTTGGGCAAGATTATTTTGAAGGGAAAAATCTGTACTGCGGTTCAAGCAATCCAGAGGCATTGAAAGCTTTTAACGCTGGAATAGAATTGTTACATCTCAATTCTTCATTGGATAAAAAAAACCTCAATAAAACTGCAGATGTATTTTTTAAAGCTTTCAAGATTGACAGCACATTTTGCGACGCTGCATTTTTTACTGGCTATACAATGAGATTAATGAACGATAAAGACGCATTGGTTTTCTATTATATGGCTGATAGTTTAGCCCAAAATAAAGCTTCTATTTTTAAATCCAATCTAGCTGCAGAAGCTATGAGATTCGGAAATGTAGAAGGTCTTAAATTAGCAAGAAAAAAATATGAAGAACTTATGGAGTATTTTCCAGAAAGCCCTGAAGGATATTATGGTATTGCCTTAACTTCACCAATGATTGGCGACTTAAAAAATGGGTTGAATTGTATTAATACAGCAATCAGCAAGTATTTAAAAATGAATCATAAGGTTAATGATGATGTTTATTTTTTAAAAGGTGTTTTATTGACATTAAACGAGAAATACGAGGAGGGAATAAAATACCTTGAGAAAGCAAAGTCAACCTTTAAAAATGACGAAAATTTTAAAATCCATTATTCTCTGTGTTTATTAAAGACTTCACAAATGAATAATGATTTAAAAATGAAGAAAAAAGCTAAAAAAATATACAATAAAATAAAAAATAAAAACGAAATCCCAGAATTTATCAGACATCAACTAATATTTTAAACTGCTGGTAAAAAAGACGTCCCTAACTTAACAAAAAAGCTAACAATAAAAAATCGAAGAAAAACTACTGGCAACTAAGCATTCATATGGTCGGCACGACCCAGTATGAACGCCGTGTTGACTGAACCGGTGGGTTGGTTGGTGACTTATGGGTTTTGTTTGCTAACTTAGTTATATATTAACTTCCGGTTTTTTGGCAAGGGATGTTAGACCAACTCCTTTACCTCATCAAAGTCTAATCCGCCATAGTTGCCGCTGCTCATTAAGAGGAGGTTTGTGTTCTTAAACTCCTGGGTGTATAAATAGGTTTTAAAGTCGGCCGGGTCTGTAAAGATGACCAGGTCTTTTCGTTCAAAGGCTTCTTCTATCTGCGTGTCCTTGATGGCTTCCAGTTGTTTTATTTTTATGGCGTGCATGGAGTAAAATACCACCGCCACATCTGCTGCATCGAGGGCTCCTTTGTATTCTTTTAAAAACTCAGGGTTGAGGCTACTGTAGGTATGCAGCTCCAGGCAGGCAATGAGTTTTCGGTTGGGGTATTGTTCTTTTAAGGCTTTGGTGGTAGCTTCCACTTTTGAGGGGGAATGGGCAAAGTCTTTATAGGCTACAAAGTTGTCCCTTTCTGCAATCTTTTCCAGGCGCTTTGAGGCGCCCTTAAACGTGGTAATGGCTTCATAGAAATCATCTTCGTCTACGCCCAGGTGTTGGCATATCCATTTGGCACCGGCGAGGTTGTTGAGGTTGTGTTTGCCAAATATTTCAATGGGCATAGGGCCTTCGGGGGTGTCGAGATAAGTGGTTCCGTTATCAATGGTATACTCAGGTGTGTGGTAGCCTATTTTACGAATGGTATTTTCAGAAGCTTCCACTACCTTAACTACTTCAGGGTCTTCTGCATTGAAATTGATGCTGCCACCCTTTACAATAGAATCTACAAAGATTTTAAACTGCTCGACATAGTTTTCATAGGTGGGAAACACGTTGATGTGGTCCCAGGCAATACCGCTCAATAAGGCAATGTTGGGCTTATAGAGGTGAAACTTGGGTCGCCGGTCTATGGGCGAGGATAAGTATTCATCTCCTTCCAATATGATAAAATCATTTTCATGAGTGAGGTGCACCATGGTGTCAAAACCTTCCAGCTGAGCGCCCACCATATAATCTGCCGGGATGTTGTGATAATCTAGCACGTGTAATATCATGGCCGTGATGGTGGTTTTACCGTGACTGCCGCCAATGACCACACGGGTTTTGTTTTTGGAGTGTTCATATAAATACTCCGGATATGAATAGATTTTAAGTCCGAGTTCTTGTGCTTTTAGTAATTCGGGGTTATCGGCTTTGGCGTGCATACCCAGGATGACAGCATCCAGTTGTGATGTGATTTTTTCGGGAAACCAGCCAAAGGTTTCCGGTAAGAGTCCGGCTTTTTGCAAACGTGATTTGGAGGGTTCAAAGATTTCGTCATCGCTTCCAGAAATAGTATCTCCTTTATGGTGTAACGCCAGTGCCAGGTTGTGCATGGCACTTCCGCCAATGGCTATGAAATGAATGTGCATAGTGAGTGTTTTATGGAGTAAAGATAAGCAAAGACCAATAAAAAAACCTTTCAAAGCAGTAAACTCTGAAAGGTCTTTTATTAAAAATTGTGAGCTGTCTATTTTACAATTGTCATCTCATCGACAAGGTGTTTTGCACCTGCATATTTGTCAATAATGAACAAGATGTAACGCACGTCTACATTGATGGCACGTTGCAATTGGTCGTCAAAGATCACATCACCTGCCATGGCTTCGATGTTTCCATCAAACGCAAGACCAATGAGCTCTCCTTTTCCATTCAACACAGGCGATCCTGAGTTACCACCGGTGATGTCGTGGTCTGTAAGGAAGTTTACCGGCATATGCCCTGCTTGATCTGCATAAGGACCAAAGTCTTTTGCATTGTATAAGTCAATGAGTTTTTTGGGCATATCAAACTCGTCATCGCCGGGTTGGTATTTTGCCACGGTGCCTTTGAGTGTGGTATAATAGTTTACTTTGGCATCGTTGGGCTTTTTACCCTTGGGAAGTGCTCTTACTTTACCATAAGAAAGTCGTAAAGTACTATTAGCATCTGGGTAATGTTTCTTATCAGGATTCATTTCACGCATACCCTGAATCATTAAGCGATAAGCTTTTTGGTAATCAGCTTCAAGTTCTTTTTCTTCTTCAGATTGATATCTGTAATCTTTTAAAAGGTCTTTTGAAATCTTATAAATAGGGTCATTTACAAATACTGTACTGTCTGGACTTTTAAGAAATTCTTCAAGGCTTTCTTTGGTAGAAAAAATACTTTCATCAATTAAATTACTTAAACTTTCTTTGATTGAATTGTTCCCTCTTTTATAGTCTCCTTTTAAGCTGTCCAGATATGGAATTGGATT
Organism: Planktosalinus lacus; assembly: GCF_014640155.1. Taxonomy (GTDB): domain Bacteria; phylum Bacteroidota; class Bacteroidia; order Flavobacteriales; family Flavobacteriaceae; genus Planktosalinus; species Planktosalinus lacus. The sequence goes on along the minus strand of NZ_BMGK01000003.1, from coordinate 213,698 downwards.
TGGAACATTTAAAGCATAAAGGTTTACCGTTTCAATGAAAACATCTTTTTCTAAATCGGCATTATAGGTTTCATAATACTCATCTATTACAGTTTGAAATTTAACCAATAGCTTGCCTGATGAGACTTCATCTAATGAAAAGTATTCAGCAAATGCGTTTTCAACCCTAATAGGCATTATAGCCAATTGACTTGACCTTAATACTCCAACAATATAGTTGATTTCACTACTTCTTTTATTGGTCTTTTCATAGTACTCATTAATAACATCCATTACACTTGAATACTTGACCATGTCTTCAGTATCCAACGCTGTGATAGAAGAAGCAGATGAGCTTTTTTTAGAGCTTTCATCGCCAGTTGTTCTGAGGTCTGTATTTTTTTGATAACTTGATCTTACCTCTTTAATAAATTTTGATTCTTGTTCTCTTTTAACACTTGCTGTTTTATGCTTTTTTAAAGCATCTATCATTCCCTGTCGGTTTTTCCAATAGTTTGCAATACCTGCATAACGCGAAGCATAGTCCAATTTTACTTGCTGATTTTTATCCATATGGACTTTCATGGCATCCATCGCTACTTTTGAGGCTTCCACAAAGGCAGGATAAGCATAATTTACATTCTGATCAATTCCTGCAGCAGGCATCCATCGATTTGTGCGCCCGGGATATCCTAAAATCATGGCAAAATCATCTTCTTTAATACCTTTCAAACTTACCGGTAAATGATAATCAACCTGTACAGGCACGTTTTTTTCAGAATATCGAGCAGGCTTCCCTTCTTCATCTCCATAGACTCTAAAAAGAGCAAAGTCTCCCGTGTGTCTTGGCCACTCCCAGTTGTCTGTATCTCCACCAAATTTTCCAATGCTGCTTGGTGGTGCACCCACAAAACGTACATCATCATAATCTTCATAGACAAAATAGTAATACTCGTTTCCGCTATAAAATGACTTTACTGAAACGGTATATTTTCCACCTTCGTTGTTTTCCTGTTGGATTTTTGCGATTTCCTGATTGACAACTTTTTCACGCTCTTCTTCGGTCATTTCATCGTTCACTAAATTGAGAATGCGTGATGTTACATCATCCATTCTTACAAAAAATCGAACGGACAGGTCCTTGGGCTTCAGCTCCTCTTGATAGGATTTTGCCCAAAACCCATTGGTTAAGTAGTCATTTTCTTCTGTTGAAAGTTCAGCTATCTTGCCATAGCCACAGTGGTGGTTAGTTAAAATCAATCCGCTACTGGATATAATTTCAGCAGTACATCCTCCTCCAAACTGAACGATGGCATCTTTTAAACTGTTGTTGTTAACGCTATAGATTTCTTCAGGGGTGAGTTGAAGTCCCATTTTTTGCATATCAACATAATTGAGTCGCTCAATATGCATCAGGAACCACATACCTTCATTTGCTTTAACAGGCACTATAAAGAGCCCAAGCAATACTAAAATCAATAATTTTTTCATGGAATTTTTAAAATTTAAATTAGATATTCTATCTGTTTTTATATAAAGGTTGCTAATATACAAGATTTGAAAATAATCTCAATAATTGGTGAATAGGTTTATCGACTACATTTTTTGAATGCGTTTGTGTTCTTCCATGGCTTCTTCAAAGTCACTTTTTATCGAAAGTGCTTTTTGAGACCAATTCAATGCGTTTTTTTTGTCACCTAAATGTCTGTAAATCTGAGCAATTCTGTAATAGGCCCATTCGAGTGGTACACCGTCTCTTACACTATGACCCTGAATAAAGGTCTTTAAATAATTTAGACCTTTTTGAAGTTCAATATTGTACATCGCTGATATCTTCCCAATTTGATAATTGATACTGTTTCTCTTATGTTTTTGGGCTGAAGCCTCTCTAATTTCCATAGCTTTATCAGGTTCACCGGTTTTGTTTTCATAGAGATCAGCCAGTTTTTCATAAGTGAGCGGTGACTGCCCTATTTGCATTGCCTTTTTGTAATGTTTTTCGGCATCCCGGGGTCTATTGAAATGTTCTGCGATATACCCCAGTGTCAAATAGCCGTCCACCTCAGAGAGTTTCATCAATTCATCGGCATAAGTCAAGGCGGTACTTTCGCTTCCGCCTAAAAGGGATGGCAATGCTATGTAGAGATCAATCAGTGCCCATCTGGCTTCAATGTGAAGGGGGTCTAATTGAGCGGCTTTTATCAAGTGTGATTTTATTTCATTTATATAAAGCGCTGCTCTAAATCTACTCACACTTTGTGCCTTTCTTCCTAAAACGCCGCCATATTTAAAATTGTAGTTTGCATTGTTTGGGTGAGCATCCAATAGTGTTTTATAATAGGACAAGGAAGTATCCCAATCAGAGTTTACCGCAGCGATGTCTCCTAAATATTCTTTTGTTTTTAAATGATTTGGATTGGATTTTAAAAATGCTTCAAAATGAGGTTTTGCTTTCTGATAATCCCCAGCATAATAAAACTCTTCGCCCAAAGTAAAGGATTCATTTTGAGCAGACAGACAAAGAGTCGCTGCAAATGTTAGAAATAGTAAAACCGTATATCGTGTCATCAAGCTATTTTTATAATAATTTATATTCAGAAACTTTCCATTTCTATTTTGGTGGGAAGGGTTTGAAAAGCTTTACCAATGTTTTTGTGTAGTAAATATCTTTTTGTTGCGGAGTTGCTTTCGCTTTGTAACTTCCATTTGCTATTGCTTGCCAAACGAGCAAATCAGTCTTTTCTTCTATTATATCAATCGTCAGTGTTTGATTGACCTCATCACCTCCAATTGGAATCCCACCTGAAACGCCTACCGAGGTGTTTCTTCCAGTGTTTCCAACTCCAATACCAATTGTGTTACGGGATCTGGTAGTAAATTCATCACTGTAAAAATTGACAAGTAACTGAGGGGTTTGAGATTTTACAAATCCTTTATTTTGCAGAATGCTATCGGTAATTTTATAGATTCTATTGTCATCCAATTCACTTAAACCAGAAGAGATTGAGGGGTAAAAATTGTATGTTGTAAAGGTTGTAAAGTCTTTTTCGGTATCAAAATCATAAGCAATGGTAGCGCCACAAGAGCTAAGAAACACTAAAAATACAAAATAACAAAAAGCTTTCATTCCAGTTAAAACTTGGTGCTAAATATACAAAAGCTTTTATGCGAAAGGTTCTAAAGAAGTATTAAAGTTATTTTTATTTTAATGCTCCACCTGAAGCATTTTCCAAAGTTTATCTTTAAGCTCGGCTAACCCTTGTTGTGCCACAGAGGAAATAAATAAATAGGGGATTCCCTTAAACTGTTTATCGAGTTCTTTTTTCATTTCTGCCTTTAACTCTTCATCCAGCATATCGCTTTTTGTGATGGCAACTAAACGTTCTTTGTCAAGCAGTTCGGGATTATACTTTTTGAGTTCGTTCAACAGGATATCATACTGCTCTTTGATATCTTTTGAGTCTGCCGGAATTAAAAAAAGTAAGGTGGAGTTGCGCTCAATGTGTCTTAAAAACCGATGTCCAAGACCTCTACCTTCAGCTGCACCTTCGATAATCCCGGGTATATCAGCGATCACAAAAGTTTGAAAGTTACGATATTTTACGATTCCGAGATTGGGTTTTAAGGTGGTGAACTCATAATCAGCAATTTTAGGCTTTGCGGCTGTCACAACTGAAAGTAGCGTAGATTTTCCGGCATTTGGAAACCCTACCAGACCTACATCAGCAAGTATTTTGAGTTCAAGAGTAATGTCTTTTTCCTGAGCTGGTATACCGGGCTGTGCATAGCGTGGTGTTTGATTTGTACTGCTCTTAAAGTGCCAGTTGCCACGACCACCCATTCCTCCTTCCAAAAGGATTTTTTCTTCATCATTTTCAGTAATTTCAAAAATGACTTCCTGGGTTTCAGTATCTCTCACGACAGTTCCCAGTGGCACATCAATGTAGACATCTTCACCTTCTGCTCCTGTACTTCTACCGCTGGAGCCGTGCTCTCCATGACCGGCTTTAATATGTCTTTGATACTTTAAATGTAAAAGTGTCCAAAGATTGTCTTTTCCTCTTACAATTACATGACCTCCTCGACCACCGTCTCCACCATCTGGACCACCTTTTTCAACGTATTTTTCACGGTGTAAATGTGCTGAACCCTGACCACCTTTTCCTGATGAAACGTGCATCTTTACATAATCTACAAAATTGCCTTCTGTCATCTTTTTAATTTCAGGTTCAAGGTTTCAGTTAAAATCTAATTTATAATTTATCAATTACTTTACTCAGCCGATCAGTAATTTCACTGATGCTTCCAACGCCATCAACACCGAAGTATTTATTTTGTTTTTGGTAGTAATTCTTCAGGATTGCAGTTTCTTGATAATACACTTTAATTCTATTTCTTATAATTGATTCATCTGAATCGTCTGCGCGTCCACTTGTTTTACCGCGTTCCAAAAGGCGCTTTACCAATACTTCGTCATCAACTTCAAGAGCTACCATTCCATCAACCTGAGTGTTTTTTTGTCTTAAAAGTTTGTCAAGTGCTTCTGCTTGAGCTTCTGTTCTAGGAAAACCGTCAAATATGAACCCATTTGCACCTTCATGTTTTTCAAACTCAGCTTTCAGCATTTTGATGGTCACCTCATCGGGTACTAGCTGGCCTTTGTCCATATATGATTTTGCTAACATCCCTAAATCGGTTTCATTTTTTATGTTGTAACGAAAAACATCTCCGGTAGAAATGTGAACCAAATTGTAAGACTCTTTCAAAACCTCTGCCTGTGTTCCTTTTCCTGCTCCCGGAGGGCCAAATAAAATAATGTTTGTCATGTGTTGTGTTTTTAATTGATATATTTCGGGGAGATTTCTGCCCAGACCATCATAGTCTAGACCAAAACCAACTATAAATCGATTCGGAATTTCAATTCCAATATAATCTATTATTAAATTTTTCTTATACGCTTCCGGTTTAAAAAAGAGCGTAGCGGTTTTTAATGTTTTAGGTTTTTCCTTTAAAACAATTTCATGGAGTAATTCTAAAGTCGTTCCGGTATCAACAATGTCTTCTACCAGGATAACAACTCTGTCTTTTAGACCTTCATTGACTCCAATAAGCTTAGTCACCTTTCCTGTTGTTTCTGTTCCTTTATAGGATGCCATTTTTACAAAACTCACTTCACAGTTGCCTTTATAAGATTTCATCAAATCACTCATCACCATAAAAGCGCCATTAAGAACACCAATAAATATAGGTGTTTCCCCTTTTGTGTCTTCTGAAATTTGAGAAGCAAGTTTAACAATTGCAGTTTCAATCTGCTTTTTGGAAATAAAGGGGACAAAAGATTTGTCGTGAAGTTGAATCAAAATCGTGATTTGAAAAATGAAAGTGCAAATTTACGAAATATAAGGTATTTATACTTTGTATTTTACACTTAATATTTTGTGAAGATTTCGTAAAAAATATAGAAAATAGGTATGCCTTTCAGAATGACTCCTGAATTAAAAAATAAAATCAGATTAAATGAAAGTGTAGAAGTAAATTATATTGCGATACGCACTTCTTTTTTCATTAATAATCTTTTTACTCTAAGCAAAAACTCATTGGGGTTAAATGGTTTTGCAACAAAGTCATCTGCTCCAAGTTTAAAGGCTCTGGTAACCGTGCCTTCTTCTTCTCCCAATGCAGATAAAACAATAACGGGAATGTGTGAGAAATGATCTTTACAATAGCTCGTTACTTCAAGTCCTGATTTTAGTGGCAACATCACATCTGTTATTACCAAATCAGGTTGAATTACATTCATGCGCTCAATGGCATCCAGACCATTTTTGGCACTTGAAACAGCATAGCCTTCTTTCTTAAGAATGAAGTTTAGAATTCTTAATGTGAGTAGATCATCCTCTACCACAAGGATTTTTTCAGCATTACTCATAGGTTATATAAATTTGGGTACATAATCGAAAGTGTTTCGGGCAAAAACACTTTCCATATTGCTAAAGTAAAAAAATATTTCAGGATTACAACTTTTTCTTACAATTATTTCACTTTAAGTACATTTTTTAACGATAAAGTGCATAATCGTAATGCAGTAAACATTAATTTTATTAATGGATTTAAAGTCTGTAATGAAGCATTATAAAGGATTCAAACTCATTTTGCCAATTTTCATCTATGTATTCCTGGCGGTTGTAAACTGCCTGAACTCCGGCAATGAAATGCTTTCCAAATTGTCTGTAATACCCCAATCCGGCTCTGTAAGAGTTGAGTTCCACTCGCTGATCTAAATCTGCCAGTATCACTCTTTCATCGGGTGAAGTGCCATAACCTAAAATAAAATTAACATAATCAAATCGGGTGTTATAATAATAGCGGGATGTTAAAGTGAAGGCGGAATACACATTCGTATTTTGTTCCTGGAAAAAAGATCTTAGATGCATCCAGTATGAACCAAAGTATTTACCAACTCCAAGTATTCCGGCCGGTATGCTGTTTTGAGCAACATAGGTATAGCGCGCTCCCAAATCGAGTTCCCAACCCTTGGGTAATGTTTGAAAATAGGAAGCTCCCAATCGCCATTTTGGAAACACCAAATCTTCAGAATAGCCTATCGATACATTTGCATAACTGTTTTCACCGGTAAAAAAGTAAGATTCTCCCTCAAACTGAACTCCATCAATTAACTGTGAACCATTGGAGCGCCTGTTTGCATAATTGATTCTTCCTAAAACTGAGCCCCATTTTCTCTCACCTATATATTGAATAGTTCCAAGGTGCCAGGGGCCTACCCCGTCCCGGTTAAAACTTGTAAGACTGTATTGAAGTCCGATGCGGTTGCTGTTAAAGCGTGAATCAAGCCAAAAGATGCGTTGTTTTATTTCAGAGTTTTCAGGATATAAAGTTGAAAGTTCCTTTAAATATGTACGCTCACTTTCAACAGCTTCTTTTGATTGATATAGTTGTAGTTTTTTAAAACGAAAGTTCTTATTCTCAGGATGAATAGTGATCGCGTTATTTATAACACGTTCTGCATTTTCATAATTTTTTGTTTCCAATTCCAAATTTATTAAATACAAAAATGCTTCTTCATAAGCAGTATTTTTTTCTAAAACTCTGTTGAGATAAAATCGGGCACTATCTCGTTGATTTGTTAATTGGTGGACTCTGCCAATTAAAACCTGAAAATCCAAATACTCGGGACTAATTTTTTTCCCTAAATGAGCTTGTTTTAAAGCTCCGGAATATTCTTTTTGCTTTAAAGATTCATATGCCTGCAAGAGCAAACTATCGGTATTAATTTGTTGAGCAAGGGAAATTTGAAAGCTAAAAAAAAGCGCGCAGGCTAAGATTGCACATAGGTTATTGGATAATCGAATATATTTTGAAATTTTCATGTTGGATTAATTATTTTTTTACGTCTGCAAAGCCTTTCCTTACCATCACGCCCCAAGTTGCTTCTTTTTTTGTAAAATACTGCCAGTATCCTTTTATTGCAGCTACTACAACCACCGGATGATATAAAAAGGGTTCAATCAACGCCATACCTATAAGCTTTAAAACCTCTCTTATATTTGCATAACTTTTGTATAACAATTCATCCAGTAAAATAGATATGATTGTAATATTAATGTAAAAAAAGTAAACAAAAAGCATGGACCACATTAAAAACTCATAATTGATAAATCCTGCATAAAAAAAAGATAAAATCAAGCTTGTGGCAATCAACAATAAACCAAATAGTTCAATAATGGGTGCTAAAAATTCAAAAAAGAAAAAATAAGGCAAAGCAAACCAGGACGTTCTTCCATATTTTAGTTTAAAAAACATGTTTTTATGAATTGCCAGGGTTTGTATCAAACCCCTTGCCCAACGAATGCGTTGTCGCATTAAAATTTTTAAATTAGGAGGCACTTCTGTCCAGCATAAAGATTCAGGAATGTAGGTGATTTTAAATTTTTCCTTTTTATCATACATTACTTTTCGCATCCTTATGATGAGTTCCATGTCTTCGCCCAAAGACGTATGCTTATAGCCGCCGGCTTCAATGGCCACTTCTTTATCAAACATACCTAAACCTCCTGAAACTAATATCAAGCTATTTAATTGACTCCAGGCCATTCTACCAAACAAAAAAGCACGCACATATTCTAACTCCTGAAACATGGGATACCACTTTTTTGGAAAATGCACCTTCACCAGAAAGCCTTCGTTGACTTCACAGGAATTAGAACTTCTAATCGCCGCACCTGATGCTATAACTTTTATTTTGCTTTCAATAAAAGGTTTAACAAGCTTTACAATAGTATTGGGTTTTAAAATACAATCTACATCTGTGCATAAAAACAAAGGGTATTGTGAAGAGTTGATACCTGCATTTGAAGCATCGGCCTTGGATTTTCGGTTTTCTTTATCAACCACTAAAAGTTTAGAGTACACCGGGTTTTTTGATTTATAATGCCCCTTTACTGGAGCGGTCTCAATATGCTCCTGGTAAAAAAAAGGTACTTTGACCAAATCAAATTCTTTAATCAGCTTTTCTAAAGTGTCATCTGAACTGCCGTCATTGACAATAATTACTTCAAATTTTGGATAAGAAAGTGACAATAAAGATTTTGCATTGTAAACTATTGTTGCACCTTCATTAAAAGCTGGTGCAACTATAGAAACACCTAGCGCTTCATTGGATTTTAATAAAACCTCCTCATTGATATAATGCTTCATCAATACATACTTGCGAATAGCATAATATGAAAGAAAGGCAAAAATTAAATAGGAAACTACATAAAAGGATGCATACCCGGCTATAAACCACTCATAAATATTAAGAAATTCTACTATGTATGTATATAATTCTTTCATAAATAAGCAGAATTTATATGTAATTTCATTCTATCAATTTCCATATCAACTAAAAAGCGGCTTTCATAATAGCTAATATCAATAGACTTCAAACACCTTAACAGCTCCATTTTAATATCTTTATCAAGGTGTTTTCTTATCAAAATTTTAGTGATAAACGAAATACTGGATTCACTTCCAATAACTGCTAAGGATTTTAAAATTTCAATTTTTAACAACTTGTCTTCCTTATCAAAACGATTTTGTAGCGCTTCTTCTGCATCAATTAAAAATAATTCTCTTATAGAAAGAATAACTTCTTCTCTAATTCTATGGCGTTCATGATTCAAAAGGGAAATAATTTTTTCAGATGCCCCTGTATAATTGTAAAATACCATCACTTTTAAACCTAAAATAACTATTGATTCGTTTTTAGCATCAAGCCAGCTATCTATGTTTTTTGGAATGGGCTCTTTTTTCATATAAAAGACATCAATCACTTTATACTCATTTACGCTTGATAAAGAATATGGATAATCTACTAAAAAATCAAAAGGCTCAGTTGTGAGATACAGGTGTGCTATAAAAGCATTAGACCTTAAAACTTCATTTTTAGAAGTAATGTAAGGTTTGATATATTTTTGACCATGCACAAAATTCAATGCCTGAAAATGATAAATACCCTTACATTTGGTATACCAAAAAGGTCTTTTGATAAGTTTCAAACTATTTTTATGAAGCCCAAGTACCATGTAAATCTCCCTCACTTGAAAAATTAGATCTCCTTTCAAATTAAGACTTAAATCAATGATGGATGACAATACTAATTTTTGAAACCATTTTTTATGGTAAGGAAAGCGAGATTTAAAGTTTTTGACTTCAGTTTGTAAACGTTCCCCTTTATATCCTGAGAATGTTAATTCGGTAAGCGCATCTGAAATTTTAGGAAGATATTGTCTTTTTTTATAGGTGAGATATCCAAACCTTAGCCTGTAATATACCAAAGCAATTGCTAGAAGAACCAACAAAATCATCAATATGGGAACCATATAATTTTGAAGGAAGTTTTCAAGAAAATCTTTAGTCATCGAAAAAGATATATAGTCTTTTTATTATTTTATAAACTTAATTTAAGTTCTTCAAAACTCAAAGTATATTTCTTTTTTTTTAATCTACCATTATTCTTGGAATTTCTGCGGGAAGTCTTGTAAGCATTTCATAATTAACCTGATTGCTAAATTCGCTGAAAGAACTTACACCAATTTCCAAATCTCCTTGCTTACCAATCAAAACGACCTCATCACCTTTTTCAATGGTGTCCAGATGTGTTACATCAACGGTCATCATATTCATATTTACTACACCGATAACCGGAACACGTTGCCCATTGATCAACACCCTGCCTTGATTACTCAAAGACCTGCTAAAACCGTGACTGTACCCCACAGGAATAGTAGCAATTTTCATGGGCTGACCGGCCATAAAGGAAGTGCCATAGCCAACAAAATCACCGGTTTTGACATTCTTTACATCCATAACCTTGCTTTTCCAGCTTAAAAGCCTTTGCAGGGGGTCTTCTTTAGTTTTTGCTTTTTCAAGAAAGTGAATCAAGACTTCTTTGGTTGGAAAAAAGCCGTATTGAACAATCCCCAGTCGCACCATATCTCCCTGGGTTTGCGGATACCGCAAGGTAGCTGCGGAGCAAGCTGTGTGTATAAGTTGTGGCTCAAGGCCAAAATCTTTAAAATACCGTTTTGCCCTTCTGAAGTTTTGTTGCTGTTGTTTTATGCGGTAATAATTAGCAATTTCTTCTGCTCCGGCAAAATGAGTACATAAACCTTTGAATATCAAAACATCATTGTGGGCCTTTAAAGTTTCTGCGACTTCCTGCCACTCGTCTACATCAAAGCCTGTACGGTGCATTCCGGTTTCTACCTCAATGTGAATTTTTGCTTTTTTTCTTGTTTTTTTGGCAAATGAAACTGCTTGTTTCAGTCGCTTTAAATCAAAAATATAGCAGGAAATATCCTGCTCTATCGCCCATTCCAGTTGCTCATCTTCAACAGAACCCATAATCATAATATCACTACGTTGTTTACTAGCCTTTTGAACATTGTAAGCTTCGTCTGCGCTAAAAACCGAAAAGTGATCAACACCATTTTCCTCAGCCAGAGGCGCAAATAGTTCAATAGAATGGCCATAAGCATTTCCCTTCACCACCGATGAAATTTTCACACCCTCACCCAAAAAGCTTCTTAAAAAATTAATATTGTGCTTGTAAGCCGCTTTACTGATTTCAATGTGGCTGGTGTGGAGGTCTAAGGGCATGCTAAGTAGTTTTTGCAAAGTTCGTAAAACATCTTTGAACCTGTTGGTATCAATTCATCAGGAAAATCATATTCCGGGTTGTGCAAAGCGGGGCAGTCTTCACCGGCACCAATTCCGAAAAAAGCACCTTTGTATTGCTGAGTAAACAATCCAAAATCTTCTCCCCATTTGAAGGGTGATTTTCTTTCAGTTACTTTAAATTTAAGGTTTTTAGCAGCTGTAGTAATGTTTTCAACTGCTTCAGCATTGTTATCATTGGCTTTAAAATCTTCTGTGTATTTATATTTTAATTTGAGCCGGTATTTTTTGGCCAAAGCAACCAGATAAACTTCCATTTTTTCCTGTAGCTTTTTCATTTCTGTTTCTGTCCAGGTGCGGATAGTGAAACCAACGGTAGCCTCTCCGGGTGATGTTCCGTAGGCTTTACTTCCTAACTCAATATGAATGGGTGTTACTACTGCAAAATCGTCGCGTTCCGGCAGGTTGTTTGACCATAATGATGCCTGTAAAACCAATTCAGAAACCGCCATCGCGGGGTTGATGCCGTTTTCAGGTTCGGCAGCGTGCGTTGTTTTTCCGTGGAAATCAATCACAATACTCGTTACTGAAGCGGTAAAGGAGTCTTCTTTCACAACAACCTCGTGCAAGGGATATCCCGGAAGATTGTGCAATCCAAAAACCCAATCGGGCTTTAAGGAAATAAAATTTTCATCTCTTAAGACTGCTGCCGCACCGGCTCCAATTTCTTCCGCCGGTTGAAAAAGTACTAACGCTTTTCCTTCCTTTGGAGGATTTTTAGAAAGCAGTTTTGCAAGACCCAATAGCATGGTTGTGTGCCCGTCGTGACCACATTTATGGGAAACCCCTTTTGTTTTGGAGCGGTAATCAAAATCATTGATTTCCTCAATGGGAAGCGCATCCATATCCCCTCTAAACAAAACATTTGGGCCTTTTATTCCACTGTCAAAAACTGCTACAACACCATAACCACCTATTGATGAAATGATATGAGAAGGCTTGCATTTTTCCAAAAAAGCAAGTACTCTTTTGGACGTTTCTTTTTCTTCACCCGAGAGTTCGGGGTGTGCGTGCAATTCTTTTCGAAATTTGGTAAGATTTTTTATTTCGCGGGCCTCAAACATAATTCATTTTTAAAAAGCTATAATACCAAAAATGGCTGAAAGATGCTAAGAAATTATGATATTTATAGGAAAGCTTTTTGTTAAAAGACTCTTTGATGAAGCTGTTGTTTTTTTACTTTTGCCAAAAATCTTTTTATGTCATTAAAAGCAGTCTTATTTGACATGGATGGAGTGATAGTAGATACAGAACCACTGCACCACAAAGCCTATTTTCAAATGTTTTATGACAGAAACCTGGAGGTAACAGACGCGATGTACCACAGCTTTACCGGTCAATCCACTCTAAAAGTCTGCAGGCAATTGTGTGAGCATTTTCAGTTGGCTGTTAATCCTCAGGAACTGGTCTTGCACAAGCGGTCTAAATTTCAGGATTTATTTATTAATGACCCTGACCTGGCGCTTATTTCAGGTGTACAAGAACGCATTGTGGAGTATTATGAAAATGGACTCATTTTGGTTTTAGCTTCTTCTGCTTCCATGGGAACCATCAATGCTGTTTTTGACCGTTTTAATTTGAATCCCTACTTTAAAGAAAAACTAAGTGGTGCCGATTTAAAAGCCTCAAAACCACATCCTGAAATTTTTATAAAAGCCGCTCAGGCTGCCGAAAAAGAAAAGCACCATTGTGTCGTCATCGAAGATTCCACAAATGGCATTCTCGCCGCTAAAGCTGCAAACATCGCTTGTGTTGGTTATGACAGCATCCACTCAAAAAATCAGGATTATGCGCTTGCAGACAAAGTAATCAATCATTTTGAAGAAATTGCATTACCTGAATTGAAACAGTGGTTCATTGAGAAAAGCAAGCCAGTTTAATTTACTTTGATTTGTTTAATTCCAGTTTATTTTCTTCAAAATAACAACTCAGGATGGAAAGCATTTTCTCTTTACCGGAAGCAATTTTTTCAACTTTCTGCCAGACTTCTTCAGAAATATAAGTCCGAAGCGGCTGATTTAACTCCGTAATCAATGGAAAGACAGCTTTCACTTTTTCATCCCATTCTTTGTGATAGCGCACCAAATCATCGGGGTAAACAATTTTTCGTTCGGTGCCTTCGTCTTCGGCTTCAAAAGGTTCTGTTATGTTGAGGTAGCCATAATCATCGGTCAATTGCTCTCCCGGGTGGATATCGCGAATCGCCACTTCAAAATCATAGGCCGTGCTGATGCAGTTGGCATTAAAACTGTGATTGACATAACGGCCAAAATCCCAGCAAAACACAAAGTTTCCGCGGTTGTTTCTATAGGTATAAAAGTCAAGGATTTTTTGGTATTTGGGATCCATTTTGGAAACTTCCTGAGGCGTAAATTCCCTGTCTAAAGCATCTAATGCCCAGGTAATTGTGCCTTTTGGAATAAATTCTGTAGCCACTACACCGTAGCCAATTTGTTTGCTTATAAAACGCAATTCCGTTTTTGGAAAAATCATAAATATTATTGGTTAGATTCTATCAAAGGAATGAAATTTTTTGATTCAAAATACAGCGTAAAAAAAATAATTTATTTTCTCTTAAATGAAAGGAAAATTTACATTTGAATACACTTTAAATTATAACGCAAACCAGTTTAAAATTCCTTTTACTTATCTTTGCGCAAACCGAAATTTCCTATGAATTATTTCTCATCCAATTTCACTTTAGGCATCCTTGGCGGTGGTCAATTGGGCAAAATGTTGCTCTATGAAACCCGAAAATATGACATCGCCACCAAAGTGCTTGACCCCAGTGCTGAAGCACCTTGTAAAATTGCCTGCAACACATTTGTTCAGGGAGATTTGATGGATTATGAAACCGTTTATAACTTCGGAAAAGATGTGGATGTCCTCACTTTTGAAATTGAAGGCGTGAATGTTGAAGCTCTGGAAAAACTTGAAAACGAAGCCGTAAAAGTATATCCATCGTCGAAAACCCTGAGATATATTCAGAGTAAAGCTGTTCAAAAACAATTTTATAAAGACCATCAAATTCCCACGGCGGCTTTTATCCTTTTTAAGGACAAATACAGCCTTCAGGAAGCCCTTGTGCGCAAGGAACTGCACTATCCTTTTGTCTGGAAAAGTGCTACCGGTGGTTATGACGGAAAAGGTGTGAACATCATCCGTGATGCTGAAGATTTGATTCCGCTTGCTGAAGGCGAGTGCATCGCTGAAAAACTGATTCCCTTTAAAAACGAACTAGCGGTGATTGTTGCCCGTTCTGTTTCCGGTGAAATCAAAACCTATCCTGTAGTGGAAATGGAATTTCATCACACCGCCAATCAGGTGGAATATGTGCTTTGTCCCGCACGAATTGATAACGCTGTCACGGAAAAAGCCCGGGAAGTGGCCATGAAAGTCTCCAAAGCATTTGAACATGTTGGTTTGTTGGCTGTCGAACTTTTCCAAACCGAAGACGACGATATCATCGTTAACGAAGTGGCTCCAAGACCCCACAACAGTGGACATTATAGTATTGAAGCCAGTTATACCAATCAGTTTGAGCAACATTTACGGGCAATCTTAGATTTACCTTTAGGCAACACCGACAGCAAAGTGGCCGGAATTATGGTCAACTTAGTAGGCGCTGAAGGACACACCGGGCAAGTGGTTTATAAAAACATCGAAAAAATCATGGCCATGCCGGGCGTTACACCGCACATTTACGGCAAAAAAGAAACCCGCCCTTATAGAAAAATGGGGCACGTCACCATAGTGAATGAAGATATCACCGAAGCCAGAAAGATTGCTGAGGAGGTGAAGGATTCTATTCAAGTGGTCAGTAGCAGTTAGCAGAACAAATCACAACTAAATTTAAAATTAATAGGTAACTTTGAATATTGAACTTTAAACCTTGAACCCGAAATGAGTAAAGTAGCCATCGTCATGGGAAGCGACAGCGACCTGCCTGTAATGCAGGAAGCCGTTGATATTTTAAAAGGATTTGACATTGAAGTGGAAGTGGACATCGTCTCTGCCCACCGCACTCCTGAAAAACTGGTAGATTTCAGCACCAACGCCCACAAGCGTGGTATTTCAGTCATTATTGCGGGAGCCGGCGGTGCTGCACATCTTCCGGGTATGGTGGCTGCTATGAGTCCGTTACCGGTGATTGGTGTTCCCGTAAAATCCAGTAACTCCATTGACGGCTGGGATTCCATACTTTCTATTTTACAAATGCCGGGTGGTGTTCCCGTGGCAACAGTTGCACTCAATGGTGCAAAAAACGCAGGTATTCTTGCCGCACAAATTATCGGAAGTGCTGATAAATGTGTCCTCGATAAAATCGTAGCCTACAAAGAAGGATTGAAACTGTCAGTTTTGGAGAAAGCTAAGAAGCTGAAAAAATAACCTGTAACATTTCCTTTCCTTTTTCGTCATCTTTGCTGTAAATCAACCATTATCAATGATGAAATTCTTCAAATCACTTTCAGCAGCATCCCTTTTCCTCTTAATAGCTCAGCTTTCAACAGCCCAGACTTTAACCGGAATCGTACTTGACAAAATAACCAAAGAACCCTTGGTCTTTGCCACTGTCCAAATCAGTGATAAATATGGTGTCATTACCAATGATGAAGGTGTTTTTAATATCCAAACGCATCGTTTTTCGGAAACAGATTCTATTAAATTTTCGAGCATGGGTTATGACTCGAAAAGTTTTGTGTTGAAAAATTTTGATTTAAGCACCATTTATTTGGAAGAAAAAATTGACGAACTCAAAAGTATATACTTAGTCAATAGAAATACCGACCCTCTGATGATTATGCAACGTGTGGTTGAAAACAAGTCCAAAAATTACGGCAACGACCTGATGCATTTCAACACCTTTAGCCGAACCGGTATCAGCAACACACCAAAAGATTTTGAGCTCAAACTCAAAAAAGCCGACTTTACAGACAAAGATGCCGTGAAAGCATTCAACCGGGAAATTCAGAATTTTTCAAAGCAGATTCGCGACAAAACCACCTCAATTTATTTTGATAACTATTCTGAAGTCAGTATCAACGGTGATAAACTTAAAGTGAATGAACAAAAAACCACCCAACTCATCAACCGTGAAGAAAACACTTCGCTGGAAAACCTTCAGGAAAAGGTGATCAAACTTTTGGGTGATAAAATAAAAACTGAAAGTACATTTAAAGTAAAAAGCGGTATCCTGCCCATTGATGATGAATTCAAATTTGAAAAAGCCGAAAACCTGTTCTCCGAAAAAGACACAACTGATTCCAACGTTAAAAACAATATTAAGAGTTTGCTTTCCTCAGCCGACCTGAGCAAAAGCAACGAATACCAATTTCTATCTGAAATTGAAAACTACAATTACACCCTTACCGATGTCACCGGTTATCAGGATGAAATGGTATATGTATTGAATTTTAAGCCCAGAAAACGGAAAGCCAATTATCAAGGTACGCTCTATGTTTCGGCAGATACGTATGCGGTTTTAAAAATGAATTATGAACTGGCCGAAAAAAAGGTGGCTGAAAAGGCAAATTATAAGTTTTTACTGGGAATTAAGTATGTTCAGGATTTTAATTCCGGGATTATTATTTATCAGAAAACCGGGGATAAATACTTTCCAAAATACATTCAAAACCATACCAACAATTACATTTATTTTGGGCGGTCGTTTAGTTTTAAAGAAAATGCCCCACGCAGAGACCGAATGGACATCAAGCTTGATTTTACCATTGAAACCAATGTGGGTTCGCGACAGGAACTGCTGATTGTCGATAGTCGCCGCATTACCGACGAAGATTACAACGCGGCTCCCAAAAGTCAAAAAGCAATTGTTGAAGTTATTCAAAAATATGAACCGGTGCTTTGGGAGAGCTACAACATTATTGCACCGAATGAAGCGATTAAGGGGTTTGAGTTTTAATATACTAACAAATCTATCAATGTTTTATCCCTAGGCTTTGGGACTGAGAAGGTTTTGAATTTTTTATCATTCTACATTTTTTAAACAGCTATTTGTAAAATGTCCCTAAATAATAAAAAAGCATTTCTTTCCATGTCATTAATTATTTTTTGATATCTTTGTGATATCATAATAGTATCACTTTTAAATCTAAATCGTCATGACTCAAGAAAAAATTATTATTCCTGCTAACGGGTATCTAATGTTGTTTGTTAATTTGGCTTTGCTCATTGTAAGTATTGCCGGTATTTTTATTACTAAGTCTCCTTGGTTTGTTTTTCTTATTGTATTGTCTATTTTCATGTTAGCAGGGTTTGTGATGGTGCAGCCCAACGGATCTCGTGTATTGCTCCTGTTTGGTAAATATATAGGTACAGTTAAAAAGAATGGGTTTTATTGGGTAAATCCATTTTATACTAAAAAGAAAATTTCGCTTCGTGCCAGTAATTTTGACAGTGAACGTTTAAAAGTCAACGATAAATTAGGCAATCCGGTGATGATTAGTACTATTTTGGTTTGGCGTGTGGAGAATACCTATAAGGCTGCCTTTGATGTGGACAATTATGTTGATTTTGTAAGGGTTCAAACCGATGCTGCGGTTAGGAAATTAGCCAGTATGTATCCCTATGACAATTTTGCTGACGAAGGTTTAGATGAAGATATTACATTACGTTCCAGCGTTAATGAGGTAAGCGAGGCTCTTGAAAAAGAACTGGAAGAACGTTTGTCGATTGCCGGTATTGAAGTTTTGGAAGCGCGTATTGGTTATTTGGCCTATGCTCAGGAAATTGCCAATGCCATGCTGAAACGTCAGCAAGCCACTGCCATAGTTGCTGCTCGTCACAAAATTGTGCAAGGTGCCGTGGGAATGGTCGAAATGGCGTTGGATGAACTCAGCAAAAAAGGAATCATAACCTTAGACGAAGAAAGAAAAGCAGCTATGGTGAGCAATTTGATGGTAATACTGTGTAGTGACAAAGACGCAACTCCTGTGGTCAATGCAGGAACTCTAAACCATTGATAGCAAAATCAAAAAAATTGTCAATTTAATCAGCAATCAAAGAATCGTAAAACAAACACCTTGTGACGGTTGGAAATCGGCCTCTTTTGCAACCGTCTTTTCGGAAAGCATTTTTTAGAGGTACAAAAATCGATAACTATGTCAAAAAAGAAACCCTTTGCACTTCGTGTAAATGAAGATATGATGAATGCAATTGAAAAATGGGCAGCAGATGAGTTTCGTAGTACGAATGGGCAAATTGAATGGATGCTTATGCAATGTCTTAAAAAACACAAGCGAGATCCAAAAGAGAAAAAATCTTAAACCCTCTAAGGATTCAAAAATTATGGAATATCAACCCTCCCAGAGTTCAAAAACCTGAGGGGGTTAAATTTGTCATATCATTAATGCATTTCGAAAAGAGGTTTTGTAAATTTGTTCTTCAAAAAATTGAACCATGCAAAACCCGTTACTACAATCCTTCGATACCGCCCCATTTTCCAAAATAAAAAATGCCCATTTCAAACCTGCTTTTGAACAAGCCATCGCAACTGCCAAAGCCGAAATTGATGCCATCACATCAAATGCACAAGCTCCTACTTTTGAGAACACCATCGAAGCTCTGGAGTTTACCGGGCAGCAACTGGATCGCATTTCGAGTGTTTTTTTCAATTTAAATTCGGCGGAGACCAATGATGAAATCCAGGCAATTGCTCAGGAGGTTTCGCCTTTGCTTTCTGAATTCTCTAATGATATTACTTTAAACGAAGCTCTGTTCAAAAGGGTCAAAACGGTTTATGAAAACAAAAATCAACTTGACCTTACTCCCGAGCAACAAACCCTTTTAGAAAAAAAATACAAAAGCTTTGCCCGTAACGGTGCCAACCTGCCCGAAGACAAAAAGCAGCAATTGCGGGACATAGACAAGCAACTCGCCAAATTGAAACTCACATTTGGTGAAAACGTGTTGGCCGAAACCAATAAATACACCCTCCACATCACTGATGAAAAAGACCTGAGCGGACTGCCAGACCACGCCATTGAAGCAGCGGAACAAACCGCTGAAGAAATGGGCAAAAATGGATGGATCTTCACATTGCAATATCCCAGCTATATCCCGTTTATGACCTATGCCGACAATCGGGAATTGCGCAAAAAACTGTCCCTTGCTTTTGGTGCCAAAAGCTTTCAGAATGACGAACTAGACAACCAAAAAAATGTATTGGAAATTGTCAAATTACGTCATCAAAGAGCGGAATTGTTGGGTTATGACACCCACGCCCATTTTGTCCTCGAAGAACGCATGGCTCAAAGTCCTCAAAAAGTGGAAAGCTTTCTTGAAGAGTTGCTAGAAAAAGCAAAACCCGCTGCTAAAAGGGAGTTTGATGAACTTTCCGCTTTCGCGAGAAAGATAGATGAAATAGAAACCCTTCAAAAATGGGACAGTGCATATTACACTGAAAAATTAAAACAAGAACGCTTTGACCTCGATGAAGAAAAGTTAAAACCCTATTTCAAGCTTGAAAATGTCATTGATGGTGCATTTACAATCGCCGAACGCTTGTTTCAATTAAAGTTTACCGAAGTTTTTGATGTTGACAAATATCACGAAGATGTGAAAACCTATCGCGTAAGCGATACCAAAGGACTCGATGTCGCCCTGTTTTATGCAGATTTCCATCCACGGCCGGGAAAACGCAACGGGGCCTGGATGACTTCTTACAAACCTCAGTATGTAAAAGAAGGAAAAAATGAGCGTCCGCATATTTCTATCGTTTGCAATTTCACAAAGCCTTCCAAAACCAAACCGTCTCTACTGATATTTAACGAAGTGACCACTTTGTTCCACGAGTTTGGCCACGCACTGCACGGGATGCTGGCCAATACAAGGTATCCAAGTCTTTCGGGAACTGGAGTTTACTGGGATTTTGTGGAGCTTCCCAGTCAGGTGATGGAAAACTGGTGTTATGAAAAAGAAGCTTTGGAGCTTTTTGCCAAACACTATGAAACCGGCGAAACCATCCCGATGGAACTCATTGAAAAAATAAAAGCATCGGCCACCTTTATGGAGGGGATGCAAACGTTGCGACAGTTGAGTTTTGGTCTTCTCGATATGGCCTGGCACGGTGGCGGGTCGCCACACACAAATAAATCTGTAAAGGAAATAGAACAAGCAGTCTTTGAAGGCACCAACTTTTATCCAGATGTCCCTGAAAATTGTATGAGCACCTCGTTCTCTCATATTTTTCAGGGAGGATATTCTTCCGGGTACTATTCATACAAATGGGCTGAAGTGCTGGATGCTGATGCTTTTGCCTACTTTCTGGAAAAAGGGATTTTCAATATAGAGGTGGCAGCAAAATTTAAGGAACACGTCCTCTCCAAAGGCGGTACTGAGCACCCGATGGTGTTGTATAAACGCTTCCGCGGAAAAGAGCCTAATCCTGAGGCACTTTTAGTAAGAGCCGGTTTGGTTTCAAAAGATTAATACTTGTGTTCCTTGATGCAATTATAGATGCGTTAAGGTTAAAATTTCTACATTTACATAAAAAAAGCTGTGGAGTCATCCAAACATAAGATAGATACCGCTCAATGGGTAGATCGCTATGCAGATTACCTGTTCAATTATGCTATTACACGTGTGAATGATACTTATATCGCTGAAGAACTGGTGCAGGAAACCTTTGTTGCCGGCTTAAAGTCGATGAAAAACTTTAAGGGTGAAGCCACGGAGCGCACCTGGCTGACTTCCATTTTAAAGCGAAAAATCATTGATCAGTACCGAAAAAACAATTCCAAAAAAGGGCAGGCAGAAGTGAGAATGGACTACAGTAATGCTGCAGATCAAGAAGGTGACTGGCTGGAAGAGCAAGTAGAAGATAACACAACAATGAATGCGGAATCCCATCTTGAAAACAAGGAGCTTGGTCTTGCCATTGAAATTTGCCTGGAAAAACTCCCTTTAAAACAAGCAGAAATTTTCAAGCAGAAGACCATTTTAGAACAGGAAACTGAAACGATTTGTAAGGAACACGATATTACTGCGTCAAACCTTTGGGTGATCATACACCGCGCCAGGGTCCAATTAATGCAATGTTTACAAGACGACTGGTTTAAAAATTAAACAATGAAGAACAAGTTATTCATTAGCTGTCAAGAAGCTGCACACCGCATTGACAAAGCACAATATGGTGAAGCCACTTTTTGGGAAAAACTCACTTTTAAAATCCACAATTTATATTGCAGGCTTTGTCACTTTTATGCTGTTAAAAACAAAAGGCTCACCGGTCTTCTTAAATCTGATGAACTGCATTGCCTCACCAAAGATCAAAAAACAAAAATGAAAGAAAAACTGGCAGATACTACATCAAATTCTTAAAATACCAACTCCAAAATCAACCAGGCAATGGGAATGGCTTCCACCCAGAAAGCTGTAAAGTAAAAAGACCGCTTTTCACTGCTGTACCACAATGTGAGGCTTGTTGCAAAAAGGATAACGAAAACAACCCAAAGGGAATTATTGAATAATGTATGGAAGTAAATTTCAGCCAAAGCCAAACTCCCCAAGAGGACGCTTCCAAAAAGTTTGGTTTTAAAAACCCCCAATTGTTGCGGTATTGTTACCAATGAAATAGCATCCACACGCATATCCCTTATTTCAAAAGGCAGAATTAATACAATCACCCAAAAAAACCGCAACAAACACAAAAGCAAGATAGTACTCTCTATATCGGTTTCTCCGTAAAAAGCTGGCATTAATACTGTGGTTAAAACCAAAACAAGGGCGATTAAAACCAGTTTCATTCCGGGGATGGAGCGGAAATTTTTCCATTTTCGCTTTAGCGGAACGGCATACAGCAATGTCAAAAGCCCTGAAATTACTGCGATAAACTGGATAGAAACCGGCAGGTGCCAAAAGAAAAAAACCATGGCAAAAAAAGCAAACAAGGAGAATAGCTGGATGGTTTTTAAGCTGTTTGTTAAACGGCGGTGGTACCATTTGGCAATACCCGCATATTTTACAAAATTGTATCCGGTAATAGCTGCTGTAAAGACGAAGCCCATCAAATAAAAGTCTGGCCTTATGTTTAAGTAAGTTCCGGAAAGTAATGTTAACGATACTATGGCCAGTGCAACATGAATACTGCTCTGAATATAGAAGTTGAAAAGAATTCTGTAAACATTCATAAAACAAAAATAGGCATCTTGTTCATAACCCATTCTTTCAGTTGAAAAATTAATGGAATTCTATGCTTTTCGTCATAAAAATTTCAACTTTAAAATCGTATTTTTGCGTCCTTAAAATCATATCTTTATGAATACAGATTCTTTCGCATTAAGACACATAGGTCCCAGAGAACACGATGTGGCTGATATGCTTCAAACCATAGGTGTTGATTCTATAGACCAACTCATCTATGAAACCGTCCCCGACGATATTATCCTTAAAAAAGAAATGAATTTGCCACGCGCCCTCTCAGAGCAGGAATACCTTGCTCACATTGGTGATCTGTCAAATAAAAATAAAATATTTAAAACCTATATTGGTTTAGGGTATCACAATACAAACATGCCACCGGTAATTCAACGAAATATCCTTGAAAACCCGGGTTGGTATACAGCTTACACACCTTATCAGGCAGAGATTGCACAGGGACGTCTCGAAGCCCTTTTGAACTTTCAAACTATGGTTTCTGATTTGACCAAAATGGAACTGGCAAACGCTTCCCTTCTTGATGAATCGACCGCGGCGGCAGAAGCGATGGCGTTGTTATTTGCCGTGCGTGACCGTCAACAACAAAGAGACGGCGTTGTTAAGTTTTTTGTTTCGGAAGAAGTATTACCTCAAACGATCTCTTTATTAAAAACCAGGGCCATTCCCATTGGAATAGAATTGGTTGTTGGGTGTCATAAGGATTTTGACTTTTCGACAGATTTTTTTGGCTGTTTGCTTCAGTATCCCGGAAAAAGCGGGATGGTCTATGACTATGCAGACTTTATCGAAAAGGCAAAATCAGCTTTCATTAAAATTGCCGTTGCTACAGATATTTTAAGTCTCGTAAAATTAAAAGCTCCCGGCGAAATGGGCGTAGATGTTGTTGTGGGAACCACTCAGCGTTTTGGGATCCCCATGGGCTATGGCGGACCTCACGCAGCTTTTTTTGCTACTAAAGAAGCTTACAAACGTGACATTCCCGGAAGGATTATCGGGGTGACCAAAGATACAGACGGCAACCGTGCCCTGCGTATGGCTTTGCAAACCCGTGAGCAGCACATCAAGCGTGACCGGGCTACTTCAAATATCTGTACTGCTCAGGTTTTATTAGCGGTGATGGCCGGCATGTATGCCGTTTATCACGGCCCCAGAGGATTGAAATATATAGCCGATAAAGTGCACAATACAGCTTTCACTACTGCTAAAGTTCTTGAAAAGCTGGGAATAAAACAAACCAATGCGACTTATTTTGACACGATTCAGTTAAAGGCTGACGCCGAAAAAGTAAGAACCATTGCAGAACAAAACGAAGTCAATTATTACTATCCGGATGCTGACACGGTTGTAATTTCGGTAAACGAAACGACCACGATAGACGATATCAATCAAATCATTGCTATTTTCGCGAAAGCGACCTCGCAAGACGTCTTTGAAGTAGATTCTTTAACTGAAGGCAAAGCCATACCTGAAAGCGTTATCAGAAAAACCGATTTCCTTACACACGAAATATTCAACACCTATCAATCTGAAACAGATATGATGCGCTATATCAAAAAACTGGAGCGTAAAGATTTGTCATTAAACCACTCGATGATTGCTTTGGGAAGTTGTACCATGAAATTGAATGCGGCTGCAGAAATGCTTCCGTTAAGTGACCCACAATGGGGCAATATGCATCCTTTTGTCCCGACAAATCAGGCTGAAGGCTATCAAACTGTCTTAAAAAACCTCGAAGATTACTTGACGGAGATTACCGGTTTTGCTGCAACTTCGCTTCAACCCAACTCAGGTGCTCAAGGTGAATTTGCCGGCTTGATGGTCATCAGGGCTTATCACGAATCCCATGGTGATTACCACAGGAACGTTTGTATCATTCCCTCCTCTGCACATGGCACCAATCCGGCATCCGCTGTAATGGCGGGTATGAAAGTGGTTGTTACAAAATCAACTGAAGAAGGTAACATTGACGTAGATGATTTACGAGAAAAAGCAGAGACATACAAAGACAATCTTTCATGCCTGATGGTAACATATCCCTCTACGCACGGGGTATATGAGGCGGCTATTAAAGAAATAACTGAAATTATTCACGACAACGGTGGACAGGTATATATGGATGGTGCCAATATGAATGCCCAGGTGGGATTGACCAATCCAGGAGCAATTGGCGCAGACGTGTGTCACCTTAATTTACATAAAACCTTTGCCATCCCACATGGCGGTGGCGGACCGGGTGTTGGGCCTATTTGTGTGGCCCCGCAACTCGCCCCTTTCCTTCCCGGAAACCCCATCATCAAAACGGGAGGGGAAAAAGCGATTACAGCAATATCTTCGGCCCCTTATGGTTCATCACTGGTATGTTTGATTTCCTATGCTTACATCAGGATGCTGGGTGTGAGGGGGCTTAAAAAAGCCACTGAATATGCTATTTTAAATGCCAATTATATGAAAGAGCGTTTGAAAGGGCATTATGAAACCTTATATACCGGCGAATGCGGCAGGGCAGCTCATGAAATGATTTTGGATTGTCGTCCGTTTAAACAAAATGGAATAGAAGTGGTAGACATTGCCAAGCGCTTGATGGATTATGGTTTTCATGCACCCACGGTTTCCTTTCCGGTTGCCGGAACCTTGATGGTTGAACCCACGGAAAGTGAAAGTAAAGCGGAGCTCGACCGCTTTTGTGATGCGATGATTTCCATTAGAAAAGAAATCAATGAAGTCACATCTGACAATTTGAACAATGTTTTGAAAAATGCTCCCCATACATTGCAAATGTTAACTACGGATACTTGGGATTTTCCTTATACAAGGGAGCAAGCAGCATTTCCATTAGATTTTATTTCTGATAATAAATTCTGGCCTAGTTGCAGACGTGTTGATGAGGCCTATGGAGACAGGAATCTGATCTGTACCTGTGCACCCATTGAAGATTATATGGATGCTTAAATAGAGATAAAATAGTATTTTGAAAAGTGCTTTTTGAAAATTAACAAAAAGCACTTTATTTTTTTAAAAATCTGAATTTTAAATACTTATATATTAAATTAGGCTTAATTTTTATTAAATATTATTAAATCTTAAGGCATTTTGTTGATTAATTAGTAACTTAGAACCAAAATTAAAATCCCTATGGACGCAACCGTGAAAATAACGGGAATAGGAAGTTATATTCCTGATACAATTGCAACCAATGAGTCTTTTATTTCCAACCGCTTTTTAAATGAAGATGGTTCTGAAATCAAAGACCCCAATCCTGTAATTATTGAAAAATTTAAAGCGATTACAGGAATCAATGCAAGAAGATACATTGAAAAAAATCTCGTCACTTCAGACATTGCTTTTTTTGCTGCAGAAAAAGCAATTGCTCATTCAGGAATTAATCCTGAAACCATAAATTATATAATTGTAGCACACAATTATGGAGACGTTAAACATTTGAGCAATCAAAGTGACACTGTGCCCAGTTTGGCTTCAAGGGTAAAGCATTTACTACAGATAGAAAATCCTCGATGTGTTGGATATGATGTGCTTTTTGGTTGCCCGGGTTGGCTGGAAGGAGTAATTCAAGCCAATGCATTTATTAAAGCCGGAATAGCTGAAACATGTTTAATCATTGGTGCTGAGGCATTATCAAGAGTGATCGATCAGCATGATAGAGATTCTATGATTTACAGTGATGGAGCCGGTGCTGTCATTTTACAAAAGAAAAAAGAATCTGGTGGTATAATTTCCCATGAAACAGTCACACATACCAGGGATGAAGCGCACTTCATCTATTTTGACCGAAGCAACCAAAAGCAAGAAAGTGACAAAATAAGATACATAAAAATGTATGGAAGAAAAGTCTATAATTTTGCCTTGACCAATGTTCCTTTAGCAATGAAAAGCTGTTTAGATAAAAGCGGTGTTTCTATATCTGACATCAAAAAAATATTTATCCATCAAGCCAATGAAAAGATGGATGAAGCTATATGCCAGAGGTTTTACAAACTTTATGACATGGAAATGCCTAAAGATATCATGCCTATGAGCATTGGCGAATTGGGCAACAGCAGCGTGGCTACCATACCAACCCTATTGGATTTGGTTTCCCGAAAAAAAATGAGCAATCACGAGGTAAAAACAGGAGATCATGTCATTTTCGCAAGTGTTGGAGCAGGCATGAACATCAATGCAGTAGTGTACCAATTCTAATATTCCTTCTTTTACAAATCCTTTAAATGAGTTTTCAAACACTATTCTACAGAATAATTTATCAAAGCCACATAAATTACTGTATTAGGAACATAAATGTAGCATTTAAAAGACTCCTCCCCGATAGTATAAAAATACCACCATCTGGTACAATGAAATGTAAGACAGATTCCGGCATTATAAAAATTTCGACTAACCCTACTAGCTATCTAACACAAGTACTTTTTTGGAAAGGATATAAAGGTTTTGAATACTCAGAAATTTTTGAAAAACTATCCAAAAAAATCTCCAGTTTTATTGATATCGGGGCGAACATTGGTTTTTATTCTCTTCTTGCTACAAAATCTAATATCAATATTAAAGTTTATGCTATCGAGCCAGCAAATGGTGCTTTTGCCTATTTAATGAAAAATATCTTCCTCAATAATTTTGAAAATGCAATCAATGCTCATAAATTAGCTATTTCATCAAAAAAAGGTGAAATTGAATTTTTTGAAGTCCAAAGCAATAAATACCCTTATTTAAAACACACATTATCTGGGGAAAATAATATAGGAACCAAAACAACGTCAAGGAATTTCATCTCCTATAAAACAGATAGTGTAACCTTAAGCTACTTTATAAAGCAACAAAATATAACTACCATTGACTTAATAAAAATTGACACTGAAGGAACAGAAGAAGATATTCTCAGCTCCGGCTTTGAACAAATTAAAAAATTTACACCTATAGTTATCTGTGAAACACTTTTCAACACAACAGAATACAAATTAGAAAATTTTTTCAAGAAATTAGATTATAGTTTTTACAATCATAAAGTGTCAAAAAACATAAACGGTTTGGTAAAGGTGAATACCATCCAAAGAACAAAAGACGATGGTATAAGAAACTGCTTTTTTGTACCCAAAAACAAAGAGCATTATATTTCAGAATTTGTCATCGATAAAATTTGAGATGTTACTTTCACCCTTTTGAACCCTGGTAATTTGATTGGCTTTTGGAAAAAACGGGTTGGGAAATAAAACAAACCACCACCTTCACAGACCCTGTTAAGAAAATAGGTGTTCGCCCGTTATTCAGGCTCTTTACACCGAGATTTTATTTGGTTTATGCCTTTAAGAGATTATTAACTTTCTGTCCTTCAGTCCTTACTGTTTCAATTTTAAATAATTTATTATATCTTTAAATCTCAAACGCTTTACTTAAACCTAGCTGTAATTGCTGAGATGAAAGGAATTTTAAATATAAAAAGACTAACAAAAGATATCAACTTTAAAACCTCTAATGAGGTGTACAGGGTATTTTGGTTTTCTGAAGGTTTGGATAAAGTGAAAATTGATGGTGAAGATATTTCCGGCTATCCAAACCTAATCATATTTACAATCCCAGAGAAAAATATTGAACTCCATTGTCAACATAATATGTGTGGCTGGGTATTGGAATTTAGCAAAGACTATTTCGATTTACTGGGTTTTGAACCCTTGATTATTAAAGACGCTATGATCTATTATGCAATGGGTCAAATACCAAAAATTGTTTTAAGTCCAAAAATTGGTTTGCGGGTTCAGGCTATGTTTGAAATGATTGATGAAATGTCAGGCTCAAATATTCCAAATAAAGAAAACGGGATGTTTTCTCTCCTAAGAACAATTTTGATTTATTGTGACAGCAAGTGCAATATCAATCCCAATAAAGATCAAAACTCACACGAACTCAATACAGTTTTGACATATAAAAACCTGGTTTCAAAACATTACCACAAATGGCATAAGGTAAGTGACTATGCAGATGCAATGCATATTTCATCAAAATATCTCAATCAACATGTCAAAAATGTAATGGGTGTCACAGCAAAACATCTCATTAAAGAACAATTATTGATGCATGCCCGTCGCGATTTAAAATTTACTGACAGAAGCATCAAAGAAATAGCACTTTACTTAGGGTTCAATGAACCCTTTCACTTTAGTAACTTTTTTAAAAAAAGCACGGGAATAGCTCCTAGCGATTTCCGCATAGTATAAATAAAAGCCCCTCATTTTCCATTTTTTATATGGGATACTGCCTTTTTTGTATGGAAAAACAGTGTTTATACCTTCATCTTTGTATAACCATAATAACCCATTACAATGAAAAAAACATTAAAAATTGCAGGGTATCTTCTTTGCACTATAGGGGTTCTTCTCCTCATTGCGGTACTCTTTGTCCGTTTTGCTCTTCCCAATGTAAGCGATGCGCCTTATATTGAAGTCGAGGCTTCTGTTGAAAATATAGAGCGCGGCAAATATCTGGCATATCATGTGATGATGTGTGCCGACTGCCATTCTGAACGTGATTTCTCAAAGTTTTCAGGTCCGCCCACACCCGGAACCGAATTTGTGGGTGGAGATATTTTCGACCAATCCATGGGTTTCCCCGGAAAGTTTGTTTCATCAAATATAACTCCCCATGGTATTGGTGACTGGACAGATGGTGAACTCTTCAGGCTGATTACTACAGGAGTAAAACGCGATGGTGAGCCTATTTTTCCCGTGATGCCCTATCACAATTTTGGTAAACTTGACCCTGAAGATATAAAGGCTGTGATTGCATTTTTACGAACATTGGAACCCGTGGAGAGTAATCACCCAAAATCGGAAGCAGACTTTCCTTTTAATTTCATTTTAAGAACCCTTCCCAAAGAAGCAGAACTTTCAACCAAACCTCCAAAAACAGATCGTGTTGCCTATGGCAAATATATGTTTACCGCAGCGGCCTGTGCCGAGTGTCATACCCAATTTGAAAAAGGAAAATTTACAGGTCCTTTAGGTGGTGGTGGACGAAAATTTCAGTTTCCCGATGGCAGTGTTCTTAGAACACCTAACCTCACGCCTCATGAAACGGGCATCAAAAACCTCAGCCGTACAGATTTCATCCATTTATTTAAAAAATATGAAGATTCCACCTATGTGATTCCCGATGTAAAACCCGGTGAATTCCAGACTTTAATGCCTTGGGCAATGTATGCAGATATGAAGACCGAAGATATCAGTGCTATTTATGACTATTTAAAAACACTGGAGCCTTATGAAAATGTTGTGGAGCGATTTACACCGGCAACAAACTAAAAGAACCAATACTGAACGAAAACAAACAATTATGAAAAATTTGAAATTATTAAGTTTATTAACAATCTTATTTATTTTTAATTCCTGTTCAAATGATGATGACAGCGCGCCTCAACTTTCTGAAGAAGAGCATATAGCACAAATGATACAGGAAGTAAAAAGCACTACTTCATCGTTTAACAACATCAACACTGCGATGAATGCCGGTTGGGATACAGATCTGTCAGGCTGTGTGGAACACCCTACTGCCGGTGGTATGGGGCATCACTACGCCCGTTTAGAATATATGGATGGAAGGGTCAATCATCTTGAACCACAAGTTTTGCTGTATGCAATGAATGAAAATGAAGAAATGGAGTTTCTGGGAGTTGAGTATATCGTTCCCTTTGAAATTTTACCTGCCGATGAAGAGCCTCCGGTTTTATTTTATCAAGAATTTCATGCTAACCAGGAGTTGGGTATTTGGGCACTGCACGTTTGGACTGAAAAAGAAAACGCCAACGGCATCTTTGAAGACTTTAACCCCACTGTAAGTTGTGATAACTGGATCAACTACCTCATCAACCAGGTACGGACAGAAACTGCAGCCTACGTTGATTTTAACACTGCTACAAACGCCGGATGGGATACAGATTTGTCAGGCTGTGTGGAGCATCCCTCTGAAGGCGGAATGGGTCATCACTTTGCCCGATTGGAATATATGGATGGTCGCGTGAATCATCTGGAACCCCAAGTGCTTCTTTTTAATCCTGATGAGAATGACGAAATGGAATTTTTAGGGGTAGAATACATTGTGCCTTATGCAATTCATCCCGCCGATGCTGAACCGCCCCTGTTGTTCAATCAGCAATTTCATCAAAACGAACAACTTGAAATCTGGGCGTTGCATGTTTGGACCGAAACAGAAAACCCCAGTGGTATTTTTTATGACTGGAATCCCAATGTGAGTTGCAATTAAAATTATACGTAATTTTGGAAGGAACTTTTGAACCTTTCTGAATTGAAATTTTATATTGTCATTCCGGCACATAACGAAGCCGAGTACATTCAGGAGACTTTGATGTCTTTAGCCAACCAGACACTGCTTCCGAAGAAAATTGTAGTTGTGGATGACCATTCCACAGACGCTACTTCGGAAGTAATATCTCGTTGTACTAAGAAGTTTCCTTTTATACAATTAGTGAATATCACTTCTCAAGATAAACACCTTCCAGGAAGCAAAGTCATCCATGCTTTTTACAAAGGGTTTGAAACCTTAGACGATGATTATGACATTATCTGTAAGTTTGATGCCGACCTGATTTTTCCTGAAAATTATTTAGCAAAAATAGCTGAAATTTTTACAAACAATCCCAAGTGCGGTATGGCGGGAGGGTTTTGTACTATTAATAAAAACGGTAGTTGGGAGATAGAAAACCTCACCAACAAAGACCATGTTCGCGGGGCACTAAAAGCTTATCGAAAAGCGTGTTTTAAAGACATTGGCGGGTTAAAGCCTGCCATGGGATGGGACACGGCCGATGAGCTTTTGGCTCAATTTCACGGTTGGGAAGTGATTACGGAAGCTTCACTTTTGGTAAAACACTTAAAGCCCACCGGAAAAACCTATGATAAAACCGCCCGCTACAAACAAGGTGAAGCGTTTTATCGAATGCGTTATGGATTTTGGTTAACGACAATTGCTTCTCTCAAGCTGGCTTTAAAAAAGGGAAAACCATTTTTAACACTTGATTATCTTAATGGTTATTTTAAAGCGAAAAAAAACACTTCTCAATTTCTTGTTTCAAAAGATGAAGGCTCATTCATACGTAAATTGCGTTGGGAAAAAATCAAGCATAAGTTTATTTAATAGGTTTGATAAAATTATAAACTTACTCAAACAACTCCGTCAACACCCTGCCAGTAGAACCATTGGGTCTTGCGATACCCAAAAGTGCCGAAAGTGTGGGTGTAATATCAGTGATTTCAGATTTTTGATAGGTGTGTCCTTTTTTGATGCCGTTTCCAAAAAAAATAAGTGGCACGTGGGTGTCATAGGTAAAACCGCTGCCGTGTGTGGTCCCTCCATTTTCATACCATGTGGATATCACGGCCGGGTCCAAAACAAAAACCAGATCACCGCTGCGTTTTTGGTTAAAACCATTTTGGACTAAATAACCTGTATCACGGTTATAAGTATTTCCCTCGAGATTTTTTCTTGTAAATACTTTATCTATTTGAGGATAAGTCAGGATAAAATCTGCCAGTGTTTGTTGAACGTCTTCCGATTTTAAGTTTTTTGTTTTCAAGGCTTCTTTATTTAAAAAAACCTGATTGCTTTGAATTTTTTCAATGAGATCAACAGAAAAAGTATAGACAGAGAACTCTTTGAGTTGGGTTTCAAGATCAGACCGATTAAAAAACCCAGCCGGGATGTTTTGTGACTGTAAATAATTGGGATTGTGAACAGCCCCGTGATCTGCCGTCAAAAAGATCAGGTAATTATTTTTTCCGACTTCCATATCTAAAAATTTAAGTAACCGCTCTATTTCAAGATCCAATCTCAGGTAATTGTCCTGAACCTCCACTGCATTGGGACCAAATGTATGCCCAATATAATCAGGACTGGAATAACTGATGGCAAGAAAGTCTGTGATGTTGTTTTTTCCTAATTGTTCACCATCGATAGCTGCCATTGCAAAATCAGTGGTAATGTTATTGCCAAAAGGGGTTTCTTTTATGATATCAAAATTTCCGTTATCAAGGGCTAAAGATTTAAGATCATAGGGGAAAACCGAATTCTCCACCCCTTTGAATTTGTCTTCATAAGGAGATAAGTCGGGTCCGCTTTCAGTATAAGTTTCTAAGGGATATAAGGTGTTCCAGGTATCATTCAAATAGCTTTCCGCTATGCTTGATGTATTGAAATGCTGCACCCAAGCCGGGAGGCTTTTCATATAAAATGAGCTTGAAATCCAGTTTCCTTCTTTTTTGCCGTGAAACCAGTAAGCAGTACCACTGTGGCCTGCGGGCAATATGGCACCACGGTCTTTTATTGAGATTCCGATAACTCTTGATTTTTGTTGTGTATGAAGTCGCAATTGATCTGTGATGGAAGTGGTTTTCATCCGGTGGGGTGACATTTTTCCGGCGTTATGAGTTGTGCCTACAGGATTGACATCATCGTCCTGAGCACAGTAAACACTTTGTTTGATTTCTTTGTCATACCAATCGTTTGCAATTATCCCATGAATTGCGGGATATGTTCCGGTATATACTGAAGCGTGACCGGGTCCGGTATAAGTGGGAATGTAATTGAAGTGATTGTTTTTAAATTCAAACCCTTCATTCAACAAGCGTTTAAAACCCCCTTCTCCATAGCGGTCATAAAATCGTGTAAGGTAATCATAGCGCATTTGGTCAACTACGATTCCTACTACAAGTTTTGGATTTGATAAGGACTCATTGTCTGAAGATATAGCTGAATTGTTTTGTGAAAAACAAAAGTTAGAAAATACAAGGGTGCATAAAAAAGCGAAAAAAAGATTGTTCATTATTAAAATTTTCTCCCACAAAAGTACAAAGCAGGTTTGAACTAAAGTTTACTTAATAGTTAAATCCTGACCGATAATTTTTGTTACTTTAGCAATAATAAATTGAGTAACTAGTTTTTGATAAAAAATGTTTTTAATTCCGGGGTAGATTGTATATTTCCTGTTATTATAGGATGAATTTATGAAGTATTTAAGAGATATTGGGTCTTATTTTATAATGTTGAAACAGGTATTTATCAGACCTACCAAGACATCTGTATTAAAAAACCTGATTTTTAAAGAGATTAATGACTTAATAGTCAATTCATTGGGCATTGTTGTGTTTATCTCATTTTTTGTGGGGAGTGTAATTGCTATTCAAACTGCGCTTAACATGGACAACCCTTTGGTTCCAAAAAGTTTGATTGGTTTTGCAACAAGACAATCTGTGTTGCTAGAGTTTGCCCCCACTTTTATCTCAATCATAATGGCCGGAAAGGTGGGTTCATTTATTACTTCAAGCATTGGTTCTATGCGTGTTACTGAACAAATAGATGCATTGGAAGTTATGGGAATCAACTCTTTGAATTATCTCGTTTTCCCAAAAATAATTGCTTTATTGTTTTATCCTTTTATCATCATTATTTCTATGACTATGGGAATATTTGGCGGTTGGATTGCAGCTGTTCAAGGGGGGTATAGCAGTGCTTCAGATTTTGCATTAGGTCTTCAGGAAGACTTTG
This sequence comes from Planktosalinus lacus, assembly GCF_014640155.1. Classification (GTDB taxonomy): domain Bacteria; phylum Bacteroidota; class Bacteroidia; order Flavobacteriales; family Flavobacteriaceae; genus Planktosalinus; species Planktosalinus lacus. Next base: position 179,747 of record NZ_BMGK01000003.1, on the reverse strand, counting down.
TGCCTTTTCACATTGTCTATGCTTTTATAAAAACTTTTGTATTCGCAATAATCTTGGCGACAGTACCTTCCTGGCAAGGTTATTATATGACCGGTGGTGCTCTGGAAGTTGGAAAAGCAAGTACCAATTCGTTTGTCTGGACAAGTGTCTTGATCATTCTTGCTAATTTTATAATCACTCAAATGCTTTTAGGTTAATGATTAAAGTTATAGACATACACAAAAGTTTTGGAGACGAAGAGGTTTTAAAAGGTATTTCAACCACTTTTGAAAAAGGAAAAACCAATATTATTATTGGTCAAAGTGGGAGTGGTAAAACAGTTTTTATGAAGTGTTTGCTTGGCCTATTTGAGCCGGATTCCGGAGAGATTATTTATGAAGGCACTGCGATTCAGGATATGGACAAAGACGAGAAAAGTGAATTGAGAAAGCAAATGGGCATGCTTTTTCAGGGTGGAGCCTTGTTTGATTCTATGAATATTGAAGAAAACGTTATGTTTCCTCTTTTGATGTTCAGCAAAAAAAGTAAGCCTGAAATGCTTGACAGGGTCAATGAGGTTTTAAAAAGGGTAAACTTAGTGAACGTCAACAAAAAATTACCTGCTGAAATTTCAGGTGGGATGCAAAAGCGTGTAGCGATAGCAAGGGCAATTGTAAACAACCCAAAATATTTATTTTGTGACGAACCCAATTCGGGGCTTGACCCGAGAACAGCTACTGTGATTGACAACCTAATTCAGGAAATAACCCAAGAGTATGATATCACTACTGTGGTGAACACACACGATATGAATTCAGTGATGGAAATTGGGGAAACAATAATTTTTCTAAAAGATGGTAAATTGATGTGGAGCGGAGATAAAACCAAAATATTTAAAACTGACAATGAAGCTGTTACTGACTTTGTATATTCATCAGATTTGTTTAAAAAAATTAGAGACGCCCAGCAAAATGAATCAAAATAGTTTAATCGTTTTGTTCCCTGATTTCAATATTTGATTTATTCAACTTGAATTCCAACCAATTTTTTATTTTTTCATTGTTGGTATTTTTAAGTTGTCTTGAAACATTTCTATTCCAAGAAACCGTAAATACCGGAATCGTATCAATTTCCTGAAAATTGGAAACCAAGGTATTTGAAAATGATATTGAACTTAAATCTTCGTAGTTAATTTTAATTTCCTTAATCAATTCTTCAAAGGGAATATCGCCTGTTGTAAGGTTATTTATTTGGTTTTCCAAAGTTTTGATTTTTGTTTCCCGGGCCTCCAGAGTTTCAAGGTTTTTAGAAAACATCTCAGAAAGTGTCACATAGTTTGTTGAAGAAAACTCGGTATCATCTTTTGTTTGTCTAATTTCAAGGCTTACATCTTTAAAATCCTTATCGTTTAAAAGTTTTGTTTGCCAGGTATTGATAACTGGCTCAGGTACAGCTTCACCTCCCAAATAAACCGTGATTGTTTTATTGTCATAATTACTATCATAACGAAATAAGTATGAATCTTCATAAACTATGTTTTCCGTAATAAAATTATCTACATTGCTTGAGAAAATCTCTTGCTGCAAAAGTTTCCAAAACAGTAAGGTGCTTGGAATCATTACAATCACAGCAATTGCTGTGGCAATTTGTGCTATTCTTTTACGGCGCTTTGAATTGGCGTATTTTACCAATGGAAACCCTAACAGTTTAGATACAACAAAAGCAGACAAGGCAATAAAAATCGAATTGATGGTAAAGAGGTAAAATGCCCCCCCAAAATATTCAAAATTTCCTACTGCAAGTCCATATCCTGCAGTACATAATGGTGGCATCAAGGCAGTGGCAATTGCCACACCAAAGATGACACTGGCAATGGTTCCTTTTTTGGTTTTTGCAACAATCAATGCCAAACCACCAAAAATAGCGATCAATACGTCCAGTATCGTGGGATAGGTTCTGGCTTCCAGTTCCGGTGTTAATTTTGTTAGGGGTGAAAGCAAAAAGTATAAATAGGCTGTTAGAATACTCAAGCCAATCATTACTCCAAGGTTTACAAGGGAGCGTTTTAAAGTATCAACATCGTTAATCGCCACAGAAAGTCCAACCCCCACAATTGGTCCCATTAGAGGAGAAATTAACATCGCACCAATTACAACAGCAGTGCTACTTACATTCAATCCAATGGATGCCACAAAAACAGAAAAAATCAAAATCCAGGCATTGTGCCCTTTGAATGAAATTTCTTTCTTTATGGTTTCTACAGTTTCCTCTTTATCAGTATCATGGCGTATATCCAGCAATTCTGAAAGAAATATTTGAATGCCTTCAAAGGTACCTTTGGCGTTATTCTTTAATTTTTCTGTAGAATTGGTTTCGCTTGTATCCATAGTTTCATCCAATTAATTGAACTTTTTCAAGGCAATTTCGCGCATTTGCTTAATTTCTTGTTCTTTTTCTTTCGGTACAATAATAAGTGTTTTTCCATTATCTACGATAATATAATCCATTAAATTACTTAGCACGACTTGTTTGTCTTTTTCAGTGTGGATAATATTATTTTTTGATTCTAAGAATAGTGCATTTGCACCTACTGTCACGTTGTTTTGTTCATCTTTGGGGAGTTTATCATAAAGGGAGCCCCATGTTCCAAGATCGTTCCAATCAAATGTCGCCGGGAGCATATACACATTTTCTGCTTTCTCCAATATGGCATAATCTATAGATATGTTTTCTGCTGAAGGATACTTTTCTTTGATAAATGTTTCCTCTTCTGAAGTATTGTAGTTACTGATGCCAGACTGAAACAATTGGTGCATTTGTGGTGCAAATTTTTCAAAAGAACTGACAATGCTTTTTACGCTCCAAACAAAAATTCCGGCATTCCACATAAAGTTGCCGGCGGCTAAAAATGTTTTTGCAGTACTATAATCCGGTTTTTCAGTAAACCGAAGTACTTTTTTTATTTCCTCAGGTGTCTTTTCAAATTCAATATACCCATAACCAGTATTCGGGAATGTGGGTTGTATGCCCAAGGTCATTAACACGTTATTTTTGCTACAGTTTTCAAAAGCGGTGGAAATGTTTTCATTAAAAGCGTTCTCATCTTCAATCCAGTGGTCGCTGGGAGCTACCATCATGACGGCATTGGGGTTTTGCTTTTGGATTTTTAAAGCAGAAAGTAAAATACACGGCGCTGTATTGCGCATTGCCGGCTCCAGGATCAATTGGTCTTCTTTGACTTCCGGGAGTTGCTTTAACACTAGGTTTTTGTAGCGCTCGTTGGTGAGAATGAGTATATTTTGATTGGGTACAATGGCACTCAGCCTTTTAAAAGTTTTTTGAATGAGTGTGTCACCACTGCCCAACAAATCGTGAAATTGTTTCGGAAATTCCTCAGTACTCACGGGCCAGAACCTTGAACCGATTCCACCTGCCATTAGTACTGCATAATAGTTTTTGTTTTTCAAATCCCAATAGATTAGTTAATATCTTTTTTAGCCTTTTTCAGTAAGCAATTCCACCTCTGCATTTGGATTGAACAAATACATTCTCCCTGATTCCAGTTCAATACCTTCAAAGCGTTTGACCCGTTTGGCGCCTTTTTTAAAAACCCTTCCGTTATACATTTTAAACAACGAACCTTCAGGAATTTCAAAGATATAATTTTTATCGTTGGCAGGGTCGTAATATTTGAGTGCCAAAGCGAGCTTGGCATCAGTATCGCTGCTTGCCTTTGGGTTTTTGAAGTGTTTAGCCACAAGAGGCAAAAGTTTTTGAGGAAAAATTGCCGGATGTATAAACGGCAACATTAATCTTTGGAAAGTATGCTTCCACTCCTGACCGTGAGGTTTGATATTTCTTCCGTACGTCTCAAATGCTTCAAGGTGGGCAATTTCGTGGATTAAGGTTATAAAAAACCTGTATTTATTTGAAGTGGCGTTTACTGTAATTTTATGTTGCCCATTTGTAAGTCTTCTGTAATCTCCATGTCTGGTAACCCTTTGGTTGACAATCTGTAGATACACATTGTTTTTTTTAATCAGTTCAAAAGTTGGTTGAACTGCTTGTGCGGGTATATAGTTGGAAAGGATTTCGGTCATTTATGGTGTACTACTTGAAACTTGCAATATTTTTCCGTTATAAAACTGATGTCCGGTGAGCACAAAAGTTTTGATATACTCTGCCATTTGAGGGGCTGTGAGTGGTGCTTTATAACCGGGGAACGCTTCTTCAAGCATTTCAGTTTGGACGGCTCCCAATGCCAAGGCATTGAACGAAGGTCCTGTTTCTTTATACTCTTCAGCCAATAATTCAGTGAGTGTTATCACTGCACCCTTAGCAGAACTGTAGGCAGCCAATCCGGGGAATTTCATACTTCCCTGTATCCCACCCATACTGCTGATGTTCACAACGTGACCGTCTTTTTGCATAAAGGGAAGAATTGCTTGAGTAATGGCAGCTAAGCCAAAAACATTCACTTGATAGACATCTAAAAAGTCATTTGATGAAAGGCTTTCAAATGGTTTATTCACTATGAGGCCGGAATTATTAATCAACGCATCTACATGAGTCCAGTTGTTTTTCACAAAAGTAACTGCATCTTTAATTTGTTCTTGCTTTGAAAGGTCGCAAGAAAGTGACATAACATTTTCTAAATGTAAGTTTTTGCATGGGACTTCATTTCGCGAAAGCGAAAGAACATTATGCCCTTCTTCTGCGAATTGTTGAACCATTTCAAAACCAATTCCTCGACTGGTACCTGTTATGATTATATTTCTTTTAGCAGCAGTTTTGGCCATCTCGCTATTTAGTTTATCCATTAAGTTTTAATTACGCTTAAAAATAAAAAAATCCCGTTAATAACTTAATTATATACGGGATTTTAATGTTAAAATACATTTTGTTACACAAACATGGTCACCGGATTTTCTATAAATTGTTTTAATGTTTGTAAATAGGCCGAGCCTGTAGCGCCGTCAACTGTTCTATGATCACAGGCGAGTGTTACGGTCATTACATTTCCAACAGCAATTTGACCATTTTTTACAACAGGCTTTTGAACAATGGCTCCTACTGACAGAATAGCTGAGTTTGGTTGGTTAATAATGGATGTAAACTCTCTAATCCCAAACATACCTAAATTTGAAACGGTGAACGTGCTTCCTTCCATTTCTTCGGGTTTTAGTTTTTTATCCCGGGCTTTTACCGCAAGTTCCTTAACATTGATACCTATTTGAGAAAAGCTCATCTGGTCTGCAAATTTTAGAACGGGTACCACCAAGCCTTCATCAACTGCTACAGCAACTCCTATATGGATATGCTTGGCTATCATTGTGGTGTCTCCTTTCCATTGTGAGTTTACTCTTGGGTGCTTCCTCAAAGCCATGGCGCTGGCTTTTACTATCATATCATTGAATGATATTTTTCCTTCGTTCATCTCGTTTATTGCCGCTCTCGAAGCGATGGCGTTGTCCATGTCGAGATCAATGGTAAGGTAATAATGTGGTGCAGTAAATTTTGATTCACCCAAACGCTTGGCTATGGTTTTGCGCATTTGGGAGTTCTTCACTTCTTCAAACTGCTCCTCACCCACAGGTGTATATGATTGTGAACCGGCTCCAGGCTGGTAGTTTTCAATATCTTTTTTTACAATGCGCCCATTTTCTCCACTTCCGTTTACTTGGGAAAGGTTGATGCCTTTTTCCTCAGCCATTTTTTTGGCCAAAGGAGATGCAAATATTCTTCCTCCTGAACTTGAAGTTTGTGTTGAAACTTGTTTTGATTCTGAGGATTTTGATTCGGATTGTTCAGGGGCTTTTGCTTCTGTTTTTTCTTCTGAGGGTTTTGTGGTAGTTTGCTTTTTACCTTCTGAAATTTTCAGATTTTCCATTAATTCTGAAACATCAGTACCTTTTGGCCCCAAAATAGCTAAAATAGAATCAACCGGAGCAGATTCTCCTTCGCCAATTCCAATTTTCAGTAATGTGCCGGTGTAAAAAGACTCAAACTCCATAGTGGCTTTATCGGTTTCGATTTCGGCTAGAATATCACCTTCTGAAACCTCATCCCCTTCTTTTTTGAGCCAGGTTGCGACAGTTCCTTCGGTCATGGTATCGCTTAAGCGTGGCATAGTGATGACTTCAACATCTTCAGGAATATCTGTATTTGAACTTGATTCGTTTTCTTTTGAATCATCATCTGATTCTTCATCAGTTTCAGATTTTTCTTCTTTAGCATCTGAATCTTTTTTATCAGATTTTTCTTTACCGGAATCTTTCTCCTCTTTTTTATCTGAATCTTTTTCTTTTCCTTTAATTAAGTCAGAAATATCTTCATCCTTTTCGCCAATGATGGCCAAAAGGGTATCAACAGGAGCTGTTTCTCCTTCATCCAGGCCAATGTGGAGCAATGTTCCTTCATAGAAGGATTCAAATTCCATGGTGGCTTTGTCGGTTTCAATTTCGGCGAGGATATCGCCTTCTGAAACTTTATCTCCTACTTTTTTTAACCATTTTGCAACCACACCTTCTTCCATGGTGTCGCTGAGTCGTGGCATGTTGATTAATTCTGCCATAATTTATTCAGGTTTATGTGCTAAAAACGGATAATCCTCTTGTTCATATACCGTATCATACATGATGTTATTTTCAGGAAATGGTGATTCTTCTGCAAATTTTTCACATTCTGCCACCCGTTCTTTTACTCTTTTATCGATGGCTTTAATTTCTTCATTGGTCGCATACTTTTTCTTTTGAATCACATCCAGAACTTGTGTTATAGGGTCAATTTTCATATACTCCTCTACTTCTTCTTTAGTTCTGTAGAGTTGTGCATCACTCATTGAATGACCACGGTAGCGATATGTTTTCAATTCTAAAAATGAAGGTCCTTCTCCTTTTCTGGCTCTTTTTATTGCTTCATCCATTGCTTCAGCAACTTTAACAGGGTTCATGGCGTCAACAGCCCCACAAGGCATATCATAGCCCAGACCGAGTTTCCAGATTTCAACGTGGTTTGCGGTTCTGGCAACTGACGTTCCCATTGCATAGCCATTGTTTTCTACACAGAATACAACCGGTAGTTTCCAAAGCATAGCCATATTAAGTGTTTCGTGAAGTGAACCTTGTCTTGCAGCTCCATCTCCAAGGAAGGTCAATGTAACGGCATCCCTTTTGAAATATTGATCGGCAAACGCCAGACCGGCACCCAGAGGTATTTGTCCTCCCACAATACCGTGTCCGCCATAGAAGCGGTGTTCCTTAGAGAAAATATGCATCGAACCACCAAGGCCTTGAGAAGTTCCGGTTGCTTTTCCATATAGTTCAGCCATAACTCGTTTTGGGTCTACTCCCATACCTATGGGTTGCACGTGGTTTCTATATGCAGTAATCATCTTGTCTTTGGTCAAATCCATCGCGTGCAATGAACCGGCAAGAATGGCTTCCTGACCATTGTATAAGTGAAGAAAACCTCTCACTTTTTGTTGTATATATACTTGTGCCAACTTGTCTTCAAACTTGCGCCAGAAGAGCATTTCTTCATACCAATTCAGGTAGGTTTTCTTTGTGATTTTTTTCATTTGTCTGAATCTATATAGAAAACTTTAGTTAATTTTCTTAGTTAAATTTTAAAATATAAATATTGATTGCACAATATCCTAATTTGAAACACAACGATTCATTTAGCTGTTCGTCAACAAAATTTATTGAAGTATTTCACAAAAACACCGGAAGGCAAAAATACTACTTTAGTTAGTAATAAAAAAAGTACTCATACTTAAAAATAACTGAAAGTTAAATTCTGAAAGGAGATTTTGAATTTTGAGCGTGATTGTGCTATTAATCAAGATGTTTTTTATCAAACAATAACGGGAGCAACTCTTTGATGGAATCTGTTTTATAAATATTTCCGGTTTCTCCCATAAAGTAAATTTCAATGGGTTGGTTCTGTTTTATTTCATATTCGGCAATTGCTTGCCTGCAGGAGCCACAGGGAGAAATAGGCTCTTTTATTTCTTGTTTTTCGGAACGTGCAGTAACTACCAATTGAATAATTTTATTTTGAGGGTATTGTGCATTTGCATAAAATACAGCAACGCGCTCAGCACACAACCCTGATGGGTATGCAGCGTTTTCTTGGTTATTCCCGGTTATAACTTCACCATTATCAAGCAACAAAGCCGCTCCGACTCTAAAGTGTGAATATGGAGCATAGGCTCGTTCCCTGGCTTTTTCTGCTTCTAAAAACAAGGAGCGAGTAGTTTCAGAAAGCGCTTCTTTTGAGTTGTAAATAGTGAGCTTAGTTTGTATCTCCAACTGTTTCATATGGCTTAAATTTTGGTGGGTTCTCTAGTACATTATTTCATTTTTGAGGAAAAAAAATCCCGATTTGCAAAATGCAATCGGGATTCTATTTAAATTTTAAGATTATTAGTATTCGACATAATAATCACTATCTCCAAAGTTAAATGTCAATCCAAATCGCAATGTACCTTCTAATGGACTTCTTACGTTTGATGTTGAAAACAAATAAGAAACATCTATATTAATGGATGTGTATTTAAATCCTGCTCCTAATGAAAGGAATTTTCTTGAACCTTTTTCTTCACTTTCATTAAAGTATCCTGTTCTTAAGAAAAAAGAATCCTGGTAAGAATATTCAGCACCTAATGCCCAGGTAAATTCTTTCAATTCCTCGCTAAACCCATCAGGGGCATCACCAAATGATTGAAACACTCCTTTAAAGAAAGTCACATCGTCGTCTTGTCCTCTTATCACGTTACCATCTTCATCTCTCACTGGAGGAGTTGGAACTAATAGTTTATTAACTTCGGCAGTTACACCTACTCTGTTAAAGGCATCTAAGATAAAATCAAATCCACCACCCAGTGCCAGATTTGTGGGTAAAAAGTTTTCCTGGCCCACATCGTCATATTTTATTTTTGGTCCCAAATTGGAGAAATTAAATCCCATTCTCCATCTACCGTCAAATTCGTTGAACGTTAATTCTTCACTCTGATAATAACCAGCAATATCAACTGCAAAAGAACTTCCTGCTGTAGCGTCTTCATCGGCCACTTGCAATTTTAAATCTGATCTTAAGTATCTGCCGGCAACCGCCATAGAGAAACGATCACTTAATCGTAGTGAGTATGAAACATCAAGCGTTAATTCGTTGGGACTTTGTATAAGAGGTTCCTGATCTGCGGTTTCTCTCAATTCAATATCTCCTAAACTAAAATATCTGAAACTTGCAGCTACTGCACTACGTTCATTGAGTCGATTAAAGTAAGTTAAATTTCCTAAGAAGATATCGTTTACAAGTTTACTTAAATAGGGTGTATATGTTACACCAACACCTTGCTTGTAAGTGGAAAAGGCATATTTTGCCGGGTTCCATTGTTGAGAAAAACCATCTACAGAGGTTCCTACACCCATATCACCCATTCCGGCAGCACGTGCATCTGCAGCAATTAACACAAATGGGACTGCGGTTGTTATTACTCTTCTGGGCTCTTGTTCTTCTTGGGCATTTACTTTAAATACTATTAAACATAGTATAACTGGTATCAGTATTCGCTTCATAAATTTCAAATTTTGGACAAATATATATTTAATTTTTATAGGATAACTAATTTTTCAAATTTTTCAACTTTCTTATTGGTTAACGTAGATTTTACCGTTAACTTATATACATACACCCCTTTTCCAATTTTATCACCAAAATCATCAGTGCCATCCCAAGTGATTTCTCTGGAAAGAAAACCCTCTGTATTGACAATTTGATTTCTTGACCAAACGACTTTTCCGGTAACTGTAAATACTTGTACCTGCACTTCAAGAGGTTCAAAAGGACGATTATGATTAAACCAAAACTCGGTATAATTTACAAATGGGTTTGGATAATTTAGTACCCGTTCGATTTTTAAATCATTACTCCCTGCCACTACAAATTGAATTTCGGCGGTAGAGGAGTTGTTGTAAACGTCCCAGGCTTTTAGTGTGAGGGTGTGAAGGCCTTCTTCAAGATTTCTCAATCTATAACTTAATGTACCTTCAGTATAATTATCAACTTCAGACTGATAATAGTCGTTTAAAATATAAGGATTTGCTTCATCTCCATCAATGATTGCTGTTATGTCGTGTCCAATTCCGCTAGCTGTATTTATCCCGTTTTCATCTTGCAATTTTGCTATAAGAATGGGTGAATCATTTGTTGTTCCACCATTTACAAAACTTTCATCATTCATAAAAAGCTGTATGAGTGGTCCTTGATTGTCATCGGGTGCATTTTCATTGATTCCTCCCACGAGAATGTTTTCTGTTGAACCGGTTTGGTTTTCGAGCTCTCCATCTCTTTTAGCATAAAGACTTACTCTTCCATTTCCTACCGGAATTGCAATATCTCTGGGCACCACAAATTCAAATTCAAAGGTTCCGTTTTCAATGGATGCCTGACCATTGAAGATACCTTCACCCAAGGTGTTGAACTCCATGATAATTAAATCTCCATTAGAGTCAGTCACCCCATCATTGCCCAATGTTTGTCTTTGAAGTCTCTTATCAAAAACTTTCGCTTCAAGTGTTCCGTTATAATCAGAAAGTAAATTTCCGTTTGAGTCAACAACTTCCCCACCCATTTTTATTCTGCTAAGTGCTTTCAAGGTATCTGTTGCTTGCCGAAGGGGGTTTCCGTTAATGGTTGTTAAACGTACTTCTTTTTTTGGAAATGCCAGTTGCATTGCAGGGTCTCCAATATAAAATATCACACGTCTGTTTCCATTTGAAATATCATTTTTAGCTCTTCTCAAGGCCTCTGCAGGTGGAATAAATTCTTCTAAAAAATAAGCGTAGAGATATTCACCCAGTTTTTGATTAAAATCTGTTCCTAAACCAACTCCTATTTGTCGTGTTGTAGAAATTAAGGCAATCGCACCGCCTTCTTTGTTTAAATATGTGAATTCTCCGGCTGTTGGTCTTAATGGATTATCAAATCTTGTGAATTCGCAAGTTACTGTGACAAAAAGCGGATAGCGGTTTCGGTTTTGAAGATTTTGAACACTTTCTTTTGTGATGACACGCTCACTAGCCAACCCGTCTTCACCCCCGTGACCAAAATAATTTAAAACCAATGTACCAACATCAATGACATTTTCAATAGCCTCATTTACTTTTGGATAACGGTTTCCACCAGAAGCTGTTTCTTGTTGGTATGAATCACTGTGAATTTTTATAACATTCACATTGGGTCTATTTGCTGAAATTGCATTTCCAAGTGAGTCCAGTCTAAACTGCAAATTTGAATCTGAATTTGTATCTGCATCATCTGAAACAAGCACGAAATTATTTCTCCAGTTCCCAAACGCAACAGCAGACTCATAATTGATGATTTTATTCACCAAATCATTGGCCTGGGTAACATTGTCTGCAATGATTCTACCCACTGCTACGTCGAGCTTTTCATTACTGTTCATATTGCCTTCATTTTCATCCATCATACCATAAAAATCATCAGACATATATGTATTTGATGCTGAAATTGAACCAAATTCTGAATCGTGATAGGTTGGTAAAATATTATTGTTTCCGTTCAATCTATTTTTATAATCTACCGAAGTATCTCCAAAAAGACCCACATACTTCAATCGATTTGTTTCATTTGAAGCATTGTCATAGACATATTTTATTAAATTTCTGATAGCAGCAATGTCTTGTTTACCGGTGCTAAATTCGTTGTAAATTTTATCAGTTGTCACAACTTTAACAGAATATCCATTTCTGGTTCGATGATGATTGGCCAGCTTCAAAGCAGGCTGTAACAGAAAAGGAGGTGTGATAATTAAATAATCAATATCCTGAAAAGCACCTTGTTCATTTTGAAAAATTGTCCCTTTTAAATTTTGATTTTGGACAACCGAATTATTTACACGAGTGGGAGTGAAAAATGCAGTGTTGTGAACTGCGATATAGTTTCTTATTTGCCCCATCTGTGCTTTAAAGCTAAAGGTTTGGGCATTGTCTTGGTTTGAAACTGATGTGATTTGTGAGGTGTTTGTCACCTCCCAAACCTGAGAAAATTGTGAAGCATTTGAAATTTGGTATTCCCCTATTCCTGAAAGCGTCGCTGCTGCATCATATCTAAAAGGAAGTTGTCCTTCTGTTCCTGAAAGCTGTCTCAATGCATTGATGCTTATAAAATCAAGAAATGCGTTGCTTTGGGGGTTCCCTGCGTTGTTATATTTTAAAGTTACTTTAATGGTTTCAGATGGTGCATTTACATTTCCTGAAAACAACCTGCTTGACGCTAAAACAGTGTTGCTTAATGTTCCAAAATTAAATGTATCCTGAAGTTGATCATTTACTTCTACATCCATTGATGTGGTCACCTCTGATGTAGCGATCGTATAAACTTTAATTTCCATGGGTTCACCAACTACGATATTGGGAAAATTAAATTCAAAATCTTGTTCGTTTTCGATATCAAATCGGTTGCTAAACCATCTTCTTCCCACTAATGGCGGGTTGATTTCGTCTTGTTCAAAATATTGATAGTCGTTAAAGCGCGTGATGGTTGTAGAAGGTTCACCGGCAGGTTCATTATAAGGCAACACTCGATTTCCGTTTTCGCCATCGGCTGTTATGAAATAATAAGCATCATTTTCATAGATATTGATATGTGTATTGCTGTCTTCATTCAACTGGTTGTTTTCGCCATAAAACAATATGTAATCATTTGAATCAAAACTTCCATCTTCTTCTCCAACTACTTGTATTGCATTTTGCTTAAGTTCAAAGTCAACATTTTCACTATTACTTAAAGGAAGCATGTTTCCACCATTTCCAACTATTTTTAATTTTCTTGGGTCAATGTTATTTACATCCATCCCCAGACTGTTTAAGAAGTCTCTGTCAATTTTATAAATTCCGGCTTGATCAATTTTAAATTTAAACCATTGTCCAGTGTTTAAAATGGAGTTTGTTACTGAACTACTTCTGTTTAACTGCTGAGCATTATTTTTGGAATAAGCAACATCAAAAGAAACGACCTTTCTGTAAACGCCATTTTGATTGATAACCGGAGTTATTGATAAGGTGGTAAAAATTTCATTTCTTGCTTTATTACTTGAAATTCTTTGATTAATTGAGTTTGGAATTGACTGAACATCTAAATCTGACAACTTATTTTTAGAAATCGTTTGATATTTAATGTTGGAAATCACCAAAGATCCGGGTGTTGCAAAACCGTCATCTTTCCAATGAGTTATATATTCATTCTTTGTGACATTGAAATTTAATGAATTGTCAATAACAGAAGATTGTTTTTGTCCCTTTGAATCACCCCAATCGAGGGTTATTTGCCTGGATTGAGAATACAAACTTGAAAAGGCTACTATAGAAAGTAAAAAAAGAATTTTCTTCATCATCACATAAGTTAACGATATATTAAAGCACTTATTATTATTTTTATTCCTGAAAATAAAAAAACTTACATCTGAATAATAATATTAAAAATATGCGTTAAATATAGGCTTTAGCAGACAAAAAGGGCTGCTATATTTAAATATTAAAATATTATTGAAATTTTATCGTTAATTACTATATTGCGAACCCAATTTTTTTCTTAATTGAAGCCATGAATATGCAAAAAACAACAGTAATAAATTTACTTATAGTAGCTGCTTTCAGCACTGTGTTTTTCAGTTGTAACAAATCCAGAGACTACAAAAGTAGCTCCAGAGCCACCGGTTGGAATTTAAATGACAAAGACGGTGGATTTCAATACAACCCCAAAGCCAAAGAGCAAGAAACCGGTCCAGGGCTTGTTTTTGTTGAAGGAGGTACATTTACGATGGGTAAAGTTCAAGATGACCCTATGCGTGATTGGAACAACACACCTACTCAACAACACGTTCAGTCATTTTATATGGATGAAACAGAAGTTACAAACCTGATGTATCTTGAATACCTTGATTGGACCAAAAAAGTATATCCACCAGAAAACGAAAATTATAAATTAATTTATCAAGGAGCACTTCCTGATACTTTGGTTTGGAGAAATCGTTTAGGTTTCAATGAAACAATGACCAACAATTACCTAAGACACCCTGCTTATGGAGATTATCCTGTAGTTGGAGTAAGTTGGATTCAAGCGGTTGAATTTTCAAAATGGAGAACCGATAGAGTAAATGAATTAATTCTTGAAAGTGAAGGTTACACTAAAAGAGGTGCGCGACTCACAGATGTTGATGCTTCAACAACTTTCAACACACAAACCTATTTAAATTCACCAACAGAAGCTTATGGTGGTAATATGGAAATTACCCAAGGAGGTAAAACTTCTGAAAGACTTGTAGACAGAGATAGTACACACCTTTTTGTACAGCTTACTGATGGTTTGCTTCTTCCCGATTACAGACTACCCACAGAAGCTGAATGGGAATATGCTGCTCTAGGTTTAGGAAGTTTAAGAAGTTATAATGTTTACCGGGGAAAGAAAAAATATCCCTGGGATGGTCAGTACACTCGCTCCGGTGACAGAAAAACCCGTGGTGACCAAATGGCAAACTTCAAACAAGGCGATGGTGATTATGGTGGTATAGCAGGATGGAGTGATGATGGTGCAGATATTACTGCTCCTGTAAAATCATTTGATCCTAATGATTTTGGTTTATATGATATGGCTGGTAACGTTGCCGAATGGGTGGCCGATGTTTACAGACCAATCGTTGACGATCAGTTTAACGACTTTAACTATTTTAGAGGGAATGTTTATACCAAAAACTCCATTGGTGAGGACGGTAAAATTGAATTGGTCACAACTGAATCCATTGTGTACGACACTTTAAGCAACGGTAAAATCCTAGCCAGAAACCTTCCGGGAGAAATTTTACAAGTCCCTGTTGATGACAATGAAACCTATCTAAGAACCCAATTTTCGCAAAGTGATAACAGAAACTATAGAGATGGTGACAAGCGTTCAACAAGAAACTTTCAGGCTTTCAATGAAGAATTAGAAGAGGATGAATCATCTACCAGATTGATGTACAACTCACCAAAACACAGTGTAGAATCAGGTGAAGAAGGTCTTGAAAGACAGTATGACCAAGAAAATACCAGAACTACATTGATCAATGATGAAGTTAGAGTTTTTAAAGGAGGTTCCTGGAGAGATAGAAATTACTGGTTAGACCCAGCACAACGTCGCTACTTCCCACAAGATATGGCAACAGACTATATTGGGTTTAGAAACGCAATGTCACGCGTTGGTTCTAAATCTAAAAAAGGAAAAAGTGCAAGAAATTAAAATCTTAAAAATATAAAGATAACAGCCCCGTAATTCGGGGCTTTTTTTTACCTTTATTTTATGACTATTAATCAACTTCATTCCCTTTATTTAAAGTCTTCAGGAATAAGCACTGACACTCGAAAAATTCAGAAAAACAATCTCTTTTTTGCTCTAAAAGGAGATAATTTTGACGGTAACAGTTATGCTGAAGAAGCAATCAGATTAGGAGCGAGTTATTCAGTTATTGACAATGAAGATTTTCATGTCCTAAATGGAAAAACAATCTTAGTCAATGATGTTCTTGTTACACTTCAAAAGCTAGCAAATTTTCATAGAAGCAATTTAGCTATACCCATTATTGCTCTAACCGGAAGTAACGGAAAGACTACAACCAAAGAGCTTATTAATGCTGTATTGAAACAAAAATTCAACGTTATAGCTACTTCAGGAAACCTAAACAACCATATTGGTGTCCCGCTAACGCTGTTATCTATGGATAAATCCACTGAATTTGGTATTGTTGAAATGGGCGCTAATCATCAGGGGGAAATTGCTCAATTGTGTAAAATAGCACAACCCGATTTTGGGTATATTACAAATTTTGGCAAAGCCCATCTTGAAGGTTTTGGAAGTTTGGAAGGTGTTATAAAAGGAAAAAGTGAATTGTATGATTACTTAAGAAGCAATGAAAAGTTTGTTTTCGTAAACAGGGAAGACAAAACCCAAATTGAAAAAACCAAGGATATTAAACAATTCTCATTTGGCGTGCTAGACTCAAAAAGTGATGTTGAAATAGAATTGTTAGAGACTGACCCTTTTGTGAGAATTAATTTTTCAAATACTGAAATATCAACCAGCCTCATTGGCAACTATAATTTTTCAAATATTTGTGCTGCTGTTGCAATAGGTCATTATTTTAAAATTCCATTACAGTCAATCAAGCAGGGAATTGAAGGTTACATCCCCGAAAATAACCGCTCTCAATTAATTTCTAAAGGTTCTAATAAAATTATTTTAGATGCCTATAATGCAAACCCTACAAGTTTAAAAGCCGCTATCGAAACATTTCACACCTTGAAATCAAACAATAAAATTCTTATTTTAGGTGATATGTTTGAATTGGGAAATGATTCTGAAGCTGAACACCAAAACATTGTTGATTTGATTGAACAGTTAAACTTCAAGGCTGTTTACTTAACGGGAAAAAACTTTTCGAAAACAACTAGCCCACATACTTTAAGGTTTGAAAGTTTTGAGAGCTTGAAAGAGTTTTTAAAACAAAATCCAATTAACAACGCTCACATTCTTTTAAAAGGATCACGGGGAATGGCTCTGGAACGGGTTTTGGAATACCTATAGGGTGAAATCCAGTTTAAACCCTCGCAGGTAAATACAAAATCTATGCACTGGCGTGCATCCTTTTTTTATTCCCTCCAAACTTGAAACTAGCGTTTCAGTTTTACGGGAATAAAAAAATCTATGCTCACACATAGATTTTCTGCTTAATGTGGGTCATACTGGATTCGAACCAGTGACTTCTACCCTGTCAAGGTAACACTCTGAACCAACTGAGTTAATGACCCTTTTTCAATAAATAAATATATACTTTTATCTTGAACTCACAAATAGCTCTCCACAGTTTTCGTTCAATTTTAAAGTTAATAAAAAACCCGAATGTTTTCACAATCGGGTTTTTACTTGTTGTGGGCGCGAAGGGATTCGAACCCCTGACCCCTTGGGTGTAAACCAAGTGCTCTGAACCAACTGAGCTACGCGCCCGCTCTTTGTTTAAGCGGTTGCAAATATAGACCACTTTTTTAATTCGCACAACATATTTTTAAAAAATATTAAATTATTTCTGCAACCACAAAAGTGCTCCCGCCAATAAAGATTAAATCATCAGTAGAAGCATTTTCCAATGCATTTTCAAAAGCTTCTTTTACAGAATTATATATTTTTCCCTTTAAACCAAACTTTTGGGCTTCATTTCTCAATTGCCCTGCATCAAGTCCTCTGGGGATTTCAGGTTTACAGAAATAATAACTTGCCTCCTTAGGAAAAAGTGGAAGAATATTGGAGATGTCTTTATCTGAAACAACGCCCAGTACAATGTGTAGCTTATTAAATTTTTGCTCTGTAATTTGATTCAACACAAAACTCAACCCTTCTTTATTATGTGCCGTGTCACAAATAACCTTTGGTTTATTTCTTAACTCCTGCCACCTTCCCAAAAGGCCGGTATTTTTTACAACATTTAACAGTCCCTTTTTTATGTGTTTCTCAGAAATATTAAATATTTTTTTTTGTTTTAAAACACCTAAAGATGCGACTACTGTTTTTTTATTTTTAATTTGATAATTCCCTTTTAAGTCGGACAAGTATTCTTTAGTTTGAACGCTTTCTGCATAATAAAGTTCTGCATTGTTATTTTTTGAAATACTTTCAAAGATGGTTTTCGTTTCCGGAATTACTTCTCCAACAACAACAGGAATTCCTGGTTTAATAATTCCCCCTTTTTCTGTTGCAATTTCAGCATAAGTAGTTCCTAAAAAAGCGGTGTGATCTTTACCGATATTTGTAATGACCGACAACAAAGGAGTGATTATATTAGTACTGTCAAGTCGTCCACCCATACCTACCTCCACAACGGCCACATCAACTTTTTCTTCACTAAAAAACTCGAATGCAAGGCCAACTGTCATTTCAAAAAATGAAAGTGAATGTTCTTCAAAAAATCTTTTGTGCTCAGCAATGAACGAAGACACCTTTTTTTTAGGAATCATCTTTCCATTAATTTTAATTCGCTCTCTGAAGTCTTTTAGATGAGGGGAAGTATACAGACCGACTGTATAACCGGCTTCCTGTAAAACTGAAGCCAGCATATGACTTACTGAACCTTTTCCGTTAGTTCCGGCTATGTGAATGCTTTTAAAGTTGTGGTGTGGCTTTCCTAAATGGTTTGCAAGTAAAATGGTATTGCTCAAATCTTTTTTATAAGCGATACCTCCCACACGCTGATACATAGGCAATTGGGCAAACAACCAATTTAAAGTTTCCTGATAGTTAATAAGCAGTAGATTTTAATAAACGATTACTTTTTTGGTAATTTCATTTTGATCTGCAACTATTTTAATTAAATAGGTTGCTTTAGATAAGGCACTCATATCTAGACTTATACTCTGAATGTTTTTGAAATTTTTAGTTTTCACAGTTCGACCCAAATTGTCAACTATAAAAATTTTAATATTTTGAAAACGATTGTCAAGCTTAATATTCAAATTATCCTTAGTGGGATTTGGAAAAAGTTTCACATTAAAATCTTGGTTTTGTGATTGAACTCTTAAAATATCACCAGATATATTCATTTTATAGCTTGACCTTCCGTATGTAGCTGCATACAGTGTTTCTGTAGGCTCGTGAAGGTGTATATCTGTCACAACAACAGATGGTAAATTATCTCCAAGAATGTCCCAGTTTACACCCTCATCTGCTGAAGCCAAAACTCCAATATCTGTGGCCAGAAATAGGTTACCATAAATGTCTTTAGCAATCGAATTTACTGGCATATCCGGTAAATCTCCTGAAATATTTGTCCAGGTTGCTCCATTATCTGAAGTTTTGTAAACATGACCATTATTTTCACCATACCGATACCCCGAAAAGGTAACATAAAATGAATCTACATCTTCTCTGTCTGTGAGTACTTTTGTCACCCATCTGTTAGGCAAATCATCAGAAACTTTTGTCCATTCTGTTCCTCCATTTTGAGTAATCCACACATTACCGTCATCTGTACCAACAACTATTTTTTGACTATCCAGTGGAGAAACACTTATTGAAATTATGGTTCCATAAACCAGATTTCCCTGGTGTGGTCCGTTTGATAAATCCGGACTGATGGATGTCCAGCTTACAGCTGCATTTACAGACTTATAAAGTCGGTTTGCACCATAATAAAGTGTTTGTGAGTCTGCCGGGTCTAATGCAATGGGAGTGTCCCAGTTTTTTCTATCTGCTCCTGAAATTCCTGAAGTTACTCCTGAAAAACTAGTTCCATTATTAACAGATTTCATCAAATTACCATATTGTGATAAAGCATAGATGACATTGGTATTTGTTGGGTCAACCAAAGGTTGAAACCCATCACCACCTGTAATGATTGCCCAGTCATTTAATCCTCCTGTTGTAGTTCTCATTGTACTGTTATCTTGTGCACCACCATAAATTTTGTTGGGGTTTTGAAAATCAACGTGAAAACGATAAAATTGTGTGATAGGTAAAGTAAGGTCTTTAACAGAAGAGACCCCATCGTTATTACTTTTATAAAATCCACCATCGTTTCCTAATAATACCTGTCCGGGCAATGAAGGATTGAATGCTAATGCGTGTTGATCGACGTGAACATTGGAAAATGAATTGAACCAACTTGTTCCACCATTTGTAGACTTTTGAACATTCAGACCCAAATAGTAAATAATATCTTCATCTGACGGGTCTACAAAAATACCTTCAAACCACCAGTGAAAACCAACATTAATTAATTGATTAGAATTTACGGCTGTCCAGGAATCCCCACCATTAATTGTTTTGTAAACTCCCTGAACATTCCCAACGGCATCAGCATACATGGCATAGAGCACATTTGGATTTGATTTTGAAATATCAATACTTATACGTCCTTTTTGGGAAGGTGAAACGGGCAAACCATTTGTTAGGATTGTCCAATTATCTCCTCCATCTGTAGTTTTGTAAATTCGTGAAGTTTCACCACCATACTGTCTGTCATTTGGCCGTCTTGTTCTTTCCCAACTTGTCGCATAAACTATGTCACCATTTGTGGGGTGTATCGTCATATCAATGACCCCTGTGGAATCGCTAACAAACAAAACCTGTTCCCAATCCTCTCCTCCATTTGTTGTTCTGTAAACTCCTCTGTTTGTATCCTTTCTGAAAAGTGCCCCCATAGCTGCAACATAAACCCTATTGTCATTGTTGGGATCCATTTTCACTTTTCCAATGCTGCCCACTTCGTTAAGACCTTTATTTTCCCAGCTTAAGCCCCCATCGGTACTTTTGTAAACTCCATCACCATCGTAAGCCAGAGAGCCTCCTCCTGCATTGGGTTCTCCGGTTCCTGCCCAAACCAACTCAGGGTTGTTTTGAGAAAGTTCGATATCTCCTATTGATAGAAAAGGCTGGTCATCAAAAATTGGTATCCAATTGTCACCTGCATCAGTTGTTTTGAAAATACCTCCACTTGCTGCACCCACATAGTAAGTATCCTGATTATCCGGAGCAACTTCTATATCTGTAATTCTACCACCAATATTTTCTGGTCCCGAAAATTCCCATGATGGGTTTAAATTTTTATTTGAAATCTTTTGATTTCTCCAAAGTTTTGCTTCCTCATAAGCCCCCTGTTTTATATGGTCTAACGGGAAAGCTCGTTGCATAAATAAAATGTCTTTTGGCAACTTTTTACGAATGGGGGTTTCTTCATTGGATTCTGAAAAATTACACCCTGCAAATGAAATCAAAAGAAAAGTCAATAGAAATACTCTGAACATAGCTTCAATTTTAAGCTATAAAGATACTTAATTTAAAAAGGGAAGGATAAAAATTTATTCAGACAAAGAAAACCGATAAATTATTCTACCCAATTGACGAGCAGGTGCTTTTGGATCACTATTGAATTTAGTTTGCAAGGCGGCCTGACGCGCTGGGTCTAATAGACATTTTGAATTATTTGTAGTTCCCCTCACTCCGGGAATTGCTTTAACAACATTGCCCTCTCTGTCCACATCAATATCAACTACAACAATTCCTTCCTGATTACAGTCTTGAACTATAACTTTCTTAACCAATGCTTTTCTTCCACCAAGCAGGTAGTTTCCATCACCATCCAGTCCTTTACCTATCCCGTAGTAATTACTTGCATTGGGGTCACCATCGGGGTTGCCTTTATCCCCTGCTTGTGTATCGTTACCTTCGCCACTTTGATCTGTTCCTTCTTGTTTAGGGGCATTCAGGATACTCGAAAGTGCATCAGTTGTAGACTGGTCGGGTTTAGGGTCGACTTTAACTTCTTCCTTAGGCACTTCTTTTACCGGAGTGGTAACAGGATTTGGCTCTTCTTCCTTTTGAATCACGGGTGCTTCTTCAATTTCCTGCGTTACCACTTCTTCCTCTACAACAGGCTCTGGGGTTGATTCTGTTTGTTGTTGTGTTTGTGAGGGTGATGTCTGTACTTGTTCCACAGGTTGGTTTTCACCACTTCCAAAATCGGTTGTGCCAAAATTTACTGCAATACCTTGTTCAATTGGCGGGTCAAAATATTTCAAGCCAAAAAGAAACAATAAAATAAGTATCACCACGTGAATTACCACTGTAATCGTGAAACTTTTCCGCTCTTCTTTGGTTTTTAAAAGACTCAAAATATTTAATTTTTAGTTTGGCTTTACAGCTAAAACAATTTTATATCTGTTTCGGTTTGCAATATCCATGATTTTAACAGCGTGTTGAATGGGCACTCCTTCTTCTGCTCTTAAAATAATAGTGGGATCAGATTGACCTTGCAAGGCTGTTTTGATTGCATTTTCAACAGCACGTTCACCAACCCGATCTTTGTTGACATAATAGTCTAAATCTTTAGTGATGCTCACAGAAAGATTTTGTTGATGGGTTGTTTTACCTTTTGCTGTAGGTAATAATAAGTCAAGGGCATCTGGAGTGATAGCCGGTGATGTTAATAAGAAAAACACCAACAACAGGAAGACGATGTCTGTCATCGAACTCATACTAAATGTAGCATCTATTTTATTTCTTCCGCGTAATTTCATTTTATGAGGGCTCGTTAAGTAAGTCCAGGAATTCTACTGCACTGGATTCCATTGAGTGTACAACTTTGTCAGTTCTCACAACAACGTGATTGTATGCCATGTATGCAATAATTCCGACAATTAAACCTGCAACCGTGGTAGTCATCGCTGTATAAATACCTTCTGCCAGCTGGCCCATTTCGGCTTGACCACTACTTGTTGCCAATTGGTGAAATGCCAAAACCATACCAATTACCGTTCCCAGAAACCCAATCATTGGGGCAGCTCCTGAGATGGTTGCCAAGACACTCACATTTTTCTCAAGCTTGTAAACTTCAAGTCGCCCGGCATTTTCTATGGCTGTGTTGATATCTTCTAGAGGATTCCCAATTCTTGAAATTCCTTTTGCAGTTAAACGAGCAACCGGTGAGTTATTTTGAGCACAAAGAATTTTTGCTCCTTGCAAATTTCCGGAGGCTACTTGCTCCCTGATTTGGTTCATAAAATTCTTATCAATTTTTGAAGCCGCTTTAATTGCAAAAATCCTTTCGAAATAAATATATACAGCTACAAAGAGGAGCACAAATAATATAGCAATAATAATCATTGCTCCGGGGCCACCATTCATAATTAATTCAAAAACAGATAGGGTTTTTTCAACCGATTCCGGGTCGAGTTCCTGAAGGTTTTCATCTGCGCCTTCTTGTAAAAGAGTTGTTAGCATAAGTGTGTTTTTGTTAAATATAAACGAATATTGAAGTGCAAAATTGTAAGTTGTTTTAAATAAGTTGTTTTAAAGCAATCTCAAAAGCAGTTCTGCTGATTCCGGTTTTTTTGCTGTTATTGTCAAATGTATTTTGAATTGCATTTTTTATCGTCATTGAAGTATCATTAAAAATAGCTTCATCAGTCATTTGAACACGTCGTTCCATAAAATATGCAAATACACGTGCCATTCCACAGTTTGCAATAAAGTCAGGTATTAGACTCACTTTTGAATCGGTTGCTTCCATAATGGATCCAAAGAAAATTTCTTTATCGGCAAATGGTACATTGGCACCACTTGAAATCACTTCCAGACCTGAAGAAATCATTGTGTCTATTTGATCTTGAGTCACCAATCTTGACGCCGCACAAGGAGCAAAAATTTCAGCCTGAAGATTCCATAATCTATCATTAATTTCATCAAACGGAATCATGTTGTTTGAAACCAACGTATTTCCATCCTTATTAAGAAAGAGTTGTTTGATTTCTTCAAAAGTAAACCCATCTTCATTAATGACTCCTCCAACTCTATCAATAATACCAACAATTTTGGCTCCCATTTGTGCTAAATAAAAAGCTGCTGCTGAACCAACATTCCCAAAACCCTGAACGATGGCGCGTTTACCTTTTACGTTTCCACCATAAATATCATAAAAATGGCGTGCAGCTTCTGCAACGCCATAACCGGTAATCATATCGGCGACTGTATATTTTCTTGTAACATCAGGAGAGTAATGATCGTTTTCCAAAACTTTGATCACACCTTGTCTCAATTGGCCAATTCGGTTGATTTTATCTGCTTCTGTGGGTTGAAAATGACCTGAAAAAACTCCTTCCTGTGGATGCCATACACCACAATTTTCAGTAATGGGGATAACCTCGTGAATTTCATCAACATTCAAATCACCACCGGTACCATAGTAGGCTTTTAAAAGTGGAGAAACCGCATTATACCATCTTTCAAGAACTCCTTTTTTTCTTGGATCGTTTGGATCAAAGTTGATACCTGATTTTGCCCCGCCTATTGGCGGACCAGAAACAGTAAACTTTACTTCCATTGTTTTTGCCAGCGATAGCACTTCATTTTGATCCAATCCCACGCGCATACGAGTTCCTCCACCGGCAGCACCTCCTCTTAATGAGTTGATAACAGTCCAGCCTTCAGCTTCAGTTTCGGGATCATTCCAGTGAAAAACAATTTCGGGTTCTTTATTTTCAAATTTTTGAAGTAATTCTTTCATTTAAAAAATTATATAAAGTCTTTTGATTACATATTAATTTCGCATCACAAATATATAAACTTATTATGGTTTAGGGTGCTTAGGAAAAGAAATAAACAGCTTTTTCAAACTTGAAAAATAACCCCCGATGAATGGTCACTTTTAGCTCCCGTTACACTTGCCAAACAATTAATTTCACCACGCAATTTCAAGACACCTAACAAGCCGAAAACCAGGGCTTCCTTATATTCAATTACTTCTTTTGAAGGGAGAATTAGATTCAGATTTTTGTGGCTTTTAAGCCTCCTCAAGAGGTAAGAATTATAAGCGCCACCACCGGTTACCAGCACTGATGCATTTTGGATGAATATATTTGCCAGTTGGATGGCGATGTGTTCAGTAAATGTATGCAAGATGTCTTCTGTGCGTTCATTGATTTTTTCCAAAAGGGGAAAAATATGTGTTTGCACCCATTCCAAACCCAGGGACTTTGGAGGCGAAAGCTTGTAAAACTCTAAGGCATTAAGTTTTTGCAATAGCCCGGGTATCAAGATTCCCTTTTCTGCCAGCTTGCCTCCTTCATCAAATGGAACGCCCAAACGTTCTGCCAGCATATTCAAAACAATGTTCACAGGGCATATATCAAAGGCAATTCTATGCTTATTTTCTTTAAAAGAAACATTCGCAAATCCGCCCATGTTAAGGCAGTAATCATATTCTTGGAAAAGTAATTGATCACCAACAGGAACCAATGGTGCTCCTTGTCCGCCCAGCAACACATCTTGAACTCTAAAGTCACAAATTATAGTCTGTTGTGTTAATATTGCCAGTTTTGGTATATTTCCTATTTGCAAGGTAATTCCCTTTTCAGGTTGATGCAAAACAGTATGGCCGTGTGAACTTATAAAATCAATTCCTTGATAACCGGGAATTTCAGCTATTTTATTCAAAAACCGTTGGATTACTTCTGATAAATAAGCAGTAAAATCCTCATTCAAAGCGTTCAATTCATTTTCAGGAAGATGAATGGCTTGCTGCAATCGTGTTTTCCACTTTTCAGAATAAGGAACTGTTGTCGCATTATGAATTGTATATGACCACGACTCCTTTTTTTCGAAAGTGATATAGGCTAAATCAACCCCATCAAGCGATGTGCCGCTCATCAAACCGATAACCTTGTAGCATTCAATCTTCATTTCGGTAAAATTAACGTGAATAATTGAAAAAATGGTCCTAAAAAAGTATCTTTGTGCACCTTTTAAAAAATTTACTTAAACACCACACTATGGATTTCAATTTGACTGAAGAACATATCATGATACGCGATGCGGCGCGTGATTTTGCAAAAAACGAACTACTTCCCGGCGTAATTGAACGCGATAATAAACAAGAATTCCCTGCTGAGCAAATCAAAAAAATGGGTGATCTGGGCTTAATGGGAATGATGGTGCCACCAGAATATGGTGGAAGTGGCATGGATACTATTGCCTATGTTTTAGCAATGGAAGAAATTTCAAAAATTGATGCTTCAGCTTCTGTGGTGATGTCTGTTAATAACTCTCTGGTTTGTTATGGACTTTATGCTTTTGGTACTGAAGAGCAAAAACAAAAATATTTAGTACCTCTGGCATCTGGGCAAAAACTAGGAGCCTTTTGTCTTTCTGAGCCTGAAGCTGGAAGTGACGCCACTTCACAAAAAACAACTGCAATTGACAATGGAGACCATTATATTCTAAACGGAACAAAAAACTGGATTACCAATGGCGGAAATGCCGATTATTATCTTGTTATCGCTCAAACTGACAGAGAAAAAGGCCACAGAGGTATCAATGCTTTTATCGTTGAAAAAGGATGGGAAGGATTTGAAGTGGGTCCAAAAGAGGACAAGTTGGGTATTCGCGGAAGCGACACCCACACATTGAACTTCAACGATGTAAAAGTTCCTAAGGAAAACCGCATTGGCGAAGATGGCTTTGGGTTTAAATTTGCTATGAAAACACTTTCCGGAGGACGAATTGGTATTGCAGCGCAGGCTTTAGGTATTGCCGGCGGAGCGTATGATCTTGCCCGTGACTATTCAAAAATCAGAAAAGCATTTGGCACTGAAATCTGCAATCACCAGGCCATCGCTTTTAAACTAGCTGATATGCTTGTTGAAATTGAATGTGCCAGACACCTGGTTATGAAAGCTGCCTGGGAAAAAGATCAAGGGCTCAACTATGATATGAGTGGTGCCATGGCAAAATTAAAAGCTTCTGAGGTGGCCATGAAAGTGAGTGTGGAAGCCGTTCAAGTACATGGTGGAAACGGGTATGTAAAAGAATATCACGTGGAGCGCCTAATGCGTGATGCCAAAATCACACAAATCTATGAAGGCACCAGTGAAATCCAAAAAATTGTGATTTCGAGAGGACTTTTGAGGGATTAAATTTTGGTATTTAAAAAAATTTTAAGCGCCGATTTCCATAACTAAAACTTGGAAATTGGTGATTTTTTACTTGGGGCTTTTCAGGCTACATAAAGAAGTTCCAAACCAGCCCAAACCTGATTTTCCAATCACGATAAGGATGTCCCGGTGCAGAGAAATAGTTGTTTTGAGAAGCAAACAAAGCATTAAAATGTTCCCATTTTATATAAATTCTAGTCTGGCTTATTTTGGCATTTACAAAGAAATCCAACATAGGGAAATCACCAAATTCCTGATCATTTTGAACATAAAATTCACCTAAAACGGGGTCATATGCATTCATTTCATAAGAAGTAAAATATTTTCCGGTGAAACCGGTTTGTAAAAACAATGCATTCTTAAAAAACCGATTAGAATAATAAATACTCGCTCTACCCAGAATTTCAGGAGCTTTAAATACATCTTGCCCGTCGAGAATATTCTGGTAAGTAACCCGAGCATTCAACGAAAAATTACCGAAATCAATTTGACGGGAGGCTTCAACTTTAAGGTAATTCACTCTCCCATCATATTGAAATGGTGTTGTGGTGGTATCTGTTGCCGTTTGCGAAAAATAGGTGTAATCATCAATTCCTGTATAGCTCACTGTGGTATTGAACAACATCTTTGATTCCAAATCAAACTGAAGATGCTGGGTTTTAATGTTCTTAAAATTTGTTTGCCAGTTGTAATTTACATAATCACTCTGATATAACTGGAAGTTAAAATTTGGGGCGACAGAATTAATATGAACAGTGGCTTTGGCTTTATTGTGTTCATCAAGTTCATAAGAAGCCTGGCCAAGGATGTAATTTCCTTCAAATTCGCCTGCTATGTTCAAGGCTGCTTTACCAAACAACTCAAACCCACGATACTCTTTTTGATAGGATGCGCCCGCTTCAACAATGTTGCCTAAAATTCGGTTTGTAATCGTTTCCTCATTTAAAAATAAAACCCGGTCATACCCATAATTAAAATCTGTGTAGCCTATAAAAACATTCAATTTTCCTAAAAGATTGTTGCTGAAATCGGCAAAAATACGTGAGTAAAACTCTTCAAGGGTAACCCGGTCTTTCAGATTTTGTAACGCATAAGACGGACCAAATTCTTCAAAAGGGTTTTCCTGTGTATATTCATAAAACTTGTCTTCAAAACTTACCAGATTACCCAATTTAAGCGAAGTGTATGCTAAAGAATCTTTATAATCAATCAGTGTAAAATCATGTTCAAGGTGAAAGCGTTTTCCTTTCAGTATATTTTCAGCATCTTCAAAATTCACTTCTAGTCGTCCGCGATCATTAAAATCGGCTTCATCGTTCATAAAAAATGGAATAAAGTCTGGTTTTAAACCGCCATTTTCATTGTTAAGCAAGTCCTGAAAAACTATGTGTACCCGCAGGTTATAACGATAATTTTTAGTTCTGTAGTTTGTTGTAAAGCGAAAGTTTCCGGTGCTGGTTAGAGAGTTTTGATAATTACCGAGCGATCGCAAACCTTTATAAGCAACTGAAAAATTAAATTGCTCTGAGGTATTGATTGTAAAAAAGGCATCCAGCTGTTGTCCTTGTTCAAAAGCCGTTTTGAAATAGAGCTCTGTAAGCGGAGTAGGAACGTGAAAGTAATCAATATCTTTAATTTCCATATAATTAAAATGTCTAGCTCTAGCTCCAAGGCGTGGCTTTAATCGTATGTCATTAAAATTATAAGCAAGCGTATTGTATGGTTGCCCCACATTGGCAAAAGGCATTAACTCATAATCATCTTGCCTTAAATAATTGAATTTATATGCTTTATAAATACTCAAGGTTGTGTCTACAAAAGTAGTGTCGCGTTCATGAGAAATGATTTTGTATTCAGAAATTGAGGGTTTTTCTCCTTCAAAATTCACGTTGGTATCTGCCATATTTGGACGACCATCGTTACCCATATTAGTGGGATCAGTTTGTTGTTGAATGAAGGGTTGGTCTCTATCTTGCGAAAAAAGCACAGTCGTACTCAGAAAAAGTAATAAAAACACCAGTGTTTTTTTCATTAGAAAAGTTACGTTGACAAAGTTTCAGTTCACAAAGTTATTTATTTTAACGCAAAACCGTACTTTTAATTTTTAAATGTTACAATTAAAGCTTCATAAGGAAAAAATAGAATGTGGCACTGATGAAGCCGGAAGAGGCTGTCTTGCAGGCCCTGTAACCGCAGCAGCTGTAATCTTACCCAATAGTTTTGTTAACGAGATTTTGAATGACAGTAAACAATTAAGCCTTATAAAACGCAATCAACTCAAACAACTTGTTGAAGAAAAAGCCATAGCTTTTGCTCATTCACACGTGATGATGGATGAAATTGATAAAATAAATATTTTACAAGCATCAATCACAGCAATGCATCGTTCAATCAAACAATTAAATCCAATTCCTGAATTCATTGCTGTTGACGGAAATAAATTTAATTCATTTCAAGGAATTCCACATCAATGTGTTATTAAAGGAGATGCAAAATTTCTTCACATAGCTGCTGCTTCTGTACTTGCTAAAACTTACCGCGATGCTTTTATGGATAAAATTCATGAAGAATTCCCGATGTATAACTGGAAAAAAAACAAAGGCTATCCCACCCTTGAACACCGTGAGGCCATTAAAAAATATGGCATCACAAAATATCATAGAAAGAGTTTTAAATTATTGCCAGAGCAGCTAAAAATAAATTTTTAATAGTTGAATTGTTTTTATAATTAAATTTATCTCTCAAGCCATATCCATATATTTGCAACAAAGACATTTGTGCATGAAATATTTTGTGGCTCTATTACTCATTCTTTCAATAGTAAGTTGTAATACAGAAAAATCAAAAACAGGGATCTTAACAGATTTCGTTCCGGAGGAATCTGCTTTAATTTTAAAAAGCACCAACTTTTCAACCCTCACTTCGGATATAAAAAACAACGGTTTTTTATCTCAATTTACTTCGCATCCAGCTTATAACTATTTTGGTGAAAACCTTGAGTTTTCAAAATACCTTCATCCCATTTCTGAAGTCTTGATAAGTGTGAAAACAGAAAATGACAGCACACATCACCTTACACTTATCACAAGAGAGCACCCAGAGCTATTCAACTTAGATTCTGCTCAAAATAAAATTGTTGAGACGCTAGCTTATAATGAAATAAAATTGCAGCGAGTTACTCTTGATTCTAAAATAATTTACACTACAACTTTAGACAGTGTTTTTATTGCTGGCAGTTCGCAAGAAATTATTGAGCGTATAATAAAAAAACACAAACAACCAAAAACTAACCCTGATAATGGTTTTGAAACAATTTACAACACCCTAGGTGCAAGTGATTTTTCTGTGATGGTCAATGGTAGATTGATTCAAAAAACACTTAAAAGCAGTTTTCCAAAAATTGATCAATTGCCACACATTGCAGACTGGATTGCATTTGATTCTGAGATTCAACCCGGTCAATTAAAATTAAATGGCATTGCTATTGCACAAGATACACTTCCTCAGTTATTGAATGTTTTTAAAGGGACTCGACCACAACGAAACCTCTTAGCCATGGTGACTCCGTCCTCAGCATCAGGGTTTATTTCTGTCACTTATGATGACTTTGATATTTTAAAAAATAATCTGGCTGCTTTTCATAACACCACAGATACAATTGCTAACCATAGACCTCTTTTTAGCTCGTTAAACGAAATTGGAGTCATCTCAATTGAAGATGAAAAGGTAGTTGCGATGCACGCCATTGACGGTTCTGTCACAAAGGATTTTTTAAATCCTCTTCTAGAAGAAATAGCCGTTTATAGAGACATTCCTATTCACAAAATAAGCGATTCTGCTGTTTTTAAAAACAATTTTTCGCCATTAATTACTACCACTCCTCTTTTATCAGCACAACTGGATGACTATTTTATTTTTGCTGAAGAACAAGCCACTTTGGAAAAAATAATCACCGAATATTTTAATGAAACAACGGTGGGCAACCTTCCTTATTACAAGGAACATATGCAACATATGAGTAGTGAAAGTTCAATATTAATTGTGGCACTACTTCCAAATTTCAAAAACACTTTTGCAGATTGGGCATCAGGAAATTCTAAAGAAAAAATTCAACAATTAAAATTTGGAAGTCACAGAATGGCTGCCTTTCAATTTGTCTATGACAGTCATTTTGCACATTTTAACGGTGTCATCAAAGAAACCCAAAACCAAAGCCGCGGAACTGGAGTTTCACAATTATTTGCTATCAACTTGGAAAATGAGCTCTTGAGTAGACCTCAATTTTTCAACAATCATATCACAAAAGGTAAAGATGTCGTGGTGCAAGATGTGGCCAATGAGTTATACTTAATTTCATCAACTGGCAAGGTGCTTTGGTCAAAACAACTTGACAGCGAAATTATCGGCGATATTCAGGAAGTTGACCTTTTGAAAAACGGAAAAACACAACTTGCTTTTACAACAAAAAACACATTTTATATTCTTGACAGAAACGGAAGGGCTGTCAGTCCGTTTCCAATGAAATTCAAAGATGATATTACGCAACCTCTGTCTGTTTTTGATTATGACAACAATAGAAATTATCGGTTTATAATCATTCAGGGTGAGGAAATTTTTATGTATGACAACAAAGGAAAATCTGTAAAAGGATTTATTTTTAAAAAAGCCAATTCACCAATTCTACTTCCTCCAAAACACATTCGCATTTTAAACAAAGATTATATCATTATTGCTGAAGAAAATGGAACCATAAACATACTCCATCGCACGGGTCAACCTAGAATTAATGTTTCTCAAAAGTTTGATTTTAGCGAAAATCAAATTTATACAGAAAACAATGAGTTTGTGATACTCAATACCAATGATGAAAAAATTAGTATTGATCAAAATGGAAAAGTTTCAAAACAGAACATCAGTTCAGTTTCAAAAAATGTGTTTTGGGAAATTATTGGAAATACGAAAGTTACTCTTGACGACAACATTTTACGTATCAACAATCAAAAAATAGAACTCCCCTTTGGGTTGTATACTGCACCTAAAATTTCGGTTAGCAACCGCCGTATTTTAGTTACAATTACCGATTTACAACAACAAAGGAGCTATGCTTTTAATTCTCTTGGCGAACTGCTGAATAATTTTCCGATATATGGAACCTCGATTATGGAAATGGCAGATGCAACCAATAATGGCAAACCAAACGGTGTTGTAAAAGGTGGCGCCAAAGAAGTTGTTCTTTATGAAATTAACTAAAGCTTCAACCGAATTATCACTTTAAATCAGTTCAGCACCAAAAAGTGCAGCGAAATGTTTCAAGATTTTTTCCCTAACTTCTACTTGAGAGACTTCTTTCACACCCAATTCCACATTTAGTGAAGTAACTGCTTTTTCCTTTATACCACAGGGAATGATGTGATCAAAGTAGCCTAAATCTGCATTTACATTGAATGCAAACCCATGCATTGTAACCCATCTGCTGGTGCGCACTCCCAAAGCACAAATTTTTCGCGCAAAAGGGGTTCCTGAATCTAGCCAAACACCCGTTTGGCCAGGAGAGCGTTCAGAGTTAATTCCATATTCTTTTAATGTAAGTATAATCACTTCTTCCAATAACCGAAGGTATTTATGAATGTCTGAAAAAAAGTTTTCTAAATCTAATATCGGATAGCCAACAATCTGACCCGGACCGTGATATGTTATATCACCTCCACGGTTTATTCTATAAAAAGTAGCTTGTTTTTCTGCCAGTTGTTTTTCTGAAATCAATAAATTGCTGAGATCACCACTTTTTCCAAGTGTATATACATGGGGATGTTCTACAAAAAGTAAATGATTTGGTGTATCTAACGTTGTGTTTTGATTTCGGTTATTGCTTTTTATGCTAATTATAGATTGAAAAAGAGTTTCCTGAAAGTCCCAGGTTTCTTTATAATCTTTGAGTCCTAAATTCTTTAAGATTACTTTTTTGTTCATCGCACAAAGTTACTGCACATTTAAAACTTAAGTCAAAGATTTAAAAATAATTTTAGTCTTAAAAAGTCAATCACTATTCTAAAACGACTTCAATATCCATCAAGTCAGGATTTTTAAGGAAGTCGAGGTACTCAACCTGATAAAACAAGGTTTTTCTGTCCTGACTTAAGTTAGCATCAGGTTGGGTGGTGGATTTAATTTTTGAAGGAAAGGTATAATTGAGTTTATAATGTGAGCCACTCAGCATCATTTCTATGTTTTTCAAACTATCCATTTCCTGTTGGTACAACTCTTTATCTGCAATGTAAGCATCTCTTTTGAAAACAAAATTTTCAAAACTATAAGTCACTTTTATACTTTTCTGTGAAAGAGAAGTGTTTGCTTCAGACGAAGTATTCACACCTGTTTTTCCAATCTGATTAAAAACATCAAACATATTGTTTGCTTCAGTGATAGAATTAAACTCAAGAAATACATCATAGTTTAATATTCCTTCCTCTGCATCCATTTTTATGTGAATTCCATAAGGTTCTAGTTTTTGTAGTTTTTGTTGTTGTTCTTCAGAAAGTTGTCTTATGCTGTCTTTATTTTGAGCCAAAAACTCTTTAAAATAAAAAGTCGTGTCCAGTTTATCTTCAGATTTAATATTTTCGCCCTCCTCTTTCATTGTAGATACCATTTTTATAACATCTGAGGCATCCATTTTTATGGTCATCGTTCCACTGCCATTGTTTTGTAAAACCATTGTCTCTGAAAATTCACACGAAGCAAAAACAAACAATAGTAGTATTAAACTTATAGAAAAGTACAGTTTCATGAAATTAATTTTTAGGGTTATTCAAGATAATTAACGCGGCGATAACACCGGGAATCCATCCCAAAAAAGTGAGAATTAATACAATTATAATTGAACCACAACCTTTATCTATCACTGATAATGGTGGAAATATAATAGCTAAAATAACTCTCCAAATACTCATTGTTTATAAAAAATTAAAAAAATTAGAGCTAAGCCTCTTTCAAAAATAGAATTTATAACTGATTATAAGAATACTTAACGTGCTAAATGTTACAAATATTTTTAACAAAAACGTATCTTTGCCCCTTCAAAATTAGAATTAAACATGCAACTTTCAGAACAAGAATTAGTACGCAGAGAAAAACTCACTCAGTTGAGAGCGATGAACATCAACCCTTATCCGGCTGCATTATTTCCGGTAAATAATACTTCTAAAAAAATAAAACAAAACTTTGAAGAAGGTAAAAAGGTAATTATAGCCGGAAGGCTTATGTCAAGACGCATCCAGGGTAAGGCATCTTTTGCAGAACTTCAAGATTCTGAAGGACGCATTCAAGTGTATTTCAACCGAGACGAAATTTGCACGGGTGATGACAAAACACTCTACAACGAGGTTTATAAAAAACTATTAGACATTGGTGATTTTATAGGTATTGAAGGAGAGCTATTCAATACTCAGGTTGGGGAAAAAACCGTGATGGTTAAAAAATTCACTTTATTGAGCAAATCGTTAAAACCCTTGCCCCTTCCAAAAACCGATAGTGAAGGCAATACTTACGATGAGTTTAACGACCCAGAAATGCGTTACCGCCAACGTTATGCCGATTTGGTTGTTAATCCGTACGTAAAGGACGTATTCGTTAAACGCACTAAGCTCTTTAACGCCATGCGTACCTTTTTCAACGAACGTAACTATTTTGAAGTTGAGACACCTATTTTGCAACCCATCCCCGGTGGTGCAGCGGCAAAACCTTTTGTAACTCACCACAATGCACTTGACATTCCACTTTATTTGAGAATTGCCAACGAGTTGTATCTAAAAAGGCTCATAGTTGGAGGTTTTGACGGTGTCTATGAATTTTCTAAAAACTTTAGAAATGAAGGCATGGATCGCACCCACAATCCTGAATTTACTGCCATGGAAATCTATGTAGCATACAAAGACTACAACTGGATGATGGATTTTACCGAACAATTGCTTGAATATTGTGCCATAGCAGTAAACGGAACAACAAAAGCTACATATACCTCACACGAAATTGATTTTAAAGCACCCTATCCAAGGGTCTCAATGACCGATGCAATCAAAAACTTCACCGGTTTTGACATTAGTGGTAAAACTGAAGAAGAGCTTCGTGGGGCTGCAATCAAAATGGGAGTTAAGGTTGATAAAACCATGGGGAAAGGTAAAATTATTGATGAAATTTTCGGTGAAAAGTGTGAAGGTAATTTCATTCAGCCTACATTCATTACAGACTACCCAAAAGAAATGAGTCCGCTTTGTAAAGAACACCGTGACAATCCGGAACTTACTGAACGATTTGAATTAATGGTATGCGGCAAAGAAATCGCCAACGCATATACAGAGTTGAATGACCCCATCGATCAGTTACAACGATTTGAAGAGCAACTAAGCTTAAGCGAAAAAGGAGACGATGAAGCCATGTTTATTGATAAAGATTTTGTGAGAGCATTGGAATATGGGATGCCTCCTACCTCGGGTCTCGGAATTGGAATGGACAGACTCGTGATGTTTTTAACAAACAATCCGTCAATACAAGAAGTACTATTCTTCCCACAAATGAAACCTGAACGAAAAATAGAACTTTCTGAAGATGAAAAACTGGTGCTTTCAATTCTGAAACCCAACCAAAAAATGGATTTAGAAGAGCTTAAAATTCAAACAGAACTCTCAAACAAGAAATGGGATAAAGCCATCAAAGGCCTTACTTCAAAAAAAGTGGCTAAAGTTGAAAAAAACAATGAAGGTCTGTTTGTAGAAATAAATTAATCAAAAATAACACATCTCATCTTGAAATTGAAAGAGGATCCTTATAAGGGTTCTCTTTTTTATTATAAATATATCATAAAATTGCACTATGAGTTAAACCAATACAACTTTTCTATGTCAAATAAGTAAACACTCTTAAAATATTTAAAAATGAAAAAATTATTGATTATTGCTTTAGTACTTGCAACAACTGCAGGATTTAGCCAAGATAGAGAAAGAAAACAAGAAATGCAGCAGAAAATGAAGCAAGAGAAACAAGACTTCACTCCTCAACAAAGAGCTGATTTAAAAACAAAACGTCTTGCTTTACACCTTGATTTAACAGCGGCACAACAAGAAGAAATAAAAAAACTCCATTTGGAAATGGCCAACGAACGTGCTGAAAAAAGTGCGAAATTCCAAAAGAACTCTGAGCAAACGGGGTATTACCAAAAAACCAATGCCAGATTGGAAATGCGTAAAGACTATCAGGATAAAATGAAAACCATTCTTACAGAAAGTCAATACAATGCATGGAAAGAAAATATGAAAAGAGGTAAAAAAAATAAGTCCTCATTTAATCGTAATAAAAAACAGTAAATTCCACTTTACTTTGTTAAGCCAAAAATTGTTGTTCACATTTGAATCTATTTTTGGCTTAATTATTGGTTAGAAAGTAATAAATAACTATTTTAGTCAAACTAAAATTAAAACAAATCAAAATGAAAAAATTCTTAACCTTAATGGTGTTTATGTTAGCAATAGGTTTTTCGTCTCAAGATGCACTTGCTCAACAACGCCCGGAAGATACAGCCAAAATGAAAGTGGCTGAAATTACAGAAACGCTTAATCTAAACGGTGAGCAACAAAGAGCACTTTTTAGGGTTTTTGTGAAAAAAGAAGCAGCATATGACAAACAAGTTGCCGGTAAAGATCTTAACAATGCCAGCGTTTTAGCTGCAAAAAAAGAGATTGATGCAACATTTGAAAAGGAGCTCAAAGCGACATTAACAGCAGAACAATATCAAAAATATAAAGCAACTATTGAGAAGTAATATTTCTCATACATAATTTAAAAGCCGGATTTTATCCGGCTTTTTTTATTTATAACTTTTTGAAAACATTAAGAGTTATTTCATTTTTTGAACTACCCGTTCACAAGCTGCAATGGTAAAATCGAGGTCTTTATAAGTCAATGCGTCAGTCAAAAACCAGGTTTCAAAAGAACTTGGAGCTATATAAACACCTTCTTGAAGCATCCCGTGAAAAAATTGTTTGAAGTTTTCATTGTTTCCTAGAGCTGCAGATTCAAAATCTACTACATTCTCTTCAGAAAAATGCACAGATATCATCGACCCAATTCTATTAATGGTATGAACAATTTGATTGCTTTCAAAAACTTTACTCAGCCCTTTATGAAGGTAAGCCGTTTTTTCATCCAACGACTCAAAGATTGATGGATTTTCATCCAATTCTGTAAGCATAGCTAACCCAGCAGCCATTGCAAGCGGGTTTCCGCTCAAAGTGCCTGCTTGATAAACAGGTCCTTCGGGAGCTAAAAATTTCATGATTTCATTGCGTGAGGCAAATGCTCCAACGGGTAAACCACCTCCAATAACTTTACCAAAGCATACAATATCAGCATTGACTTCTAATCGTTCTTGAGCACCTCCCTTAGCTAAACGAAAACCGGTCATCACTTCATCAAAAATCAATAATACTCCATTTTCATCACACAATGTTCTCAAGCCTTCTAAAAATCCTTTATTTGGTGGAATGCAGCCCATATTTCCTGGGACAGGCTCAACAATGATACATGCAATTTCATTTTCATTTGCTTTCACAAGTTGTTCTACACTTTCAAGATTATTGAATTGTGCCAGTAGAGTATCTTTTGCTGTTCCAATAGTAACTCCTGGACTGTTTGGTGAACCAAATGTAACTGCACCACTTCCTGCCTGAATCAAAAATGAATCACTATGGCCGTGGTAGCAACCTGCAAATTTGATGATTTTATCTTTTCCTGTGAATCCTCTTGCTAAACGTACAGCACTCATACATGCTTCTGTTCCGCTATTGACAAATCTAATTTTATCAATATTTGGAACCATTGATACTGCAAGTTGTGCTATTTTGGTTTCAACTTCGGTTGGCATTCCATATGAAGTACCTAATTTTGCTTTTTCAATTACAGCTTGAACTACAGGAGTAAAGGCATGACCTAAAATCATAGGACCCCAGGAATTTATATAATCAATCAACTGGTTTCCATCTGCATCATACAAATAAGCCCCTTTGGCTTTTTCAACAAATATAGGTGTGCCACCCACTGCTTTAAATGCCCTAACAGGGGAATTGACTCCTCCGGGTATAACTTTTTCTGCTTCAGAAAATAAAGCACTACTTCTTTTATAAATCATTTTTGAAATTATTTTTTAGGATGTAAGTATAATACCTGACCTACACTAATATCATTAGTCAAAAGACCATTGAATTGTTTTAATGTTTCAACAGGAATATTAAATCTTCGACCGATTGAATAAAGCGTATCGCCTTTTCTGACAGTATAGATATTGACTTTTGAGGTGTCAGGGTTTGCTATATTTGCTTCATTGCCTAAAACTTCTTGGTCAATTTTATACAATTCATAGCGTTCTATAATATTTATTAATTTATCAGGATATCTTGGGTCTGTTGCATAGCCTGCTTTTCGAAGACCTTTTGCCCAGCTTTTGTAATCATCTTTTTTAAGTTTAAACAAATCTGAATACCTGCTCCTTCCTGTTAAAAATAACGAATGGTCTCTGAAAGAATATTTTGGGTCGTTATATTTTCTAAAGCACTCTTGTAATTCATCATCATCATGACGAACACTTTCACCAGTCCAACCGGTATGACATTTGATGCCAAAATGGTTATTAGACCTTCTTGAAAGCTCACCTCTTCCTGCTCCAGACTCTAATATTCCCTGCGCAATTTTTATACTTGCAGGGATACCATATAACAACATTTCAGTTTTTGCAATGTGCTTATAGTTTTCCACATAGGTCATTACAGTTTCCTCATAACTGGCATTTGCAGGTGGCTCTTTTATAACTGTGACAGGAGTAGTTTCTTCAATGTTGTTTACAACTTTTGGTGTTTCTTTTTCAATGGGTTTTATAATTTCTCGTTTTGCAGGTATTTTTTTTGCAGCACGTTTTTTAGAACCACAAGAAGTGAGAAATGAAAGAGATATTAAAATCAGAAAAATATAGGTAAGACGCATATTAAATTTCTATAAGAGGTAAATTTCTTTTTTTCAGTTGTAAATTCATACCTTGAATACCTTGCAGACCTCCGGTATGAATGGCTAAAATACGGGAATTTTTTGAAAAAAAACCGGTCTTTGCCAGCTCAAAAATTCCAAAAACCATCTTCCCGGTGTATAGAGGATCAAGTGGAATGTTATTGCTACTTTTAAAGTTATTCATAAAATTAATAAGCGTTTCATCAACTTTAGCATACCCTCCAAAACTAAACTGATCTGTAATTTCCCAATTTGATTTTGAGGTAATTTGACTGATTTTTTTTTCTAAAAAATCACCTTTTAAAGCCGAAAAACCGATAATTCTCTGATGTGGTAATGAGCTGTTAATTAACCCGGCCATAGTTCCTCCTGTTCCAACAGGCACACAGATATAGTCAAAAAAAGCGTCTTCTTTTGTCAAAATTTCTTCACACCCTTTTATTGCCAAAGGATTGGTGCCGCCTTCAGGCACCAAATAAAAGTCTCCAAACTGGTTTCTCAATTGTTTTATAAACGGTTGTAATTCTTTTTGATTGTATTGACCCCTTGAAATAAAATGTAATTGCATTCCATTTGCTTTCGCAAAAGCAAGTGTGGGGTTTTCAACTACTTTATCTACTAGCTCTTCCCCTCTTATAACACCAATTGTTTTAAAATTAAATTCATTTCCCGCAGCAGCAGTTGCAGCTATATGATTGGAAAATGCACCTCCAAATGTTAGTAAAGTGGTTTTTTGTTTGTTTTTAGCTTCCAGCAGGTTGTATTTTAATTTTCTGTACTTGTTTCCAGATACAAACGGGTGGATTTGATCTTCACGTTTGATATAAAATTCCATATTTTGTAAAGACGTGATTTCAATTTTTGTATTATTATTCTTTCCCAATATCATTTTAAATATTAAAAACTAGTTTTAATAATCTTTTTCTTACATTTTTTTTCATTTAATCGAATATATTTAACTATTGACGTTATTTAATTTAATCTTCTTAATTTTACATTATTAAACAAAACCTAATTTGTTTAATGTTTTAAAATATTAAATAACCATCGTAAAAGTATCTGTCAGGCTGTCTGCCGATTTTTACAAAACTACGATGGTTTTTTTAATTTATATCTACATCTAAAAGACACTATTCTTCACTTTTTTAATAAGTTATCAAAGTATTTTTTTGAAAAGAAAATACAAAGCAGAGACTGATTAAAATTTTTAATTATTACTCGTTTTTTAAATTCTTTTTTTATTTATTTACCATACCTTATCATAACCTCACAAACCCATGTCAAAAAACATCCTTTTTGGTATAATTTTACTATATTCCTTTTTTAATGCCTTTGCTCAAGTGGGTATAGGTACTACTAGTCCTGCCCCTGGTTCAATATTAGATATCAACAGCTCCAATAGTGGTGTTTTAATACCCAGAGTTGAATTGATCGAAACAACTAACCAGCTACCAATTACAGCACCTACTCCTGAAACCGGGTTATTAGTATTTAACACTGCGACTATAAATGATGTAGCGCCCGGGTTTTATTATTGGACGGGCACTCAATGGTCAACCCTCTCTAATCAAGCTGTCTATGGCGGCAATATACAATCGGTTATTGGCACTACCGATGCGATAAAAAACCAAAATACCGGTTTTACTGATTTTGATGATATAACTATTACATTCACCCCTGTTCATCCTGTTGTTTATGTTACCTTTAGTGCTGCCGGTCACGCTAGTATTGCCTCAAGGAATTCATATATAGACTTTAGACTTGTAAATGAAACTGCAGGTAATAGTATTGTGGCTGGCACTAACACATTAAGCACCGATACTGATAGAGGTCAAGGTCAGAATGTATCATTAACTGTTTCCTGGAATTCAAGTATTAATATGTTTCCTGTTATTGTAACCCCAGGAACATCAACAACTTTAAAAATTCAATGGAATATTGGTGGGATTGACCCACAAGCTCACTATTGTGCAGTTAGCAGTCTTCCTGATAGTTCACATAGAGTACTTACTATACTTGATTAAATTTCATTTTTTTCTTTTTGGTTTTAGTATTTTTGCAACGTGAATGTTTTCAGCAAAAAGAACTCAAAAGACACAGCCTCAAAAGACGAAAATAATAAAAAAGCGTCTTCAGAAGAAAATAAACCCAAGCTCTTGGGTGACGGCGACTATTACCTAACTCCGGAAGGCTACAAATGCTTTACTGAACAATACCATTTAAAACGCGGCTATTGTTGCCAGAGTGGCTGCAGACATTGTCCTTATGGATATGACAAAAAAACAAATAGTAAGCAATAGCAATTATTCTCTTACCTGGGGATTTTCTTTTTTTAGGAACTCACTGTCCCAAGAGTGGTCATTGCCTTCAAACTGAGCAAATAAATCTCTTCGTAATAAATCTTCTTGCATTTCCACTTCTTCCTGAACGGTTACCATATAAGCCATTTTATCGTGACGCTTTTTAGCTAAGGTCCGTGTGGTTTCCTGGTCATATTTTATAAATTGCTGCCCTTGTCGGGTTGCAGTATATTTTCTAAAACCAAGTTCTACGAGGGCATCCACCCCAAGATGAACCGCTGTATACAATGTTTCTCTGTAAAAGTTTTTTACTCCATGATCAATCAATTCATAGGCGTCATTTCGGTTTCTGGCGCGCGCCAATACTTTTAGATGAGGAAAATGTTTTTGTAACAATTCCACCAGATTTAAATTTATGGCCGGGTTATCAATGGCGGCAATAAATAATTTGGCTTCATCTGCTCCGGCAGCTTTCAGTAATTCGAGCCGTGTAGCATCACCATAATAAACTTTAAAGCCCAGTTTTCTAAGCACTTCTACCCTGTCTGCATCGTGATCGAGGATGGTTACATCAATTTTATTGGCACGCAACAAACGACCTATGGTACTTCCAAAATGTCCAAACCCGGCAATGATTACTTCATTTTGTTCAGGAATTTCTACCTCCTCCTCTTTTTCTTCTCTTTTGGTACCTACATTAGGAATGATGTATTTTTCATTCAACACATTTAGAAAAGGGGTTAAAAGCATCGTCAAAGCAATTATTGCCAGAATTTGATTTGAGAGTTCATTGGGAACAATAGATAATCCCATTGCAAAACCCATAATTACAAAACCAAACTCTCCTGCTTGACTCAATCCAATTGAAAACTGTAGGTTTTGGTCTAAATTTTTCTTGTAGATGGCTCCTACACCAAAAAGAACCAGGAATTTCACTACTGTCAAAGCAAGTACAAATACCAAAATAAAAATGGGCCTTTCAATAATTAACATAAAATCAATTGATGCCCCCACACCAATAAAAAACAAGCCTAAAAGTAAGCCTTTAAAAGGTGCAATATCGCCTTCGAGTTCATGGCGAAATTCGGAGTTTGCTAACACAACACCAGCCATAAAGGCACCTAGTGCCGGACTCAATCCAACCAATTGCATTAAATAAGAAACTGCAAAGACCACCAGCAAAGCTGAAGCAGTAAACAATTCCTGAAGCCTGGTTTTAGCAACAATTCGCAATAAGGGAACTATCAAATATTTTCCTAAAAAATAAATTGATGAAATAGCGCCAATAACCACAAGTGTTTGCAGCCAGGCCGGAAAATCTGATATTAGTGAGGGTGTTATTTCTTTTAACTCACTTCCTGAAACTTCAGATACCATAAGTGGTATTACTGCCAAAATAGGTATTACCGCAATATCCTGATACAACAATACAGCAAATGAAGACCTTCCAACAGAAGTGTTATTGGTTCCCTTTTCTTTAAGAGTTTGCAATACAATGGCAGTCGATGAAAGTGTCAGTGCCAAAGCAACTGTTAAAGAAATTTGCCAATTCCAATCTAGCACTAATTGAAGTCCAAAAAACAAAATAATAGCTGTACCAATCACTTGAATCGAACCCATTCCGGCAATGAATTTTCGCATTTTCCAAAACTTATAAGGGTCAAGTTCAAGGCCAATCAAAAACAGCATCATCACAACACCAAACTCTGCAAAGTGCATAATGTCTTCACCCTTTTGACCTATTAGTCCTAATAAAGATGGGCCTATGATTATTCCGGCAAATAGATAACCTAAAATGGAGCTCAATCCCACTTTTTTAGCGATGGGTACAAAAACCACTGCAGCGGTTAAATAAATTATTGCCTGTAGAAAAAAACTAGTTTCCATTTTCTGTAGATTTTTGGTCCAACCAATCATTCATATATAGTAACTCTTTAAACTCCATTGGTTCAATTTTATGTTCCAGTAAAAACTTGAGTAATTCTCCATAAGATTTACCTGCTTTTTTATAATCTGCATCTTGCATACTGAATGTCCCGTGTATTACAAAAGGAGGCAAATAATTCATTTTACACACTTTTGCTGTCTGATTAAACGGCTCCAACAATTCGTAAATTGTAAATCGATCCCGACCTGTCGTACAATAGTTTTCTTTTTTTCCACCGGTTGTCAATACCTGAAAAACCATCTTTCCAACAAGTGCATTTCCTTCAGAGCCATAAGCCCATTTGTACTCTAGAACCATATCAATCCACTGCTTGATTAATGGCGGACAACTGTACCAATACATGGGGTGTTGCCAGATAATTATATCATGCTCATTCAACAAGGCTTGTTCGTGTTCAATATCAACATTGAACTCCGGATAAAGTTCATACAAATCGTGAAAAGTAATGTTTGGAGAGTCAGGTATATTTTTCACCATCTCCTTGTGAGCCTGTGATTTTTCAAACAAAGGATGCGCAAATAAAATAAGAATTTTATTTTGGTTCATAGGGTGTTTTTTTTCGGTTTTAAGATACACTTTTTCGAGAAAACACAACAGCAAATTCGTGAAAAAGCCAACTCCTTCACCACCTATTTTTCGTAACTTTGTTTCAGAAGTATCCATTAAGTTTAAATTACATGAACCACACCACACACACAGATATAGATTTTAAAAAAGTAGTTTTAGCTGGAATCCCCTCCGAATTACCTACTCCAAAATCTTTTGATTCTTCCATAAACCACGCACCAAAACGTAAGGAGATTCTTTCTGAATATGAAAAAAAGCTTGCTTTACGGAATGCCTTGCGCTATTTTGAACCCAAACACCACGCCTCCCTCCTACCCGAATTCAAACAAGAACTTGAAAAATATGGCCGCATTTATATGTACCGTTTTCGCCCCGACTATAAAATAGTTGCACGACCCATTTCGGATTATCCCGGAAAAAGCGTGCAGGCAAAGGCGATTATGCTAATGATTCAAAACAATCTGGATGATGCCGTGGCGCAACACCCTCACGAACTCATCACCTATGGTGGAAATGGTGCCGTT
Source organism: Planktosalinus lacus (assembly GCF_014640155.1). Lineage (GTDB taxonomy): Bacteria > Bacteroidota > Bacteroidia > Flavobacteriales > Flavobacteriaceae > Planktosalinus > Planktosalinus lacus. The sequence goes on along the minus strand of NZ_BMGK01000003.1, from coordinate 135,847 downwards.
TTCCAAAACTGGGCACAATATCTGTTAACGATGCAATACCTTGCCCAAATGACCGATGAACAAACTCTAGTCATGTACAGCGGTCACCCAATGGGATTGTTCCCTTCCCATAAAGAAGCACCGCGCGTTGTGGTGACAAATGGGATGGTCATCCCCAATTATTCAAAACCCGATGACTGGGAAAAGATGAATGCACTGGGCGTTTCACAATATGGCCAAATGACCGCCGGAAGTTATATGTACATCGGCCCACAAGGCATTGTTCATGGGACAACCATTACCGTTTTAAATGGATTCCGAAAGATTAAAAAGTCACCCAAAGGTGGTTTGTTTGTAACTTCCGGCTTGGGCGGAATGAGCGGCGCACAACCAAAGGCAGGTAATATTGCCGGCTGTATCACGGTATGTGCTGAAGTCAACCCAAAAGCCATTCACACACGCCATTCACAGGGCTGGGTAGATGAAGTAATTTCAGATTTGGATCTACTGGTACAACGTGTAAAAGAAGCGAAAGCGAAAGAAGAAACTGTCTCGATAGCCTATGACGGAAACGTGGTTGACGTTTGGGAATCTTTTGATAATGAAAATATTCAAATTGATTTAGGAAGTGATCAAACTTCGCTACACAATCCCTGGGCCGGAGGTTATTACCCTGCCGGACTTTCTTATGAAGAGTCTAACGAGATGATGGCAAATCAACCCGATTTGTTCAAAGCTAAAGTCCAGGAGAGTTTGCGTCGTCAGGCCGCAGCTATCAATAAACACACTGCCAAAGGCACTTACTTTTTTGATTACGGAAATGCCTTTTTACTGGAAGCCTCCCGTGCCGGTGCAGATGTGATGAATACTGAAAATCAAGACCCACTGAAACCTCGTGAGTTTAAATACTCCTCTTATGTTCAGGACATTATGGGACCGATGTGTTTTGATTATGGTTTTGGGCCGTTCCGTTGGGTTTGCGCTTCGGGCAAAGCGGAAGATTTGGCAAAAACGGATGCCATTGCCTGTGAGGTTTTAGAGGAGTTGATTAAAAATTCTCCTGAAGAAATACGCCAACAAATACAGGATAATATTACCTGGATTAAAGGCGCACAGCACAACAAGCTCGTTGTGGGTTCACAGGCAAGAATTCTTTATGCAGACAGTGAAGGACGCATCAAAATTGCCGAAGCATTCAACAACGCCATCGCTAAAGGCGAAATTGGACCTGTAATCCTGGGGCGTGATCACCACGATGTTTCGGGTACAGACTCGCCTTACCGTGAGACTTCAAACATCTATGACGGAAGTCGTTTTACAGCAGACATGGCCATTCACAATGTGATTGGCGATAGTTTCAGAGGTGCCACTTGGGTAAGCATTCATAATGGCGGTGGCGTGGGCTGGGGAGAGGTGATTAATGGTGGATTTGGTATGGTTCTTGATGGTTCTAAGGAGGCAGAAAGACGATTAAACTCGATGCTTTTCTGGGATGTCAACAATGGAATTGCCCGCAGAAGCTGGGCTAGAAATGACGAAGCTGTTTTTGCAATAAAACGCGCCATGAAACAAAACCCAGAATTGAAAGTAACACTACCTAATATAGTAGACGAAAGTTTATTTTAACTAAAAAACAATTGCGTCAGGATAAGCCGAACGCTCAAATATATCTCAAAATGAAAACACTATTTATCTCCGTTTTTGCCCTTTTACTTTTTGCTTCTTGCAGCAGCGTTAAAGTGGCTTCAGATTATGACACGACAGTTAATTTTAGCAACTATAATTCTTATGCATTCTTCAAGCCTGGAATTGATAAAGCTGAGATTTCTGATTTAGACAAAAGAAGAATTTTAAGAGCATTAGATGCTGAACTAAGTAAAAAAGGTCTCCAAAAATCTGAATCCCCCGATTTATTGATTAGTTTTTTCACCAAAGCCAAAGAACGTGTTGATGTTTATCAAAACCATTACGGCTGGGGTGGTTACTGGGGATGGGGCTGGGGTCATCCCTGGGGAGGCACTACAGTTTCCAAAACCACCGAAGGTTCTTTACACATAGACATAATAGATGCTAAAACAAATGAATTGATTTGGCAAGGTATCGGTACAGCACCCATTGCATCCAATATGGAGCAAAAAGAGGCCATTATTAAAGAAATTGTGCAAAAAATATTAGAAAAATATCCGCCGGAAATAAATTAAATAATTAAAGTATCATAGAATTCAAATCCTTTCCAATAAAACACCTTGGGAAGGATTTTTTTATTCTTTAAATTCTAAAACGTCTTTGGAATTAAAACCTATGGTAATTCGCTCATCAATATGAGTATGCTTTGTGACCACCGTTAAGTGCTCACCATTGTCGAGTTTAATCAAAAGTTGAGTGCCAGAACCCAAAAATGTCTTTTTGAGGACCGTGGCATTGGTCACATAATCACATTCGTCATTAATAGCAATATTTTCATTGCGAATCGCGTGGCAACAATCTGTTTTTAACGGGCATTCAAATGCCGATTGTAGTTCCTTACTCAACTGAATTGTATTTCCAAACAACGAAGCTACATAAACAGAACTTGGTTTTGTATATAAATTGGCCGCTGCATCTTTTTGTACCAATTTACCGTTTTGCAAAATTAGGATTTCATCGGCTACGGCTAGTGCATCTTGTGTATCGTGGGTTACAAAAATTGCAGTCACCCCGCTTTGTTTGATTATTCTAAAAATTTCATTGCGCAATTGTGCTCGCAGCATTGCATCCAGGTTACTGAAAGGCTCATCAAGTATGAGCAGTGAAGGGTTTGGGGCCAATGCCCTTGCCAGTGCTACGCGTTGTTGCTGTCCCCCTGAAAGCTGATGTGGATAACGGTCTTTCATTTCTGATAAGCCCACCAATTCCAGTACTTCTTTTGCACGTTGCTTTTTATTTTTTAATTTAGAAATACCGTACAAAATGTTTTCTTCAAGTTTTAAATGTGGAAAAAGTGCATACTCCTGAAAGACAAAACCAATATTGCGCTTTTCAGCTGCCACATTTTTTTTAATAGAGGAAACCAGTTTCTCGTTAATTTCAATTGTTCCGGTATCAGGGGTTTCCAATCCGGCTATAAGACGTATTAAGGTTGTCTTACCACTTCCGCTTTCTCCAACAATGGCAAAAACATCGCCTTCGCCCAGCTGAAAACTAACGTCTCTTAAAGCAAAGGACTTTCCTTTGTCATAACTTTTGGAAAGGGATTCTATTTTTAACATTTTTATTTTGAGACTAATAATTTATTCAAAAACACCACCGGAATAGCTGCCGTAAAGATAATAAATAAGGACGGAATAGCCGCCTCCATCACGCGTTCATCGCTGGCATACTCAAAAGCCTTAACCGCTAGTGTATTTACCTGAAAAGGCTTTAAAATTAAGGTAAGTGGCAACTCTTTTAAAACATCTACAAATACCAATATAAATGCACTTAGCATTCCGGTTTTAATTAATGGATATTCAATTTTGAAAAAGGTTTTAAAATTACCTACCCCTAAAGTTTTAGAAGCATCAGGAATGGCGTTACTCACTTTCAGGGTTGTCGACTCAATGGGGTTATAAGCCACAGCCAAAAACCTCACAGCATAAGCATATACCAAAGCAAATAAAGTTCCGTGAATGATAAAACCAAAACTTTGTCCGGATATTTTCTCGATTAAGTCCATCAGCCATCGGTCAATGGCTAATGTAGGAATCATAATTCCAATTGCTACAACAGCACCGGGAATAGCATACCCCAACACCCCTAGTTTAGATAGGTTTTTAATAAAGCCTATTCGGTTCCATCGGGAAGAAAAAATTAATAAGGTAGCGAGTATCACAGTTACTGCTGCGGTAATAAAAGCGATACTAAAGGTTTGCACCGAAAGCAATAAAAACTCATAGTGAAACACTGAACTATATGTAAGCACTGCCCAATAAATCAACTGAGCTACAGGGATAAAAAACCCGAATAGCACAGGTGTGATTACAATGCAAAAGATTAAAAATTGCTTCCGTTTGTTAGTGATTTTTCTATAAATAGACTGGTTATTTGTTTTTCCGCTTGAATATTGCATTTTTCGTCGTTGCCATTTTTCAAATAGTATTATTGAGAATACTAATAGAAGCAACAATGCAGACAGATAAATGGCTGTTTCAGGCTCTTCGAGTGAAAACCACGATCTAAAAATTCCTGTAGTAAAAGTATTGACTCCAAAATATTGTGCCGCTCCATAATCGTTCAAAACTTCCATTAAAACCAAAATCAATCCGGCAACTATAGCTGGTCTTGCAAGGGGTAAAATAAGCTTAAAAAAGGTGCGAATCTCTCCCACCCCCAACATCCTGGAGGCTTCCAATAAATTATTTGCCTGGTTTAGGAAAAAAGCACGGGTACTTACATAAACATAGGGGAACAGTGAAATACTAAGAACAAATGCTAATCCAAAACGATTCATAACGTCCACCCTGGTAAACTCCATTCCAAAAAACCGTTGTATGACTTCCAGGCTCCCCCCATAATCAAAAACACCGGCATAGGCATAAGCAACTATATAGGAAGGGATTGCCAAAGGTAAAATTAACAACCACTCCAGCTGTTTACGAAAAGGAAACTCATAACGCGCCACCAACCACGCTGTAGTAACTCCAAAAACAAAAACCAAAAAACTACAAACTACCAACAGATAAAAGGAATTGGAGACATAATCTCCCAATAAATTTTTGACAATATGTGTCCAAGATTCTCCAGGTCCGTTAAAAAGCTTAAACGCAATAGTAAGAACAGGCAGAGCAATCAAAAACACGACACAAAGCGTGATGATTGACCACCTATTACTATCACGTTTTAAACGAAACAGCTTGTTTTTTATGGAAAAAATATCACTACTTCCAGCCTGCTTCATCAAATAAGATTACTGCTTTTTTATTATTTTCCCCTAAAAGGGAAAGGTTTAATTTGTCTTCTGTAAAAGAACCCCATTTTTTAAGGGTTTCTGAAACTTTCACGTTGGAGTTCACCGGATATTCAAAATTAGATAAAGCAAACACCTCCTGTGCTTCCTCTGAAACTAAAAACTCGATAAATTTAACAGCATTATCTTTATTTGGAGCATATTTTGCAACTCCTGCTCCACTTACATTCACGTGAGTTCCGGTTGTTTCCTGGTTTGGAAAAAAAATACCTATGGATTCTGCAACTTTTCGTTCTTCGGGATTTTCAGAGTTGGTTAGCATTCCAATATAGTAGGTGTTTACAATTGCCAAATCGCCTTCACCGGCTGCAACTGCCTTCACTTGATCACGATCATTTCCTTTTGGTGAACGTGCCATATTGGCTACTAAACTTTCAGCCCATTGTTTGGCTTTTTCTTCGCCTTCATTTGCGATTATTGAGGCTAAAAGAGATTGGTTATAAATATTACTAGAAGATCGAATAAGTATTTTATTATTCCATTTGACATCCGTCAAGTCTTGGTAAGTAGATAAATCCTCAGGTTTAATACGATCCTTTGCATATGCAATTACACGAGCTCTTTTTGTCAATGCAAACCAGTTTTTATCAGTATCCATTAAATGTGAGGGAATGATAGAATCTAAAATCATTGAAGATATTGGTTGCAGTAAACCAGACGTTTTAGCACGATGCAATCTTCCAGCATCAACCGTAATTAAAACATCTGCAGGCGATTTATCGCCTTCTAAAGTCATTTTTTGAATCAACTCATCAGCACTGGCATTAATCACGTTTACTTTAATTCCGGTTTGTTCTTCAAAACGTTTAAAAAGCTCCTGATCTGCTTCATAATGTCTGTGGGTATAAACATTGATTTCTTGAGAAATTTCTTTTGATTCCTGCGAATTGTCTTCATTTTTTGTTTCATTTTTACATGAAAACAAAACGAGTGCCATTAGCACAATTAAAATATGCTTTGTCATTATAAATGATTTTTGATTTGAAGTGCAAATATAATTATTTAGAATTGTTTTAAATAAAAATAGCTGTGTTTTTAAAATCAAAAAATCATTTAATGGAAGTCTTTTTTTGAATGTTCTTAAAAAAGTTAATTTAATTAATATTCTAACAGCTCTTCTAGTTTTACTCTAACTTTTTCCGTACTCGGAATCATGGTTTGTTCCAAAGTGGAGTTCAATGGAATCGCAGGCATATTTTCTGAACCTATCGTCATCACCGGGGCATCAATAAACTGAAAACACTCCTCCTGAATCTTTCCGGAAAGTGCCCTAGCAAAACTATTGTTTGAAGGTTCTTCAGTCACCACTAAACATTTTCCAGTTTTCTTGACAGATTTCATTATCGTTTCTTCATCCAGCGGGTGCAGAGTTCTCAAGTCGACGACCTCAACGCGGTCACGCAGGCCTTGTGTTGCGTTCATTGCCCAATGAACTCCCATACCGTATGAAACGATAGTAGCGGTTTCCACATCTTCCTGTTTCCAGATTTCCTGTAACAACCACGCTTTCCCGAAAGGCAACACATAATCTTCTGCCGGTTCTACTGAAGTAGCTCCCTTTGTTCCCGGAACTTTACTCCAATATAATCCCTTATGTTCCAAAATCACCACCGGATTAGGGTCATAATAGGCTGCTTTTATTAATCCTTTTAAATCGGCTCCATTACTTGGATAGGCGATTTTAATTCCGCGAATGTTGGTCACAATACTTTCCACCGAAGAGGAATGATAAGGCCCGCCACTTCCGTAAGCACCAATCGGAACCCGCAATATCATAGAAACCGGCCATTTGCCGTTTGATAAATAACAGCTTCGGCTCACTTCAGTAAACAGTTGATTCAGTCCCGGCCAGATATAGTCAGCAAACTGTACCTCAACGATGGGTTTTAGTCCCACGGCACTCATTCCAACTGTTGATCCAACAATAAAAGCTTCTTGAATGGGTGTATTAAACACGCGGTTATCGCCAAATTTTTGCGCCAAAGTTGCCGCTTCGCGAAACACGCCGCCCAAACGTCCGCCTACATCCTGACCGTAGAGCAAACATTCTTTGTGCTTTTTCATTAACTCCTCAATACCGAAAAGGGCACAATCTACCATTACCACTTTTTCAGCACCTTTCGGGCTGCGGGTTCCGGTTTCTTCGGTGATTGGTGTTGGGGCAAAATCGTGTGTGAATAAATCTTCGGGTTTTGGATCTTCGGCTTTTAGGGCATCTTCATAGTCCTTCCTAACCTCCGCGGAGGCGGAAGTCTCAATCTCTTTCAGCTCATTTTCAGTAAACCCATTGTCTAATAATTGTTTTCTAATCTTCGGATAAGGATCACGTGAACGTGCCTCCTCCAAATCATCACGATACCATTCCATCCGAACGCCCGAAGTATGGTGATTCAACAATGGTACTTTAGCATGTACCAAAAAAGGCCGACGTTCTTTTCTTATGGTTTTTATGACTTTTTGTACTTCGGTATAACTTTCAATAAAATCTGTTCCGTCAATTGAAATGGCTTCTAGACCGTGGAAACCTTTAGCATATTCAAATGCATCCTGAGCACGGGTTTCTGCAGCATTTGCCGAAATATCCCAACCATTATCCTGTATCAAATATAAAATGGGCAACTGCTTTAATGCTGCCATTTGAAAGGCTTCAGCGATCTCTCCTTCGGTAACTGAGGCGTCGCCCAGGGAGCAAACCACAATCGGCGCTTCGGCTCCGCTCAGCGACCCATCAGTAATTTTTTCTGACTCTTTATACCAAAAGCCCATTGCGGCACCAGTGGCAGGTATCGCCTGCATTCCGGTGGCACTACTTTGATGTGGCACTTTGGGTTTGTCGTCATCCCGTAAACTGGGATGGGAATAATAAGTCCTTCCGCCGGAAAAAGGGTCGTCTTTTTTAGCTAAAAGCTGTAACATCAAATCTTTTGGCGTACACCCAAAACTCAGTAACATAGAGTCATCACGATAATAAGGATATGCATAATCCTGAGGCAGGAGTTGCATTCCTAAAGCGGTTTGAATGACTTCGTGTCCACGCGAAGTAGCGTGTACATACTTGGAAACGACTTTGAAGTTTTCTTCATACAACTCCGCCATCGCTTTTGCGGTGCAGACGTTTTTGAATGCTTTTTTGAAAACTTCCTTGGAAATATTATGGGTCATTTTAATTTTATTTTTTCTCTCGCTAAGGCACCAAGACGCTAAGTATGACTCTGCGGCTTTGCGGCTTTGCGGCTTTGCGAGAAACAATTATATTTTTCTGTTTATATCAAAATCCTCAAAATAATCTGCAATTCTCCTTAAAAAACTACCTCCTAAAAATCCATCGACAATACGGTGGTCAAAAGACAGTGACAAATACATCATTTGACGGATTTCAATGGTATCGCCTTCGGGTTTTTCAATTACCTCAGCGCGTTTTTTAATAATACCCGTTGCGAGAATAGCTGCTTCCGGCTGATTGATAATGGGTGTGCCCATTAAACTACCAAAGGTACCCACATTACTTATGGTAAAGGAACTGCCTTTGGTGTCGTCTGCTTTTAGTTTATTGGTGCGAGCTTTTTCTGCCAGTTCGTTTATTTCTTTTGCAAGGTTCAGTAAATCCTTTTTATCTGCATCACGAACCACCGGAACAATCAGGTTACCGCTTGGCAATGCGGTTGCCATACCAATGTTTATATTTTCCTTTACAATAATATAAGTACCATCCACCGAAACATTGATCATCGGGAAGTCTTTTACTGCTTTCGCGACAGCTTCTACAAACAGCGGTGTAAAGGTCATTTTCTCTCCATGTTTTTTCTGAAAACTCTCCTTATTTGCATTCCGCCAGTTCACCATATTGGTCAAATCCGCTTCTATATAAGCAGTAACGTGCGGCGAAGTATGCTTGCTATAGACCATATGGTCAGCAATCATTTGGCGCATACGGTCCATTTCCACGATTTTTCCTTTGCCTTTGTCCAGGTTTAATTGTGGAATGCTGTAACCCGCCTCAGCCACAGGCTGTGCAAACTGCGCGGGGCGACCTTCTTCAATGTATTTGAACACATCGCTTTTTTGTATGCGCCCGTCTTTGCCTGTTGCTGGAATGCGCGCCAACTCTTCATAACTAATGTGATGCTCGCGGGCGATTTTTGCAACCAAAGGGGAATAAAATTTGTTCGTGCGATTCACCGGCACTTGATAAGTAGATGAAACTGCCCCAGACTGTTTTGGAACAACTTTACTAGCTTTCTTTGCTGTTGGAGCTGTTTTTATCTCTTCTTCTATGTTATTTTTAACGTCTTTTTTTGAGGCACCTTCAGAAGCCTTCAGTATAGCTATCACCTCCCCGATTTTTACGACATCTTTGGCGTTGTATTTGGTTTCGATGAGCGTTCCCGAAAAAGGAGCCGGCACTTCGTTATCGACCTTATCAGTCCCCACTTCAACGATGATATCGCCTTCTTCAAACGAATCACCGGGCTGAACCATCCAGTTGATGATGGTGCCTTCGGTGATGCTTTCTCCCATTCTGGGCAATTTAAATTCTGTCTGTGACATCTCTATTCTATATTCTATTTTCTTTATTCTTTATTCTTTATTCCCTTTTCTATATTCCTCCAGTGTCTTATAGAAATCCTCTTGCTTCGGGCGATTTTCCGGAATTTCACGCAACGGCTCCACTTCCCGTAGACTCTCGTGACAATCTGCCGGAAGTTGTTGATACAACCGTGTTCCTGCGGTTTTCCAGGCTATCATATCATCGCTGACTTCTTTGATCACTTTTGCCGGGTTCCCCACCACCAAACTTCTTGGCGGGATGATTGTTTTCGCTTTAACAAATGCCATCGCACCGATAATGCTTTCGTCACCAATTTTGGCATCGTCCATAATCACGGTGTTCATTCCCACCAAAACATTTCGGCCAATGTTGGCGCCATGGATGATTGCTCCGTGACCAATGTGTGCACTTTCCCTCAACACAATCGATTTTCCCGGAAACATATGCACCGTACAGTTTTCCTGAACATTGACGCCATCTTCCAGAACTATCTCGCCCCAGTCACCGCGAATGGCAGCCCCCGGTCCGATATAGCAGTTTTCACCAATAATCACATTGCCGGTGACAGCTGCTAATGGATGCACGAAGCTGCTTTCGTGAATTACGGGAATATGTCCTTTGAAACTATAAATCATAAGCCCAATTCCCGCAAAGGCGGGAAGCTCTGTATTAAATTTGATTAAATCTACTTATAACTCTCCAACTTCTTCTTAGTAAACGCACTCAAGACCAATCTCCCACTAATCTTCGCCCGTTCTTTCAGTAATTCATCCCAGTTTTCAGTACCGGCCCAGAAGACTTTTTTCATTTCTGTCATGGCTTCTGGGTTGTAAGTGCAAAGGTTTTCGGCGAAAGCCTGAACAGCTTCATCCAGACTTTCCACATCTTCAAATACCTTCATATAAAGCCCTTTATTTCGTGCCCATTCAGCATCGTAAAAAGAATTGGCATCAATGGCGATTTGTGAAAATCCGCTGAGGTCGAGTTTGCGCTCCACCGCAGGACCTACAACAAACGGCCCAATACCTATATTAAGTTCGCTGAGCTTGATGGAAGCATATTTAGTAGCCATACAATAATCTACTGCCGAAGCTAGGCCAACACCTCCACCAACAGTTTTACCTTGAATGCGGCCGATAATAAATTTAGGACACTTGCGCATCGCATTAATCACATTGGCAAAGCCACTGAAAAAGATTTCACCGGTTTTATCATCATTGATGGAAATGAGTTCTGTAAAGCTGGCACCTGCACAAAAAGTGCGGTCACCACCGCTTTGCATTATGATGACTTTCACTTCATCGTTTTGACCGGCCTTGGTAATTGTTTCGGCCAGTTGAGCCAGCAAATCACCCGGCAAGCTGTTATGCGCCGGATGGAAAAATTCTATCGTGGCGATATGGTTGTTGATTTGTTGTTTTACGTAAGGTTGTTCAGACATTCTGTAATTAAATTTAAATTAAACCAAATTGATTGAAGTGGTGGTTAAGGTGTTTCCTTTCCAACAAATACCATTCATAACGATTTAAATATCCAAACACGGCATTTTTGTTGAGCGTATCGGGGTTTTCTTTAAAAAACTCGATATACTCCTCACGGGCTTCCAGCATTTTCTGTTTTGCGGTATCCAAATCAGGGTGCTCCAGCGGTTCCAATTTGCCTTTTTGCATCAAGGGCATTTGAAAATCCTTTGGCATCGGTTTATAGTTCCAAAGGGTTTCCTGGGTTTTTTCCAGATATTCTTCGGGTGTTGCGATATCAAAATTTTGCATTTCGCCGGAGGCAATACGATAAGTGAATTCCAAATGTTCCACCATATGTTGTGGCGTCATCATTCCCCAGTTTGGCTTGGTATTTTCTGAAAGTTTGCTTAGGTAAAACGGTATGCTTTCTGAAGTCATTTCGACGAAAGTCGTCTGCTTTTTCTGAACCATTGTCAATATAGTCGCAAAGGCTGCCATTTCGTCTTCGGTGTCAAATACCTCGACATACCACTTTACAATTCCTGAAGGATGCTCTTTTCCTTTCTGGTCGCGATCTACCTTTTGTTTGCACGTCAACCGCACATATATGGTGTCATTGTGATACAGAGGCCGTAGAAAACGAATGTCTTCCAATCCATAATTAGCCGCTACCGGACCTTTGTTGGGATAGACAAACAAGCCCGCAGCTGCGGAAATGATAAAATAACCGTGGGCGGTGCGTTGTTCAAAGATACTTCCGTCGAGCGAAGTGATATCTGTGTGGGCATAAAAATGATCCCAGGTCAGATTGGCAAAATTGACGATATCGCCATCGGTTAATGTGCGTTTGTGTGTTTTGAGTGACATTCCGGGTTGGATGTCTTCCCAGTGATAGGTAAACGGATGCTTTTCAGCTTCTTTGTAATCGGATTTGGGTTGGTAAATTCCGGTGATCTCTGTTAAGGTTGTTGGTGAACCTTGAATGGCGGTGCGTTGCATATAATGTTTGATGCCACGCATTCCTCCCATTTCTTCGCCGCCTCCTGCACGACCAGGGCCACCATGAACCAGCAATGGCAATGGCGAACCGTGACCGGTGCTTTGCTTGGCACTTTCGCGGTTGATGGTTAAGATGCGCCCATGATGGGAAGCCGCGCCAATGGTAAATTCTTTTGCAATAGAATTATCATTGGTAAAAATGGAACTCACGAGAGAGCCTTTACCAAGTTTTGATATTTTGATTGCTTCTTCAATATTATTATAAGGCATCAGCGTACTCACAGGACCAAAAGCTTCGGTCACATGTGCAGCTTCGTTTTTCATTGGGTTGTCTTCGCGTAATAAGATTGGACGAAGGAAAGATCCTTTTTTTGAATCGGCACCAACGGCTTCAAAATCGTCAAAGTTGCCATAGACAATTTGAGCAGTTTCAGCGATTCTTTGCACCTGACTTTTTACAGATTCGCGCTGAGCGTGACTTACCAGAGCACCCATGCGCACTTCTTTTAAACGCGGATCGCCAACAGTGACTTTATCGAGTGCTTTACCAAGGGCGATTTGAACGTCTTCCATATACTTTTCAGGAACAAGAATCCGACGGATGGCGGTACATTTTTGTCCGCATTTCACGGTCATTTCATTGCGCACTTCCTTGATAAATAAATCAAATTCCGGGGTGCCAGGAGCGGCGTCTTTACCAAGAACAGCTGCATTCAGCGAATCAGCTTCCATTGTAAAGGGTACTGATTCTTCAATAAGTTGCGGGTGTGCTTTCAACATTCTGCCTACTTTGGCCGAACCGGTAAAAGTCACGACATCCTGTGATTGGACGGTATCCAGTATATTTTTTGCTGTTCCGGAAATGAGTTGTAAACTGCCTTCGGGTAAAATTCCTGAAGCGATGATTTCTTTCACAACAGCTTCCGTAAGATAAGCTGATTGTGGTGCAGGAAGGACTACTGCTGGCATTCCGGCCATCCAGTTGACGGCACATTTTTCCAGCATTCCCCAAACCGGGAAATTAAAAGCGTTGATGTGTACTGCCACCCCTTCTTTTGGTACCATAATGTGGTGTGCCATAAAGCGCCCGCCACGGGAAAGGTCTATGGGTTCGCCTTCTACGTGATAGGACTGATTTGGGAATAGTTTACGCAAAGAGGCATTGGCAAACAAGTTTCCAAATCCGCCTTCAATATCAATCCAACTATCGATTTTTGTAGCTCCGGTGCGGTAACTGATTTCGTAGAATTGCTTTTTCTTTTTCGTAAGATAGAGCGCAAGACTTTTAATCATATTTCCACGCTCCTGAAAGGTCATTTTACGAAGTGTATCCCCTTTTTCGCGGCCGTATTGAAGAATGGAAGGAACATCAAGTCCTTCTGTGGTGACGCTGGTAAAAACATCCCCTGTAACGGAGTCCTGAATAGGTGTTCCTTCGCCTTGGCCTTCTGACCAGTTGCCTAGTATGTAGTGTTGTGTTTTGTGCACTTTTTTTTAGTATTTAATAATTTTTTCTAAACTTTGAATTATGACAGACATTTCAGCATTATTGAGGTTGCCTAATTTTGCTTTTAAACGTTCTTTTGATATTGATCGAGTGTGAATTGTCATGACCTCAGATTTTTTTGCTAAGCCATTTATCTTGTTAGGCTCTAAAATTAAATTACCATAGTAATTTTTTACCTTAGAGGTCAAAGGGCAAATAATAACCGTTTTTAAATTAGCATTTGCTAAGTTACCCGAAAGTATTACCGCCGGCCTTCTTCCTCCTTGTTCACTCCCCATTACCGGATCTAAGTAAACTTCATATATATCTCCATGCTTCATTGATCTTCAAACTCGCGAATTGATTGTAAATAATCAGTCATTCCTTCTTCAGCTAAAAGAAGCATGTCTGTATCTTCTGCCATTTTTTTATAAGATTTTAAGTAAGCAGCGCGATCTAATTGTTCCAAGTAAAGTTCTAAAGCCCTTTCTATTATTTTGTTTTTGGGCAATTTAAGATCAGACGCAGCTTGAGCTAAGTCATTCAATAATTTATCGGGAAGTGACGATGTAAATGTTGCCATTTTATATTTATTTTTTGTAAATATAAATAATATTTATGAAATTTAAATGCTAAATGATAAGAAAATTAAACCCCACAAGATTTCCACCTTTACGTAAATTTTAGGCTCTCTCAATCACTGCAGCATAACCTTGTCCAACTCCAATACACATAGTCACCAAAGCATATTTCTTTCCTGTCAAAGATAACTCTAATGCGGCGGAGTAGCAAATGCGGGCGCCGGTTACTCCCAGTGGATGGCCTATGGCAATGGCGCCACCGTTAGGGTTGATTCTTGGGTCTTCATCAGCTAAACCCCATTCCCGGATGCACGCTAAAGATTGTGCAGCAAAGGCTTCATTTAACTCGATGACGTCCATATCGTCCATTTTTAAGCCTGCTTTTTGGAGGGCTTTATTTGATGCTTCCACCGGGCCTATTCCCATAATTCTTGGTTCTACGCCCACTACTGCTGAACTTACAATTCTTGCCAAAGGTTTTAAGTTGTATTTTTTTACTGCAGCTTCAGAAGCGATAATCGTTGCTGCTGCGCCGTCGTTTAAACCTGAGGCGTTTCCGGCGGTTACCGTTCCTTCCCTTCTGAAAGCAGCACGAAGTTTTGCAAGTACTTCTTTTGAAGTAGTTGGTTTAATAAACTCATCTTCTGAAAATTGTATCGGTTCTTTTTTTCTTTGTGGAATTTCCACAGTCACGATTTCTTTGGCCAGCCTTCCGCTTTCTTGAGCTTTCGTGGCTCTCATCTGTGAATTGTAAGCGAAGGCATCCTGGTCTTCACGCGAGATGTTGTATTTATCCACCAGATTTTCAGCGGTGATACCCATGCCGTCTGTACCGTACATTTCGTGCATTTTGGGATTGACAAAACGCCATCCAAAACTGGAATCATACATTTTGGCATCTGTTCCGAATGCAGTGGAAGGCTTTGCAATTACATAAGGCCCACGGGTCATATGTTCTACTCCACCCGCGATAAACACATCGCCGTCTCCGGCTTTGATTGCACGGTTTGCATGAATCATGGCTGAAAGTCCGCTGCTGCAAAGACGGTTTACCGTTTCCCCGGGAACTGAATAAGGCAATCCTGCCAGCAACGAAGCCATACGGGCAACGTTTCGGTTATCTTCCCCCGCCTGATTGGCACAGCCTAGGATGACATCATCATAAGCATCTTTTGGGATGTTGGGATTTCGTTTTACGATTTCGGCAATGACAAGAGCTGCCAAATCATCGGTTCTTACCGGTGAAAGAGTGCCTTGATAACTGCCTATAGGTGTTCTGATTCCGTCTATGATATATGCATTCATTTCTTTCTGTTTTTAAAGCTATAAAAATAAAGAAAATAAAAGGGAATGCATACTAATCCCGAATTAATAAACCTAGGATTTTATTCCGAAGAAAAGGTAACTTCTAAAGAGTATTAATCCACAATTTCAGAGAAAGTATCGTGAATACTCATATTTCCGGAAGTGAATCCTTTCATGAACCATTTCTTCCGTTGTTGGGAAGTACCGTGAGTAAATGAATCCGGCACTATATGCCCTTGTGTCCTTTTTTGAATAGCATCATCGCCCACAGCATTTGCAGCACTCATTGCTTCATCAATATCGCCCTCTTCCAGGTATTTTTTATTGTAATGTGCAAAAAGTCCGGCATAAAAATCTGCTTGTAATTCCAGCGCTACAGAAAGTTGATTGGCTTCTTTTTCAGAGGTATTTAGTTGCAATTGTCTTACCTTTTGGGATGTTCCAATAAGAGTTTGAACATGATGTCCTATTTCATGTGCAGTCACATAAGCGATGGCAAAATCCCCACCTTGTGCGCCAAAACGTGTTTTTAGTTCTTTAAAGAAAGTCAAGTCCATATAGATTTTTTGATCTGCAGGACAATAAAAAGGCCCTAAAGCAGAGCTTGCTCCTCCACAAGCGGTTTGCACGGCATCTGTAAACAAAACCATTGTAGGTTCTTTGTAGGTCCCTATATTGTTTTCACGAAAAATTTGATGCCAGACATTTTCTGTATCTGCCAATACTGTTGCCATAAACTCACCCATTTCTTTTTCTTCAGCAGTTAGTTCTCTTTGTTCAACCTGTTCTGTAGGTTGTCCTTGATTGAATTGTTCAAGTATAGGCGCAATCGTTTGTCCGGTTTCTCCTCCAAAAAGTTGAAGTAAAATTACAATAACTGCAATAGCTCCACCACCCGCCGCTATTTTTCCACCGGAGCTCATTCCACGGCGATCTTCCAGATTACCGCTTTGTTTTCTGCCTTTCCATTTCATAGAGTGATGTATTGATTTTACATCCTAAAGGTATCACTTTAATCAATCCATAAGAATTAAAAATTAAAGTAATCTGCAGAAATTAAAAATTATGTCGCGGTTATTTAAAAATTGGAAAGTTATGATATCTAGTCTTATATTGATAAGGTTTCCGTTACTCCCTGTGGAAGGTAGGTATGCGGGAGTTTATTGCCACTCCTTCGACGTGCGGTATACAACCCCTTTAAACAAAGCTACCATTTTTTCACCTTTTTTTACTTCAATGACATGAAAACCAAGTTTGTTTCGGGTTTCGTCAATGATAGATTCGGCAGTGATGTAATCACCCTCTTCAAGTGCCTCGATATGGTTGATGGAAGTTTCTATCGAAACGGCAAATTTTCCATAAGTATTGGCCGAAAACCCAAAAGCGGTGTCAGCCAGCGAGTAGGTAATACCACCGTGAGCTTTGTTCATGGAATTCAGCATTTCTTTGCGCACAGTCATACCCACTTTACAACACCCTACTTCGCATTCCAAAATTTCAATACCCAGCCATTGACTGAAAGCGTCGAGGGAAAGCATTTTTTTGGGTATTTTGTTTCCTTCTATCATTCTAAAATATTTTACTTTCCCTTCTCATTTTCCGCAGCAACGGACTGCATCGATATCTATCTTCTCGGTATTCATCATAAAGCACGTCCATTTTTTCTACACACCAATCGATGCCTTTTTCATTGGCCCAAGCAAGTAGACCTTGAGGATAGTTGACTCCTTTGGTCATGGCCAAATCAATATCCTTTGCAGAAGCGATTTTTAAAAACAAAGCATCGGCGGCTTCATTGATGAGCATAACCAGAATACGTTCAAATATTTCTTCTCCTAATTTTTGGTCTCTATTGGGTTCTGGATTGGTGGCGTTTTCAGCGTAATTGTAATACCCTCTTCCCGATTTTCTTCCCAAATATCCGGCTTCCGAAAAACGTTTTTGGGTAAATGCCGGTTTGTATCTTGGGTCAAAATAGAAGGCGGTAAAAACAGTTTCTGTCACAGTGTAATTGACGTCGTTACCAATAAAATCCATCAGCTCAAACGGACCCATCCTGAAACCACCGATCTCTTTCATTGCCCAGTCAATAGTCGCAAAATCAGCAATTCCTTCTTCGTAAATGCGCAATGCCTCTCCATAAAACGGTCGTGCCACGCGGTTAACGATAAAGCCGGGAGTGTCTTTGGCGAGCACACCAATTTTTTTCCAATCTGCAATGATTTGAACCACTTTATTTTTCACCTCTTCGGAAGTTTGAATCGCCGGAATGATCTCAACCAAAGGCATTAAAGGCGCGGGATTAAAAAAATGAATGCCGATAAAACGCTCCGGTTTTTTGAGTGATGCAGCTAGTGACGCGATGGAAAGTGACGATGTGTTTGAAGCGATGATGGCATCTTCTGATTGGTAACTTTCCAGTTCGGCAAAGACTTTTTGTTTGATTTCGGCATTCTCGATGATGGCCTCGATTGTTAAATCGGCATCTGAAAGGTCTTTTAAATTGCCTACATACGAAATGCTGTTTTGGATTCGGGATTTTTCCTTTTCATCGATTCTTCCTTTTTCCACCAGCCGGCTGAGCACTTTTTCCAAAGCAGCTTTGCTTTTATTTAACGCTTTTTCATTGGTGTCATATACTTTCACAGAACATTCTGCGGTGGCAGCTACTTGTGCGATGCCACTTCCCATGGTTCCGGATCCAATTATTGCTATGTTCATTTTTTCTTTTTTTGATTTGTATCGGCGTAAAATCTTACGCCGTTACTTTTTGGTTGAGGCGCAATATATTACGCCTTTACATCTGTATATTTATTTGCCTATAAAGTTAGGTTTTCTTTTTTCTATAAACGCATTGACTCCTTCGCTGTAATCTTCGGTTTGGGCAGCTTCTATCTGATATTTTGACTCTAATGTAAGCTGCTCTTCCAGATTATTTTGTATCGATGCGTTTAATGCTTTCTTGGTCAATGCGAGTCCACGTGTCGGCATTTGGGAAAGCGTAAACGCTATTTTCTCAGCTTCATCCATAAAGGTTTCTGCTGAAAATACTTTATAGATCATACCCAATTTTTCTGCTTCTTCAGCCGAAACTTTATCGCCAAGCATCATCAAAGCCGAAGCTTTTTGGAGACCAATCAGCCGCGGTAAAAAGAATGTTCCCGCACTATCAGGGATCAAACCTATTTTACTGAATGCTTGAATAAAACTAGCTTGTCCTGATGCCACTACCACATCACAAGCAAGTGCTATATTGGCGCCGGCACCTGCGGCGACACCGTTTACGGCAGCTACAACAGGCTTTTCTATATTTCTGATACGGGAAATAATGGGATTGTAGTGTTCTTCCAATATGGCTTTAAATCCGGGGTTTAACTCCGGGCTGGTGACTTCTTTTAAATCTTGTCCAGCGCAAAAGGCTTTGCCGCTTCCGGTGAGGAGGATTGCACGAACTTCTTGATTTGAAGCACAATCATCCAGTGCTTTTTGTAATGCCAGTGCCATCTCACGGTTGAAGCTGTTAAACACTTCCGGACGGTTAAGGGTGATGATGGCGAGGTTGTTTTTTATTTGTGTGGTTATTGATGTCATAAATTGTGTTATTTAATTGACGAGATCCCCTGCCTTCACTTCGACGCCGCTCAGTGACCACGCGGGGATTATGTTAAACATTTAAAATAGTCAAAAGGCTCTAAACAATCATTGCATTTAAACTGCGCTTTGCAAGCGGTGGAGCCAAACTGGCTGACTAATTCGGTGTTTTTTGAACAGCATTGCGGGCATTTTACTAGTTTTTTATTTCCCAAAAGGACTTCTTTGTCTGCAGTAGCATCAAGAGGAGCGGCAATTCCATATTTTTCTAATGCTGCTCTGCCTTCTTCCGAAATCATATCTGTGCTCCAGGCCGGGGAAAGGACTAGTTTTACTTTGGCCTTCATTCCCGCTTTCGCGAAAGCAGTTACTATATCATCCCCAATTACATCCATTGCCGGGCAACCGCTGTATGTGGGCGTGATTTTCACTTCTACCGTTCCGTCTTCCAAAATGGCAGCTTCACGCACCACACCCAAATCGACTATCGTCAAGACTGGAATTTCCGGATCGGGTACTGACTTTAGGATGTCGAGGAGTTTTGGGTTGATATGTGTTTGGGTTTCTGTCAAGGTTTTTAAGTATTTGTCGTTTGAATTACGAGACACCCGCCTTCACTTCGACTTCGCTCAGTGACCGCGCGGGTGTGTTGGTTACCATTTCATTCCGGGATAGGTGCGTTGCATAAATTGCATATCGGAAAGGATGTAGCCCATATGCTCGGTGTGAACTCCTTGTTTCCCTCCTTTGTGAAAATACTTGCTTTCGGGGACTTCCAGCGTGGCTTCTTTTAAGAGTTCGCTAACTTCTTTGTAATATGGTTCTTTTAACTGACCTGCATCTACACCTACTCCTGCTTCTGTTGCGGCTGTTGCGGCTTCGGTCATTTCAAAGAGTTCATTGGTGTAAGGCCACAAATCGTTTACGGCTTTTTGAACACGTTCGTGACTTTCTTTAGTACCGTCACCAAGGCGTTTTAACCAGTCGCCTGAAAAGCGTTTGTGGTAGCTCACTTCTTTGATTCCTTTTTTGGCTATGGCCGAAAGGGTTTCGTCTTTACTATATTGCAATTGTTGCATCAGCATCAAGTGAAATACATCAAAGAAATACTGACGGGTGATTACATAACCAAAGTCGGTATTGGGTTGTTCTACCAGCAGCACGTTTTTGTAATCACGTTCTAAACGTAAAAAAGCGATGTCATCTTCGGTTTTTTCTTCTTCGGAAAGTTGGGCGATGTATTGGTAATAACTTCGCACCTGACCAAAAAGATCGAGCGACATATTGGTGAGAGCAATGTCGGTTTCCAGACTGGGTCCGTGACCGCAGAGTTCACCGAAGCGTTGGCCGAGGATGAGGGAGTTGTCTGCGATTTCTAGTATATAATCCTTAAGAGTTTCTGTATTCATTTTATTTTTTTCGCGCAAATGCGTAAAGTTCATGATTAAAAGTTATCAGATTTTCAATTTAAATATTTCGTCGATTTATTGACGAGATTAGCTACGCTGAATCTTCAATTTCCAACCTTCGCGGGAATTGGGGACTACATGTGCTTTAACTCATCAGGCAACTCATAAAAAGTGGGATGACGATACACCTTGTCTGCGGCGGGCTCAAAGAATTCGCCATTTTCTTCGGGGTTGGAGGCTGTGATGTGTTTAGATTCCACAACCCAAATGCTTACGCCTTCATTACGGCGTGTATAGACATCCCGAGCGTTTTCCATAGCCATATCGGCATCGGCGGCGTGCAGGCTACCAAAGTGACGATGCTCCAATCCGTTTTTGCTTCTTACGAAGATTTCCCAGAGGGGCCAGTTTTTCTTTTCACTCATAATTATATGTTTTGAGTTCTTTTATTTTAAATAATTAACTTGCTTTTTCAACTTTCTTAGCTTGCTGCTTTTCGGCGTAAGCCATTGCAGCATCGCGCACCCATTCTCCATTGTTCCAGGCATTGACTCTTGCTGAAATACGCTCTTTGTTGCAGGGGCCATGACCTTTTACCACTTGCCAGAATTCATCCCAATCGATTGGTCCAAAATCGTAATGTCCGGTTTCTTCGTCCCATTTTAAATCCGGATCCGGGATGGTGATTCCCAGAATATCGGCTTGCGGGACCGTTTGGTCAATAAACTGCTGACGGAGTTCGTCGTTGGTTTTTCGCTTTAGCTTCCATTTCATGGATTGCGCGGTGTGTACCGATTCATCATCTGTGGGTCCCAGCATCATCAATGACGGCCACCACCAGCGGTTCAAAGCATCTTGTGCCATTTCCTTTTGCTCGGGTGTGCCGTTGCAAAGGGTGAGCATAATTTCGTAACCCTGACGTTGATGGAAACTTTCTTCCTTACACACACGCACCATCGCACGGGCATACGGCCCAAATGAAGTATTACACAGCGGCACCTGATTGATAATGGCGGCACCGTCAACCAACCAGCCAATTGCTCCCATATCTGCCCAGGTTAATGTGGGATAATTAAAAATACTGGAGTATTTGGCTTTTCC
This sequence comes from Planktosalinus lacus, assembly GCF_014640155.1. Lineage (GTDB taxonomy): Bacteria > Bacteroidota > Bacteroidia > Flavobacteriales > Flavobacteriaceae > Planktosalinus > Planktosalinus lacus. The sequence continues at coordinate 114,400 of NZ_BMGK01000003.1, read as the reverse complement.
GCTGTGAAGTTGCTCATAGAGTTCGTCTCTGGAAATGCCTAATGTCTCACAGGCACTATATAGATAGAGTCCGTGGCCGGCTTCATCTTGCACTTTGGCTAGCAATGCTACTTTTCTGCGTAAAGAAGGCGCACGGGTAATCCAGTTGCCCTCAGGCAGCATGCCTACAATTTCAGAATGGGCGTGCTGCGAAATTTGCCTAATGTGCGTTTGACGATACTTCTCAGGCATCCAGTCTTTGGGTTCGATTTTTTCGTCGCGTACTATTTTGGCTTCGAAAATTTGTTCCAGGTTTTTTATTTCTTTTTCGCTCATAGCTTTTTGGTATTAAGTAGTGAGTATTAAGTACTCGCTTTAAGAATTAAAATTTCGTCTTTTTGTTGACGAGACACCCGCATTACTACTTCGCAAAAGCTTCGTAGCACAAAGTCGCGCGTGTTGGGTTAGACGTCAAAGTCTAATACAATTTTATCGGATGTTGGCACTGCCTGACAGCTTAATATTAAGTTTTGGGCGACTTCTTTTTCATCCAATGCATAGTTGACTTTCATTGCTACTGTGCCGTCTTTGATTTCGCATTTGCAGGTGCTGCATACTCCGCCTTTGCAGGCGAAGGGTAAATCAGCTCCGGCAGCGAGGGCTCCGTCCAGAAGATTGTCATATTCATCACTCATCACAAAGTGGAATTCTTTTCCACCGTCTATTATGGTGACTTCTGTTCCCTGCACCCGGCTTTCCATTGCCTTTTGGGCGCGCTCTTTATCGGCTTCTGTAAGTCCGGTAACAAAGAGTTCATAATGGATTTTGTTCTTATCTAATCCGGCATTTTGTAATTCATCGCGGATAAGGAAAATCATATCTTCGGGCCCACAGATAAAACAATGTGCCGTGTCTTGTATGTCGATGAACGTTTTGGTGAGCACGTCCATTTTTTGCTTGTCAAAACGACCGTTTAAAAACTCGATATCACGCTTTTCTTTGGTCAGGAAATAGAATATATGAAAACGGTCAAAATATTTATTTTTAAGCTGTTCGATTTCCTCTTTAAAGATAATGGATTTTGAATTACGATTCAAATAAAAGAGCTTAAAGGTGCTTTCCGGCTCCTGGCTTAAGTGTGCTTTGATCATCGAAAGCACGGGCGTGATTCCACTTCCGGCTGCAAAGGCGATGTAATTTTTTGGCGTTGAGGGGTCACAAGCTACACCAAACTCCCCACTGGGTGCCATCACTTCCAGTTCATCACCGGCTTTGAGCTCGTGATTCACAAAGGTGGAAAACTTGCCTTCAAATATTTGTTTTACAGCTACTTTCCATTCATTTTCTGATGGGTTGGAACATAGCGAATAGGTGCGGCGCACGTCTTCGCCGCCAATCATTTTGCGCAATGTGAGGTGCTGTCCTTGCCGAAATTGAAATTCCTGATGCAATTCCTGAGGCACATCAAAAGTGATGACCGAGCAGTCTTTGGTTTCTTTATAAATGTCTTTTACACGTATGTTGTGAAATGTTGCCATAGGTATTATAACCAACTATTTGTTGGATCGTTACAAAACTAACGATTGTTAGTTGTTTTTGCAAATGATTGTTTATTCAAATATATTACTTTATGATTCCTTTAAGGAGTGTGACAGGCAAATCGTTTTTTAAACTTACTGCGCTTACTCCGTCTTTTTTTGTATACCAAATATAAAGTGTTCTCAATGTGGAAAGCATGGAAAAAAGCATAATTTCAATATCACGGGAACCAATTTCGCCCTGAGCGATTCCTTTCTTTAAAATAGCACGGAAATTTTCTTCATAATCTTCCCGCATTTTAACAAAATAAGGTAATTTTTCTTCCAAATGCATCCAGTCGTTGTTAAGGCAGGCCATGGCTTCAGGGTTTTTTACTGTTAAATCGATATGTAATTCAATAATCTTTTGAAGTTTTTCCTGAGTGGTGAGCTGTGGTGTTTGAACTTCCACCATTCCACTTGTAAATGCTTCAGCAATTTCAATAATAATTGTCGCCAGTATTTCCTGTTTTGAATTGATATGGTTGTACAAACTGGCTGCTTTTATATTAAGGGAGTCAGCAATGTCGCGCATAGTGACTGCACTATAACCGCGTTTTTTAAAAAGCCTTGCTGCTTTGGAAATAATTTCTTTTTTTCTGGGGTTGTTATTCATTCCTAACGTGGTGTTACTATCATTAATTGGATAAATTCATTTCTGTAAATACTTCCGGTGAGCGGACTTCTTCACTGTTATATCGCAATGTCCATCCCATTGTATTTGTCAAAACATACACTTTTTGAAGTTCGGAAATGAGTCTGTTTTGTGCATTTGATTTTAAGCTTGAATTTTCAATTTTTTCTTTGATGAGTTGATCTACTTTACTTTTAACGATATTAAAATCCCTGGCTTCAAATTGATTGAGATAATCCTGAGTAACATCATAATATTCAATGGTGGGATGAATGGTGATTTCTTTTTCGGGAATATATATAATACTGACGGTTTTATTTTCCTCATCAATAGCAGTTTCTATTTGACTTAGGTCATAGGCTACTGTTACATTTGCATTGACAATAACAATGGCTTTTTTTCTTGCTGAAACCGCATCAAAGAAGTATTTTTTTGAATCTTCATATGTAAAAACCTGAGAAAAATGACCTTCTGTCACAATCAGCTTACCTACATTTTGAATCTGAAGCTGGATGAGCGCAGAATTCTCTGTAAGCTGTTCCCTATTCTCTCTTTTGTTTTCGCAATAGCGAAAAGCAAAAACAAAAATGAGGGTAAGTATCACACCAACGATTATTTTTCTCATAAAACAGTTTTTGTAAAAATAATCAAAATATGTACCCTGATTCTTAAAATTGAAAGTAATTGGGAAAGGTTTTAGATAATATTATGCCGTTTAGCTTTTTGAACGGCTTCCATTTTGCTGTGAACCTGAAGTTTTTTATAGATGTTTTCGATGTGCTTGCGAACAGTACTGGGTGAAAGAAAGAGATTGTCTGCGATAACGGTATAACTGAGCCCCTTGCTGAGTTGCTCCAAAACTTCCACTTCTCGTGTGGTGAGCGAAATGTCCTCCTTGTCCCTTGGGTTGTCAATATCAATAGGGTTTCTAAGCAATTTGAGTGTTTTCAATGCGATGGAAGGGTTCATTGCAGCACCGCCGTTTAAGGTTTCCTCGATCCCTTTGTGCAATTGTTCCGGATTTACTTCTTTGAGAAGGTAACCGTCCGCACCCGCTTTTATAGCATTAAAAATATTTTCATCGTTATCAAAAACCGTGAGCATGATGATTTTGATCTGGGGATATTTTTGTTTGACAATTTGGGTCGTTTCAATACCATTGAGTACAGGCATTTCTATATCCATCAAAATCACATCGATATTGTGGTTGTCTTCTAGTTTGGTAAGTAGTTCAGAGCCATTCAGAGAGCTGTGTTTTATTGTTATATCATCAAAAAATGACAGTTTTTCTTTAATGCTGTGTATCAAAAAAGTGTTATCATCAACAATGGCGACTTTTAATGACATGGACTAGAAGGTTTTAGAATTCTAAATTTACAATTTATTACTTTTATTTACATAGGGCAATTGCCTTATTTAAGAGGCTCTTTTAAGTCTGGCAGGAATTACTTTTTTGAGTGTGAGATGAATTTTAGTGCCTTTGTCCAAAAGGCTTTCCATGGAAATACTGGCCTTAATTTCTTTAGCCCTTTTTCTCATATTACTGATACCATTACCCATTTCAACTGATTCCTGATCATACCCAATACCATCATCCCTGATTATAATTTCAAGATTGGTTTGCGCTTGGTTTATTTCAACTGTAATGTTTCTTGCATTAGCATACTTCAAAGCATTGTGCACCGCTTCCTGAATAATGCGATAAAGATTCATACCTTCCACTGAAGAGAATGAAATATCATCCGAAATGTTCTTTATTGTAAAATCAAAGTTGATATTTTCTAAACTCTCCCTTGCTTTGTCCATAAAATTTGTGATACGCACTTTCAAGTCTTCAAGTGAAATTTCGGGCCTGTTCATTGCCCAAATAGTATCCCTAAGCTCAAAAATTGTGTTTGATGTGAAGTCACTTATGTTTTTAATTTTATCACCTAGTTTATCATTTTGCAATTTGAATCCATACTTGATGTTGTCCAGTGCCGAAATGATGAAAGTGAGCTGTGAACCGATATTATCGTGGAGATCACGGGAAATCCGTAAACGTTGTTCCTGCAATTTGTTTTGTGTTGCAATTTGATTAAGAGCTTCTTTTAACTCGTTCTCTTTTTGTAATTGCCTGTTTTTTAGTTTTTGTTGGTTATACAATAAATAACCCAAAATGGCCAGCAAGATTGCAAGTGTTGAAGTGCCATAAATAAGTAGGTTTTTTCTTCCCAACTTCAGTTCATTTTCAGCAAGCGCTGCACGTGTTTCAGCTAGTTGGATTTCTTTTTCCTGAGTTTTGAATTTAACTTCCAATCCTGCGATGGCATCTGCATTGTTTTTAGAAAAAACACTATCATTGATAGCAATATATGTTGATAAATATTCACTTCCTTTTTTGGTGTAGCCAAGCAAGTAATTGCTTTCAGCAGCATGTTTATAAAGAGTGCCTGCAAAATTTTTAAGAAGGGGATCATCATCAATTATTTCAAGTCCTTTTTCTGCAAAAGTTAGTGCAAGTTTTGGCTGGTTTAATAAAGCGTATGCAGCTGTTAAATTGCTGTATGTGCTTAAATCTGATTTTGGGTTTTCTCCCAGTGAAGCAGGTCTATCCAGTGCTTTTTTATAGTTATTAATTGCTGATTCATAATCTCCCATTTCTTGATATACATTAGCCAAATTGTTATGAAAAGAATAGTAGTTTCTCATACTATTTGCACTTTTTGCAAGTGCTATCGCTTTTTCATATGATTGAACAGCTTCTTCATATTTAGAAAGGTTATCATAACATACACCAATATTTGACAGCGAAATAGCTTGTTCTGATTCCAGCCTAATATCTTCCCTTATTTTAAGGGCTCTGTAATGATACTCTAGGGCTTTGTCATATTGCTTAAGCTCCTGATAAATGAGTCCTATATTGTTTAAATAAACCGATTCTCCCTGAATATTATTAGGGGTATTGATTCGGTTCATTTCGAGTGCCTGAAAAAAGTAATCTAAGGCTTCCTGAAAGTTTCCATTATTCCAATTGAACATTCCTAAGTTGTTCAATGACATTTGCTCTATGTTTTTATAGCCATATTTTTGGCTTAGTCTGAGTCCTTTCCCAAAATAAAACTTTGCAGAGTCTTTAATTCCAAGTACATCAAAATAAATTCCTTTAGTGTTTGTCAACTCAGTGTATCCAAAGTTGAAATTTATTTTTTGGGATTCCTCAATGCCATCATTCAAAAGTGTTGCTGCGTGTTCAATATCATTAAAAATAAAATAAAAAGAAACTTGGTTTGTGAGTCGTAATTTGATTGAATCGCTTGATGTGTTTTTAATTACCTGAATGAGGCTATCTATAACTTTAGGCTGTTGTGCATTTCCGGCAACGAAAAATAATATAATGATAAAAGTATAATGTAGTTTTTTCATCATCAATAAAGTCTTAGAGGTGAGTTAGTTTGATATAAATTTAGTAAAAAAAGTGATTGATTTACAGGATAAAAAAAATAATCAAATAATGGAGTGCTTGGATAATTGATATAAATGGTGGCATTTCACTTTTATAACATCAATTTTATAAAAGAGTACTTTTTCCCTTTTTATGAACTCATTCTCAGTAACTTTAATATCTTTAAATGAATTCTGCTCTGCAAGAATTTGAAAGAGTAATTTCTGTATTCTGCTTTTATGCAGTTGTTTTTCAAATCTTATTTGCTTTTGCATTAAAAAATTTATGAATAAAATTGTTATGCACAAAAACACAACTATTCCCATAATGACAATTTCAATTGAAATTTCACTTAAAATATATACTAGAAATATTTGTTTAGATAAAATAATCATGAGTCAAACTTTACATTAAATGAAAACCCCGAGAATTAATATCGGGGTTTTTCTTTCCCTAAAATCATCCCCATAATTTCAGGTACTTACAATTAAACAGCTTATTTTTTCAAATCATAAACATAAATAATACTATTGCTTGCCTGATAATACAAAACCCCGCCTATTTCATCCACTATATATTCCGGTTTTTTATCTTTCAGTACAATTTCTTTTGTAACAAGGCCTGAGTCCTTATTCACTTTTACAAGACCCACACCATCGTCAAGTTTAGCAAGTATAAACCTGTCATTTTTTGTAGCCGAAGTAGCCTTAAACCGCTTTAGCATTTCTGCAACCGAAGCCCCAGAAGCCATGGCCATTCCACTACCTAAATCTGCATAATTTTCCCCACGGTCTGTATATTGTCCTAATTTGTTTCTGTTTTGATTTGCTGCATTATATGCGGCCATTGCTGTTGCTGCTGTTGCCACAGCTGTAACGCCCGCAAGTATGGCCCCAAAAGCACTTTTACCGGGAGCACGATAATAATTGTGAAAAATCTGTTTGCCATCCCAATCAAGCATCATTATGTTTTGATCTGAAGTAAGCAATATTCCCTGACCCCTCACTTCAACCCCTGTAGGAGCTTCTTTTCCATCAAACTTAGAATTTGCCAGCACACTTGACTCACCTGTTTTAGCATCAATAGCGTGTAACTCTCCGTCTGCGCTTATCAAATAACGATTGTTTTTGGTATCAAAACCTGAGCTCACAGCATCTGCACGCTTGTATTTTAATGGTTTTTCCCATACCTGGTCACCGCTTTGAAGGTTTACTATGTTAGCATCACTGTCTGTAATATAAATCAATCCCTGTGGAGTTTCAGCCATTACCTGGATGTTTTCGCCGGTTTTTAAAGGCTTCTTAAAAAGGGTATTGCCGTCAAATGATATTTTATTAATCCCTCCTTCATAAATTCCGAAAAGGATACCGTCATCCATAATGTAAAAATGTTGCACGTAGCCTTTGGTTTTTGGTGCTTTATCCCAAAGATCCTCACCGTTTGCAGCGCTTAAAAAAGCTATTTTTGACTCTGATCGTGAGGCGGCAAGTTTAGCGATTCCACTTTTACCGCTGTTGTCAACATCACTTACCACGGCAAGGCCCTGTGGCAGTATTTCAAAATGACTAACGCCCCCTTTAACCCGTTGTTCTTTGGGCCAAAGAATACTGCCGGTGGTGCTTATTTTGGAAATTTTGGTATCACCGTTATTAGTGCCTTCAAATGTGTAAACTTCCTTGCCAGCATCATCTTCCTGCATCCATTTTACGCCTCCAACCTTTGCTTCCCAGGAAATGTTGCCTGAATTCATATCAATGTTGATAATTTCCTTTGTTGTGGGAAGCAGGATGTTGTTTTTTAACAACAAAGGCCTGCCACTTACAATCCTATTACCTTTTAAAATAAAAAAACTTTCCTGGTTTCCGGTATTTAAATCATATACAGCAACTGCATTGGCAAATTGTTCCTTTGATCTTCGCTGCCCGCTCACCACAAGTTTGTTTTCAGGCATTATCACATCGCAAGAATTGACTGTTTTCCACCCATTGCTTTCAGTACTAAAAAGCACTTTTCCTGACATATAATCGATAACAGCTTTTTTGGAAGATATTCCGCCAAAACCGCTTTGGTCTACCATCACATAAGGTGCATTTGGAACAAAAAACAGTTCTTCGGGTTTCACTCTGCCGTAATCTGTAAAATTAAAAATAGGATTAGTGACTCCGGGTTTAATTCCGGCAAGGCCGTCGTTAGTAGCAATCACAAGGGTTCCACCTTGTGTCAAGGTTGTTTCATTGATTTTTCCACCTAAGTCATAAGTAAAATCGGGTTGTTCTGCCTTTTGGGCCGTTAGTTGTGCAACATTTAAAATAATTGAAAGCAACACAACTGTTACTGAAAATGAGTAAAATGACTTCATAGAACTTGGTTTTTAGTTTATTCAAATTTGGCCTAAATATCAGTTGATTACAATAAGGCAATTGACCTATTTTAAAACAAAAAACCGAAAACAATATTTGTTTTCGGTTTCTTATATAAGCCTATAAATTTCTAAAAATCCATATTAAATGAGCCTTCTGTAATTTCTTTTGTAGAATTATCACCATTTACATTTTTACCTGTGAATTCAAACGTTCCCACTACTTTAGATGCTGTAAATTCAGATATGTTTATTTCACCTGCAACTGATGAATCGAAAGGTGCCTGCCAGGTTTGAGCAGCTGTGGGGTTTGATGCATCAACTTCAATGTAGCTGGCGCTTATTGATATATTTGCACCGCCACCAATATTGTAACTTCCCGTACCATCAACCCCGTTCATAACAAGAACGATTCCTTTGCCTGAGTTGTCATTGCCCTGAACAGTAATTGTGGTTGAGCCACCGGCATTTATTTGCGTGGCTGCACTTAACTGAGGGTTTGAACTGAAGTTTGACCCTGCCACTTTTGCTTTAATGGTCCCTGCTGCTGCATTTCCACCACTACCGCCATCATCATCTTTACTACAAGATGTTGCTGTAAAAATAACTGCAATTGCGATTAGCAGTGTATACATTGTGTTTTTCATTTTTTTCATAATAATTTGGTTTTAGTTTATAGTTGATTGTTTCTCTTAATTAAAAAATTGCTATCAAAACCTAAAAATTTTAAAAAGGTAAAAACTCAAACAATTTTTACTTTAAATTTTTCTTAACACAAAGATGTAATATGGAGATTTGTAATTCAATAAGGCAGATGCCCTATTTATTAAAAAGGATATGAGGAAATTCTTGTTGAAGTAAATTGATTTTCTGCTGAATATTTTTTAAAAACTTTTGATGAGAATCACTTTGAGGGTTAAACGGTTTATGAGCCAGCCCTTTTTGAATGTTCTCCACTTCAGTCATTGTTTTTTTAACTTGAATGGTAAAATAGGTTTCACCAAATCGCTCCCAAATATAATTTACAGCCAGCGAATTGGGGTGTACCATATCTGCTGTATAAAACCGGTAATCGCGCAACTCATCCATCATGATTTCATAAGAAGGAAAGTAATTCAAACCCTCTGCCAATCCAGAGTTGAGAGGAGCGCTTTTTTGTTTTAAAAATTGATGCATAGCCGCAATCAAATGGGATTTGCTGACCTGGTTTTCGGTAAATCCGTCTTTTAGATGACGAACGGGAGAGATGGTGTAAATGAAACAGATATTTGAGTTAACCCCTTTTACTTTCGTGACTATATTTTCTAAACTCGTAGTTATTTCCTCTATCGAGAGTAGCCTTTTTTCAAATGATTTTTGGGGTATTTTATGGCAATTAGCTACAGTCTCATTTGATTCTAAATAATGATACACCCACGCGGTTCCCAGGGTTAATATAAAATGTGAAGATTCTAAAATGTTATGACGAGTAGCCTTTAAGGTTGCATTCAGATTGGTAAGCATCACTTCTTTATCGGGATGACTCAAATTAGAATGTACATCAAAACAATGCCAACGTTCGTTGTGATAAAATAGATCTTTTGATTTAAACTGCTTTTCGCTTAAAGCGAAATTTATGACTTTCTCAATTGCCAAAGGATGGAAAAGTACCCCAAACGGATTGGTAAACTGCCGAAACTTGTAATAATCAAACTTTTTACCCACCTCATCTGCAAAGCAGGAACCAAAAGAAACTATCTTCGAATGGTAATCCACCGGAGAATTACTTTTTGGAATGGGTATGTTTGTTGACAGTTCCATAGTCCCCTTTCCCCAGACCTCTCCCCAAAGGGGAAAGAGTGAGGTTATCTTATATATTCTATTGCTTGATTCAATGCTTTAGATATTCCTTCTGGATCTTTACCGCCTGCTGTGGCAAAAAACGGTTGTCCGCCGCCACCGCCTTGGATATATTTTCCTAATTCACGAACAATTTGCCCGGCATTGAGTCCTTTCTCTGCAACCAATTCTTTTGAAATATAACACGTCAACATCGGTTTGTCATTTTGAACCGTGGCCAGGAATAAGAACAGGTTTTTTGAATTCGCACCCAATTCATAGGCTAAATCTTTCAAGGCATTGGCTTCCAAATCCACTTGTTTGGCTAAAAACTGTACACCATTGATTTCCTGAAGCTCAGTCTGTAACTCAATTTTCAGTCCTTTGGCCTTGTCTTTCAACAACTGTTCAATTTGTTTCTTTAATTCGTTGTTTTCTTCCTGAAGGTTTTTCACAGCCTTTACAGTATCCTGCGGGTTTTTAAAGAATTGGTTTATCGTTTCCAGTTTAGTTTCCTGTTCTTTAAAATAGTGCTTTACAGCATCTCCGGTGATGGCCTCAATACGGCGTATTCCAGATGCAACGGCACCTTCACCGGTTATTTTAAAATGCCAAATATTGGCTGTGTTCTTAACGTGAATGCCTCCACACAATTCCATACTATCACCAAATTTAATAGCACGAACACTATCACCATATTTTTCACCAAACAATGCAATAGCCCCTTCATCTATGGCTTGATTGTATGTAATGTTGCGCTTTTCTTCTAATGGCAATTGTTCTTCAATGCGTGTATTTACAAAATATTCTATTTTTTGCAATTCTTCGGTTGTAAGTTTTGAAAAGTGTGAAAAGTCAAATCGCAGGTAATCCGGACTCACAAGCGATCCTTTTTGTTCCACATGTGTTCCTAAGATATCTCGTAATGCTTGGTGAAGCAAATGTGTCGCTGTATGGTTTTTAGATGTTTTGTTTCGTAATTTGGTATCCACCTTTGCTAAAAACGTATCCTTGACATTTGCCGGAAGTTTTTCGGTGAAGTGCAAAATCAAATTATTTTCTTTTTTGGTGTCCAGGATTTTTACTTTTTCATCTTTTGATTCAAGAAATCCTTTATCTCCAACCTGTCCACCACCTTCAGGATAAAACGGAGTGCTATCCAATACAATTTGATACAACTCGCCGTCTTTTTTGGAATTCACTTTTCGGTAGCGGGTGATTTTTACTTCGGTTTCAGTATGGTCATAACCAATAAAGGGTTCTTTGTTTGAATTGTTTAAAACCGTCCAATCGTCTTTGGCTACTTCAGAGGCGGCACGTGAGCGGTCTTTTTGCTTTTGCAGTTCTTCATTGAACTCCTTTTCGTTTAATGTATAGCCTCTTTCACTAAGAATTAATGCCGTAAGATCAATGGGGAAGCCAAAAGTATCATACAATTCAAATGCTTTTTTTCCGGAAACTGTTTTGTTTTTCGCGTTAGCAATTACAGTATCCAACAATTGTAAACCTTGATCAAGGGTGCGTAAAAAAGAAATTTCTTCTTCCTGAATGACTTGAGAAATGAGTTTTTTTTGTGATTTGAGTTCAGGAAAAGCAACTCCCATTTGATCACTTAAAGTATCGACAAGTTGATAAATAAACGGCTCTTTGGTGTTTAAAAATGTAAATCCATAACGAATAGCGCGTCGCAGGATTCTTCGAATCACATAGCCCGCACCATTATTGCTTGGCAGCTGGCTATCAGAAATGGAGAAGGATACCGCACGAACGTGGTCGGCAATCACCCGAATGGCTATGTTGGTTTCTTCTTTTTTGCCATATGTTGACCCAGTAACTGTTTCTATTTTTTTAATAAGTGGTGTAAACACATCGGTATCATAGTTGCTTTGCTTATTTTGTAATACCATACAAAGGCGTTCAAAACCCATTCCGGTATCGACATGTTGTGCAGGAAGTTTTTCCAGCGTACCATTAGCTTTGCGGTTGAATTGCATAAAAACTAAGTTCCAGATTTCAACTACTTGCGGATGGTCTTGATTGACCAAATTCTTCCCGGGCACTTTGGCTTTTTCCTCTTCAGAACGGATATCAACGTGGATTTCAGAACAAGGCCCGCAGGGTCCCTGGTCGCCCATTTCCCAGAAGTTGTCTTTTTTATTTCCGTTTAGGATGCGGTTTTCGGGCACAAATTGTTTCCAGTAATTGTATGCTTCTGTATCTTTTTCTAATCCTTCTTTTTCATCGCCTTCAAATATGGTAACGTACAGGATACTTTTGTCAATTTTATAGACTTCGGTAAGTAATTCCCACGCCCAATCGATGGCTTCTTTTTTAAAATAATCACCAAAACTCCAGTTACCGAGCATTTCAAACATGGTATGATGGTAAGTATCTTTACCCACTTCTTCCAGGTCGTTGTGTTTTCCGGAAACTCTTAAGCATTTTTGGGTGTCTACAACGCGGCTACTTTTGGGCACTGAATTACCCAAAAAATATTCTTTAAATTGATTCATACCCGCATTGGTAAACATCAATGTAGGGTCATCTTTTATCACCATGGGTGCAGACGAAACAATGGTATGTTGTTTGGATTTGAAAAATTCTAAAAATTGTTTGCGAACGTCTTGTGACTTCATAAAAGCTAAAGGAATATTAATTTAAGAGCAGGTCTTATACTATTTTATATTTTTGCAAGTTAAAAAGTAATTGTTACTTTTAACCCACGATGCAAAAATAGCACATTTTAACTTATGTCAAAGGTTAAATATTATTACGACAGCGATACCCTATCCTACCGAAAAATAGAGAGAAAAAAAGGCCGGCGCTTTGGATTGATTTTAATCTATATCCTTGGTATGGTTCTGAGTGGTTTTATTTTACTTTTGGTTTATTTAAGCATTCCTTCTCTTGAAACACCCCGAGAAAAATTATTAAGCCGAGAGCTTGCAAACATGGAGCTTCAATATGAGTTGTTAAACCGAAAAATGACCGATATTGAAGATGTTCTAGCAGAAGTTGCTGAACGAGACGATAACATCTACAGGCTTTATTTCGAGGCAGAACCCATTCCCAAAGAGCAACGCAAAGCCGGATTTGGTGGTGTTAACAGGTATCGTGATCTTGAAGGTTTTGACAATTCCAGGTTGATTATGTCAACCCATAGAAGAATGGACATTTTAACCAAACAGTTGGTTGTACAATCAAAATCACTTGATGAAATTACTGTTTTGGCAGAAGAAAAAGAAAACTTATTAGCCGCTATTCCAGCTATACAACCTGTAGCTAATGAGGATTTATCACGTATGGCATCCGGTTATGGTTGGCGGAATGACCCCTTCACTAAAGTGAGAAAATTTCACTACGGGATGGATTTTACAGCACCACGAGGAACTCCTATTTATGCTACAGGAAACGGACGTGTAATGCGAGCAGACAACCGAGCCACCGGTTATGGAAACCATATTGTCATTGACCATGGGTTTGGATATGAAACGCTTTATGCTCATTTACACAAATACAATGTTAGAGTTGGGCAACTTGTGGAACGCGGTGATATTATAGGTTTTATTGGAAGTACAGGAAGGTCGCAAGCCCCTCACTTACATTATGAAGTGAGTAAAGATGGTCAACAAATTAACCCTATAAATTTCTATTACGGAAACTTAACTGCAGAAGAGTTTGAAATTCTTTTAAGAAAATCACAACAAGAAAATCAATCGCTGGATTAAAAGCCTGTGAATTATCATATTTTTATTTTAGCTTTATACTTTCCTTGTAAACCAAAACTGAAGCCTACATTTACACACCCTTTGGGTTAAAAAATAAAGATGAAAGCAAACCTTCCCGAAAAAAGATACTATAACATTGGTGAAGTGGCCAAGGCTTTTGATGTTAACCCTTCATTGATTCGTTTTTGGGAAAAGGAGTTTGCCGAAGTGAAACCAAAAAAAAACGCCAAAGGTAATCGAAAATTCACCCCTGATGATATCAAAAATCTGGAGCTCATTTTTTACCTTGTCAAAGAACGCGGTTTTACTTTAGAAGGAGCAAAAACACATTTAAAGGAAAACAGAAAAAAAACCATGGATTCGTTTGAAATCATTCAAAAGCTCGAACACGTCAAAGCTGAACTTCACAAATTGAAAGAGGGTCTATAAATAATCCACAAGAGGCTGTTACTCTTTACATTCCTTTTTTTAGTACCTTGTTAGCGATTAAACCAATCATTTTAAATTATGAAAGCACTTTTTACAAAATGCATGGGATTGATGTGCATTCTCTTTTTAAGCAGTCTAACCCTCTCTTCCCAAAACAAAACACCTTTTGATTATTTAGACGTTTTTGAAATGCAATATGCCGCCCAACCGGAAATTTCACCTGACGGAAGCCAAATTGTATATCTTAGAAACCAGTTTGATATCAAAACCGACAAAAAATTCACTAACCTGTGGCTGATTGATTATGACGGAACATCAGAAGTACCGCTCACCTCCGGAAAACAAAATTACAGCAATGCAAAATGGTCTCCCGATGGCGAAAAAATAGCCTATGTGAGTGCTGAAGAAGGAAGCTCACAAATTTTTGTGCGATGGATGAAAACCGGACAAACGGCTTCCATAACCAACTTAACAAAATCACCGGGAAACCTCAGCTGGTCACCCGATGGAAAGTGGATTGCTTTCACCATGTTTGTACCCTCGGAGGAAGCCAAAATAGGCAAATTTCCAGGTCCACCTGAAGGTGCTGAATGGGCAAAACCGGCAAAAATTATTGACAAGGTAAACTACAGGTCTGACGGGAATTTTGGTTTTGTTGAATCAGGTTTTAGGCATCTTTTTGTCGTAAGTGCCAATGGAGGGGCTGCCAGACAAATTACCTTTGGAGACTTCAACCATTCCACTTTCAGCTGGATGCCTGATGGGAAAACAATCATCGTTTCGGCCAACCGCGAAGAAAATGCTGAGCTCAACCCTAACAATTCACACCTTTATAAAGTCAATACGCTTTCAAACAGTATTGCTAAAATAACGACAGGCAAAGGGCCCTATCAAAGCCCCAAAGTTTCACCAGACGGCAAGAAGGTTCTTTTCTCACACTATGAGGATAAGTTTGTGGGCTATCAATTATCAAAAATATTCCATATGAATCCTGACGGGTCTCAAGTTACAGAAATCAAACATAACCTGGGATTGGATATTGATGATTATGAGTGGGATCGGAATAGTAAGAGTCTTTTTATAAAATATACCAAACACGGTGAAGGGGTTTTGGCGTCTATGGACCTCAATGGAAATACAACAAACATAACATCAAAAATTGGGAGTGAAAGCTATGGAAGACCATACAGCTCTGGTTCTTTTTCAATAGCCAAAAATGGGAATTATGTATTTACACAAGCAAGCACCTCACGTCCTGCAGAGCTTGCCGTGGGAAAATATCCTTCCAAAACAGAAGCGAAAAGAATCACTTCATTAAATGACAATTTTCTTATAAACAAAACAATTGGTGACGTTGAAGAAATCTGGTTTAAATCCTCTTATGACAACAAAGAAGTACAGGGTTGGATTATCTATCCACCCGATTTTGATGCTTCCAAAAAGTATCCTTTAATCCTTGAAATCCACGGTGGCCCATACCTTAGCTATGGCCCGCATTTCACTCCTGAACTTCAGCTAATGGCCACGCAGGGCTATGTAGTTTTATACACCAATCCGCGTGGGAGTACCAGTTATGGAGAAGAATTTGCCGCTTATATCAACAACAATTACCCCAGTGAAGATTATGACGATTTGATGAGTGGTATTGATGCTGTGATTGCAAAAGGGTTTATCAACACAGACAGGCTATACATCACAGGTGGAAGTGGCGGCGGTGTACTTTCCAGCTGGAGCATAGGAAAAACAGACCGTTTTGCTGCAGCCGTGGTTAGCAAACCTGTGATCAACTGGTATAGTTTTGCTTTGACCTCAGACGGCGGGTCGATATATTATCAATACTGGTTCAACAAAAAACCCTGGGAAGACCCCGATCAGTATTTGGATCATTCACCCATTTCACTGGTTGGAAACGTAAATACCCCGGCGATGATTATTTGCGGGGAAAATGATTACAGAACCCCCATGAGCGAATCTGAACAATATTACAATGCGTTGAAGATACAAGGCAAAGAAGCCATGTTAGTGCGCATCCCTGAGGCAAGTCATGGCATTACGGCCAGACCCTCAAATATTATCAGGCAGGTGGGCTATATCGTGGGATGGTTTGACAAGCATCAATAAATTTGGTACAGAACAACTTTTATATTCCTAAAGTTATTTTTAAAATGGTATTACTCTAGAAAAAGAAGAAAGGGCTACCCGTTTGGGTTTCGCCTTTCTTTCCCAATGTGTTAAATTTCCAGCTGAAGCTCACCATAAAATACTGTTGAAGCACGGTGCTTTGGACATCTTGTATATAATTTTGGCTAACAGAACGCCTGGCATTTGTATTTTGGTTTAACAAATCATAGGCTTTCACTGTAATGATGCCCCGGTCATTTAATATAGTATATGCGAGCGTGCTGTTCCAGAACCACGAACTTCTTTGGAATCCGGCTGCAACATTTGGATTGTAATTATAATTTATATCATTGCGCCACTCCAAGTTTTTGGGTAAAAAGGTAGCTGTTTGGAATCTTAGATTATGGCTTATGAATTCTTCTTCCTCAAAAATATCAATATCATATTCATTTTTGTTAAAACTAAGTCTGTAACTCGGTTTTATTTCCAAAACGTCCTTCCAGTTATAGGTAAATCCTACATTGGGTGTTAAACTAATAAACTTGGAGGCAAACTTTTCATCATTGTTAAAGTTTATTGCTTTTGTTAAATTGCCCCATATACCCGCATTGACCTTTAGCGTATGGATTGTATCGAGCTTAATTGATTTGCTGTAGTTACCTCCTAAATACCCGTTATAATTCCCATTAACATTGGTATAGGTTGTGGTTCTTTTTAAGTTTTCATCAAAAAATATGATGGGTGTTACCTGATTGTTTACGATAGAAAAATTGGAATAAAAATTCACTCCTGTCCCCTTTTGGAAATCATAGTTGTTGTAGCTTACATAAGCCCTGTGGGTATTGATTGGTTCCAAATCTGGGTTTCCTATGATTGTATTGAGCGGGTCAGAAACATCTTCAAAAGGCTGAAGCTGTTCTAAAGTTGGGGGTGAATTATTGAGGCTATAATTAAAATAAACCGACTTTTGAGGTGAAAACCTGTAGTTGAAAAAAGTGTTGTATTCCAGCGCTTCAAACTCTTGTTTGGCACTCAGCCCGGGTCGTAGTTTATCGGTGGTTTCAAGAACCCTATTCATATAGGAGCCGCTCACACTAAACGTGTAATCTTCTTTTCTTATCGTAAGACCAATGGCAGGGGTACTACGGTTGTTCTTAAAAATAAAATCTGTACTTAATAAAGAATTAAAGTCATCATACTCCTGTGTGTTTTCATTGAAATCAAAGGTGCTGCGCAAACTTTTTCGAGTGTCAGCACGATAGCTGTACCTTAAATCAATAAAGACTTCTTTTGCCACTATTGGAATATTGTATCTTACTGAGCCAAAAAAGCTGTTAAAAGTCTGGTTCCTGTCTGTTAACTGATTTCTGATTTCGTCATTTAAAGGATCTCCCGTAAAAATTGTTTCCGAATTAAGCAAATCGCTCCCCTCCAGATCATTCCATTCATTATTTATATTGACAGCCAAAGAAGCGCCTCTGTCCCCAAAACGTTTTGTAATATCCAGCGCGTTTTTGAAAACTTTGGAAGTTGAATTGGTCCTGTTATCCAGTGTGCTTTGGTTGGTGGTTTCTCCGTTTTCAGTAAGGGTCACTTCATCCCGCATATGGATACTTTCAGTGGTTCCGTAACTTATAGAAGGTTTTATATTGATTAAAAAAGTTGAATCTATTTTTACATCAAACTTCATATTGGAACTGTGCAAATCATTATTCTGCCTTGTGGATGCGGTTGAATTTGTAAAGAAACGCGTGTCAGGAAATATATTTTCCCTTTCTATTGTCTCATCATCCATTGAATTTGCCCCGGAATAAAAATAATCTGCCGAGAGATCCATTTTTTCCCCATAGGCATCAGCAAAGCTTGCACCAGCACTTCTGGAGTTAACAATTCCTTTGCCAAAACCAAAAGCCTTATCGTCTATTTGAAAGCCGCCTGAAGAGTTCATCATTACCATACTTCCCCCGCCAAACATTTTCTGTATTTCCCCAAAACTAAATCCCGGCGAATTTGTATTGTTTCCGCCGCCAAGGACACTGAGTCGCCTGTCACCGTCAAACCGGTTTACGATTCCTGCATATTCAAAACGCTCATCTGTGCCACCCCCGGCTGATAAACGGCCAAAAGTGCCTTTGTTTTTCTCCTCACTGATGGTTAGGTTAACCGTTTTATTTTCCTGGTCTCCTTCTTCATCTGTAAAGGCTTCTGCGTCGGTTTTGGTATCCATGACCTGCACTTTTTCAATCATTTCTTTGGTGAGATTGCGGGTAGCGATGGTAGGGTCATCACCAAAAAAGGGTTTTCCGTTGACTAAAAGCTTATTGACAGGTTTTCCATTTACAGTGATATTCCCTTCAAGATCGACCTCAACGCCGGGCAGTTCTTTCAATAAATCTTCAACGGTTGCACCAGCCCTTGTTTTAAAAGAAGCGGCATTAAATTCTAAAGTATCTTTTTTAATGGTGATGGGAGCTACAGAGCGTATGACAATTTCATCCAGCGCATTTGAGTCCAATAGCAATGCAATGGGCTCATCGAGCTCTATTTTCTCTGCATTAATAGCAACAATTTGTTTGTGAGGCGCATAGCCTACATAAGAAACAAACAAACTCAGTTTTTCTTCATATGTTTTCCCGAAAAGTTCAAAATTTCCGTTTTTGTCAGAAATGGTGTAGGTATTTAAAGTGCTGTCTCTTTCCCTCTCAAGGTAGACCGTAGCAGATTCCAATGGCTCGCCGGTGTCGCTGGCCACTATTTGTCCGGTAATTTCAAAGGGTTTTATTTGTGATTGTACAGTAGCTGTGAGTAGTAAAAACAATAAAAAAAAACCTATTCTCATAAATTGTATGCAATTAACCAATATCAATTTTTTAAATCAAACTTTAAAAATAGTTTAATTTATCGATAGAAATACATTTCAATTGAAAAATACGTGTAATTACGTAGTACACAAATGACTTAACCAATGATACTTTACCAACATATTCCTAAAAAAAAGTGAAGCATATTGCTTGATTCTTATTTTAATATTCATCAACAGAAAGACCTTATATGTAGATATATACTATTCTTTTTGATAATTTATTTAGACATATTAATTTATTTTCTAAATATTACTACATTTGAAAACCAACCAAACCAATTTATATGTATTTTAACTATTTTAAAGTAAGCCTATTGACCCTTGGCTTGATTTTCTGTTTCTCTACAGAAATATTAGCGCAAGGCTGTGTTGCCATTCGTGGAGGTTCCAGTTGCAGCACTGGTTTCGGAAATGTTTTTAACTTAAGTAAAGGAGAAGTTTTAGCCGGAATCAATTACAGACATTTTAAGTCTTTCAGACACTTTAGAGGTGACCATGAAGAACCCCATCGCGTGGAGCAAGGTACCGAGGTAATTAACTATTCAAATCTTTTAGATTTTAATGTTACTTATGGTATCACCAATCGACTGTATGCTACTGCAACTCTTCCTTTTGTTCATTTTGACCGTTCATCAATGTATGAACACGGCGGAAATCCTCCAAACGGACTTGGAGAAAGGCATTACACAACTGCTTATGGACTTGCAGACATTCGTGTTGGCGCCGGTTACTGGCTTTTTGATCCCATTGAAAACCATTCTTACAACTACGCCGTAGGCCTAGGCTTCAAGTTACCTACCGGAAAACATGATTATACCGATACTTTTTACAACCAAGGACCAGACAGAGATGAAACCCGAGAAGCTGTTGTTGATCAATCAATTCAACCCGGTGATGGAGGGTTTGGAATCACAGTTGACTTTCAAGGAAATCATTTTGTTAGTGATCACTTTGTGATGAGCACTTTTCTATACTATATGCTAAATGTCACAGAAACCAATGGTGTTTTAACCAGGAATGGTAATTCTGAATTTTCAAGTCCCGATCAATTTGCTGCTCTTTTAGGAGTTACATATATATCAAATTTAAAAGGTTTGGGTATTTACTTTGGAGGTAGGCTGGAAGGAGTTCCATCCAGTGACCTTATTGGTGGAAGTGAAGGTTATCGCAGACCCGGGTATGCAGTTTCTTTAGAACCCGGATTAAATTTCGCTAAAAACAATTTCATTTTTAACTTAACAGTTCCAATAGCTATTTATAGAAATAGAATCCAAAGTTATGCAGATAAACTCATTACACAGCAAACCGGAGAATTCAGAATAGGTGATGCCGCTTTTGCAGACTATCTAATTAACTTTAGTGTTGCATATAAGTTCGGTGGCAACCAACAAAAGGAAATTGAAGGTAGTGAGCTTGAATTTATAAATGATAGCAACTAATCATTATAAAAAAGATTCAGGGTTAAAATGATTATTTTTTTCTAAAATAAATAGTAATAGGTACCCCATGAAAATCAAATTTATCTCTCAATTTGTTTTCTATAAATCGCTTGTATGGATCTTTAATGTATTGAGGTAAATTACAGAAAAAAGCAAATGTTGGATGTGGAGTGGGTAGCTGTGTGCAGTATTTTATTTTCACATACTTCCCTTTATAAGCCGGTGGTGGAGTGTGATTAATGATTTCGAGCATGACATCATTAAATTTACTCGTGGGAATGCGTCTGCTTCTGTTTTCATACACCTCAACTGCAGTTTCAATTGCTTTAAAAATGCGTTGCTTAGTTAGTGCAGAAATAAAAACAATGGGCACGTCTGTAAAAGGTTCACAACGCTCCCTGATCATTTTTTCAAAGGTTTTGGTGGTATGGGTATCTTTTTCTACAAGGTCCCATTTATTGACCAATATGACAATTCCTTTATTGTTACGTTGGGCCAACCAAAATATATTTTGATCTTGTCCTTCAAAACCTCTTGTTGCATCAATTACTAACACGGCTACGTCACAATGTTCCAAAGCACGAACACTGCGCATCACTGAATAAAACTCCAGATCTTCTTTTACTTTTGATTTTCTTCTGATTCCGGCGGTATCGACCAGGTTAAATTCAAAACCAAACCTGTTGTACTTGGTATCAATTGCATCTCTTGTTGTTCCTGCCACATCGGTAACAATATATCGTTCTTCACCTATCAAAGCATTGATGAAAGATGATTTTCCGGCATTGGGTCTACCCACAATAGCGAAACGTGGAAGCTCGTCTTCCTCTTTTAGTTCTTTTTCAGGTAAGGTCTCAACCAAATCATCTAAAAGTTCTCCGGTTCCGCTTCCGTTGATGCTTGCAATAGTATAAATCTTTTCAAACCCTAAGGAATAAAATTCAGCAGCATCACCGGCTCTTTTTGCATTATCCACTTTATTGACGGCAAGAAATACCGGCTTACTGGTGCGGTGTAAAAGTTTGGCGACAACTTCATCCATTCCTGTCACACCGGCCTCAACATCCACCATAAAAATAATGGCATCTGCTTCATCAATGGCAAGCTCCACCTGTTTGTCAATTTCAGCTTCAAATACATCTTCACTGCCTTTTACATAACCACCGGTATCAATGAGAGAAAACTCTTTGCCGTTCCAGTCACTTTTTCCGTAATTTCTGTCACGGGTCACTCCACTCACAGCATCAACAATCGCTTCACGACGCTTGATCATTCTGTTAAAAAAAGTTGATTTACCAACATTGGGTCTTCCGACCACGGCTACAATTGCAGACATCCTTGAATTTAATTTTTTGCAAAGGTACGTGTTTTGTTGTTAGTTTTACATCAAGTTGCTATTTTAGGCGCTTCTATATAAAGTGTTATGGAAATCGAAAATCAAATTCAACTCAGGCCGCGTTTTGAACGCATAACACATAAATCAATGGAAGCAATCACGAAGCGGGTTATTTCGTTAAGCGAAAAGCTAAACCCTCATTTTGTCTTAAAACAACTTGATGAGCATTTATGGATTTCGATTGGGTCAGAAAATAAAAAGTATTACTCCCCTCATCTTCATATAGAATTTGAACCTCTTGAAGATGGAACTACCAAAGTAAAAGGGTTGTTTGGACCTGAACCTGCACTATGGACCTTGTTTATGTTTTTACATTTTGTGGTAGCAGGAATCTTCATCATTTTTGGCGTATTTTCTTATTCCAACTGGTCATTGAGACAGCCCTATGGAATTCATATACTCATTATGTTATTGATGGTTATTGCCTGGTTCAGTCTTTATTTTATAGCGAGAAGCAACCGAAAAAAAGGAATGCCTCAAGCCTATGAGCTTGAGAAAGTGATGGAAGAGTTATTGAAATGAGAGGAGTTGGATTTGGCATATTGGTTGAATGGGAAAAATTCCAAAAATTCAAGCATCAAGTCCCAAAGATTCACAAAGAAAATTTGTTAACTTGTGTAATTTAGCGCTTGGGTTTTGGTGCTTTCAAACACTCACCCTAGCTTCGGCAGACAAGCTCTGCTCAATAACCTCTATTTACTAAGAATCGTATCCAAACCTCCTCAACTGTCTTGCATCACTACGCCAGTTTTTATTAACTTTTACATACAGTTCCAGATGCACCTGTTTACCGAAGAATTTCTCCAGGTCTTTTCTTGATTCAACGCCCACACGTTTCAAAGCTTCGCCTTTGTGACCAATGATGATTCCTTTTTGGGTGTCACGTTCAACCATAATGACTGCCCGCATTCTGATGATGTTTTCTTCTTCAAAAAACTCTTCAGTATCCACCTCAACACTGTAAGGAATTTCCTTTTTGTAGTGCATTAGTATTTTTTCCCTGATGGTTTCATTTACAAAAAAGCGTTCGGGTTTATCGGTAAGCTGGTCTTTGGGATAAAAAGGGGGTGATTCAGGTAAAAGTTCAATTATTTTATCAAACACTTCCTTTACCTGAAAACCTTCCAGAGCCGAAATGGCAAATATTTCAGCATTGGGCACTTTTTGGGCCCAGAGCTGCACCTGCTCTTCCAGTTGCTCCTGATTGGATTTGTCAATTTTATTGATCAACAACAAAACGGGAATTTTTGAATGGACAATCTTATTAAAAAAAGCTTCATCTTTTAGTTCCTTTTCGCCGATTTCCACCATATAAATCAGTACATCTGCATCTTCAAAGGCAGATTTCACAAACCCCATCATCGATTCCTGCAGCTGATAAGCTGGTTTGATAATTCCGGGAGTGTCGCTTAGAATCATCTGAAAATCATCGCCATTCACGATGCCAAGAATACGATGCCTTGTCGTTTGTGCCTTGCTGGTGATGATGGACAGTTTTTCACCCACAAAGGCATTCATCAAGGTGGATTTTCCCACATTGGGGTTGCCTATAATGTTAACGAAACCGGCTTTGTGTTTTTGCATAGCAAGAATTTGAACTGCAAAAGTACGGCAAATTTTTCATCCAATTCTTTTGATTTCAAACCATCAGGTTTTAAAAAATCAATAAAATATTCTGAGTATTCCTAAAAATAGCTTAGCTTTGCCGCTGATATTAGCGATATAAAAAATCGAAAATAAATATCACTACTCTTTTTCTTTCCTAAGTTTCGGAAATAACCCTCCAAATTACATTTAAAGTTTAAGCAGTACAAAAAAGAATTCCTGTCTCAAAGACCGAGACAGTGAACCTTTTACAATTTATTCGGTCTTAAACTATATTAAAATGACATTTGAAAATTTAAATTTGATAGCCCCTATCCTTGAGGCTTTAAAAACGGAAGGATACACAACCCCCACACCCATACAAGCACAAACCATCCCACTCGCACTTGAAGGAAAAGATGTTTTGGGTTGCGCCCAAACCGGAACCGGAAAAACCGCCGCCTTTGCCATTCCCATCATTCAACTGATGAGTCAGGACCGTACACATCATAACGGAAAGCGTCCCATCAGAAGTTTGATCTTAACCCCCACACGAGAACTCGCCATACAAATTGCCGAAAGTTTTGAAAACTATGGTGCCAACACCAATCTAAAATATGAAGTGATTTTTGGCGGTGTGAGTCAAAACAGTCAGGTGAAATCATTACGATTGGGCATTGATGTTTTAATTGCCACACCGGGTCGTTTGCTGGATTTAATCAGTCAGAAATTTGTACATCTCAACCAACTGCAGTTTTTCGTGTTGGACGAAGCCGACCGTATGCTCGATATGGGTTTCTTAAACGATGTTAAGAAAATAATCGCCAAGATTCCCCAGAAAAGGCAATCCTTATTCTTTTCAGCTACCATGCCCGACCCCATAGTAAAACTCGCAAATACCATATTGGTCAATCCTTCCAAAGTGGAAGTAACACCGGTTTCCAGCACTGCAAACACCATCAATCAGGCGGTGTATTTTGTGGATAAAGAAAACAAAAAGCATCTCTTAAAAGAAGTGCTTTCAGATAAAAATATTGACAGGGCACTGGTCTTTACACGCACTAAACACGGTGCCGATAAAGTGGTAAAAGACCTTGTAAAAGCCGGTATTAAATCACAGGCCATTCACGGTAACAAATCACAGAACGCCCGCCAACGTGCGCTGAGCAGTTTCAAATCAAAAGAAACACGGGTGCTTGTTGCAACTGATATTGCCGCAAGGGGAATCGATATCGATGACCTGACACACGTAATCAACTATGAATTGCCCAACATTGCTGAGTCTTATGTTCATCGCATCGGGAGAACCGGAAGGGCCGGTGCTGATGGGATTGCTATCGCTTTCTGTGATGCTGAGGAGAAAGCCTATTTAAAAGATATTCAAAAACTGATTGGAAAACCTATTCCTGTATTGGAGAATGACAATTTTCCTTTGGTCAACCACCACGTGGAAAAAACCCCACAGCGTCAGCAACGTTCCTCAAGAGGATCCGGACAACGCAACAGTTCAAGAAGAAGGTAAAAAACCAATTTGCTAAAAAAAAAAACACCGCTATTTCTCCAATCTTTTGATTGAATTAATAGCGGTGTTTTCAATTAAATAATCCAGACTTATAGATTATTTATTTTTATACCTATCTAATGGACGGAATTCAAACTTTTGGCCACCCACGGAAACTTCGGCCATTAAACCAGCTTTGGGTTTCACAAATACAGCCAATCCGTCAGTAAATTTTGTATTCATTGATGTTCCTTCTTCAACTGCAATGGCAGCTACCTGTGAGGTTAACTCCAGTTCATTATTTTTAAGCTTCTTAAAAGCTTCTTCACTGTTGAAAAAAATCACCTCACTGTATGCTTTACCACCTATCTGGGCACCTACATCAAGCTGCTTCATACTGGCCATACCTACCAGTTTACCGTTTTTGTATACTGCTCCGTGACCGGAAGCGGCTCCTACAACTACAGCTCCTTTCCCTACATTTGGGAAGATTACATATGCAGTTGCATTGTCAAACTGGCTTTCAAGACCTCTGTCCAAGGCGATGAATTCCACTTTTACTGTTTCAGCATCGCTGATTATTTCCTTGTCTTTATCACTCTTTTGTGCAAAAACAATCATGCTCATAAATAGCATTGTTACTAAAATCAATTTTGTCTTTTTCATAATCCCCATGTTTTTATTGTTAGGCTCTGTAAATGTATACCTTAAAGCTACCTAACTTAGTTAAGGCCGTGTTATAAAGTGTAAATGTTCTATTAAAAAACCCATTCCGACAATTACTAGAATTATACAAAAAAAAAACGGTCTGGGCTTGATGTTTCATTTACATTTTTGTAAACGTAAGGGATTTGTTTACATCAACTGTTTCATACACCAACTGAATGGATATCGATGATGCAGCAACGATTTCCCAGTTTTCAGTCAGGCGGTCGAATGGTTCTTCAGGATTACTTCCAGTAAAGTTTATCTGAAATATTTCAGTAGATCCATTTTCATCAGAGCCCAAATAGTCCCAGCTTCCCGTGGCTGAAAAAAGATCAGTGCTGGCAATGACAGTGCCGTCAATAAAATCAAAGACATAGCTTTCAAACACGAAGGTTTCATTTTCACCGGCATTGGTATAGGTGCTAATTTCCCAGGAACCTTCTTGTAAATCGGTTTCAATGTTCTGGAATTGATTTTGAGCAGTATCATCATCTGAGCTACAGCTCATCATTAGTAGTGCAAAAAGTAAATAGAAATAATTTTTCATGATATTTTTCTTCTTGTTGATGCTTCAACTCTAGTTTATTGTAAGCCTTTTTTTACTGAAGAGGCAATCTTAAGAGTGCGTTTTGTCTGATGTGCTACTGCTTTTTGAATGATCTCTGTAACATTTTCAGGCCCATCAGAAACACTCACTCCATATGGGTTTCCTGCAGCTTCAAACTGTATTTTATCAGTATAGCCCGGTGCAGCAACAATTGCTCCCCAGTGACACATGGTTTTGTAAATGGAAAGCAACGTGGTTTCTTGTCCGCCGTGAGGGTTTGCGGCACTGGTCATAGCGCTTACTACTTTGTTGGCCAGTTTGCCGTTGGCCCACAAACCGCCGGTGGTATCGATAAAGCTCCCCAACTGTGAGGGCATATTACCATAACGTGTGGGTACGCTGAAAATAATGGCGTCTGCCCATTCCAGATCATCGAGCGAAACGGTGGGTGCATCTTTTGTTGCATTGTGATGCTTTTCCCATTTTTCATTTTGAGTGATGGCTTCCTGAGGCGCGGTTTCGGCTACCCGCAGAAGTTTTACTGTTGCACCGGTTTCTTTGGCTGCTTTTTCGGCAGTTTGGGCAAGTTTGTAATTGGTTCCGGTTGAACTGTAATAAATAATAGCAAGTTTTACATCTTTCATAGTCTTAAGTTTTGATTGTTAAAGCAATAATATACTGTGAAAGAGAGATAAACTGTAATAAAGTCCTTATAAAATTGTCCTAAAAAAAGTTAAGGATTAAGATGTTGAAGCTGTTTTAGGATGTGTTTCCTCTTTCCAGGTTTTATAAAGAACAATGTCTTTATAAACCAGTTTTAAACAAAATGCCAGCACGGTCGCATCGTCCAAATAACCGACAAAGGGAATAAAATCAGGTATGAGGTCTAAAGGCGAAATTACATAAAGTAAAGCTGCTCCAATGGAGGAAATGATAAACCAGGGCACTTTAGTGTATTTACGGGTAGCATAATCCCGAAGCATTGCAAATAACACCATAAAATCACTGAAATGCATTTTGAGCCGCTCTTGTCTTGTGAATTTTTCTTTCAGGGTTTTTTCCTTGGAAACCAGGCTCAAGAGGTCTTTTTTGGAAAAACGTTTTTGGCGCTTTTCCAGCTCAGATTTAGCCTTTTTGTTATTGAATAGTGCCATAAAGTATTATTGAATTAAAATAGATTAGATTGTAAACAAAGGTAAATCCTAAACAAGTAATTTTTAAAAAAGTAGCGTTAAAAATATAGCTTTATCTGGCAAGTTGGAATTTTCACTAACCGGAGTAAACTATTTGACTAATTATTCGTTCATTGATATTTATCATTCAATAAATGTTATAAAATCCCTATTTTTGAGAATATTAACCAGAATATACTTTCTATGACCGATTTAGACATCGCCAAAAAGGCCACTCCGATTCATATCGCAGACGTTGCAAAAAAACTAGGCATCAACCCTGATGCGTTAGAACTGTACGGAAAGCATAAAGCAAAACTTCCACTTTCACTAATAGACAAATCAAAAGCTGAAAGAAGCCATCTGATTTTAGTTTCAGCAATATCTCCTACTCCCGCAGGAGAAGGAAAAACCACCATTTCAATCGGGCTTTCTGAAGGTCTTAATCAAATTGGCAAAAAAACCACTGTTGTTTTAAGAGAACCCTCTTTAGGACCTGTTTTTGGAATTAAAGGCGGTGCGACTGGTGGCGGCTATGCACAGGTGATCCCTATGGAAGACATCAACCTGCATTTTACGGGTGATTTTTCAGCCATTGAAAAAGCACACAATTTACTTTCTGCTTTGATTGACAACAACATTCAAAGCAAAACAAACTCATTGGGAATTGATTCCCGCACAGTTGCCTGGAAACGCGTGATGGATGTCAATGACCGTTCGTTGAGAAAAATAGTTATTGGTCTGGGAGGCACAGGTTCAGGAGTTCCACGCGAATCGGGTTTTGATATAACAGCTGCTTCAGAAATTATGGCCATTCTCTGTCTTTCAAACAATTTGACCGATTTGAAAAAAAGACTGGGTAATATTTTTATAGGTTATACGTTTGATAAAAAACCCATCTTTGCCCGCGACCTGAAAGCTGAAGGCGCCATGGCAGTTTTGCTAAAAGACGCTATAAAACCTAACCTTGTTCAAACTCTTGAAGGTAATCCGGCGATTATTCACGGAGGTCCTTTTGCCAATATTGCACAGGGAACAAACACCGTGATAGCAACAAAAATGGGTATGAGTTTGTCTGACTATACTGTTACCGAAGCCGGTTTTGGTGCAGATCTTGGTGCAGAAAAGTTTTTGGACATCAAGTGTCAAAGTGCCGATTTGAAACCCAAAGTGGTCGTACTCACAGCTACCATCAGAGCCTTAAAATATCACGGTGGCGCTCCTTTAGATGATTTAAAAACACCCCATACTGAAGCTCTTAAAAAAGGATTGCCCAACCTAGAAAAACATCTTGAAAACATTCTTCAGTTCCAATTAACTCCGGTAATCGCCATCAACAAGTTTATCACAGACAGTGATGAAGAAATTGAAGTCATCAAAGCGTTTGCAAAATCAAAAGGTGTTCGTGTGGCACTTGCTGAAGTTTGGGCTGAAGGCGGAAAAGGCGCCATCGATTTAGCAAATGAAGTTGTTGCCGCTGTTGAAGAAAACAAATCAAACTTCACCCCTCTTTACGATTGGGAATCTGATGTACAGTCAAAAATTGAAACCATTGCAACCAAAATTTATGGTGCAGCCAAAGTTGAATATGCTTCAAGAGCAAAGCTTGATTTAAAGAAAATTGCCAATCTGGGACTCAATCAACTTCCTGTGTGTATAGCAAAAACTCAGAAATCACTTTCAGACAATCCGGCGTTGATTGGACGACCATCGGGCTTTACAATCACTGTCAGGGAAATTGAAATAGCAGCAGGTGCCGGGTTTTTGGTGCCTATTACAGGTGATATGATGCGCATGCCCGGATTGCCTGCACATCCGGCTTCTGAAACTATTGATATTGATGATAATGGAACTATTACGGGATTGTTTTAAAGAAAGTTTTATTCATTCGTATTGCAGAAATAGAAATCTGTTGTATATTTGCAATCCAAAAGGAAAGATGGTCAATGTATGGTTGACATTAAAAAAACATTTTTTCTTTTAAATCCATATCGCGGGAAAGAGCAGTAGGTAGCTCGTCGGGCTCATATCCGCCAAAGGCGGACACAGGTTCGAGTTGAAAAGTAATAAAGTATTGAAAATATATATCGCGGGATAGAGCAGTAGGTAGCTCGTCGGGCTCATAACCCGAAGGTCACAGGTTCGAGTCCTGTTCCCGCTACTAAGCAATAGGGCTAAATGGTTGATAAAAAGCTATTTAGCTCTTTTTTTATACCTTAAATCCCCTAATAATCCCCTAAATTAAGTGAATTTTCCTTTTATTTTTAGGCTTGTTAATATGTCTGATAGATGCTTTAAGAATGAAATTGTCTCCAAGAAATATTTTTTCTTACGCTCACCAAGATTGTTTTTTTTTTACAGATAACAAGACCTAAAAGAGTTTATTAAATATACAATAGAAGAATTGAAAAGCTTATTATTAAAGAGTGAGAGTATTTTTTAACATTTTCACAAGAATATGTTAATATATAATGTATTTTGTCGAAAAC
Source organism: Planktosalinus lacus (assembly GCF_014640155.1). Classification (GTDB taxonomy): domain Bacteria; phylum Bacteroidota; class Bacteroidia; order Flavobacteriales; family Flavobacteriaceae; genus Planktosalinus; species Planktosalinus lacus. Next base: position 84,632 of record NZ_BMGK01000003.1, on the reverse strand, counting down.
AACATCAACTACACTTCTAAACAGATATCTTATATTATCTTTGTTCCAATCGAACTCGCCACGCTTCCCTCGATCAGCGCACCCAGGCGGGTCTTTTTTTTTAATTTTGAGCAAAGAAGACTATCCAAAAAATATTCTGACTATTGATAATCAAATCAAGCAACTAAAGCAAAGAGGTTTAGTTATTGAAGATGATAATTTAGCTAAACAATATTTAAAAAATATAAGCTATTTTAGATTACAGGGTTTTTGGTGGGAACTACAAGCAGATAAAAAAAAGCATCTTTTTAAAAAAGGAACAACATTTGAAACAGTTGTATCCCTATATACATTTGATAGAAAATTGAGACTCTTAATTTTTGATGCCATTGAAAGAATTGAAGTTGCATTAAGAACTAAAATGATATATTATATTTCAATTGAAAATAATAATTGGTGGTGGTATGAGAACAAAAATCTATTTTTTAATATGGATTTTTTCGAAGAGTCAATAAAAGATATTGATAAAGAGCTTAATAGATCAAAAGAAGTATTTATTGAAACTCATTTTGAAAATTATGGCTCCCAAGATAGACCGCCTTGTTATAAAACTTTTGAAATATTGTCGCTTGGAACTTTGTCTAAAATTTATGGCAACTTGAAAAATGATTTAGATTGTAAAAAAAGACTTGCAATCGAATTTGATCTTCCTAATGAAAATTTTTTAAAAAGTTGGATGAACTCATTTAATGTGGTAAGAAATATTTGCGCCCATCATAGTAGATTATGGAACAGAAATATTCATATACCTCCAAAGCAATTATCTAAGCCAAATAGTAATTTTATTTTAATACCAAATAATGATATGTCTGTTTATTATTCTTTGTCTTGCATCATATACATATTAAACAAAGTTTCTCCAGGTCACACCACAAAAGAAAGTCTTGTTAGCCTATTTAATAATAATCCAGATAGGTTAGCTGAAATGGGATTTTCTGAAAATTGGAGAAATCAATTATTGTGGGCGTAAAAAACCATCAACGGCTCCGTTTCAGTTTGAGCAACAATTACTTTTTGATAATGTACTATATTTTCATATTTCCTAAATCAAGCTATTTTTCCTTTTGTTTTTAAGCTTGTTAGAATGTCAGATAAATACTTTAAAAAAGAAATTGCCTTTAAGCTATTTGTTTTGTTTCCATAACTAACTGAAGAACCGTGTATAATTTGATGTCTATTAAATTTACAAGGGAAACCGCCTAAATATTTTTCATTTACCATTATTGGAGTTTGGTTTTGAAGTGGTGAAATGTAATAATCTAAAAAGCCTTCAGTTTCTGCTTTAATTAATGCTGAAAATTCAGGTAAATGATTGTATTTTTTTTCTTTTTTTGTAAAAAAAGCTTTTTTAGTAAAGTCATTACTTATCCCATCTATTTGGGTAAAAATACAAGGTATGATCATCCGGTAATTCTTTTCTTTATATCCATTCAAAATATCTTCAAGGATAAATTTTCTTCGTTTATGTCTTTTTTTAAGTGTATCAAATACATCATCAATATATTCATGATAATAATCTCCAATTACCTTGTCTCCTGCCTTTATATTTCCTGACTTAAACAAAGTATAGGCATTTGCCGGCATATCTATTGGAGCTATTAAATCTATAAACCATCCGTGTCTTGAAACCAGCAATGTATGAACAGAAACGTTTTGTGTATATTCATTGAGCCTTTCACCAATAGCCTTAAATGCATCATAGTCAATGTTGATTTCTATTTTGTTTTCTTCAAAGACTTTTAAACTTTTAACGAGTCGTTCAATTGATGATTTAAGTTCATCAGGAAATTTTAATTTAGGTTGGAACTCATCAATTGAATCTCTTAAATTTGATAAAATTTGATCAAGATTAAAATTTCTATCGTTTTTCATTCAGAAGGGATATTTTAAAAAATTACATTTGCTTTAAGATTCTTTTTCCCCATTCATAGGTTTATTCTCATTCTTAATTTTATCAAGCAACATATTCAAAGCTCCAACATCTTTATCAAATAATTTCTCTAAAATTTCTTTATCACTGTCTAATGCAATTTTTAAAATTTCGAATTGTTCTTTATGTATTTGCTTTCTCATTTTTAGAATATATTTTAAAATAAATAAGCCAAATAACATTACAATTATTACAGCCAAGAGACTTACAATGATTAGATTAATTTCCCCTTTGTAATTGATAATAACAAATAATACTAATACAATTGTTAAGGATAAAAATAAATTTTTTAAAATTAGATTGAGTATTTTATTTAATTTTAGCTTAATAAAAAATTTGAAAACTATATGAACTAAAAGACTTACAAATGCTGTATACAATGTAAACAAGTGCTCTTCATAAGTCATGTCATATAAAAACTCAATCATAAAAATAATATTAATTAATCCCAAAATTATCAAACTCCACCATAAACCATAAAGTTTCCGAATGCTAAATAATGATTTTTTAATGTTGAAATACCAATGTACATGAGGAAATAAGATTTAATGATACACACTTAATTCTTTAAAAACTTAAATAATTCAATGCTGCTTTTATCTGTTTTAAAAATTTCATCAAGTAATAATAGTCGCAAATTCTTTTTTGACAAGGTGTATTCAGGTCTCCAAAATGAATTATAATCTGTTTTTTCTATTGTTTTGGATTCTTGAAGATGAATCTTATTTCTTAATTTTCTTAAATGATTTAAATCTTTAAAAAATTGATTTTCTTGATTTAACACTTTTTTTCTCTCGATTTTCTTTATCATTTGATCAAAAGTCATTGATTCAAATTCAGTTACTGTATTTTTCTTATAGATTTTAGTTTCGCTTTTAAGAGAATTACCTTCAAGGAAAAACTCAGATTTTCCTACTGTCTTAATTTCATTCCAAACTATTTTTTTTCTTAAATTCTCTTTGCAACATATTATGTAAAAAATAGCTTCTATTATTGACGTGCTAATGATTATAAAGCTTTTTATTGTCTGAATTAACAATACTTCTGAAAGATTTAGTTCATTTAAAGTTTTTCTTAAATATTCAATATATTGAATGTTATAACTAATGTTTGCTATGATGTATTTTGAGTCAGAATTAATGGTGTGATCAAAACAATATTTTGATAAATGATTCTTTATTTTATGTATAGGAATAGGGTACCATCTTTCTTTAGAACCTTTTCCAATTAATTCGCTCATACTATTTTTATTTATATATGTTTAGTTTATTATATAAACTCTGGGTCGCGTATTTTTTAGTTATTCATTTTTGCTATTCTTGTCCTTATCAGTAAGATTAACCACAATATTAATTTTATTTTTTTGAATCTTTTAAGCTCTCTTTTCCATAAATTTCTGATAAATCAAAATAATCTTCATACCTGCTAACTAAAGTGTTGATTATTATTTCACTTTCTAAAACAATTTTGTCCGCCGTACTTTTTCTTTTAAACTGTCCATTATGAACAACTGAATTTCTTTCTTTATTTATATCTTGTACTTGCTTAAGTAGTTTTTTTAATTCATTATAATAGTCTGTTCCTTTAAATATTGGCAGTAAAAGCTTGTCAAATTTACCTTGAATCCCATTTGCCCAACGTAATAAATGATTAACAAAATCTGAATCTAAATTCCTTTCTCCTTCTAATTCCTTTCTTATCACAAAATTTGCAGATAATTCAACAGCGGTTGCTGCTCGAATTATTACTGAAGACCATTCTTTTCGGCTATAAAGTCCTTGGACTTTGTTCCAATTGGATATTATTTTCGCAATATCATTTCTCTCAAGGTAGTTTTCTTTCTTTAAAGATTTTTTCATATATTATAAATTCATTCAAATTAACTTTCAATAATTACTCCTGCCAAACCCCATCAACCTCCCCCATCAACCGCTCCGTCTCCGAAAGCGCAACAATAATTTTTTGATAGTGTAAAATATCATCAAAGTTTAATTCACGGCCAACCCGGTCTTTAAGCCATTTTTGGGCGGGTTGGTAGCCTCCAATGTAAAATTCCCACGCAACGTGGGGCACGTTGTCAAAATATTGCGTATCGTTGATCCAAACACGTCCCGTTGCGGTGTCGTTGTCATACGGTTCATAACCAGGGCTGTTTTTAGTTTGTTTCCGGGTGATGATGTTATCTCCTGTTTCCGGGTAAGTTGTGATGCATTGCTCTACAACCGGGCTTTCCAGTAAATGTATTTGCCTAAGTTGGCCACCCAACGCAACCAGATGCCAAAACGCAACCGGGTCAGTTGGATAGGGAACTCTTGGGAAGTCAATTTTCAAAAACTCCTTGTATTTTTCCCGGTATTCAGAGGAGTGTAAAACCGCATAGATATAATCTAAAATTTCAATGGGAGCAAAAGTACTTTCACGGTTTTCTCTTTCAGGAACAAACTCCAACCCTAATTTTTCTTCAATTTGTGTGAGAATTTCCGGGTTTAGGTTTGGGGTTCTCTTTGGATAAGTTTCAATGGATTGCTGTTTTTTATTTTCGTGGTAAATATACAATGGTAAATTCATTGCATTAGAACCCGTTTGTGAAGATAAAAAAATCGCTTCTGAAATTTTGTCTGTTATAAAAATATGCGAAAAAGAAGCGTCTTTAAAAGCTTTTGGACACAATAAACCAAAATTATTGCCATTATAATTACTCATTACCTTCTTAACAGTTCTCCAAACTAATTTATCTTCATAAAAAATATATTTATCGTCAAACGGTCTATAACTTAATTTTTTGGCATATATATTTAAGTCCTCTACATTTTTGATGTTATCGTAACCCTCAAGAATATTCCAGCCTTTTTTCTTTTTTACTTGAAATTTATTGTGTAGTAAGTCCTCATTTCTCTCAGAGTTTTTAAAATCATTAAACCATTGTAAAAGTTCCTTTTTGGAGTCTTTTATTACAAAAGTATCGTGTGCAGTTGTAATTCCATTTCCATTAACTATAAACAAATCATTTAAAGAGAAACCTTTCAAATAATCTTCTTCTTTATCTAAATCCCTTTGTACCATGTAAAACATCGGTTCTTTTTTCTCTATTATTTTAAAACCGATTGAAGACAAATTATTATTGTTTAGAAATTCATATTTAAATTCTCGCTTGCCGAATAAATCATAATGATATACTTCTCCAAGTTCATTAAGCTTTTTCTTCCCTGTTTTAACAAAAATTGTGATTGCCACACCTTGCATAATATCAAATACATTGATGTCAGGAGAGCCATCTGGACAAGTTTCTTTCTTCTTGCTATTACCATGTAAATCTAAAGTATATATTTTATCATAGGTTTTAAGCAAGTGCCATCGCATTCCTCTAAAAGTAGGGTTATCCAAAAACCCATGCGGGTTGATAAAAGCCAAAACGCCACTTCCATTTTTTTCTATGAAATGCTGTCCATAACGTAAGAACTTGACGTAATCATCATTTATCCATTTTGAGGTTTGTTCTTTGAGTTTTTCCTTTCCGCCTGGTTCTTTTTTGTAATCTTCCATCAAACTCATAATCCAGTCACCTTTATTTGCACTTTCTCCACTATAAGGGGGATTCCCAATCACACACATCACCGGGGTATCACGTTTAATATGATTGGCTTCGTTGGCTTCGGTGCTTAACCAGTTTGAAAACAGAGTTCCGGTGTCGGGGTGGCTTTCTTCCAGGCTGTTTGTTAAAAAAACTCTTAGCCTTTGATTGGTTGTGGGTTTAAACCCGGTTTCAGTCAACAATAAATCCAGTTTTAAATGCGCCATGGCATATGAGGCCATTAGCAACTCAAAACCATTCAAACGAGGTATAAGATGTTGCTCTACATAATTACTCCAAATGCCTTGTTGCCCTTCAAAGCGTTTATAAATGTGCTTTACAGTTTCGGCCAAAAAGGTTCCCGTTCCCGTTGCGGGGTCAAGTATTTGTACTTTATGCACTTCTTGGTCATACATTTTATAACCTGAGGGTGATCGTTTGTCAGGCACCTGTGAATTTAGCTTAATAGTAGTTTTTGAGGTATCGGCCAGTCCGGCAGGTAGGTCAAATTCTGTTTTTAATATATCATCAACGGCTCTTACAATAAAATCAACAACGGGTTGCGGGGTGTACCAAACGCCCCGGGATTTGCGCAACTTGGGGTCATATTCACTTAGAAACGTTTCGTAAAAATGAATGATTGGGTCTTCCATTTTGGTGGATTTCCCGTAATTTCTTAAAAGTTGGCTCACATCACAAGCCAAAAACACTTCGGAAAGGCTTTCTACAATCCATTTTATACGATCGTCAATATCGGGGCCGGCAATGTAACCAAACAACTTTCGTAAAAAGGGATTTGATTTTGGAATGAGTTCTGCGGCCTCCTGTCTGGAGAAGTTGCTCATCGTTGGGTCGTGCAACCTGGCCGCAAACATTCCATAGGCAATGGTTTGTGCGTAAACATCGGCAAAAGCTTTGGGAGTTATATCATGTATCAATATTTCCTTAAAAGCATTCATTTGTTCTTTTAGAGTCGTGTTGGCTTGTGTCTCTTCATCACTCTCCAGGGCATTTTTTAAAACATCAGCCAGTAAACGGGCTTTTCCGGCCATCATTTCAGCCAGTTTTTTGGGACTTTTAATTGTCAGTCCTATATGAACACAAAAATCCTTAATTAAATTTTCAAATCTTTTGAAGTTTTCAGGCAATGGAACAAGGGTGTTGTTTTGTATTTCTGCGATTGAAATTTTACAAACAAAATCCTGATAATGATAAAAATGAAATTCGATATAATCAGTAAAAACAAGATTTGGCAATGAAGCTTTGTATCTATCAAATTGTTCTTTGTTCCCAGTTCTCTTTTTTCCCTCCAGGTCTTTATCACCAATGTCTTTTGCTTCGATATACCCAACGTCAATGCCGTTGCGAGACAAAATATAGTCAGGTGCCCCGCAGGCTTGGCGTTTGGGTTCGTTGGTTGCTCTTATTTCCGGCACCAAAGTTTCCAGGAGTTGTTGAAGATCACCTCTAAAAGTATGTTCGGTTGCGTTGCCTTGTTTATAGCGTTGGTTGATCGTTGCCAGATATTGTTCTATGGTCATGCCGGGTTGATTGGTTAGTTGTAATCAAATTAGGGGATAGATAAAAGCGGCTCTTACAAAGTAACGGAAAGTTTTTAATAAATAAAATGAAAAGTTTTTTCACTTTAAAAATGAAAAATAATAGAATAATTCCAATTTGGGGTTGCGGCCTGTTGCGTCCTTGCTGGAGACAAGTTAATTGTATAAATTACTGATATCGTGTCGTTTACTAAAATATAGAACATTTGCAACAACGCTGCAACGTAGGCACGTTGCGTGAAATGTTGCGTAATACGTTTTGGGTCGTTGTCTTGGACGTTGGTATTTAAACTTCAAAAATCATCAAACAAAGATGGGTATTCTACATACTTAATAGTTTCCGGATTGTTAGGATTTTTATTTTTATAGAGGTTTTTATTTACACTGTGTACCTGAAACTCGTCTTTTGTGAATCCGAATTTCATCAATTCTTTTAGTTTTTCTTTTGTAGTGTCAAATCTTAGCCATTCCTGGTGAAATTCTTCATCTAATACCAAAGGCATTCTATTGGCGCTGTTGTGTACTTTTTCAAACAATGAGTTTGCCGGAACTGTGATAATGGATGCTGTATAAGCATCTGAAGGTATTTCAGTATATATACCAGCAAAAACAAATATTTTTCTGTTATCCTCGCTGTCTTTGTCCGGGATGTAACAATAATAAGGAACAATTTCTTCTCCCCGGTGGTGTGGCTCAAAAAAACCATCTGCAATAATCAAACAACGGTTTTTAGGCATACACTGAACCCATTCAGATACTTTCCATAAACTTTCAGATCTGGCATTCAAGTTGTGGTTTCTTTTTTGGTAATCATCTATGAACTCATACATCTGCGGAGGAATGAGACCCCAAGTTGCGGGAACAATTTCTTCAGGTTGCTGTTGTGGAATTATATAAATGTTTTGGTGCCAAAAGCCTCTTTGATGAAAATATGATTCATAAACCAATGGCGGATTAAACTGGAGGTCGTGAGCTTTATAAAAGTTCTCAATGGATTTTTTTGATTTGGTTAGTGAAATGTCGTAACACATTTTTCAAAATTCTGAAAACCAAATATAAGAAATTGAGATAGTATTTTTTTATTTGTCGAAACTTGTTTCATTGGGCAACGTCTTTATACGTTGCGGCGCGTTGCGTAGTTATACAACTAATTACTTTTTTTAAGTATCTGATATTCAATTGTATAAAAATTTAAGAGATTTAATGGCAACGTTGATGTTTTAAGGACGTTGCGGGGGGTGTTGTACTATTAAGTTGCGATTGTGTTTAGGTTACTGGAACAAAAAAACGCCCATTATTCAAGACTAAAAAGCTTATTACTCTCAATAAGCAAATCTCTTAATGATTCGTAAGTTGAAATAATTGAATCTCGATCTGGCCGGTGATCATCATCAGCTCTTACAAAACACATAAAAATTTCGTGTAGGTTTTCAAGATGTTGCTCGTTCCCACGATTTTCAAAAAATAAAGATTCCAATAGTTCATAGGATTTCTTTTGGGGTTGCTCTAAAGTGTTGACTATTTTTTCCATTTTTATATAGTTTATTATTTTAGTTTTATAAGCTCTGTTAGTTGATTTATTATAGCTAATTTTATCTGTTCAGTTGTCCATTTTCCTGTTACTGTTGCACGCATAAATTCAGCTTGGTGCTCCTTTAAAATATTTTTTTCAATTAATCTTTCCTCATCTGTCATTTCAGCCGGATGATTGATTTTTAAGCCATGTTTTTTTAAAAAAGTTTGATATTCTAAAAGGTTTAAGTAGTCCCTAAACTCCTCAAATATTTGTTCAAGATCAACCTTATGTAGTTTTTTATTTAATTGCTTACTTGCAAAGTTAACCTCCTGAAATTTTATTGTTTCGTGTTCAAGTAAGAGAACATAACACTTGGTCAATAGAACATTATCTTTAACTATCTGTTTTTTTTCATTGTTTATCCAATCCACTATAAAATTCAGTGCGTTGCAATCGTTATCATTAGGTATAAATTTTCCGTTTTCAAATCTCCATTTGATTCTTTCTAAAGCTTGTTTTATAGTATTCATTGTCATTTGTTTAAATGTGTCATAATTTTTGACACGTGTAATTGACACGATATTCAAGATATAAGTGTCAAGTGTCAAGTGCATATATAATATGCACTGACACTACACGTCATTATATTTTCCAATCTTATATGGTTTTCTGTCGGCTTCTTGAATAACCCAACCGTTATTTTTAAATTCATTTATCATTTCCCGGCATTTGTGTTCGGGTAGCTTTTTTGAAAAATTATTGAAAAATGTTTCTTTGATAATATCTTTCAAATCTTGATAGGAATATTCTTCATGCTTTGAAAACACTTCTGTCAACATCTGATACAGTTTGAATTGATCAATTTTTTCAATTTCAATGCTTTGTTTTCGGGTCGAGGCTTGAATTTCAAAATCATCTACCAACACTGGGAGGCCATTAATTATTTCAAATGCAAAAGGTTGAGGCTCTTTATTTCTACATAATTCAGGTTTAACAATGCTGATGTTATCATTATCTTTGCATTTTTCAACACTTAAAACTGTTTCAGCTTTATTTATTAACTCTGAACCTAAATGTCCTCTTGCGTGATCGTTCCCTTTATTTTGATGTATTACAGTCAAAATATGAATATTTTTTTCTTCTGTCCAACGGAGTAGGTCTGTTGATAAATCCATAGCCTCGCCTTCATCATTTATAGATTTTACTAAATCACGAATGCCATCAATAATTACAAAACCTATCCTTTCTTTTGTTTTAATTAGGTGATTAATTATACGTCTTCTGTCTTCAGGATTTTTCGACCGTAAAAAGTACATTTCTATTGGTAAGTCATTTTTATTACAGAGCTCATAAATCATTTTTAGTGATTTTTGACAATGGTACCGGCCTTGTTCTGTATCAAAGTAGAGTATTCGGTTGTTTTCTGATTGTAATTTGCCGAAAAAACTATCATTTGGTTTAAGTATAAATGATGTTATCAGACCAGTTAAAAAGGACTTTTTGCTTTTTGCTTTACCAATGAGAACAGAAAAGTTTCCAAGTGTTCCCATAATAATCTCATTTCCATCAATCATTTGACACCAAGCTACTGGAGGAGGAGGAATAGTTTCATTTGGATCTATTAATAGTTTTGAAATATCATTCGGGTTAAACTCAATTTTCCCAGGTAGTTCTATCTTTGATATGTTTAATATATTATCCATTTTTAACCTCCTTGCTTTTAAAAACTCTCTTTAAATTAAATAGATTGTTGTTTACCATGATCAAGAGGTTGAAAAATCTTCTTCTCCAAAACAATTCATTTTTTGCATTGCCTCTATAACTTCTCCTTTTTTATACCTAACTCTATTACCAATGCGATATGCCGCAATAATATCATCTTTAGTCCACTTCCAAAGGGTCACCAAACTCACTGAAAGCATATCAGCGGTTTCTTGTCTGGTTAATAAAGTATCGTTGTTTTTGTTACTCTGAAATTGAGTAGAATAATTTTTCAGAGCTTCATTTACACTTGAGAGAATTTCGGATCTTAGATCCTCTACTGAGGTGTTTTCAATTTGTAGAATTTGTTTAGTCATTGCCTTGTTTTTAAAGTTACAAGGACAAATCTATGTGAGAAAAAAACTTATATTTTATTCAATATTAATCATATTTTATTCAAATTTTATTCTGAATAAAACTTTTCTGTTAGTTTTTTGAATGTTTCTTGCATTCTCTCTTTTGTAGGACTATAGTCTGGATATGGAATCACTTTTGAAAAGCTTTCAATTTTATACTCTGGATTTAACAATATATAATCCCTATACTCTTTGCTATCTTTACCACCTGTGTGTAAACTTTTAAGCTCATCATTGAAATAGGAATATAATAGACTAAAAAAGGCTCTGTCTAATTTCCCTTCATAATTCTTTACTATAAATTTAAAAAGCAATTCACTGTCATTTTTGAATATCGGCTGAATTTTCTTAATATGCCCCGACAATTTTGTTTCATTGGTATTTATCAATATATTTTTTTGTTTAATATTTTCAATGTTTTGTGATCCTTCTAATTCAAAAATCCTCTTTTCAATAAAATCTTTAATGAATGATAGTTCGTAACACCTGCACCAAAACTCAAAAATATTTTTTTCAAAGTCAATATCTTTATGGATTTTGAACTCTTCTAAGGTTTCTCTATCTCTCCATTCGATCATAAAATCATATTTCAAATAATAAATAATATGACACTGATTAATATGGCTTAGTATAAATTCCTTCCAATTATTGTAATAACTGTATTTTTTTCCAAAGTATAACATCGAATATGGTGATTCTGTCAGTTCTTTTGTCGTTTCTGAATATTTTTTTTTTAATAACTTTAGTTTTTGTTTTCTGGTTAAACATATTGAAAGCTCATATTCAATTTCAGCCATATTATACAAAGGATGAGTTTTTATTTTATCCAATAAAAAGATATATATTTCATCTAATACATCATCATTAATTCTATAATACTTTTCATTATAAGGAAAGGAGACATTAAATGTAATTTCTCTGTTTTTGTCCAAAATTTCAAATGCTATTACATTTGGATCTATACGGTAAATATTCTTTTCTAATAAAAAAGAAATTAATTCGTCATTTAAATGAAGGTTTTCAAATCCTTGTAATATCAATTCAAATTTATTGTTATCATTCATTGATGTGCTGTTTTTCTTGTTCATTTGCCCAATGCTTTTTCAGGGTTTCTGCATGTTCCGTATTCGTTATTTTGATATACTTTAAAAACTGACTTTCTGTTTTATGAGAGGTTATGGCCATTATTACCATATTAGGAAGTTTTCCATATAAATTTGAAGCAAAGGATCTTCTACAAGTGTGTGAAGATATAAGGTCGTGTTTGGGATAATTGCCTATAACTTTTCGATATCTTACTTTAGTTTTTCCTTCCTCTTCTAATTTGACTTTTTTAGAACCTTCAATCAATTCATTTATCCCGGCAGTCTCGCACACTTCTTTTACATACAAATTGAATTTTTGATCTGAAATTGAATAAGGAAGTTGGCCACCCCTTTTTTCTAAAATACTTTTTATTTGGTGGTGTAAGGGAATCACAACAGGTTCTCCGGTTTTCATTGTTTCAATTTCAATATATCCGTCTTTAAGGTTGATCTGTTTCAGTCTTAAAAAGTCAGATATACGCAATCCGGTTCTCAACCCTATAATAAACAAGTCCCGGGCGTTATCTAACCGTGTTGATTTTGAAAAGTCATGGTTGAACACCTTGTTAATTTCTTCCTCAGATAGATAGGTGTCTTTGGTTTTGTTGGAGACAGTCATAAACTCTGAATGTTTATACTGTTGGTTGATAGGTAATCCTTCTAAGTCTATTAGTTTACACCATTTTTTAATATCGGCAATATACTTGCCGATAGTATTATTCAACAGTTTTTCTTCACTTCTACAATACTCTAAAAAAGCTCTATAAAATTTTAAGTCAATATTTTCAAATCTGTATTTTGTCTTGGAATAATTTTCAAATGCGTGAAGCTTTGCCAGTGTTGTTTTGTGCTTTTGCACCGTTCTATCAGATAATGATTTCCCCTTATAAATGTGGGTTTCTGTGTCATCAACATAACTCTCCACCCAATCTGAAAAAAAGATTTTTCTTTTGTCTTTTACGTTAGCGGTTCCGAGGTTTGAGCCAACAATGTTTCTGAGCCAATCTTTTGAAATTTGAACATTTTTGAGATTATCATTTAGCCATTTATCAGCAATAGTGGTTTCCAATAATCTTAACTTAGCGTTGATAAGATCTTTATTAGTTGAATTGGCCTTTGGCTTAACAGATTGTTTTGCTTGGCTCCAATCAGTCCGTTTTATCCAAATGCCAGTTGCGCACATGAAATCAAAACTTTGAGAAGGCTTAAACCGACAAACAATATTTGTGGGGTTATTTTTTCCTTTTAGGATGAAGTTGACTTTCATTGCATATTAATAAAAGTCAAATGTAGATATAATCCCCTAATAATCCCCTAAAATGATTAACTTTTCTTAATTCAGGTTAATTCAAGTTAGAGTGTCTTTAAACTTTATTTTATTTATATACAGTAAGTTACAGCCGTTTTATCAATGATTACAAGGGGGCAAAAAAAATAACATTTAATGGGGTGTCAGTCCTGTTCCCGCTACAAAGCAAAAGCACTGATTTTCAGTGCTTTTTGCGTTTAAATCAGGCAATTACAGTAAGACATAACTACCTTTTTTTATTTCTGTAAAACATTTGTAAACTACTACAAGCATTAGCGCATGGAAACTTTCAAGCAAGTTTAAAAAACATAAAATGAGGATAGCTCTTTTACACATTTCACAATCATAACTGATTATATTTTTATTATAATTATAAGTAAATGTTAATATTTAGCAGATGCTGTTTTTTTAGGTATCTTTAGTAGATGAGTAAAAGAACACGCATAATTCTTGGAAGCATAACAGGATTCTTGATTCTGTTTGTGATTGCATCATTTGTGGCAAATCCCATTATTGAAAGCAAAATTAAAAAAACCATCGTTCAGGAAGTTCCTGATGGTTTTCAACTCAACGAATATGAGATTTCTGTAAGTTCATTTAGTGGCTCTGCAACCATTGAAAACCTCCAAATTTCAGTAACAGACACTATTGCTGAATTTAAAGATGCTCAGCTTAGCCTTTCAAAAGCATCCTTTGAAGGTCTTAGTTACTGGACGTACCTTTTCTCAGGTAAGATTGACTTTAACTCCATTACACTTTATGACCTGTATGTGAAGACATACAGGGATAGTACAAAGACTGACGACCGCAAAAAACAACAAAAGGACTTTGAAGAAAACATAAGCACCGAAAAGTTTACTTTGGAAAACGCCTCTTTCTTGATGAAGAATGCCGATGAAAGTAATGCTTTGCAACTGGACAGCCTTAATTTTTCAATCACAGATGTTAAAGTAAACAACACTACCCTACAAGAAAAAATCCCTTTTCATTTTTCAGAAATGGAAGTCGATACCAAAGATTTTTTTTATGAGTTGAATGAAAATGAAACCCTTTCTTTAAAAGAATTCACCATCGTTGATCAACATCTTAAAATCAAGGATTTTGCCATTCAAACCAAAAGTGACAGCCTAAAACCTAACCTGGAACCCGCAAGTGAGATTGGACGCAAAGACATAAAAATTCCATCACTAACCCTAAGCGATCTTCACTTTAAGGTGATTGACAGTACATTTATGCTTTTTGGTGAAGATTTAGAGATTAAAAACCCTTCTGTATGGATTCAAGAAGGTATTAAAAAGGAACCGGAAAATATTGAAAGTACGCAAAAAGAAAACAATAAAAAAACGGAGATGCCGCTTCCCTTCTCCATAGCGTCCATTTCCATAAATGATGCAGAAACTACTCTACTAAACCCTGATGAGAGCTCATTTTTGCAGGTAGAAGATTTTAATATTACACTCAAAGAAGTATTGGTAAATACCGCTACCTTACAACACATGATTCCTTGTCAATTTTCAGATGTGGAGTTTGATAGCAAATCGATACAATATCAATTGAATGATTATGACTTACTTTCACTCACCACAATTTACTTATCCAATCAGGAGCTTCAAATTGAAGATTTAGCCATTAAAACGAAATATTCCAAAAGGGAACTTTCAAAAGTACTTGACAAGGAACGTGACCATATGGATGCTGAAATGCCTTTGGTAACCTTACAGGGTTTACAGTTTAAAGTTAGCGACAGCACCTTTCAGGTTTCCGGCAATAATTTAATTATAGAAAATCCTGTTTTAAAGATTTACAGAGACAAGCTAGTTACTGATGATACCAGTATCAAACCTCTGTACAGCAAATCGATTCGAAACATTCCTTTTCAGTTAACTTTAGATTCTTTACACATCAACAATGGGTCAATCACTTATGAAGAAAAGGTAAATATCAAACAATCTGCAGGGACAATCAATTTTTCAAATTTGAATGCTTCAATTGGTAATGTCAGCAACACTTATGCTCAGGGCGAAAAGAAAACAACCATCCATATAAACTCCACCTTTATGGATGAGAGTCCGCTCAAAATTGACTGGAGCTTTGATGTAAATGACCTGAAAGACACGTTTCAGATTCAAGGGGAGCTCGATGCTTTGAATGCCACAAAGATGAACTCATTTACAAAAGCAAGCCTGAATGTAGAACTTGAAGGGAAGGTTAAAAAAACCTATTTTAATATTCATGGAGACAATGATACTTCCAGTGTTGATTTACGCATTAGTTATGACAACTTTAAAGTGGAAATACTGAATAAAGAAAATAAGCGAAGTTGGTTATTGTCTGCTGTTGCCAATATTTTTGTGAAAAAAAATTCAGACTCAAAAGGAGCTAATTTTAAAGAAGGAAATGCCACAGCTGAAAGAAACAAAGACAAGTCATTTTTCAACTATTTATGGATCAATATCCAGGAAGGCTTGAAAGACGTTATGGTTTCTATTTAAGTATTATTGCTCGATACCGGTTGCTTCAAATTGAACCAATTCTTTATTACTAAAAACAACAGTTAGTTGAATAGGATTGCAACACACCTCACAATCTTCAACATACACCTGCTTGCTCACCGATGGATCTAGCAACATGGAAATTTCCTCCCAGCAATAAGGGCATTGAAAAAAGTGTTCATACATAATTAAAAAGCTACATCAAGTAGTTTCCCTGTGAGTTGCAGCAATTCCAATTCGGCCAATTTGGCTTCATATTTTGCCAGGTTTTTATTTGTTTGGGCATTGATTAAATTAATCTGCGCCTGACGCAGTTCCAACGAAGAGATCTGACCCAGTTTATATCGCTCGTTTGAGCGTTCAAAGTTACTGCTTGCAGTCGCTACATTTTGCTGCTGCAACTCATATATTTTTTTCCTGTTTTCATAATTGCCTTTTGCATTGGCAATGTTTCTGTAGACTTCAACTTGCAACTGTTCTTTGATAAGTTGTCTGTTTTCAAGTTGAATCTTAGTGTTTTTAGTATTGACAATTCCACTTCCGCCATCAAAGAAACTCCAAGTGAGGTTTAGTCCGGCACTAAAGCCGGTTGAGGTATTGGAAGCTAAAAAATTGGTTGTGGGAAAATTTCCTTCATTCCAGCCATAAGAACCTGATAATCCCAACGATGGCAAAAACACAGATTTACTCGCTTTTCGGGCATAATCACTTATCAAAACATTTTGCTCTGCCTGTAGCAGTGTCACATTGCTTTGGGATGCTTGATTGATGTGATTTTCGATTTCAAGCGGACTAATAAATTGAATGAGTGTGTCAATTTGAAATTGCTGCTCCATATCTCTGTTTAAAACCACATTCAAATCGCGCTTGGCATTTATTAATGCTTGATTTGCGTTCATCACATTGACACTATCTGTAGTGATATCAACTTTTGCATTGAGCACTTCCAATTGTGTGTTTTGACCATATTCAAACTGATACTCAGCTCTTATTAGTCGTTCCTTAGTGTTTTCAAGAGTTTCTTCCAGTACACTTAAATTTTCAGTGAGGCGGGCTACTTCAAAATAAACTGAAAACAATTGCAATAGGGTTACTTCAATACTTTCTCTTGCTTCGAGTGCGCTTAAATTATATTGTTCCTTCAGGCTTTTATAGTTGTAGTGCCTTCCTAAACCATCAAATAAAGTTACGTCTAAATTAATAGAGGCATTGTAGCGATCTGTTTCTGCACCCATCACTTCACTGCTTGTTCCATCCTGAAAGGCCGCTTCCTGGTCTTCAATTGAATATTGAGCGCCGGCAATTCCGGTAAGTGATGGCAAATACCCTGAGTTCAAAATCTGAGCGTTGTTTTTGGCAACCAAAACTTCATTTTTAGCCACCTGAATACCAAAATTATTTGCAAGTGTTAATTGAATTGCTTCCTGTTTTGTTAACAATTCCTGTGCTTTCATTTGAAAGCTTATACAAACCAACAGTCCAAAAAAAACATATTTAATCGTCATACTTCTCATCAAGTCGTTTTTCTTTAATCGCACGTTCAACATCTTCTTTATTGACTTTTTTTCCGGTTGCCAACCAGAAGGTTCCGGTCTTGATTTTGTTATTAATGGTTAAAAATAAAGGTAGTAAAAACAAAGTCAAAACAGTTGCAATTCCAATTCCGTAAGCAATAGAGATAGCCATTGGTTTTAAAAACTGGGCTTGTCTGCTCTTTTCCATCAGTAAAGGAGCCAATCCTGCAATGGTAGTTAAAGAGGTTAAAAAGATCGCTCTAAAACGTGCTCTACCTGCTTCATAGAGTGCTTTGTCAAAATCCAGCCCTTCCTTGAGAAATGAATTGAATTTGGTAATTAAAACCAAGCCGTCATTGACCATAATTCCTATCAACGCTATGATTCCCATAGCACTCAACATATTCACAGGGAACCCGTGAATCCAATGACCCCAAGCTACACCAATCACACTAAAAGGAATCAACAAAAGCAACAACAATGGCTGACTGTAACTTCTAAAGGTAAACGCAATGGTAGCATAAATTAAAAATAATATAATGGGAATAATGGATGATGCTGAATTAGATAGTTTTTGAGCTTCTCTGTTTTGTCCTTCATAAGAAACAGAAACGGTGCTGTATTTTGATAGAATTTCTGGAATGATGCCTTGCTGAATTTCAAATAAAATTTCGGTGGCACTGTCGTTGGGGTTTTCAAGGTCGGCATTAACCTGAATTTCACGTTTTCCGTCAAGATGTCTAATGGATTCATCGCCACGTTCAATGGTATATGTTGCAATTTCGCCAAATGGCACCCGATCGCCTGTGGGTGTAACAATTCGCATAGCATTCAAATCATTGATTGAAGATCTGCCTTCACGGTCATAGCGCACCCAGACCCTTATTTCATCTTGTCCTCTTTGAAAGCGCTGTGCTTGGGCACCAAAAAACCCGGCCCTTATTTGCTGCATTACATCATTAAGCGTTAGACCAAGTGCATAAGCACTTTGATTCAATACCACTCTTATTTCTTTAATTCCCTGTGGGTCAGTATCTGTTACATCTTTTAAACGTGAATCATTTAGAAAATGTGCTTTCAATTCCTCTTTCGCAGCTTTGAGTTGTTCTGTATTGTTACCTAAAAATGCTACTGAAACAGGCGACCCTCCAAAACTACCTCCTGAACCAAAAGTAAGTTGTTCCACTCCATATACCGGCCCCACTGCATCACGAATTGCTGTGGTAATTTCAGGTGATGAAAAATCACGGTTTTCTCCCGGTAATAAATTAATGTCTAAAGACGCTTTGTTATTTCCGGGGCCTACCCGTTTTATGATGTTTTGAATCACTTGTAAATTCCCTGTTTGTTTTTTAGTAAATTCTTCATTGACTTCCCAGGCTTTGGCTTCTACATAGGATATGATTGAATCTGTCGTCGCCGGGTTAACTCCTTCACTCAACAATAAATTAACAGATACACGATCGCTGGCAATACTTGGAAAAATTGTTACCTTAATGATTCCGCCCATAATCGAAGCAACTGTAAGCATTAAAACAGCAACAATCACAGCCAGTGATAAAAAGTTGTTCTTTAAAATAAAAGCTAGCACAGGGCTATAAAATTTATCCCTTAAAAAACGCATGCTTTGATCCCCCAGTTTATTGAGGATTCTAAGTTTGCCAAAAAATTTATCCAGAGTACTTTGAGATTCTGCTTGCCCTGTTTTTCTCACCAAAGCTTTAGAATGGGCAATGTGAGCAGGCAATATAATAAAAGCTTCCACCAGGGAGATGATCAAAGTCAAAATCACTACCACAGAAACCTCTGCATAAAATTTCCCGATGCGACTGTCTAAAAATTGAAAAGTTAAAAAGGCCAAAACAGTCGTGATGATGGCAGACAAAATGGGAGGCATTACCTCGAGGGTGCCATCAATGGCCGCCCTTACGGGACCTTTTCCTTTTTCATAATGCTGATAAATATTTTCAGAAATGACAATCCCGTCATCCACTAGAATTCCGATGACGATAATCATTCCAAAGAGAGAAAGAATATTGATGGTTACACCAAAAAAGGGTGCTAGCATAAACATTCCCATAAAAGCGATGGGCAAACCAAAAGCTACCCAAAATGCTACTCTGGTGTTTAGGAAAAACGAAAGAAAGAACAGCACTAACAGGATTCCCATAGCACCGTTTTCAACCAAAATTTGTGTTCGCTGGTTTAATGAAATTGAAGAATCATTTACCACATCAAGCCTGATGTTGTTATTCTTTTGGTTAAATTCTTCAATGTATTGATTTACATTGGCTGCTGTTGATATTAAATCTTCATCGTTTGTGTTGCTTATGGTGATATTTACAGAAAGGTTTCCATTAAAAAAAGTAGCATTGGGGGTTTCTGAGAACCGATCTCTAACAGAAGCCACATCTTTTAACCTGATTATAGTTCCTGAAGCATCAGACCGCACTACAATGTTGTCTAATTCGTCTGCAAAATAACCTCTGTTGTTGGCTCTGATGAGATAATCTTCCACATCTGTTTTAATGGTCCCACCGGTTGTAAAAATATTTGCCCCTCTCACTGCCTGAGCCACTTCCTGAAAAGTAAGGTTGTAAGCTAACAAGTCATTTTCTCTCACCGATATTTCGATTTCCTCTGCGGGATATCCCGTAATTTCAATTTGTGAGATTCCGGGAATGACCCGTAAATCATTTTCAATGCTTCTTGCTATTTGTTTGAGCGTTGCCAGGGGAATGTTCGTACCGCTCACGGCAAAACTTATCGTTTCCCTCACCGGAATTTGCTTTGAGACGACCAGTGGCTCCATATCGGCCGGAAAAGAGGGAACCCTGTCAACGGCATTTTTTACTTCTGCAAGAATGACGTCAATGTTTTCACCCCGGGCAGTTTCGATCGTTATGGAACCACCACTTTCACGAGCCGTTGAGGTTACCCGCTCAATTCCTTCCAGACCTTTTAAGTTGTCTTCAATTTTTATGATGATGCCCTCCTCAATTTCTTGTGGAGAGGCTGCCGGATAGGTGATATTGATGTTGATAATTTCTGAATCAACCAGAGGAAAAAAAGAAGATTTTAAACTGCTAACCCCAAAAATACCGAAGATGATAAATGCAAAAATAACAACGTTTACCGCAACACTGTATTTAATAAAATATTCAATTACCTTTCGCATTGCCGCTTTATTTAATTTGTGATCTCGCTGTTTGGATCATTGATTTTAACAGGTTGACCTTCAAAAGCACCGGGTAAAACTTCACGTAAAATTATCGTGTTATCAGGAATGCCTTTTACAACAACTTCTCTATCTGTTGAATAAACTAGCTCTACATCCAAAAGTTGGATTTTATCGTCTTTCACAATATAGATTTGTGACTCGTTAACGATGAGCTTACGGGCAATTGAATAAGCATTGCTTTCTTCACGGGCATCGAGTTGTGCTTCTAGAAACATACCTTCCCTTAGGTTTTCCCCTTTTACGGTTACAAATACATTTACAGTTTGGGTATTTTGATCTATTCGGGCATTAATGCGGCTAATGGTACCTTGAAATTCTTTTGTTTTATCTATAGTGGATAGTTTAACAGTTTTTCCGGTCTCAAGAAAATCAACAAAGTTTTTAGGTACAGAAACTTCCATTTCAAAAATTTCAGGGTTGATAAATTCTCCTAATTTTTGTCCCGGTCTGATTAAACTCCCTTTTGTAACCAAAGCTTCAGTTAAAATACCGGTAAATGGAGCCCTGATATTAAACTTACCCAAGCGTTCTTCTCTATTTTTTATATCAAAATAAGTTGTTGTGATATTTCTTCCGGTAATAAAATATTTTTCTTGTTCTGAACTAGCTTCAGGCAATGCAGGTGTTGTTTTTCTAATGTCAAAATCACTGAGGTACTCCTGCCATTTTTGAAAAGAATCAGGATAATCCAATCTCAAATCGGGCATCATAGCAGTAATCAAATTATAAAGGTTGCTTCTTGCTGATTGCACAGAGGCCTCAAATTCTGAAGAATTGATTTGGAGTAATAGTTCGCCTCTATTGTACTGTTGACCGGGT
Source organism: Planktosalinus lacus (assembly GCF_014640155.1). Lineage (GTDB taxonomy): Bacteria > Bacteroidota > Bacteroidia > Flavobacteriales > Flavobacteriaceae > Planktosalinus > Planktosalinus lacus. Next base: position 63,440 of record NZ_BMGK01000003.1, on the reverse strand, counting down.
TTAAAATCATGGGCACTTTTCAAAAAAAGCCCTTCTACTTCAGCAAAAATTGCCAGCCTTTCTTTGGCCATTAAAGTACCGGTTGCCGGTACTATGATAGGAATATTTTTGTTGGTAACCGTGTCGACAAAAACTGTTTTTAAAATTTTTTCCGGGGCTTCTTCAACCTTTTTTTCGACATCGGCAATACTTCGTGCCCAGAAGAAGGCCACAAGTAAAATGAGCACTCCCAGTACAATCAGGATAATTCTTCGCATCAATTTAAAAGCTAAAGGTTATATGTAGGATACAAATCTATTCTATTGAAACGGCAAAGAAGGTTAATAAAATCTTAAAAAAGAATGGACTGTTATATGTTTTCTAGTGATTCCTGAACAGTTTCCCACTCATTCATTTTGCGTTCCAAATCGGCTTTCATTTTTTCATACGTGCTGAAAAATTGGGGATTTGAAGCATGTTTTTCATAATCTGAAGCCAGATCAACATCCATTTTTTTGATTTCTGTTTCTAGTTTTTGAATATTAGACTCCAGATTGCTCAATTTGTTTTTTAAAGACTTCTCTTTCTTTTGATCACGGTAGTCTTGCTTATTTGAAGAGTCTTTAGGCGATTTTTTTTCTATGGTAGCCAATTCTGCTTCCCGCATAGATGTTATTTTTCGTTGTTCGAGATAAAAATCGATATCGCCGAGATATTCTTTTATTTTTTTGTCTTTAAACTCGTAAACTTTATCACAAAGACCTTGTAAAAAATCACGGTCATGCGAAACCAGAATAAGTGTCCCTTCAAAACTTTTCAGGGATTCTTTCAGTACATTTTTTGACTTTATGTCCAGGTGGTTTGTAGGTTCGTCCATCACCAACACATTTAATGGTTGTAAGAGTAATTTTGCCAATGCAAGCCGGTTGCGTTCCCCTCCTGAGAGAACTCTTACAAACTTTTCAACTTCTTCACCCCTGAATAGAAACGAACCTAAAATATCTCTTACTTTACTTCTGTTAGATTCATTGGCTGCGTTGATCATTGTGTCAAGTACGGTCAAGTTTCCATCGAGATAATCAGCCTGATTTTGTGCAAAATATCCTATTTGCACATTATGACCCAGTTTCACCGTTCCATCATGTGGGATTTCACCAACAATTATTTTTGCCAAAGTTGATTTTCCCTGACCGTTTTGCCCCACAAAAGCCGTCTTTAAACCCCGCTCTATTGTGAGGTTTACACCTTCAAGTACGTGATTTTTTCCGTAATTTTTGGATACATTTTGAGCTTCGATAACCACTTTTCCGGGTTGTAGCGAAATGGGAAAACGCACATTCATCACTGCATTATCGTCTTCATCCACCTCAATGCGATCAACCTTGTCTAATTTTTTTATGAGTGATTGCGCCATAGAAGCTTTTGAAGCTTTTGCCCTGAACTTTTCAATTAAACGCTCGGTTTGTTGAATTTGTTTTTCCTGGTTTTTTTGAGATGCGAGCTGTTGTTCACGCAACTCTTTACGCAATACCAAATATTTTGAGTAAGGCTTGTTGTAGTCGTAGATTCTTCCCAATGAAATTTCAATGGTTCGGTTAGTCACATTATCGAGAAACATTTTATCGTGGGAAACGATCATCATTGCTCCGGTATAGTTGTTTAAAAAGCTTTCAAGCCAAATAATCGATTCAATATCCAAATGGTTTGTGGGCTCATCGAGCAAGAGGATATCATTACTTTGCAGTAAAAGCTTGGCCAATTCAATTCTCATGCGCCAGCCACCGGAAAACTCTTCTGTTTTTTTGTTGAATTCTTCCCGTTTAAAACCTAATCCCTGAAGGATCTTTTCAGTATCCCCCTGATAATTATAACCACCTAGAATTTCAAATTGATGCGTAAGATCACTTATTGCAACCATCAAATCGTGATATTCTTCAGATTCATAATCTGTTCTGGTGGCTAGTTGGTGGTTTATTTCGTCCATTTTGGCTTCGGTCGATTTGATTTCTTCAAACGCCTGATAGGCTTCTTCGAGTACAGTCCGGCCTTCTTCAAAGTCGATGTCCTGCTTCAAAAAACCAATTTTAATTTGTTTGTCTGACGCTATTTCACCGGTGTCAGGCTGCATTTCTTTTGCTAATATTTTTAGCATCGTGGACTTTCCTGCACCATTTTTACCTACCAATCCCACGCGGTCGCCCGGCTTCAACTGAAATGAAATTTCTTCAAACAGATTTTCTCCCTGAAAAGCAACCGATAAATTATAAACGTTCAACATGAATGTAACCTTTGTGACAAATAATTGTGCAAAGATGCTTAATTTTGTGTTGTTAAAAAAATAGAATTTGCTATGTTAAAAGGCACTAAAATTTACAGCATTTTTACGGGAACTTGTCCTGTTTGCCAAAACGAATCTATGTATGAAGAATCAAATCCTTATAAGATTTCCAAAATATTCAACATGCACGAAAGATGTGGTCATTGCAATACTAAATACAAGATAGAGCCTTCATTTTTCTATGGTGCCATGTATGTGAGTTATGCTTTGGGAGTTGCTTTTGCTGTCGCCGCTTTTGTTATTTCTTATCTCTTTTTAGGTGGTGGCTTGATGACTTCATTTTTTGCCATTGTTGGCACCCTTATCGTTTTTATGCCTGTTATCATGCGGCTTTCACGAAATATATGGATTAATCTATTTAAGCATTACGACAAAGAGAAAGCCTCAAAATCACAAAAATCGCTCAATTGAAACTTCATAATCAAGGGGTATTGATGCTTCAATAAAATCATATAGATTGCCTGCCACTGTGGGAGCAATCAGCACCCCACGACTACCCAAACCATTTAAAACATACATATTTTCAAATTTTGGATGTCTTCCTAACAGTGGTTTTCTATCTTTTGTAGTGGGCCGAATTCCTGCTTGATGTTCTATAACTTCAAATTCACAGGTTAAAAATTTATTCAATTTCTTCAGTAGCTCTGTTCGTGCCACATCGGTTGGGTCTGTTGTTTTATCCCGGTGGTTGTATGTTGAACCCACCCGAAAATAATTTCCGCCATCAGGGATGATAAAAACACCTGATTTGATAATTGTATCCAGTTTTAATTCATCTGATTGAATTGTTATGAGTTCTCCTTTATTTCCCGGCAAGGGTAAAAAATTAAAAAAGGGGTTGTTATTTAATCCAAAGCCTTCGGCAAACACAATTTTAGATGCTGAAATATCCTTGTATTCAATCGATTTGTCTATGATTAATTCATCATACTGAACATACGCTTCAATAAGCTGATTTTCTTTGAGGAGGTGCATTCTATAGGTTTCCAGCAGCAAGCCGGTATCTACACGGCCACTCTGCAAAACTTCACCAAAACCAAAAGGTGCATGGATATGTGGGTTTGTATTGTGGTGAATTTGCTTTGCTATAAACGGTTCTAAACCGGGTTTATCTGACACCTCAAACCAAAGGTTTTGTTCTTCGACTGATGCAAACAATCTAAAAACGGGTGTATTGTAAATGAGTTTGACTTTCAGTTTTTGCTCGAGCTTTTCATAAAAAGGAATTGCACTTTTAAGTTGGTTTTCAGCATTCCAGGCAGGTGTAAATCGTTTTAAAATCACAGGGTTAAACAAGCCACCGGCAATTGTGGAGGAGGTATTGATCCCACTGTCAATCACTACAAAACTTTTATTGTTTGCACGCAGGGACTCGCAAAAAGCAATTCCTGCAAGGCCTAATCCAACAATAATATAGTCCACTTTCATAGTGCTAAAATAAAAAAACTCCCGTCATATTGCGGGAGTTTTTGATTGTATATAGTTTCTTTAGAATTAGTAATTCCAAAGATCAATTTCTATGTTTCTGATAACTTCTTTAATACGTTCAGATTCCAAGAGCTGCATCAAAGCGTTGTCACTAATGTACTCACTCACTTTGCGGTCACCATACTCATTGTCCTCTTTGTAAATCACTCCGCTAAATCGTCTGGAGTTTAGCATATGATCAAATGAAATAGGCATAGAGGTATTCAACCTGTTGAACGCTTTGGCTTCATGTAGCACTTCGCGAGCTTCCGGGAAAAACACCCAGAACAATTCAACCATTGTTGAGTTTTCATCATCGATAAAGTTAACATCGGGTGCAACCGGTGCAATACCAATCAAACGGTATTTCAATTCACCCAATCGCTTATCAACATACCAGTAACCACGCACGCGGTATTCTTCAATATCGGCAGAAGTGATGTCTCTTCTGTCAATGTATTGTGCGTCCAGTTCTTCACCGGCATTTAACTGCGCAATACCCAAATCTGTCGTATCCACTTTTGAAAGAGTTGCCTGAATATCTGCCAAGGTTCTCTTTTCTGTAAAATATGAATCTGTATAGATGTTTGGGATTCTACCGTTCTTAATGTTTTTCATCAAAACATCATAGAGTGATCTACGCTCAGGACCAATGTTATTGGTGTCGATTGGATAATAGAGTGGAAAGTTCATTCTTTCATCCAAGTCAATAATTTCCCAAACGGTTTTTGCCCAAAGCACATCGCGCTTGTTCACATAGCCATAGGACAATGGTTCATCATTATCATAGGCTATTTCAGCTTCGGTTTTTTGATTAATATCTTCAGGTGTTTTGGCGTTTAACAAATTTGTTTGACCAAAACCACTTGTTGATATCAACGTAGCAACCAGGATTATTAAAAAAGATTTCAGATTCATAAATTTAAGTATTATTAATTTGTAAGCTCAACAAAAACAGGAGATATTTTTTGTAAACGATATCCTGATGCCCCTGCAAGGTTTGCAGTGATGTCAAAGATTTGTACAGTTTCTCCTCTTCTTGCTCTTCTTAGGGTATTTTTAGCAGCTTCATTCAATCTGCCACCATTCACAACCACTGTTGGTTGCCCGGGCACATTGAATTTAAATCCTGTAACATTTAATGAAATTTCAAAATCAAAATCTGGAATCATGGCTCCAATTGTTGAAATTTCCAATGCGTTACGCTGCATTTTTATCAAACCGTCTTCACCTCTTACGGTTCCAACAGGTCTTGGGATGTCTTTGATACGGAATGATTTTGAATCACTTACAGTTTCACCTCCAGGGAGACTACCGGTCACATTAATATTAACTTCCCTTCCTTGAACAGTAGTAACATCCATCACATACTTTCCAGAACCACCGGCTGATGTAAGTCCGGGAGCAGTAGCATTTGCTTGGCCAACTCCCGGAATGGAGATGGTCATCGGGTTTTTTACACCACGATATACCACATTCATTTTATCTGCAGAGATTACTGCTGCATTGGGTTTAGGAATAACTGCATAAGAACTTTTAATTTCTATAGACTTAACAGAGTCATTTTCCACATACTGAATAACTCCGCTAATTTCCTGTTCTCCAACATTTCCAGCAGGAAAATCAAGCAAAACCTGTCCTGCTTGTGTACTTTCAATATCATTACCATTTACCGTAACTTTGTCGAAAGTCATAGAATTGTCAAACCGACCAAGAATCACTCTACCTTTGAAATTTTCACCACTAAAGAATGCTGTTTTTTCCGGAACGACAATCGCCTCATAGTTATCCAATGAAACATCTGATTGTAATTGACCTTCCAACAAAGTAGAAAGAACCTCAGTATTTGTAGTTTTAACGTCAGATTGCATTTGAGTTAACTTGGTTAGCGAAGCAATCATGGGAAAACCTTCATAATGATACTTCAGCCAATCTACTTTAACACCGTCACGACGGTCTTCTGGTGCAGTATCAAATTTATCGTTGATGTCGCTTCTTATTTTGTCATATTTCTCTCCCTCTAAATCACTGATTGCATCAAGAACACCTTCACGGTAAGCATCAACATTATCTACAAACTGTTGGCCTTCCGGCGTAAGCTTATCACCCACAAAGAATGTTTGATTCAGGTAATCAGGCTTGTCCATGACTTCATAGTTTCTGGTTGACATATCATCGTCTTTCACAGTAGCTTTCAAATCTGTTTTAATAGATTCAATATAAGCATCAAAATCAGCAGAAAGTGCTGTGATTTCATCAGCTTTAGCTTTTAGTGGTACATATTTTTCAGGCTGTTCGGTTGCTTTTTCAGCTAAACCGGCCATATAAGCAGAATTGCGTTGTTCTGCAGACATATTTGCCTCTGTTAATCGTTCATTCATGAGTCCAAAGGCCGATAAGACTTCTTTGGACATATTTAGTGCAAGCATAGCGATAAAAACCAGATACATCAGGTTAATCATCTTCTGTCTTGGGGATAAATTTCCTCCTGCCATTTTCTTTGTTTTATAAGTTAGTTATACAGTTAGAAAAATACTAGTTTCTGTTTGTCATTGCAGAAAGCATACCACCATAGACTCCGTTTAACGAAGAAAGGTTGGTTGCCATAGCTTGCATTTGTTGTTTTAGCTGATCTGCATTTTGAACCACTTCGTCGTTGATTTGAGTTTGACGTGTAGCCGATTCAACCTGCACTTTATAAAGCGAGTTAAGTGACTCCATTTGTGCAGCTGCAAGACTCATTTCCTGACTGTACTTTTTAGTTGCGCCCATTGCTTCAGCTGTTGGCTGCAAATCTTTTGCTGCTCCTTCAAAAGAACGAATGCTTTCACCTAAGCTTGACATTAGGTTTGCATCTAAACGCGCTTCTTTAAGCATTTCATCTAACTTTTTAGACAATAGCCCTTGCGCATCTTCAGCACTTTCTCCTTTTCCTTTTTTACCTGAAGATTGTCCTCCGGCTAATTCAGGATAAACTAAAGACCAGTCTAAATCGTCATCAACCGGCTCAAATGCAGAAATTGCAAAAATGATCGCCTCTGTAATCAGACCGATTGCGAGAAGAATACCTCCGTTTAACGGACCAATTTCCCAGTGAAGAATTTTAAAAAGCGCTCCAATAATTACGATAGAAGCTCCAAGGCCATAGGCCATATTAAATAATTTTTTTGTAGATTTTGATTGTGCCATGATAATTTAAATTTTAAGTTAAGTTTTTAAGTTAGTGTATTTGAAGTTTAAGTTTAATATTATCTACCGTCGCCAAATTGTTGATTTAAAACAACATCGGTTCCCATATAATCCTGAACAGTTCTAAAGCCAATATAGCTTCTTGCTGTGTCAGCATATTCATAGTCTCTGGTACTTACCTGTAAGAAATAAGCAACATCTTTCCATGAACCACCTCTCACAACTTTTCGCATATTATTAGCATCATTCACTGTGGGGTTCATTGTTGACATATATTCATAAGAAGCAGGGTCGTAGGAAGAGTCTACCCATTCTGAAACATTTCCGGCCATATTGTATAAACTGTAATCATTGGGCTCATAAGACTTTGCCTCAACAGTATAAAGTGCCTGGTCTGCTGCATAATCACCTCTTAATGGTTTAAAGTTTGCCATAAAACAGCCTCTGTCGTTTATGGTATATGGTCCACCCCAAGGATAGCTACCTGATGCAATACCACCTCTGGCGGCATATTCCCATTCCCCTTCACTTGGCAAACGGAATTGAGGAACAAAGTTTCTATCGCGTTCTTTTTGGTATGCGTTTTTATAAAGTGTTCTCCAGGCTGCAAATGCTTTTGCCTGCTTCCAACTCACACCCACAACCGGGTAATCACCATATGCCTGATGCCAAAAATAATCATTGTGCATAGGCTCATTATAGGAATAATTAAAGTCCCGAATCCAAACGGTGGTATCAGGATAAATCTCAACATCTTCACGTGTTATATATTCACTCCTTTTATCACCTTGATTTTTGGCAGCAGCCTGAATATCCATCGTGGTATATTGGAATTTAAGGTGCTTAACATCAATCGTTCTTAGACCATTGTATGATTCTTCAATGGGAAGATACATCGTATCCATCACTTCGGTGTAGTATTCATCAGGATAGAGTGCTGTATCCCAAATTAATTCAATCTCTTTGTTAATTTTTCTACCCTCATAAAAATCATCACCAAAGCCCCAGTAGTTATCATACATATACTGTTCATATGGTGTCATTTCTTCTGTGTTTTGATCCATAAAGGCAAAGTCACCAATTCCTCCATCTCCCGGAGCCGCACCTACTTCATCTGCAAGTACTGCAAGTTTTAATCTAACAATGGAATCTCTAACCCAATTTACAAACTGTCTGTATTCTGAATTGGTAATTTCAGTTTCATCCATGTAAAATGAACGCACGGTCACAGTCTTGGTTGGAGCATCTCTAACACCCACGAAGTCGTCATCCGGTTTACCCATTATAAAAGAACCTCCGGGCACTAAAGTCATACCGTAAGGTTTTTCAGGGTGCCACTTTTTTCCTTTGACACCAACCAACTCACCTCTGTCTCCAGAGTTACAGCTAATCAAAAAGGATACAATCGCAGTAAATGCAATAAGCTTCTTCATAAGTATTAGGTTAAATTTTCAGATTTTAAGGGCGTAAACCTATTTATAAATTCTCTAAAAAACAACATTTTTTTTTAAATCCCTTAATTTCTATTTAATATTCATTTTAAATTTCATTTTTACGTCTGGCTTTTAGCCATCTTTCAGGTATTTCCTGATTGCAAGCACTCACATAATCTTGGTAAGCGCAAGGTAATAACGTGTGTCTTTTTAATTTATTATTTCCTTCTGAAATAAATGGTAATTCAATCCACCATCTTTGTGTATTTAGACTCTTTTTAAATACCAAGACGTCATCTTCTATTGGAACCTTATAGGTTTTAAAATCTTCATCTGAAATAAAATCACCATCATCAATTCTGTAATTAACCCCTTCTATAAAATACCAAAGTATTTGAGCAATTAGCATAGATGCTGATGGTGTGTTTTCAAAATCATTGATTTCAAAGATTCCGTAAAAACTCACCTTATTACTAATCCCGGCATATCTTGAAATAGCACAAACTTCTCTTCCATCCAGTCCGTTGGGTGAGTTGTTATTTATATAACTGAGTTCTGCGGTTTTTATTGCAGAAATATCTAAACTTATCATATCTGCATCTCTGGTAAGCGGCTCCACAAGCTGAATGTTATTTACAATTTCACCCAACCTGTAGGCATCAAAATAAAGCTTATCAAGCAGAGCGATTTCATCTGCAGAATTGAAATAGGATTGATAACCAATTGCACTGTAATTAAAAAGGTTGTAGGGTTTATCAACTACCATTTTACCAACATAGGAGCCATTGTTTATAGCTGCTTCAGCATCACCAATATCAAATTTACTGTCAATATTTACGTAGTTGATCATTTTTCCAAAATCGTCATAGGCCCTATATGCCGCATACATTAAATCCTGAGATCCGCCCAGCATTAATGGGATGATTTGCTGTTTAAGTAATTCTTTTACAACCGCTGTTACTGCAAAATAAGTATCTGTTACTGTCTCACCGGGGTATATGTCTCCTAAATCGGCTATCTTGTAGTTCCAATTTCCGGGAAATAGAGCATACAATGATTTTCTAATGGAATCAAAAACAGGATAGGTTCCGTTAAAATCGATGCTGTTTCTGTTTTCTTTAACGCCAAACAGAGCAAACTTACAGCCCTCAAGCTCAGGAAATCCATTTCTACCCGAATGTATCAGTAAATGTTTTCCCAAAACATTTTCAGGCAAAAACTCGCGATGGCCCATAACGGATTTGCCAACCGGGCTGAAAAACTCTTGCATAATCTTTACTTCTTAGAAGTTTTTTTTCGGGTTGATTTTTTAGCAGGTGCTTTTTTATCTACCATAGCTTTTACTTCTTCCAGCGTTAATTTATCAACATCTGTTGTTTTTGGAAGTTCAACTTTGGTTTTTCCCTTAATCACATTAAAACGTCCCCAACGGGCTTTTTCAACTCGTATTCCCTCTGAAGGCCAGTCTCTTAATAACTTTTCTCGTTCCTTTTTAAGTTTATCTTCAATGAGTGTTTCTATATCGTTTTGAGAAAGGTCGTCAAAATTATATTTTTTACTGACATTGATAAACATATTATCCCATTTGATAAAGGGACCAAACCTACCCACCCCCTTTTGCACCGGTTTCTCCTCATAAAAAGCAATAGGTGCATCGGCCTTTTTCTTTTCTTCAATGAGTTCTTTGGCAGTTTCCATGGTAACTTCCAATGGGTCCATTCCTTTTGGAAGTGAAATAAAGGTTTTTCCATAACGCACATAAGGCCCAAACCTTCCGTTATTGACCTCCACTTCCTGTTGATCAAATTCACCCAGCTTTCGCGGAAGCTTAAACAAGTCTAAAGCCTCTTCAAGTGTTATGGTGTTTAGTTGTTGGTCTGGTCTTAGGCTGGCGAATTGTTTTTCTTCATCATCGGGGGCTCCAATTTGTGCCATAGCTCCAAACTTACCTAGGCGCACCAAAATAGTCCTACCTGTATCAGGATGTTCACCTAAAATGCGCTCACCACTTTCACGTTCTGCATTTTTTTCAACATCTTTTACTTTTGGGTGAAAGTCTTTGTAAAAATCCCGAAGGATTTCTGTCCACTTTTCATTTCCTTCAGCGATATCATCAAAATCCTGCTCTACCTTGGCAGTAAAATTATAATCGAGTATGGTTTTAAAATTCTCGACTAAAAAGTCATTTACAATCATACCTATATCTGTGGGCACCAACTTGCCTTTATCTGACCCCACTACTTCGCTCAGTGTCTTTTCAGAAAGTGCTTCTTTTTTTAGTGAAAGCATTTTGTATTTTCTTTCAACACCTTCAATTGTGCCCTTTTCAACATAATTGCGTTGTTGAATCGTTGAAATTGTTGGTGCATAGGTCGAAGGACGACCAATACCCAACTCCTCCAGCTTTTTTACCAAGGATGCTTCTGTATATCGTGCCGGAGCTCTTGTGAATCGCTCTGTGGCTGTGATAAAATTATTTTTAAGGTTTTCTCCTTTCCTCAAATTTGGCAACATTCCTTCTTGTTCTTCATCTTCATTGTCTGTCCCTTCCAAATACACTTTTAAAAATCCGTCGAACTTAATCATTTCGCCATTTGCTGTAAACTCCTGGTCGTGGGTTGAAGCTTCAATTCGCACATTGGTGCGTTCCAGCTCAGCATCACTCATTTGTGAAGCGATGGTGCGTTTCCAGATCAATTCATACAATCTGGATTGGTCTCTGTCAATATCAATGCTGTGTCTTGAAATATCAGTAGGCCTGATTGCTTCGTGAGCTTCCTGAGCACCTTTTGACTTTCCTTTAAAATTTCTAGGTTTGCTGTATTTCTCACCAAAAGAGGCTTTAATTTCTTTTTGAGCAGCACTTTTAGCTTCGTCAGAAAGATTTACACTGTCTGTACGCATATAAGTTATAAGCCCGGCCTCATAGAGTCTTTGGGCAACATTCATAGTTTTAGCAACCGGAAAATAAAGCTTTCGGGAGGCTTCCTGCTGCAATGTGGAAGTTGTAAAAGGTGCAGCGGGTTGTTTTTTTGCGGGCTTTTTGGTTAAATCACTTATTTTAAACCCTGCGCCAATATTTTTCTCGAGAAAAGATTTTGCCTCATCAAGTGTTTCAATATTTTTGGGCAATTTTGCTTTAAATGCTTTTCCTTCATCCCCCACAAACTCTGCATCAACACGAAACGAGGGGGCCGACTTAAAGCCTTGAATTTCTCGCTCGCGCTCCACAATCAACCTAACAGAGACAGATTGCACTCGCCCGGCAGAAAGGCCACCTTTTACTTTTTTCCATAGTACAGGAGAAAGCTCATAGCCCACCAACCTATCTAAAACCCTGCGCGCTTGCTGTGCGTTTACCAGGTTATAATTAATTTTACGTGGATTCTCAATGGCCTTGAGAATGGCAGATTTGGTAATTTCGTGAAAAACGATTCGCTTAATTTTTGATTCGTCAAGTTTTAGCTCTTCGGCGAGATGCCAAGCAATGGCCTCTCCTTCACGGTCTTCATCACTTGCCAGCCAGACAGTATCTGCTTTATCAGCCAGTGCTTTTAAACTTTTTACCAGCGCTTTTTTATCTCTTGGCACAATGTATTTAGGTTTAAAATCGCCTTCTACATCAACTGCAAGTTCTTTGGATGGCAAATCTGCGATATGACCAAAACTGGATTCTACTTTAAAATCCTTTCCGAGAAACTTCTCGATGGTTTTTGCTTTTGCCGGTGACTCTACGATTACAAGATTTTTTGCCATATTTCATACTCCTACGAAGGTTGGAGTCTCGTGATTTTTGATTACAATTAAATTTTAAGCATTCAAAACTAGTACAATTAGCCTTGCCTAAACATTCATTTTTCAGGTATTCTGGAAAATGCAAAAGTATATGATTTTTTTTATAATGAAAGAATATAGGTAGAAACACCTATTTAATAAAGACAAAATACCGATAAATCTTTCTGCCAATTTGTCACAAATCTATTAAAAATTGTATCTTTGCACACTTGTAGATTAGAAGAAAATATGGAGAAAGTAATAGACGAAAAAAAACAAGGCACAAAACTGGTAATGGATACCGTTGCAGGCAACACTAAAAAACTTTTTATTGAAAGTTATGGGTGCCAGATGAATTTTAGCGACAGCGAAATAGTGGCTTCCATTTTATCTGAAAATGGTTACAATACCACCAATCAGCTTGAAGAAGCTGATTTGGTTTTGGTCAACACCTGTTCCATTCGCGACAAAGCAGAACAAACCGTTAGAAAGCGCCTTGAAAAATACAACGCCGTAAAAAAAACCATCAACCCTTCAATGAAAGTAGGTGTGTTGGGCTGTATGGCCGAACGTCTTAAAAATAAATTTCTTGAAGAAGAAAAAATTGTTGACCTCGTTGTGGGTCCCGATGCCTATAAAGATTTACCCAATTTGTTGAGTGAGGTAGAAGAAGGCAGAAATGCCATCAATGTGATCCTTTCAAAAGAAGAAACCTATGGCGACATTTCACCTGTTCGACTGCAAAGCAACGGAGTGACCGCCTTTGTTTCAATCACCAGAGGCTGCGACAATATGTGTACATTTTGTGTAGTGCCTTTCACGAGAGGAAGAGAACGCAGCCGCGATCCACAAAGCATTTTGGAAGAAGTCAACGACCTTGCGGCCAAAGGTTTTAAAGAAATCACTTTACTGGGTCAAAATGTGGACAGCTATTTATGGTATGGCGGCGGACTCAAAAAAGATTTTGATAAAGCCAGTGAAATGCAAAAAGCAACGGCCACCAATTTTGCCGGTTTACTTTCACTGGTTGCTGAAGCCCAGCCAAAAATGCGCATTCGGTTTTCTACTTCAAATCCTCAGGACATGACTATGGATGTGATAGAAACCATGGCCAGGTATCAAAATATTTGCAACTACATTCACCTTCCGGTGCAAAGTGGAAGTACACGTGTTTTAAAAGAGATGAACCGCCAACACACCCGGGAAGAATATATTCAACTTATCGACAACATTAAGAGTATCATACCTGATTGCGGGATTTCTCAAGATATCATTGCCGGTTTCCCTACTGAAACCGAAGAAGACCATCAGGACACTTTAAGCTTAATGGACTATGTGAAGTATGACTTCGGTTTTATGTTTATGTATTCTGAACGTCCCGGAACTTTGGCTGCAAGAAAGCTGGAAGACGATATTCCAGAAGCCATAAAAAAGAGACGTCTGCAGGAAATTGTTGAAATTCAACAAAAGCACAGTGCATACAGAACTCAACAGTTTGTTGGTAAAACCATGGAAGTCTTGATAGAAAAAACATCTAAAAGAGACGACAACCAATGGAGCGGAAGAATTCCACAAAATACTGTAGTGGTATTTCCAAAAGAAAACTACAAAGTAGGCGATTTTGTGATGGTTAAAATTACAGATTGTACTTCTGCCACTTTGATGGGGGAGGCTGTGGGGTACTCGAAGGAATAGTTTGGATTTGTTTCAGGTTTCAGGTTTCAGGTTTCAAGTTTTAGGTTATGGCTACGATAAAAAGGTTTGAAGATTTAGAAATATGGATGGAAGCTAGAAGGTTAGCTGTCATTATTCATAAAATATCTATTGAAACCGATTTGAAAACTGATTTTAAATTTAAAGAACAAATAAAATCATCTTCAGGGTCTGTTATGGACAATATAGCTGAAGGTTTTGAAAGGGACGGAAACTTAGAATTCAGACAGTTTCTTTCGATAGCCAAAGGTTCTGCCGGGGAGGTCAGGTCGCAAGTGTACAGAGTTTTTGACTATGGCCATATTGACGAACAACTGTTCCTTCAATTAAAAAATGATTATGAAAAGCTAAGTGGAAAAATAAAAAACTTTATCTCTTATTTAAATAAAAAGGAATTTAAAGGAATTAAGTTTCAATAAATGATAAAAAGGTGTAAGAGTCAGCTTCAAAAACCTGAAACTTGAAACCTGAAACAAAAAAATGGAAAGTGTACAAGCAATAAAACAACGTTTCGGAATCATTGGCAATAATGAAAAGCTCAACCGTGCCATTGAAAAGGCCATTCAGGTAGCTCCCACAGACATTTCAGTTCTGGTTACAGGTGAGAGTGGTGTGGGAAAAGAAAGTATTCCAAAGATTATACATTCGCTTTCTCACAGAAAGCACGGAAAATACATAGCAGTAAACTGTGGTGCGATACCAGAAGGCACCATTGACAGTGAGCTTTTTGGTCATGAAAAAGGTGCATTTACCGGAGCGACTCAAACACGCAGCGGTTATTTTGAAGTAGCCGATGGCGGCACCATCTTTCTTGATGAGGTGGGCGAACTTCCTCTTCCAACACAAGTGCGGCTTTTGAGGGTCCTTGAAAATGGTGAATTCCTCAAAGTGGGCTCTTCCAAAACACAAAAAACCAATGTGCGCATTGTTGCGGCTACAAACGTCCCGATGGCACAGGCAATCAATGATGGAAAATTCAGAGAAGATTTGTTTTACCGATTGAGTACCGTTGATATTCATTTACCACCATTAAGAGAGCGCGAGGAAGATATTCATCTCTTATTTCGAAAGTTTGCTGCTGATTTCGCTCAAAAATATAAAATGCCCACTATAAGGTTGACAGATGATGCCACCCAGCTTCTTTTAAAATATCGCTGGAGCGGAAACATCAGGCAATTGCGCAACGTGGCTGAACAAATTTCTGTTTTAGAACAAAATCGTGAAATAAACGCCTACTCACTGAAAAATTATCTGCCTGATATGGGCAGGCAGCTTCCTGCAGTGATTGGGAATAAAAAATCTGAAAGCGATTTTGGATCAGAGCGTGAAATACTTTACAAAGTGCTTTTTGATATGCAAAGAGACGTGAACGACCTTAAAAAATTAACGCTTGAACTTTTGAAAAGCGGCAGTACAGAAAATGTTCAAAAAGAACATTCAGGTTTGATTAAAAAAATCTATACTCAACAGGAAGAAGACTCCTTTGAAGAATTAACTGATATAATTGAAGAAAACGATGCTCAAAATGATGTAGAAATCCTTGAGCTCAACGACGCTCCCGCACAGGAACAATCCAAAGACAAATATCATTTTGCTGAAGAAATTCAAGAAGAAGAAACACTTTCTATCAAAGATAAAGAACTGGAGCTTATCAAAAAAGCCTTGGAAAAAAACCAAGGCAAACGAAAAGCTGCTGCCGATGAATTGGGTGTTTCTGAAAGAACACTTTACAGAAAAATCAAGCAATTTGGACTTTAGCGACAAACTCTTTTAAATGAAAAAGATACTATTTACACTCACCCTCATAACTACTTTTTGCAGCATTCAAAGTTGTGGGGTATATTCATTTACGGGCGCTTCTGTAGCTTCAAATATCAGTACATTTCAAGTTAATTTTTTCAGAAATAATGCCCCAATTGTAGAGCCGGGAATAGACAGACAATTCACGCAAAGTCTTCAGGATATCATACTAAACCAAACAAGCCTTGATTTAACCAATCAAAATGGAGATTTGATTTATGAAGGTGAAATTGTTGAATACTATATTGCACCTATTACCGCAACTGCTCAAAACACAGCGGCCCAAAACAGGTTGACGGTTTCAGTAAATGTGCGCTTTTATGACACCAAAAATGAAGGCAACGATTTAGAGCAACGGTTTTCATTTTATTATGACTATGGCGGTTCAGCTCAGCTCACTGGCTCACAAAGAGATGAAGCCATCAATGTAATTTTTGAACGCATCACTCAAGATGTTTTTAATGCCACACTGGCTAAATGGTAAGATTATTTTGAACAAGGAAAAAATCACATACTTACTTCAACACCCTGAAACCATCACTTCAGAAAGTAAAGTTGCTTTAGAGAGCATCCTTGTAGACTTTCCTTTTTTTCAACCCGCCAGGGCTTTGTATTTAAAAGTTTTGAAAGACGAAAACAATTACCAATACAATCCAGAATTAAAAAAAACTGCAGCTTATACTACTGACAGGAGCGTTTTATTTGACTTTATCACCTCTGAAGTTTTCAATGAGTCATCACTCTTTGAACCCGAAGAAAATGAACAACACGAATTAGTGAAAGCTGAAGCCATTCTCAATCCCAACTTGTTTGAAAGAAAACCTGAAAAAACAGCACAGGAGAAAGCTGTTGAGGAGTTACTCGAAATTAATAAACCACTTCCTTTTACAAAAAACGATACACATTCATTCAGTGAGTGGTTGAAACTCACCCAAGCCAAACCCATTGACCGAACGGAGAAAGTTAAAACGGGGGTTAGCACTTCAAAAGCAGATAGCCGTAAGGAAGAAAAATTTAAACTCATTGATAAATTCATTCAGGAAAATCCCAAAATAAAACCCAAAGAAAGTGTTTCTTCAGAGGATTTTTCAAAACCTTATGCTCAGCCAAAAGAGCACTTAATGACAGAAACTTTGGCAAAAGTATACTTGCAACAAAACAATTATAAAAAAGCAATTCAGGCATATAAAATTTTAATTTTGAAAAATCCCGAAAAAAGTGGTTTCTTTGCAGACCAAATTCGGGCAATAGAAAAATTACAACAAAAAAATAAATAACTATTTCAATGAGCACGTTCACAGTTTTTTTAATATTAATCGTTCTTGTAGCGTTTTTATTAGTCGTTGTTATCATGGTTCAAAACCCTAAGGGTGGCGGGCTTTCTTCTTCTTTTGGAGGTGGTGGCACACAACAATTGGGTGGAGTTCAAAAAACCACCGACTTTTTGGATAAAAGCACCTGGACACTAGCAGTGCTGCTTTTAGGTTTGATTTTATTGTCAAATGTATCTATTATGAGCGGAGGTGGATCTCAAGATTCAAGAGCTCTCGATGCAACTGAAAGAACCAGTCCAATTCCTTCAACACCCGTTGAGCAAACTCCAAACGAGTAGAAATAAAACAAAACTTTAGATTCCCGCCTTCCTCCTCCACAGCTATCGCTTGTTTCGGGGGACAGTGTCGCGGGATTTTTTTTGCCGGCTTATGACAAGCTGGCATTTTTTGTTTCAAACTGTCAGTAGTTTAAGCAGTGGCATAATTTCTGCCAATTAGCAGTTGTAAAAACTAATTTAAAATTCAAATTATATGGCATTAAAAATTCAACCTTTATCAGACCGTGTTTTGGTAGAAGCACAAGAAGCTGAAACCAAAACTGCCTCAGGTATTTACATTCCTGATTCTGCAAAAGAAAAACCTCAAAAAGGCAAAGTAGTTGCCGTGGGTTCCGGAAAAAAAGACCACAAAATGACCGTTAAAGTAGGCGACACCGTCCTATACGGAAAATATGCCGGTACCGAATTAAAACTAGACGGTAATGATTACCTTATTATGCGTGAGGATGATATCCTTGCAATTGTTTAAAAAGCTATAAGCTTTAAGCAATAAGCGAAATGAGGGATTTTAAAAAATATGATATTTGGCATTTGAGTCACGAATTTACTTTAGAGGTGTATAAGATTACTAATCTTTTTCCCAAAGAAGAACTATACGGGCTCACAAGTCAAATAAGAAGAGCATCATTATCGATTCCAACCAATATTAGTGAAGGATGTGGAAGAAACAGTGATGCGGAATTCAATCAATTCCTCAACATTGCATTAGGGTCAGCTTTAGAAACAGAGTATCTCCTTATGCTTTCCAAAGATTTAGCATACCTCAAAAATGATGTATTTGTAAAAATGGAAAGTAAAATCAATGAAATTAAAAGTAAAATTTACAACTTAAAACAAAAATTAACCCGCAGTAAGCTTAAAGCATAAAGCCTACTGCATAAAGCAAAATAACTATGGCAAAAGACATAAAATATGATATTGAAGCACGCGATGGCCTAAAGCGTGGTGTAGATGCATTGGCAAATGCAGTAAAAGTAACCCTGGGCCCAAAAGGTAGAAATGTAATCATCAACAAATCATTTGGAGCGCCACAAGTCACCAAAGATGGGGTGACCGTAGCTAAAGAAATTGAACTGGAAGACGCTCTTGAAAACATGGGTGCACAGATGGTTAAAGAAGTGGCCTCAAAAACCAATGACCTTGCCGGTGACGGTACTACCACCGCAACTGTTTTGGCACAAGCCATTGTTAAGGAAGGTTTGAAAAACGTAGCTGCAGGTGCCAACCCGATGGACTTAAAGCGTGGTATTGATAAAGCTGTAGAAGCCATTGTAAAAGATCTTGAGAAGCAAACTACCAAAGTGGGTAACTCTTCAGATATGATCAAACAAGTAGCTTCTATCTCTGCCAACAATGATGATGTCATTGGTGAATTAATAGCAAAAGCATTTGGAAAAGTAGGCAAAGAAGGTGTGATTACTGTGGAAGAAGCCAAAGGAACCGACACCTATGTAGATGTTGTAGAAGGTATGCAATTTGACAGAGGGTACCTGTCACCTTATTTTGTGACTAATTCTGAAAAAATGAACGCAGAATTAGAAAACCCGATGATCCTTATTTGCGACAAGAAAATTTCTTCAATGAAAGACTTGTTACCTGTTTTGGAGCCTGTAGCACAACAAGGAAAATCGTTGCTTATTATCGCTGAAGATGTCGACGGAGAAGCGTTGGCTACCCTGGTAGTAAACAAGTTAAGAGGTTCTCTAAAAATCGCAGCCGTGAAGGCTCCGGGATTTGGGGACAGAAGAAAAGCCATGCTTGAAGATATCGCAGTCTTGACCGGTGGAACTGTTATTTCTGAAGAAAGAGGATTCACTTTGGAAAACGCAACCATCGATATGCTGGGTACTGCTGAGACCATCACCATGGACAAAGACAACACTACGATTGTGAACGGTGCCGGAGATAAAAACGCCATCAAAGCACGTGTGAATGAAATAAAAGCGCAAATAGAATCCACAACCAGTGATTATGACAGAGAGAAACTTCAGGAGCGTTTGGCCAAATTGGCCGGAGGTGTGGCCGTACTTTATGTGGGTGCTGCCAGCGAAGTGGAGATGAAAGAGAAAAAAGACCGTGTGGATGATGCCCTCAACGCAACCAGAGCTGCAGTAGAAGAAGGCATTGTTGCCGGTGGAGGTGTTGCATTGGTAAGAGCCATTTCAGTATTGCAAAAACTAACCACTGAAAACCTTGACGAAACCACAGGTGTGCAGATTGTAGCAAAAGCCATTGAATCGCCCTTACGCACCATCGTTGAAAATGCAGGTGGTGAAGGTTCGGTTGTCATTGCAAAAGTGTTGGAAGGCAAGAAAAACTTCGGTTTTGATGCCAAGACTGACACGTATGTAGATATGCTGAAAGCCGGAATTATCGATCCTAAAAAAGTAACACGCATTGCGTTGGAAAATGCTGCCTCTGTTGCAGGAATGATCTTGACCACTGAATGTTCTTTAACCGATATTAAAGAAGAAAACAGCGGTGGTGGCGGTATGCCTCCCGGAATGGGCGGCGGTATGCCGGGGATGATGTAATCCTGTCCTCCCCCCAGCCCCCTCCAATAGAGGGGGAGTTTAAAATTATAAAGTAAAAACGCCTTTTCAAATGAAAAGGCGTTTTTATTATACAAAATTTGATGAACTTGTTAATGCTCATCAACCACAGCTTCATCACGATATCTGCAACAGTTATGCACACTATTATAGGCTTTTTCAGTGGCCGTTATTTTTTCAGTGTCGTGTCCTACGTCTGCTATCCGTTGGTGAATCGTATCCAGATGGGTTTTTCGCTCGTCATAAATAAGAGCAAGCATATGCGTTTGCACATCCCATACCGCTGATTTCACACCTTTGGTTTTGATGGCGGCTTTTTCGATGCGTTCTTTACACATCATGCATACCCCGTCTACTTCAATAATGGCTTTGGCATTTTTATCTTGTGCCTGAATGCTAAAAGCAAACAAAAAGAACACAGTAGCTACTAATACATTTTTCATTTTTAAATTGTTTTAAGGTTATAAATTTATAATTTCCATCGCAATCCGGCATAATACATACTCCCAAAAATGGGGCCATACACAAAAGTCGTATCAAAATATTCCCCAAAAGGATCATCGGCCGCAACAATGGGATTGGATTGTCGCACATTGGTGATGTTTTCACCGCCTGCATAGATTTCAAATTTTGGGCTAAACACACGGGTGATTTGTACATTCAAGGTGTTTAAATCTGATGTCATTTCATTCAATCGATATGCTTCAGGGTTTGATAGCGTATTTGGAAAACGCTGTTCACTCAGCCAATTGTATGTGGCATCAAATTTCCACTGTGCCCCTTTTTCTGTCAACCCTGTCTCATAAGCAATATTTGCAAAAAAACGATGTTTTGGTGTGAGTGGTTTTTGGAGTTTTCCTTCCAAATAATCGGTTTGTACATCAAAGAGACGGTATGATAGCCTGACATCGAGCCTTTCTGCAGGGCTAACATTCACTTCGGTCTGAAAACTGTTGGCATAACTGCTGCCTTCCAGGTTGTAAAAACGCACTTGCCGGGGGTCTTCCCAATCCACGACTACCTGATTGCGGAAATCGGTTCGGTAAAAGTCAAAGACTATATCAGCATCCCTGTTAAAAAGACGGAATCCCTGCATAAAGGAAACACCGTAATTCCAGGCGTCTTCGGCGTCCAATCCATAAAAATCACCGCCGCTATTCAAAATGGAAATCGACCTCGACGAACCAAAAAGCTGTTGGTTTTCAGCAAAAATACTGGGTGCCCTCACGCCACGACCAAAAGAAGCCTTTAGAGAAGATTTTTCCCAGGGTGTATAGCGCATATGAAAGCGTGGTGTTACAAATGTCCCTATTAAATTATGATGGTCCACGCGAACGCCCGCGGTGAGCAATACATCACTGAGGTTGTCATAGGCATACTCAAAAAAGGCTCCTACTGAATTTTCTGTACGCAAATAGGTATCCGTCAGGACGCTTTCATCATAGCGATCATAAGTAAAACTCAGGCCTGTTTTAAAATTATGCCGGGAATCGCCAATAATCGAGTTGAAATTCAAATTGGAATAGAAACTTTCGTGCTGAATATCATACACATTCATGCCAAAGTAGGAATCTTGCTCATGATGACTGTATGCCCCCTGAAACCCGAAAGACTGATAGGGTATTTCCGGGAATACATAGCCCAGTTTCAACACAGCCTCGGCCCGGGTGGTTTCTATTTCGGCACCCCAGGCATTGGTGGTTAGCTTATCGTTTTCAGGGTTAAACCCCACTTCCCCGGTTTGCTTGCTGTCTGTCAAAAAACGAAGGTTCAAAAAACCCACCCACCCCTTTTCTTCATCGGTATATTGCCAGCGGTTCATCACATTTAATTGTTCTTGCAAGGGGTTGTCCAGAAAGCCGTCGTCATTCATATCGTTTTTGGTGTCCCGCAGGTTACCGTGCAGGTACAAACCTGTAGACCAGTTTTTATTGAGTTTAAAGTTTAAGTGGTTGTTGAGTTCCAGACGCCCATCAGCACCGGCATAGGCATTCAGGAAGAAACGTTCATCGGTTAATGGCTTTTGCAATTCGGCATTGATTTGCCCGGCAATGCTTTCATAACCGTTAATCACACTGCCCGCTCCTTTTGATATCTGTATGCTTTCCACCCAGGTACCGGGAATAAAGCTTAGGCCATACGCCTGTGACGCCCCACGAATGGAGGGAATATTTTCTATGGCAATCAGCGTGTAGGGACTGGTTAACCCCAGCATTTTAATCTGCCGGTTTCCTGTAAGGGCATCGGGAAAATTCACATCGATGGACGGATTGGTTTCAAAACTTTCTGCCAGGTTACAACAGGCTGCTTTGAGTAATTCTGCACTACTTACATTGGTGACGTTCTGCGCCTGTAAATAAGAACGAAAGCTGGTTTGTTTCCGGTTTTGGATGACCACTTCGTCCAGCGTGCCTTCCGGCACTAGCCAATGCTTAATAAAACCCGGTCCTGTCACAGATAAGGTATCTGTTTTATAGCCCACATAGCTCACAATCAGTTTGCTGTATTCTTTTTTGTAAGGCAGTTCAAACGCTCCGTTAAAGTCGGTGATGGTTCCGGTTTCTGTCCCCTCCCAATAGATATTGGCTCCCGAGAGCGGAACGTTTTTATCCGGTTCGGAACCTTCAAATAGGATTCCGGACAGTTTTTCTTGTGCTTGTAAGGTTTGCAGGCCCAGACAGAGTGCTAATAGCCAAAGGTGTTTATAGTACATATTCTAAAAAATTACATGAAAATAAAGTCGCCCGGGGCGAACATGTTTCGATTTTTTTTAGAATCGTCTAAATCAAATAGGTTTGAAAAAGTGCGTGCAGGTCAAAAGGCCTTTCAGGGGGTGTATAATATGCAAACAAACGTTGTTCTTTTGAAAAGATATCAACTTCTACTAAAAAGTTCGCATCAGAAGTAACAAATGAAGGGATCTCCAAAGAAGCATAGGAGCTCTTTCCGGAAAACTCTTTATCGGTTTGGATCTGAAAGTAGGTATCAGCGCAGCAATCGTCTTCCGCCGGGTTGTTTTCACACGAATCATCCGCCTCCACTTCATCGCAGCTCATGATTTCAAAGCCAATGGCAAATGATTTGTCGACCAATACCCCTTCACAAAAGTGCTGCCCATAGGTCAGGCCTGTGGTGCTTAGCAGGAGCAAGAGTGACAGTGCTATGGAGATGGTTTTTTGCATAGATATGTCAAATTTACGAAAATTTGATTAAAGAAGGTTTTTTAAAATGTTTTCAGCCAAAAAAAGCAAGAAAACAAGGTTATACTACTCAAACATAGGGAATTCATTTAGTATTTCCATAAACAATGCTACTTTTATTGCAGTCATAGCAAGGGATGAAGCTATGCTAAGACGTCCATCCTTCGAGTTTCTTTGGAGTTTAGCCCGTATACAGGGACTTTTCTTGAAAGAAACTCGAAGGAAGGACGAAATATGGACGCTTTAACCATACAGCATCCTCCCTTCATCTATGCTGTATCCATACTGTTGGTATTTAGATGAGAGGCTTGAACGGATATCGACCGCTTTACCCCCGCTCTTGTGTCAAGCTCGGGGCACCCTCTGAAGCCCACAACAAAACCCTTAATCCCTGAACTACAAAGCCGCTGCCACCTTAACAAAATTGAGAAAGCCTGTCAAAGCGCTCCGCCATGAACTATAAACTTTTACACCGGCATCACGATCTGTTTCAGGCGGATCGGGATGATAAAAAAAAGGGGGTTCGCTTTGGTTTGACGAGATTAGCTACGTTGAATCTTCGATTTTCCACCTTCCCCCTCCACTGCTGCTATCGCTTGTTTCGGAGGACAATGTCGCGGGGATATGGGTTAACCGATGCGGGCCCGCTTCAGCCTCAGGGCATTGGCAATGACCGAAACCGAGCTAAAACTCATGGCCAGGGCTGCGATCATTGGGGAAAGCAGGATGCCAAAGAAGGGGAATAAGACCCCTGCAGCGATGGGAACACCCAACGTGTTGTAAATTAATGCAAAAAACAAATTTTGCTTGATGTTGCGCATTACTTTTTTGCTTAGCATTTTGGCTTTAACAACGCCCTGAAGGTCTCCCTTTACCAAAGTAATTTTTGCACTTTCTATAGCCACATCGGTTCCCGTGCCCATGGCAATCCCAATATCTGCTTGTGCCAATGCGGGTGCATCATTGATGCCGTCACCGGCCATAGCTACTTTTTTGCCTTCACTTTGAAGGCGTTTTACTTCGTTCAACTTGTCTTCGGGCAGCATCCCGGCTTTAAAGCCTGAAAGGTGTAACTCGCCTGCAACGGCGGCTGCGGTGTTTTCATTGTCACCCGTTAGCATAAATACTTCGACCCCTGCATCCATCAATTCCTGAATGGCTTGGCGGCTGGTTTTTTTGATGGGGTCGGTAATGGTGATATAGCCCGCTACCTGATTTTCCACCGCCAGATAGGAGACCGTTTTTCCTTGTTGCTGCTCGGCTTCTACTTGTTTTTTTACTTCGGGGGTTATGTTGGCTTTTACTTGGTCCATCAGTTTGTCATTCCCCACAGCAATTTGCTTTCCGTTGACTTCGCCGGTGACTCCTTTTCCTGTGACGGAATCAAAATCGCTTGACTTGGTGACTTCCAGCTTCTTTTCTTTCGCGAAAGCTACCGTTGCTTCAGCCAAAGGATGCTCACTGTTAGCATTCACCGAAGCTATGAATTGCAGCACCTCATCCTCTGAAAAAGAGTCTGATACCGAAACCGATTTTTCCACCGAGGGCTTTCCTTCAGTAATCGTCCCGGTTTTATCAATAATCAAGGCATCAATCTTGTCCATTTGTTCCAGTGCCTGCGCATTTTTAATGAGCACTCCGTTTTGTGCCCCTTTCCCTACGCCTACCATCACGGACATGGGTGTTGCCAGTCCCAATGCACAAGGGCAGGCAATGATGAGAACGGCGATGGCATTGATCAACGCATAGGCATAGCTGGGTTCCGGGCCGTAGATGGCCCAAACGATAAAAGTGAGTATAGAAATGAGCACTACAATGGGCACAAAAACCCCGGATATTTTATCAGCCAGTTTTTGAATGGGTGCTTGCGAACGACTGGCTTCATTGACCATTTTGATGATTTGAGCCAGCAAGGTTTCGTTGCCCACTTTTTCAGCGGTCATGGTGAAACTGCGGTTGCCGTTGATGGTTCCCGAGCTCACAGGATCGCCTTCTTTTTTATCCACAGGAATAGGCTCTCCGGTAATCATGGATTCGTCCAGACTGCTGTAACCGCTTTTGATGGTTCCGTCCACCGGCACCTTATCGCCCGGTTTTACGCGTAGCTCATCTCCTTTTTGGATCTTATCTGTGGGAATTTCTTCTTCCTCACCATCCACAATGCGAATGGCTTTATTGGGTGCCAATTTCAACAGTTCCTTGATGGCCGAATTGGTTTTGCTGTGCGCCCTTGCTTCCAGTAACTGCCCCAGCAATACTAGTGTGAGAATAACAGTGGCGGCTTCAAAATACACATGCACGGTTCCCATATGGGTTTTAAATTGATCGGGAAATATATCGGGTAACAGCAAGCCCACCACACTGAACAACCAGGCCACCCCTGCACCAATGGCAATGAGGGTAAACATATTGAGGTTCCAGGTAACGATGGAACGCCAGCCACGTTCAAAAAACATCCAGGTGGCGTAAAATACCACGGGAATGGAAAGTGCCAGTTGCACCCAGTTCCAGTATTTCATCTCCATCCAGTCATACAAAGGATTGCCCGGTAGCATTTCAGACATGGCAATGATAAAAATGGGCAGGGTAAAAACCACCGCTATTTTAAACTTTTTGAGCAGTTTGTTATAGGTCTTTTTTTCTGCGGAGAGGTCGGCTTCTTTGGGCACCAACTCCATCCCGCAAATGGGACAATTTCCGGGTTCGTCTTTCACCACTTCGGGGTGCATGGGGCAGGTATATTGCGTTCCGCCGGATGGCATTTGCATTTCCTCAACAAGGTCCATCCCGCATACGGGGCAATCGCCGGGTTCGTTATAGGTTTTGTCCCCTTCGCAATGCATGGGGCAGTAAAAGGTGCCCGTACCTTTTCCCTTTGGGGTTTCTTTTTCTTGCTTTTGGTTATCTTGTTGATGCTTATCGGCCCCGGGTTTGTGGATTTGGTAATTCCCGCCTCCATCCTTGAGGGCTTTTTGAAACGTTTCAATGGGGATGTGTGAGTCCATTTCAATGGTGGCCTCGGCCTTTTCCAAGTCAACAGTAGCGTGGTTAACGCCGTCTACTTCAGAAAGTGTTTTTTCCACATGAGAACGGCAGCCGTTGCAGGTCATTCCGGTGATGGGATAGGTGTGTTTCATAACGTTGCCTTTTGTTGTTGTTTGGGTTCCCGGCATATGTATGGTGTAGTTTCCTCCGGCTTCTTTCAGGGCATTTTGAAAGGTATCCAGCTCTATATGGGATTCCATTTCAATGACTGCTTCTGCAGTTTCAAGGTTCACAGAGGCTTGGGTCACTCCATCCAGTTCGTTCAGTGTTTTTTCTACGTGGGAACGACAGCCGTTGCAGGTCATTCCATTGATTGTATAGGTATGTTTCATTACATGCTACTTTTAGTTTAACAAAAGTACGGCCAATTTAACAGAAGGGATTCTATTTTTATGGCAAAGACTTTTGATTTTTTGTGGATGGGGATGGGACAGCACGTATCTGCCTAGACCTCCAGAAAAGAGATTTTTAAACAGTATTAAGTATAAAGACATAGGACTGCAAGACTTAGGACGTAAGACGTGATTTGGAAAACAGAAAAGAGATCACTGATAAATCAGCGTTTATTCGTCAAATCAGTGTTATCAGCGTGCTGTTTTTATTTATAAGTATAGGATAGCACGCAGATGACACGGATTGAGCGGTTTTTCACGGACAAATACTTCGAACTCACATTAAAATTAGTTGACTGATATTAAGCCAGGTATTCTTCACAGGCTTGTGCACAATTTCTACAAGCTTTTGCGCATTCCTGGCAGTGTGGATGATCGTGTTGTTCACATTCATCTGCACAGGCGTTGCATACTTTGATACAGTATTGCACAAGGCCGTCCACATCTTTAAATCCTGTAGCGAGAATCTGGTTGAGTGCTGCACAGACTTCTGCACAAACACGGTCTGTTCGAATACAGTTTACCATCATTTTTACATTGTCATCATCGAGGCAGGCATCTGCGCAATAATTACAGTGATTGATGCAATTTCCCAACGCATGTATTAACTTTTCATTTTGCATAATTTTGATTTTTAAAGATTTACATCAAAGTTACGGACTATGAAATGAAAAGACTTATAAAAAAATGGTAAGAAGTTATGATTTTAAGGAATTTTTAAGCAGAATCAATGGCTTTCCGGTTTTTGAGGTGCAACCTGCGGTATTGAGATGGGGTAATACCGGTGTGTTTTTTAAATGCTGTGGAAAGGTACCCTGCGTTACCAAACCCCAGATCATATGCTATTTGGGTGATGCTTAATTCATCATATTCGAGCAGTTCTTTAATACGTTCTATCTTGATGTTCTGCTGAAACGTATTGATACTTTTGCCTTCTATAGCTGTGAACAGATTACTCAGGTGACTGTAATCAATATGCAATTGCTTGCTGAGGATCACAGAAAGATTTTGATTACCAGACCCTTCTCCTTCATAAATATCAGCAATAATGATGGATTTTATACGGTTAACAAGCCGTTCATTTTTATCTTCCAAAAGTTCAAAGCCTACTTTTTTGATTTCGGACTGAAAGGCATTTTGCTGATTTTTTGTTAAAGGCTTTTCCAAGACAACTTCTCCCAGGGAAACTTTGTCGTAAGGGATTTCGAGCCGTTGCAAAATGTTTTGGAGTGTCATAATGCAGCGTGCACAAACAAGGTTTTTTATGTGAAGGGTAGTTTGCAAAATCAATAAAATTAAACCACCTGCAAAGTTTGCAGGTGGTTATTAAAGATATTATTCCATTTCGTGGTGATTCCCTTCTTCACCTTCAGCAGGTTCTGCGAGGTTCATTTCCATTTCGTGGTCATACTTACAACATTCAGGAAGTGTTTTGTAGGCCTCTTCATCACCGGCAACCTGTTCGGTATCATAGCCCGAAGCGGCAATGGCCTTGTGGATTTTCATCTCATCAACAACTTCCTTGTCATAAGAGACGTGGATTTGTTTTCTGTCAACATCCCAGCTTGCCGTAGCGACACCTTCCAGACTGTTTGCTGCTTCTTCTATTGTTCTTTTACACATACTGCAGTTACCGCGGACACCGAAAGTGGTTTCAGACATTGCTATTTCTTTGACTTCTTCAGTCATTTCTGTTGTCTCTTCTTTTTCTTCTGTCTGGTTTTTACAGGATGTCATTCCTATTGCTGCCAAAACAGCGATACTTAATAGTACTTTTTTCATGGTTTTAAAAATTAAAGGGTTATTAATTGTATTCAAATTTAGTTATTATTCTCTTTTATTCGCTTTAAATATTCTTTCATCAAGGCGATTTCTTCTTTTTGCAGTTTAATGATGTCTTCTGCCAGTTTTTTGGTTTCGGGATCTTGTAAATGGGCATTTTCACTTGTCAAAATAGCCGAAGAATGGTGTGGAATCATCGCTTTCATATACTGTACATCCGAAATCCCGGTTTGGTTCCGCATCATATAATATATAGCGCCAAAGCCCACAATCGATACCGCTAAAATTAGTGCGTTCAACTTTTTATTTTTATACATGCCCCACATATACAACAGCATTACCACTGCCATGGGTGCAATCATCAGTAGTGTCATATAGGTGCGCATGGTGCTGAGCATCACGTGGTCTATACTGGCTGCATTTAAGAACATTACGGCATACATAATCACAAAGGAGGTCGCCATCATCAGTGTAAATTTTAAATAACTTTTCATATTTTCTGATTTTTAATTATTGGTTTCATTTACAACAAAAGGAAAACTTATTTTAACTTTTTCCCACTCCAGAGAAAATATACCTTTTGAATTGTCTGTTTTCTGAATTTTGTACTCCAATTCTTCTTTAATTTCATCAGAAAACTCAGGAGCTACTTTAAATCTGACGACATCTTCACTTTCGTTATAATCATCTTTGCCGTGTTGATTCCAGTTTTTATTAAAGATTACTGTCCATTCACCCTGACTTGGAATAATAAAAAACCCATATTTCCCTTTGGATAAAACCTGGCCTGAAATGGTCAAATCTTTTGAAGTTTCAACCCAGGTAGCCATGTGTGCTCCTGCTTGCCAAACTTCATCATATGCCAATAGTCCTCCAAAAATAATTCTATTTCTAACTCTTGGAGACGAGTAATCAATATGTATGTGCGCTCCTCCTATTGTTTCCATTGTTGAGGTTTGCGGACTTTTGGACGCACCAACTTCTGTTTTTACATCGCTGTGGTTGTGTTCTTCAACAGGCTCGTCTTTTTCTTTATTTGACTGACAAGAAATGATGAAAACTGTGAGTACTAAAGCTATTATCTTTTTCATATTTTTTATTTAATTACTTCTATAACTTCTCCACACTTCAACATCATACTTCCAAAATACGGATTTTTAATCTCTTTTGAAAGGCTGAGCCAGTCGGCTCCTTTGTCATTGTCTGCCATGGGGCAATGCTGCACATAAATTACCTCATCATAAGGCCCAGTTTTTTCAATAAACTGAATGAGCCCATCTGAAATCGTTTGAAAATGGGAACGCAATCCTTCAATATTTGTCTCCTTTTTCAACGGTTCCAGCGCTGTTTTCATTTGCTTTTCAAAAGTCATCCAAACATCATGGGCTTTCCCCTCAAACTGTTTCATGTCAATGTTCCCTAAAGTTTCTTCAAGCTCTTTTCCTGATTCCCGGGCATTTTCAAAATCATCTTCGGCCAAATGTTCTTTCAGGGAAAAATAGTTTTTAAATAAGGGTTGCAGTGCTTTTTTGGCTTCGTCAGTAAGGGATACTTTTTCAATTTGTTCCAGGGCATTTTCTGAAATTGTTTCCCCGTGATTGTGCCCGGTATTTGTACTTCCTCCCTGGGGGCTCATCATACTGGGCCTTCCTGAAAGTTGCACGGCCGCATCAATGGTAAACGCACCGTTGACCACTACCTCTTCACCTTCAGACAAACCACTTTTTACGATGTAATTTTCGCCCAAGGCAGATCCCAAATTAACTTCCCTCAAGGCAAATCCTTTACCTTCTTTTACATACACGATGGCACGTTTTCCGGTCCATAAAATTGCCGACTTGGGAAGGACTATTTCGTTTTCAACCGTTTGTCCGGGTGCTGCCTGTACCGTTCCTGAAGCAAACATTTCAGGTTTTAACTTGCCCTCTTTGTTATTGACCTCAACGCGTGCCGTTGCTACCCGGGTTTGTGCATTCAACAAAGGATCTACAAAAGAAATAGTTCCTTCAAAGGTTTCCCCGGGAAGTGAATTGACTGTAAACGTAATCTCACTTCCTTCTTTCACCCAGGCCATTTGGCTTTCATACACATCAAAAAGCACCCATAATTTACTTAAATCGGCTATTTCATACAGGGACATCCCACGCTCCACATAATCGCCCAACTCCACATTCTTCTTGGTAACCACCCCACTTACATCGGCCTGAATGTAGAAGCGATCCAGTGGTTTTTGATTGGCAATAATTTGATCGATCTGTGCATTGCTGATTTTCCAGTTGCGCAACTTCGTTTTTGCCGCTTCAAAAAGTTCGGGTTGTGACGTCCTGATGGCATAGGCCTGCAACAATTCTTGTTGAGCCGTGACCATTTCCGGCGAATAGATTTGTGCCAGGGTTTGTCCGCGGGAAACCTTTTCACCCGTAAAATTGATGCGCAGTTGTTCAATCCTCCCGGGAATGTGTGTGCTTTGAGAGTAAGAATTGCGTTCATCTACCTGCACTTTTCCATTCAATCGGATGGCGCGTACTGCATCACTTTTCCCGACAATCATGGTACTCACATTGGCCAGGCGCATCGCATTTTCACTCATGACAAATACAGCAGGGTCTCCCCCTTCATCCTCTTCCAACGGAATAAGGTCCATCCCGCAAAGCGGACAATCACCGGGTTCCGGTTGCTGGATTTGCGGGTGCATGGAGCAGGTCCAAATGGTATCTTCTGACACATCTTCATGCGCATGCTCATTTTCGGTTTGACCGCTTCCGCCAAAAATCAACCAACCCAGGAGTAATCCCAGTACCAGTATCGCAATCGCTTTTATTCTATTTTTATTTCTTGTTTCCATAATTACTCTGTTTTAGAACGTACGTATTCCAGTTGTGCCTGAGCGATAAAGCCATTTTTTAGGGCTTCAAACTGTTGGGTTTGTAATAATATTTTTTGTTGGTTCATCCTTAAAACCTCTTCAAAGTCGGCTGTATTGTTAGCAAAACCGGAAACATACAAGCTCGTGGCCTGATCAATGCGCTCCAGTTGTTCTTCATAGAGTTTTAAAAGCTTTTCCGTTTGATTCATTTCATAGAGATTCATTTCATAACTGCTTTGCAAATTGTTCCTTTGAGCCGTTTGCCGTGCTTCTACTTCCACTTGCATAAATTCCACTTCCTTTTTTGCTGCTTTGTATTTCTTTCGAAAAATGGGTAGTGTCACGGAAACCATTGGCATAATGGCATCTTGTCCGTTCATTTCCGGATTGGCATCCGTGCGTTTGGAAATAATGGAATAATCGACTCCGAGCCCAAACTTTGGCAATCCGTCCTTTTCAATTGCGGTAATGCGGCTGTTTAAAGCGGTCTTTTCACTGTCCAAAGCTACCAAGGTGGGATGTTCTTCAAAGGGTATGTCATTTTCCGGTTCCTTCATTGAAGCGAGATTCTGTTCCAACTTTAGTGAGTCAGATATCACTACCGGCAATTCCTTCTCCCGGTTTAAAAGCAGGTTGAATTGAACTTCCAGCGGCTTCTTTCTATCTTTCAACAACTCAATTTCTGTGATTGCCGCTTCGCGTTCCATATCTACTTTTACCACATTCACCATAGGGGCATTCCCACTTCTGAAACCACTTAAGGCGAGTTCGCGGTAGCTGTCGAGTATGTTCAGGTTTTCTTCTTTGAGTGCAATGGTTTTTTCCAGCACATACAATTCGGCATAGCGGGTTTTGACATCGACAAACAACAGGCTGCGCTGATTGATATACTGATGAAAACGGGCCTGTGCAGCAGCTGTAGCAGCATCTTCCTGCGCTTTCAGCGTACCGAACCACGGAAACATCTGCGTCAATGAAAAGCGCGCTTCCTGTGCTCCCAGGCGGGTTTCAATCATACGACCAAAAGCACTTACGGTTAAGGTAGGGTCGGGCAGACTCGCTACCTGAGGGGCTTTTTGCAAAGCTGCTTCAAAGCCGGCATAATCTGCTTTCAGCTCCGGATTGTTTTCTGCAGCTTCTTTTAAGTAATCGTCCAGGGATTGTGAATGCACCCCCTGATTTGCGATACCAAGCACCAACAATCCTAAAATTATATATCTATACATTGTTTTCATGTTATTCAATGGTTTCGTTATTTTTAACAACAGTCTCCCTCCAGTAGGCCTGTAACACCGGCACCACAAAAATGGTCATGATCTGGATAACCATACCTCCCACAATGGGAATGGCCATGGGTACCATAATGTCTGAACCTTTTCCTGTGGATGTCAATACCGGTATGAGTGCAATAATGGTCACGGCTGTGGTCATCATCGCCGGCCGCACCCGTTTCAGGCCGGCTTCCATCACAGAATCGCGCACGGCTTTGACTGTTTGCGGATTGTTTTTTTCAAATACCTGATGGATATAGGTTCCCATCAATACCCCATCATCGGTAGCGATTCCAAAGAGAGCGATAAACCCAACCCATACCGCGACACTCAAATTGATGGTGCCCATTTGGAAGAGGTCTCGCATATTCATACCTGCCAGAGAAAAATCCATAAACCAGCCTTGTCCATACAGCCAAATCATGATAAACCCTCCTGCAAAAGCCACAAATACCCCCGAGAAGTGAATGGATGAGGCAATCACCGTTTTGAACTGGAAGTACAGCAACAGGAAAATGATAATCAAACTGATGGGAATCACAATGGCCAAACGTTCTACTGCCCGCACCTGATTTTCATAATTTCCTGAAAACGTGTAACTCACCCCGGAAGGCACTTTCAGTTCGCCGGAATCAATTTTATCAGCGATGTGTTTTTGTGCATCTTCAACCACATTCACTTCAGCAAAATCTTCTTTTTTGTCAAACAACACATAGCCCACAAGGAACGTGTCTTCACTCTTGATCATTTGGGGTCCGCGCACATAGGTGATTTCTGCCAGTTCGCCCAGCGGGATTTGCGCGCCGTTTTTTGTGGGCACTAAAATGCGTTCGACGCTTGCAGGGTCATCGCGCAATTCCCTCGGATACCGCACCCGCACGGGGAATCGCTCCCTTCCTTCCACCGTTGTGGTGATTTCCATACCGCCTACAGCCGTTTCAATAGTGGTTTGTACTTCTTCAATACTCAGGCCATAACGGGCAATTGCCGGACGGTTGATGTCTATCTCCAGATAGGGCTTGCCCACAATCCTGTCAGCAAAAACAGCTTCTGTTTTCACCGAAGGGACTTCTTTCAACAGCGTTTCCAGTTGGGTTCCAAAATCCTGAATGGTTTGCAGGTCGGGCCCGAACACTTTGATTCCCATGGGTGCCCGCATTCCGGTTTGTAGCATCACCAAACGGGTTTCTATAGGTTGCAGTTTAGGTGCTGAGGTCACCCCGGGCAGGCGGGTTGCATTG
Organism: Planktosalinus lacus; assembly: GCF_014640155.1. Taxonomy (GTDB): domain Bacteria; phylum Bacteroidota; class Bacteroidia; order Flavobacteriales; family Flavobacteriaceae; genus Planktosalinus; species Planktosalinus lacus. The sequence goes on along the minus strand of NZ_BMGK01000003.1, from coordinate 29,786 downwards.
ACAATTTCGTCCCAAATATCATCGGGGCTGTTGATATGTTCCCGCCAGTTTCTGAAATAAGCCCCGTCCTCATCTTCGATTAAATCAGAAGTGGAAAATCCGTTGTTCAAGGCTTCTTCATTGGAAAGGGTGTCACCCGATTTCAAAACAAACCGCTTCTCGTTATCTGTTTTAAAGGTCTGTGGTTTTCCGTTTACATCTAAAGCATATTCCGGTTTGTAATTGATGACATTTTCAAACATCGAAATGGGTGCCGGGTCAAGGGCACTTTCTATGCGTCCCAGTTTACCCACAGCGATTTCCACTTCGGGTATGGCAGTAACAGCCATATCAAGTTTTTGAAGAATCTCTTTGGTAGCTTCCATACCGGCGTGGGGCATGGCCGTGGGCATCAGTAAAAAGCTTCCTTCATCCAGTGAAGGCATAAACTCTTTACCCACTCCCGGGAACGTATGCGTCATACTTGACCAGACAGTAGTTGTGCGGATGTTAACTCCCACTTTATCAAAACCTGAAGCAGCGAAGCCAAACAGTTTCGGGAACCCAAACCAGATCATTGCGCCAAACAAGATTGTGATGAGCGGCAACAATAAAAACTTGCCTTTGTTTTCCAGGCACCAGGTGAGTATATGGCGGTAAAACTTAACCACACTGAAAAGAATCACCAATATCAGCGCCAGTAACACCAATACAAAAATGTAATTGGTCACCAGTGTATTACGGTATCCCAAGGGCAGCCATTCTTCGGTTAAAAATAAAACAGAGACCGCCAGGATCAATCCCAATATAATGCGGGAAGTATATTTTCCTAAAAGCTCCGGTTTTTTGGTTTCGAGAATTTTCAGGATTCCAATAGCTGTCAATGCCAAAGGCAACCAAAAGCTAAAATACAACCACAAGACAATACCCATTACAATCAAAAAGATGTTGGAGAATTGTTTCCACTTTTCCTTTTTTATCTTAAAATTGAACGCATAATAAGAAAGCATTGGTAAAATGACAATCCCCACAATAAAGGATGCCACCAGTGCAAAAGTTTTGGTAAATGCCAGTGGTTTGAAAAGCTTTCCTTCTGCATTTTCCATAAAGAACACGGGCAGAAAACTCACGACAGTTGTTGCCAGGGCGGTTGTTACCGCCGGTGCTACTTCGATCGTGGCTTTATAAATCACGTTGAGTAACTTTTTACCCCGTGCACCCATATTTTCCGGAAACTCGAGATGCCGGACCGTATTTTCAACAAAAACAATCCCCACATCGACCATCACCCCAATGGCAATGGCTATACCGGAAAGCGCCACCACATTGGCATCCACCCCAAAATAGCGCATCACGATAAAGGTCATTAAAACCGCTATGGGCAGCAAACTTGAAATCAGTAACGAGGCCCGCAGGTTGAGCACCAGCACGATGATTACAATAATACTGATGAGAATTTCGTGAGAAAGGGCGTGTTCCAGTGTGGCAATGGTTTCATTGATCAACTGGGTGCGGTCATAGAATGGAACAACGGTCAATTTACTGACCGTGCCGTCAGCCAGGACTTTTTCAGGCATGCCTGAAGCCATGGCCGCTATTTTCTGCTTGGTATTTTCAATCACCTGCAACGGATTGGACCCGTAACGCGCTACAACCACGCCACCCACAACCTCAGCACCTCCTTTATCGAGCACACCACGACGTTCTGCCGGGCCCAGGGCAACGGTTCCTATGTCTTTAATTAAAACCGGTTTGTTATCGGTTTCGGTAACCACGGTATTTTCTATATCTTCAATCGATTTGATATATCCCAAGCCCCGCACCAGGTATTCCACCTTGTTGACTTCAAGTGTTTTGGCACCTGCATCACGGTTTGAGTTATTTACCGCCATCATCACTTTATCGATACCAATGTTGTAGGCCTTGAGGGCATCAGGGTTGACGTCTATTTGATACTCCTGTACAAAACCCCCAATGGAAGCCACTTCCGAAACACCTTCGGCAGCGCTTAAACCGAGTTTCACATAGTAATCCTGCACTTTACGCACTTCGTGAAGGTCCCAGCCACCGGTAACATTGCCGTCCCGGTCGCGGCCTTCGAGGGTGTACCAAAACACCTGACCAAGTGCGGTTGCATCCGGGCCCAACGTGGGTTGAGCGTCATCGGGCAACAAACCGGCAGGCAGCGAACTCAGCTTTTCCAGCACACGGCTGCGCGACCAGTAAAACTCCACCCCTTCTTCAAAGATGATGTAGATACTGGAGAAGCCGAACATAGATGTACTACGAATGGACTTTACTCCTGAGATTCCCAACAAGGAAGACGTAAGCGGATAGGTAATCTGGTCTTCAATATCCTGAGGGGATCTTCCGGGCCATTCTGTAAAAACGATTTGCTGATTTTCGCCAATATCAGGAATGGCATCTACTGCAACGGGGTCGCTGGGAAGAAAGCCTGTATCCCAGTCAAAAGGGGCCGTTACCATCCCCCATCCTATAAAGAACAGCAGCAAGATGACTGTAACCAGCCTGTTGTGTAAAAAGTATTTTATGAGTTTTGAAAACATAAAAAATGATTTTGAATTTTAGTAATTGTTAACCGCAGGGGATTTTAAAAAACCCTACAATATGCTTCGGGAAGAAGTCAAACTAAAATTTAAAATCAGATTAAGAATGTTTCGTTGAGGATATACCGGTCTAAAGTGAGCCGGGGCGGGGAATACTGATCAAAGGGAATGTGCTTTTCTGAAAGCGGTTCAAAAAGGCTTGCGTAAGAATAACTAAACAATAAAGCAAACTGCAGTGTTTGCAGTTCGTGTTTATCAAAAGAAATTTTCAACTCTTCCTGGCCTTCTACGGTCACGGAAATGTCTTCACAGCAACTTGATTTTTTAACATTGTTTTCAGCAGTTTTGGATTCCATTTCCATACTTCGACTCCGCTCAGTAACCATCCCGCATTTTTTGACTTCAGAAAAGATGGCTTTATCGACCAAATGGCCGCCACAGTAATGCATATCCACCGTAAAAGACATGGTGGAAAACAGCACCAAAAGCGCCATAAGCGGACTTACTATTTTCTGAAAAACGGGTTTCATAACACGCAAAGATAAGTAATTTTTCAATACGTCGTATTTTTTAGAAAAAGCTTAACTATTTGATTTTCTGTTTATGATAATAAAAAGCCGGCAGTAACAGCAAGACAAACAGTGGTTGAATCAAAAAGCGTCTCACATAAAAGAGTATGTTGTAATTGCTTTCAGGAGTGGCGTTGGCAACGAGCCAGGCCATCCAGGGAAGTAGGATGATAAAAGCCAACACATACAATATCATTGAAAACTTAATTACATCTCGGTCCCGGAAAGCCACCCAGAGTATCAATAATGAAATGGCAGTGTTGATCAGGAAGCGATAGGATGTATGTAAAAGTAATTTTCCGAATTCCACATCGGGTACTTTTTGGTTTAGGTAATCCTGTTTAAAAAAGGATAGCAAGGGGTCATAAAACAAGTCCGCTTCAAACAGGCGGACCAGCACGAGGAGTCCGAATAAGACCAGTAGTAATGCTATTTTAAACGGTTTTTTCATCCTCAACTATTTTTGCAGGAATTCTTCTCACCCAAAGCACCCATAGCAGGAACACCATTCCATAAATAATGGCGGGAAAAACTACACCGTGTAAAATTTTCTCATACTGCGGATATTCATACAAGGCAATGGCCAAGAGCACAATGCGAAAGAGGTTGGCACAATAAATTAATACCGCTCCCACAAAAATATAAAGCAGGGTGGGTTTCCACTTTTGATGGAAAGCCACGATAAATGCAGCAAACAGCGCCATGACACTCAAGGCATTGCAGCCTTCCACAATGCGGGCCAGGTAACGATCATTAATTAATAACTTCATTGATGCCTCGTTTTCATGCGGAATAATTTCAGCTTTATACCCCACACTTGTGGTTATGATAGAGGTTTGTTTGGCTACTAAATGGGTAACCGGGTCTGGATACCAGGTTTCAGATTTTCCGAAATGTAAATAGGCGTTGTAGAGGAGGCTTAATACCACATAAGTCCCCAAAAAGAGAACGAGAAAGCGGATTACGGATTTGTATTTTAGGAATAATTCTTTCAATAAACCGGATTTAGTGATTACCAAAATAAGCAATTTCACGTCAAAACATGATGCTCAACAACTCCTCTGCGGTGATGTCTTTAAAATACTGTTTCATTTTAAATTGGCTCAATGCTTTTTTAATTGCCTGTTCATCATGTGGCAAGTTCACGAGTGCTTCTTCTATGGGAGTAATGTCTTTTATATGAAAGAAATCGCCGGTGATTTGTGCTTTTTTGATGATTCCTTTTTCCACGTCGAGATGCACTTCAATTACCCCGCCTTCGGTGCGCATTCCCTGTTGGAAATTATATTCGGGTGAGCGGCCAAAATTCCATTCCCAGGTGGCGTATTTTTCATCTCTGATTTTTTGAATTGCTTTCAGGTCTTCTTGAGTGAATTCATATGATTTTGCCCCCGGAAAAGTCTCAAGTATGTGATTCATAATCCTGTCTGTAAAAGCTTCCAGCGAAAGCGGTTCTTTGAGGTGTTCACTTATATTTGTCACCCGCTTGGGAATTGATTTTGTTCCACGCCCTTTGTATTTTAACGGATTGACCTTTAAAGCTCCCGAGACATCTTTCATCTCTGAAGAAAACAATAAAGTGCCGTGGTGCATCACCTTGTTTTTAAACACATGCTCTGCATTGCCTGAAAACTTTTTCCCTTCAATCATCAGGTCGTTGCGGCCTTCAAATTTTGCATCTATTTCCAAGCCTTGAAGCACTTCTAAAATAGGCTTGGTATATCTTCTAAAATCCACCATATCTTCATTGTCACTGGTGCGGGTAAATGTAAAGTTTAAATTCCCTAAATCGTGATAAACGGCACCCCCTCCGGATAAACGACGCACCACCCTGATTTCTTTTTCCCTCACATAATCGAGGTTGATTTCGGCCAAGGTGTTTTGGTGTTTTCCCACAATAATGGCATTGTCATTGCGCCACAACATAAAGCAATCTTCCTCGATGTGTTTAAAAATATACTCATCGGTTGCAATGTTGAAATAAGGATCTGTACCGATATGTTTTATACAAAGCATGGTCTGTTATTTTTTGATGTTAAATGTAGCCTTTTCTGAATTTAGTCAAAAGAAAAATATATGAAACTCTTTAACTTTTATAATCGGCTTGTTTTTTACAAATTAATCTTCTGGATTTCATATCCCTGCAAATAATTTCACTCACAACCTTTTCAGGTGTTGACGTTTTATTTAACAAAAATATAGAAGTGAGGTTGTATTTTCGTTAACTGAAAATAAATACTTTTGCCAAAACATTTTTTATTATGACATTTAACCAATTAAAGCCCGAAGTTTCAAAAATACTAAGTTTTGATAACGCCTCTCCTGATGAAAAACTCACTAACGTTTGTGAGCTTTTGCAGAAAAATATTTCCTATTATGACTGGGTGGGCTTTTATTTTGCCAATGAAGCTGAGAAAACCCTTCATTTAAAAGCTTTTGCCGGGGAGCCTACAGACCACACCGTGATTCCGTTTGGAAAAGGCATTTGCGGTCAGGTCGCTGTTTCCAACAACAACTTTGTGGTGCCTGATGTACAAGCACAGGACAACTACATTGCCTGCAGTATCACTGTCAAATCAGAAATCGTGATACCGTTATTTAAAGATGGCAAAAACATCGGGCAGATAGATATTGACTCCAATACCGCGGATCCTTTTACTGAAGAAGACGAACGCTTTTTGGAATGGGTGAATGAGCAGGTAGCGAAGGTTTTATAGTAATCAGTTGGCAGTTGCAATGGTCAGTTTAAAAAAAAGGGGGTTTCTAAAACCTTACTGATCTCTGCTACTGAGAACTGAACACTAAATTTACATTCCCGTTCTGATGGCATCTACGGGGTTGAGTCTTGATGCTGAAATTGCCGGGATAATTCCTGAAATCAACCCAATAATCCCGGAAACAATAGTACCGATTGCCAGATTTTTGAAAGAAACTACAAATTGAAAATCACCCGTAAACATCGAAGCGAGCACTGAGGCGATCCAAACAAATAACAAGCCTATGAGTCCGCCAATAACAGCCAGTATCACTGCTTCAAATAAAAATTGATACAGTATAAACTTGTTTTTGGCTCCCAGAGATTTTTGGATTCCTATAAGGTTGGTGCGCTCTTTCACAGAGACAAACATGATGTTGGCAATTCCAAACCCACCCACAAGCAGAGAAAACCCACTAATGAGTAATCCCATAAAATTGAGTTGTCCGGTTAAATTGTCAATCATATCTGAAAACCCTTTGAGTTCGTTGATGAAAAAATTCTCGATATCATCAGGTTTTAACCCTCGGGCTGCCCTGATGCGTTGTTTAACCTGAGCGATAAACTCCGCCTGGTCAACATCGCCTTTGGGTTTAATTACAATTTGAGGAAAAGACCCTCTGTTGTTATCACCATAAATGCGTCGCACCACGTTTACCGGAAGATATGCAGCGCCATCTTTTGAATTACCAAACAAACCGGCTCCTTCTTTTTCAATCACGCCAATCACATTGAATTTTCGACCGTACATTCTCACGGTTTTGCCGATGGGTTCAGCTTCACCAAAAAGGCTGTTGGCTATTTCATCGCCCAGCACTAAAACCGGAGCACCGCTTGCAGATTCTGCTTCATTAAAAAAACGTCCTTTTGCTAACTTCAGCGCTTCAATGTCATAATATTCGTGCGTAATCGCGCCAATTTGGACTTTAGAAACTGTTTTGTCTTCATAGCGAATGGCTTCCTGAGGCACATTCATTCCATAGGTGATCGCTTCAGCATCATTGAGGTTTCTGGACAGGTATTGATATTCATCATAACTCACATCCGGAAATTGCTCACGGCGCCAACGCGGAATTGATGTGGGACCAAATGAATAACGCGCCACTACCAGTGTGCTGTTGTCAAGACCGCTAATGGAATCTTCAATTTCCATTTTAAGCGAATCGACTGCCGCTAAGATTGCAATAATTGAAAATATACCAATGGTCACCCCCAGCAACGACAAAAAAGTGCGCAACTTGTTATTTACCAATGCACTGATTGCAAAATTAAAACTTTCTTTTAACAGCCTGAGGTAGATTAGCATAAGGTGCTATTTAAATGATGTTTTTGATTCAACAAGTAGGACGTATTTCGGTTGGAAAAGTTACACTCTTTTTTTAAATAATTAAAAAGTGAGCTTATTCAATCAAATATTGAAAGTTCAGAGGGTAAAGTTTGAACTTTTTCTTTGTAAATACCTACTTTTGCACTTTTAGGGTTTGATATAAAATAATATGAACAGAATTGGCGCAGTTATTTTGTTCTTTATCAAGGCAAAATTTTCAAGCATAGCCATCGCTATGGTTTAAAATTTTAACGCAGGGAAAGGGCAAAAGAACAAGTCAAAATGTATAGGTTATTTCATATCAAACCCATACTAAACACAACACAATGAGCGATTTAAAAAAGGCCCAATCAGCATTAATTTCTGTATTTAGCAAAGAAGGTTTAGCGCCTATAGTTCAAAAGCTACACGAGCTGGGCATCACCTTATATTCTACAGGCGGCACTGAAACATACATCAAAAACCTGGGCATACCCGTTGTGCCCATCGAAGACATCACTTCCTACCCCTCAATTTTGGGTGGCAGAGTAAAAACCTTACATCCCAAAGTATTTGGAGGCATTCTCAACCGGCAACACGTTGCCACGGATGTTTCAGAAATGGAAGCGTATAAAATCCCCCAACTTGACATTGTGCTTGTTGATTTGTACCCGTTTGAAAAAACGGTTGCATCAGGAGCTTCTGAAAGTGATATTATTGAAAAAATTGATATTGGAGGTATTTCACTCATTCGTGCAGCTGCTAAAAATTTCAAAGACACGCTCTGTGTTTCTTCCGTTGATGATTATGAGGCTTTTTTGAGTTTACTCAACGAAAAGCAAGGCGCCACTTCTGTGACTGACCGTAAACATTATGCTGCCAAGGCTTTTCAGGTTTCTTCACATTATGACAGTGCTATTTTCAACTATTTCAACACCACTGAAAACATTCCGGCTCTTAAGTTGAGTTATGGAAATGGGCAGGCATTGCGCTATGGTGAAAATCCGCATCAAAAAGGTTTTTTCTTTGGGGATTTTGATGCTGTTTTTGACAAACTTCACGGCAAGGAATTATCATACAACAACTTGCTGGATGTTGATGCTGCAGTCCAATTGATGGGAGAGTTCAAAGGTGAAAAACCCACCTTTGCCATTTTAAAACACAACAATGCCTGTGGTGTGGCACAGCGGGATAGCATAGCAGAAGCTTATAAAGATGCTTTGGCCGGTGACCCGGTATCAGCCTTCGGAGGAATATTAATCAGCAACACAGCCCTGGACGAAGAAACTGCTGCTGAGATTAACAACTTATTTTGTGAAGTGGTTATTGCCCCTTCATTTTCGCGTGAAGCGGAAGCTGTTTTAAAAGAAAAAAAGAACCGAATTTTACTAGTGCAAAAGGGATTTGAGTTTGGAAATGAGCTGGTGCGAACTTGTTTAAACGGGGTGTTGTTGCAAGAGAAAGATTCCATTACAGATTCGCCTGAATCATTTTCACAGGCTACAGACAATAAACCCACCAACCGAGAGTTAGATGATTTGGTCTTTGCATCTAAAATTTGCAAGCACACCAAATCAAACACCATAGTTCTTGCCAAAAACAAGCAATTGTGTGCATCAGGAACGGGTCAAACCTCACGCGTGGATGCGTTGCGCCAGGCCATTGAAAAAGCAAGGAACTTTGAGTTTGACTTAAAGGGAGCTGTAATGGCGAGCGATGCCTTTTTTCCGTTTCCAGATTGTGTTGAAATTGCAGATCAAGCAGGAATCACTTCAGTAATCCAGCCGGGAGGATCTATTAAAGACACTTTGAGTATTGATTATTGTAATTTGCATAAAATGTCGATGGTATTTACAGGAACCCGACATTTTAAACATTAATTTTTTTACATTTGTTTCATGCATCACAAACAGCGCCACTAATTTATAATTCTTATACTCACGCACTATGGGATTTTTTGACTTCTTAACCGAGGAAATTGCCATTGACCTTGGAACAGCAAACACACTGATTATTCACAATGACAAAGTTGTGGTAGACAGTCCGTCGATCGTTGCCCGAGACCGCATTACCGGAAAAATCATCGCTGTGGGAAAGGAAGCCGCAATGATGCAGGGAAAAACCCATGAAAACATTAAAACAATTCGCCCTCTTAAAGACGGTGTAATTGCCGATTTTGATGCCAGTGAAAAGATGATTAATATGTTTATCAAGGACATTCCGGCATTAAAGAAAAAATGGTTTACCCCTTCGTTGCGCATGGTGATTTGTATTCCCAGTGGAATTACCGAAGTTGAAATGCGTGCTGTTAAGGAAAGTGCAGAGCGTGTAAATGGCAAAGAAGTTTACTTAATTCACGAACCTATGGCCGCCGCAATTGGTATTGGGATTGACATTATGCAACCCAAAGGAAATATGGTGGTTGACATAGGTGGGGGAACTACTGAAATTGCTGTTATTGCACTTGGCGGAATTGTCTGTGACAAATCAGTAAAAATAGCCGGTGATGTCTTTACCAATGATATCGTTTATTTTATGCGCACACAGCACAACCTTTATGTGGGTGAGCGCACAGCTGAAAAAATCAAAATACAGATTGGTGCAGCCACTGAAGACCTTGAGAATCCGCCGGAAGAAATGTCAGTTCAAGGGCGCGACTTATTAACTGGGAAACCCAAACAGGTTCAAACTTCTTATCGTGAAATTGCTAAAGCTCTGGATAAATCAATTTTGAGGATAGAAGATGCTGTTATGGAAACGCTGTCACAAACACCTCCTGAACTGGCTGCAGATATTTACAACACCGGTATCTACCTGGCCGGTGGCGGTTCTATGCTAAGAGGCCTTGACAAACGTTTATCACAAAAAACCGATTTGCCCGTTTATATTGCTGAGGATCCCTTGCGTGCGGTAGTAAGAGGCACCGGTATCTGTTTAAAAAACTTAAACCGTTACAGAAGCATTTTGATTAAATAAAGCACACCAAGTGCCCTTTACAGCTTGTTTTAGAATTTTACCGTTGGTTTTTGTTTCCACATAAATCATAACCTACAGGACTTTTTGATATGCAGCAGATTATTAATTTTTTTATAAGGAATAAAAATTTTCTTTTGTTCATGCTGCTCTTTGTCTTGTCTCTAGCTTTGACTATACAATCGCATTCTTATCACCAAAGTAAATTTGTGCATTCGGCTAACTTTATAACCGGAGGCATTTATACCTTAAAAAGCGACGTGACCGGGTATTTTGGTTTACGAGCTGAAAACAGACTGCTTCTGGAAGAAAACAGTCAGTTGAAAAATCAACTGCAGCTTTATGAAGCGAATCAACTTCAACTTACAGAAACGGATAGTTCTATGGCTGGTTTTGAATTTGTGTATCGTCCTGCAGAAGTAATCAATAACAGTTTTTCAAAAGCCAACAACTACCTCACCTTAAAAGGGGGAAGCAACCAAGGCATCAACCCTTCGATGGGGGTAATCACAGCCAATGGAATTGTGGGCATCACAGACCAGGTGAGCCCTAATTATACCACAGTATTATCACTTCTCAATTCAAAATCGAGCATTAGTGTAGCACTGAAAGAAAGTGGTCATTTTGGCTCACTTATCTGGGATGGTGGCAACCCTTCCACAATGCAACTCATTGATATTTCTCGTCAGGCACCAGTTAAGGTAGGCGATACTATTATCACTGACGGCAGGTCGACGATTTTCCCAAAAGACTTATTGGTGGGCACTGTAAGTGATTTTAAATTTGACAACAGCGGTAATTTTTATATCATAGATGTCAACCTCTTCAATGACATGACCCGCACACGGCAGGTGTATGTTATAGAAAATAGAGAAGCACAAGAAATTCAGGAATTAGAATCAAAAAGCCACGATGAATAACCCCATTATTTTACATACTGTGCGCTTTGTTTTACTGGTATTGGCCCAGGTGTTTGTGTTTAACAACATCAATTTGTTTGGCTATATCAACCCTTCGGTCTATTTATTATTTTTGATTTTATTTCCCGTAAAGGTCAATCGTTCTTTATTTTTATTCTTAGGGTTTTTACTGGGTTTGACAATGGATTTTTTTAACAATACAGGAGGTATTCACGCTGCAGCATGTTTATTGGCTGCCTATGCCCGACCGTTACTTTTAAAATATTCTTTTGGTGTAAGTTATGAATACAATACTATTAAAATTGACCAAACCCCCATGGGTGGTCGCTTAAGTTATATTACCTCAATTGTGGTTATTCATCATTTATTGCTTTATTTCCTGGAGGTTTTTAATTTAAGGCACACGCTTTTTATTTTAAAGTCCACATTCCTTTCCAGTATTTTTACAATACTGATGGTTCTGGTCATTATGATACTATTCAGTAAAAAACAACGATGAGAAAGCTACTAATATACATATTGGTAATTGTGACGGGTGTTGTATTTTCTGCCCGTTTATTGTATTTACAAGTGTTTGACAGCAGTTTAAAGATCAGGTCTGAGCTGAATGCAGTTTCTAAAGTATACAATTTCCCGCAACGGGGGTTTATTTATGACCGCAACGGTGATCTTCTGGTTTCAAATCAACCTTCTTATGATGTCATGGTAATTCCAAATGATGTCAAACAACTTGACACATTGGCTTTTTGTAATCTATTAAGCATCAGTAAAGAAGAACTGGACAACCGACTTCAACGTGCACGGGTTTATTCACCTCGTCTACCATCTGTTGTCTTGCCTCAGTTAACAAAAGAGGAATATGCTCATTTACAAGAAAGCATGTACCGTTTTCCGGGGTTTTACATCCAAAAACGATCGCTGCGTGATTATCAGGTATCACATTCTGCTAATGTACTGGGATTTATTGCAGAGGCCAATCAACGCATTATAGCTCAAAACCCTTATTATCAAATGGGTGATTTGATTGGGATTCAAGGTGTTGAAAAGCAATATGAAGAAGTATTGAGAGGACAAAAAGGGGTGAGTTATATACAAAAAGACCGATTTAACCGGGCATTGGGGCCCTATAAAGATGGGATGTATGACACACTTCCGGTGCATGGAAAAGACATTTGGCTTACTATTGACACAGAATTACAGGCTTATGGTGAATTGTTAATGGAAAATAAACGCGGTGGAATTGTTGCCATCGAACCTAAAACAGGTGAAATTCTGGCTTTGATTACTGCACCAAGTTATGACCCGGCTTTACTGGTGGGTAGACAACGCTCTAAAAACTATACTGAACTTTATTATGACAGTATTGCCAAACCCCTTTATGACCGTGGCCTGCTGGCTGAGTATCCGCCGGGATCCACCTTTAAAATGCTGACCGGGCTTATTGCATTGCAGGAAGGTATTGTGGATGAAGAAGACTCTTTTTACTGTAATCGAGGTTTTAGTTATGGCCGAGGTGCATTTATGGGTTGTCACGTTCATGACAATCCGGTGAATTTACATCTGGCTGTTTATGAATCCTGTAATACTTATTTTGGAAGTGTTTACCGTAGAATTATTGACAAATATGATACACCTCAAGAAGGTGTTGCTATGTGGGGAAAACATGTACGCAGTTTCGGACTTGGTAATTTTTTAGGAAATGATTTGCCTATTGGACGACCCGGTAAAGTACCCACAGCTGACTATTACAATAAAATATACAACTATCCTCAACGAAAATGGTTTAGCTCTGCTGTAATATCTAATGCCATAGGACAGGGTGAAGTAATAACAACACCCATACAACTTGCAACAATGACAGCAGCCATTGCCAACAGGGGATATTATTACACACCCCATGTATTAAAAGCGGTTGAAGGCAATTTTTCAAAAGACAGTATTTATACCACACCCAACATCACCAGTATTGACCCAAAATATTTTGAACCAGTCATAGAGGGTATGTTTGATGTTTACAATAAAGGAACTGCAAAATACCTTCAAGTTCCCGGTATTGAAATCTGTGGTAAAACCGGAACAGCAGAAAACTTTACACGAATTGAGGGCAAACGGGTGCAATTGACAGACCATTCAATTTTTGTTGCATTTGCGCCAAAGGATGATCCAAAAATTGCCATTGCTGTTTTTGTTGAAAATGGTTATTGGGGCGGAAGATATGCCGGAAGAATTGTCGGACTGATGATAGAAAAATATTTACGTGGAGAAATCACCCGAAAAGATATGGAAAACTGGATTCTATCAAACAGTCTTGAAGAAGAATATGCCAAACCCCTGAGCGGAGAACCTTTTAAAATCAATCAATAAATGCAAGGAACAACAGGTATAGGAAAATTTGATTGGACAACCATCTTGCTGTATTTTGCTTTGGTGGTTATTGGTTGGTTTAATATCTATTCGGCTTCACTTCCAGAAACAGCCACTGTGTTTTTTGATTTTCAAAACATTCACAGCAAACAACTGGTATGGATTGGCTTAAGTGTGGTGTTGATCTTATTTATATTGGGAGTAGATTCAAAGTTTTATGAACGCTTTTCAAGTGTTATTTATATACTTGCAATAGTATCATTAGTGGGACTGTTTGTTTTTGGCAGCACCATTGCCGGTCAAAGGGCTTGGTATGCTTTTGGTGGGATGAGCTTACAACCGGCTGAGTTTGTAAAAGCTGCCACTGCATTGGCAATGGCTAAATATCTAAGCGATATGCAGACCAACATCAAAGAGTTTAAAGACCAATTAAAGGCTTTTTTGATACTGTTGATACCCATTGTTTTAATTTTAATGCAACCCGACCCCGGAAGTGCATTGATTTATTTTGCTTTTATTTTTCCGATGTATAGAGAGGGAATGCACGGGGCCTATTTACTGCTTGGGTTTTTTGCAGCATTTTTGTTTGTACTCACCCTGGCATTTGATCCACCACTGGTGATTGCTGCTGTGATTTTAATTGTTTTTACCCTTTTTCTAAAAAACCGTAAAAGGCGCCCTTCAGTATTGAAATATGTGTTAATTAGTTTGGCTTGTATTGGTTTTTCGCTGTCTGTGGATTTTGTTTTTGATAAAGTGTTTAAACAACATCACCGCGATCGTTTTAATATTGTTTTAGGAAAAGAAATAGATATTAAAGGTGTGGGTTACAATACCAATCAGAGTGAAATTGCAATTGGAAGCGGAGGCTGGTTTGGAAAGGGCTGGACACAGGGCACACAAACCAAAGGTAATTTTGTGCCCGAGCAACACACAGATTATATATTTAGTACCGTTGGAGAAGAATGGGGTTTTGCGGGCAGTTTTTTAGTGGTTTTGCTGTTTGTCTTTTTAATCATCAGACTGCTTTACCTTGCAGAAAAACAACATTCTACATTTAACAGGGTGTATGGCTATAGTGTAGCAGCCATCTTGTTTGTTCATTTTTTTGTAAACATTAGTATGGTGATTGGTTTGTTCCCCACTGTGGGAATTCCTTTGCCATTTTTGAGTTATGGTGGATCTGCTCTTTGGGGATTTACCGTGTTGATTTTTATTTTCTTGAGACTTGACAGCCAAAAGCATATTCACGGTTAAATTTATTAAAGAAGGTTAAATAAATTTTAGTTTTCTTTCTTATTGGCTCTTACCTTCTGTTCCCACTGCCAGGCTGAGCGCAAGGCTTCTTCCAAATCGCGTTGAGCTTCCCATCCCAAATCAGAATTGGCTTTGGAAGTATCAGCATAAACGGCTATGACATCTCCGGGACGACGGTCAACCACTTTATAGTTAAGGGGCTTTTTACTTACTTTTTCAAATGCCTGTATTACTTCCAACACTGAGGAACCTTTACCCGTTCCCACGTTGAATACTTCAAAGGCCACCTGGTTTTTCTTTTCCAACAGGCGTTGCAGGGCAACTACATGGGCTTCGGCCAAATCCATCACATGAATGTAATCGCGTATACAAGTGCCATCAGGTGTGGAATAGTCATTACCAAAAACAGAAAGTTGATCTCTTAATCCAATAGCTGTTTGTGTAATAAACGGTACTAAATTTTGAGGAACACCCAGGGGCAACTCTCCTATTTCAGCAGATTCATGTGCTCCAATGGGGTTAAAATATCGCAAGGCAATAGCTTTTATATCTGATACCTGTGTTGTATCAAATATAATTTCCTCACTGATTTGCTTGGTGTTACCATAAGGGGAAGTGGCTTTCTTCACCGGGGCATCTTCGGTTATTGGCAAGCTGTCTGGCTCACCATAAACGGTACAGGACGAACTAAAAATAAAATTGTGAATGTCATACTTGGTACACTCCTGCAGCAAATAAACTAGTGTACTTAGATTGTTTTCATAATATAACAAGGGCTTTTCCACACTTTCACCTACTGCTTTGGAGGCTGCAAAATGAATGATTCCATCTATGTCCCTATGGGTTTTAAAATAGTGGTGTACTTCTTCTTTATCCCGTAAGTCAAGATATTTGAATTGAGGAGTAACCCCTGTAATCGTTGCAATACCCTCCAACACATCAATCGATGAATTGGACATGTTATCAACAATCAACACTTCAAAACCTGCTTGTTGCAAAGCAACGGCCGTGTGTGACCCAATATATCCCAAACCTCCAGTAACTAATATTTTCATATTTATAACCTCGAGTATGCCGAAGTGTCGTTCTTTAATTGTTTAAACTTTATTATAGCTAAAATTTATGAGACTAATATTCACGAAACTTAAGTTTTTCTATTACCTTAAAAATTCTAAAATCTTATTTGTAATAAACTCAATCTGATCATCTTCCAGTTCTGTGTGCATTGGCAGAGCTATAACCTCCTTTACCAACTGATTGGTCACCGGGAAATCGGCTTCGTTATAGCGGCTGTCCTTATAGGCCTTTTGACTGTGCAGTGGTATAGGATAATAGATGCCGTGTGGAACTCCCATTTCTTGTAAATGCTTTGCAAGTGCATCCCGTTTTCCATTGGTGATTTTCAAGGTATATTGGTGAAACACATGACAGTCACACGTATCACAAATACCATTGGTTTTGTTACAGTCTACGTTTGTTACCGTAACCGGGGTTACAATGGCCGGATGGTCTTTCAAAGCTGCAGTATATTTTCTTGCGGCTTCCTGACGGGCTTTGTTGTAAGCATTCAGTTTGGGTAATTTAGCTCTCAACACTGCTGCCTGAATAGAATCCAGACGAGAATTTACACCCACTACATCGTGGTAGTAACGCTCATACATACCGTGGTTAACTATTCCGCGAAGGGTATGTGCCATGTCATCATCATTGGTGAAAATTGCGCCCCCATCTCCATAACAACCTAAATTTTTAGAAGGGAAAAATGAAGTAGCACCCACGTGACCAATTGTTCCGGCTTTCTTTTTACTGCCATTTGCAAAAGTATAATTTGCTCCAATGGCTTGTGCATTGTCTTCAATCACATAAAGATTGTGTTTTTCGGCCACTGCCATGATTGCGTCCATATTAGCACATTGTCCAAATAAATGTACAGGAACAATGGCCTTAGTTTTAGGTGTAATGGCCTTTTCAATAGCTTCGATATCGATGTTGAACGTGTCGGGGTACACATCCACCAGTACCGGTGTTAATTGCAATAAGGCAATCACCTCTACAGTTGCTGCAAATGTAAAATCGGCAGTAATCACTTCATCACCGGGTTGTAACCCTAACCCCATCATTGCTATTTGCAAGGCATCTGTTCCGTTGGCACATGGAATCACATGCTTCACTCCCAGATAGTCTTCCAATTCTTTCTGAAAGTTATGTACCTCAGGACCATTGACAAATGCAGTATTTTCAAGTACTTCAGATATGGATTGATTCACCTGTTCTTTGATGTCTTGATATTGACCTTTGAGGTCAACCATTTGAATTTTCTTCATAAATTGTAAATAAAGGTAGGACAACAAAAATAGGAAATTTCACAGCGAGAAACAATGTAATTCTATAAAGTAGCGTATTTTAGCATTTGAATTTAACTTATGCAGTTTTTGTATTCCACATTGACGACATTTTTTGAAGCCATTTTGCCAGTAAGCACTTTGTTTTCAGGTAAAATGAAACACTTTGTAGAAGGAAGAAAAAACGTATTTCAAACTCTGGAAGCAACACTTTCAGAGACTGATAAAACCATTTGGTTTCACTGTGCTTCTTTAGGAGAATATGAACAAGGGCTTCCTGTAATGGAAGCAGTAAAAAAAGACTATCCCAATCATACATTGCTGGTGACTTTTTTTTCGCCCTCAGGCTACGAGAATAAAAAGAGTACCTCCATTGGTGATGTAACTGTGTATCTACCTTTAGATACAAAAGCCAATGTTATAAAGTTCCTCAACCTGGTTAAACCTGAAATGGTCCTGTTTGTAAAATATGAATTCTGGCCCAACTATTTAATGGAGTTACAAAACCGAAATATACCTACTTATCTAATTTCTGCTCTATTCCGTAAAAAACAAGTCTTTTTTAAACCCTATGGCTTCTGGATGCGAAAAGTGTTAGGTACTTTTACTCATATATTTGTTCAAGATCAAAAATCAAAACAACTTCTAGAATCTATTTCCATTTCACAAGTTACTGTAAGTGGTGACACACGATATGACCGTGTTTCCAAACAAATTGAAGAAAATAATACTCTTGATTTTTTAGAGCAATTTAAAAACAATGCACTTTGTGTTGTTGCAGGAAGTACCTGGCCTGAAGACGAAGCAGTTTTGGAAGATGCCATCAACACTTTTGAGCATGTCAAATTTGTAATTGCCCCACATAACCTGAAAGAAGAACAAATTGAAGCGTTTGAAAAAAAATTGCAACAAAAAAGCCTTAGGTTTTCAAACATGGAAGGTAAAAACCTTTCAGAATATAAAGTTTTTATCCTTGACACTATTGGCCATTTAAAAAAAGCTTACAGCTATGCCGATATCGCTTATGTGGGTGGTGGTATGGGAACTACCGGACTGCATAATATCCTGGAAGCTGCCACCTTTGGTGTGCCTGTGATTATTGGAAAAAATCATGACAACTTCCCTGAAGCCAGAGCTATGCAAAGCCGTGCAGGACTCTTCTCTGTAGCAAACAAAGAGGAGCTACAAGCAATTTTAAATAAACTCATATTCAACAAAGGCTTTCGCGAAAAAACAGGTATGATTTGCGGGCATTTTGTTCAAAATAATACCGGGGCAACAAAAATTATTGTTCAAAACATTAGTTTATAAGAAAGCCAATTGATACTGAAAACTTTCTTTATCGGTATTTTAGTAATACCTTGCACACATAAACACTTAATCTAAAAATGATGAAAAAATTAATTTTAATGATTGCTGTACTGTTTTCAGCAAGTATCGTTTTTGTTTCATGTCGTGAAACAAAAACCGAAACCAAAGAAGTAACAAAAGAAGTTAGGGTTGAAACAAACGAATCAAAAGGTGCTATTGAACGCGCCGGCGAAAAAGTTGATAGCGAAGTGAATGAAGAAATCGATAAAGCTATTGATAAAATAGGTGACGATAATTAATTAAACATGGATAAACTAATGCATTAAAACATGCATTAGTTTATTTTTTTTAACTGACTTTTCAATTCACTCATAGATTCTCTCAATTCTTTTAACAAACTACTTTCTTCGGGTTCATCTACTCCAAATGTGAGTTTGCTATTTACCAGCCACAATTCCTGAACATCTCTATAATCAATTTCGACAGGCAAATAGCCATCGTTGAATGAAATTAGCTTCACTTTTCTTTTGTAGGGTTGATATTGTAATTTCTTTACCAAAACAGAGTCATGTAATACAATTACATAAACGCGCTCATTAATGATTTCTTCGAAAGAAGCTATGGCTTTCCCAATTACCCAGTCACCCGGTTTGATTGAGGGTAACATACTGTCTCCTTCCACTTGAAAACCCCTGTAAGTCGCATTTCTAAACTGTGGCAAAGGCAAGTCAAAAGCAGGTAGCCGTTCATACCATTGTGGATCTTGTAAATTGTGAGGATAGCCTGCCGCAGCCTTTTCATTCACCATAAGTATATTATCAGTATCTTGAGAATTGAGTGTAATCACTTTTGGATGAATGGATGGATTTCTGTTTTCTAGATACTTTTCTTTAGTTTCACCATACAACCACAACGGATTAATTTGAAAATGCTTCATTAAGCCCAATACCACTTGTCCTGAAATTTTTGTTTTTCCTCTTTCAATGTCTGCTGTGGTTGAAGGAATATGAAGTAACTTGGCAAATTTTTGCTGGGTATAGCGAAACTCCTCTCTGATTTGCTTAAAGCGAATGGCTTCAATAGATAATTTAGTGTCCATAGTTTATATAAAAAGAGCTTAAACATACAAAATAATTTGGAATATATCCATATATAAATGGAGATTTATTATTTAAAAATTCTAAGTCCATTTGTTAAAATTTTCAAAATTTATAATAACTTTGTGTATTAATAACCATTAAAACTTTTAAAAAATGAAAAAAATATTTCTAAGTATTTTTGTACTTCTTTTCACTTTAGCAATTACTTCCTGCAGAGACACTGAAAAGAAAACTGAAGACTCCATGGAAGATGCGGTTGAATCTGTGGAAGAAGCTGCAGAAGACACTGAAGAAGCCCTTGAAGATGCTGCTGAAGAAGCAGGAGAAGCAATGGATGATGCTGCAGATTCTGTAGAAGATGCTATTGACGATTCAAGTGAAGAAGTAGAAAAAGCTGCTCAAAGCGCTAAAGAATCAATGAAGGAAGCCGCTCAATAACCAAAGGCTACCTTTTTAGAATGAAACTCCCTAAATGGGAGTTTTTTTATGCCTAATTTTAACATTGTTGATAACATGTTGACATTTTTTGACATATAATATCGTTCAAATGCGTTTTTTATCGTTTATTGGCGTTTAATTCTAACTTAAAAATTACTCTCATGAAAAAATTAATGTTTATTTTAGGCATTCTTGCTATAGCTGCAAGTTGCACCCCCGAATCTATTGGAACAGATGAACAAAACCTTGACAAAGCGAAATATGAAATACCGCCAAACGGATAGGAATAAAGAATTACTAAAAGGTGGCGTAATTTCAATTATTTTGATTTCTACGCCCTTTTTATTTTATATCTATAAGTATGCTCCTGCCGATCAAACAAGTTGGGATACATTTATTGGTACATTAGAAGCAGGCGCTTTTAGCAATGTGCAAAATTATATGCACGCATTATTTACAAAAATCACTTTTGTGATTTTAACCGGCTTATGGTTTTTAACCTCCAACAAATGGTGGCGTTATGCCATTTTAGTTCCTTTTACAATGTTTCTTTTTCAACTTTCCGGTGTGATTAGCTATAAGGTAATGTATATGGACGAATATGATTTTTGGGATGCACTACCTTTTATTTTGCCAATTATTTTCTTTTTAGCTTTTATTTCACATAGATTAAGCAGAAGAAAAACAAGCTCTACTTTAGATGAAGAGGCCAATGAAGAAATTAAAAAAATGTTTAGCGACGAGATATAAACTCCAGCTTTTTATTGCTATGTTTTTTTGGCTTTAGGAATTGACCTTTTTTTATTCTTCTCTTTAAAAAACGGAAGTAAGAGTACCTTTGAACGAACTAATTCCAACTACCATTTTTATCTAATAGTTTCTGCTACCCTAGATACCTCTAATAAAGACAACGGTTAAACATAAGATAAAGTTTTGAAATATAATTATATAAGGCTTATATTATCAAACATCCGTAGAATTTCCAACGGATTAATCTATAAACCTCCTCATTTATGACCCTTTTAAATCGCATAATAATCGCTCTTATCTCTATTGGTCTGTTGGCAGTAGGCTTTTTTGCCTTTGGGGAAAACGGCATTTTGAAGAGTTCCCAGACTAAGATAACCAAAACTTCTCACAAAAAAGTTAAAGGTTTGAATAAAAATGCGACCTCAGCACTGGAAGATTCCACTTTTACTATCAGCCAGAAGAACAGTGAACTGATCGTACGTCTTTATAAGGACGGGATTGCCTCTGCATTTGCCCACGACCATGTGGTGCGTGCCGGTGATGTTTCCGGTAAGGTGGTCTTTAAAAAAGAACGTCCGGAGCTTTTTGAAATGCTGATTAAAGTTCCTTCAGAGTCGCTTGTCGCAGACAGCGAAAAAGACCGGGAAAAATATAACCTCAGCAGCCTTCAGGAAGATGAACGTAAGGAAATTAATAAAACGATGAAAGGCAGCGAACAATTGCACGTGGAAAAGTATCCGATGATCCGGTTCAGCAGTAACAAACTGGAAAAAAAAGGTACTGATAATTATACCCTCACCGGAGATTTCACGCTTCACGGAATCACCAACAAAATTGCATTACCCGTTACTATTACCACTGAAAAAAATGCAGTGAATATTAATGGTGAATTCAGGTTCCTGCAAAGTGATTATGGCATTGAGCCTTATAGTACCGGCTGGGGAGCTGTAAAAAATAAAGATGAGGTGTTACTGTTGTTTGATCTTTATGCTACTAAAAATAAATAGATTTTATTTCTAAATTTAATAAGTATCGGTAAAATGTTTGAAAATAGTTTCAAACTCTTATGATTAAAACCAAAAAAACCTGTTGATCAGAAGGTCAACAGGTTTTAAAGTACTCGAGGCGGGACTTGAACCCAAATAATTAAGAACGTTTCTCAAAAGCCTTAAAAACACCCTCAAACACCTTTATTTATAATGCTTAACAAAGAAACAATGTTTTGCTTATAATTAGAATAAGTTATAATTTATTAGCATAAATAATAAAAATGTGGGGACTATGTGGGGACAACTTTTTTTTTTGCTTATATTTGATTGTTCAAAATTAGTAATATGGCAACGATCAGGTTTTTCACAAAAAGAAATAACAACCCCAGTACAATTTATCTAAGATTTAAGGCTGGGCGTAAATACGACTTCACAAAATCGACTTCACTATTAATTGACCCTAAGTATTGGAATAATAACAAAGGATCAGTTAAACAAATTGCAGAATTTAACGACAAGCAAAAACTGCAGAATGATTTAAATAGCCTTAAAACTAAAATTTTAAATGGCTTTAATGGAGTGTATGAGGCCGGGGGAATAATTAACCCGGAATGGCTTCAAAGTATAATCCAGGGCCATTTTAACCAAAATGACAATAAAGACTTTAATTTATTTGTGGACTATGCAGAATATTTTAAAGACAACCTCAACAATAAAGTATTAAGAAATGGCCGTACCGGAGTTAAGGAAAACACCCTTAAACGATACGTTACCATTATTAATAAAATTAAAGAGTTTGAAGCTCAAACAAAAAAGAGATTAAGACTTATTGATATCGATTTAAAGTTTTACAAAGACTTCAAAGACTTTTTAGTAAATAACCAAAAATTAAACCTCAACACCACCGGCCGGTATATTGTTTATATTAAAACAATTTGTTTAGATGCAAAGGAATACGGCCTTAAAATCAGTCAGGATATAGAAAAAAAGGAGTTTAGAGAAACCAAAGAAGAAACCACGTTTGTAACGTTTACAGAAAACGAAATAAACAAAATATTTGAACACGATTTTTCCAATACACCATATTTAGAAAATGCAAGGGACTGGCTAATTATTGGCATTTGGACTGGTGCACGTGTGAGTGATCTACTAAGCTTCACAAATGAAAATATTGAAAATGGTTTTATAGAATACACCTCAGTAAAAACTGATCAGAAAATAATTATTCCCTTACATCACCAGGTACAAGAAACTTTGGAAAAAAATAACGGCCAATTCCCCCGGAAAATCACCTCACAAAAGTTTAATGATTATATAAAAGCTGTTTGTAGTGAGGTAAAAATAAATACACCGGTAAAAGGGAGTTTGAAAGTAAATGTTACACCAGACAGCAAAACAAAGGTATTTAGGAAACGGCAAGGGGTTTATAAAAAAAGTGAATTAGTGAGTTCGCATATTTGCCGTAGAACATTTGCAACCTTCCATTACGGAAAATTACCTACACCGGTATTAATGGCCATCACTGGACACACTACAGAAAAAATGTTTTTAAAGTATATAGGGAAAACTGCAAAAGACAATGCAGAAACCTTAAACGAATTTTGGAAAGTTCAACAATCCAAAAAAGAGAGAAAACCTCAACTGGACATTATTAAGACCGGCACCAACAACAAATAAAACAAACAACTATGAATGATTTAAAAGCGCCGCTAGGATTTACAAATGCTTACTTTCAATTATTGCCTTACTTCAATACGGAAAATGAAACCTTTGAGTATTTAAACAATTATTGTCTAGTGGCTTTTAGAAGTGTTTTATATAAAAGCTATTATGATTTTAAGGAAAAAAATTTCAATGCCGGGAAATATGAACACCTCTCAGGCGGTGTGCAAAAGCTAGCACGCATTTTAGAAAAAAACAAACCCGTTGAGTCATTAACTCATTTAAATAGCGTTGAGCGGCTTAAAATCATTTTAGGGGAATCTGATGAGGTGTGTTTTATAATCACCGAAAATAATATTTTATCAACTACAGAAATTTATAAACTATTCATTGATAAAATATTTCTCACTTCATTTTCTAAGAATTAACTGGCTTAAATTAGTTCAAAATGAGAAAGGATCACAATTTACCAACAAACCCGGAAATATTAAACCACCTAGAAACAATAAGTGAACACCCGGAAAGGGTAAGGTACTTTGACCGCTTTATTTTAAAAGAAACATTAATTTTTATTGACAAACTAATTGAAAAAAAACTACTTCAAATTAATAACCAACTTTTGGTTTGCAGTGATGAGCATTACCCTAAAGAATATTTAAACGGCAAAGAGTTTGATTTCTGGGCTGAAAATATATATCAATACGGATTTAATTATATTGGTCTTAAAAAGCTAAGAGAGCTAATCTTAAAGGAACTAACCAACCCTTTTGAGGTGAACTCAAAAAACTTTAACGATAAGATTTTTGAAAATTTTGAAAGTGAAACCTTTTTTAAATTTATTGTACAAAAGTGGATGTCAGATAAAAAAAACTCACCTACTAAAATATCATATCTGTTCGCTTTTATGTGGACTAAGAGTGGATTTAAGCCATTCGAAGAAAATTTATTTAAAATTGTCTGCAGTACAAAAAGGGAGTTTGCAGTATATTGGAATAAAAAATATTCTGAAATTATAAATCTAAAGATAAAGGTGGATACTCCAAACCTTAAACACGCCTATAGTATAACAAGTAAACGTTACGAAAGGGAGTTTAAGGGTTTATTAGATGACTTCTTAAAAGAAAATAAAATAGTAGATTAAATAATACTGTTTTACTACTAAAACTATTCTATTCTTATTTACGGTCGGTAATACATTTGTTTAAAATTAAATTTTAGGCAAATGGAACAAGCAACTATTGTAAACGGAACAACGCCCGAAAAATTAACAAGTATGATTTTGGCTGAGGTGAGAAAAGAGTTAAAAGAACTCAAAGAACACTACCAGCCAAAAGAACCGGACGATTTGTTGACCAGGAATGAAACGGCTGAACTGCTTAAAATTAGCCTTGTTTGTTTATGGGATTGGACACGTAAAGGAGTGCTACACCCTTTGAAAATAGGGAACCGCACATACTACAGCCGCAATGAAATTTTAGGGCGGTTACACCAAACAGATAAAGATCAGTAAATAAAAAAGGGAGCCTGGCAGCTCCCTAATTTTGTTCAAAATAGTATAAACGATCAACGTTAAATACGTTGACAAAGATAGTGATAAAATGGCTGAAAATAAAAAATCATACTTTGCTATTATCCCAGCAGACGTTAGATATAATGAAGCTCTTTGTGCAAATGCAAAATTACTGTATGGTGAGATAACAGCATTATGTAATGAAAAAGGTTATTGCTGGGCTAATAATTACTATTTCAGTGAGCTATACAATGTTTCAAAAAGAAGTATTACAGCTTGGATAAGCGAGCTTGAAGCCGCTGAATTTATTAAAATTGAGCTAGACCAGTCATCTGGTAATCAAAGAAAGATTTTTATAAAAGATTATTCTTTAAACTATAGAAAAAAAACTAACAAGGTCAAGAAGAAAACTTCTACACCCTCAAGAAGAAAACTTCTACACCCTCAAGAAGAAAACTTCCAACATAATAATACAGTTAATAATACAATGAATAGAGAGAGTAACGCGCTCGATTTTTTGAAAGTTAATTTTCCTTCACAGTATGAAGCTTTTTTAATGCAAAACCAAAAGGCAATAAAAGACTTTGATAAATTCAAACTTGACTTTAACGATACCGTTGACCAGGAAGAAATTAAATATACCGGTCCCGTGCTTTTTGCACGCTTGCGAAAGTATGCACGCAACTGGCAACAGAACCAGCATAAATACAACAAGCCTGAAGAAAAGGAAGCTATCCCGTTGTATAGAAGAAAAATAAGTTAATAGTAACCTTAATAAAAATAATTATGCCACGGAAACCTGAAAAGATAAAAAGAAGCTGGATACCTGAGAAGAAACCCTTTGATAGACCGGTGAGTTATCAATGGTTTTATAATCAAACAAAATGGCGGAAATTCTCTAAACAATACCGGGAAAAGAATCCTATTTGTGTTCATTGTGAGGATAAAGGAATAGTAACAGCTGTTGACGTTTGTGATCACATTAGAGGACTTGGATTTTTATTAAAGAATAATCTTGATCCTTACTCTGAAGATGAGGTACAAAGCTTGTGTTCAAGGTGTCACAACATAAAAACAGGTGGTGAAAGCGGGAAAACCACACACTTTATAAGAAGGGGGTAAGGGGTAAAATCACTAGCGTTTGCTGATGTCCGTACATCTCTCCTCCTTTTAATTTTTACTCACTGAAAGTTTTTAAGGGGGGGTATAGTTTTAAGTTATTATTTATTGTTTTGTTATAAATTATTTTGATATGCCGAAAGAGGATCAAATACTATTTGAATGCGCCATTAAAAAAAATATTGGTGAATATGTGGAATGTGAAGAAACGCGTGTAAAGTACTTTGAATTTAGCGTTACCGATATACTTACACTAATGAAAGACGATCTTATTATTGATGGTTCTGAAGGCGGTTTAATCACAACCGATTTAAAAACTCAAAATTGTGTATTTGTATTTGAGCCAGTTGAAAACAACCGATACAGATATACCGGCTTTCAGATACCAGGTGCATATATAACAAGCTATCTGTCTTTTAAGGATTTTAAAAGTGAGTATGAGGCCTTTGAAAATGATATTGACAATTTTATAGATTTTAACCCGGAATCATTTACAGTGCCTGAAGACTGTAAAATAATTGAAATACAAAAGCCGCTTTCTATTATTCTTTTAAGCGGATATAGGCAATTTATTTTTTCAAAATCAACGGTGTATAATCATATAAATAGAATTGTAGAAATAGAAAAGCAATTTTATAAATAACTAACCTCTAAAATAAAATGTTATGGCTTCATTTGCAGATATTAGTATAAGATTCAGGGCCGATCTAAAGCAGTTTAGAACGGAAATGGAACACGCCCAATTTCAGGTTAAGAAGTTTGGCAAGAAAATGACTTCAGTGGGTAAGGGGCTTTCTGTTGGTATTACGCTTCCGGTGGTGGCTTTGGGTGCTGCAGCGGTCAAATCTGCTAGTGATGCTGAGGAAACCTCATCAAAATTCAACACTGTTTTTAAGGATATAAGCGCGGCCGCTCAAAACAGCGCGAGTGTTTTACGTGAAAGCTTTGGTTTAAGTAGCCAGGCATCAAAACAATTGCTGGGCGATACCGGTGACCTTTTAACCGGTTTTGGCTTTTCACAAAAAGCCGCCTTGGAGCTTTCTACAGAAGTAAACAAACTAGCCGTTGACCTGGCATCCTTCACAAACTTTAGTGGGGGCGCTGCCGGTGCCAGCGCTGCATTAACAAAAGCATTGCTGGGAGAACGTGAAAGTGTGAAAAGCTTAGGAATTTCTATCCTTGAAGCAGATGTAAAAGCAAAAGTACTGCAAAACACACAAGAAGGCTTAACCTTTGAAACTGAGCGCCAGGCAAAAGCCTTTGCAACGTTACAGCTCGCCCAGGAGCAATCAAAAAATGCTATTGGTGATTATGAACGCACCAGTAAAAGTTTTGCAAACCAGGCGCGGTTATTACGTGCCCGCATTCAAGATGTGAGTGCCCAATTTGGTGAAGTGCTGCTTCCATATTTTTCTGAAGGCATCACTAAAGTTACAGATCTTGTAAAGCGTTTTGGAAACCTTGATCAAAGCACTAAAAAAATAATTGTGGTGGTGGCTGCCTTTGCAGCGGCTTTGGGGCCTGTGTTGATATCAATAGGTTTTCTCGCTACCAATGTCATACCGGGATTGATTTCTGCCTTGACGGCGTTAAAGGTGGCAATGGCCACAAACCCTATTGGGTTGCTTGCTGTGGCGCTGGGCGCTGTAGCCGGGGCAATGATCTTGTTTAGAGAAAATACAGAGAAGGCCGCTAAAGCACAAACCAGCTTAAGGAGTTTAACGGCGCAGGCTTCAAAAAGTATTGCTGAAGAAAAGGCACAACTTGAAAGGTTGTTGTTTGTGGCGCGTGATGAAAAAGTGAGTAAAGAAGAGCGTGTTAAAGCAATTAAAGAGCTTAATAGAATTTCGCCTAAATATTTAGGGTTTCTAAACACTGAAAATATCAATACAGATAAAGCCCGCAAAGCTGTAGAAAAATATACAGCCGCTTTATTAGAGAATGCACGTGCAAAAGCTGCTGAAGAAAAGCTTATTGAAGTGCAACGCAAAATGATTGAAAATGAGTTGGCGCTTTCTTCACGCCGTCAAAAGATAGCAGAAGAAGAACAAAAAAGCACTCAAATAGCTGCGGATAATGCTTCTTCTGCTGCTTTGGCACAAACACAACTGGGTCAGGCAAAACAATT
Source organism: Planktosalinus lacus (assembly GCF_014640155.1). GTDB lineage: Bacteria > Bacteroidota > Bacteroidia > Flavobacteriales > Flavobacteriaceae > Planktosalinus > Planktosalinus lacus. Next base: position 1,747 of record NZ_BMGK01000003.1, on the reverse strand, counting down.
ATTGACAGCAGACACTGAAAATCTTAATAAAAAACTTAAAGAAGAAGAACAATTATTGCTGGGCATTATTGCCGGAACTCAAAAGCTGGCAGAAACCACAGTAACACCCACAAATAATGGAGAAGGTGAACGTGGTAATTCACAGCCGGTTTCACAACTAGAACCCTTTGACACCAACGGCATCGCTGCTACAACACAACAACTGCAGGAACAGATAGCAGTTTTTGAAAATATGCGCTCACAGTTTGCTGAAGGCGGCGCTGAGTATGATTATCTCACCCAGCGTATTAATTTTTTAAATGAATCACTAGGAGAATTACAAAATAATGATGCTGGACCATTATTACCTGATACACTTTCAGATACTGAGGCGCTTGAAAGCTTCAATAGAAAGATGGAAGAGACACGCCAGCTGGGTATATCTGTTGGGGAAAGTGTGGCCGGTGCTTTTGAAAACTTTACCGGAAGGTTTGTAGATAGTTTAGGGTTGGCTAAAGATGGTTTTGAAGGTTTTATGGGAAGTTTGATACAAACCGTTTCTAAAATAATATCTGCTCTTTTAGCACAAGCAATTGCACAAGCAATTTCTGGGGCTAATACTTCAGCTGGTTCTACTGGTCCTGGTTATATGTTTACAGCACCCACGTTTATAGCCACGGCAATAGGTGGTATTTTATCCGCTTTTGCAAGCATTCCTAAATTTGCAGACGGCGGAATCGTGAGCGCTCCCACGCTGGGGTTGATAGGTGAATATAGTGGTGCCAGCACAAACCCTGAAGTGATCGCCCCTCTTTCAAAATTAAAATCGATGCTGGGTGATGTTGGTGGTCAAGTATTTATACCTAATACAGTATTACGAGGTGAAGACATTGTAATTAGTTATGAGCGTACAACGACACGTAACAACCGTTTGAGATAATTAATGTATAGCTATTATTAAAGAAAACAACTAAAGTTATGAACGCCCAAAAAAGCTATTTTACTATATTACCGGCGCCAGTTCGGTACAGTGAAAAAATTAAAGCCAGTGAAAAAATCTTTTATAGCGAAATTGCTAGTTTATGCAATGAAAAAGGATATTGCACAACTTCAAATAGTTATTTTGCAGAATTGTACAATGTAAACAAGGCCACAATAAGCCAGTACCTTCACTCCCTTCAAAAAGCGGGTTTTATTATCTGTAAAATTGATAAAGCCAATGGCAATAACCGGAAAATATACCTTTGTGATCTTATAGGACTTAAATAAAAATGACATTGTATTGCTGGCAAGGTTACCGGAAATGATACCCGGAGCCTCAACAATTATTTATAACTCTCTAATCTCTTTTTTAAAAAGTGGTTTAGAGAGTTTCTTTTTTGTCAAATTTTTTTTCCAAAAGCTGAGGTTTTTTAATAATGTGGGGACTATGTGGGGACAACCTTAAATACAAAAACCGCAATCACATACAAATTAAGTGATTACGGTTTATTAAAGTACTCGAGGCGGGACTTGAACCCGCACGGGCAAATGCCCACAGGATTTTAAGTCCGGCGTGTCTACCAATTCCACCACTCGAGCGTGGAAAGAATTCCGCTTGGCAAGCGGAATTCAGGTCGAGCGAAAAACGGGATTCGAACCCGCGACCTCCACCTTGGCAAGGTGGCGCTCTACCAACTGAGCTATTTTCGCATTCATCAATTCCCACGACTTTGTATTTCGAAGCTTTAGCAAAGAAGTAAAGCGGGAATCTCGTCAATCTGTTTTT
>NZ_BMGK01000002.1 GCF_014640155.1 Planktosalinus lacus | reverse complement strand
TAGAAAGTTCTGTAACCAGTTTTTCAAAATCATTCTGTTTTTCTATATCTTTCATATGTCTAAATTAATAAATTATTAATTTGACACACTTTTTTGAACAGTCTCTTTTTTTGCTCCCCATACCAAGCTGTCTTTTTCATTGAAGCCTCTGTCCCAGGATATGATTTGTTTATCAGAAATAATGACTTGGCTTTTTACATAGGTGGCGCCTTTGAAATCGTTGAGGCAGTTTTTAGCTACTGTTTTTCCTTCATAGGTGTTTTCGGGTGTTTTTTTGAAGAGTACTTCACAACCTTCTTTTAATTCAATGCTTTCCGGGAGTAGTCTGTCAAAAAATTCGGGGGTTTGCCATTTGCAAGCCCACAAGCCTGCATTGGGGATGGAGTAGTTATCACTTCTTAAAACACTATCGTTTTCCCTGCTTAATTTGTAAATGCGTTGGCGGTAAGGTTCTTCCTGAGTTTCAGTAAGGGATTGTTCCATGTACAACCATTTTCCTTCTCTATCGGGCCAAATGGGATACATATGTAATGTGACATCGCGGTAATTAGTGTCTAGTGTTGCCTGGCGTTCACTATTGAAGGTGCCGGTCATCAAGTTGTACAGTTCTTCGAGCTCCACATCTTTTTCTATTTCAATTTCAGAAACAGTTTCTTTGGGTGGTTCTTCTTTGCACGCGGCGAAGGTTGCTACTATGAGGCACAAACAAATTACATATTTCATATTAGTCAGGTTTGTATTTTACAATATTACGAATCATTCCTCCAAAAATAAAATAGTGAAAGGGGAGGACACTAAACCAATACATTCGTCCCCAAATTCCTTTTGGTCTGAAGGTTGCAGTTTGTATTAGCTGATTGTCGTCAGTTATTTTAAATTCTAGCCAGGCTTCACCGGGTAGTTTCATTTCGGCGAACAGCAACAGCCTTTTCTCTTCTTTATCGGCATATAACACTCTCCAGAAATCAAGCGCATCTCCCGGAAATATTTTATCAGGGTGCGTGCGACCGCGTCTTAAGCCCACACCTCCTGCCATAAGGTCCAAATAGCCGCGAATTTTCCACAGCCAATTTCCATAATACCAGCCCCGGTTGCCTCCAATAGACCAGATGTTTTCAAGTGCCCGGTTTACATCGTTAACCTTGATGGTTTTTACATTTTTGAGACATCCGTATTCCGGCACTTTAATGTGTTGTTTCAAATCGTTGAACCTCCCCGAAATAAGCGCGTCTTTCCAGCTTGAGACCACCAGGTTTTGTTCTATTTTCTGAAAAGCTTTTTCAATGGCTTCTTCATAGGAAATGGGTTCAATATTCAACAGTTTTTGGAGGTCGTTGTTTTTTGCGACCACTTCGGTTGTCATGCTGTCTACCAGATTGACTGCCAGTGAATAAGTGGTTGAAGTTACAAAATATAACCAATATGAAGAAAGGCGGGGAGACATCAATGGTACTGAGATAATCCATAATTTGAGCTTTCTTACTTTGGCGTATTTTTGGAGCATTTCTTTGTAAGTGAGTACATCGGGCCCGCCAATGTCGAAGGATTTGTTATAGCACTTTTCATTTAAAATAACTCCTGTGAGCAATGCAATTACATCCCGCACGGCAATGGGCTGTGTTTTGGTTTCAAGCCATTTGGGTGCCACCATCACCGGCAGTTTTTCACAGAGGTCCCGAATGATTTCAAATGATGAGCTTCCTGAGCCCACTACAATTCCCGCTCTTAGAACGGTGAGTTTAAAATTGCCTTGCGAAAGAATGTCTTCCACTTTTTTTCTGGAGGTAAGGTGTTTTGACAATTCTTCGTTGTTAACTATGCCGCTGAGGTAGATGACTTGTTTCACCGAGGTGTGTGCCATATAGCTGTTGAAATTTTCAGCGGAGCGGGCTTCTTTTTGATCGAAATCTTGAGTGGACGCGCTCATGGAGTGGATGAGGTAATAGGCCAGGTCGATGTCTTTGGGTATTTTATCTGCCTGCACTTCATCCAGAAAGTCAATTTCGACAAAACTTATGTTTTTAACTGATGCATCGACATCCATTCGGTTTTTATCCCTAACGCAGCAAATTACCTCATGATTGAGATCGAGGAGATGTACTAGCAGGCGTTTGCCTATGTAGCCATTGGCACCGGTGAGAAGTATTTTCAAGGTATTTTCTTTTAAATGTACGCATTCCCTTTGAAATTTAACGTTAAAAATGAGTTAAGGGCATTTTGTTTTAATAGGCAGCCCCTATTCTAAAGATTTCAATAACAGCGGAGCTGATATATTCAATACCGATGGCGATGACTATGAAACCAATGATTCTTGAAATGGCATTGATGCCTGAGGCGCCCAGCACTTTTACGATGAGGTAAGCGCTGCGCAGTATCAAAAAGGTTAGCAGGCAGGTGAGTGTTATTGCCAGTATGATAAAGAGTATTTCTGTGGTTTGTTGATATTCCTGCTGGAAGGAGATAAGCAAAGAGATAGAACCCGGACCGGCCAACATAGGGATGGCGAGGGGTGTAAGTGAAAAGCGCTCGCGCTGAGAGAGGTCTTTTTGCACCCGTTTGTTTTTCATGCCTTTGTGTTTGGCAAAGCTCCCCGTGAGCAGTGCAAAGCCCGAGGAAACAATGATGAGCCCACCGGCAATGCGGAGTGAATTGAGGCTGATCCCGAAAAACTCCAGGAGGTATTTGCCGAGGAAAAATGAAATGAGCATAATGACCAATACATTGATGACCGTGAGCAGGGCAGTTTTTTTGCGTTCAGCGGTGTCTTCTTCCTGAGTGAGTCCCACAAATATGGGTACGGTGCCCAGTGGGTTCATTATAGAGAAGAGTGCGGCAAATGCATATAAAAGTAAATCCATTGTTTTTACTGCAAAGGAACTACAGTTATGTATTTCAATTGTGAGGGGAAGGTTAATTGAATGTAAAGGTTTTTATGCCTTTAAGATGCTTATTTTATACTAATTTTATTTATTTAATACGTCATATATACATTATACATACGCTATAGATACATTATATATACGTTATAAATATGCTATAAAATATGTTTTTCTAGTCTTTTGGTCTTATTTTAAAACTAAAGTCTATGACAAGAGTAACAGGCCCTTTTATAATTGGTGATTGGTGAATAGTGATTGGTTGGCTTTCTCCTCCGGTGAACCTACGGAGGGAAACGCTGAAGAAGTAAATTCTGCAACATCAGCTAAACAAAATGTGCGGGTTATGCAGTTGTATTTTTTGTAATTTTAGGGCTAATAAAAAATAATGGGTTGTTTGCCGGGTGTGGGATTTGCACACTTCGTTTAGCTGCGACCGTTGTAAAACCTATGACAAAACCTTACTCTATGGGAATATGGAATAATAAAATTATGAAATCACTAAAATTCACGATACTGATGTTGTTCATTTCTTTTAATATCGGATTCGCTCAAAAAGAAAGTAACGACATCTTAAAACAAGAAGTTCTTAACGCCCAATCTTCAAGAATTTCAGCAATGATTGACGCTGATATTGATAAATTAAATGAGCTTTTAAACGATGACCTGACTTATGCTCATACAACTGGTTGGACTGAAACAAAGACGGGATATCTTGAAACAATAAAATCTGGAAGAATCAATTATATTTCATTCATTCCAAAAGATGTTGAGATAAGAATATATGGAGAAACAGCAGTTTTAACGGGAAAAGTGGAGGTTAACTTAGGGCGAACTGACTTTACAATTAGATTTTTGGAAGTTCAGTGTAAAGTTGACGGAACTTGGAAATTGACAGCTTGGCAATCCGTATTGAATAAAGTGGATTAAAAATGTTGGGTGAAATACGTTTTACAATAACTAATCGTTCATATGGTCGGCACGACCCAGTATGAAAGCCGTTTTGAGTGAACGGTAGCTTGCTTAAGGCACATTAAAAAATAAATAACTATGCATCAAGCCTATATCGCCCTCCTGCGTGGTATTAATGTGGGCGGGAATAAGAAAGTCCCTATGGCTGACCTCAAAGCCATGATGGAAGCCATGGGTTTTCAGAAGGTGAAAACCCTGCTTAATTCCGGTAATGTGGTGTTTACCGGCAAGGAAACGGACGTTAAGATACTGGAGGCTCAACTAAGTGACCAATTGGAACAAACGTTTGGTTTTCCCGTACCTGTTGTGGTAAGAAAAGGGGAGGAGGTTCTTAAAATGGTCGCATCAGAACCCTTTAAAGATGTTGAAGTTCATAAGGACATCCGTTTGTATGTGACTTATATCAAAGAGCCCCATAAAGAGAACCCATTGGATTTGCACTGGGTTTCCTCAGATGTGACTTTCCATATCATCAGGTTTACAGGAAGCGAGGTCATCAGTTACCTGGATGTTTCCAAAACCAAAACCACAGATGTCATGAACATTCTTGAAAAGACCTATGACAAAGACATCACCACCCGCAACTGGAATACGGTCTTGAAAATATCGAAGTTGTTATAAAGGGCTTATAATACACTTGCAAAAATAAACCATTAAGTCATTAAGGATCATTAAGTGCTGATTGTCTTAACTTACCTTAACTTCTTAATGTTTTAAAACTGAGTTCCAATCAATGCAGTTCCTCACACATATACCCCATAGTGTGCAAGGCACTTAAAACACGGGCAGGGTGAAGTGTTTGGGTTTCCACGCGCAGGATGTTGTCACAGTCCTCCAGATCAAAATTCCAATGGTTCCCTTTGGGCAGGAGTTCGTTCAATACAGGTTTTAGTTTCCTGATCTCTTTTTTTTACTTACCGATGTTTTAAATACCAGTACTGTTTTCATTGCTACAATTTTTAACGTTCCCAGAAATATGGCGGTTCGATGCCCAGGTCTCGTAAGTAGACATAGCCTTGTCCGCGGTGATGGATCTCATTGTCTATAAAGTAGAAGATAGAGGAGATGACGGTGCCTTCATACTGCCCGAAGGTTTTGATGGTTTCGTGAAAACGTTCTACGGGGATTTGTTTGTAATGGGTATTGATCTCCTCAGTGGCTTTATCCCATAGCTCCAGCAGGAAGGTTTTTTTGTTTCCGTGCTCGATATGTTCCTGAAGAGGGCTGGTTTCTCCCGTGGCTATTTCCTTGATTCCGGGACCGGCAATGGCGAGCAGTTCCATGGTGAGTTCTGCAAAGGTGCGCATCCCGCCAATGCTGTGGTTAAAAAATTCCTTTTCGGGAAAGGCTTCTATGACCCGGCGGGTAAGGCTGCGGTGCCCCTGCCAATGTTCCAATAATTCTGCCGGAGTGATTACCTGATGTACTGTCGAGTTGGTTGCTGTGTTACTCATAATTAGTTGTTTTAAAGGTTATTGATTCTTGAACAACAAAGGTAAAACAGGGGAGTGACAGCGGTTTGTCAGGGGGGACAATAAATGTGAAATTATGTTTTTCGCACCGTCAGTATACTAAAAAACCGCTCCATCGTTTTGTCTTCATTAACCTCTACCTCATCGCTAACATCTGTAGCTTTTAGGATTTCAAAACCGGCGTTTGTAATTAGCTCTTGTGCTTTTTCTGAACTGTAGAGCCTGAAACCGTATTTTGTAAAAGGGAGTTGTTCCATAAACTCTTTTTTACCAAAGCAAATGCAAAATACAGCTTTGGGTTTCATCACTCTTTTAATTTCTTTGAGGAGTTTATCGGGGTGTTCCCAGAAGTAAATGGTATTTACGGTCATCACCTTATCAAAGAGAGCTTCGGGAAAGGGAATGTGTGTTCCGTCATAGAGATGAAAGAAAGCGTTTTTTTTGGAAATGTTTTCGGTATTTATATTTTGGGCTTCCTGTACCATAAGTTCAGAGATATCGAGTCCGTGATAGCTTATATTTTTGGCAGTATTTAAAATAAGAGGCACATGGGCGGCGGCTCCGGGGCCGATTTCAAGTACCCTATTGTTGTTTTTGAGATTGAGGCTTTTAAAGGTGTTCAAAGTCATTTGCAGGTTGTTGGTGTGCATTCGTTCTCCAACAACGGTTCCCATTTCCCCTTGCGGACAGCTTAGTTGTGCGGCCAGGGCTTTGATTTCTTCTTCGTTCAGGGTATCCATATTTTTAAGGTTTTATTCAGTTATGGAAAGGTATATGTCCACTTCGGCATTGTTCCAGTCGGCACAGCGCTCGTCATAGACTTCAAAGTCGGGTTTGTATGCCCGTGGGTGATGGGTATTCCAGATGGTTCTCCAGGCATCTCCCACACAATCGGGCATTTTGCCGTGGGCCACAATTTTTGTGTAGAGGCCGCCGGGCATTTGGAGGCTGTCCAGGCCCTCGGGCACTTGAGTTCCCGAGGCTACTTTACACCCAATAAAATAGCTGTAGGGTTGGGTGTGGTCGCCTTCATAATCGTGGTACACGGCAAGGATTTCACCGGTGAGCTTGTTTGGGATCTTGTCAAAATAGTTTCCGGTTTCAAATTGCTGCCAGAGCATGCCGCAATCCTTAGCAGATTGGTTATTTTTATTGGTTGTTTTTCGTTGTAACGAAAGCCCGATCAGGGTAGCTTCCGGTTGGATTTCTTTATTCATAAGGTTGTTTTTGGTTAGGAGTTTAAAATTACAAGATTGATGTCAAAAATTGAACAGTGGAGTGCCAGCGGTTTGTCAGGAGGTAAAAAGAAGGCACTATTGTTTTACAAAATGTAAATACACTTTATGTTTTTTTGTAAAAACCAAAAGCACCTTTGCGCAGGTTGATGCCATATTCAAGCCAGGCTTTGAGGCAGGCGAGAAAGTTTGCCCAGCCTTCAGTATTCCCCTTAAGCCATTTGATACCGGCTTCGTCATTGGTTCCAATGCTTTCTGTGACACTTACTATTGTCGTGTCTCCTTTGGGTGTGAGGTTTATTTCCACAAGGTATTCTTTACCATCGGTATCCCAGTAAAAGGAAATGAGTTTGTTTTTTTGCATTTTCCCAACCCGTACCGGATACTCATCTGTAAACTCCGGAAACTGCCATAGGAGTGTTTTTCCCTCTTCCATAGGGCCGGTTGCTTTGGAAATGAAATAATGGGTCATCTGTTCAGGATTGACAATGGCTTCATATACTTCAGTAGCGGGTTTTGATATTTGTATTTTTGCGTTTACAGTTAGGGATATTTTCATGGTTATGGATTTTAATTTTTTCTCTTTGAATAAACTTTTTAATCTTTTTTGGGTGGCAAGTTATAAAAGGGTAATAAATATAATGGAGACTTTTGGGTATACAAAAGTTATTATTAGAAAAATGAATGTGCTTATTTAGTACTTAAAGGGTTGTGTGCGACATTTTTTATATTTTTATAGTACCTAATCACGTGAAAAATGAAAAAGCATGTTTCTATTTTAATCCCTGTAGGGCATACAAGTTTGGTCAATATTGTAGGGACCCATCAGATTTTTAATCAGGTCAATGGTTTTTTAACCAGGCAGGGGAGGGAGCCGATATTTGAAGTGGAACTGGTGGGTTTATCCATTCCCACAAACCAAACCAATGGCTTGTTTTCTGTAAATCCCACGCGAATTATCAGTGATATCAAAAAAACAGACCTGATTATCATTCCGGCCATTCACGATGAACCTAGAAATATCGATGAAAGCAATAAGGATTTCATTCCCTGGTTAAAAAAACACTATGAAGCCGGTGCAGAGATTGCCAGCTTGTGCGTGGCTGCCTTTTTTCTGGCTTCCTCGGGTTTACTGGATGGCAAACAATGCTCTACCCACTGGGTACACGCTGATCATTTTAGAAAACTATATCCACAAGTACAACTGGTGGATGATAAAATCATGACCGAGGACAGCGGCATATACACCAGTGGGGGTGCCTATTCCTTTTTAAACCTCTTGCTATACCTTATCGAAAAATATGCAGGCCGTGAGGTAGCTGTTTTAACAGCCAAAACTTTTATGATTGATATTGAAAAGGATAGCCAGTCTCCCTTTATCATCTTTGAAGGACAGAAAGATCACAATGACGAACCGGTTAAAAAAGCACAGGAGTTTATTGAAAACAATTTTGAGGATAAAATCAATGTAGAGCAGCTGGCATCTATGTTTGCATTAAGCAGAAGGACATTGGAACGTCGTTTTAAAAGTGCAACCAGCAATACCATTTCAGAATATATTCAACGGGTGAAAATGGAGGTGGCCAAACGAAGTCTGGAAAGCAGCACCAAGAATGTCAACGAGGTGATGTTTGATGTGGGCTATAACGACACCAAGGCTTTCCGTTCTACTTTTAAAAAAGTAACCGGTTTGAGTCCGGTGGCTTATAAGAAAAAGTTTAATAATCTGGTAGAAGTTTAATAGTTTGGAAGCGTTTTTAAACCCTTTCTTTTAATACCATCCCGATGAATTCCTTTTGTAAGTGTTTGGGGTTTTAGATATTTAATCTCATATGAACTTCTAGAAGAAAATAGGATTCTGTATTAAAAAAAAACCCAACTTCTAGAGTTGGGTCCTGCGTTTTACGATGTCAAAAGTTTATTGCTTTGCTTCAGCAGTCAGTTCCTGTTTTTTGAACCCTTCTTCTATTTGCACCAATTCATTGTTCAGTGCTTCATGGTCAGCGCTCAAATTGCTTTGTGAATTTCTGATTTCTTCAAGGTCAGTTCTCATTGCATCAATCTGCGCCTGCATTTCTTCAGTAGTCAGTCCAGAGAAATTGGCTTTAAGTTCTTTGTGGCCTTCAAGAAGTTGTTCTACTTTTTGGATTTCAGCTTCGTGACTTTTCAACATTACTTCTTGGCTTGCAAGAGTTTCCAACCAGGTTGAATCCTGAAGTGGTGAGCCTTTCAAACGCTCTGCCAACGCTGTATAAGCTTGTGAGTGCTTAGCATGGTTGTTTTTAAGAGCTGTGTGCATCTGATGTAGGCTGTCACTTTCTTTTTGTAATTCATCAAATGAAGATGATAAAACTTGTTTGTCATTGTTACAAGAAGTCATTGCAACTGCAACGATGACCAGAATCATTAAAATGTTTTTCATTTTGGATGTATGTGTTATTAATTATACGGCGCAAAGATACATCAGTTATTGAAAAATAAACACTAATATTTGTTAAATAATTACAAATAATTAATTATATATTAAAAATAAATAAGAATATTATAATTATAATCATACTAATTAAAGTGTTGGTATTCAGACATATAGTATAAAGTAAGCTAAAATGTACATCAAATTTTGTTTGGTTGTTCTAAACGTGGTCTGTTTTTTTTTATTTTTGAATAAAATTCGCTGTAAAGGGCTTGCATGTAGATTCAGGTTAGTTGTTTTTTTATTATTTACAAATAGATAGCGCGATCTTTTATTTTTAATTGAAATCAGGAGCTTTCAAAGCTATATTTTGCATAGTTGGGATGGAGGCTATACTATTTTTTAGATATATTTACCGGATTATAAAAACAACGTGTATCCTATGAAAACTATTTCGCTCCTCCTTTTATTAACAGGAAGCCAGTGGCTTAATGCACAAGTGACGGCATATCCACCCAGCCCTTTAACCACTTGTGATACTAACAATGACGGTTTTGCTACGTTTGATTTGTCGATGGCTGAAGCTGAAATTATTGGTGGTCAAACGGAGGTTCAATTAACTTTTCACGAAACACAAGCAGATGCCGAGGCAGGAACTTTTACATTATCGCCATTAAATTATACTAATATAGACCCCTATTCTCAAACTGTATTTGGCAGGGTAGAAGCCATTGTGACAGGGGAGTATGCTGTTACCGGGTTAGAACTTGTGGTTGTTTTCCTTCCGGAAACAAACACTCCAGATCCCATAGTCCTTATAGACACTGATGGGGATGGCCATGAACTATTTGATTTAACCATCAGGGAGAGTGAGATTGCTGATACTTCTCAAAACATTGTTTTTTATTATTTTGAAATTTTGTCTGACGCTGAAACTAACCAAAACCCAATTGCCCTTACTACCACGTATGAAAATATAGAAACACCAGAACAAACAATTTATGTAAGGGTAGAAAACCTGGATACGGGATGTTTTTCAATTGAACCATTGCTTATCGCTGTAGATACTGTTCCCGGTGTACCCGTAGTGCTGGAAGACGATTTTGTTGTCTTTGATGCAGACGGCGATGGGATAGCCCAGTTTGACCTGACCTTGTTGATTCCTGAAATAACAGGAACGCAAAGCGGCCTGGAGGTTACATTTTACGAAACAGAAACAGATGCTCAAAACAAAACAAATGGTGTTGATGCCCCTGAAGCTTATGAAAATATAACCAATCCACAAACAATGTATGCCCGCACCGAAACAGTTTATGGTGCTTTTGCACTTACCAGTTTTACGATTTTTGCAGATGAAAACTTATCCACTCCAGAGTTAGGAGTAGAGGCTGTGACGTTTTACCCCAACCCTGCGGGGGATTATATTCACTTTGACAGACAAGGTGTTACTAATGATTATGTGGTAGAAATCATCAGTCTTAAAGGGCAGGTGGTCTTGACACAGCAGGATACTTCTGAAGTTTCTCTAAGCGGAATGTTGGATATTTCACGTCTGAAGCCGGGGGTTTATTTCTTAAAAATCACATCCGGTAACAAGCAAATCACAAAAAAACTGATTAAGAAATAATTTAATTATAATGCTGCCACTACGGCAAGGTATTAAGAAGTGCCTTTTGAGTGGGTACCGGTTGCCATGGGTTTGTTGTTGCGGGACCATTCACTCCAGGAACCCACATACAGTTTGGGGATAGGAAGGCCTGCCACCGCAAATGCAAGTAGGGTATGACAAGCCGTAACGCCCGAACCGCAATGAACAAGGGTTGTGTCTGCTGTAAATTCCTGATACATTTTTCTGAGCTCAGAGGCCTCTTTAAACCTTCCGTGGGTGTTGAGGTTGTGTTGGTAAGGTTTATTAATCGCCCCGGGAATATGACCGGCTATAAGGTCGATGGGTTCGGTGATGCCTTGATAGCGTTGGGGTTCGCGCACATCGATAATCGTTACAGTATTTTTTTCTGAAGCCCGGGTGACTTCATCCAGGCTTGCTGTGGGCAGCAGCCACTGTTCAGTTGTATAAGCTGTTGCGGGTTGCACCTCAGGGATGTTGGTATCCGTTGGAAACCCTGCCTGTTCAGCTTCTTCAGGCCCGCCATCCAACACCTGTACTTTTTGATGCCCCAGGGCTTTGAGCATCCACCAAAACCGTGCAGCTGCATTGGCACCTTTGTTCTCATCATACACCACCACATGACTTTGGGCTGTAATGCCCAGCCGGGCTACCCGTCTTGCAAAGGCCTGAACGGCCGGTAAGGGGTGTCTTCCGCCTTGAGCGGCATTTTCTTTAATGTCTGACAAATCTGTATTTAACTCGACAAACCGGGTGCCTTTGAGGTGTTTCTTCAGGTAATTGGCATAAGCCGTTTCGCCAAAACCGGCGTGTATTACCACAAGATGTTTATCGTCCTGCATACTGCAAAGGGTTTCGGCTTGAATGAGCGGGTGCATCACGGGAGTCATATATTACAATTCTTTTATAAAGATATGAAAATTGTAGTCGTTTCCTGATATGAAGGGGCTATGAATGAGGTGCTGCAGGTTTTAATATTTTGGAGGGTCATTGCTTTTTTATGCGGCGCAATCCTTCACACAAAAAAACATTGTATCTTGTTGTTGCGTAATAAGTTTGCTTTAAACCCAAAGGTATGTGTCAGATTCATAGTGAAATAAGCACCGGTGACATTTTATTTATTTTAAATAACCCATGGTATCTTACCGAAAGTGAATGGAAGCTTCAGGACAAGTATAGCATCGAGGGAGCACATGATTTTGTGGTCAACAAACTTGAATTGTGTGAAATAGACGGATTTTCAAAAATCTGGAAAACTTTTGATGGGCAACCTATTGCGATTTTAGGGTTTTATGTTTTAGGGATAAAAAAGTATGAAACATTTTTTATTGCCGGAAAGCTTATGGATGAATATGCATTAAAAATAAGTTTTGATTTGAGGGCGCTGTTAAAGCAGGAAACATCAAATTATAAGGGGTGTACCTGTGTAATATATTCGGCTTCTGAGCATCCCGGTCAAATCAGTTGGTTTAAATTTCTGGGTTTTAGGTATGTACCGGAGTTTAATAAGGGTGCCGCCCGTTATTTTGAGCTTAAATCATCCTAAAAAGTTGTTTTGTAGGAAATAATGTACTTGTATAATACTTGATAATTTAACGAAAAATTTCAATTGTACTTAACGGTTGATAAATAATAGGTTGCTTTCGGACAGAAAATGGAGTGATTCATATAAAAAAATGAAATTTATATTATTCCTTTAATTATCTTAACTGTCTATTAACCAACAAAAACATTTTATCATGTGTCATTCAGGTCCAAAAAAAGTAACCATTACCATTAGCGCAACGTCAGCTGTTCCATATCCACCCACCATTTCAGATGGAGTAAATGTGGGTAGTACCCAAACAGAAGATGATAATCTAACAACATCTGTTCAATCCGGTAATGTTGTCGTCTTTCAAAAAGCAGGCGATGTGGGAGCAATATCCAATATTTATGAAACCGGAGGGAGTAATGTCTTCAAAAAGCTTCCTGCTATACAATCAGACGGAACCTGGAAAGGGGAGATAGGAGCATTCCCCGCCGGAACCATAGAAACTTATGGTATCACTTATACAGTGGATAATGTTACCTACAATCAGGATCCAAAAATTATGATTAACAAATAATTCAACCATGTTTTTCAAAAGCAATAGCAGGTATGTTTTAGTAGCTTGCCTCTTGCTTTGCACTCAAGTTAGTTTTGCTCAGGACCGGAACGTAGCAGACAGCCTGAAAGTTATTTATGAGGAAGGAAACACAACCGGAGTTGATGAACTGGAACTCCTGCGCAATTTATCCTTCAATACCGCCAATGATATAGAAGAATCATTAAAGTATGCTAATGAATTAATAGAATTATCCCGGAAGCGTGAAGATTATATTTATCTCTACAGAGGCTATAGCATAAGAGGGCAGGTGTATCAACGAGGTGGTAATTTAACGATGGCGCTGGAGTCCTATATAAAAGCAAGTGAAGCAGCTTCAAGCATAAATGATAAATCTTTTGAGGGAGGTGCTTATCTAACTATAGCCGATGTGTATTCCACCATAGGAAATGCAAGCAATGCCGAAAGCTATTATTCAAAATCCATTGACATTTTAAGAGAAACCAATGATTCGCTCACGCTGGCATCTGCATTACTCAATGCGGGTGACGAAGCATTTAAAAACGAGCATTTTGACAAGGCGCTTGATTATTTTGAAGAATCCGGTTTGCTTTTTAAGCAGGTAAATTATCCCATAGGCACGGCCTATAATTTGGGAAATGTGGGAATGGTGTATGCAGAACAGGGCAAGGATGCTCTGGCAGAACAACACATCAATGAGGCCTTGGTGTTACTGGAGGAACTGGAAGACTATTACCCCATTACAGTTTACCTGACCTATATGTCTGATATTTACTCAAGGCGAAAGGATTTTTCTGCTGCCTTGAATTATGCGCAAAGAAGTCTGGATTTAGCTACTCAATACAAGTTGAAAGAACAGATTAGTGATGCAAACTTAACCCTTTCTGAACTTTATGAAGAAGCTGGCAATCAGGAAGCATCCTTAAAACATTACAAAGAACACATTGCTTACAGAGACAGTGTCATTAATTTGGAAAACGTGCAGCAAATAGCAGATTTACGAACGAACTTTGAAGTATCCCAAAAGCAAATAGAAGTTGATCTGCTGGAACAAAAAAGAAAGAACCAACGCATTGTTACTTACTCCATTGCCATTGTATTAATCTTTATTGCAATACTAGCCATACTCTGGTACAGAAGGTATCTGTTTATCAGAAAAACCAAAAGAATTATTGAGGAAGAACGGGACAAGTCAGACCGATTACTGCTTAATATTCTTCCTGAAGAGACTGCTAATGAATTAAAATTATATGGAAAGGTCAAAGCAAAGAAACACGGGCTTGTGACGGTTTTATTTACAGATTTTAAAGGATTCACCAGCTATTCTGAAAACCTCTCACCGGAAACACTGGTGGAAACCGTTGATTTTTACTTTTCAAAGTTTGACACTATTATAGAAAAACACGGATTGGAAAAAATCAAGACCATTGGAGACGCCTATATGTGTGCCGGTGGATTGAATGTAACTGAAGACAACCATGCCCATAAAATGATCCTGGCGGCAAAAGAAATTACTGCTTTTGTTGAAGAAACAAAAAACAATATAGCCGTCAATGACCTGACTTTTGATATCAGGATAGGCATTAACTCCGGTCCGGTAGTGGCGGGGGTTGTGGGCAGTAAAAAGTTTGCCTATGACATTTGGGGTGATACCGTCAATGTTGCTTCCAGAATGGAATCTATGTCTGAACCCGGAAAAATAAACATCAGTGAAGGCACCTATGAATTGATAAAAGATAGCTGGGTGTGTGAATATCGCGGTGAAATTGATGTAAAAAACAGGGGGAAGCTAAAGATGTATTTTGTTGATTGAAAATGATAATATTGGTTTCAGTTTAAAGGTATAGTGTTTTTTTTCATGTTTTAACATAGTCTATTTACTAATGAAAGATTATTTTTGGGCAAAAAAATTGATCATTAGAAGCTATGAAATGTCATTTCCTATTTTGCCTAACACTTTTTTTTACAGTTATTACACTTTATGGTCAGCAAAACACCACTCCATTGGAGTTTAAATCAGACTTTTGGAGAGGGTTTTATGTTCAACAAGGGAACGATAAATTGTCATTAAAAGAAGCTGAAAAATTAATGAGCAACACACCCGAAACTAAAAAATTAATGCAAAAAGCTAGAGCTAATCATACTGGAGCTGCACTTATTAGTTTTGCTTCCGGGGCTTTAATTGGAGTTTCCGTTGGACTGGAATTTAGCCCAGATCTTGAAGCAAATTGGTTTTTTGCAGGGGCCGGTTTAGCACTTTTTACTGCGACTATACCTCTACAAAAAGGGACCAAAAGAAACCTAAAGAATGCTGTCACTAAGTATAATGAATCTATAGGGGTTTCTAAAACCAGAAATTTCAGCCCGGATACCCATCTAGTATTCTCAACGAATGGTTTAGGCTTTCAGCTTACATTTTAATCAATATTAAATGAATAGATAAGTTGGTTTTGCAATGTAAGATTTGAATTTTCCGTTTCGTTTTATTTCAATCGAAAGGAACACTAAAATGCTTAGAAAAAAGTGGGCTGTTTTATAACTCATCTTCTTCTTCCTCAAAGAATCGGATCGTGGTTTTAAACTCAGGTGCTGTAAAGTCTTCTTTTTGAATCCACTTTTCTGAAGTGATGGCCTCATATTGTTGTTCTCCCTTATCTAGTAGTTCCCAGAGCATATGTTGGGCTTCGGGAAAAGGGGCTTTGCCTTGCAATTGTGTTTCAAAAAGGCGGTGGATCAGGTTGCTGTCCTTTAGCCCTGCACTAAGTGCTTTAATGACTATTTCTTTAGTGATTTCAGTTTGGTCTTCATCTTCAGCGACCAGTTCAAAGGTAATGGAGTTGGCCTGTGTATGAGGAAACTTACCGTTGTATGCTTTATAAAGCAATTGATTGACTTCAAACAACCCTTTGTGTAGGGAAATGTCAGAGTAGTTTTCGGCTATTTTCTCCCGCAGTATTTCATGTGAAAGATTGTCAATTTGCCCGGCTTCCAATACTTCTGAAAACTTATACTCGAGCATAATTGACGCTGCTTCTTCAGGCTCAAAATCAGCAATTGCCAAGAAAAGAAATTCTTGGAGTTCGTTTGTTTTGAGCTGGCCGGCATCGGGATAATTAAATTTTTCCAGGAGTGTTTTATAGTCGGTCTCAGACCACGAGTTAGGGAGTTCGTCTATTTTTTTTAGGTTCTTAATTGTTACTGAATAGTTCATTTTTTTATTTTTTAGGTTTCTCTAAATCTAATTGTATTCTGTTGGAGCGGGTGTACTGGAATATTGTTTTAAGAAACTCTTAGACAGATGTAGAACTGTAAAGTTATTTCATAATATGTCAAATACAAAGGATAAAAGGGTAATCTTAACATTTTGTGGACTTGATGAACTTATGAAAAAGTGTGCGTTATTCAAAACACATTCAAAGAAAACGCCCCAATAAGTTGGGGCGCCAGTGTTATAGATAAATTTAATGAGCCTTTGAAGGGTTTAGAGCCCTTCAAGGGTTCTAGAAACTAAAATGGATAGTTATTCTCTGCAATCACTTTTTCGGCGATTGTTTTTCGCAGGGCAATGATGTCCGGATAGTTGGTGTATTTGGTAAAACGTTTCAATCCCATCATCATCATTTTGAGTTCGTCGCCTTCAGCAAATGAGATAATCCCTGTTTTGGCAGCGGTGGTAATTTTCTCCACGGCGTGGTACAGGTTCAGTTTTGCCATTGCGACTTGTTCATTCTGGGTTTCTTCACCAAAACGTTTAGCTGTCTTTTCGGCTCTTAATATGGCAGATTCAGCCATGTAGATTTCAATCAAAATATCAGCAGCATTGAGTAACAGTTGCTGGTGTTCTTCGATGTCCTGGCCATACTTTTTCACGGCACCGCCGGCTACCATCAGGAATACTTTTTTGAGTTTGCCAATCATTTCTTTTTCTTCTGCCAACAATTCAGAATAATCAGGTGTATCAAAGGAAGGGATGCCCAGTAATTCTTCGCCAACGGCTGTTGCAGGTCCCAGAAGGTCCATGTGGCCTTTCATGGCTTTTTTGACGAGCATTCCTACGGCGAGCATCCGATTGATTTCGTTGGTGCCTTCATAGATGCGGGCAATGCGTGCATCGCGCCAGGCAGCTTCCATGGGGGTGTCTTTTGAGAAGCCCATGCCACCAAAAATCTGGATACCTTCATCAGAACAGTTTTGGATGTCTTCAGAAACGGCTACTTTCAGAATAGAACACTCAATAGCATACTCTTCCACACCTTTTAATTCAGCTTCCTGGTGGCCGTTGCCTGCAGCTTCGCGCATCGCAATACGGTCTTCAATATTTTTTCCGGCTCGGTAAGAAGCACTTTCACCCACATAAGCAGCGGTAGCCATTTCAGCCAACTTTTGCTTGATGGCACCAAATTGTGCAATGGGAGTGTTGAACTGTTTGCGTTCGTTGGCATATTTTACGGCATTGCTCGTCACACGTCTTTGTGCGTCCAGGCAAGCTGCGGCCAGTTTAATTCGGCCTACGTTTAAAGCATTCATAGCGATTTTAAAGCCACCGTTGCGTTCACCCAAAAGGTTTTCAGCGGGCACTTTCACATCACTAAAAAACACCTGACGGGTAGAAGACCCGTGAATACCGAGTTTATGTTCTTCCTCACCAAAAGTCATTCCTTCGGCTTTGTCACGTTCCACGATAAAAGCGGTGATGTTTTTGTCGTCTTCAATGCGTGCAAAAACGATAAATATTTTGGCAAATCCTGCATTGGATATCCACATCTTTTGACCGGTGATGCTGTAATGTTTACCGTCTTCCGAAAGCACGGCTTTGGTTTTACCGCTGTTGGCGTCACTTCCTGCTCCGGGTTCAGTGAGACAGTATGCTCCAAACCATTCGCCTGAAGCTAATTTTGGAACGTATTTTTGTTTTTGCTCTTCGGTTCCGTAAAGGGTAATCGGCAAGGTGCCTATTCCCGTATGCGCTCCAAAGGCGGTACTGAACGACCCGGTTGCTCCCGAAATGTAGTCACAAACCAACATAGTGGTTACAAATCCCATGCCCATTCCGCCATAAGCTTCAGGAACCGCAATGCTCAACAGACCAAGTTCGCCGGCTTTGCGCATTACTTCCTCGGTGAAGTCATAATCTTTGTTTTCAAACCGCTCTTTGTGCGGCCATATTTCCCTGTCCACAAACTCTTTTACAGAGTCGCGCATCATTTTTTGTTCCTCACTGAAATCTTCAGGAGTAAATACATCTTCGCAGGCGGTTTCTTTGACGATAAACTGGCCACCTCGGAGGAGTTCTTTATTTGTTGAATTATTTTCCATGGTACTTTTGTTATTATTTGTCTATTAAGAAAAGAGAAAATAGAATAGAGAATAAAGACTTCAATTCAATTTATTTTGAAAGCCCATAGTCATCTTCTGAAACTCTTCAATTTTGTTTTCTAAGATTTCAAGTTGTGTTTGATTAATATATTTTCTGTGTTTTGCTACTAAAAGTTGCGTGCCAAGTTCAAATGATGAACCTAATGCTATATCGAGAAAGTGACTAAATGACTTATTCGTCCTTGAAAAGCCCTCAGCTACATTGCTGGGTATTGAAACGGAGCTGGAACTCATCTGAGAACTCAAATCATACTTTTCGTGTTTTGGAAATTCAACTAATAAGTCTGAAACATCATTTGCTATTTCCAACCCCAATTGCCAAATTTTTAAATTCTTATAATTATGGCGTAAGCGTTTCATCTCTTCTCTCTTTTCTATTTCAGGAATTCATAAACCCCGGCCGCTCCCTGCCCGGTTCCCACACACATCGTCACCATGCCATATTTCCTGTTTAGATCGCGTTTGCGCATTTCGTCAAAGAGTTGAACGCTTAATTTTCCTCCCGTGCATCCCAGTGGGTGGCCCAGGGCGATGGCGCCGCCATTGACGTTTACGATGTCCTGGTTTAAACCCAGTTCACGAATGACCGCCAGCGATTGCGAAGCAAAGGCTTCGTTGAGTTCGATTAACGAAAGGTCATCTTGTTTGAGTCCGGCTAGAGCAAGAGCTTTTGGAATGGCCTTCACAGGACCGATGCCCATGATGCGGGGTTCCACACCCACGGCGGCATAGCTCACTAGGCGGGCGATGGGCTCCAGGTTGAGTTCCTTGACCATTTCTTCACTCATAACGATTGCAAAAGCGGCGCCGTCACTCATTTGTGAGGAGTTTCCGGCAGTGACGCTTCCGCCTTCGGCGAACACGGGTCGCAGCCTTGCTAAAGCTTCCTTGTTAGTATCGGCTCTTGGGCCTTCGTCCTGTTCTACGGTGTAGTTTTTTGTTTCCTTTTTACCTTTGGCATTGACAAAGGTGTGTTCGATCTCGATGGGAACAATCTGGTCTTTAAAGCGGTTTTCGGCCTGTGCTTTTAGTGCTTTTTGGTGTGAGTTAAAAGCAAATTCGTCCTGATCCTCACGGGAGACCTTGTACTTTTCAGCAACCGCCTCGGCTGTGAGTCCCATACCCCAATAGTAATCCTCATTGCCTTCTTTAGCGACTTTATAGTCAGGAACGGGTTTATATCCGCCCATTGGAATGTAACTCATGCTCTCTGCGCCACCGGCGATGATGCAATCGGCCATACCGTTTTGGATTTTTGCCGTCGCGGTAGCAATGGTTTCCAGTCCGGAGGCACAGTAACGGTTGACGGTCATCCCGGGAACGTCTACGGTATCCAATCCCATCAGGGAGATAAGTCGTCCCATATTGAGGCCTTGTTCGGCTTCAGGCATGGCGTTGCCCACGATAACGTCGTCGATGCGTGTTTTATCCAGTTGCGGCAGTTTGTCCATCATAAACCGGATGGTTTCTGCTGCGAGTTCGTCAGGTCGCTTAAAGCGAAAGAGTCCGCGAGGTGCTTTGCCCACGGCGGTTCGGTAAGCGGATACTATATAAGCTGTTTTTTTCATATTGTGTTCTTTTTTTCTTCTTTCTTTGGTTGAGGCGCAAAATATTGCGCCTTTTTACTGTTGTTGTTTTGTTTGAGGCGCAATATGTTGCGCCTTTACGCTTCCCAGTTTTTTGGGTTGTTGATGATGTATGATTCTATATGGTTATGTTCGATTTCGTTTTTTATGATATGGTCGTGATATCGGCTTTGCCATGCAAAGTTTGGGTCTATTTTCCGAGCGTTTTTAGTGACTCCTACCTTTAAGCCTCTGACTATGGATGCAAGATTTTTAGATTGGGGGCCGAAGGTGTTGTTCGGGGGCGCAAAGTGAGGCGCAAAATCTTGCGCCTTTACTGAGGGGCGGGATATGAGATAGTCATCTTTTTCGTGTCTTGGCTTGTTGATTATGATGACACCATGTACATGGTCAGGCATCACAACGAACGCTCCAAGGTCAACGTAAGGAAAGTGCTCCGGTATTTCTAACCAGCAGTTTTTTGCGATATTTCCGATTTCTGACAGTATCATTTCTCCTTTTTTGATTACTCCAAAGTAGTGTTTGCGTTTATATGCATTTATTGTAACAAAGTAAGCTCCGTTGTTTCCGTAGTCCCACCATTTGGCTCTGGTGGTGTCTGGGCGGTATTTTCCTTTGTGTTTTTTGTTCATCTTTACTCTTGAGGCGTAAAATCTTACGCCTTTACTTTTGAGTCGCAACACCTTGCGACTTTACTAGTTGCGTAAGGGTTTCCCCGTCTTCAGCATATGCTGTATGCGTTCCAGTGTTTTTCTTTCGGTACAGAGTGACAGGAAGGCTTCGCGTTCCAGGTCGAGGAGGTAGCGTTCGCTCACCAGTGTTGCTTCTGAAAGGTCTCCACCTGCCATGACATAAGCGAGTTTGTCGGCGATTTTTCTGTCATGCTCGCTGATGTAATTCCCGGCGACCATCTGGTCTGTTCCCACGAGGAACATTCCCAGGGCTTGTTTGCCCAGTACTTTGATGTCGGTTCTTTCGATAGGCTTGGTATAACCGGCTTCTGCAAGTAACAGGGCGTGTTTTTTCGCTTCAGCGAGCTGGCGGTCTTTGTTGACAACTACGACGTCTTTTCCTTTTTGAAGGATGCCGAGGTCATAGGCTTCGTAAGCTGATGTAGCTACCTTCGCCATACCAATGGTCAGGAAGTATTCACGCAATACGTTTAGTTCCACATCGTCTTTTTTGAAGGTGTCTGCGGCGCGCACGGTCATTTCTTTGGAACCGGCACCTCCGGGGATCACCCCCACGCCAAATTCCACCAGGCCGATATACGTTTCGGCGGCAGCTACCACTTTATCAGCGTGCATACTCATCTCACAGGCACCACCCAGGGACATCCCGTGGGGAGCGACGATGACCGGAATGGAGGAGTAGCGCACCCGCATTATGGTATCCTGGAAGTATTTAATGGCCATATTGAGTTCGTCATATTCCTGCTCTGCAGCCATCATAAAAATCATCCCGATGTTGGCACCCACAGAGAAATTGGATGCCTGATTGCCAATCACGAGTCCGTTGTATTCTTTTTCAGCCAGGTCTATGGCTTTATTGATTCCGGCGAGCACGCCTTCACCAATGGTGTTCATCTTAGAGTTGAACTCCAGGTTGATGATGCCATCACCCAAATCTTGTATGGACGCTTCTTTGTTGCTCCATACTTTTTTGCTTTCGCGGATGTTGTTCAGGATAATAAAGGCGTCCTGACCGGGGACTTTGGTTTGTTTTTTTGATGGGATATCATAATAATAGGTAGCTCCATCTTTTACAGTGTAAAATGTTTTATTACCTGAAGCCAGCATTTCGTTTACCCAGTCTGCTGCCTGAAGGCCTTCGGCTTTAATGAGCTCAAGTCCTTTTTCAACGCCTATGGAGTCCCAGATTTCAAACGGACCGTTTTCCCAGCCGAAACCGGCTTTCATCGCGTCATCTATTTTGTAGAGCTCGTCTGAAATTTCAGGGATGCGGTTGGATACATAGGCAAACATACCTGCAAAGTTCTTGCGGTAGAATTCGCCTGCCTTGTCATCACCGTCCACCAATACCGGAAAACGATCAATGGGCTTGTCGATGGTTTTGGTTTTTTCGAGGGTAGCGAAGTTTGCTTTTTTGGTTGACTGGTATTCCAGCGTGTTGAGGTTTAATTCTTTGATTTCGCTGCTGCCGTCATCATTTTTAATTTTTTTGTAGAATCCCTGACCGGTTTTGCTTCCCAGCCATTTGTTTTCAACCATTTTTTCTATGAAATCAGGTAATTTAAAGAGGTCGTGGGCTTCGTCGTTTGGGCAATTTTCATAGATACCGTTGGCTACGTGCACCAGCGTATCCAGTCCAACCACATCAACGGTTCTGAAGGTTGCCGATTTAGGGCGGCCGATGACCGGTCCTGTAAGTTTATCTACTTCAGTAACGGTGAGTCCCATTTCTTTTACCTGGTGAAAAAGGCTCTGGATTCCGAAAATCCCGACACGGTTTCCGATAAAGGCGGGGGTATCTTTGGCAAGTACCGAGGTTTTTCCCAGGAACTTTTCACCGTATTCATTTAAGAAGTCCAGTACTTCCTGAGAAGTGTCCGGCCCCGGAATGATTTCAAAAAGTTTCAGATAGCGCGGCGGATTGAAAAAGTGGGTTCCGCAGAAGTGCTTTCTGAAGTCTTCGCTTCGGCCTTCATTCATAAACTTGATGGGAATACCTGAAGTGTTTGAAGTGATGAGTGTGCCCGGTGTGCGGTGTTTTTCAAGATTGTCAAATACTTGCTTTTTGATGTCCAGGCGCTCTATGACCACTTCTATGATCCAATCTACATTTTTGACTTTGGCAATATCGTCTTCCAGGTTACCGGTGGTGATGCGGTTTACAAAACTCTTGTGGTACACCGGTGACGGTTTTGATTTGACAGCGCTTTGCAGCGACTCGTTCACGATGCGGTTGCGCACGGCTTTGTCTTCAAGGGTCAGTCCTTTTTTCTGTTCGGTGTCATTCAGTTCCCGCGGAACAATGTCAAGCAAGAGCACTTCCACGCCAATATTGGCAAAGTGCAGTGCAATACCGCTTCCCATAATTCCGGAGCCGATGACGGCTACTTTGTTAATTCTACGTTTACTCATATTTTTTAAATACTAAATCGTTTGTATATATTTTTTTATTGGAGATCATTTCGTTGATGGCTTCAGTGACTTCAAAGAAGTGTTTCAGTTTTTCTTCTGAAATCTGACTTTTGATTGCCTCATTAAACTTCAACACCCTGTCTTTGGAATATTCTCTTTTTTCTTTACCAAATTCTGTCAAGTAGATTAATACGCCCCGCCCGTCTTCAGGGTTGGGTTTTCTGATAATCAGCCCGCGTTCTTCCATGGATTTTAAGGTGCGTGAGAGGCTAGTGGCTTCCATGCCCATACGCGGTCCCAAGGATGTTGAAGGGGTGCCTTCTTCAGGATCGATACTCAAAAGGGCAAATCCGGTGGCCATCGTGCTTTCAAACTTTGAGGCTTCTTCATTATACATGCGTGTAACAGCTTGCCAGGTGGTGCGTAATGCATAATCTATGGTAATATCTTTCATATGTATTCCCTTTAAAGAGAGGGTTTTATTTTTATCTGATGAAGCAATAATCTCAAAAGATACATCTCATGAAATGTAAAGATACAAAAATATACTATGCACGCATAATAAAAGGGTATTAATTTTTTGTAAAAAAAAACTCCTCACGGGGGAGGAGTCTGGGAATTGGAAATTAGGGTTTATTTAATCACCTAATTTACCGTTAACCACTGCAATTACTGCACCGGTTATAGCACTTGAAATAATCATAACAATTACATCTGCACCAAAATGGCTCCAGTTGTAATCAGGATAGCAGGGCATAGCCATAGCAAAAAAGTTCCAGGTTAACCCCATAAAGAGTCCTATGAGGGCACCAGCTTTTGCGCCGGTTCCCAAGGTTGAAATTTGTGCCCACTTCGTATAGATGTAAGCGATAAATAAGGCATAAGACAAGCAGCCCAGAAAAATCATCAACATGGTTTGCATCTCTTCGGCATTTTCTTGGCTTGGAAAGAAATCAATTAATAGAATTCCATAAAATAGCCAACCGAGAAGGAAGTAAACAATCCCGCCTGCAAAACCTGACGCTAAAAAGTTATTTGTTTTCATTGGTGAAGGTTTTTGTTAGTTGACAATAAATGTATTAAAAAGTTGTGAAAAAACATTTATTTTACTAAAAAAACCATTATACCTTAAATGAGGTCGTTATTTACAGGGTGTTTTAATGAATTAAAAAGGAAAAAAATAACTTACTTTTTATTGTAAATCTTTTCATACAAATCCATATACCGTTCTTTCACAATCCTTCGTTTTAATTTCATAGTAGGAGTGAGGTGACCTGCTTCAACACTCCAGACTTCCGGGGTGAGTTCAAAGCGTTTTATTTTCTCCCATTGGCCGAAGCGTTCGTTATAGGTTTCTACTTCTTCCTGAATGCGGGCAATGACTTTTTCATTATTACAAAGTTCTTTCAGGGAGGTACCGATATCGATTTTTTTGCGTTTGGCCCATTCTTTTACAAAATCAAAACTAGGCTGAATAAATGCAGCGGGCATTTTTTCACCATCGCCAATAACCATGATTTGCTCAATAAAGAGCGATTGTTTCATAGCGTTTTCCAGTAATTGTGGCGCGATATACTTACCACCGCTGGTTTTGAACATTTCTTTTTTACGGTCGGTTATTTTCAGGAAACCGTCTGCATCCATTTCTCCAATATCACCGGTATGGAAATAATCACCGGTCATCACTTCGGCGGTTTTTTCCGGGTCTTTATAGTAGCCCATCATTACATTGGGTCCTTTGCAGAGGATTTCGCCATCCTCGGCGAATTTAACCTCCACATGGGGAATGGGTTTTCCCACGGTTCCAATCCTGAACATTTGGTTGCGCTGATCGTTCACCGTAATAACAGGAGAGGTTTCTGTCAATCCATATCCTTCCATCACAGGAATTCCTGCAGCAGCAAAAACCCTTGCCAGGCGTGGTTGTAGGGCGGCGCTACCTGAAACCATTACTTCCAGTTCGCCACCCAATGCTTCTTTCCATTTGCTAAAAATAAGCTTTCGGGCGAGTTTAAGTTTGGTTTCATACCACCAACCATTGGCCCCATAAGGTTCATAGTTAAGCCCCAGGTTAACCGCCCAAAAGAAGAGGTTCTTTTTAAGGCCGGTTAATTCAGTTCCTTTTGCATAAATTTTATCATATACTTTTTCGAGCAAACGTGGCACGACTGACATCACGTGTGGATGGACTTCTTTTAAATTATCACTTATTTTTTCAATGGATTCAGCAAAATAAATCGAAACAGAATGGTACTGATAAATGTAAAGGATCATCCGTTCAAAGATGTGGCAGACGGGAAGAAAGCTCATCGCTCGGGACTGTCCTTCCTGGACTGGAATGCGGGGAGCACTGTCAATAACATTGGAAACGATGTTTCTATGGGAAAGCATCACCCCTTTGGGTTTTCCAGTGGTTCCGGAGGTGTAAATAATGGTAGCCAGTTCCATTTCATCAACAGCTTCTTTTCTGGCTTCTACTTCGTCCTGATTGGATTCATCATTGCCTAAATCCACCACTTCACTCCAGTTTTTACACCCGCTGATGGTGTCAAAAGAAAATACTTCTTTTAATTTGGGCACGTTTTTTTTGATGGCCAAGACTTTTTCATAGACCTCCTGATCTGAAACAAAGCAATAGATAGATTCGGAATGATTCAAAATATATTCATAATCTTCTTCGCCTATGGTGGGATAAATAGGGATGTTTTGAGCCCCGGTTTGCAATATACCAATGTCCATGATACTCCACTCGGTACGGTTGTTTGTTGAAATAAGGGCGATTTTATCGTTTTTGTTGACATCCATGCGCAGCAATCCACGCGAAACGGCATTGGCTTTATCGATAAACTCCTCAGTGGAAGTTTTTATCCAATCCTCTCCATATTTAGTTACAAGACAATCAGGAAGGTTGTTTTTTGACAACTGGTAATAGGGGAAATCAAAAAGGCGGGTTACAGTGCTCATAGTATGTTCTTATTTTAATGCAATGCAAAATAAGAAAAATTGTGGAGTTTAAGAGTTATAATATTAAATGGGATTAATCTTAAATCAACATT
This sequence comes from Planktosalinus lacus, assembly GCF_014640155.1. GTDB lineage: Bacteria > Bacteroidota > Bacteroidia > Flavobacteriales > Flavobacteriaceae > Planktosalinus > Planktosalinus lacus. The sequence continues at coordinate 304,623 of NZ_BMGK01000002.1, read as the reverse complement.
TGCATAGCATCCAGAAATTTTTCTTTTTTGTTCCTGGAAATACTCACAATGTCGTCATTATTCATTACAATATACCCACCATCTGATTTGACATATTTTTTGACTTCTTTGAGGTTGATGAGGTAACTGTTGTGCACCCGCATAAAATGTTGGTCTGTTAACATATTTTCATATTCCTTCAAATGCTTGCTTACCAGAAGTTTTTTTCCGTTACCCAAAACAAACGTCGTGTATGAGCCCCCCGCTTCACAATACAGTATTTCGTTGGTGTTTATAAACTCAAATCCGTCTGCTGTAGCCAGACATATTTTGGAGAGTTTGGGTTGGTTGATGTTTTGCAAAAGTGTTTTCAACTGCCGATTGTATTCCATTCGGTTTTTGATCTTTTTAGCTTTTTCAACAGCGTTTTGAAGTTCTTCCAGGTCAATGGGTTTTAATAAGTAATCCAGCGAACTGAATTTAACGGCCTTGATGGCATATTGGTCAAAAGCGGTGGTGAAGATCACTTCAAAATTAATTTCGGGCAGTTGGGTAAGGATGTCAAATCCGGTGCCTGACTGGAGCTCTATGTCCATAAAGACCACATCAGGTTTGGCTTTGGGAATGATCTCCAATGCTTCCTTAACGGAAGCGGCCAAACCAATAACCTCCACGCCTTCACAAAATTTTTCGAGCAGGTTTTTGAGTGTTTCCCGGCTATGCGTTTCGTCTTCGACGATGATTGCTTTTAAATCCATAAGATTAATTTTTTGGTATTTTTACAATAACCCTAGTTCCGGCAGCATTTCCTGAGGCATCTGTAAGGTCTTCAATTTTATAGGCCTCTACCTCGTATTCTTGAGATTTTAAAACTTCAATGCGTTTTTCAGTGAGTTCAATGCCCCTTGAAATCTTTTTTGGTTTTGTGGTGTTTTCATAAAGTGAGTTGCTTGCTTTTCTGCCTATGCCGGTGTCTTCTATGGTTGCCGTGATATAGTGTATATCTTCTGAAAATGTGATGGTTACTTTTTTTTCACCATCCTTTTTAGGAAGCAAACCGTGAAGAATGGCGTTTTCCACAAAGGGTTGGATGATGAGTAAGGGCACTTCCAGCAGTTGGGTGTCGAGGTGTTTTTCAGCATTGATTTCATATGAAAAACTACCGTCAAATCGAAGGGATTCCAAGTCGAGATAGGTTTCCAGCAACTTGATTTCTTCAGCTAAGGTGACATTCTTTTCAATGGAGTTTTCCAGAGTTGATCGCATCAGTTGGCTAAATTTTGATAGATATTTCAACGCTGCAGAGGTATCACTCTTTAAAATCAAATGCTGAATGGAACTGAGGGAATTAAAGATAAAATGCGGATTCATCTGTGCTCTTAATGCCTTGATATAATTCTCAATGGCTTCTTGCTGAGCGGCGATTTTTTCCTGATATTCCAATTTTATCTTATATCCCAGACCCAGACCAAAAATAATAATCTCAATAAGGGCTCCTGTTTTTACATAATAGGCATATCCTGTTAAAAAAACCATTACAGACCCTGCTGAATAAAAAAAGGAGCCAAAAACAATGAAATAAGTGAGCTTGTTCTTTAAATGAAACAAGAGATAAACAATGCTCAAAACGACAAAAGTTGTTATGATAACTGCTCTTATGTCCAGTAAAAACGCGTGTAAACTGAAATTTTGCATCAACAGCACGGCACTGTCAAAGAGTAATAAAACCGTCAAAAACAGTACTGCAAAACGGATGCCTGTATTGAGTTTTGGATAGCGTGCAGCAGTGTTGAGATAATACTTTACAAAGAGGATGTAAAATATATTTGAAAGTATTTCAAAAAAATTATTCAGGAAAAAGGTAGTAAAAGAGAAACTTCCAAATGTGTCTGTATACGATTCAAAAACAAACCTTCCAAAATATACAGCCATACAGGTTACATAGAGCACATACAACAGATAGTCTTTTTTTCTGTTGATGAAATATATGGTCAAAGCAATGATTGTAATTATGAGCGAAACCCCAAGGAAAAAATACGTTAATGCTTTGCTGTTAAAATGAAATCTTGAAATATAGTTTTGCTTATAATGCTGAACGGTATCACTGTAACATTTAAAAGGGTGCTTGCTGAAGTTGTATTTGACATTCAGTTTTTCAGCTTTTAAATACAGGTATTTGGAATCTATGAGGTGTTCTTGTGTAAAAGGAAATTCACCGGTAAAAGCCTTGCCGGTTTCAAAACTTCCCAAAACGGTGGAACGGATTGTGTTTTGATCCTGATAATATATTTGTGCCCTGTTGAGATATTCAATATAGATATACCAATGTTCTTTTAGGCTTAAAAGATCCAGATGTTCCGAAAAATCCAGTTGCACCCAAAAGATGTCACCGGGAGTGCTTTTTACATCTTTTTTAGTGCCGGAAAATAAAACTTTGGCATTATCGATAATGTTCTCCACAGCAAGGGTGTCCTGCTTTACTTTTAATAATTTAAAAGGGACCTGAAATTCTTCGGTATGCTGTGTCCACGAAATATTTCCACTAAAGAGGAAAAGGAAGCAGATAAAATATGTCAGGTTTAATTTCACGATTATATCAGGTTAGGGAGACACAATACCACTTGCCCGCCGGCAAATTCCTTCTTTACTTTTGTTTTTAGTGCCACTTTTTTTTTGATGTTGTAATCCTTGGTTAAATTAAGCATTCTTATCTGGTCCTGCCATTTTGAAATCTCTTTTCTGTATTCGGGAAGGTAATTTGTTTTTCCGGTATGGGTGTTTTTAAAGTTAAAATCAACATCAACCTGAACGTTTTCTTCACTAATTTTAAAATCAATATTGATATCAGCATGGTCTTTATTGCTAAAAACTGAAAATTCAATAATATTTTCCAACAAGGTTTGAAGAATAAAACAGGGTATGCGGGCATCTGAATTTGTGGAATTGGAGACTGTGTTGAGCGTGTATTCAAAACGTTTGTCATACCGCAGTTTTTGCAACCTTAAATACCAGGTAAGCATAGCGATTTCATCACTTAGAGAAATGGTTTCTTTTTCAAAATTTTTGAGGTAATAGCGGATCAGTTTACTGAAAACCGATAAATAGTTCAGTGCTTTCACCTTTTCATCTGAAGTGATAAAATACTGAATGGCATTGAGGGTGTTAAATACAAAATGCGGGTTCATTTGTGACTGAAATGCCTTTAGCTTTAAGGCAACCATTTCAGTTTGTATTTTCAACAATTTTTCCTGTTCTGTTTTTATTCTTTTTTCAGTTCTTATTTGATTGAGTTTGATTCCACATATGGAAGCTATGGTTTTGAGTATCCTTAGATGCTGGTTTGTATAATAGTTTTTTTCAGGATGCTCACAGTCTATTACACCCAGCACTTCACCGTTTGCCATGATGGGGACACATATTTCAGAAAACCGCATTTCATCATCCAGAATGTATCTGGGGTCTGCAGAAGTATCTGCGATAATTTCCGGTGTTCCTGTGAGCGCTACTGTGCCGGTAATCCCTTTACCCACAGCAATGGTGACGGGTTTGTACAATTCATAATCCTTTGGGTTTTTTGGACCATAGGCCGCTTTTTGTATCAAAGTCTTATTGTGCGAGTCGACCAGATATATGACACAATCCTTAAAGTCCAGTTTGGAAATACAGTTTTTTGCCAGGTCCCATAAAATAGCTTCTTCAGTATTTTTATTGTGAATGGAAGTGATGAAGTAGATCAGGATTTCTTCAAATTGATCAGTGTCAAACCTGTTATTTTTATTGATTTTCAAACCCATAAATTGATTAGTGAGGTTGTAAAAGGAAAAATAAATGTAGTTATTTTTTTATTTGAATTTAAAAATGCTGCTTTGCGTTAAATACAAAACAGCATTTTTTTCAACAAACTAAATAAAACTTGACAACTATTTTATTTTTTCAGGATTTTTGCTGTGGTTTTAATATCACCTGAGGTTACTTCAGCCAAATACATTCCATTTGTCAAATGTCTCATATCTAGGGAGCCTGAGGTGTTGTTTATGATTTCATTTAAAACCACTTGCCCTAAAAGGTTGTATACTTTAATGTGGTCAATTGTAGTTTTTGAACTAAAATTCAATTGTTCAACAACCGGATTTGGGTAATAGTTGAAATCTACAATAGTAAAGTCAGAATTATTCAATATTTGAGAAAGGTTGATTGAAAAGTCCCCATAAGGGTCATCCATACCTGTAAACACATAATAGGTGTTTCCGGCTATTGCCTCAATAGAAGTAATATTTCCCCCTGCACAGGGATTGTTTGGTGCATTAAACCATGTTAAGTCAGAACCTGATGTGGCATTTTCGTCCTCAGCAGTATAAAAAATTATACCACCTTCAGTCGCAGCACTACTAATGCCGGCAACAACTTGCCCGTCAATCTGAGCTGTGAATTTGTACCAAATTCCGGCCTCTCCAATATCACAACCATTGGCACCACCATCATTGGTATTAGTAGCCATTAAAAAATGAATGTCTTCTTCAAAGTAGTCTTCCATTCCATTTAGGTTAATGGCATTTTCTATCAAATCATTTTCAGGGACTTGAAATGCATTGGTAGTATTAATTAAAATATCAGATGCTACATTGTTTTTCATATATACATAATAAGTTGTCCCTGGTGTTGTTTCAATGCTTGATAAGGAACCAACAGCACATGTGTTATTTGGCTGATCTACATAAAAAAGTTCCATACCTGAAGTCACACCCTCTGCAGGACCTTCAAAGAATACAATTACGGGACTATCAGGTAAAATTATACCAGCACCCACTACCCCCACTTTGGTAGCTGTGAATTTATACCATACGCCGGGCTGTGACAATGCACATCCTGTTCCTCCCGGTGTATGATCATTTGCGTTTGTGGCATTTGAAAAATCAACTGCCTCCTCATCATAAGGTATGGGGCCATACCCAAGGTCTATTGCGTTTTCAATAAGGTCATTTGCAGGTTGTGCTATTAGTTTTGCGCTTCCCATAGTCATACATATACCAAAAATAAATAGTATAAGTAGAGTAGATAATGTTTTCATAATTAATTTGTTTTTAAATGATTATGAGGCAAATCTACTATCAGGGTAGGGTTTATAATGATGTGAATTGACCATTAGCCATTTTCAATTGATGGATGGTAAAAAACTTAAAAGCTGTTTGAAAATCAATCAAACAGCTTTTAAGTTTTAAATGTTAAGTTTACTTTTTCTCCAGCCACTCCCTTGCATTCACAAACGCCTCCAGCCAGGGTGAGACCTTGTCGTTCCTGTCTTTGGGATAATATGCCCAGTTCCAGGGGAAGGTGGAGCGCTCTAAGTGAGGCATCATCACCAGATGTCTTCCGGTTTCATCGGTCATGATGGCCGTGTTGAAATCTGAGCCGTTGGGGTTGGCAGGATAGCCTTCATAACCGTAAGTACCCACAATATTGTATTGTTCTTTTCCGTAGGGGAAACTGAACTTCCCTTCACCGTGTGCCGACCAGATACCGAGTTTGCTGCCGGCCAGAGTAGAAAGCATCACCGAATCATTTTCTGCTATTTCTACAGAGGTAAATGTACACTCAAACTTATGGCTGTCGTTGTGCAGCATTTTGGGTTTGTGTTCGTGCTCAGGATTGATAAGCCCCAATTCAATAAACAACTGGCAACCGTTGCAAACACCTAATGATAAGGTGTCTTTTCTGGCAAAAAAGTCTTTCAGGGCTTTGTTGGCTTTTTCATTGTATAAAAATGCACCGGCCCAGCCTTTGGCACTGCCCAGCACGTCACTGTTTGAGAATCCGCCCACGGCAGCTATAAACTGAATGTCTTCCAATGTCTCACGCCCTGCAATCAAATCGGTCATATGTACGTCTTTCACATCAAAACCGGCGAGGTACATAGCATTGGCCATTTCGCGTTCGCTGTTGCTGCCTTTTTCACGAAGAATAGCTGCTTTGATGCGTTTTTCTCCATTGGATACAGGTAATTTCCCGTCAAAATGTTTCGGAAACTTAAACTCCAGCGGCTGCTTTTTATAATTCTCAAAACGCTCATCGGCTTTTTGTGTGCCGCTTTGTTTACGGTCGAGGAGGTGTGAGGTTTTGTACCACACATCCCGCATTTCAGAAATGCTAAATCGTTCGGTTGTTGTTCCGTGTTTGATGGTAAGGGCATCGCTTTCGGTGACGGTTCCTATTTTGATGGCTTCTATGTTTGCCTTCGTGAAAGCGGCTTCAACAGCAGTATCGTCGTTAGCTTGAATCAGCACACCGGTGTTTTCTGCAAAGAGAATTTTGATGAGGTCTTTTTCGCTTAAAGCGGAAAGGTCAACCGAAGCCCCCAGGGTGTTGTCTGCAAAACACATTTCCAATAATGCGGTCAACATCCCACCGGAAGAAATGTCATGTCCGGCTGCTATTTGACCGTTGCGAATTAACGACTGCAGGGTATTGAAAGCGGTTTTAAAATAAGCCGCATCCTTCACCGAAGGTGCTTCATCACCAATTTCGTTCAATATTTGAGCAAAAGAAGAACCGCCCAGTTTTAAGGTGTCTTTGCTCAGGTTGAGGTAATAGATGCTTCCTTTGTTTTTTTGTAAAACAGGCTCTACCACTTGCGTAATAGCATCACAGTTTCCGGTAGCAGAAATAATCACTGTTCCGGGAGAGATCACATCGCCATCAGGGTATTTTTGTTTCATGGAAAGTGAATCCTTACCCGTGGGCACATTGATGCCCAGAGCGATGGAAAATTGTGAAACGGCTTCTACGGCTGCGTACAAGCGTGCGTCTTCACCGGGGTTGTTACAGGGCCACATCCAGTTGGCTGAAAGCGAAACCGATTGCAAGCCGTCTTTTAAGGGTGCCCAAACGATGTTGGTCAAAGCTTCGGCAATGGAGTTTTGTGAGCCCGCCACCGGGTCAATCAAGCCCGAAATGGGGGAGTGCCCAATACTAGTGGCCACTCCTTCCTTGCCGATGTAATCCAAAGCCATCACTCCGCAGTTGTTTAACGGAATTTGCAGGGGTCCCACACATTGTTGCTTGGCGACACGCCCGGTTACACAACGGTCTACTTTGTTGGTCAACCAGTCTTTACAGGCCACGGCTTCCAGTTGCAGTACCTGTGTGATATATTGGTTGAGTTTGTCTGAACTATACTTGAGTGCAGGATAGTTTCTGTCAATGGTTGTGTCTGTCATGATGGTTTTTGGCGAACTGCCAAACATATCGGCCAGTGCCAGGTCCATTGGGTTTTTGCTGTCTTGGGCTTTAAAGACAAAGCGGTGGTCGCCGGTGACGGTACCTACCTCATACATCGGGGAACGTTCGCGTTCGGCAATGCGTCTCAGGGTTTCAGTATCTTTTTGGCCAATAACGAGTCCCATACGTTCCTGGGATTCGTTGCCGATAATTTCTTTCGCCGAAAGGGTAGGGTCACCCACGGGCAGTTTTTCCAAAGCGATTTCGCCACCGGTTTCTTCCACGAGTTCGCTCAGGCAGTTGAGGTGTCCCCCGGCGCCGTGGTCGTGAATGGAAACAATGGGGTTGATATCACTTTCTACCAAACCACGAATGGCATTGGCGGCACGTTTTTGCATTTCGGGGTTGGAGCGTTGTACAGCGTTTAGGGTTATCGCGCTGCTTAAAGCCCCGGTATCTGCAGAAGAAACCGCAGCACCTCCCATACCAATGCGGTAGTTATCACCACCCAGAATAACGATATCGTCTCCCACATTGGGTTTGTCTTTGATGCTTTGATCTTTTTTTCCGTAACCGATACCTCCGGCAAGCATTATCACTTTGTCATAGCCTAACATCCGATCGGTTTCCTGATGTTCAAAAGTCAATACCGAACCCGCAATTAAGGGTTGTCCGAATTTGTTTCCGAAGTCAGAGGCACCGTTTGAGGCTTTGATAAGAATGTCGAGCGGGGTTTGGTACAACCACTTTCGGGCTGCGAGGTTTTGCTCATAGGAGCGGTTGCTTTCCAAACGGGGATAAGAGGTCATATAAACCGCTGTTCCTGCCAGGGGCAAGGAGCCTTTGCCGCCGGCGAGACGGTCGCGTATTTCGCCGCCGCTTCCGGTTGCGGCACCGTTAAAGGGTTCCACCGTGGTGGGGAAGTTGTGGGTTTCCGCTTTTAGCGAAATCACACTGTCATAGTTTTTCTTTTGGTAAAAGTCCGGTTTGTCGGCACTTTTGGGAGCGAATTGCTCTACCGTGGGGCCTTTTATGAAAGCCACATTGTCTTTATAAGCTGAAACAATCGTATTGGGATTTTCAGCAGAGGTCTTTTTAATGAGTTTAAACAGTGACGATGGTTTTTCCACTCCGTCAATCACAAAGGTGCCATTAAAGATTTTATGGCGGCAGTGCTCTGAATTGACTTGTGAGAAACCAAACACTTCAGAATCTGTAAGGGGTCGTTCCAGACGTTTGGATAGTTCTTCAAGATAGATGACTTCTTCGTCATTCAATGCAAGTCCCTCTTCTTTGTTGTAAGCGGCAATGTCTGTAATTTCTTTGATAGCTTCAGGCTGAATATCAATGGTAAATAAATGCTGATTCAGCTCCGTGTATTTTTGCAGTAGCATCGGGTCAAAATCGGCTTCTTTTTCATTGGTGATTTGAAACTCTTCTATACGGATGATGCCTTCTACACCCATATTTTGGGTAATCTCCACGGCGTTGGTACTCCAGGGCGTGACCATGGCGGCGCGGGGGCCTACAAAAAAATCCGTCGCGGGAAGTGTCAGTACGGATTCGTTTTTAAGGGTGGCATTGCCAAAAAGCCAGTTGAGTTTTTGTATGTTTTGGTCGTCAAGTTTGTGATGGGTCGCTACTGCGTAAACCGTGTTTTGTCTGGAGAAAAAGAGGATCATAAATTGCGGTGTTTGTTTGATAAAAACAAAGTGCAAAATTACGGATTTTTATTGTAAAAAAAAGCCCGAAATTTTTGTTTCGGGCTTAAATTAATTGTAGCGTTTAAACTTATTTTATAATAAGCTTTTTCGTAGAAGTCTCTTTGTTAGAGTTTATATTAACCAGATAAAAACCTTCTCTTAGGTTATTCAAATCTATGGTTTGTTTAGAGGATTCAGGGTTTTGAATATTCAATTCAATTTGTCCGTTGATATTATAAATGACAACAGACTCGATAGTAGCATTGGATTGAATGGTAAGTTTCTTATCTGCATTTGGGTTGGGATACATCACAAATTCAAAAGCAGTTACTGTTTGAGTGCTTAACAACCCCCAACGGTCTTCTGCCTGGGGTCCGCCCCAAATAATAGTAGCTAATACAGGATTGTCAATAAAAGGGTTGCGATTGCTATAAGCTGCTTGAAGATAGTCGTTTCGTTGATCTTCATAAATATTCACGGGGTCTTCGGCATTCCATTCTAAAAATGTTTGGAGCATTTGAGTGCTTCCCTGAGTGCTTCCAACTCCTGCAAAGGAAGGCAGGCATTGTTCGCCATACCGTGTGTACATATACATGATCATTCTGGCGACATCACCTTTCCACTCATCACCCGGGTACCAGTTACCACTTCCCACATCACCTGCGAACCCACTGCCATCTTGAAATTTTTTACTGCCTCTGTTGTTATTCATTTGCTGGTCTGATGCTCTGAGGTTATGTGGATCTGCACCAATTCCGGTTGTCCCGTTATTTACATCTCCCATATCAGGAACCGGTTGTGACCGCGCAAACACGTGTTCGCGGTTGTACTCACAGGACACCCCACCAAAGTCATCTTTGTCTCTGGATCGGTCTGTAGTACAGTTTCCGTCATTATCATTATAACCGTAAATTAAAAGTACGTTGTTTGAATTATCAGGGTCTTCATCTGTGAATACCAACACATCACGCGCATCCCCATAGGTAAATGAAGTATTGTATGCTGAAATTTTTTGTTGTAACTCATTATACAATGCCTGCCCTGTGAGGGTTAAGTTAACATCATCGTAATAGGGTTGTTGGGAATAAGTAACGTAGGTCAGTAAACAAAGCGCAATAGTTAAGATTTTTTTCATCAAGATTAATTTTAGTTTTTTAAATCCAGTTATTTTATTTTATGGGAAATGATATCAATTTATAAATTTCCTGTTTTGGGACTTTTAGTTATTCTGTTTTTGTAAGTAAAGCCATATAAAAGCCATCATAACCTGATTTTGAAGGTAAAATGGTTTTTTCTTTGGCTAAATTAAAACTTTTCCCGTTTTCGGAGTTTAAGAATTTCTTAATTTGTTTATCATTTTCTGAAGGTAATATTGAGCAGGTTGCGTATACCAATTGACCACCGGGCTTGACCATTTTTGAATACTGATCAAGAATTTCAGCTTGTGTCTGTTTTATATTTTCAATAAAATCGGGTTGCAATTTCCATTTAGCATCGGGGTTTCTTCTCAAAACACCCAATCCTGAACAGGGGGCATCGATTAAAACCCTATCCGCTTTTTCGTGAAGTTTTTTAATCACTTTGGTACTATCAATATGTCTTGTTTCGATGTTGAAAGCACCGGCGCGTTTGGCTCTTCTTTTGAGCTCGTTAAGTTTATTAGCGTATATATCTAAAGCAATTAATTGCCCTTTATTTTCCATTAGTGATGCCAGGTGAAGCGCTTTTCCACCGGCTCCTGCGCAGGCATCAACAACTCTCATTCCGGGTTTGACATCGAGGAAATCTGCTACCAATTGTGAGGAGGCATCCTGCACTTCAAACCAACCATCTTTAAATGCCGGTGTTTGAAAAACATTCGCACGTTCTTTTAGTTTTAGGGCATTTGGAACACCTTGAACCGGTTCAGTTTCTAAATCGAGATCAAACAAAATTGCTTTTAACTTTTCGGGAGTAGTTTTAAGTGTATTGGTTCTTAAAACAACATCTGCTTCCACATTGAGTGCGGCAATTTCAGCATCCCATTTTTTGCCGAGTTCTTTTTGTCCCAGTTCGTCTAACCAATCAGGGATGGATTCTCTGTATTTTCTGATTTTTGATAGTTCGTCAAAGCGTCCTTTTATTCTTCGGGTGGGAGTATCCTCAAGTTGTTTCCAATCGGGGAGTGCTATGCCTTTAAGAGTGGCCCAAACAGTAAACAAACGAAATAGCTTTTGACGGTCAAAGGGTTCTTTAACTTCTGCTATTTCTGCATACAACCGTTTCCAGCGAACAATGTCATAGACCATTTCAGCAATAAAACTGCGATCACGAGCGCCCCAGCGTTTATCTCTCTTTAACGTCCCCTGTATTGCCTTGTCTGCATACTTGTTTTCGTTAAAGATCTCGTTGAGTGCATCTATGGAGGCAAAGACTAAATTTCGGTGTAATCGCATTTGGGTTTTTTGTTTTAATGATTGTCATTTTTATTATACAACAATCAATACATAATATTGTTTCGCATAAGCGAAACAATTTAATTGTTACTCTAAAAAAAGTAGATCAACTCACTTCTTATAAGTAATCGGCAAAGGTATTACAATCTCATTAAATTGTTTTTATATTTAGCCAAAATTTAGAGAATGAGAACGATTGGTCTATTTTTTATAGCATTGCTACTAACTTTTTGCACAAGTGAGACAAAATCAACTAAACCTGCTTTTGAAGAGGTTGTGATTGAGCGAATATATACTGACTCAGTAAGTATAAGAGCTCTGGATCCTGTTGATGAAAACAGGGTATGGTTTGCCGGAAATTTTGGTAAAGTGGGTTTGATTGATAATAAAACACCAAAACTGGCGGTAATAAGATATCAAGATAGTTTACTGCATTTTCGCGCTATTGCAAAAACCAGTAGTGCTGTTTTTGTGTTAAGTATCGCTAATCCGGGTGTACTTTATAAAATTGGATTTGACGGATTGGAAGCAACTTCACTGGAACAGGTCTATCTGGAAGAGGGGGAAAAGGTGTTTTATGATGCCATTCAATTTTGGGATGACACCACCGGAATCGCAATGGGCGATCCCACATCAGATTGTTTAAGTGTATTATTGACCAGTGATAGTGGGAATAACTGGACAAAATTGTCGTGTGATTTACTGCCAAAAATTTCGGAAGGAGAAGCCGCTTTTGCAGCAAGTAATTCAAATATAGCAGTTTATGGAACCCATGCCTGGATAGCCAGTGGCGGGAAAAAAGCACGTGTATTTCATACGCCCAATAAAGGAAAAAGTTGGGATGTATATGAAACTCCCATCATACAGGGAGGGAAGATGACAGGGATTTACAGCATTGATTTTTATGATGAAAACACCGGAATTATTTTTGGGGGTGATTGGGAAAATAAAGAGAATAACACATCCAATAAAGCTTTGACAGAAGATGGCGGTAAAACCTGGAATTTAATAAGCGATGGTTCCGGGCCGGGGTATCGGTCATCTGTGAAATTTATACCCGGTAGAGGAGGTGACGGAATTGTAGCAGTTGGTTCACCCGGTATTGCTTACTCAGCAGATCGTGGTTTGACCTGGAATGAGCTCAGTTCAGAAGCATTTTTTGCGATAGAGTTTGTAAACGATAGTATTGCTTTTGCTTCGGGAAATAATAAAATCTCCAAACTTACTTTCAGATAATCAACTTATTTTTTTCTTCCGCGATACTTTTTTAAAAGCTGCATCTTAAAATCATATTCCGCTTTTTTAAGTTTTAAAACTCTTTTGGCTCCAAGTTGTTTGACCAAATCTGATTCTAATTGGGTTTCCAGCCTGTTTTCTTTTTCCCGATGTTGTTTAATATGTTGAAGAATTTCAGCTGCATCTTGCTGTGAAACAGTATCCATGTCACCTTCGAAGGCTGTTTTAACATGGTCGCGATACTCTTTTCTTAACTTGTGAATTTCTGAGTCATAAGAATTATACACCGGCCAGAACTTTTCTGCTTCTGAAGATGTTAATTCAAGTTGTTGTGTGATGAAAGCAGTTTTAAGTGCTTTAATTTCGTCGTGACTCTTCTTTTGCCCAAAACCAATGCTTACTACACTGAGTGCAAGGATAAAGAGGATAGTTGTTTTTTTCATGGGGATAGGTTTTTATTCATTAAAAATGTGATCATCCCTGAGTGTGTATGAAAGATAATCTAATAATTCTTCATTTGAAATTGTGGTATTTGACACTTCGTCATTGATTGGTTGTTCTGAAATGAGCTCCTGTAATTCTAGATCTGAAAAATAGATTAGTTCATTTTCGATGTATTCTGAAACATCACTCAAGGATGCTTCAGACTTGAAAGTGAGATTGTTCTGAAAGATAAAAATCGAAAATAATACTGCAAGAACAGCAGCGATACTGGCCACATATCTTAAAGGCCTATAGGCAAACAAAGAAATGACTTTGGTTTTCTTTGTTTTGGAAATGGTATTCATTTCAATCTTTTCCGAAAGGGTATCAAAATAATTTTTCGGAACTTTAAAAGGAACTTCCTGAGGCATTTTAGAACTCAACTTAACTGTGTCAATAATTTTAGTTTCCAATGCGTCAAAATAACCCTCAGGTGTTTTAAATCCGTGCTTTTTTATATTTAGGGTGTTTTTACTCATCTTGTTTATAAGACTTTAAATTTCATACATGGTTTAATCCTCGGTTAAAATTGCAGTTATTTTTTTTACTGCAATGTGATAGGAACTTTTTAAGGCACCTACTGAGGTGTCTAAAATTTCGGAGAGCTCTTCATAGGTCAGCTCATCAAAATATTTCATATTGAACACCAGCTGTTGTTTTTCAGGGAGTGTTGCAATGGCTTGTTGTAGTTTCAACTGAATTTCTGTCCCTTCAAAATAAACATCTGCTTCAAGGTTTTTAAGGGTATTTTGTTTTAGCTCCTCTGAAGTAGTGCCTGTGTGTTTTGCTTTTTTATTGAGAAATGTAATGGCCTCATTGGTTGCAATGCGGTACATCCAGGAATATAATTTACTTTCCCCTTTAAATAGATGAATGTTTTTATATATTTTAATAAAGGAGTTTTGCAACACATCATCAGTATCATCATGATTTAAAACCATTTTTCTAATGTGCCAATACAATCTCTTTTTATAAAGGCGGATAAGCTCTTTAAAAGCAGCGTCTTTTGTTTGTTCAGACTGGAGCTCGTTTATAAACTGTGTTTCTTCAACCAAAGAAATGATTTTTAAAATTAGACTAAAGATACAGGAAAAGGATTAAAACTGTAAAAACTAATGGTGCACAAAATGAGCAATTTAATAGACGAAATGCAAAAAAGATAGACAAAAAGCTAAATTTATTTTTTTGTAAGAAAAATCTTATTATCTTTACACCATCTTATGCGGTTATGTTTACTATTATATGCCCCAATTGTAATAGTTAACAAGTTTGGGAAAGGCAGGTTCTAAAGGACCTGCCTTTTATTTTTAGGTCTTTTAAATGAATGAGTTTAATTTAACTTGAAGGGCTGTTGAAAATGTAGGAATGACACTTATTAAATAGTTATAAAAATCGATGAAATACAAAAAACACAGATAAAATACAAAAAATATTTGTTTGATAACTTTTTATGTTTTACTTTTACACTCTACTTATGCAAAACATCGTTGCTTTGTGCCCCAAATAAAGCGACAGATTAAATAAAAAAGCGAACTAAAAAGTTCGCTTTTTTTTTATTTAGTATGCAATCTCTGCTTAATCAAACGACTGCATTTCAATAAGGCTGAAATACACTCCTTTATTGGCAAGTAACTCTTGATGGGTTCCCTGTTCTACAATTTCCCCTTTTGATAACACAACTATTTTATTTGCATTTTGAATCGTTGAGAGCCTATGTGCTATGACAATGGAGGTCCTGTTTTGCATCATTTTTTCAAGAGCATTTTGAACCAGGCGTTCACTTTCAGTATCAAGTGCTGAAGTAGCCTCGTCTAGGATCATTATGGGTGGGTTTTTCAAAACAGCACGGGCAATGCTGAGACGTTGCTTTTGTCCGCCGCTGAGTTTGTTACCGCTATCACCAATATTAGTGTCAAGTTGTTGCGGTAGATTTTCAATAAATTCCCAGGCGTTGGCAATTTTAAGTGCGTCAATGATTTCTTTATCAGTTGCATTTTCTTTTCCAATCTTTAAGTTGCCTCTCACAGTGTCGTTGAATAAAATAGAATCTTGAGTGACTAGCCCCATTAAATTTCTGAGTGAATTTAATTTAATGTTTCTGATGTCCATCCCGTCAATTGTGATTGCTCCGTTATTTACATCATAGAAACGGGTAAGGAGATTTGCAATCGTACTTTTTCCACTTCCGCTTTGGCCCACCAATGCCACCGTTTGTCCTTTCTTTACATCGAGTGTGAAGTTTTTCAGTACAAGTTCATTTTCATATTTAAATGAGATATCAGTGAGGCTTAATATGTTTTGAAATTCATCCTTCTCAACAGCATCGTGCTTGTCTTTTATTACATTTTCTGTTTCAAGAATTTCTAAAATTCGTTCAGCGGCAGCATTGCCTTTTTTGACACTGTAAGAGGCTTTGGAAATTGCTTTTGCCGGTGTCAATATTTGATAGGCAAGCCCCATATAGACGAGAAACATTTCAGGATCTAGTGTTTCGTCAATTAACACAAGCTTTCCTCCATACCAGAGTAATACTGCTATTACTGAGATTCCTAAAAACTCACTTGCCGGTGAGGCCAGGTTTTGCCGGTTGAGTAGTTTGTTTGAAAAGTTGTAAAATCTTTGGGTTGAGTTTTTGAATTTATCCGTAAAAATATTTTCCGCATTAAACCCTTTTATAATTTTCAACCCTCCAAGACTTTCTTCCAAAATAGATAAGAAATAGCCTTGTTCTTTTTGAACTCTGTCAGATTTACGCTTCAGAGATTTACCAATCAACGAAATGATAAAGCCTGAAATCGGTAAAAATATAAATACAAAAATGGTGAGTTCAACACTGATCAGGAACATCGCAACAATAGTAAAAATTATCGTGAGCGGTTCTCTTACAATTAATTCGAGTATAGATAAAAACGAATGTTGAATTTCCAAAACATCACTGGTGATTCTGGCAATGGTGTCTCCTTTACGTTTTTCAGAATAATGTGAAAGCGGTAATTCAATGGTTTTTTTGTACATCGCATTGCGCACGTCTTTCAAGACACCGTTGCGTAAAAAAGTAATGAAATACATCGCCAGGTAATTGAACAGGTTTTTGAGTAAAAACATACTAATAACCAGGATGACCATAAAAATCAATACATCATCAACACCCTGACTTTTTTGTTGGGTGACAAAATAATTCAAGGAGTTTTCCAGATATTCTTTAGCATTGTTTAAACCGGTCCAGACAGGTTTAGTTTGAAGTTGCTTGGTATTGTCAAAAAGTACTTTCATCATAGGAAAGAGCGACAACATAGCGAGGGTGCTGAACAACGCATAAAAAATATTAGAGACAATATTTAGTATGGCATACGTTTTATAAGGTATCGCAAAGCGAAGGATTTTTTTGAAGTATTTCATCAATAGTTTTTGATTTTTAAAGTCAACTCAAAGTTAAGTCTTTAGTTTATATGTTTATTGACTTTAAAATTGATACAATTTTTTCATCCAGTTTTTCAGACACTCTTTTGTAATCACCTTTATTTTGTAAAGGTAAATTCACACTGATATAAAATTTGATTTTAGGCTCGGTTCCACTGGGTCGGGCAGCAACCTTTGTTCCATCTTCGGTATAGTATATAAGTACGTTGGACGTCGGAATGTCAATTTTTTCTTCGGTGCCTGTCAAGAGGTTTTTAGCAATCCCCGTTTGATAATCTTCCAGAACAGTCACTTTTGAACCGGCAATTTCTTTCAGCGGATTTGCTCTTAATTCCACCATCATTTGTTTGATTTCTTCAGCTCCTTCAATCCCTTTTTTTACCATAGACACAAGATGTTCTTTGTAAAACCCGTGTTCCTGATACAAACTGATGAGGTAGTCATACAGTGTTTTCCCCTTTTCTTTTTGTTGAGCAGCCATTTCACAAGCCAGTAAAGTAGCAGTCACCGAGTCTTTATCCCTCACAAAATCACTCACCATGTATCCAAAACTTTCTTCGCCACCACCAATAAATTGTTGAGCCGGGTGGTCTTTAATCATTTTGGCGATCCATTTAAAACCGGTAAGACCCACTTTGCATTCGGTATTATATTTTTCAGCTATTTTAAGCATCATAGGAGTTGAAACGATGGTTGATGCTATAAAGGCATTCCCTTGCAGTGTGTTGTTTTTGGAATGAAAATTCAGTAGAAAATCACTCATCATGGCCATGGTTTGGTTGCCGTTTAACAAAGTCATTTTGCCATCGGGATTTCTCACAGCAACTCCCAGTCGGTCACCATCAGGATCGGTGCCAATGACGATGTCGGCATTGATTTTGTCTGCCAGCGCAAGGGCCATTTTTAAGGCTTCGGGTTCTTCAGGATTGGGTGATTTTACTGTGGGGAAATCGCCATTGGGCTCGGCTTGTTCTTTAACAATGTGAACATCTGTATAGCCGGCACGTTCCAGTACCACCGGATTGAGTTTAATGGAAGTACCGTGCAGGGAGGTAAACACAATCTTTAGGCCTTGTTTGGCTTTTGTTGAAGTGCCAAAACTTCCGTTTTTTAACGATGCATTTATAAAAGCTTCATCTATATCAGTGTCAATATAGTGAATTAAAGATTCTTTGGCTTCAAACAGAATGTCTTCAAATTTGAGCGCATTGATTTCATCAGTCACTTCTTGATCTTGCGGGGGAACCAATTGCCCGCCGTCGTTCCAGTAAACTTTATAGCCGTTGTATTCGGGTGGATTGTGAGAAGCGGTTAAAACAATACCACAATGACACTCCAGGTGAGTTACAGCAAAAGAAAGCTCAGGAGTGGGGCGCAATTCTGAAAATAAATAAACCTGAATGTCGTTGGCAGAAAAAACATCGGCCACTACTTTGGCGAGTTCAGCACTGTTGTGGCGGCAGTCATAAGCGATGGCGACTTTATGTGTTTCACCGGGAAATTGTTTTTTGATATAATTTGAAATGCCCTGGGTGTTTTTTCCCAACGTATACTTGTTGATACGGTTGTTACCAACCCCTACAATGCCACGCATACCGCCGGTACCAAAAGTAATGTTTTGATAAAAACTTTCTTCCAGTTCCTGAGGGTTGTGGGCAATAAGTTCTTTGATTTGTTGCTGGGTATTGTTATCAAAAGCAGGAGTAAGCCATTGATTGACTTTCTCAAGTATTTCGGGTTTTATATAGATCATGGATATGAAATGATTTAAACAACAAAGGTAACTAAAGTTGGGGAGATTGATTTGTTAGAAAATCGTTAATCAAGATTGACTTGATCACTGATTTTATAATTGTCTTTGTGCTTGTTGTTCCGTAAAATTATTTCACCTAAAAAACCGGCCAGAAATAACTGCGACCCAATCACCATGGCGGTAAGTGCTATGTAAAACTGAGGTCGGTCAGTGATAAGTCTTCCACCGGGATTGAGAAACATTTTGTCAATACCAAGATAAAGCGTGAGAATAAAACCAATAAATAAAATCAAGGCGCCCCAGGCTCCAAAAAGATGCATAGGTTGTTTTCCAAACCTACTTAAAAACCAGATGGTGATTAAATCTAAAAAGCCATTCATAAAACGGTTGACGCCAAATTTAGTCGTGCCATATTTTCGGGCTTGATGTTGTACTACTTTTTCGGTAATTTTGGAATAGCCGGCATTTTTTGCCAGGACCGGAATATACCGATGCATTTCGCCGGTGACTTCAATGTTTTTGATAACTTCTTGTTTATAAGCTTTCAGTCCGCAATTGAAATCGTTTAATTGAACCCCGGAAGTTTTTCGGGCAGCAAAATTAAAAAGTTTGGATGGTAAGTTTTTAGTGAGTTTACTGTCATACCTTTTTTTCTTCCAGCCGGAAACCAAATCGTGGTTGCCTTCCATAATCAAATTGTACAGCTCTGGAATCTCTTCAGGATTGTCCTGTAGATCAGCATCCATTGTGATTACAACCTCTCCGGAAGCTTTTTCAAAACCGGCATGCAGGGCTTGTGATTTCCCGAAATTTCTCAAAAAGCGGATGCCTTTCACTTCGGGATACTTTTTGGAGAGCGCTAAAATAATGTCCCAACTTCCATCAGTACTTCCATCATCAATAAAAATGATTTCATATGAAAAACCATTGGATTGCATCACAGCTGCAATCCAATGGTGTAATTCATTCAATGATTCTTGTTCATTTAATAACGGAATGACAATGGAAAGATTCATTTATTTTATTCTAAACTAGGGTCTTTTCTCTTAAAAATAAGCGCAACTAATAGGCCTAAAACACTTAAAAACGCCAACCCAAAAATGTATGATTTAAGTTGTGATACAATTGAAAAGTTATCCTGTTCGCTCATTTTAGCTAAAGCTTTATCAATTTCCTCTTCAGGAGCTCCAAAACCTTCCATAAAACCTCTGGTAGTTTCTATCGCTTTTTCCTGAATATACTGAGCCATTTCAGGATCAATAATACTAAAAATTAAGATACCCATCAAAGTGCTAATGAAATAACCAAGAGCAACAGTAATAAAGTAGGAAGTAAACGCTTCTTTAAAACTTATAAAGCCATTGAGTTTTCCTTTTGATTTTGAAACAGATATAATTCCAAAAACAATGACAATTAAGAAACTTAATATGCCTACCCACCATTTTGTAAACATATCGGGGTTCAGTGCATACATTAAAGTGGTACTAAGTGCTAAAATGATACCTAGTGTAATACCCTGCGCACTAGCATTTTTTTTGATGATTTGATTGTTGTTCTCCATGATTCTTTAGTTTTGGTTTGGAAAGTTAGTACACAAATATAGAAAATCGTTACACATAATTCGCGCGAAGGCGAACATCTTATTCTAATTATTATTATATTATTTACTCATTTTTTTGTTATATTCTTAATACTTATTAGTAACTTAGTTTTCAAACTATAAACATTTTTATTATGAAAACAAATTACCCCCCCCCCCTCATTATCTCAAAAATTAATTAAAATATTGATTATCAGTATTTTAATTTTATGTTCAACTAATCTTCTGGTTGCTCAATATGAAGATGTTGGTTGTGCAACCTCTCCTTTAACAGATTCTGATATCCCAGAAGGATATTCAAATTCTACTGACTCACAATTACTAATGTCATATGATCCTATAGTTTTTAATGTATACTATTGGGGTATTAACGAAGATGACGGAACAGCCCCTGGTTCTCCAAATGATATTTCTATTACTGAAGAACGAGCACTGAGGTCTATTCAAATGTTAAACATAAGTTTTAATAAACATAATATTTACTTTAAGTACACAGGATTTGAAACTTTTAATAATTCTCTGTATTATGAAATATCAGGTCATAATGAACCGGGTTATAAAAATTTTTCTGAACTACTAAATTTTGCTCAATCCAATAACAATCAATATTATAAAACAAATGCCATTAATATTTACATTTTTAAACCATATGATTTTGCTGGTATAGCATTACGTCACAAAAATGCAATTGGTATGCATCAATATTTTGGTCAAGACTTTTCAAGAATTGGTTTAAATGCACACGAAATGGGACACAACCTAGGTTTATGGCATCCTCACGATGGATATATTTATCCTTATGTAGAAGGTAATCCCTACAATACTTCTTGTGAAGTAGTTAATAGAAACTCAAATAATGGACAACCCTACAATGCTGATATAGCCGGTGATAGAGTAGTTGATACCCAGGCAGCACCTGATTTCAGAAAAGAACATTACTGGGAACTGATTCTAGATTTTAATATTGACCCTGAAGTGGCTGAGGATACTTATACACCTTGGTTGCATTATAATCAAAATGACTGTGCGTGGGAATCGCATCCAAAAGGAATTGATTGCTTAGATGAACCTTATCAAATATTTCTTGATTATGACAATAAAAATATCATGTCTTATGCGCCATGGGAGTGTGTAAACGACATACTATTTACTCCCGGACAACTTATTAAAACGTGGGAAACCATTCAAATTGATGAAGATGGTCATTTTGCCTTATCTGAAAACTCTATTGCTTCCTTATATGAGCCTTATAAAGGAGAATATTATGTAGCAGGGCCATCAAACCCAGCAGCTGATAAACCCTTGTTTCAACCTGGTTTTGAGTATCGATTTGTAAATTGTGATTGTTTTGCTGAAGAAGATTGTTCTTCCCCAACCCCTTATGAAGAGGGAAACTCAACTTTTTCAAGTACTAGTCAACTTTTATTAAGTTTCAATAAAGAAGAACCTAATTTTGATAACATCACACATCCTAACCATTCAGCTATTAAAATAATTTTTCCTAATATACCATCTAATGATCCACTTTTAGATCCAAAGAGATGTTATGATAATTGGAACAAAGCAGCGATTGGAGGTAGCTTGACTAAATTTAACGATAATGTTTTTAATACCAATGTAACCCTTTACCCACAGGATTCTGCCAGTATTAATAACCCAAATCTGATCAATACCATAGATCCCGGTTTGTACAAAATAGAAAAAGTTTATGAAGATGGGGCAACACAACAAACGGTTATAATTAAAGACAATCAATAAAAAATAAAAATCAACTCTTTTACAATTTTAAGTGAGGTGATTTTATCAAATTTTATAATAATGAAAAAATTAATATTAATATTTTTTTTGTTGCCCTTTTATTGTTGGTCGCAACAGTTTGAAACACCTAGAGTAATATATGAAGGAAGTTATTTTAGATATGCAATTGCTGCTGATTTTGATTATGATGGTCATCTAGATGTAGCATTTGTAGATGATGAAATCCTTGCTTGGTGTAAAAATGTTAATGGTTTAGGTAATTTTAGTGAGCCTTTTATTGTCAGAGAGGATTCAAACATAGTATATCAGTTTTCTTCAGATGATATTGACAATGATGGCTTTATAGATATACTTGTAGCATATGGACAACATGATGAATTTGCATGGCATAAAAATGACGGTGCAGGAAATTTTGGCCCTGCACAGATTATATTTTCAGATTTAAATAGAGCTTCAAGTATTCAACTAATAGATATGGGGCAAGATGGCAGTAAAGACTTGCTCTTGGGCATTACCAACGGCAATGGGCTGTATTGGGCAGAAAATTTAAATAACCTCGGTACCTTGTGGGAGCTACATACCATAGACCCAAACATTAGTCAAGCACGTGTGCCCTCAATAGCTGATTTAGATCAAGACGGTGATATTGATTTCCTTGAGCCTTCAGGAGCCCTTGGGTTTGATTGGTTTGAAAATACAGATGGCAATGGCCTTAGTTGGACACGTCACCAGAATGATTTACAGGTAAGACAAGCTCATCAGTTGCTAGATATTGATGGTGATGGCTTCTTAGATATCATTACGGGTATTGACAGGTGGTTGTATTTGTATAAAAACCAAGGGAACCCTAATGATTTCAATATTGAAGTCATTCACGAGTCTGTTGATTTGGCACAATTTTATAAGGTGCATGTAGCAGATTTGAACAACGATGGTTATAATGACATTATCGCCGCTACCCACCACGCGGTAACTGGCGATAAATTGGTCTGGTTTGAAAACCTGGATGGTTTAGGTAATTTTGGGCCTCAACAAATCATAGATGATGACCGCTTAGCAATATGGTCAATAGAAACTGCAGATTTTGATTCAGACGGTGACCTGGATATTTTAATAACAGATTCAGGATTGGGTAGTACAGGTCCGGAAACCAGAAAATTGCTTTGGTACAGAAACAATGAAATTTTGAGTATTGATGATATAGAAACAAACCCATTTAAAATAAGTCCAAACCCTGTGCGTGAGGTGTTGAAAATTGAAAGTAGCATCCCCATCACCCAAGTTACTTTTTATAACATTCAAGGGCAAATTGTTTTAAAAAGTGACACAAACCAACAAGCAATAGATGTTTCTAGTTTTTCAAATGGGGTTTATTTTGCAGAAATCAAAGCTGGAGAGTTAAAATCTATTTTTAAAATTATAAAGGAGTAAGGTTCAAATCATTTTATACGATTGCCCTAATTTTTATTGTCGGGAATTGCATTTTTGATTTGAAGTTTAGTGGAGCTAAACAAAACACAGCCTAATTTTTTTAATAATAGTATTGCTCAATTGAAAATAATGCTTAAATTTGCATCCTCAAAATAGCGACGATTTTTAAAGCATAACAATATGAAACAAGGAATTCACCCGGAAAACTATAGATTAGTAGCATTCAAAGACATGTCAAATGACGATGTGTTTCTTTCTAAATCTACCGCAGTTACAAAGGAGACAATTGAAGTAGATGGAGCAGAATATCCATTGGTAAAACTGGAAATCTCCAGAACTTCTCACCCATACTATACCGGTAAATCTAAATTGGTAGATACCGCAGGGCGTATCGATAAGTTCAAGAACAAATACTCAAAATTCAAGAAATAATTATTTCGCATTATATTTTTTTAAAAGCCTTCGAGTCATCGAAGGCTTTTTTGTTTCCTATTTTACCATAATTTTCAATACTTTTACTGAACATTGAATCACAGCAACCATGAATTTTATATTATTTGACGGACCGGAGCGCAACAATTTATTGCCCTTTACCTATACGCGTCCGGTAGCAGAAATCAGAGTGGGAATTTTAAGCTTACGCGAAAAATGGGAAAAACACCTCAACGCTTCCACCACAACGGAAACACAAGACTATCTTTCTGAGAAATTTCCAATAACCACGCTCGATAAAAACATAAAAATCAATCCGGTTTATCTGCCCACAGAAAACCTGGCCGGTATTGTAAAAAACCTTCAGGAAAACCAGGCATTGTTTGATGATGACCGTCCCATTGCATACTTTTTCATAGACAATCAGAAAGTGAATTTTGATGATTTTGAAGTCATTCAATACACCCACAATGATGTGCTGAAAATTTCCAACACCTGGGATATTTTCCGGTTAAACGGTGAAGCTATTCAACGCGACTTTGAATTGCTTACACAAGGACGAAAATCTCAACCCATACCAGACAGTGTTTTTTGCATCCATAAAGAAAACATTTTCCTCGAAGAAGGCGCCAAAGTAGAGCTGGCATCGCTCAACGCTAGTGCAGGTCCTATTTACATTGGTAAAGACGCTGAAGTCATGGAAGCCTGTGCCATTCGTGGTCCGTTTGCCTTGTGTGATCATTCCACCTTGAAAATGGGTGCAAAAATTTATGGTCCCACCACGGTGGGCCCTCATTGCAAGGTTGGCGGAGAAGTAAACAACTCAGTGTTTTTTGGATATTCCAATAAAGCCCATGATGGGTTTTTAGGAAACTCAGTGATAGGCGAGTGGTGCAACCTGGGTGCAGACACTAACAATTCCAATTTGAAAAATAATTATGCCGAAGTGCGCTTATGGAATTATGAAAGCGAGAATTTTGCCCGCACCGGGCTCCAGTTTTGCGGACTGATGATGGGCGATCACAGCAAATGTGGTATCAACACCATGTTTAATACCGGGACAGTAGTGGGTGTGAGCGCCAACATTTTTGGAAGCGGTTTTCCGCGTAATTTTATACCGAGTTTTAGCTGGGGCGGCGCTGCCGGAATGACAACTTTTAAAACCGATAAAGCCTTTGAAGTAGCCCGTGAAGTGATGAAAAGACGAGACCTGGAGTTTAATCAGGTCGAAGAAAAGATCTTGGAACATGTTTTTGAAATCACGGCTAAGTACAGACGAAGTTAATTTTTTTAAAACAGTTAAGGCGCAAAATCTTGCGCCTCGACACATGAAGAAAACCTTGTTTTTTCTCACAAATTATGGACTATAAAATAACCAGATACCAACCCAAATTCAAACAACAGTGGGACGACTTTGTGCGTACTTCCAAAAATGCCACCTTTTTATTTTATCGTGACTTTATGGAATATCACTCAGATCGGTTTGAAGATCATTCGTTGATGGTATTTAAGAAAGAAAAGATTCAAGCAATTTTACCGGGTCATGTTTTAGAAAATAGCTATTGCAGCCATTTAGGACTATCTTATGGCGGACTTATTTTTAAAGAAAACCTTGGTGTTGAAGATGTGAATAGTTCTTTTGAAGTTGTTAAACGCTATTTAAAGGAATTGGGGTATAATGAAATACTCATTAAAGTGATGCCTATCCCATACCAAATGGACTATAGTAGTGCTTTTGAATATGCGATTTTTTGTAATGATGCCCATTTGCAAAGACGCGAGTTAAATTATTTTATTGATCTCAAAAAGCCTTTACAAATTCACAAATCAAAGTTGAAATTTAAAAAGAAAGGATTGTGGGATGGATTAAAAATTGTAAAAACAACAGATACAAATCCATTTTGGAATGATTTATTGATCCCTGTTCTAAAAGAACAATATGGAAATGATCCGGTGCATACTGCTAGTGAAATTCAGCTTTTAATGCAACAATTTCCGGAAAACATTGTTCAGTACAATGTGTTGTTAGAGAATAAAATGATTGCCGGAATGACACTTTTTATTTCGGGTAAAATTGTAAAATCCCAATATGGTGTAGCAAATACTACCGGAAAAGAATACCGCGCTTTAGATTATTTATACATCAGTCTTCTGGATCATTTTAAAAAACAAGACTTTGCGTATTTTGATATGGGCACGACAAATACTGGTGATGGTAAAACCTTTAACAAGGGCTTGAGTAAATATAAAGAGGAGTTTGGTGCTAAACCCTACAACCAAGACCGATATATATTAAAATTATGAAAATCACATTTTTGGACCTTCATAAAATAAACACCCGCTTTGAAACCGAATTTCAGGGGGTATTTCAATCCTTTCTGGATTCCGGTTATTACATTTTAGGGAATTCAGTCACCGAATTTGAAAACGCTTTTGCAAACTATTGCGGTGTCAAACATTGCATTGGTGTGGGCAACGGACTCGATGCTTTGCGACTTATTCTGGAAGGCTATAAAATGCTGGGAAAACTAACTGAAGGTGATGAGGTCATCGTAGCAGCCAACACTTACATTGCCACCATTCTTGCCATCAAACAAGCCGGACTAACCCCTGTTCTGGTTGACGCAGAGGCCGAAACTTTTGGTTTTGATTGCTCTAAACTGGAACAAGCAATGTCCCCAAAAACCAAAGCCATCATGCCGGTACATCTGTATGGGCAAATTACCAATATGGACAAAGTAAACGCGTTCGCAATAGCGCATAATTTATTGGTGATTGAAGATGCAGCGCAGGCACACGGGGCAAAAATTCCAAATTCCAAATTCCAAAAAACAAATACCGGATATGATAAGTCTTCCCATTTTTTAAAAGCAGGAAATTTAGGGGATGCCGCGGGTTTTAGCTTTTACCCAACAAAAAACCTGGGAGCACTGGGTGACGGTGGTGCCGTGACCACCAATGATGAAGAGTTAGCCGAAGTCGTGAAAATGCTTCGGAATTATGGTGCAAAAACCAAATATGTCAACAATTTGGAAGGATTTAATTCGCGTTTGGATGAACTTCAGGCGGCATTACTTCTTGTCAAATTAAAGCAACTGGATTCAGATAACAACCGCCGTCGTGAAATTGCCAAGATGTATCTCACGCAACTTTCTAACAAAAAAATCATCTTACCTACAGTACCCGATGTTGATGCGCATGTATTTCATTTGTTTGTGGTGCGAACAGACAGCAGGGATGAGTTTCAACAATACCTCACTAAAAGCGGTGTGGGTTCATTGATTCACTATCCCATTCCACCGCACAGACAAAAAGCCTTTAGTGAATGGAACCAATTGAGTTTCCCGGTCACAGATAGAATACACAACACGGTGTTGAGCATTCCCATTAGCCCGGTGATGACAAATGAAGAGGTACAACGAGTTATTGAAGTAGTTGATAGTTATTAGTCTTTGAGTTTGTGAGTTGAGATTATAGACAATTAATTATGACTTTGCGACTCTGCATCCCTTTGCGAGAAAATAAAGTAGTTAATAGTTAATAGAGGTTAGATGTGAGTGGTAAGTATTTAAGGGGTTGCATTTTTTTAAAAATAGAAACAATAATTAACGAGATACCCGCCTTCGCGGGCAATTATGAATAAAGACCGCAGTGCATACCGTCAGGTTTTTAAAGCCACATCGCTTTTTGGTGGGGTGCAGGTGTTTCAGATTTTGATTGCTGCCATTCGTTCCAAGGTCATAGCAGTGTTACTGGGACCTTATGGAATGGGGATTTCGGGCTTGTTAAATACTTCGTTAAATGTAATCAGTCAACTCACCGGTGCAGGACTGGATCGCAGTGCTGTTAAAGATGTTTCTGCTGCTTTCGGAATTCACAATGAAGAACGAATTGCAGAAGTGCTGGGAGTGTTACGCCGTTTGGTGTGGTTTACAGGATTTTTAGGAGCTATTTTAACGCTGATACTTTCCCCATGGTTAAGTGTTTGGGCATTTGATACAGATGAGTTTACACTGGCTTTTGCCTGGATAGCAGCAGCTATTTTAATCAAGCAATTAGCTTATGGAAATTTAGTAGTGCTACAGGCATTGAGAAAATTAAAATCGCTTGCAAAAGCAAATCTGATGGGGAGTGCAGTGGGTTTGGTGATTGTAATTCCGTTGTACTATATTTTCAGAATTGATGCCATTGCACCGGCTATTTTCATTTCGTTCTTAATGACTTTTTTGTTTAGCCGCTATTATGCAAACCAAGTAGCACTACAGCCAAAAAAAGTGACGACCTCCCAAGCTTTTTCAAAGGGAAAAGATATGATTCAACTGGGAGTTGTGATGAGTGTGAGCAGTTTGCTGGTTGCACTGGGATTGTTTTTAACCCAACTTTTTGTGAGTAACGTGGGCGGCGTGTATGAAGTGGGATTTTACAACGCAGGGATTGTAATCATAAATTCATATGTGGGAATGATATTCAATGCTATGTCCACCGATTATTACCCGCGTCTGGCGGCTATAGCTAATGATATCGTTAAAATAAGAGAGACGGTTTTACACCAGGCTTATATTGCGGTTTTATTGATTACGCCCATTATTATACTCTTTATCATTTTTGCAGAAATTGTGGTGTTACTCCTTTATTCTAAAGAATTTTTACCGGTGGTAGGTTTTTTATTGTGGGCCATTTTAGGAACTATATTTAAAGCCGTTTCGTTTTCAATGGGGTATATATTTATCGCCAAAGGTGATTCAAAAATATTTATTAAAAATGCGGTGGTGTTCAATTCACTACTTTTAGGATTCAATATAGCAGGGTACTATTACGGTGGATTGGTAGGATTAGGAATTAGCTTTTTAGTGTATTACATCGTGCATTTAATACTTGTGGGTATCATCACAAAAGTGGCCTATAATTTTTATTTTCCGAAGTCGTTTTATGGAATCTTTTTAGTATGTCTTGTGTTCTGTTTGCTGGCTTTTTCCTTAACTTTTGTTGACAATTCAGTTTATAAAGTGATAGGTTTTGTAGTTATAGTATTAATCTCGGGAGGTTTTTCATTGTTTCTTTTGAATCAAAAAATGGACTTAATGGAGATTATAAAAAACTTTATCAACAAGAAACGTGACTAATTGAAGTCTTCCCAATCTTCAAATGTTTTTCCGGTAATATTTTTTAATAAAACAACATCTTCTTCATATAAGCTCTTTAGCCAAAGCCTGTCTTCACTTGATAGCTGCGGGTATTCCTGGTTTGTTGAAGTGAGGCTAAAAACAGATTGATGTATTTTGTTTTTTAGCGGACTTCGATATTTTAAAGGAATAAGTGATTTGATGGTTTTTTTTAATAAGGTATCTCCAAACAAGATTTTTTTTGTTGTTTTATAAACTTTTGGAAATTTTAAAAGTGTGGTTTTATTCTTTAGGGTGTCAGGTAAAGAATCTAGGTTTTCCAGGTTTAAAAAGTTAAAACAACTATTGAGTGTTTCCAGTTTATTAGATTTTAAAGACTCGGTGGTTATAATGTGAATGTTTTCCTTTCCATAGGTTTCCTGAAATTTTTGAATCCATTTTCCATACAGTCCAAATTGAAAATAGGTTTTGAAATTTCCTTCGGGTAAACGGTTTTTTTCGGCGGGAGCCACATCATAGTCACTTAAAACAGCCTCTTTAAAACTTAATTCTTCACTGCCCATTCCTTTTAACCACCAATAATGGGAATAAATTCTGTCAATTGGGTTTCTCAAGAGAAAAATAAATTTTGGGGACTTTGTATAAAATGGTTCCATGCGTACTTTGAACTCCGGAAAAGCGATATAACACGTGCTGGATTCCCCAAAGTATTTACAGTTTTTATCCTCAAAAAGAGTTTCATACCTGCTTAAAAGAATATCTTTCACCTCGTCATAATTACTGCGGGTCCAGTAGTGTGGTTCTTTGATGTTAGACATACAAATTTCCGGATGGGTGTTGAGTAATTCATGTAAGGTAGAAGTGCCTGATTTTCCGGCACCGGGGATGTAGAGATTGGGTAATTTATATGGGTGCATCCTATTTTTACTTTAAAAATCAAAGATATTCTTTTTCAATATACTTTTGGTTAACAACAGGTGCCTGTAAATAATGATACTTTATTTTATTAAATATAAGTATTACTTTTACTTAATAAACAATTGGAAATGAAAAAAAGTATTCTTGTTATTTTAATCGCTTTTTTAGCTTTAGAATCAAAAGGTCAAGATGTAAATGTTTTGAATCGTGACTGGCATATCCATGAGCTTTTTCTTGATGGGGTACTTATCGATATACCGGGCTTACCAAATGACCCTCCAATTAATTGTATTCTTGGACTTCATATTGAGTTCTTTGATGGTAATTATTTTATGGATCTTGGGGTTTGTTCTATGTTTGGAGCAAATCTGGATAATTTTGATTTGGCTACTTTTACAGTTGCTGGTTTTGGAGGCCTCACAGGAGAAGGGCCCTGCTTTTATGGAAGCACTTCACTTGGTTGTACACCAATTACCGGCAATGGAGAACTAGCCGACTTTGAAAATTTTCATCATGATTTTTATGAGGATTTTCAATCTACTTTTACCTATTCCATAGTGCCACCTGGTACTTTAGATTATGAAACACTTCATATTCAAAAACCAAATGGTGATTATGCAATATATGGAGAGGTGCCACCCCTTTCTGTGGCCTCAAACATTTTAAATACTTTTTCTATTTATCCAAATCCGGCTTCAGAGGTTTTATATTTAAAAGGAACCATTCAGAAAATAAAAGCTATTGCCATATATAACCTTTCTGGCCAAAAAATAAATACTTCTATGATAGACGGTGAAATTGATGTGTCAGAAATAAAGACGGGATTGTATTTTATAGAAATTACTTCAGAATCTGGCGCAAAACAAGTTCAAAAATTTATCAAAAATTAATTTAATCAACTTTTTTCCAGCTTTCTAAATAGCGTTCAGCTACTTTAATATAATGATGCTCCCGTTCAATAAATGCACGGGCATTATGGCCAATTTTTTCTATCTCCCCGGGGTTTTCTATCAGCCAACTTAGTTTTTTCACGATAGCATCCACATTGGGCAAGGCGTTGATACAGACTTCGTCCTCCTTTAACTTGTAGTGTTCCAAAAATTCTTTTTCTGCTCCGGTAAAAACCACTTTCCCTTTGGCCATAGCCTCCAGGGCATTGTAGCCTTGGTCGTAAGCATACACCTGGTCCAGCAGGATGTGGGCTTGGTCAAAAAGGGTGATGTATTTATTGTAGGGAATGTTTTCCACAATAGTAATTTCCAGGGTGTCGGGATACTTGGTTTTTAAAATCTCAAGTGCTTTTTCAAAAAAAGGAATCCCTTTTTTTACATAAGTGCCGCGGTTAATACCCAAAAACACCTTGATATTATTTTCAGGTTTAAGCTGTAGTTGTTGAATGCTTTCACAATCAACCGGGTTGGGGATCAATCCCAAAAAAAGAGGGTGCCCTTTTAAAGGAAGCACATAATCAAAATCTGTTGCAATAACCCCCTTGCAGTGCTCATAAACCAATTGATGTGTTTTTTTATGGGCTTCTGTGGTGTATTCAAAAATATACTGGAATTCGTTTTTTACCTGAGGGTTTTCAAAATAGGGGTTCATAAGGGAATATTTAAAACCCTTGTTGAGCATAAACTGAACACTTAAATAATCAATTCCGCAGGAAAGCAAGAATGATTTAGTATTGTTTTTAAACACTTTTTTAAGTAAATACCGTTCAAAAGCAGGAGTGGTTTTGATAGGTTTTTCGTTGATTAACTGAACAATGTCAAAGCCACGCAACTGATTTTTATAAAAGTAAAACCGAAGACCTCTTTCAAGGAGAGCAATATCAAATTTGAACATTTTAAAAATAAGCTTGCGGAAGGGCTTTATAAAATAAGAATCGCTGCTCTTGGGTCTGATAGAAAGATCAACCGGAAAGTTTTTAAACCCATCACCATCTCCCACAAGAATTACTTGATGTCCCAATGCTTCCAAACCCTTTTTGAAGGTGTTGTGCAAGTGACTGTATTCACCAAGCAATAAAATCTTCATAGATTGGTTATATTTGCCGTGAAGTTAATTATTCTTCTATGATAAAACAACCCCGTTTTAAAATTGCTTTAGTGGGTGACAAACTCAGTGGAGGCGGTGCTGAACGGGTTCAGGCACAATTGTCTTTTTATTTTGAATCCAAAAATATTGAGGTACATCACATCATAGTACAAGATGTGGTTACTTATGATTATGCCGGAACACTCTTCAATATGGGAACCTTAAAGGATACTAAAAACGGCATTTCAAATAAATGGTTTCGATTCAAAGCGTTGAAAAAATATTTAACCGAAAATCAGTTTGACTTTATCATTGATTTCAGGGTAAAAAACAATTTTTTTCAGGAATTTTACATTGCTAATTTTCTGTATCAATCGCCTTTTGTAATGACGATACGGAGTTTTGATACCCGCTTTTATTTTCCTAAACAATTATTTTTAGCCAAACGTATTTATCAAAAAGCCTATGGCATCGTTACCGTTTCTCAACAACTGCGTGATAAAATTGTTGCTGATTATGGTTATAAGAATGTTCAGGCAATCTATAATCCTGTAAATGTTGAACAAATTGAAGCACAATCAAAAGCTTTTGTTCCTTTTGACTTTCCCTATATTTTTGGAATCGGAAGAATGCACGAAATCAAGCAGTTTGATCATTTAATTCACGCGTTTGACCGTTCTTCAGCAAAAGAACGTGGATTCAAATTGGTGTTGATGGGTGATGGTGAACTAAAAAGTCACTTGCAAGATTTGGTTCAAAGAAAAAATATGGAAGAAAATGTTGTTTTTTTGGACTATCAGGCCAATCCTTTTCCTTATTTTAGAGGGGCTCATATAACGGCTTTAACAAGCAAAAATGAGGGCTTCCCAAATGTTTTGATTGAAAGTCTTGCCTGCGAAACCCCTGTGGTTGCCTATGATTGTGAATCGGGTCCGGCTGAAATTATTATTCAAAACGAAAATGGAATCCTGGTTGAAAACCAAAATCTCGATGAAATGACTCAAGCAATCGAAACGATGCTAACTGATGAAGCCTTTTATAAACATTGTAAATCAAAGACTTTAGAAAGTATAAAAAGATTTGATTTTGAAACCATTGGAGCTCAGTGGCTTGATTTTCTAAAAATACCTGTTAACAAATGAACTTTGAACTAATACAATTGCCAAAAATTGAAGATGTGAGAGGGAATATTTCTGTCATCGAAAAAAATGTTCTTCCTTACCCAATAAAACGCGTCTACTACCTTTATGATGTGCCCAGCAGTGCCCAGCGAGGCGGTCATGCCCACAAGGAGCAGTTGGAGTTTTTAATTCCAATATCCGGTAGTTTTGATGTGGTTTTAAAAGATGGAAAAAAAGAACATACCATAACATTGAACAAACCCGACAAAGGACTTTTAATTAAAACCAATGTGTGGCGTGAACTGGAAAATTTTTCATCGGGAGCGGTATGCCTGGTGATCGCCTCGGGTGAATATGATGAGGAGGATTACATCAGGGATTTCAATGATTTTCTAACCCATCAATCTGAATAACTGTTTAGGTTGATTCCTTTTTTTAGCAATAGCTGCTTGCTCTTGCCAATCCATTTTAAAACAAATACCGGTAAATGCAACAATATTTTTTGCTTAATATTTAAATTGGATGGGTCAATTTTTGAAATCAAGCTTTTGTATTGATTGGTGTCTCCGGCGAGTTTAAATAGCTTGGCTTTAATGTACCTCTGGAAATCCAGGTATTTTTTGATGTCTTTTCGATCTTTAAATTTTTCTTCATAAAAATCATAATCAGGAATTTTTTTTCCCAGCAGTCCTTTTTGAGTGATTTGATTTTCAGAAACCATTAAATAAGTGACCAAGGCTTTATTAAAATAAGCCAGTTTAAAACGGGCAAATGCCCTGATATTAAAATCGATATCTTCACTGTAGTTTACAGTTTCATTGTAATGTCCCACTGTTTCAAAAACGTCTTTTCTCACACACAAACAGGAAGGATAGAAAATTGATTGATTAAGATTTGTTTTAAAAAAATTTGAAACGATGCCATGGGTAGTAAAGTTTTCAAAATCGAAATGAAACTCTGTAGTGTTGTTTTGATCTAATTTCAGTTCATACTTGGTCGCAAAAAGAGAAGCTTCCGGATAATTTTCAATTAGAAAATTGATAGATTTCAAAAAGTCAGGTTTCCAAAGGTCGTCAGCATCTAAAAACGCAACATAATTGGCCCGGGCATTTTTGATGCCGGTATTTCTTGAAGCAGACAAGCCACTGTTGTTGGTGTGCCGGAGGAGTCTTATTCTGGAATCTTCAAATGTGTTTACGACTTGTTCACTTCCATCGGTTGAGCAATCGTTGATGACAAGCACTTCAAAGTCTGTAAAACTTTGGGCCAAAACAGAGTTCAATGTTTGAGCGATAAAGTTTTCTTTGTTATAAAGTGGTATGACGACTGAAAATTTCAAATATTTTTACAGAGGTTTAATTTATGCTTTAGTATGATGCAATTTTGTGAAAAAATACAACCGATACAAATCAAATAAAAACAACGAAGGATTACTGCTTTGCAGGTTTTTAAAAATAGACTTTTCAAATAGCTGCATCGATTTCATAAAAAAAGAATCCAATTTATTTCTTTCCAATGAACGATAGGCTTTTTGAATAGGTCTGTAATCGTTGGTTATTTTAGTTTCTTTTTCAAACCGATAGAGCGATTGCAATCCCTTTTTACTTTTTTCAATGAATTGAGCACTGCTTTCAAGACCCAGATGAACGATGGGGTTGTCAATATGCTGTACCGTGGTTTTCATTTTTTCTAGGTTTTGAGCAAACAATACATCGACTCCATAGACATTGTCATGAAAATCATTGGCTTGTAAAAACACCTTCTTTTGAATTAAAAAACACTGAGAGATGATGGAAAGATGTGGCATTTTTTTTCTTTCGGCAACCGGTTTTGCTTCACGTGCTTTACCATATTTCCATCGTAAGACTTTCTCTTTTTCTGGTTTTTGTTCTTCATAAGAAATACCACCAAAAACTACATCGCTTATTTGATTTTCAACATCAAATTTCTTAATAAAATCGTTGTTTTTTGGAAGCACATCAGCGTCCATAAACAGGAGCCATTGATTGTTGGCTTTTTCAGCAAGCGCCTGTCTGGTTGCGGTGCGGCCTTGGTTTTCAGCGTTTTCAATTAAAAAGCAGTTTTCAAATGACGAAATCTCTTTGTTTTTGATTTTGATTTCCTGGTTTGTAGATGCATCATCCAACACTAAAATTTCAAAAGCAACTTTAGACTGTTCCAACTGCTCCACAAGCCTGGTGACAAGAGTAGTGATGTCATAATTGTATGTTGGAATCAATATGGATATCATCGCGTCGCTTTTAGCTAAATTAGTTTAAATACTTTACTTACAGGCGGTTAAAACGGTTTCGCTTTTAAATCCGTTAAAAGGGTTTTGTGTTGCTTCAAATGTATTTATTTTCACTTTAAAACCTGCTTGTTCTAAGCGGTGCTTCAATCCCTCAACTGAATAGATTCTAACGTGATCTTCCTGTCCAAAAGCCTTCAGTCTCGCTTCAGCTGAAGTGATTGTGGCATCCTCATATATATCACCCTCTTTAAAAGGTGTCTGTATATAACAAATACCATTGGGTTTCAAAACGCGATACAACTCAGCCATCGCTTTTGTATCTTCAGGGATGTGCTCTAAAATATGATAGCATAAAATCAAATCAAAAAAATCATCTTGATGGGGAATCCTTGTGATGTCATATTTGTATTGAGCCAAAAATTGGTTTTCAAAATCGGTGGGATAATAATTGCTTTTCACCTTTTTTTTCAAAAGCTCATAAAAGCCGCGGGGAGGGGAGAAGTCAAGTATCTTTCCCTCAATCAAATTGTTCTCCTTGAGTAGTTGCAAAAGGCGCCTGGTTCTGCTTCTGCTACCACACGCCGGACATAATAAGTCGCCGTTTTCAAGCTGTATAAAAGTGTTTAATTTGGTTTCACAAATAGTACATTGGTAATGGTCACCTTTGTAGTGAAATCGCAATAGCTTTCTTAAAAATGGCTCAAACCGAAAAAGAAGTTTCTTGGGGAGCAATTTTTTCACACTATTTTTTAAAGTAGTATACATGGCTTAAACCGTTTTCTGTACCACTTCAAAAATCTGGTTTTCGTCACATTTGAGTGTTTTAGACGGATACTTAAGCAACAAAGCATAATCGTGTGTAGCCATCAGTATGGTGTTGCCGTTTTTGTTGATATCCTGCAAGACTTCCATCACTTCAACAGAAGTTTGAGGGTCGAGGTTACCGGTGGGCTCGTCAGCCAGGATGAGTTCGGGGTCGTTAAGCAAAGCTCTTGCAATGGCCACTCGCTGTTGCTCACCCCCCGATAGTTGATAGGGATATTTAAATCCCTTGGTTTTCATACCCACTTTTCCCAGCACTTCGTCAATTTTTGTTTCCATACTTTTTTTGTCTTTCCAGCCGGTGGCCTTGAGGACAAAGAGCAGGTTGTCATTGACAGTTCTGTCATTTAAAAGTTTGAAATCCTGAAAAACAACACCCAGTTTACGTCTTAAGAACGGAATGTCTTTTTCTTTGAGTGTTCGCAAATCAAAATCTACTATCTCTCCATCACCCTCCTGTAAAGGAAGATCTCCATACAAGGTTTTCATAAAGCTACTTTTCCCGGTTCCGGTTTTTCCAATCAGGTAGACAAATTCTCCTTTGTTGATAGACACATTGACCTCAGAAAGTATGAGACTTTCCCTTTGAAAAATGGAAGCGTTTTTTAAAAATAAAACAGGTTTTGACATAGTGATTGATTGCTTTGCAGCGAAATTACAAGTTATTTTTTTTATGCTAACGAAAAATAAAACAAAATAATACAATCCATAAAATGCTTTTATTGAATATTCACTTTGAGTTTCTTTTGAATTCTGTATAAATCAGAAGTGATTGTAATCGTTATCATTTCGTTTTTAATAGTCTCTAAAGGAATTGATGCGTTTTCCTCTTTAGAAAAACTCTTTCTAAACACCTCTTTATCAGTCTTGATAACCACCAGATACTCAGTGTCGACTCCTCCTTCCATGAGTTCTATGAATATGCCTTCTATTTCTGGGGCTCTTTTAATTTCAAATGGTTTAGTAAACTTAGGATAATTGGAAATACTATCTTTTTCGACTTTAGGCCTCGATTTCACCGGAGCCGGAAAACACTCTTCCGTTGGTAAACCGGGGTCAATAGAAAGCTTTACAAAACCATTTTTGTCGGGAACTAGCCTGGTGCCCGGTTTAAGCATTATACGTTTTCGGGCTTTGAAATCGACAGTAGAAGAATCCCTGAACGTTTGATTTTGAATCTGAATTTGATAAGGAGAAGAAAACAACTCAAAGTTAAACCGATAAAAATCCCTGTTTGAAACAGTGACGATGCCTTTTTCCTGTTGCATTGCATCAGCCATTTTTACGGCTCTGTAAGCATCCACTCTTCCGGCTCCCAGCTTCATTTTGAAAGGCTCATTTCCCGGAAGGTTTTCTATGTCTTCTGATGTAAGTTTTAAAATACTCTCTACTTCAATACTCGCCAGGCAGTAATTGGCAGACCAAATCAAACCAATCACTCCGGTTACAACTGCCGCAGAAACTGAGGAAAGGCCGGTAAACTCTTCTTCCTCTCCACACATCGCCCTGCCAATAGAGAATGTTTCTGCAGGAGCCGCCAGGTCAACTGAAAGATTGTGCTGTGTGGCAAATTTTGAATTTATGGGTATAAATCCAGTTTCGGTTTTTCGTTGTCTTCTCACATGCCTGTCTTTGAGTTTGTAATGAATTTCTCCATACTGCTCGTCTTGAATAACACAATCTTCATAATGTCCACATGCTGCATAAACTGAAGTGACTGAAATTACATTTTTGTAGGAAGCGGGATAAGTGTAATTGGAAGCATAATCTTTTAAACTTGGGTTGCATTTTGAACCATTTCCTGCAGCAGCTACAATAAGAATGCCCTCTTCATAATATTCGTTGATGCGCTCCTGCACATTTTGATGATAGGATCCAAATCCACACAAAGACCAGCTGGCATTGACAACTTTTGCACCGGCTTCAATCAGCTCCTGAATATAGTCAAAACGGGCATAACCATTGGTAATCAAGTCGCAGTCTGAACATATGCCGGGAATACCAAAACTGTTGTCCATTTTAGCACCTATAACCCCTGCAATTCCGGTTCCATGGTAGCAAACAGTTCCTTTGGAATTATTAAAATATTTCAAATAGTTACTCACACGTCCAACAAGGTCTGTGTTTGTAGAATCAACCCTTCCGTCTGATATGCCTATTACAACTTTTTTGTCGCCGGTTGTGATTCCCCAGGCGCCCGGTGCATTGATTAAATCAAGCCCCGTTAAAGGATAGGGCCCACCGTGATTTTCCACAGGGCTAGTGGTCCCGTAATCATTGGGAAAATAGGCATTAGGAGGTGGAGGGTCAAAGGGTTCAATTTTTGTATACAATCCCGGATTTTCATTTTGTAATTTACCTAGCAAAGTATTACTAGTTGTACTGATACGGTAAATTTTTTTCAGGTGTTCTTTTTGAGTATTGGGGAATAAGGGTTGAAAAACCAATACATAGTTTTCTTTAAAAAGTCTGGTTTCACGATTATTCTGGGGGTTTTTAATTTCCAATACCCCGTTTTCCAATTTTTGAATACTCAGTGATTCAGGTTGGGTTAGGGTTACTAAATAATGAAAAACCTCTTTTTCATAGTGTGTTTCCTGAGCAAAAACTCCGTTTAAACTAAAAAGGAATAATAAAAAACAGACCAGTTTATTCATTTTCAAGTGCTTCAAGTCGCTTAGTGAGCGCTTCCAGTTGCTTTTGTTGTTCTATAGTGTGGAGGGTGAGTTCCTCAATCTTTTCAAGTAATAATAAATTGAGTTGCTTGAGCGAAAGGCCTTCAGAAGCAATTTCATCTGCAGAGGGCACTTTGGGCAAATGGTGATTTACCTTGACAAAGTGTTCAATTTCTTCAAGTGAAAGAAATTGGTAAGCGGGATTTAGTGTGGAATGACCCTTAAAATAGGTTTCAAAAACATAATCAGGTGCTACGGCTCCGTCCAAATCTACATTCACTTCCTGAGTATGTATGGTCCCTTTTACGGTGAGCATAGCGTCAGGACTTGTTGTGTTGATTCCAATAAAACCATTTTCAGCCTCTGTGAGGTTCTTAAAACTACCGGTTGACTGGCTAAACCCCATTGTAAAAAATAAGAGGACAAAGACAATGGATATAGTTGATTTCATAAGAATTTAATTTTTAAATGAATAGGTTAAGGCTATTGTAACGAATCTACAACCCAAACCACCAATTTACAAAATCAAACGCAACATTAACAAAATTCTCACGTTTTATTCAAGTAAAATAACTGAAGAATCCAATATATTTGATCAACAATAAATCAACAACCATGAATAGAATCCGCATTGCTTTTTTGAGCTGTTTTATGCTGTTTTCCACACTCATTTTTTCACAACAATCTGCTGTTTATACGAATGATTTTGCTACCTATCAGGAAGCCGTAACTAAGTATAACAATAAGCAATACAATGCTGCTCAAATGTTGTTTTTGGAGCTTGAAAAAAACTCATCAAATGAGAGCTTGAAAGCTGATTGTGCCTATTATGCCGCCAATGCTGCAATAAGGATGAATCAGCAAGGAGCCGAACAAATGATGGAAAACTTTGTGACGCAATACCCAGCCAGTACTAAAAGAAACAATGCTTTTCAAGAAGTGGGAACTTATTATTTTGAAATGGGACGCTACCCGCAGGCCATGAAATGGTTTGAAAAAGTGGATGAAAGAAATTTGGGTTACAGCCAGCGGGAAGAATTTTATTTCCAGATGGGGTATACTTATTTTCAAACCAAAAGAACCGCTGAAGCAAGAAAATATTTCAACCGGATTTCAACATCCAAAGAATTTGGCTCTCAGGCTAAATACTATCTTGGTTATATGGCTTATGAAGGAGATGAATATCAGGAAGCGAACCAGTATTTTGAAGGCATCGATGAAAACGATCGCCTTTCTGAAAACCTGTCTTACTATCAGGCCGATATGAATTTCAAGCTCGGCAATTTTGAAGAAGCCATTCGACTTGGAAAAGAACAGTTTGGAAAATCAAACGCCCGGGAACAATCACAACTTTCAAAAATAATTGGCGAGAGTTACTTCAACCTTGGCCAGTATGAAGCAGCCATTCCTTACTTAAGTGAGTACAAAGGCATGAGAGGCAGGTGGAATAATACTGATTATTATCAGTTAGGCTATGCTTTCTATAAGCAAAACGATTATGAAAAGGCCATTTCAGAATTCAATAAAATTATTAACGGTCGCAATGCTGTGGCACAAAATGCCTACTACCATTTGGGAGATTCCTACCTTAAACAAAACAAAAAACAACAGGCCCTCAATGCTTTTAAAAATGCATCAGAAATGGATTTTAGTGCACAGATTCAGGAAGATGCCTTTTACAATTATGCCAAATTGAGTTATGAAATAGGAAATGCTTATACTTCAGCACCACAAGT
Source organism: Planktosalinus lacus (assembly GCF_014640155.1). Classification (GTDB taxonomy): domain Bacteria; phylum Bacteroidota; class Bacteroidia; order Flavobacteriales; family Flavobacteriaceae; genus Planktosalinus; species Planktosalinus lacus. The sequence continues at coordinate 264,495 of NZ_BMGK01000002.1, read as the reverse complement.
ACTGACTGCCTTTTTGGAAAAATATCCGCAAACCAATAACAAAGAAGAAATACAGGATTTATTAATAGACTCTTACATTTCTTCCAAAAACTATAAGGCCGCTTTGGATTTACTTGAAAACAACAAGAGTTTTAGCAATAAGCTTGCCTTGCAAAAAGTAGCATTTTTCCGTGGGTTAGAACTCTTTGAGGAGGGCAACCATCAGGATGCCAAAGCACATTTTGAAAAATCATTAAAAGAACCCAGAGATGCTTCTTTTACAGCACGCGCAACTTTTTGGAAAGCCGAAAGTGATTTCCAGCTCAACAATTTTGAACAAGCATTGATTGGGTATAAACAATTTCAACAACTTCCTCAAAATACAACCACACCCGAATATAAAAACAGCAGTTATAATTTAGGGTATACTTATTTTAAAACCAAAAACTATGAACAGGCAATCACTGCTTTTCAACAGTTTTTAGGACAACCGGGAATTGATAACAACCGTCAGAAAGATGCCAATTTACGACTTGCAGACAGTTATTTTGTAAGCAGTCAGTACTGGCCGGCAATGGAAACCTACAACAAAGTCATAGCAGCAGGTGGTGCCAATGCTGATTATGCTGCTTTTCAAAAAGCCATTAGTTATGGCTTTGTGGACAGGGCCCAAACAAAACTTGAGGAATTATCCGGATTTGAAGATAGGTATCCCAACTCCATCTACCGCGATGAAGCACTCTATGAATTAGGGAATACCCACCTGGCACTCAACAATAATTCACAGGCCATCAAAGCCTATGACCAACTCGTATCAAGTCTTCCAATGAGTAGTTATGTGCCAAAAGCCTTGTTGAAAAAAGGGTTAATATTGAATAATTCTGAAAAATATGAAGAATCACTAACTGTATTTAAACGTGTAGCTTCAAAGTACCCATCCTCACCTGAGGCAATGCAGGCTGTTTCATCTGCCAAGTTGATTTATATCGACCTGGGGCGTGTAAATGAATATGCACAATGGGTACAAACCCTCGATTTTGTTGAAGTAGCCGATGCCGAAATAGATCAGGCCACCTTTGCAGCCGCTGAAGCAAAATACCTCCAAAACGAACCCCAAGCCCAAACATTGCTTGAAAACTACCTTCGGGATTTCCCTAACGGAATACACATTTTACCGGCCAACTTTTATTTAGCAGAACGTTATTTTTCAACAGATCAAAATGAAAAGGCCATTGAAAAATACAACTTTGTGGTTTCAAAAGAACGAAGTGAGTTTACAGAACAAGCCCTGGTGCGCGTCACTCAACTTTACCTTGAAAAAAATGATTTTTCAAGTGCAACACCTTTGTTAAAAAGACTCGAAGTTGAGGGAACCAAACCTCAAAATATCATATATGCTCAGTCAAACCTGATGAAAGCCTATTATGAAGCAAAAAATTATGCTGAAGCAGTAATTTTTGCAGAAAAAGTGCTCAATGACTCCAGTGCAGAAGCAAGGGCAAAAAATGATGCTCACAGTATTATTGCCCGTTCAGCAATGCAAACCGGCGATGAAAATAAAGCCAAAAACGCCTATGCAGAGGTCCAGAAAACAGCCACCGGATCTTTAGCCGCAGAAGCATTATACTATCAGGCGTATTTTGAAAATAAATCAGGTGCGTTTCAAGAATCCAATGCTACAGTTCAAAAACTGGCCAAAGACTTTTCAGTTTACAAAACCTGGGGTGGAAAAGGACTTGTGTTAATGGCAAAAAACTTTTATGCTTTAGAGGATGCCTTTCAGGCTACCTATATTCTGGAAAGTGTGCTAAAAAACTTTGCCGATTTCCCTGAAATAATAGAAGAAGCAACCCTCGAACTCAATAAAATTAAAGCTGAAGAAGCAAAAACAAATGCCTCTGTTGAAACCAATGACAATTAATAAAAAACCCTCTTTAAGATATCTTAGCACTATGAATTTGAACTCATTCAGAACTTACCTTTCGTTTTTCCTCTTGTTTGCTGGCTTTACAGCCTTTTCACAAGATACCATTGGCACTGAGGTGATAAATGTAGTCAAGCCTTATACACCATCAGTTTCAGATGCGTTTAAAATCAAAGAAAATCCGGCCGGTCTTGACTCGCTTGATGTTGAAAAAAAGGACATAAACTACAGTATATTCTCTGTTCCCGTTGCATCAACATTTACTCCCGCAAAAGGAAAAGCCACCACTATTGAACGCAAACGCCCTGAAAAAATATTTGGAAGTTATGCTACCCTTGGGTTTGGAAATTATACCTCGGTACTTGGTGAGCTGTATACTAACTTTGAAGTAAATCGCGGACAAAACCTGAGCTTGTTTTTAAAACACAACTCCTCGCAAGGCGGAATCAAAGACGTATTGCTTGATGATAAATTTTATAACACTACATTTGATTTAAACTATACTGCAGACTCCAGGTTTATGAACTATGAGTTGGGTTTTGGAGTTTTGCATCAGCTGTATAACTGGTATGGGCTATCAACAGATTTTTCACTTTTAGCTCCTCAGGCAGCAAGTGCAGGAGTCAATCATTCTTATTATGGTGCTTCGGTTTCTGCCGGACTCGCAATGGAAGACAGTCCGTTTTCAGGAGGAAATGCTACTTTGAGTTATTTTGGGGATTCATACAGTTCTTCAGAAATTCAGTTTGAAGCTACACCCAAATTTGAATTTGACCTGGGAGGACAGGATGTGGGTACTGAAATCGAAATCAATTACCTCAACGGAACATTTGACCGAAATTATGAAAACACTTTATCAGATCTAAAATATAGCTATCTATTTGCCGGATTGCAACCTTATATCAGGTTTCAAAATGATACTTTTTCAATCAAACTGGGAGCTAAATTGATGTATGCGATGGATATGGAAAACAGTGAAAATGATTTTTATATTTATCCAAAAGTTAATGCTTCAGTAAAAGTGGTCGATGAATTTATGACGGTATATGCCGGTGTGGATGGAGACCTGATACAAAATACTTATTTCAATTTTACTCAGGAAAACCCTTATGTTTCCCCCACTTTATTGATTGCACCAACAGACAAACAATATGACGCCTTCGCCGGAATAAAAGGAAAGTTTACTTCAACAGTGAGTTATAACTTAAAAGCTTCCTATAAAAATGAAATCAACAAGCCATTTTTTCTGGCAAATCCATTAGCATTCACCCCAATGGAAGGCTATGAATTTGGAAACTCTTTTGGGTTGGTTTATGATGATGTGACAACATTGGAAACATTTGGCGAATTGCTCACAGATATAAGTTCAAACGTTACCATCGGTGTCAATGCCAGCTATTTTAATTACTCTTTAGACCTTTTACCCGAAGCCTATAACTTACCGGAGCTAAAAGCTACCCTTTTTGCAAATGCAGCTTTCACTGAAAAATTATATGGAAACTTCAGTCTCTTTTTTGTAGGGGAGCGTGAAACAGAATTCAAAACCCTGGATGCATATATGGATGCAAACATCCATTTGGGCTACAACATCAATGATCAATTGAGCATTTTTGTAAAAGGAAGCAACCTTCTTGGTGATACCTATGAAAAATGGCTGCATACACCGGTTCAGGGCATTCAGGCATTGGCCGGTGCCACTTATAAGTTTGACTGGTAAGTCCTTGTTGTAATTTATTTTTTATTTGGTCTGTAAAAACCCTACTTTTACAGACCTTATTATTTATTTGATTATGAAGAAAATTATAGTGTTGTTGCTACCCGCGTTCATTTTTATATCCTGCAAGAAAACGCTTCCTGCAGACCTTTTAGTGATGAATGCGAATGTGTATACCGTGAATGCGAATTTTGACAAAGCAGAAGCATTTGTCGTTAAAGATGGAAAAATTGTTGAAGTTGGAACTTCTTCCGCTTTAAGCGAAAAATATAAAGTTACAGAAACCTATGACTTTGCCGGAAAAACCATTTTACCGGGCTTCATTGATGCACATGCCCATTTTTATGGGTTGGGATTAAACCAGCGGGTTGTCAATCTGGTAGGTGCCCAAAGTCATGATGAAATGATCAGCCGTGTAGTGGATTTTAATGAAGGAAAGCAGCTTGAATTTATTGAAGGACGCGGTTGGAACCAAAACCTGTGGGACGTAAAAGAATTTCCAAATAAGACAAAACTCGACGAACTCTTTCCCGATACCCCCGTTGCCCTTACCCGGATTGACGGCCATGCTTATCTTGTAAACCAAAAAGCACTTGACCTTGCCGGAATAACAACTGAAACTAAAATGGAAGGTGGTTATGCCGAAGTAAAAGAGGGCAAACTCACCGGAATTTTAATAGATACTGCTATGGACCTTGTGGATGCCATCAAGCCCAAAGTAACTAAAGATGTTTCAGCAGAAGCCCTGAAAACAGCACAGGAAATTTGCTTTTCATACGGTTTGACCACAGTCAACGATGCAGGCCTCGACAGAGAGATTATTGAACTCATCGATAGTTTACAAACTACCGGCGAACTCGACATGCGCATTTATGCCATGGTTTCAAACACACCTGAAAACTTGGATTATTACCTCCCTCGCGGAGTCATCAAAACTAAAAAACTCAATGTGCGCTCTGTAAAAGTGTATGGTGACGGTGCGTTGGGTTCAAGAGGGGCTGCACTAAAAGAACCTTATCACGACCATGCCGGACATTACGGCGTGTTTGTGACTTCTGTTGATGAAATTAAAAACCTTGCCAAACGCATCGGTGAGTCACTCTACCAAATGAATACACACGCCATTGGTGATTCAACCAATCTTGTAGTGCTGGAAGCTTATAAAGACGCTATTGGAACCGCCAGCAACCGAAGATGGAAAATTGAACATGCTCAAATAGTAGATGTAGCTGATTTTGACTACTTCTCAAACGGAATCATCCCTTCAGTGCAACCCACACACGCCACCAGTGATATGTACTGGGCAGAAGACCGACTGGGGTCTGAAAGAATGAAAGGTGCTTATGCATACAAAACCTTATTAGATAAAGCCGGAATTGTAGCACTGGGAACCGACTTCCCGGTGGAGCAGGTGAGTCCGTTTTATACCTTTTATGCCGCTGTAGCGCGAAAAGATTTAGAGCAATTTCCAGAAGGAGGTTTTCAAAACGAAGAAGCACTTTCACGTGAAGAAACATTAAAGGGAATGACCATTTGGGCAGCCTATTCTAACTTTGAAGATCACGAAAAAGGAAGTATCGAACTTGGAAAATTTGCTGATTTTATCGTCTTGGACAAAGACATTATGACCGTTGAGGAAACCGAAATTCCCAACATAAATGTAGAAGCTACCTTTATGGATGGAAAAATGGTGTTTAAAAAGTAAGGCGCGCTAAATAGTCATAGTGATCACCCTCCTGAACAAGTTCAGCTTGAAGGCCTGATTCAGCAGCCAATTCTTTTAGTAAGTTAAAATCCAGGTACAACCACTCAAATTCTTTGGAGGAATCACCTTTATAACTCATTTTAAAAGTAAGTTCACCATAGTATTCTTTGTCTGTCGACACCCAAACCCCGCCATCTTCATCGATATCAAACATATAAATGAGGTCACTGGAGTCAATCAAAATTTGCCCACCGGGGGTAAGAAGGTTTTTAAGATGTTTTAAAAAGTGTGGCACTTTTTCCAGGTTTTGAAAGATCCCAGTGCCGTTCATCAATAGTAGAATGGTATCATATCTTTCTGTTACATCCAACAAGTCTGCCACTTTTGCCTTCTGGACCCCTCTGCCGGTACACACTTCAATCGCACCCGGCGAAACGTCAATCGCTGTCACGTCCAGTCCTTGTTCCTGCAAATACAATGCGTGGCTGCCGGCACCACAACCTGCATCCAGTACTTTACCACTGGCTAGCGTCAGGGCCTTTTGTTCAATAGCAGGCATTTGTTCATAATTCCTGAATAAATAGGGAAGGGGCAAAGTGTCCTCTTCAGAAATGTTGGTTTCGGTAAGGATGTCCTCGGTGTATTTTCCGTAAAAATAATCAAGCAGGGCGTTGCCTAAAATGTCTTTTTGCATGTGTATCTTTGCATTATGGAAGAATTGCTAAAACAACTCCCTCAAAAGGCCAAAGATAAGCATAACGAGTCAAAAAAGTTTTTCGCCAAATTAAAGAAAAAACCACCCAGGAATCTGGATGTGGTAATGCAACAATTGCATGAAGAAGAGTTTCAGCAAACCGATTGCCTTAAGTGCGCCAATTGTTGTAAAACCACCGGTCCTTTGTTTACCGATAAGGACATTGAGCGTATTTCCAAACACTTCAAAATGAAACCGCAACAGTTTATAAATACCTACCTGCGGATTGACGAAGACAAAGATTATGTGTTACAAAGTGTGCCCTGCACCTTTTTGGGAGCTGATAATTACTGCTCCATCTATGATGTGCGACCCAAAGCGTGCCGTGAATTTCCTCATACTGACCGTAAAAAGTTTCAGCAGATTTCAAATTTGACTTTAAAAAATGTCGCCATTTGCCCGGCGGCATTTAATATAGTCGAGCGTATGAAGGAATTAATTGAAAATAGATGATAGAAAATAGTGATGAGGGTTGTTGACGGGTTGCTTTTTATTCTAAAGTAGTCGCAATATAAACCAACTCAAAAAGAATTGCCCAGTTTTTGACAAAGTGCATAGCTTCCATCATGACAGTTTCCCGTTTTTTGACTGCCCAGAATTTGTGCAGCATAAAAGAGGCCACTGCAAGAAAAATACAAAGTGCAATAATACCCTCAATTACAAAATAACCGGTGATGAGCGTCAAACCACCGGCAATAAGTAATAAGCCACTTAAAATCACCATCAGTTTGGGGGCAATCAATGAACGTTTGTCAGCATATTCCTTTAAAATGTGGGTGTTGTAAAAGTGATTGACTCCGTTCAAGAGAAAAAACAAACCAAGGAGGATTAAAAGTATTTGCTTAATCATTTAAGTAATTTTATAGAAGTTATCTTCGATAAAAATTTATAATTTATAGCATCTGGTTTAGAACGTCTTCTGCACCTATCTGTGAGATCTGCGGCCAAAATGTGGTAATAAGCTCCCGCAGATTACGCTGATTATCACAGAGATTTTTTTTAATAAACAACCCTAAAGTACATCCCTTATTTCCTTTACCTTATCAAACATCGCTTTGGCAAACGGGCATAAAGGAATGATTTTCAAATTGTTTTCACGGGCATAATCCACGGCAGCCAATACCATTTTTTTACCCACGCCCTGACCGTTAAATGCGTCATTTACCTCGGTGTGGTCAATGATAAATTTCTCTTTACCAGCCCATGAATAAGTCATTCTTCCGGCTTCACTTCCATCTGAAACAGCTTTAAATAAACCTTTGTTCTCCCTGTTGATTTGCTGAATTTCCATTTTAGTTGTTTTTCTTGTAACTCAATGCTCCTGATGGGCATTGACTCACCTGATTCATCAATTCCTCTGTAGTAGCGTTTTCAATTTTTATCCACGGGCGTTCTTTGGGGTTGTAAACTTTTGGTAATGTCCTTACACAAACACCTGAATGTGTGCAAAGCCCTGGTTTCCAGAAAATGGTGATTTCACCGTTTGAATATTCATTAACTTTTTCCATAATGTATTTAGATTTTAATTAGTATTCACCAATCATTGACCGCTAATAAATCATATACCTCTTTCTCATTGCATCATATTCTTCGAGCCCTTTTTTCCAGCTCAATCTGATTTGTTCAGCATTCATACCCTGTTCAATTTGTTGTTGTAAAGTTTTGGTGCCGGCCAGGGTTGTAAAGAAATTAGTAAAAAATGACGTTTGTTTACCTGAGTCACGGTATGCGTCTAGCAACCATTGTAAGTTGATATGATCAAGCTTATCTACATTGCTGAGGTCTTTTCCATGACACAATTGACCGTTGAACTTCGGGTTTTTAGCACCTTCATTGGGTTGGGGTGTAAACGTGAAAGTGTATTTATCCTTGGGTAAGGTTGGACTTCCAAACACCTGAAATTGTTTGTTTGTACCGCGCCCTTCACTGAGTGGTGTGCCTTCAAAAAAACACAAACTCGGGTAGAGGTTGATTGCCTGGTCATTGGGTAGGTTGGGCGAAGGTTTGATGGGAAGTGAATAAAAAGTGGCTCTGTCATACTCTTTTACAGAAACAATGTTCAGTTCACATTTTTGGCCGTTTTCCAGCCAGCCCTCGCCATTGATCATTTGGGCATATTCAGCGATGGTCATTCCATGAACGACCGGTACAGGATGCATACCCACAAAACTTTGGTGTTCGGGTTCCAGTAGGGGGCCGTCAATATAATGTATGTTTGGATTGGGCCGGTCTAGAATTAAAAGCGGTATGCCGGCTTCAGCACAAGCTTCCATCACATAATGTAAAGTGGAAATATAAGTGTAAAAACGCGCCCCCACATCCTGAATGTCAAATACCATCACATCCAGACCTTGCATTTGATCTTGGGTTGGTTTTTTATTGCTTCCGTAAAGGGAAATGAGAGGCAATCCGGTTCTGCTGTCTTTTCCGTCTTTAACAAGTTCACCGGCATCGGCAGTACCCCTGAAACCGTGCTCAGGAGCAAAAACTTTGGTGACTTGAATAGTATGTGACAGGAGTGAATCTACCAAATGAGTGTGTTTACTGAAAATCCACTTTTGGGTTTGACGCTGTTTGTAAGATCGGCTGCTTTCATCCCAGTAGTCCTCCATAAAAATAAAGTTTTCGGGCTTGAACACCACACTGGTTTGGTTGGCCACCACACCCACTTTTTTATTTCTTAAATAAGGAAGGTATTCGCCAGTTTGATTGGCACCTACCACCGGATAGCTTTTTACTGCCGTAGAATCAAAGGATGTTTTTACTTCAAAGTTTTTTTCCTGCCCTTTACAGGAAATAGAAACCAGAACAAGAGCCATCAAAAATAAAGTGCTATTTTTGAAGCGAATTAAAAGGTATCTGGTGAATTTTGAGTTTTTCATAGCAAAAAGAATCATTCGGTCTAAAGACTATAAAAGTAGTATTTCGGCGCCAATAATAAAAATTGCCATTACGGCAATTGCGTTGGGTATGATTATGATGTTGGTTGCCATTGCCACAGGGGTTGGTCTGCAACAAAAAGTGCGTGAAAAAGTTTCTGCATTCAATGGCGATATCATTATTTCTAATTTTGATACCAATTTTTCTAAAGACTCCCAAAACCCCATTTCAAAAGACCAACCCTTTTATCCCGTCTTTCATGAGATACCGGATATCAAACACATTCAAGTTACGGCACTAAAAGGCGGAATCATCCGTACCGAAACCGATTTTGAAGGCGTTGTGGTAAAAGGAGTGGGCGATGATTATAATTGGCAGTATTTTGAAGAATTTTTAAGGGAAGGCCGCTTGCCTGTCTATGGTGAAACACTCAACGATGAAATTTTACTTTCAGAATTCATCAGCAACAGACTGGACTTAAAAATCGGAGATAAAGTAGTTACTTATTTTTTTGATGAAGAGAGTAACGAACGCCCGTTAAGACCCCGTGGGTTTACTTTGGTTGGGATTTACAATAGCGGCTTTCAGGAGTTTGATGAAAGCTATTTAATTGCTGATATCAGACACATTCAACGGTTGAACCACTGGGAGGAAAACCAAATTGGAGCTTTTGAGCTCTTCGTAACTGATTTTGATAAAATTCAGGAAACCGGTAATAAAGTCTATTATTCCGTTGACTCCACACTCGATACCCAAACCGTCAGGGACAAGTATTTTTCCATTTTTGAATGGCTGGATTTGTTTGATTTTAATATTGCCCTCATCATTGGAATTATGATTCTCGTGGCGGGCATCAATATGATAACAGCTTTGCTGGTATTAATTCTGGAACGCACCAAAATGATTGGGATTTTAAAATCACTGGGCAGCTCCAATTGGAGTATTCGGAAAGTGTTTATTTACAATGCGGTCTACCTTATTGGAGTGGGGCTTTTTTGGGGAAATTTTATTGGAATAGGCTTGTTGCTTGCGCAAAAATACCTGAAACTCTTCCCTCTAAACCCGGATACTTATTATGTAACCGAAGCACCCGTGTATCTGGATTTAGGATATATTATGATACTTAACGCAGGCACTTTTTTACTTTGTTTATTAATGTTGTTGATTCCATCCTACATCATTACCAAAATTTCTCCGGTGAAAGCGATTCGGTTTGAGTAAACCAATAGAAAGAATGCTGAGTTTTATTTATATCATTCTCAATTAGTAATGATACCTGCACGCAGCAATAAAAAGTTGGTCATCTTTATATTTGTAAACCAAACGATGTTCTGAGGTAATGCGTCTGGACCAGTAGCCTTGCAAATCTCCTTTTAATGCTTCCGGTTTTCCTATTCCTTCAAAAGGAGTGCGCAAACTACTTTTTATGAGTTCGTTGATACGTTTGACAATTTTTTTATCCACTCTTTGCCAATATAAATAATCTTCCCAGGAGGTTTTTGACCAGATGAGTTTCATTTATTCAGTGATATGTTTCTCAAATCCTTTGCCTTGCTCCAACTCTTCGATAGAATTCAGTAATACATCTCTGTTTTTTCCGGTTAATAGATAGGTTGTTTCTTTGAGTGAATTGTATTCATCAAGAGAAATTAGAACTAGGTCTTTTCCATCTTTCCGTTTGATGATAACATCGCTAACATCATTGATGACCTTATCAAACCAATGTTTTAGGTTTGCCCGAAAGGCTGAATAATTGACTGTTTCCATAGTGCAAATATATTATAAAAGTACTTAATCACGTACTTAAATAATAAGAATTTATTTAAATAAATCACTTGGTCTTAAACGGCGACCGTAAATTGTGTGCTTTCATTGCCTTGAAACACAAACGTATACTGAGGGCCAGTCCCACAAATGATAAAAACCAGAATGCCGGGTAGCTTTGCTGCATCAGGAAAAAGTCATACAAACCATGTAGAAAAACTGCAGCCAGCAATCCCTTGAGTTTGTATTCAAAAGCTCTTTCTTTATGTTGCCAGGCCAGGCCAAAATAATACCCCATAATGATTCCAAAACTAGCGTGAGCAGGAACGGCAGTAAACATTCTTAATAAGCCCACCTGTACCCCTCCGTCAGTGACATATAGAATGTTTTCAATTCCTGCAAAACCCAGACTGATAATAGCGCCATAGACAATTCCGTCAAAAGGTTCATTGAATTCTTTTTGGCGATAGGCGTAGAACCGGAGGATTAAAAACTTGGCAAATTCTTCGGCAAAAGCAACGGTTATAAATGCAAATACAGCAACAGAGATCAAACTGGAATAATCTACCGGAAAGAGCTTTCCCAAAACAATTGACAAAATCACAGCCGGTACCGCACACAAGACACCCAGCATAAAACTGATAAACAAATGCTTTAAAGGCTCACGATCATATTGATCTTTCAACCAAATGAACAAACCAATCGCCGCCCCGGGCGCTAATGCTAAACCTATTAAAAAGAGAACATCCATAACATAATTAATTCCACCTCGCTGGGAGGGGACTAGGGGGAGGATTAAAAAACAACCACTTTATTGTTGATAAAAAACAAACTGTTGACAAAAAACAACTTGCCGTTTTCCCAAAAGGAGCGGAACATCACATCATCAGCCAGGTAAATTATACTCCCTTTGCCCATACGGTGTTCGCCAAATACCAATGAATTTTGTAATCCTTTCAAAGCTTCTTCTCCGGCAAAACCACTTACACGCTCAGCTTCACCTTCAATATAGGCAACATTGTATCCGTTTTCAAGAAAACTATAGGAACTGCGGCCTGCTTTGAGGGTAAAGTAGTTTTCATCATACCCAAAAGCCAATGGGTGGGATACATCTACTTTAGTTTTAAAAATAGTCCCTGTAATAAAGTTCTTTACACTTTCCTGCTCTCTTTGATCATATGGAATCAGTAGATTGGGTGCTGCTTTATCTTCTTCATCAGGGCTGTTTCTTTTTAAACCAAAACCATCTTTATCTGCAAAAGTACTTAGAGCATTATCAATGGCAACCAGGGTGCCACCTTCTGAAACCCATTCTTTAATTTTTGTGAGTGCAGATTCATCCAAATAACTCTGATAATAACCTGACGGAAGAATCAAAACGTCAAACTGGTCTAAAGTGATGTTTTTGAAATAATCTGTGTCAATGGAGGTTGCCGGGTAGTGCAATTGTTGCTCAAAGAAATGCCAAAGCGCACCATAGCTTAAAGAAGAAGTATAATTTCCTTTTAAAAGCGCAATGCGTGGTGCGTGAATTATTTTTACATCAGGTGATCCAAAGTCGGTTCCTGTATCTGAAAAACTGGTGCTTGAAGCAAAAAGTTTTCGGTTGTGTTTGTTGGCTATTTCTGTGACTTGTTCATTAAATTCCGGGTTGTTGCGGTTATCACTTTTAGTAATGATAAGGCTTCCACGATCAAATGTTTGACCGCTGACACCGAATTTCTTTTCGCTGAAACGCACCTTTATTCCTTCCTGAAGTAGTTCAGCCAAAAATGTAGCATCCTGCATACTGCTCCATTTGGCAATATATCCCGCAGCACCGGGGTTGGGTGTGTTGGTGTGTTGCGATGAAGTCATTGTTGAGCTTGTGTTTACCAGGGTGGTACTGGCAATGGCCTCCAAACCGTAAGCGTGGGGTAAATTCCAGGCAGTAATGTCATAGGTCAATGGAGTACTCAATTTTGTTTCAGGTTCAAAAAGTGCCTGTACCATTCTTCCCTTAGGCTGATTGGTGTTCACAACCAAAGCGTTTTTCATTTCCAGACTTCCGTTTTTATTGGTTCCGTAATGAAAGCCTGTTGCCTTTCCACTGTTGGCAAAACCGTATTTTATTTCATGTAGGTCAAGCAATTGAACCAGTGCGTTGACTTTGTCTTCCTCACCTTGAAGTACAAAGCTTTTATATTTTAAATTGGGTTGAAAGAATTTCTGAAATTCAGTATTCAGCCGTTTAGCATTTTTAGATGATATTTCCACAGTGGATAGTCCGGTGGTTTTTTGATGTTCTACACGGTCAACCAATGTGAGTTCATAACCTTCATCAGTATCAATACCCAAACCGGCACGTCCGTGTCCTGCTTGTTCATAGGTCATACCAATAGCACCCACATAGGTAGGATAGGTGTCGCCATAACTGGGGTAAAGTAAGTCAAAGCGTTCACGGGTAAAAAACAACCACCCTTCTTTGTCAAAATAGCCGGCATGGTTTTGACCAATTTGAATTTGAAAATCACGTTGCCAGTCAGAGATGATTTCATGAAAAGGTTCAGCTGCCGGAGCAAAATAATAAGGCTCATTGATGCCCTGCTCGTGAAAGTCAACGTGAATGTGTGGCATCCATTGGTTATATACTTTCAACCGTTGTTGTGTTTCCACTTGTGTCGCCCAGGCCCAGTCGCGATTGAGGTCAAACAGATAATGGTTGGGTCTTCCTCCGGGCCAGGGCTCCATATGCTCTGCGGCAACCTGAGCACTGTTGTAGGGTGTTGACTTTACCTGATTGTACCAGTTGACATAACGATCGCGCCCGTCCGGGTTTAAGTTGGGGTCGATAATCACAACCGTATTTTCAAGCCAGGCTTGTTTTTGAGTGATCAACTCATAAACGGTTTGCATAGCTGCTTCAGCACTGGAGGCTTCATTTCCGTGCACATTGTAACTCAACCAGACGATGGCAACTTCAGGACTGGCACTTCCATCGGCAAGGCCAATTTGTTTCAGGTTGTTGAGACGAATGGTCTCAATATTATTCTGGTTACTCTCTGAAGTGACAACGGCATAAGTCAATTGGCGTCGTTCATTGGTTTGACCATAATTGTGATAAGTCACTAGAGCACTGGTTTCAGTCACTTGATTGAAATAGTTGACAATATCGGCGTGACGGGTAAATTGAGTGCCAATTTCATACCCTAAAAACTCTGAGGGTGATTGGATGTTTTGACTAAACCCAAAACTAAAAACAAGTAGAAAAATAGCGGAAGTTAATGCGTGTTTCATGAACAATGAGTTGAAAGTGGTTAATTTATTTAGACGCTAAATCTACTAAAAACTAATGAAAGTTGAAGTTGCTTACCCAAATTTTAAATGAAGTGAACTATGAAACGAAAAAAGGGAGTGCTTTTAAAAGCACTCCCTTTTTTGAATTTAATAAAAATTAGCTAATATGTATTAAATCCTAAAGCTTTAAAGTTATCCCAAACTTCCCACCTGAAAAGGCGTTGTTCCCACCAAATTCAAGATTGATTCCAAAGTGGTCAGTAAAAAAGTAACGACCACCCACCTGGGCACCAATACCTACACCGGAGTTGAAATCACCCGGATAATTTTCATCAGAGTTCCAATGATAGAAACCAATGTTAAGACCGGCGTAAAAATCCCATTCGGTTGGAATTTTCAATACGTGGTTAAAGTGATAGTTTGCATTACCAGAAAATCCAATGATGGAATGCTTATATCTTGAGTTATTGAATCTGTCATTATAACCTCGGTATGATAACTCGGCTCCAATGGTAATGTCTTTATGGATACCGTAATCAAGTCCTATATAAACAGGAATTCCCCTGTTTGATAATCCAACTCCCATGTTTAATTGTGCGTCACCTTTTGGTAACGGATTTTGAGCAAAGCTAGTTGCAGTTGCTGCAATTAATAAAATCAATGTTAAATATACGTTTCTCATTTTTTTACAATTTTTTCCGAATACTTTCGGCAGTTGTGAATGCATTTTCACTGTGCAAAGGTGCAATTAGTTTCAACTAGAAGGCTTGCATAACTTTAGATTTAAATTACAATATTCACACTTTTAAATATGAATTGAAACAGCTGCAATCTCATTAATTTTAATTGGCCTGATAGTTTTTTTAAAAAAAAAGGGCTTTCTTTTCAGACAGCCCCTTTTCAATTTAATAAATTTTAAGTTTAATTAACAGGAAGAATATCAATGATAACTGTTCTGTTATAAAAACGTTCTTCTGGTTTTTTATTTTCAAAGGGCGCTGTTTGAAGATCTTCACCAAATCCATTGGATTCAAATGTCACACCCTTTTTTCCAGCTTTTGTCAAAGCGTTCTGAAGAATGGTTTTTACATCCTTGGCTCTTCGTTCAGATAAGGATTGATTGTAAGCCGCCTCTCCAATAATATCAGTATATCCGTGGATGATTACTTTTCCGTTTTCGGGAATTTTAGGAGCTACAACTTCAGTCAGGTATTTTTCATATCTCACGATTGAATTTGATTCATTAAAATTATAAGGCACACTAAAACGCATGACTTCTTCTGATGTAGAGGGCGTCCAAAGCACCATACTAACATTGGTTTCTTTGATAATTTTAGATCCTTCTGGCGTGGTACCAATCATTTTAACAGTATAGTCACCTTTAGCATTTGTGCCTAAAATAGCTTTTCCGGGTATGGCAACTTTTCGCTGAGTGTAAGGTCCGAAGTATTGGACAGTTCCGTTTTTATCTTCTATTTCTAAAGACCACGATTTAAAAGCGTCTTCAGACCCTTCGTTGTCAAATGTAACATAACTGTCAACAGGAGCTTCTTGTCTGTCAATAATCTGGATGGGCTTCAAGGGGCTGTCTGGTCCACTTTGAAACTCCATAAGCAAAGCAGGTGAATTGCTTTCTATACTCACTCTGCGATCGCCCTGACGAAGGAGAGCAAGTTCAGTTGTAGCACCCGGCTTTTCTGATGGGATGGCGGGTTTGTTACGACCTTCAGTTGAAATTCTTGAAGCATTTATTTCAAAAATGTCAACTAAATAAGTTTTTACAGATTCTGCCAATAGTCGGGCATCATCAGGTCCTTTTTCTGAGGATCCAACTAATTTGACAGATGACGATGGGTTTTTCACCATACGGTCACCAAGAATATTCAGGATGTTATAATACACGATCATTTGTCTGTCTGAACGACCTGAAAGATTGTTAGGTGTAAACAATTCAACCTGGTCTTCTTTAAAGTCTTTTACCTGATTTTTGTTCAGTTGCACATAACGATTTGGAATCTCAGTAGAGCCTAAATCAAAAAATACATAGTTGATAACAGGGAAAGTTTCTTTGACCGTTCTTTCAGAAGGAACATTTTTTGGAGAATTCACAGAGAAGTCAACCTTAGGTTCAGCCACAACAACAATTGTTTCTTCTTCTTCAACGGAAGTGTTTTTTCCAACACCAAACTTAAGAACTGCACCGGCTCTTACAGTGGTCATGTTCCATGTTTCAATGGAGCGTGGATTTTGACCAAAATAAGGGTGGAATGCAACAAAAGGAGACAACACAAATTGTGTTTTCTTGTTTTGTCCCGTAAGTGGGATATCATATCCGGCACCAATTTGCATAGAAAGAATGGTTTTCTCCACTTCACTGAAATCTCCTGTCATTACAGGGCCATCGGTTTGCTCAGGGAAATCCGGGTTTGCTTTCAGCTGATATTCATAAGATTTATCCATATTGAAGGCCAGTCGCGGTCCTGCATAGAGATAAAAATCAGACTTGAACGGTGCAAAACGTAAACTTGGTTCGATGGTCAGGTAGCTCAGATTAGTGGATAAATCCATAGGACAATCACACGGGCTCATCACCTCATCAAATGTTCCGCGACGGCTGTCATAACCAAATTGAAATAGCATACCAAAACGTGTGTTTGGGCGGTAATATTCTATGCTTGGCGCAAGATATAATCCGGTGCCAAATCCGTCGTGAAAGGCAGCGGGAACTCTTAAATCAGTACTCAGTTGTTGGGTGCTGCCCTGATAGAAGTTAAAGTTTGCTCCGGCTGCTACACCAAACTTCCATGTTGGTTTTGTATATTCTATTTCTTGTGCAGAAAGAGATGTAAATAAACCAAGTAAAAATAAAAGGGAGAGAAATATGCTCTTTAAGGGCAAGGTATCAGGTAACTGCATACTAAGCAGTTTGCTTGTTGAATGATTTGTGTTTTTCATTATGAGAATATTAGGTTGTTAATAACAAGTAAGCAGAACACCGGGATTTCCTCCCGGGTCCTACCTTGTTATAGTTGTTATTTAATTAGGTACATTGATTGTGGTATTTACCATAGTTACAGAGGCAACCAGGGAAATAGCTCTTCCGTTAAGGACAGTTTGTGCTGCATTACCGGCTGTTGATAGAGTTACTCCGGCCATAGACACGATAGTTCCTGTCATCGTTCCGCCACCGGCAGCATTAATAGTAGCGGCGCTACCAACTTGCCAAAATACATTTGCAGCATCTCCACCATTTATAATATTAACATTTTTAGCTCCGGTAGGACCTGCAATACCAACTGTTAAACCGGAAGCAGTTTGAAAAACCCACAGTGCGTTAGGGTCACCCTGAGCATCAAGGGTTAAATCGCCGGTAGAAATATTAAAAGTGCCACTGGCAGATTGATACACACCGGGAGCTAAAGTAAGACCTCCAAGTTCTCCATCCCCGGGATCAGTGCCGCCGGGCATTGCTGCAGGTGAAATTGCATTATAGAGTGCTTGCGCATCCAGTAGTGCTTGTTCTGCTATAGCCATGCTTGTAGCAGTTCCGGGAGCCGGTGGAGCCGTGAAAATTCCTCCTGTTACTAATCCTTCATTTAATGGAGTTTGGGTATAAATGTCCCCTGTTAGGCCATCTTCGAAACCTGTAACCAATGTAGAAGCAGCAGTAGTGCCTATTCCACCATTATTGATTACAGTATTTAATCCCTCGTTTGTCAATCCGGCATTTCCGCCAAATCCACCAAAAAATTCAAGAGTCCCTATATCCGGTAACTCTACTGTAGCAGATAGTGTTGTAAAACTCCAGATATAAACATTTTCCAGTCCAATACCGGCTATATTTTCAGCTCCTGCGGTAATCGTTGCTGTATAGAGGGTATTTGGGTCCAACTCACCATTAGGATCAAAAGAGGCTGTTGTTCCGGTATAGGTAATTAATCCTGTAATAGTGTTTGTCCCTTCTGTCAAGGTAAACGTTGTGGTATTGATAGTGGCAGCATCCATAGGCTCACTAAATGTGGCTTCGATTACTTTATCAAGGGCAACACCTGTTTCTTCATCTTCAGGGTCAGTTGAAATTACTGTTGGGGCAATAAATGCTCCGGTGGTAAATTTCCAGCTATAGTCACCTGCCAGTGAAATACCTGCAACGTTTTCAGCACCTGCTGTAATGTTAGCTGTATAAGTAGTATTTGCGGTCAGGTTTGCAGAAGGTGTAAAGCTTGCTGTTGTTCCACTATAGGTAACTACTCCGGTAATAACGTTTGTACCTTCATTTAGTGTAAACGTTGTACCATTAATAGTTGTGACATCCATGGGCTCACTGAATGTAGCACGGATTACTTTATTAAGGGCAACGTCTGTTTCATCATTTTCCGGGTCAGTTGAAATTACTGTTGGAGCAACCAATGCTCCGGTAGTAAATTCCCAGATATAATCACTTTGCAAAGCAATGCCGGCTGTGTTTTCAGTTTCTGCAGTAATTGTCGCAGTATAAACAGTGTTTAAATCCAGTTCTACTGTTGGAGCAAAACTTACTGTTGTGCCGGTATAAGTAATTGCACCGGTTACAGCTGTCCCTCCTTGCATAACAATGAAAGTTGTTTCATTAATTGTTTGAGGATTCATAGGTTGGTTGAATGTTGCTGTAATAATTTTATTTATTACAACATCTGTTTCATCGGTTTCAGGGTCGGTGGCGATTACCATTGGCGCAATGTTTTCACCGGTACTAAATGTCCAAACATAGTCTTCCTGAAGCGCATTACCGTCTAAATCTTTTACCGTAGTTTTTACCCTTCCTGCATAAGTAGTGCTGCTTGTCAGCAACTCTGAAGGAGTAAAGGACGCTGTAAGCGTACTTTGATCGTATGTTATGGTTCCTGTAATTTCTGATAGTCCTTCAATTGTAATAGAACCTGCATTTAATGTAGCAGGGTTCATTTCTTCATTGAAGGTCACAGTAATTACTTTATCAAGGAACACATTTGTGTCACCGTCTGCAGGATCAGTTGATACTACAAGCGGACAAATTCCAATGGTCTCCTGATAATCGTCTTTTTCGCATCCTGCGAATAAGCCAATCATCAGTAGGGAAACAATTGTTACTAAGTTATTTATTTTCATGGTTTTCATTTTTAATTCCCGTAAGTGACGGGTTTGGGGTGGATAAAGATTGTTTAGGCAAAAGTGCGATAGTAACTACCCTTTTATCTTACAGAATAAGAGTTGCTACTTACAATATTCACACATGGAAATAGGAACTAGTAGAAAAAATAGATGTAAAGTGCCGTTCAGACTAGGATAACAATAATAAGTTGAAGCCTGTTGTTTTATTTGAATGAGAATTATTTATAGGTAAGCTAAAATCAGGTAAGTGAGAAACGGATAGGACTGAATGAGTGATGGAACAATTTAAAATAGTTAAATATGTTCAAGATTTTTTTGGCGTTTTTCTTTGAGTTGTTTGTAAAAAGAAGGCGTTAAACCGGTTATTTTTTTAAACTGATTGGAAAGGGCAGCAGCACTGCTGTAATTTAATCTATGGGAAATCTCCGAGAGACTGAGCTCGTTATAAAGAATGAGTTCCTTGATGCGTTCAATTTTATGATTGAGAATGAATTGCTGTATGGTAATTCCTTCGGTTTGTGAAAAAAGATTGGCGAGGTAGGTATAGTCATAGTCTAATTTTTCACTAAGAAAAACAGAAAATTTCGATTTCGGCAACTCTTCAGTGTGATGTATCAAATCGATAATTACATTTTTTACTTTTTCAATGATAATGGCCCGCTTGTCATCCATCAGCTCCAAACCTGATTTAAACAATTCAGCTTTAAGTTGTTCTAACTGTTGGTCTGTAATATTTTCGAGCACATTAATCTGGCCCAGATCAACAGTAAAATAGTTGAGACCTAGTTGCTGTAGTTTATCTGTCACCAGCATTTTACAGCGCATGCTTACCATATATTTTATATGTAGAATCATTGATTTTGTTATTGGTTAGGTAAAAATAGGATGCTTGAAGGCCTAAAGAGATTGAAAATCCTGTGATTTCAAAAAGGCGGTTTTGTGAGGGTGACTTTTTGCTTACTGAATAGGTCATAAGCTGTCTGTTTTCAAAGATAAACAAAAAGAAACTAAAGGGGCTTGTATCTTTGGTTTATTAAGTGTTTAAATTCATTTACCGTGCCATAAAAGTTTCAGATATTTTAATGAGACAATTCAATAGTATTAAAATATCAATTGTGACATTAACTTTATATTTATAAAATTAAACAACCAAACAACTTATATTTGAAAAGAATTTCAAACTCGCTATGCCAAAAGACTGTATTCCCTATCGTGATACCGGATATTTTACTGACCTGATTCTGGACTATCTCAATCAGGATAAATCCGTCGAATTTTTATACCACCGTTTTCCAACTCTTGAAAATTTTGGTGTACAAATTCAGGAGAAAACAAAACACTACCCGAACCAAAACAGAAAAGTGCTGGTCGAGACCATCAACAAACAGTATAAAAACCTGAAGGTTTCTGAAGCTACAGCAACCCACCTGAAAAACTTAGAAAAACTCAATACATTTACAGTTACCACAGGTCACCAGTTAAACCTGTTTACCGGGCCTTTGTATTTTTTATACAAGATTATTTCCACCATTAATTTATGTAAGAAACTGAAGAAAGAATACCCTGAAAATAACTTTGTTCCCCTTTACTGGATGGCAAACGAAGACCATGATTTTGACGAGATCAATTTCTTTAATTTTAAAGATAAAAAAGTAGTGTGGGAAAGAAATTCAGGCGGAGCAGTGGGTGAAATTTCTACCGAGGGACTGGAGAACGTTTATGAATCTTTTGCAAAATCTTTGGGCAGTTCGCCAAAAGCCCAAAAACTAAAAACACTTTTTAAAGAGGCCTACCTCAACCACAACAACCTGACTGAGGCGACTCGCTTTTTAGCGCATTCACTTTTTGACGTCTATGGACTGATAATCCTCGATGCCAATGAGCACGCGCTCAAACAGCTTTTTGTGCCTCAAATGAAAACGGAATTGTTCACAAACGAAGCAACTACCGAAGTTGAAAAAACAAACGCTAAAATAAATGCGTTAGCAGGAAAAAACTATAAATTGCAGGTAAACCCCCGTGAAATTAATTTGTTTTATCTCCGGGAAGGGCTGCGGGAACGCATCATCAAAAAAAATGACCTTTATTTTATTAATAATACACAAATTCAGTTTTCTGAAACCAAACTACAATCGGAATTAGAAAACCATCCTGAGCGGTTCAGCCCCAATGTGATTTTCAGGCCTCTGTATCAGGAAGTGATTTTACCCAACGTATGCTACATTGGTGGAGGTGGAGAATTGGCTTACTGGTTACAGCTCAAGTCATTTTTTGAAAAATCTGGAGTACCATTTCCTGTATTGCTGTTGCGAAATTCAGCCCTTCTATGTACCCAAAAGCAACTTGAGAAATTGGAAAAACTTTCAATCGATGTGGATGATTTATTCCTTCCACAACACAAATTGGAAACGAATGTCACTAAACAGCTCTCAAACATTTCTATAGACCTTTCTTCTCAACGCAAGCACCTACGCAATCAGTTTAATGAACTCTATGAGCTGGCCAAAAAAACCGATCCCACTTTTGAAAAAATGGTAGCAGCACAGGAAACCAAGCAAATTAATGGGCTCGATAGACTGGAGAAAAGACTCCTCAAAGCTCAAAAACGAAAACTTGAAGACCACTTAAATAGGGTGACACTGTTGCAAAACAAACTCTTCCCCAATGGCAGCCTGCAAGAACGCACCGCTAACTTTTCTGAGTTTTACCTGGAATATGGCGACAGCCTTTTAGAACTGCTTTTTGAAAAATTAGACCCACTGCAACAGGAGTTTATATGTTTGGAATTAAAAGATTAAATTTTAAACCTGTCCTAAGTCTTAAGTCCTGCAGTCTTACGTCCTAAGTCCTGCAGTCTTACGCCAATATTTTACTTAATATCATACTCCAGCCGCATCGTGATGGAAGCGGTTTTGTTTTTATCGGAAGTATTGAAACTGCCGCCCCAGCTAAAATCCTCACCGCTGTTTTGACCGGTGATTTGAAAGACACCCATCTTCGCATCCTTGAGTTTTCCCAATTTGCCACCGCTGTTTTCTGCAATTTTTTCAGCACGCAGGTGTGCGTCTTCAGTGGCTTTGGAGATCATTTCAATCTTTAAATCGGCCAGTTTGGTGTAGTAATATCTGGGCGCATAGCTGTTAAATTGTACGCCTTTGTTGAGCAATTCGGTCACCTCTCTTGACACACTTTCAATAAGTTCAACATCTTTAGACTCCACTTTAACAGTTTGTGTCAAGTCATAACCCACAAAAACACTGCCCACAAAATTGCCATTTTCATACTGACTCTGGGTGCGATCACTGGTTTGCATCGAATTAAAAACAATCTCCTCACGGGGAATGCCTTTTGAAATCAAATAGTCTTCAACCGCTTGTTTATCAGTAATCAATTGGTCAAAAGCAGTTTTTAAATTTGAATTAAACCTTGAAAACTGACCTTCCCAAACGATTAAATCTGAAGTGAAATCTGTCGACCCCGAACCGGTTACAGAAATTTTTCCATCGGGATTTGCACGATTCACATAGGCATTGCCCAAAAAAATGGAAGCCAAAACAATGGCAATGGAAAAAAATATGGCCGTGATATATTTCATAGTAACGAGTTTAGTGAATCTAAGATAAACTTTTTTTGAACTCCAAAGCTGCCTTTTCAAAATTTGGGTAAAAATTACCTTATTTTCCATTGCCCAAAAAATCAAAATGACCTATTTTTGCCTATGCAAAACAACGTCCTCATCCTAGATTTTGGATCGCAATATACACAGCTTATCGCAAGACGTGTAAGAGAATTAAATATCTATTGCGAGATCCATCCATACCACAAAATTCCGGCCGATATCAAAAAATTTAAGGCAGTTATCCTCTCAGGTAGTCCATTTTCTGTTAGAGCAGAAGATGCACCGCATCCTGATTTGTCTGTAATTCGCGGCCACAAACCACTGCTGGCTGTTTGTTATGGAGCACAATACCTCGCCCATTTTTACGGCGGTAGTGTAGAACGGTCTGATACCCGTGAATATGGTCGGGCAAAGCTTTCTAAAATTGTAGAAAACAATGGGCTTTTTCAAAACATTTCCACCGGAAGTCAGGTGTGGATGAGCCACGGTGACTCTATTAAAAAATTACCCGAAAACGGTATCTTACTGGCAAGCACTCACGATGTCGAAAACGCAGCCTACCGCATTGACGGTGAACAAACTTATGCCATTCAGTTCCATCCCGAAGTGTACCACACTACTGATGGAAAGCAATTGCTTGAAAACTTTCTGGTGAATATTGCCGGTGTGGAGCAGTCCTGGACACCTTCAGCATTTGTGGAAACAACCGTAAATGAATTGAAAGCAAAATTAAAGAACGACAAAGTCGTACTGGGTTTAAGCGGTGGTGTGGATTCTTCTGTAGCGGCGATGTTACTGCACAAAGCGATAGGGAAAAATTTATATTGCATTTTTGTCAACAATGGCTTGTTACGCAAAGATGAATTTGAAAATGTGCTACACCAGTATAAAGACATGGGCCTCAATGTAAAAGGAGTGGATGCCTCAGCCCGCTTTTTGGGTGCACTTGCCGGGCTAAGTGATCCTGAACTCAAAAGGAAAGCCATTGGAAACGCATTTATAGAAGTGTTTGACGATGAAGCCCATCAAATTCAGGATGTGAGCTGGCTGGCACAAGGCACGATTTACCCCGATGTGATCGAATCAGTTTCAGTAAACGGACCCTCAGTTACCATCAAATCACATCACAACGTGGGTGGTTTGCCCGATTTTATGAAGTTAAAAATAGTAGAACCACTCAGAATGTTGTTTAAAGATGAGGTGAGACGGGTAGGAGCTGAACTGGGCATTTCACAGGATATTTTAGGAAGACATCCCTTTCCGGGTCCCGGTTTGGCAATTCGGATTTTAGGAGACATCACTCCCGAAAAAGTGCGTATCTTGCAGGAAGTTGATGCCATTTTTATAAATAACCTGAAAAAATGGAACCTCTATGAAAAAGTCTGGCAGGCAGGAGCAATTTTGCTTCCGGTTGACTCTGTGGGAGTGATGGGTGATGAGCGTACTTATGAAAAAGTGGTGGCCCTTAGAGCCGTTGAAAGTACAGACGGTATGACCGCAGACTGGGTAAATCTACCCTACGAATTTCTGCAGGAAACATCCAATTATATAATAAATAGGGTAAAAGGCGTTAATAGAGTAGTATATGACATCAGCTCAAAACCCCCTGCAACTATTGAGTGGGAATAAGGGTTTTAGGTTCAAGGTTTAAGGTTGAATTATTATTTTTAATTATTAAACCCCGGAAACTTTGATGAATTCTAACTTAATGGCAATATAAGAAGTGACTCCGGAGGAGTCAACTATTAGTAGCTCAAATAATAATTTTGAAGACCCTGACCCCGTCAAAGGCGGGTCAACTATTTGAAAATTTAAATCTTTTTGGCGGCATAAGCGTCATTGCGATCCGCCAGAGGCGGAGAAGCAATCTGCCAAAAATGATAACAAAAACCAAATCAATTAGTGTGAAGAAGTTAATCCTAGTTTTATCGCTTATTTTTTATACCGGCTTGTGTTTTCCGCAGACTTCTTATATGAGTCATCGCGTGCAGGATGGGGAAACCGTTTTTAGCATTACCCAAAAATACCAAATTTCAGAAGCAGATTTGTTTCGTTTAAATCCGGAAGTGAAAAAGGGATTGAAAGAAAACACGGTATTGATTATTCCAAAGGTGCTGGAAACAGTTTCAAACCCAGACAATGGGGAGGTGAGTTTTAAAACACACAAAGTTAAACGCAAAGAAACTATTTTTGGAATAGCAACAGCCTATGGCACTTCCGTAGAAGAAATAAAAAAATACAACAAACATCTTTATTCCAGCGAACTGAGACGGGGAGAGAAAATCAAGATTCCTCTAAAAAAAGTAACCATCATTTCTCCATACAACAGCGCTGTCACCCAGTCGACCTCAGAGGAACTTTTGCCGGGAAAACACAAAGTAGCATCACAGGAAACTAAATTTGGCATTGCAAAACAATACAATATTTCAGTAGCCGAGCTGGAAGCTCTCAACCCTTCTATTTATGGGAGTGATGATATTTCAGTTGGAACCGTGCTCAATGTTCCTAAAAAATCCATCGATGAAAAACCCTTAGAGGAAGAAGACAGTAACTATACCTTCTACACCGTAAAACCAAAAGAAGGTTTTTACAGAATGAAAGTACTTTTTGGTCTGACCGAAGAAGAACTCAAAGCACTCAACCCACATATTATTGACGGCCTTAAAGAAGGAATGGTCATAAAAGTGCCCAAAGCAACTAGTGGTGAAACCCCTTCTGAAGTTGTAATCACCCCTGAAAGAATTATAAACCTGGAGTATAGCCTTTCAAATTTTGAAACGAAAAACCTCGTGGTTTTTCTTCCTTTTGAATTACAGAAAATTCAAAAAGATTCACTTGAATTAAATGAAGAACAACTTAAGAACAATTCAACCATGCGGCTGGCGCTGGACTTTTATACCGGTATGCTGATTGCGACCGAGTTTGCCAAACAAAAAGGCATCTCTGTAAAAATGCATGTGTTTGATTCCCGTGAAACAGAAGGCGGTGTGCTATCTCTTTTCCGTTCAAAAAATATTCAAGACGTTGATTTGGTGATTGGTCCATTACGACAAACCTTGGTGGAGCGCACTGCTTCCGAATTGTCAAGCCAAAACATCCCGGTAATCTCTCCATTGAGCAACCGTCAGGGAAAAATGTATTCCAATTTTATTCAAAGCATCCCACAGGACAAAATACTTGAAAATAGAATGCTGTCTTATTTGACCGCCAACAGCACCGGCAAAAAATTGATTTTAATTACAGATCAACCCGGGTCTTCAAAGATTCAACGCATACAAAACTTGTTTCCGGGCATCGTGGTCATAAAACCTAGGGAAGGCAACTTTTTTAGAACTGAAGACATCGCCAAAGGCATTAATAAAGAAACCGAAAACTGGGTGTTACTGGAATCATCCAATATTTCTGTGGTGAGTAGTGCCATCGGAGTTTTAAACAGCTTGAGCAGAAGCAATTCAATTCAATTATTTACAACAGATAAAAATGATGCGTTTGACTTCAGGGAGGTTTCAAATATGCACCTGGCAAATCTGGATTTTACTTATCCTTCCTGGAATAAAGGTTTTGACTTTACTAAGGAAAATGATTTTATAAATGAATACCAAACCCGTTATGGGTCCTTACCCAATCGTTTTGCAACCAGAGGGTTTGATATTACCTATGACGCCTTGTTGAGGATGGCTTCCGCCGATAACATTTTTGATGCCAATGAAGCCATCGACGGGGAAACAGTCTATGTTGAAAATAAATTTAACTATGTGAGAAATGCACAGGGTGGTTACAACAACAATGCAGTCTATATTGTTAAATATACCAAAGAACTGCTGTTGGTTGAAGTTGAATAAAATCAGTGCAAAATTAAATAATACCGGCCTATGAAACTTGTTGCGTTTTTAGTATTGTTTCTTTTTCAGGCAGAAGATCCCATGGTTATTTCCTGGAATGAGCACCAACAATTGAGCTGGGAAGACTTCCAGGGTAAACCCGATACCAGGAGTTCTTTTGCGGCATTAACCCACTCAGGCATTGCCTTTAATTATGGAGTTACAATTGAAAACGAAATCATTCACCTCACTACCAAAGTAGATGCCTATTTCTACCCGGAAATGTCCTGGGCAAAGCCCGATAAAATCAATGACCATATTTTAAAACACGAGCAAGCCCATTTTGATATCACTGAAATACACGCCCGAAAGTTGCGAAAGGCCTTTGCTGAATATACAGTGACAAAGAAATATAAAAACGAACTCCCCGCTATTTTTACAAAATTAAACCGTGAACGTCAGCAAATGCAAGACCGCTTTGACAAGGAAACCAATCACTCCATGAACATTGAAAAAGAAAGGGATTGGCAAAAATATATTGAAGAAGAACTTAAGAAACTGGAAAAATGGAATATAGACAGCTAGTTTATTTATTTCTTTAATTATTTTTATCTTTAATCTGAAAAATTATAAAAAGATGCAGAGCACTTTAGAAGAAATAAATGAAAGACTGAAACATGCTCCTCAAGATGTTTTGGAAAGAATTTTGGGTTATATCGATGCAATGTCATTTACCCAATCAATTCCCGATTGGCAAAGAAAAGAGGTTTTAAAAAGAGTGAAAGAATATGAGGAAAACCCTGATAAAGCAATAGCGTTTGATAAAGCCATGGAATCGATTGCGAATAAATACAAATGATTTATGTAGTAATTTCAAATGAAGCTCAGTTTGATCTCGATGAAGCAGTAAACTGGTACGAGCACAAACAAAGCGGACTAGGTTTACGGTTTTTAAGTAATGTTGAGTCTACAGTAAATTATATAAGAAAAAACCCTTTAGCCTCACCAGTAATTTATTCTAAAATAAGAGTTTGTATCGTAAAAAGCTTTCCTTTTACAATTCACTATAAGTACTACGAAGAAGAAAAAATAATTTTTGTTTCAGGAGTATTCCATATGGCATTGAATCCGAAGGCCTGGACTAAAAGAAATCAATAAATATTAAAATAATTGGAACCAAATCCCCATAAGCTCATCGAACTGGCGCATTACAAAATGCCTTTTGGCAAGTACAAAAACATTGACCTGATTGACATCCCTGAATTTTATTTTGTGTGGTTTAAACAAAAAGGCTTTCCGGAGGGTAAACTGGGACACATGATGGAGCAAATGTATGAAATCAAGCTCAACGGTCTGGAAGAACTTATCTACAACATCAGGCGAACCTATCCTAAGTAACACCCACAGTAATTCCCTTTAGATAAACAAAAATTCATTACCGAGTATCATTTCTTCTTTGTATTTTTGCGCATTGAAAAAATATGAGAAAGGTGATTTTACCAGTTCTAAAATCTGTTTTTCTCAAATCTAACATCTGAAATCTAACATTTAAAATGGCCAACACCAAGTATATCTTTGTCACGGGAGGTGTGAGTTCTTCATTGGGAAAGGGTATCATAGCAGCATCACTGGCAAAACTTTTACAAGCCAGAGGATACCGAGTAACCATTCAAAAACTGGATCCGTATATCAATATCGATCCGGGAACTTTAAACCCCTATGAACACGGTGAATGCTATGTGACCAATGACGGTGCTGAAACTGATTTAGATTTAGGACACTACGAGCGTTTTTTAAATGTGGCTACCTCTCAGGCCAACAATGTGACCACCGGACGCATTTACCAAAGCGTCATTGAAAAAGAACGCCGCGGTGAATTTCTGGGGAAAACCGTTCAGGTGATACCACACATTACCAATGAAATTAAAGAGCGCATTCAAATGTTGGGCAACAGTGGTGAGTATGATATCGTCATTACCGAAATTGGTGGAACTGTGGGCGATATCGAGTCCTTACCCTATATAGAATCTGTAAGACAATTGAAATGGGAATTGGGCGATGACAATGCCATCGTTATTCATCTTACCCTCGTGCCGTTTTTGGCCGCAGCAGGCGAATTAAAAACCAAACCCACTCAACACTCTGTTAAACTGTTGATGGAAAGCGGCGTGAGAGCAGACATCCTTGTTTGCAGAACAGAACACCACCTCTCTGACGAACTGAGAACCAAACTCGCGCTCTTCTGCAATGTCAAAAAGGAAGCCGTGATCGAATCCATCGATGCATCTACCATTTATGATGTTCCAAACCTGATGCTAGAGGAAGGATTGGATACCATCACCCTCCAAAAATTGAATTTAATTTCTAAAAATGAACCGGACTTAACCCAATGGAACCAGTTTTTAGAACGTCATAAAAACCCGAAAAGAACCGTAAAAATCGGACTGATCGGAAAATATGTCGAACTGCAAGATTCTTATAAATCCATATTGGAGTCATTCATTCACGCCGGGGCCGAACTGGAAGTAAAAGTAAAAGTGATTCCAATTCACTCTGAATATATTGATGAAAGCGTACTCAAAAGCAAAATTGCCGACCTTGATGGAGTTTTAGTCGCGCCCGGTTTTGGAGAACGGGGCATAGAAGGAAAAATCGAAGCCGTAAAATATGCCCGGGAACACAAAATTCCTTTCTTCGGAATTTGTCTCGGAATGCAAATGGCAGTCATCGATTATGCCCGCAATGTTCTCGGACTCAAAAAGGCCAATTCAACCGAAATGGATGAACACACCCCGCACCCGGTCATCGACCTGATGGAGGAACAAAAAAACATCGTTGATAAGGGTGGAACCATGAGATTGGGCACCTGGAAATGTAAATTGACCGCGGGAAGCATCGTCGCTGAGGTCTATCAAACAGAAATGATTGATGAACGTCACAGACACCGTTATGAATACAACAATGCCTACAAAGAACAATTGGAAGCAGCAGGTTTACAGACCACCGGAATCAACCCTGAAACAGGGTTGGTGGAAATAATTGAATTGAAAGACCATCCGTGGTTTGTGGGGGTTCAGTACCACCCCGAATATAAAAGCACCGTGGCAAATCCGCATCCTTTGTTTGTGGCCTTTGTCAATGCAGCAGCCAACTATAATAAAACTAAAAACAGCAAGTAACCCCTAGGGGAAACCAATAAATTGACATGATAGAAGAAAAGAAATTTGACTATAATTCGTTGATAGGATTTGTGCTCATCGCACTCATCCTTATCTGGATGCTTTATCAAAACGCTCCAACAGAAGAAGAACTGATAGAACGGGCAAAAACTGAACAAGTAGAAAAAGCGGCAGATACCACAACAACACCTGCTGAAACTCCCGCTACACCGGTCGTAACAGAAACAACTACTCAGGAGCCGGCTTCAGATTCGTTACGAATGGAAGCCCTGAAAAATCAATTGGGTTCTTTTGCATACGCGGCTACCCTGCCTTCAGCAACCGAAGAGGTCACTACCCTTGAAAACGATATCCTTGAGTTAAAAATCAGCAACAAAGGGGGCTATATAGTTGAAGCTACCCTAAAAAAGCACAAAACATTCGACTCCATTCCGGTGTATCTTATTAAAGATGGAAATGCCGATTTCAACCTGCAGTTTCAGGCAGATAACCGCCTCTTAAACACACGCGACCTGTTCTTTGAACCTTCATTGACACAAAGTGGTGAAAACACCATTCTCTCAATGAAACTTAAAGCGTCAGAAAATCAATACCTGGAATACCGCTATGAGTTGAAACCGGGCGAATATATGCTCGATTTTGCAATTCAAACGCAAGGGTTGAACAATATCATCAACACCTCCAACCCGGCTGAAGCACTATGGCAGCTCAAAGCCCACCGTAAAGCAAAAAGTATTTCCTATGAAAACAGATATACTGAAATGTTGTGGGAATATGAAGACGGAAAAGACGATTACCTAGGGCAAGGCAGCTTAACCGAAGATGATGCCCGCGATGTCACCTGGATTGCATACAAACAACATTTCTTTACTTCGGTCTTATTGACAGACACACCGTTTAAAACGGCACACTTCACTTCAGAAAACCTGGTGGAAGACGAAGAAATTGATTCCCTTTATACAAAAAACTTTGTTTCCAAATTTCCGTTGGAATTCAAAGCAGGAGAGCTTTCTTATACGATGAACTGGTATTATGGCCCCAGCGATTTTAAAATCCTGGATGGCTATGAGCGTAACCTCGATGAAATCATTCCACTGGGATGGGGTATTTTTGGGTGGATTAACAAATTCCTTTTCATGCCCTTGTTTACCTGGCTGGCAACCTGGATCACCAGCTATGGAATCATCATCATTGTGATGACCATTTTGATAAAAATCGCCTTGTCACCGGTACAGTACAAACAATACCTCTCCCAGGCGAAAATGAAAATACTGCGTCCTGAAATTGAGGAAATCACCAAGAAGTACAAAGACAACGCAATGAAAAAACAGCAGGAAACCATGAAGCTGTACAGCAAAGCAGGAGCAAGCCCCATGGCGGGTTGTATACCGGCATTGATGCAGCTCCCGGTGTTTTATGCGCTCTTTATGTTTTTCCCGTCTGCGTTTGATTTAAGGCAAAAAGGATTCTTATGGGCAGACGATTTATCGAGTTATGACAGCATCGCCGAGTTGCCGTTTTACATTCCTTTTTATGGAGACCACGTGAGTTTGTTCCCCATCCTGGCATCCATCGCCATCTTTATTTATATGATGATGACCACAGGACAAACCATGCAAATGCAACAACAACCAGGGATGCCAAACATGAAATTCATCATGTATTTGTCACCACTCATTATGTTGGTGTTCTTTAACAATTTTGCCAGCGGACTCTCATTATACTACTTCATCTCCAACGTGATTACGATTGGAATTATGTTGGTAATTAAATATTTTGTGCTGGACGAACAAAAAATCCTGGCCAAGATTGAAGAGAAAAAGAAACAACCTAAAAAGCAAAACCGCTTTCAGCGAAAAATGTCTGAAATTATGGAGCAGGCAGAAAAACAAAAACAAATACAGGAACAAAAAAAGAAAAAATAATCCTTTTCTAAACAAGGAGTTAAAGAAAGAGGAAGCCTGTACTTCCTCTTTTTTATTTTGTAATTTTGCAGTTCTAAAAATAAATAACAAGGCACCCGCCTGCGCGGGTGATGGATATGAAAAGAGTAGTAGTAGGACTTAGCGGAGGTGTAGATTCAAGTGTGGCCGCATACCTGTTAAAAGAACAAGGGTATGAGGTGATTGGGTTATTCATGAAAAACTGGCACGACGATTCAGTCACCATCTCAGATGAATGCCCCTGGCTGGAGGATAGTAACGATGCCATGATTGTGGCCAATAAACTGGGCATTCCCTTCCAAACCGTTGACCTGAGCGAGGAGTACAAAGAACGCATCGTTGATTATATGTTCAGGGAATATGAAAGGGGCCGCACACCAAACCCCGACGTGCTTTGTAACCGCGAAATCAAATTTGATGTCTTCCTTAAAATTGCCCTCGACCTGGGAGCAAATTTTGTTGCCACAGGCCATTACTGCCGTAAAGATACTGTGACTAAAGATGATAAAACCATCCATCGTTTGCTGGCAGGGAAAGACCCCAACAAAGATCAATCTTATTTTCTGTGTCAGCTGTCACAAGAACAATTGGCAAAGACCCTGTTTCCGGTTGGAGAACTACTCAAACCGGAAGTACGCCAAATCGCTAAAGAACAAGGACTTGTCACTGCCGATAAACGAGACTCTCAAGGACTCTGTTTTATTGGTAAAGTGCGTTTACCCGATTTTTTACAGCAACAACTCAAGCCTAAAGAAGGAGTCATCGTTGAAGTGCCTGAAAACAGCCCCGTTTTTAACGGGCAATCAGCAACTGATGAAAATAAGTTACTCACAGAAAGTAAAAAGTTTGTGTATACCCCTCAGGATGGTAAAGTGGTGGGCAAACATCAGGGAGCTCATTTCTTTACCAAAGGACAGCGCAAAGGGCTCGCTGTGGGTGGCACCAAAGACCCCCTTTTTATCATCGAAACCGATGTGGATAACAACATTATTTATACAGGCCAGGGCAAAAACCATCCGGGTTTATACCGCAAAGGACTTTTTGTAAAACAAGATGAAATTCATTGGGTACGTGAAGATTTAAAGCTCAACGAAGGAGAAACAATGGAGGTACAAGCAAGAATCAGATACCGCCAGCCACTCGATCAGGCAACACTCCATCAAACAGATAACGGACTGTATGTACTCTTTGCAAACCCGCAATCGGCCATCACCGAAGGACAGTTTGTTGCATGGTATAACGATGAAGAATTACTGGGTAGTGGGGTAATCTCTTAACTTCAAAACCTTCAAGGTTTCAAAAAACCTTGAAGGTTTGAAATCTTTTCTTTATTTTTATTACCACAAACAACCTCAACCCTTCAAGGGTTAAATGGTTATACGATGCAAGACACCAAAGCCATTCTGGAACCGGAAAACACCTACCACATTTACAATCGTGCCAACGGAAACGAACAGTTGTTTTTATCTGACGATAATTACCGGTACTTCCTTAAAAAATACGATGAGTACATCTCTCCCATTGTCGACACGTTTTGCTATTGCTTAATGCCCAATCATTTTCATTTTTTGGTGAGGGTAAAAAAAGAAGCGGTTTTAAATGAATATTTTAAAGATAAAATTGAAAGAGCGAACTCAAACCTTCAAGGTTTCAAAAACCTTGAATGTTTGATTTCCAGACAATTCAGCAATTTCTTTAATGCATATGCAAAAGCCTTCAACAAACAACACAACCGAAAAGGCAACCTGTTTATGCATACCTTTAAAAGAAAGGTGATTACAGATGAAAACTACCTGAGGAAATTAATTCACTACATACATTTTAACCCCATAAAAGCAGGCTTGACTCAACGTGCTGAAGAATGGAAGTATTGTTCTTATAAATCCATTATTTCTTCAAATGCACCCACGCTACTTAAGGAAGAAGTAGTCGATTATTTTGGAGATATGGAGCATTTTAAATACTGTCATAAATATCCATCCAATTTAACCCTTTCAGGGTTCCAAACCCAAGCTCAACCCTTGAAGGGTTAAGAACCCTTCAAGGGTTGATGTCCAACAAAAAATATTCTTTATCTTTGAGACCCCTCAGACCTTCAAGGTTTCAAAAACCTTGAAGGTCTGAGAATCTTAAATAAAATTCATGAAATACACCGCCCTTTTTTTTACCTTATTAATTTCACAGCTATTTTTCGCGCAAGTGGAAGATGCCTGGGTATTTTTCACCGATAAGGAAAATGTTGAGCAATCCATCGATAACCCGCTCACCATCCTTACGCAGGCTGCCGTCGACCGCAAAGCATTACACAACATCCCGGTGGATGAACGCGATGTGCCGGTAAACGAGGCTTACATCACCCAACTTAAAAATCAAACCGGTATTACAGTCCACGCCAAGTCAAAGTGGATGAACTGTGCCTATGTGCGTGGCTCACAAAGTCAGATAGAAAATTTGCTGGACCTGGCTTTTGTTCAGCACATTGAGTATGCTGATAAATCCCTCAATTTTGTTTCGGGCACCCAGCCGCTGGAGGATAAATTTGCCTTGGAAAGTACTGCCAAAAACTTCGAATACGGCCTGGCCACCAATCAAATTGAAATGCTCTCAGGCGATGTATTGCACACTGAAGGGTTCACTGGTGAAGGCATGGTCATCGCTGTGCTGGACAGTGGTTTTGAAGGGGTGGATACTGAAACAGGTTTTGCTTATATAAGAGATGACAACAGAATACTGGGAGTCTATGATTTTGTAAACAGAACAACATCTTATGGCAGCCATACACACGGCACCCGTGTTTTGAGTACCATGGGAGGACTCCTTGAAAATGACTTTGCAGGAACCGCACCTGATGCTTCATATTACTTATTCATTACTGAAGATGTTTCTTCAGAAACCCCGGTAGAAGAAGCTTATTGGGTAGAAGCACTGGAGCGAGCCGACAGTCTGGGGGTCCACGTGGTGAATACCTCTCTGGGTTACAGGGAATATGACAATCCGGCCTATTCACATACCTATGAAGACTTAGACGGTCAAACCACCTTTGGTGCCCGGGGTGCCAATCACGGTTTTGACAAAGGGCTCCTGCTCGTTACTTCCGCAGGAAACAGTGGAAACGGAAGTTTTCCCTGGATAGGAACTCCCGGAGATTCCCCCGGAATGCTCACCATTGGTGCTGTTGATGAGAATGAAAATGCTGCCGGCTTTAGCTCGCAAGGACCCACAGTCGATGGACGAGTTAAACCCGATATTATGGCGCAGGGAGCACCGGCCTATGTCATCAATCAAGATAATGAAATTGTTTCAAACAGCGGTACTTCCTTTAGCTCACCCATCACTGCCGGATTGGTCGCTTGTTTGTGGCAGGCACGCCCTGAATATAATAATGACGAACTGATGCAACTCCTCAGGGAATCGGCACACCTTTTTAACAACCCCACTGACAAGATGGGGTATGGAATTCCCAATTTTGAAACCGCATTGGAAACGCTCCTCAGTACAAATGCTTTTGTGTCAAACCCATTTCGGATCTATCCCAATCCGGTTACGCACACTATCAACCTCGAATTTCCTGATACCATCACAGAAGCCCGGTTAGGGTTGTATTCAACCTCCGGAAGCTTGCTTTTTGAAACCACACTCAATCAAAACACCAACAGGATTCCCGTGGAGACCCTTGCAGCTGGAGTGTATTTATTAAAGGTGCAGTCAGCATCACAGGTTCAGACCATTAAAGTTTTAAAAGAATAATGACACACAACCCAATTACTAAACTATTCAATATTCAATACCCCATCATTCAGGGCGGCATGATCTGGAACAGCGGCTGGCGACTGGCATCAGCCGTGAGCAATGCCGGCGGACTGGGAATTATAGGTTCCGGCTCTATGTATCCCGAAGTGCTCAGGGAGCATATTCAAAAATGTAAACAGGCAACATACAAACCCTTTGCTGTCAATGTGCCCATGCTCTATCCTGATTTGGAAAAGATTATGGAAATCATCGTGGAAGAAGGGGTATCCATTGTGTTTACTTCAGCCGGAAACCCGAAGACATACACCTCCTTTTTAAAGGAAAAAGGAATTACAGTAGTACACGTGGTGAGCAGCGTCAAATTTGCCCTAAAAGCGCAGGAGGCCGGGGTGGATGCTGTTGTAGCAGAAGGCTTTGAAGCCGGTGGCCACAATGGAAGGGAAGAAACCACTACGCTCACACTCATCCCTATGGTAAAAGAACAACTGCAAATCCCGCTCATCGCTGCCGGTGGAATCGCCACCGGAAGAGCCATGCTGGCCGCAATGGTGCTGGGAGCAGACGGCGTGCAGGTGGGGAGCCGCTTTGCAGCCAGTGAAGAATCATCGGCACACAGCGCATTCAAAGAAGCAGTGGTGCAGGCCAAAGAAGGAGATACTATTTTGACTCTAAAAGAATTGGCGCCGGTGAGACTCATTAAAAATAAATTTTATGAGGATATACAGGCCTTGTATGCCCAAAAAGCAAGTGTTGACCAACTCCGGGATCTGCTGGGAAGAGCACGTGCCAAAAAAGGAATGTTTGAAGGCGACCTGGAAGAAGGGGAGTTGGAAATCGGGCAAATTTCAGGACTGATACACGACATCAAGCCCGCCGCCCAAATTGTCCGGGAGATGGTAGCTGAATTTGAAGCTGCTAAAAATGAAGTTTATAAATTGTAAATTGATAAACCCTTCAAGGGTTTAGAACCCTTGAAGGGTTGAAAAATTATTTAAATGAGAACGTTATTTTTCATCACCTTATTTTTTATACCCATTCTTACATTTTCACAAATCATCAATGTAGAATCCCTTCGCAAGGTAACTGACACCTCGGGATGGAGTGGGAACACCAGCCTTACCTTTTCGCTGACCAAAAACACCAAGACCCTCATTCGGCTAAAAAACAACATTCACGTTCAGTACAAAATGAACAAACACCTGGCACTCTTTGTCAATAACCTGGGCTTTGAACGCTCCGGTGGCGAGAGTTTTCTCAATCAGGGCTCTCAGCATTTGCGTTACAACTATAAAATCAGGGACGCTTTTGTGTGGGAAGCTTTTGTACAATCACAATACAATTCCATCGCAAAAATTCAATTTAGGGGATTGGCAGGAACGGGACCAAGATTTAAAGTCATAGGGCTCGATAAATACAGACTGTATGTAGGAAGTTTGCTGATGTATGAACACGAGGAACTCAATGAAGAGACCCTCATCATCAACCGCGACTGGAGGGCCAGCGCATATCTTTCTATGAGCCTGTACCCCACAGATAACATATCATTTGTGAGTACAACCTATTACCAGCCGGTACTCAAAGAGATGGGCGATTACAGAATTGCCACAGAAAATTCCTTTGTATTGGGAATCGTTGAAAAGCTCTCACTGAAAGTTTCTTATACCCTCACCTTTGATGCTACCCCGGCGACCAATGTGCCCAATACATTTTATGAACTTTCCACTGGGCTGTTGTATAGCTTTGAATAAACTAAAACCCTTTCAGTTTCATTTATGAAGAGCTGAAAGGGTCGTCTTGTTTAGTCAACTGATAGCAATATTTGATTTCTCAATAAATCCTCCAGGGTTTCCCGTTTTCTGATGAGGTGGGCCTCGCCATTCAGCCACAGCACTTCCGCCGGACGGAAACGCGAATTGTAGTTGCTGGCCATCGTAAAGCAATAGGCTCCGGCATTTTGAAACGCCAGCAGATCACCCTCGCTGATCTCAGAAATCCGGCGGTTGTTGGCAAAGGTGTCGGTTTCACAAATATAACCCACTACCGAGTAAAAACGCTCCTTGCCTTTGGGATTAGATATGTTTTCTATATAATGCGTTACCCCATAAAACATAGGACGTATCAGGTGATTGAACCCGCTGTCCACCTGTGCAAAAACAGTGGACGTAGTTTGTTTAATTCCGTTTACCTTGACAAGGAACTTGCCGGCTTCGCTCACGAGAAACTTTCCCGGTTCAAAAGCCAGGGTCAGGTCACGACCGTATTCCAAACAAAAATCATTGAAACGCTTGCTGAGTTTTTTGCCCAGTTCCTCTATGTTGGTCTGTATGTCACCTTCCTTGTAAGGCACTTTAAAACCGCTTCCAAAATCAATAAACTCCAGCGTTTTGAAATTTTTGGCAGCGTCAAATAAAATTTCACTGGCATATAAAAACACATCTATATCCAGAATGTCACTTCCGGTATGCATATGAATTCCGTTGATGTGCATTCCGGTGTTTTCAACAATGCGCAACAAGAGCGGCATTTGATGAATCGAAATACCAAACTTGGAGTCGATGTGCCCCACAGAAATATTGGTGTTGCCACCGGCCATGACATGCGGATTGATGCGTATGCACACCGGGATGTTAGGATGTTTGGTACCAAACTGCTCCAGTATGGATAGATTGTCAATGTTTATTTGCACGCCCAGGGCCGCTACAGCTTCAATTTCTTCCATCGAAACCCCATTGGGCGTGTAGATGATGTCAGCCGGAGCATATCCTGCCTCCAGACCCAGTTGCACTTCCTGTATAGAAACCGTATCGAGGGCAGCCCCCAGTGAACGTAAATAACCTAAAACCGAAATGTTGGAGTTGGCCTTGACGGCATAATGCAACTTCAACTGTTTGACCTTTTTAAATGCAGTGGTTAAGCGTTTATACTGAGAAGCAATTTTCTCGGCGTCATACACATACACAGGACTTCCATAGTCCCCGGCAATTTTTAAAAGGTCTTGATTTGTCATTTTTTTAAGTTATTGAATGAATTCTTGTATAAGCGCGCAAAAATAAGGGGTATTCAGCTGTAAAAAAAACAGACCACGTGGTTTTAATAATTTTTTATATCTTACTGATTAATTCCGTTACCTTTTTTAGAACCGGTTCATCTAATTTACTTCAGTAGAATGAAAAAAATACTTGGTTTTTGTAGCTGTTTACTGTTCTTTTGGGCCTATCCTCAAGACGGTAGTCCTGATTTGTCTTTTGGAGACAATGGTATCGTAATTCTTGATTTGTCAGGGGACGAGCACAGCGTATGGGGCATTGATGAAAAATCAGAAAGTGATTTTTTAGTATTAATAAGTTTTGAGAGTACTTCAAATGATTATGTTACCGAAGTTTTTTCGTTTAACGAAGACGGTACTCCAGATTCAGATTTTGGTGTTAATGGAGTAGTAGACATCACACATCCTGATTTTTTTCATATAGGAATCAACGTTCTGTCTGATAATAGCTTTTTTATTTACAGCTTAAAAAACAATACCTATACAATCTCAAAATATACTGAAGCGGGCACTCAGATAGTTGATTTTGGAGACAATGGTATTTTACAACCTTTTTTAAATGGAGGGTCCTATTATTCAATAATCCTGAATGATGATCTTACCTTTTATATTTATGGATTAAAAACCGTAGAAGGAATTCCACACTTGCTTTTTATGAAGTTTTTTGATGACGGAACCCCCGATACTACTTTTGGCAATGATGGTGTTGTCATGCATTCTTTGGGAAATGTCTCAATGAGTGGTTCAACTATTAAAAAAACAGATGATTATCTATATGCAGACGTAAAATATTACATCAACGACATAGGGTCAAAATACATTTACCGCTTTTTATTAAATGGAGAAATTGATACAACTTTTGGAAGCAACGGAATGATAGAAATTCCGATAGAGGAAGAGTTTAATACAAATTTCAATGTGTTTAATAATGGCGATTTTCTAATTGGGGGTAATTACTTTGATTACAACACCGAAACTATGATAAAAAAGACTATAAAAATAAACCCTCAGGGAGAAATCATACAAAGTTTCGCGAATAATGGTGTGTTAAACAACTATTCGGGTGGTTATATTCAAGAAAATCAAAGGTTTATAGTAGATGCCAGTATCTCAGATTTTGAAGGCGGAATGATCCCAATTTTTAAAAGATATTATGCAAATGGTACCAGTGATACCAGCTTTGGTTTTTATTCACTCTATTTAGCGACTCTAGGTGATAAACATATAAAACATTTACAAAACGGCAAGATGTTGATGGTTAGCAGTGATATTTGGTACAGTCCCATCAGAAATGTTGTCCTTCAACGCTTCAACAATGACCCCCTGACTGTTCCAGACTTTGAAAAAAATAATGTTGTGGTCACTCCCAATCCGTCAAACAGTATTTTTTATATCCAAAGTAGTACTCCCCTTATGAACACACCCTATGAAATCTTTGACAGTTTGGGCAAAAAAGTCAGCTCAGGTCACTTCAATCAAACCCCACCTTTAATTGATTTGAGCCATGTAAATGCAGGGGTTTATTTCCTAAAAATAGCTGACAGTTCACAGACCTTTAAGCTTTTAAAAAGATAACAAAGCCTGTTGATTTTTAAATGTCATTCCAATATTTTTAAAATAGAAAAAACATTGCTTCACTAAGTAGCTTTTCTTACTTTTGCACCTTAATTATTAAAAGACAAAGCCTTCACTATGAATCTACACGAGTATCAAGGAAAACAGATATTAAACAGCTTTGGCGTTGACATTCAACGTGGTTATGTGGCACAAACCCCACAGGAAGCAGTAGAAGTAGCAAAAAAATTAACCGATGAAACCGGCACCAGCTGGTATGTTATCAAAGCACAGGTGCATGCCGGTGGCCGCGGAAAAGGGGGCGGTGTCAAATTGGCCAAAGGAATTGAACATGTAGAGGAGGTCGCCGGACAAATTATTGGAATGGATCTGGTCACCCCACAAACCTCTGCAGAAGGAAAACATGTACACCAGGTGCTCGTAGCAGAAGATGTGTACTATCCGGGTGACAGTGAGCCCAGCGAAATATATATGAGTGTGTTGCTCAACCGCGCTACAGGAAAAAATATGATTATGTATTCTACCGAAGGGGGGATGGATATCGAAACCGTAGCAGAAAAAACACCCCATCTGATCTTTACCGAAGAAATTGATCCCTCAGTGGGAATCCTGCCCTTTCAGGCACGCCGGGTAGCGTTCAATCTAGGTCTTGAGGGCAAAG
This sequence comes from Planktosalinus lacus, assembly GCF_014640155.1. Lineage (GTDB taxonomy): Bacteria > Bacteroidota > Bacteroidia > Flavobacteriales > Flavobacteriaceae > Planktosalinus > Planktosalinus lacus. The sequence goes on along the minus strand of NZ_BMGK01000002.1, from coordinate 223,775 downwards.
CCTTTAAAGAAATGACCAAGTTTGTAACCGCACTCTACACAGCTTATGAAAAATCTGACTCGTCCCTGTTTGAAATCAACCCGGTGTTGAAAACCAGCGACGACAGAATCATAGCCGTGGATGCTAAAGTAACACTTGATGACAATGCGCTGTACCGTCATAAAGACTATGCAGAAATGCGTGACCTGCGTGAAGAAAACGCCACCGAAGTGGAAGCAAGGGCCAAAGGATTGAACTATGTTGACCTGGACGGAAACGTGGGGTGTATGGTCAACGGTGCCGGTTTGGCAATGGCTACGATGGACCTGATCAAACAGGCAGGTGGTGAGCCGGCCAACTTCCTGGACGTGGGTGGTACAGCCGATGCAGAACGGGTGGAATCAGCGTTCAAACTCATTTTAAAAGACCCCAAAGTAAAAGCCATCCTGGTAAATATCTTTGGAGGAATTGTTCGCTGTGACAGAGTCGCACAGGGAATTGTGGATGCCTATAAAAACATTGGCGAAATCAAAGTACCCATCATCGTGCGTTTGCAGGGAACCAATGCCGATATTGCCAAGGAATTGATCGACAATAGCGGACTCAACGTACATTCTGTCATACAATTTCAGGAAGCAGCTGATAAGGTACAGGAAGTGCTTTCATAAGCAAACACCAAGATACACACAAGATGCAAATCCCGGGTTCAATAAATCCGGGATTTTTTTATGATTTCATATTGACATTTTGGCACCTTATTAACACTAAATCAAGACATTATGACTTACTTTTGTAAATGGAACTCTATTTGCATTAGATGGTTCAGATAAAAAATATGTCTAACCTTAAAAAATTAATGTTATGAGTTTAGTTAAGAGAAATCAAGCATCGCCGTCGACAAGCCTATGGCGGCCGATGGACGGCTGGCTGCCTTCAATTTTTGAAGATTTATTCAACGACAGCCGCCTGGCAGATGTGTCTACTTTTGGAAGCACATTACCTGCCGTGAACATCAAAGAAACAGCCGACGACTTTCTGGTTGAAGTAGCCGTTCCCGGAAAGAAAAAAGAAGATTTCAACATTGAATTGGATCAGAATGTACTGACCATTTCATCAGAAGAAAAATCTGAAAATGAAGAATCTTCAGATGATGGCCGTTACTCTCGCAAAGAGTTTAACTACACCGCTTTTAAAAGAGCGTTTACACTACCCGAAACGGTAGAGCAAGAAAAAATTAAGGCGACTTACGACAACGGTGTTTTGAGCATACAAGTGCCCAAACGAGAAGAAAGTAAGCAAAAGCCTAAGAGAATGATTGCAGTTTCATAGTTTTTCGCCACCCGGCGAAATTCAATAATTTGGTTGGTTAGTTAGTTGGACTGTCCCCTTCGCAATCGGGGGGCAGTCTTTTTTTGTTATCTTTTGATAATCTTTTCTGTAAATTTCATGCCATTCTCACTTTCAATTACCAAAAAGTAAATGCCTTGTTTTATACTTTGCAGGTTTATTTGACTTTGACTGTTTTTTAAGTGGAAGTCAAATAGTTTATTTCCGTTAAGGTTGTACACTTTAGCGGAGTAAGATACGTCGGCTTTTAAATGATATATAAAAAGTTTTTCCTGAACAGGATTGGGGTAAACAACTAATTTTTGCTCTTGCAAATCTTGTGTTGATAATGGAAAACTATTGTAATAAGCTTTCTTGCCATTTACATTTTCAATTACAAGATGTGCCTCATTGCCAGTTTGAGTGAACGTGTAAGTAAAAGGGTTATAAAAGAGAACAGGCTCGGGCCATTCAAAAAATACAGTAAACATTTTATTGCGAATAAAAGAAAAGTCTGGGTTGTAATGTAATTCATCGGAATCGGTTGCAAATACATTATAATCAAACGTTGTTAGCGTAAACCCATGTTCGTTATTAGGAAAATATTCAGGGGTACTCATAAGCCAGTCAAAATCACACAACTTTACAAAAATGTAATTTTCTTCTTCAAAAAACTCTGTTGTCGCTGTATAATTGGTGTAATCCGCAATATAAAATTCATCCTCCCCATCAAAAACCTTTTCGAGATACCAAGTATGTTCAAACAATATGGGGTCTTGTGCATAAAGTTTGTGTGCGAAAAAAAAATTCACACAGAGAATAACTGTCATGCAAAGCGTAATTCGGGAAGAGTTTAAATTTTGAAGAAGTAGCATTATTAGTTATAAGTTGTTTTCTATCAACAAGATATAAAAAAAGTCACATAATTTAATTATTTTTTTCTTCTTTTTGGTTGGATTTTTTGTGGCATAGATTCTGCCGCCGCAGTTTTTTTAGATTCTTGAACCATTTTTTTAATTGTATCCAACTCCCCTTTACTCAGGTCACGCCAGGTGCCTACAGGTAAATCGTCCAGCGTAATATTCATAATTCTTATGCGCTTCAGTGCCGTGACTTCATAACCCAAATATTCACACATACGCCTGATTTGACGGTTCAGCCCCTGCACCAATATAATTCTGAATACAAAACGGCTCACGCGTTCTACGACACACTTTTTGGTGACCGTATCCAGTATGGGAATGCCATGGCTCATGCGTTTGACAAATTCGTCAGTAACAGGGCGGTCCACGGTCACGATGTATTCTTTTTCATGTTGATTGCCGGCACGCAATATCTTATTGACAATATCGCCGTCGTTGGTTAAAAAGATCAGGCCTTCAGAAGGTTTGTCCAGCCGCCCCACGGGAAAAATGCGTTCAGGATGGTTTACAAAATCCACGATATTCCCTTCCACACGCCGGTCAGTCGTGCAAGTAATTCCCACAGGCTTGTTCAAAGCAATAAAGACTTCCTGGTCAGTTCCCTTAATGGGTTTGCCCTTCACAGTAATGGTGTCATCGGGCATCACACGGTCGCCCAGGGTAGCGGTCTCTCCGTTGATGGCCACGTGACCCTGTTCAATCAGGCTGTCAGCCTGCCGGCGGGAACAATAGCCGCTTTCACTCATGGCTTTGTTTAGTCGAATCGAATCAGGATGATACTCCATAGACGTGTTTTAAGGCAAAGATACTGAAGTTTGAAGAATGAAGACAGGAGTTTATTGTTAGATAAAGAATCAAAGGTGCTTTCGGGCGTTATTGAATAATATAGAATAATCTGTGAAGATTGACACCATCATATGTCTAGATTAATATGCGACCCGCCTCTGGCGGGGTCGGCTTTATACGGGGGGTTCTACTACAAATATGCGACCCGCCAAAGGCGGGTCGTGAATTAGCTGTCAATATTTGTAGCAAAGAACAACAATTCCAATATGACCTCAGCGAGGTCACATCTTTGTAGCAACGAGCAACGATTCGAATTTGACCCCGCCAGAGGCGGGTCACATCTTTGTAGCAACGGGCAACGATTCGAATTTGACCTCAGCGAGGTCACATATTTGTAGCAACGAGCAACGATTCAAATCCGACCCCAGCGGGGTCGCATATTTGTAGCAACGAGCAACGATTCGAATCTGACCTCAGCGAGGTCACATATTTGTAGAAACGGGCAACGATTCAAATCCGACCTCAGCGAGGTCATATATTTGTAGCAACGAGCAACGATCCAAATTTGACCCCAGCGGGGTCACATCTTTGTAGCAAAGAAGAACAATTCCAACATGACCCCAGCGGGGTCGTATATTTGTAGCAACGGGCAACAATTCCAATCTGACCTCAGCGAGGTCACATATTTGTAGCAACAATATTTAAAAAACGATACATTTTTTATAAATTTATAAAACCAATGTGACCTTATCATAATCGATGGCTGACACATACACACAATTATACGTCCAAATTGTTTTTGCCGTTCAGGGAAGAGTATCTTTAATCCGTTCTGCTTTTGAGGATGAATTGTATAAATACATCACCGGCATTATTCAAAACCGTAAACACAAAATGCTTGCAATTAATGGGATGCCTGACCATATACATATTTTCTTGGGTTTACATCCAAGCGACTCCATTTCCGATCTGGTTCGTGAAATAAAAAAGGCTTCAAATGCATTTATGAATGAAAGAAGATTCAGCAATTATCCTTTTCAATGGCAATCCGGTTATGGTGCATTTACATATAAACGTTCAGATATTGATACGGTGGTCAACTATGTGTTGAATCAAAAAGAACATCATAGGAAGAAAAGTTTTAAAGAGGAATATATTGAGTTTTTAAAAGAGTTTGAAATAGAATACAAAGAGCAATATTTGTTTGAATGGTATGGAAACACCCCTTAATATGCGACCCGCCTCAGGCGGGTCGGTTTTATATGGGGTGTTTTTCTACAAATATACGACCCCGCTGGGGTCGTGGATTAGCTGTCACCTATTTTTAGCAACGAGCAACGATTTCATCCTGACTCCGCCGGAGGCGGGTCACATCTTTGTAGCAAGGAGCAACGATCCAAATTTGACCCCAGCGGGGTCACATCTTTGTAGCAAAGAAGAACAATTCCAACATGACCCCAGCGGGGTCATATATTTGTAGCAACGAGCAACGATTCCAATCTGACCCCAGCGGGGTCACATCTTTGTAGTAGCAAGGAACAACGAATCAAACATGACCTCAGCGAGGTCACATCTTTGTAGCAACGAGCAACAAATCCAATTTGACCCCAGCGGGGTCTTTGTAGCAAAGAAGAACAATTCCAACATGACCCCAGCGGGGTCATATATTTGTAGCAACGAGCAACGATTCCACCCTGACCTCAGCGAGGTCACATATTTGTAGCAAAGAGCATGAATTCCACCCTGACCCCGCCAAAGGCGGGTCGCATCTTTGTAACAAACGATAAAACATCTTCCATCTCTTTTGGCGGCATTTTTGCCCTATTGCAAAAATGATGACAAAATCAACCCTAAAAAAACATTCGTTTATAATACATTTGTCATAAATTGACCGGAACTATGAACAAACTCCTCAAAATTGCTGTTGAAGCGGCCCTTCTTGCCGGAAAAGAAATTATGCACATCTATGCCCGCGATTTTGAAGTGGAATACAAAGAAGACGCCTCCCCGCTCACAGAAGCCGATCAGGCGGCCAATACCGTGATTGTCAATTTACTCAACCAAACACCCATCCCCATCATCAGTGAGGAAAACAAACAATTGCCCTATTCAGAACGCACCGGCTGGGAACGCTGCTGGATTGTCGATCCGTTAGACGGCACCAAAGAGTTTATTAAGAAAAATGACGAGTTTACAGTAAACATTGCGCTGGTTTCTCAGGGAGCACCCGTGATGGGAGTCATTCTGGTCCCCGCCGAAAATCTCTTATACTATGCAATCGTAGAAGAAGGAAAAGCTTACAGGGTCGCCGTTGAGGCAGATTCCACGCCTGAAACGCTGTTCGCGAAAGCGACCCCCATAGCACCGCAATCAGTCCCCGGAAAAATACGGGTGGTAGGCAGCCGGTCTCATATGAATGAGGCCACCTTGGACTTTGTAGAGCAAATGAAAAACAAGGGAAAGGAAATCGAAATCGTTTCCAGGGGCAGCTCCTTAAAACTCTGTCTCATCGCCGAAGGGGCGGCCGATGTCTATCCGCGTTTTGCTCCTACGATGGAATGGGACACCGCGGCCGGACACGCCATTTGCAAAGCAGTGGGCGTCCGGGTACAGGACAGGACCACCGGAAACGAAATGCGTTACAACAAAGAGAACCTCTTAAACAATCATTTTTTGGTAAGCCATGAGTGATCAGTCCCATAAAAGACATATTTTAAAAGCAGTGACCTGGCGCGTTGTGGGCACCATGGACACCATGCTGCTGGCGTGGTGGATTTCCGGCAATCCCATGACCGGATTAAAAATTGGTGTGGCCGAGGTACTCACTAAAATGCTTTTGTATTACCTCCACGAGCGGCTATGGTATAAAATCAACCTTTCCGAAAACGGTTTGCTGAGGGAAAGCCGCAAGCGTCACCTGGCAAAAACACTCACATGGAGGGTGGTGGGAACGATGGACACCATGCTGATTTCCTGGTTCATAACCGGCAATCCCTGGGTGGGTGTACAGATAGGGGTCGCCGAACTGCTCACCAAGATGCTGCTCTACTACTTCCACGAACGGGTGTGGTACCGCGTATCATTCGGATTAAATAAACGACAAAATACTTCAGAAAATGGACAGTAACATCACTCCCCATCAGTTTAGCATCACCCGAGAAGACCGGGCCTATTCACATCAGCATCCCGCTTTTGTGCTGTGGTTTACCGGACTTTCGGGCTCCGGCAAGTCCACCATTGCCAATGCCGTGGAAAAAGCCTTGTTTGAAAAAGGCATGCACACCTATTCCCTGGATGGTGATAACATTCGTGGCGGAATCAATAAAGGGCTGGGCTTTTCTGAAGCCGACCGCACTGAAAACCTGAGGCGCATTGCTGAAGTGGCAAAACTCTTTGTCGATGCCGGGATCATCACCCTGGCAGCATTTATTTCCCCCACCCATAAAGACAGGGCACAGGTAAGGAACATCATTGGCGAGACCGATTTCTTTGAGATTTATGTCGATACACCGCTGCATATCTGCGAGCAACGAGACCCCAAGGGACTCTACAAAAAAGCGCGGGCCGGTGAAATCAAAAACTTTACGGGCATCGATGCGCCTTATGAAGCACCCCTTCAACCGGACCTGATTCTCAAAACTGAGGAGGAACCCGTGCCTGAGCTCGTCAAAAAAGTACTTACCTTTGTACAATCACTGATCGAAAAAAAATAGTATGAGTAAATATTTTCTCAATTATCTGGACGAACTAGAATCAGAAGCCATATTTGTATTGCGCGAAGTATGGGCACAATTTGAAAACCCCGTCATCCTGTTTTCGGGAGGTAAAGATTCTATATTGGTCACCCACCTGGCGCACAAGGCCTTTTATCCGGCCAGGGTTCCTTTTCCGTTACTGCATATTGACACCGGGCACAATTTTCCCGAAACCATCGAATTCCGTGACCGGCTGGCTTCAGAAAAGGGTTTGCAGTTGCTGGTGGGTTCTGTGCAGCAATCCATTGATACGGGTAGGGTAGCGGAGGAGCGTGGTAAAAATGCCACCCGCAATATCCTTCAGACCACCACGTTGCTGGACACCATTGAAGCTCAAAAAATTGACTGCGCCATTGGCGGCGGGCGCCGCGATGAAGAAAAAGCACGCGCCAAGGAACGTTTTTTCTCCCACAGGGATGACTTTGGCCAGTGGGACCCCAAAAACCAACGACCCGAGTTGTGGAACCTGTTCAACGGAAAACAGTTTGAAGGCGAACACTTCAGGGCCTTTCCCATCAGTAACTGGACCGAAATGGACGTGTGGAACTACCTCCTCAGGGAGCAAATAGACATTCCATCACTCTATTTCGCCCACGAGCGACAAGTGGTGTGGCGCAATGATTCCTGGATTCCCGTTTCCGATCATTTAAAGCTGGAACCCGGTGAGGCCATAGAAATAAAAAAGATCCGTTTCAGGACCCTGGGAGACATCACCATCACCGGCGGTATCGAATCAGACGCCGATACCCTCGAAAAAATCGTCACCGAAGTCGCCGCCATGCGACAAACAGAACGCGGCAACCGCACCGACGACAAACGCAGCGAGAGCGCAATGGAAGATAGAAAGCGGGAGGGGTATTTCTGATAATCCGAATTATCCGAATTAATCCGAATTACACGAATTATAAATGGAAAATAATAAAATACTATTCAAGGAAGAAAGTACCCCCCGGCCCCCTAAAGGGGGGGCTTTTGCTAAAATTAAATTATATTAATAATGTTTTTTAAATGAATGACCAAAATCCATATCACCATGAAAGTATGTGGAAAGGAGCCACACAAAACACTTTTAATAAAGCAAAGCAACTTAGGTTGAATATGACTGAGGCAGAAAAAGCATTATGGGAAGAATTAAAAATGAATAAGCTAGAAGGTTATAAGTTTAGAAGACAACATCCGTTGCAAAATTTTATAGCAGACTTTTATTGTCATTCTTTAAAATTAGTGATTGAGGTGGACGGAGAAATTCACTTAACAAAAAAACAAATAAAAATTGACCAGGAACGAACAGAAATATTAAACTCTAATGGAATTGATGTTATTCGTTTTACAAACCAACAAGTCCTTAACGAGTTAGATCAAGTTCTTCTGGAGATTAAAAATGAAATTAAACAGCGAGCAACTCCGCAATCATAAAAAGAATGAAGTGAAAAAGGGATGAAATAAATTTCCGTGCTTTTGCTCTCCCCGCCTAAGGCGGGGACGGGGGGTCAGTGCGGGGTAAATTTGCCAATCCGCGTAATCCGCTTTAAATCCGTGTAATTATATTAGAAAAGAAAATGGAATTAAATAACAACCAACTACTACGTTTCACCACCGCCGGTTCAGTTGATGACGGCAAGAGCACGCTCATTGGGCGATTGTTGTATGACAGTAAGTCTATTTTTGAAGACCAACTCGCTTCGATAGAGGCAACCAGTAAACGCAAAGGACACGAGGGGGTAGACCTGGCATTGTTTACTGACGGACTGCGAGATGAACGGGAGCAGGGCATCACTATCGATGTGGCCTACCGTTATTTTACCACGCCCAAACGTAAATTCATCATTGCCGACACACCCGGTCATATACAATACACCCGCAATATGGTGACCGGTGCTTCTACGGCCAATGCAGCCATTATATTGATCGACGCCCGTCACGGGGTGATAGAACAAACCAAACGGCATGCCTTTATAGCTTCGTTGCTACAGATACCGCATATGATTGTCTGTATCAATAAAATGGACTTGGTAGACCATCAGGAAGCGGTGTTCAACGACATCGTTTCACAATTTGAGGTGTTTTCGTCCAAGCTCGATGTACAGGATGTGCGTTTTATCCCCATCAGCGCCTTGAACGGCGACAATGTGGTGAACCGTTCAGAGCAGATGAATTGGTATCAGGGTTCGCCTTTGTTACACACACTGGAAACCCTGCACATCAGTAGTGATACCAATAAAATTGACGCGCGTTTTGCGGTGCAAACCGTGTTGCGTCCGCAGCGGGAAGGCTTTTTGGACTACCGCGGGTATGCCGGGCGCATTGCCAGCGGCATCTACCGGGTGGGGGATGCGGTCACGGTGTTGCCTTCGGGCTTTACTTCTAAGATAGCCTCCATCAATTCCGGTGAGGAGGAGGTTTCGGAAGCCTTTGCACCTATGTCAGTTTCGATGACGCTGGAAGATGATATCGACATCAGCCGGGGGGATATGATTGTCAAGACCAACAACCAGCCTGAAATGCATCAGGAGTTTGACGTGATGCTGTGCTGGCTCAACGACCAACCGGCGCGGCCAAGGGCTAAATACAGCCTGATGCAAACCACCAACGAGCAAAAGGCGATGATCAAGGAAGTGGTTTATCAAATAGACATCAATACCTACGCCCGCAATACCGAAAACAAAAACCTGACCATGAATGCCATTGCGCGGGTAACCATCAAAACCACACGTCCGTTTATGCTGGACTCCTACCGCGACAACCGGATGACAGGCAGCATCATCTTAATAGATGAAACCACCAACGAAACAGTGGCAGCGGGAATGGTAGTATAATCCGAATGATCCGAATGTATCCGAATTTATGCGAATGGGGCGAATTTTAAAGGGATAATTTGTTGAATGTATTTGATTAAAGTTGACCAATTATTTTGTTTATTAGTCAACTTTCACCCTCCGAAGGTTTACCGAAGGAGGGAGTCCACCAGTTAATAGTAACTAGTAACTAGTGATTAGTAACTAGGGGTTTGTGTTAGTAAAAATAAGTAGTCACCAATCACTCAGTCCACCTGACCCCGACCCCGCCAAAGTCGGGTCGTATATTTGTAGCAAAGAACAATGATTCCAATTTGACCCCGGCGGGGTCACATATTTGTAGCTGCAACGAGCAAGAATTCCAACCTGACCTCAGCGAGGTCACATATTTGTAGCAACGAGCAAGAATTTCACCCTGACCCCGCCGGAGGCGGGTCGTATATTTGTAGCAAAGAACAATGATTTCAATCTGACCCCGGCGGGTCACATATTTGTATAAAAATGGAACAATTACCCCGACAATCGTTCCACCAACACCGGAATCGATATCCTATACAACAACAACGCAATTACAAACAACGGGATACAGGCTGCAATCACAATCAGAAAGTAAGTCAAATATTCCGGAGAGTTACCCACCGCGAGGTCACGACCTGTGAGGATGATGGGGGTGAGGGGGTTGAGTTCCATGATTGTCTTCATAATGCCGTCTTTGGGGATGGCATAGACCACCGGGGTGATATACATCAAAAACTGCATCGCAAAACCAATAATCTTCCCCACGTCCTTATATAACAATCCCAGGGGGGTGATAAACAACCCCAGGGTTGTACCAATCAGCAGTCCGCCGATGATGGCTAGGGGAAAAAATAATAAACTCCACTGCAGTCCCACGCCATATAGAAACACAAAGATGAGCAGCAGGATGATCTTGATGGAGGTATTGAACAATAATTTATAAATACCCGAGAGGATCAAGGCCTCTTTGGGAAAATTGATTTTAGAAAGGATGCCCCGCGCTGCATTGGTGCTTGCCATCGGGGAGTTGATCGCCTCGGTGATAATCGACCACAACAAAGTTCCGGTAAACACATACAGGGGATAGGGAATCCCGGTATCAGAGAGCCGCACGGTGCCGGTACCATTCAGTACAATCCACACCAGGGCTGTGGCCAGTGGCGTCACAAAGGCCCACAAAATCCCAAAATAAGACTGCCGGTACTGCGCTTTGATATCACGCACCGCCAGTTGCCACGCGAGAAAACGGGAGCTTTTAATGTCCTTAAAACTCTCCTTCAGCATCCGCCCAAGCTTTAGCTGACTTTCTTTTTGGTAAATACGGGTTTCCAAATTTGGATATTGGTTATTAAGTGAATGGTTAATGGGTGCTAAGATAGAAAAATTACAAATTCCAAGCACCAAGCACCAAGTATCAAATTCCAAATAAGCCCAGCTGCAGACCCCCCGGTCCGCCACAGGCGGAGAGTCCATCGCGCATTTAAGCACCAAATTCCAAGCACCAAATTCCAAATTCCAAATTCCAAATAACCCCAGCTACAGACCCCCCGGTTTGCCATTGGCAGAGAGTCTACTGCGCATTGAATCTTTACTAAAACCTCTGTGCAACTTTGTGCTTCTTTGTGAAACTCTGTGGTACAACTTTATCGGTACCTTATTTTTAAACCCAAATCCACCACGTATAAAAATTCCAAATTTGCTTCGCCAGTTCGCTTCGCTCGTGTCAAATCTCAAATTCCAAATAAGCCTAAAGCCTACAGCCTAAAGCCTACAGCCTAATGCCTAAAGCCTAAAGCCTACAGCTTAAAACCTACAGCAAATTCAAAATTTCTTTTTATCTTCGACTTTTAAAAACAACCTCCCCAAAAACAATCAAAACATCCATGGAAGAACCCCTGGTCATCGTTGAAAACCTCTCCAAAAAGTTCTGCAAAGACCTCAAGACCAGCCTTTGGTATGGCGTCAAGGACCTGTGGAGCGGGGTGACGGGCAATAAGAACGAACGCCTGTTGCGGGACAAGGAGTTTTGGGCGGTGAAGGACATTAGTTTTACATTGCGCCGCGGCGAGTGCTTAGGACTTATTGGCCATAACGGGGCCGGGAAGAGTACGCTGCTTAAAATACTCAACGGACTCATCAACCCCGATGCCGGAAAGGTCACCATCAAAGGCCGGGTGGGCGCTTTGATTGAACTGGGTGCCGGCTTTAACCCCATTTTGACCGGACGCGAAAACATTTACAACAACGGCGCCATCCTGGGCTTTAGCAGAAAGGAGATTGACAGCAAGCTCGATGCCATCATTGCCTTTGCCGAGCTGGAAGACTTTATCGATATGCCCGTACAGAATTACAGCAGCGGTATGAAAGTGCGCTTGGGCTTTGCCGTGGCAGCACAAATGGAGCCGGATGTATTGATTATTGATGAGGTACTGGCGGTGGGCGACCTAGGGTTTGTGTTGAAGTGTTTCAAAACCATTGATACCATTTTACCCAGAACTGCTGTGATTTTTGTGTCACACAATATGCCCATGGTGTCCAGAGTTGCAACAAGTATAATGATGTTAGAGTCAGGAAAGGCTTTGTTTCAAGGTAATCAGGTTTCTGAAGGAATTGATTTATATTACCAAAGGTTTTATACTGGTCAAGAATCAAATGTTGTATTTGATTCCGGAAATATAAAACTAACGAATTCTTTTGTTGAAGGCGTTCAACCTTTTGAAAATTTATATGATGTTGAATGGGGAAGTTCAATTAAAATTACATTTGAAATAAGATTAATAGACCATGATAAAGTCCCTAATATTTCTTTAGCAGTGTATGATAAAGAGCAAAGGGGTGTAGCAGAAGCAATTATTGAAAATCAAGATCTTTTTAATATTGATAAAATTGATGATAATTTATTAAGAGTTACAATTCAATTGAGTAATTTACAATTGTCAAAGGGGATATATTATATAACCTTCACGGCATCTGAAAAGCTAGAGAATAATGTATTTTACAAAGAACATAAGGCAATTTCACTTAGGATAATCCATAACAGACAAATGTGGACTCCTTTTCTACTTGATGCAAAAATTACTGAAATAAATACAACATGGTAAAAAAGATACTAAAGAGGTTTTTTAATTTTTTGGGATTCACCATTATTAAAAAGTCTACTCATTTAAAACTATTAAGAGCCAAGCCTAGTCGAAAAGATGAATATTCTAAGAATAATTTATTGCACAATTTCTTTACGTTATTAAAAAACCAAAATTTTAATCCGGAAGTAATATTTGATGTAGGTGCTCATAAAGGCACATGGACAAAACAATGTTTACTCTATTTTCCAAACGCTCAATATTATCTATTTGAACCCCAATTAGAACTTAAAAATGATATTTCAACAAATATACCTTTAGATAAAAACATTACTTTATTTAATATTGGTATAGGGGATACAGAAAGCACAATGAGTTTTACATTACATAGCCGGGATGATGGTAGAAGTTTTTCTTATAGTGGAACAGAAGCAAATAATCTCGGATTTAAACAAATAGAACTACCGGTAAATCGATTGGATAATGTAATTGAAAAACATAGATTACCTTTACCTGATATCCTTAAGATTGATGCTGAAGGATTTGATATAAAAGTACTGAAAGGAGCGGGTAAGTATTTAATTGAAATTGAAATCATATTAGTTGAAGTTGGTGTTATGAACAAAAGAGTTCCAAATAATGTAAAGGAGGTTGTAAACTTCTTAGATGAAAAAGGATTTATGTTTTTTGATATTACTGACTTAAACAGACCATTTGAGAATAAAATTCTTTGGCTTTGTGAATTTGTTTTTATTAAAAAAAATGGAAAATTAGATAAGAATTATCAATTTACTACAAAATGATCACCGTCACCAAAACTTTTCTCCCACCCATAGAAGAGTACCGCGCCATTCTACAGCGCGCCTGGGACAAGCAGTGGTTGACCAACCGGGGCGAACTGGTGTTGGAACTTGAAGGCAAACTAAAAACCTATTTAGAAGTACCTAACCTTACCTGTACCAACAACGGGACAGTACCCTTGCAAATTGCACTCGAGCTGCTGGGCAAGGGCGGTGAAATTATTACCACTCCCTTTAGCTATGTTGCCACCACAGCAGCCATCGTATGGCAACATTGTACGCCGGTGTTTGTGGACATCCACCCGGAGTATTTAACCATTGATGAACGGTTGATTGAAGCTGCGATTACGCCCAAAACGACGGCCATTCTCGCTACCCATGTCTTTGGCAACCCTTGTGCGGTGGAAGCAATTGAGGCCATTGCTTACAAGCATGGACTCAAAGTGATTTATGATGCTGCCCACGCTTTTGGCGTGAGCTACAAAGGTGAATCCCTTTTTACCTATGGCGATGTAAGTACCTGTAGCTTTCACGCTACGAAACTCTTTCATACGGGTGAGGGTGGATGTTGGATTACAAAAAATAAGGAATTAAATGACTTGATGTTTTACAGTCATAATTTTGGACACTTTAAACCTGAGCAATATTTTGATGTTGGAATAAATGCTAAAATGAGTGAACTTCAAGCTGCATTGGGTTTAGCTGTTTTACCCTATGTAGATTCGTTAATAGAAGAAAGAAAACAAATATATGACACCTATAACTCAACAATTAATTTTAATGATAAAAGAAGGATATCATTACGTGAAGGAACTTATTGGAATTATAGTTATTACCCTATTATTTTAAAATCTGAAGAGACCTTAAAACAACTCATGTTTAATCTCACAGAAAAACAAATTAATACAAGAAGGTATTTTTACCCTTCATTAAATACATTAAACTATTTACAGTATAAAGAAATGATAGTTTCTGAAGATATTTCTAAAAGAATACTATGTTTGCCTATTTACAAAGGTTTAGCTGCTGACGAAATTGAATTGGTGGTTCGTATTATAAACAATCTTAAAGAATAAAAATGAAAAGCTTTATATGGGATAAGCCAATTTTTATTTTAGGAAACCCACGATCTGGGACATCACTTTTGAGACTTATACTTCACAACAACGACCGTATTTCTATTCCACCTGAATCTCATTTTTTTCTTTGGTTAGAAGAAAAATATGGTAATTGGAAAGATGATTATTTACATCAATATATTGAGGACTTATTTAATTCAACAAAGTTTGAAACTTGGAATATTTCTAAATCTGAATTAATCAGATTTCTTGAATCAGAAAAAATTCAAAACTATGCACATTTAACTAGTCTTATATATTATTTTTATTCCAGAAATAGCACTGAACAAATTTTTTATTGGGGAGATAAGAATAGTTTATGGAAAGACAAACTTGAACGGATTAAACACTATTATCCAAACGCGCTCTATGTTCATATAATTAGAGATGGTAGAGATATTGCTTGTTCTTATAAAAATCTGGCTAAAAAGGAGTTGAAACACAAATATGCCCCAAAGCTGTCAAATAAAATTGAAGTCATAGCGCAAGATTGGAAAACAAACATAGCATCTATAGAGAGGTTCTTAGATACCATACATTCTGATAATAAAATAACAATTTATTATGAAGATTTAGTTAGAAATTTAAAATTGACCACAAAAAAAGTGTTAGATAAACTGAATTTAGACTTTATGGACAATCAATTGTTTTATTATAAAAATGAGTCTTCAAATATTGAACCGCTTGAGTTTTTGAATTGGAAAGAAAAATTAATGCAACCCCCGGATATTAATAACATCGGTAAATTTAATAAGGACCTTACAAAAATGGATATTAAAACTTTCAACAATATTGCAAAAGCAACCCTTGAAAAGCATGGTTACTTATGTTAGATTCAAAAAAATATTACAATGTAATTGCCAAGGATTATACATTAATCTCTAAAGAGAGAATAAATTATTTAAACGCCGTTGATGATATTATTATATCAGAAAATAAGAATAAAAAAATCAATAATTATTTAGACATTGGTTCAGGAGATGGCAGAAGAAGTCTCAAAATGATTAATTCATTGAATCCCTTAAATTCGACATTGGTTGACGATAGTTCAAAAATGCTGGAGCAAATCAAATCAGTTAAAAATTTAACTATAGCTAATAATTCTTTTTTTGATTATAAAACTGACAGAAAATTTGATTTAATTACCTGTTTGTGGAATGTAATTGGCCATATAAATTCAAATACCTTAAGAAAGCAATTTTTTCAGATAATTGAAAAACGTTTAAACAGTGGAGGAGTCTTTTATTTAGATGTAAATAACAGATACAACATTACTCATTACGGTTATTCAAACGTTATGAAAAACCTGAAGATAGATTTTTTAAGTCCTAGTGATAATAATGGAGTTTTTCATATTGGTGAAGGTGATAAGAAAACTAAAGTTTTTATTCATAACCCTTTTGATTTAACATCTTACGTTAAAAATTTGAACTTAGAAATTCAAAAAACCTGGTTTCTTGATTATAATACTGGTGAAATAAAAGATACATTTTTTGAAGGACAGCTTTTTTATAAAATAACAAATAAATGAATCAAATAAAACCTCTATTAAGTATTAGGTTTATGATTTTCAACAATGAAGATTATATTAATGAGGCTATAGAAGGTATTCTGATTCAAAAAACAGATTTTCCCATTGAGGTTGTTGTAGGTGATGATTTTTCGACTGATCGAACTTTAGAAATTGTAAAATCGTATTCAAACACACAAAACATAACATTCAAAATTTTAGATAGAAAACCTTATGATTCATATTGGAAAGTAAGAAAAAAGAAAGGTAGAATCTATAATTTTATCGATATTCTCAATAATTGTGAAGGTAAATATATTGCTTTATTAGATGGCGACGACTACTGGACAGACCCGTTAAAATTGCAAAAGCAAGTAGATTTTTTGGAGGTAAATAAGGAGTGTGTTATTTGTTTTCATCGTGCAAATTTATTGCGTGAAAACAATTCTTTATCGCTTCATCCCATTCCTGAAATTTCGGATTTTTTTGAATTTAAATATTCTGATCTCTTGAGGTATCACAATTTTATTACCACTTCGAGTGTTGTGTTTAGGAAGCCAATTAAGTTTTCAATTCCTATTTGGTTTACAAAAATCCCATTTGGAGATTTAGGACTCTATAAAATATTAACCTTAAATGGTGGAAGCATTAAATGTTTGAATGAAGTCATGTCTGTTTATAGAATTCATGAAAAAGGTATTTATTCAAAGTTCAACAAAAAAGAAAAAGATAAAAATTATCTAACATTTTATTCTATTATTTATCCAATTCTAAGTAAAGAAGAGAAGCAAATTGTAGTCAAAAAGCAAGAATATAAAATTGAAAATTTATCTAAGCTAAAATACCCAAAGTTTGAATGGAAGCAATATTTATATAAATTATATTTAAGTTTTAGGTATCCTTTGAAGAGTTAATGTTTACCACGCGCTGCAAAATTATTTTTCCAAATGGATTTGAATAGAGTTTATTACTCAACCATAATAACTTCAATTGAAAAGATAATCCTTTAATTTTTGTTTGATATTCCAAAAAAAGTTTTTCTACATAGGAATATAACTGCTCATCTCCATAATTTTTAGCGGTAATTATTTTTTTGGTTTCTAAATCAATTGATTTTTTTTTATTATGATGAGTTCCTTTGTTTAAATATTTATAATAAGGTAACCCCCATCCATATAATTTACTTAAGATAATTAAAGAAATGTCAAACTGTTCTTGAAGTCCAACAAATGAAAAATGTTGGTCAATATTTTTTTTTGCTTTATCTAGCATTTTTTGCTCACTTGCACCTTTTAAACCACTTATCCATCTTATTTGAGCGTTATGAACATCTTCATCGATAGAATTAGCTACAAATTCCTTTAAGGACCAATTATTGTCTTTAATTTGATTATATAGCCGGTGTTGAGGTCGGCTTTTTGCATAATGATAAAATGAAACAATTCGGTCTTCCGGTTTTCTTAAAAAGGTAAAATAATCAGAAGGACCTACTAGATATTTATGAAGCCCAAAATACATATGACCTTTTAATAATTTTATTTTAGCTCTTTCTTTTTCAGGAAGCTCCTTGAATTCAGAGATATTTAGTTTAGTATTATCAACTACTTTTATACTAAAGGTGTTTTCTTTAGAATACAATATATCTAGTATTCCGTGAAGTGTATTACCCCCATTTTTTGGAAGATGTAAAAAAATAATATTTTGTTCATTATATCTAGCCATTGAAACAAAAAAAAGTTGAGAAAACTAAATTAGTTAAATAATTTGATTCAAATCTTTAGTACACTTTTTTTATTTAATGACAAGTTATATCTTGCCTTAAATTATTTATATGACACCCAAGTTATCCATAATAATTCCTTGCTACAATACTGAGTCAACGCTAGGAGAAACTTTAACTTCTGTTAAAACACAAGTTTTTGAAAATTGGGAGGCCATTATTGTCAATGACAGTTCTCCAGATGGTTTAGAACGAATTGCATTAGATTGGGTAGATAAAGATTCTCGTTTCAAATACTATAAAAAAGAAAACGGTGGTTTAGGCGATGCCCGAAATTTTGGAATTTCAAAATCAAATGGTGTCTATATCCTCCCTTTAGATTCTGACAATAAAATAAGACCTGATTTCACTAAAAAAGCTATAAATATATTGGACCAAGAGCCAAGCGTTGGTGTAGTCCATGGAAATGCGATGTTTTTTGGAGAAAAAGAAGAAGAGTGGATTATTAATCAATATAATTTTGAACAAATGTTAATAAAAAACTATATAGATGCCTGTGCTGTTTATAGAAAATCATTGTGGAAGAATGTAAATGGTTATGATACTAAAATGCCCTATCAGGGGAATGAAGATTGGGATTTATGGCTTGCATTTGGTTCAATTAAAACGACTTTTAAACATTTAAATGAAATTACTTTTGATTATAGGGTTTCTAAAAATTCAATGATAAATTCATTTAACTCTGAAATGTTTGCTGCTAATAAAAGTTATATAAGGAAAAAATATTGTGATTATTATTTTTTTTATTTTAATAAAAATTTCAAAGAACTAGCAGAATTTAATGAAAGTCCTTTTAGAAGCACCTTGTATTTTTTTAAAAAATGGATAAAGTCATTAATTGTTAATTCCGGTAAATGAGTAACATAACGAAAAAAATATTTATTGTAACCGTCACCTACAACGCCATGCCCTGGATTGACCGCTGTTTGCAAAGCGCCGGCAATCATCCGGTAATAGTTGTTGACAATGCTTCAACAGACAAAACAGTTGCTCACATACAATCCAATTATCCAAAAGTTACGCTATTGCCCCAAGACAAAAACATAGGCTTTGGTCAGGGCAACAATGTGGGTATTTCGTATGCTTTAAAACATGGAGCAGAAAGCATATTTTTATTGAACCAGGATGCTTATTTGGTTGATGACTGTTTAGAAGTTCTTGTCAAAAAACAACAAGTCAATCCGCAATTTGGTATTTTGAGTCCCATTCATCTTAATGGAAAAGGCAATGTGCTGGATAGAAATTTTGGCAACTACATCAGTTTTCAAAAAGCCCCTAAATTAATGTCAGACCTACTTATTGACAAATCAGGGGAGCTGTATGAAGTGCCCTTTGTCAACGCTGCAGGGTGGTTACTATCTCGTGAATGTATAGAAACTGTGGGCGGTTTTGATCCAATCTTTTTTCATTATGGGGAGGATGATAACTATTGCCAGCGTGTTTTATATCATGGCTTAAAAATAGGGATTGTTCTTGACACTTTTTTACGTCATGATAGGGAAGACAGAGTAATCAAGCCGATAATGAAATATAGTAATGCCTATTATAAGCAACTTGAAAGACGCTATAAATTGATTTATGGAGATGTAAACAAGAAAGAGTTTACAATTCAAAAAGAAATCAATCAATTAAAGAAAAAGTTATTGAGACACTATTTAAAACTGCAGTTTTCAAATGCCTCAAAAACCAAAACACAACTAACACTTTTGAAATCATTAATTGAGCCAATTGCAGTTAGCCGTAAAAAAAATATAGAACCAGGGGAACATTACTTATAATAAAGAAAGAACCGCAAAATTGAATCTTCTCATAATCACCTATAAAACATACCTAGCGTACTTCCACCTAAAGAAACACATTGAAGTTACTGTTGTTAAGGATGATTTAAGTAACAGAGTTCTCACATTTTCACATAACAATGCTAAGTAAATTCCGGCAGGGCTGATCCAATGCCACATGCAATCTTCAAAACAATGAAAATGTGTTTCATACTATCTACTGGTTTGAAAACGAATGAGTACGGTTTGGTTACCCATCTGATGCGTGCTTACTAAACACGGGGTATTTTCAATGCCCATGACCTTTAGCAGGACTTTAAATGGATTGTTGGTTTTTTCTGTTAAACAATCTATCCATATACCTTTCACGTTCTTTTTCCAAAAGTAAGAGCTGTTGGTCAGCGATGTTTTGCGATTCCATTAGAAATGTTTGACATTTTTTCCATGCTTTATTAGCTTGTTCTAAACTTAAGGGGGTATTCACTTTAAATTTCATATACTGGTCTGCTTTAATAAGATGGTGGTAGAGAAGATGGTTTTCATAGGTATTGTTGTGAAACAATTGCTTAGGGAAATCACCAAAATGACTACACAGATGCAGAAGGTAAGGAAGTGCGGCATAAGAGGGCTTATACTCCCAAAACAGATAAATTAATCCCAAACAACTTTGCCTGAGTACATTTTGCAATACTTCAAAATGCGCGATTGGATTATCATAAGTACCTACACAGCCGGTGATTTCCATCAGGTAGTTTGCTCTTTCAATACGTGTTTCCCAGTGCCTGGTTATTTTGTCAACAATTTGTTCATGACGGTTTATTTTGTTTGATTTAAAGTGTAACCATTTGTCAGTAACCGTATAAACGCACCGGCTGTAATTGAGTATATGCTTAAGAAAGTTATTTCCACAGGTTATTTTTGCTTCAAACTCTGTTGCTGAATAGGCAATCAGATACACTTTAGCCCTGTTTTGGGTGTGGTTGTAAAGGGCATCCATAAGTTGGGCGGGGTTGGTGCCATTACCAGTGTAAAGGGGTTTGGCAGTAATGAGAAAAAGGGTATAGGTATATTCCCGTTTCAGGGATGTTTCCCTGGGAGGAAAGTAACATCGGGTCTCCTTACTGTGGGTTTGCTTGCTGATCAAAAAGGCAGCGTCCAAATGATGGTGAAGCCGCAGATAGGCAATGATTTTTTTCAGTAAGGTGTCTTTGGTGTGCAAAACAGACGCTTGAACAGTTGTTTTGCCGGCTGCTGTAGCAGCATTTTCTGAAGTGGAAGTTGTTTTCATAAGGCGTTGGTTTAATAAATGCAGTGAGTACTTCAATATAAATATGTATTGTATTACAATACAAATATATATTAAAAAATATTATTTTACAATATATTTTTATACTATAATTTAACACACTTAAAATGGGGGAGTACAACAGGGCTTAAAAAAAACCTTATATTTGAAAAAGCTATGCATAAAAAAAAGATGGAATTAAACAGGATCAAAGCCATACTGAAAGAGCAGGGACGCACCCAAACCTGGCTGGCTGAGCAAATAGACAGGAGTTATGTAGTCGTCACCAATTACTGCAACAACAACGCACAACCCCCTTTGGAAGTACTCTATACCATTTCAAAAATACTGGACGTCGATATCAGGGACTTGCTTGTTAAGACAAAATAGGGTTTTGGGTTCAAGGTTCAAGGTTCAGAGTTCAAGGTTCAAGGTTTCGGGTTTAAAGTTTGATTTTTGGAATTTTGAATTAGCTTTAGGCTATAAGCAGTAGGCTGTAGGCTTATTTGGGGAATTATGAGTTTTGAATTTTGAATTTTGAATTTGCTTTAGGCTTATTTGGAATTTGCCCTTCGATAAACTCAGGGTGACAAATTGGAATATAGCTAACGCTCAGTTCAGCCGGGGGCCTCGTGTGGTGCTTGGAATTTGCAGATTTGCGAATTTGCATATTTGTTGATTTGCGGGTTTTGGGATTGGAGTTTTAGATTTGGAATTTTTTATGCGCGGTGGATCCCTTTAGGGACACAGGGGTGCGGCTGGGGTATCAGTTTCTTTCAAGGGTGTTACTGTCAGATTTGGGCTTCGCCCACCGTATCCGTCAAAGGCGGAGAAGGTGGGGTTAAAAATAAGGATTATTTGGGGAATTATGAGTTTTGAATTTGGTATTTGGAATTTGGAATCTCCCTACGCTAAAGCTTCGGAAGACAAGTTTGGAATTTAGCTAACGCTCAGTTCAGCCGGGGCCCTCGTATGGTGCTTGGTGCTTGGAATTTGGTACTTGGTACTTGTAATTTGCCTCGCCAACCGCTTCGTCGCACGCTGTCGCAGAAGCTTTTTATCCTCCGAATCCGCCTGAGGCGGAGAAGGTGGATAGCGTAGGCGCCCTGGATCCGCCTTTTGGCGGAGCAAGGCGGAAAGTTTACTGTAGGTTGGGTACTTGGTGCTTGGTACTTGGTGCTTGGAATTTGGTGCTTGGTACTTGGTATTTGGAATTTGCTTCGCCAACCGCTTCGTCGCTTGAAGCTTTGAAGCGCAAGGCGGAAAGTTTACTGTAGGTTGGGTACTTGTAATTTGGAATTTCAAATTTAAAGGTCCTTATTATTTAACTGCAGTTTCAATTCGTTAAGACGTTCTTCAATTTCGCGAATCAATTTTTCAGGCGGGGTCTCATAGACAGGAGCGGTTTCACTAACTTCTGAATGGTCACGAAACAAATAATTCAAATCCAAGTCAGGAAAATAGGCGATGGTTTTATACAGAAACTTGACGGAGGGTTTTGATTTGTCGTTGAGGTAATTACTTACCAACGAACGGTTTTCATCGAGGTCTTCAGCAAATTGCTTGATGGAAATGCCCCGCGCTTTCAGGTGCTTCTTTATTTTTTGTCCAACCGGCATTTTTTATCTTAAAAAGTTTGTTATATACAACATAAAGTTGTAAATTAGTTTTGTATAGGAAACAGTTGATTGTTTTCCTAGACCTTTACAAATATACTAACAATTTCTTTGTTTTTAAACTTTGTGAATTCCGGTACTTTTTCATTTAAACCTGTATACTTATGGAAACAATTGCTCAAACACTACCAAAACACCCCTTTTCATGCCTGAGTGTGGAACTCATTGATGTAGTCAAAACCTTAAAGTCCAAACTGGATATCCGGGCGTTGTATTGTTTTGGTTTGCGTCAACAAAATGGGTTACAAACAAGTTTTATCGTTCCCGGCACTGAGCGTGCACAACAAAGGATTCACCTTGACTTATTGGTGATACCCACAAAAATCCCTCCCCGGGCTACCACCCATTTGAGTGCCCTTATTGAGAAACAAACCCGGGGGCGTTACAATGTGTCATTGCTTTTACATACCCCTTCACAAGTACGGGCAGCCACCTCCAAAAACGGGTTCCTGTTCCACAACATCCTGAAGCAGGGTCGGTTGTTGTATGCACACCCTTCTTGGAATGCAGTGCATTCAGATACCCGAGTGTATAGCTTAAAAGCCTCACACGTAAAAAAAATCACCACACGGCGCTTATACAATGCGCAGCAACTGTTTCAACTGGAAGATGCGATCACGGGAGTAGAAGGAGGGCATTTGCGGGTAAGTTTGATGCGTTCAGGGTTAGAACAGCTTTGCCTGGCCATCATTTACGCCTGTTTGGGGTATCACCCCAATCAGTTTCATTTAGACCACCTTTTTTCATTGTGTGCACATTGTACACCCCTAGTAAACGAGGTGTTCCCCAATGAGACTGAGGAAGATCAAGCCATCCTTTCGATGCTACACACCTCCCCACAATCACTGCGGGCTATGCATCCTAAACAGTTTACCCATACCCAATTGCTTGTGCTTGTAGAACGCTGTTATAAACTCTATTCCAAAACGGAAACACTGCTCCGGAATCAAATTGCCGGTCTCCAAACATAAGCTGGATAAAATATTATGAACGCATAGGCTTTACGTCCCTTATTAGAGTTGACCTTTTTTATTTTTTATTTTTTAATTGTTAATTATTAATTCTTCATTCATCCACCTTTCACCCTCCGCAGACCCCCCGATCCGCCATAGGCGGAGAGGCCACTGCGCAATTTGAACTTCCCTGATATAGTTTGATAATTTTTCATTATTAATTTTTATTTTGCCTACAGCCTACAGCCTACAGCCTACAGCCTACAGCCTACAGCCTACAGCCTACAGCCTACAGCCTACATGATCAGAGTTGACCATTTTGAAACAATCAAGTCATTTTTAATTATTCATTATTAATTCTTCATTTACATACCAGTAAACCTTTCACCCTCCGAATCCGCCTGAGGCGGAGAAGGAGGGAGTCAACCAGATAAAAGTAACTAGTAATTAGTGATTAGGGGTTAGTGTTAAAAAACTAATCACTAATTACTAATCACCCATCACCCACCATTTACTTCCCTGATATAGGTTGACTATTATTTATGATTATTTCTTAATTTTTATTTTGCCTACAGCCTACAGCCTACAGCCTACAGCCTACATGATCAGAGTTGACCATTTTGAAACAATCAAGTCATTTTTAATTATTCATTATTAATTCTTCATTTACATACCAGTCAACCTTTCACCCTCCGTATCCGCCTGAGGCGGAGAAGGGGGGAGTTACCCATTCACCGTCCCTAAATACACACTGGGCGAAGCCCGTTTTTCCTCGGGGCGTACAAAGGCCATCCATAGCTGATATTCTACGGGTTCTTTGGATTGTGATAAGGAGATTGTTGCACTAAGCGTCTCGCGGTGGGCCTTGTTTTTATAGTAAATAAAGCGGGAGCGTCCCGTTACATTCATCACCAGTAGCAAGCGGTCATCGGGATAGGCCACCGCCTGGTGCGTATTGTCCTCCCAATGAATAGAGATATTCAGTTTTTCACTTGTTTCATCCACATCAATCAAGATTCCTTCAGGAATACGCAGGTCACCAAAAGTGACGAGGACTTTGGCATAATCAATGGCATAACCTCCTTCCTCGGCAGGATAAAGGGCTTCCTTCATAAAATAGGACTTGGCTGCATCAAAACCGTAGGTATTCTTTCTAAAAGGCATAAAAGCCTCTTTGATCAAGCCTTTTAAAGGCGATAGAAAATCCATAGCCAGTTTCATCTTGGAACGCTGGAACTTTTGAAGCGGGGAGGGCTTCACCCTGCTCATATCCGGTTTGATAGTGATGACCTGCTTATTGGTTTTTTTGTACTTTTTCAGGACCGCATCCCCAAGCTTTCCGGACATGCTACCCAACGGATTTTCTGTAATAATTGCCATAACAGTAGGTTTTTAAGGTTTTCATTACCATCCCGCTACAGAAACAAAACAATACCCAAAACAGCAAATGAAAACGTGGTTATACTCCACCAAACATAAAACAAATAGTTTAATTTCCCAAAATAATGGTATCTTTGAGTATAGATATAGCAAGGGTTAAGGCTATATTAACACGTGCATCCTTCGAGTAAACAACGTTTATCTTGCGTAAATAGGGACTTTATACGGAAGAGACTCGAAGGATGGACGAAAGATAAACGAATTTATATAGGGAGTATCCTACCAGTATTGTTTGTCTATCAATATGATTTCTGAGTAGCAATTCCCTCCTTCTCCGCCTCAGGCGGATACGGAGGTTGAATGGGTTTTCGTAAGAATGAAAAATCATTTCCAATTTAAACCCCACACTTGATCCTGCCTTTTTGTGTTTGTACGTTTTGGGAATGGGTTGCCATATTATTGAAATATTCAAAATATATGCGACCCCGCCAAAGGCGAGTCATATATTTGTAGCAACAGGCAACGATTCAAATTTGACCCCAGCGGGGTCACATCTTTGTAGCAACGGGCAACGATTTAAATTTGACCCCAGCGGGGTCACATATTTGTTGTTGTAGTAGTAGTAGTAGTAGCAAAGAGCATGAATTCCATTTTGACCCCGCCAGAGGCGGGTCACATATGTGTAGGCTAAAGTCCTATGTCTTACGTCTTATCGTCTTACGTCTTAAATCTTAAATCTTACATATTACCGTCCTAAGTCAAAAAAAATCCCCGCAGTCAAAAACCACGGGGATTCTATGTGTCGTTTTTTAATCGGTTATAGAAAGGTTAGTCCGATTTTTCTGTTCAGACCTTGCTCAAAAATTCTGATTAAAGTTGAGAGCTGAATATTTCCTTTTGCATTTTCTAGTTTCGATATGTAACTTTTTTTGGTTCCTGACTTATCTGCCAATTGTTCTTGTGTCATATTTGCTTCTTTTCGAGCCGATTTAAGCATTTCACTAATGATAAACATTTGAGCACCTTCTTCGTATTTGTTACGACTTTCAGTTCCAATTTTTCCGTGTTCAAGTTCGATTAGCTCGTCAAATGACTGTATGTCTTTATAATCTTTCATTTTCTTATTTTTTTTGCTAAAATATCGATTCATTAATTGTACCGCTTTGTCAATTTCATTTTGCGGTGTTTTTTGTGTCTTTTTTTGAAACCCGTTAAAGAGTACAACAAGTTGTCCTTTATCAAAGCAGCAAAAAATCCTGTAGATGTTCGATTGATATTCAACACGAATCTCATAAAGTCCGTCAGTTCCGGTGATATGGTCTAAAAACTTTTTAGGAACTCGGTCTACTTGTTGAATCAGTTCGAAAACATATTGAATTTTACCTTTGACTTTTTGATCTTGCTTTTGGTAAAACTCAATAAAGTGGTTCTCATAGAAGATAATCTTTCTGCTCACTCAGCAAAGTTATCTCAAAAGATAACATTTTCCAAATTTTTGTTGGATGATTTTGTTTGGTATAAATGCACCATAACAATCAACTATTAGCTTAGGGTGGCACGCGGATGACACTGATTATGCAGGTTTTTACTGATACAATTTTAAAAATAAACTGATTACTGATTTTAGTTAATGCTATGCTAGTTAATGGATCAAATATCGCTTGGAACTTGCCTTTCGACCCTTTGTCAAGCTCAGGAAGACAAATATGGAGTCATTGCGAATGACAACTTATTGATGACATTCCAAATCTAGATTCCTCCTGTACCCTCCTTTGGCGGGGCAAAGCTGACGAAACTCCTCCAACCCTCCCTTTCCCTGGCCCGCCTTTGGCGGGTAGGAGGGTTGGATAAATTTTAAGATTTTTTTTTAAATTTGATAAACCACACTTAGAATAAATGTCAAAAAAATTAAACCCATATCATGATGAGAGTATGTTTAGAGGTGCTCCTACCAGCTCCTTTTCAAAAGCAGAATCGCTTAGAAATAAAATGACTAATGCTGAGACTTTGCTTTGGGAAGCGCTAAAAAATAATCAACTTGATGGGTTTAAATTCAGGAGGCAGCATCCAATCCATCTTTATATCGCTGATTTCTATTGCCACAAACTTAAACTTGTTATTGAAATTGATGGAGCATATCACAAAACTAAAGAACAAAAAGTTATCGACAAACAAAAAACATTTGACTTAGAATCTCAAGGATTAAAAGTGGTTCGATTTACAAATGAGAAAGTTGAAAGTAGTTTAGATGAGGTTCTAAAAGGTATTAGAGAACTTGCCAAAGAAATTATTGATAAATAATTCCGCAACATTGTCCCAACCCTAAAGGGTGTGGCGCTTCGGTGCCGGGTTTATTTCAACTATCAAATTGAGTTTTCAACCGCCGACCTTCTTTTCCCTAATCCTCGTCTGTTTGTTTGAGCTTCAATCCCGCGCCATTGCCCCATCCCTAAAGGGTGTGGCGCTCGCTTATTTTTTTTTAATATCATTTATATTTTTCCGCCTCCCGCCTTTGGCGGGCCGGGGCAAAAGCGGACGAAACAAAAAAATCCCCGCAGCATAAAAACCACGGGGATTGTTATTTTATAAAAACAAATCGAATTAATTCGACAGTCTAAATGTCACACGGCGCACCAATTGGCGGGCTTGTGCGGAGTCTCTGTTGACTGAATCATCTTCACCACCGCCACGGGCTGTCAGGCGGTTGCCGTCGATGCCGGCGGCTACCATCAGTTCTTTTACCTTATTGGCTCTGCTTTCAGACAACTGGGCGTTGTATTGGGCATTGCCAATTTCGTCTGCAAAACCAATCAGTTCGGCTTGGGCACCCGGATTTTGTTTCATGTAGGTAATCAGGTAGTTGACGGCCTGTAAAGAATAGGTTTCCGGTTGGTCGCTGTTGAAGCGGAAATATACATTTACATATCCGCTGTCGATGAGTTCTTTGATATTTAAGGAACCGGACTGCGCAGCTTGATCAAGGGCTGCTTTTTTCGCATAGCGTTCATCCAGTGCGCTTTCCATTTCGTCAGGGATGCCATTGTTGTTGGCGTCAATCGCGCGTCCTTTGGTATCTACTGCGACACCGCTAATGGTGTTGGGCTCGCGGTCCAGATAATCGGGCACGCCATCCTGATCTGTATCAATCAGATCGGTTTCCACTTTGCTTAAACGCTCGTCCAGTGAATCCAGTTGGCTGTAAATGGCCTGCTCTTCAGAATACCAGTCGGCGTGTTTGTCATGTTGACCCAGGTAAAGGGTAATCCCCACTGAGGCATTCACCATATAACCGTTTAAACCACGTGTTTGATTGTCACTCACCACCTGATCTAAAGGCATGGCACCGTCCCAAGGGGTATTGTGACGCACGTGGCCCAGGATGCTGAGGTCACCGGTGAGGGCAATGCTTTTTCCTAAACGCAGCTGTGGGGTAATTCCAGCCATAATGTTCAGCATATTGTCGGCACTGTCAAATTCTATGGGTTCTTTGGGTTTGTTGGCTGAATAGCCAAAACCACCGTGTATCAATACATTGACATAGTCACACCATTCCCGAAAGCCTAAGATAGACCCTAAGTTAATGACTCCTTGTAAGTTGGCCCGGTAGTATTCGGTTTTAAACGGCATACTGTTATCATCGCTTTCAATGCTGTTGTAGCCGAAGTCCAGCTTGGCACCAAACTTTTCATTGAACATATAGCGCACGCCCAGTCCGCCTTGCCAGAAGGAAGGCGTGGAGGCATAGTAGCCGGGTGAAAACGGAGTGGCCGCCTTATGGGCACCTCCTTGGAGCTCGATAGACCATTGGTTGTAATTTGTTTCCTGCGCCCCTACTGTGAGTGTCCCAAACACAAACAAAAGGCATAAAGTAAATTTTCTCATCATTTTAAAGATTGTTAAGTTCCCTGCAAAGATAGGGATATTGTAGCGGTATCAAGGAAATATGTTAAATTTTAGACAAACGTACACGCGTATGTGTGGCTTTAAGCTGTATGCTGTAAGCTATAAGCTTTATGCTATAGGGTCAGTGATAGGAATGAATTAAGAATTAAGAATTTTGCAACCCCACGACTGAGTAAACAACCCGCCACCTCGCAACCCCGCATACCCGATAACCCGTACACCCGCCAACCCGAACACCCGCAAACCCGAAAACTTTCCCTATTTTTACACAATCAATTTATACCATGGAAACAACCAACATAGACATCACAAAAAAAAATCAAAACCACTATAACAAGCGGTATGCAGCGGTTTCCATTAAGGGTATTGAACAGAAACTAAAGAACCTGGAGGCTTTTTTAGCCGATGCCACGACGACCGATACCAGTTGGGTGGCGATGTTTCGGAATCATTTTAAAAACCAACTTTCCGGAAAAAAGGTACTCGAACTGGGCTGTGGCGATTGCACTTTATCGGCTGTGATGGCAGGCTTGGGAGCAGCAGTAACGGCCAATGACATTGCTGATAAGAGTGGTGAGATTATTGCTAAAATCAATGAAGCAGCACTAACGGATATCCCCATTACATTTATCCAGGGCGATTTTTTAAAACAGGAGTTCCCGCCCGGTAGTTTTGATTTGGTAGTTGGCAAAGCCTTTGTACACCATTTGACCCATGAGCAGGAAGCGGCTTTTTACCAAAAAATAGCCTATTTATTAAAACCTGAAGGCGAAGTGCGTTTTGTAGAGCCGGCTGTCAATAGTAAGCTACTGGATGGGTTGCGGTGGATGGTCCCGGTACCCGGCAGGCCCTCCAGTTTACAATTCAAGAAATTTGCGATCTGGAAAGCTGCTGACCCGCACCCTGACCGCAGCAACAGTAGCAGCCACTATCAAAAAATGGGCTTGCAGTATTTTCAGGAAGTCGAGATCATCCCCATTGGCTTTATCGAGCGTTTTAACCGCTTGTTTCCCAACAGCAAAACCAACCGGGCGTTTAGAAGAAAGGCGTACCGATGGGAAGCACGTTTCCCGCAATGGGTGCAACGCTATTTTGCAAAAGCCCAGACGATGGTGTTTAGAAAACCTATTGCCGCAAAGACAGAAATCTCTGGAATCTCATAATTAAACCTGACCACTGCTAATTACAAGTTACTACTAGACTAACACCTTTCATCGATAACCCGTCTTGCGTTAAAGAAACTCACCATCTCAAAAATCAGCATACTTTTCCTATTTTTCAATTTATTCCTAAGCTAGGAACGAACAACCAACCACTATTTCCATAATCATCCCCACTTACAACCATACGTAGCTTAATTAGGAGACCTCATTTGAAATAATTGTATTAATTTAGAACTTTTATAAGCCTAAAGTTTTATGAAATTGACAAAGCTATTCAGAAAAAAAGTTTTAATAACCATTTTAACAAGAACATCAAATCGTCCTTTGGGTTTTGAAAAATGCAGGAAATCTATTGAAAATCAAACATATAAAAACATTCGGCACATAGTAAGTTATGATAATGATAAGGATTTAGAATACCTTTCAAAATATAAAAAAATTGAGTATTTAAAAGTATCTCCAATAGTTGTTGAGCCGAAGGATAATACAAAAAACGGCCATTTTAAATTTGCACCCTATAATTTGTATTGCAATACACTTTTAGAAATGGTAAAAAAAAGTTGGATAATCTTTTTAGATGATGACGATATGCTACTTCACAATGAGGTAATAGCTGAAATTGTAAATGAAATTAACAGTTGTAAAAAAAACACCTTATTGATTTGGCGTATGCGATATCCTGATGGTAAATTACTTCCGCCTGAAGATCAAATGGATAGAAAAGTTATAAAAATGTCAAAAATTGGGGCACCTTGTGTTGCATTTCATAGTGACTATAAAAAATACGCGTATTGGGATTGTTGGAAAGGAAGTGATTTTAGAATAATTATTAGCTTGTTTAAAAAATTAAAACACAAACGTTGGATTTATAAACCTTATATACAAATAAATAATTTTGGAGATTTTGGCAATAAAAATGATATTGAGATTTAAGAAAGTAAATTGAAATTAACAACAACAAAATGATTTTTAACCCATTAATATCTGTAATTGTTCCCTGTTATAATCATAAAAACTTTATAAATAAAAGAATTGACAGTATCTTATACCAAACATATCAAAATTTTGAAATAATTATTTTAGATGATGCTTCTTCTGATAAAAGTGATTTAGTGTTAAAATCTTATAAGCAAAATGAGAAAGTTAAAGAAATTATAGTAAACAAAACCAATAGTGGTTCTCCATTTGGTTTGTGGCAAAGAGGTTTTAATTTAGCAACAGGAGACTACATTTGGATTGCCGAAAGCGACGACTGGGCAGATAAAGCGTTTTTGGAAAGCTTGGTTTTAGCAATGCATCAACATGATAAAATTGTACTGGCCCATTGCAATAGTATATTTGAAACCGAAACAAAATCTTTTCATAATACCTGGTGGGACTCATTAAGTAAATCAAAATGGGAGCAATCTTTTGTAGAAGAAGGAGCAGTACTCTTAAAAAATTTTGGCAAATATAAGTGTCCGGTTATAAATGTATCGTCAGCAATTTTTAAAAAAGAACTACTTGTTGATATTGAAATACCAACTCAGTATCGTTACTGTGGTGATTGGTGGTTTTGGGCACAGGTTTTTAAACAAGGTAAAGTTGCTTATGTGGCAAAACATTATAATCATATCCGCATCCATAAAACTTCTGCTACGGCAACAAAAGCAATTAAAACATACAACCGCTTTTTAGAAAATGTTAAAGTAATTAATCAAATTCACATGTTACTCGATTCAAAGCTAACCTATGATACTAAATATAATTGGTTGCTTGATATATGGCTTTCATTTATGAAAAATAATCGTAATTATTTAGAATTAAAGTATTATAAAAATCAATTGCCCCTAACTTTTAAAATTGTTTTTTTAATCAAGTTACTAAGAGTAATTTCTTGGCAGTTGCTAAAAAAAATACGGGGATGATTCCAAAAATTATACATTACTGTTGGTTTGGCAAAAAACCAAAACCGCGATTGGTTCAAAAATGTATTGAAAGTTGGAGTCAATATTGCCCAAATTTTAGAATAAAAGAGTGGAATGAAGACAACACCGGGCATGTTGACACACCCTTTTTCAGAAATGCCCTTAGAAAAAAACAATATGCATTTGCTGCAGATTATATTCGGGCACTGGTGCTTTATAAGGAGGGAGGTATATACTTAGATACTGATATGCTCTTGCTAAAACCCATAAACTCATTGTTACACAATCGTTTTTTTATTGGTGAAGAAGCACCCGGAAGAATAAATTTTGCAATATTTGGTTCAATTTCAGGGAATTATATCCTTGAGTTTATGCTTAAATTTTATCATGACAGGAATTTTGATTCATTCTCTCCGCCTGTAATTACGCATACGTTTTCTTCCTATGTATTTGATATGACAGTTGAAGAGGATATCATCTTTCCGGCTGAGGTATTTTATGCAATGCCTTATGGACACAGTATAGAAGATTACAGCAACTTTATTACACAAAAAAGTTTGGCCGTCCATTTATGGAATCATTCATGGAAACCCCATAAAAAAGAAACAACAAAACAATACTTTAAAAATCTATTAGAGGTGTTAAATGATTATTTTTTTTATGGATATTCAATAAAATATCTCAAAAGATATGGCAAAGAGTTTTTAAGAAAAATATATTATAAACTATTTAAACAAAAATAAACCTTGAAAATCCTTCACATCACATACAGTAACAAGGGTGGCGCAGGAATTGCCGCAGAGCGTTTGTTCAAAGCGATGCAACAAACGGGTTTGGAAGTGGCTTTTTTGTCTAAAAATAAAACAGTTGATTTTGAAGGGATTGAAATAGAAGACCCTTTTTTTGGGTATAAAAAATCCGGCTTATTTTCAAGAACACTTACTAAAATAAAGAAAATGTTATTTCCGGGTGAAAAAGAAAAACACCTAAATGCTTTTAACAAACTGAAACCTCTAATGCATTTTGAAATAGCTACTTTGCCCTATAGCCGGTTTGATTTGATGAATCATCCTTTGGTTCAAAAGGCAGATATTATTCATTTGCACTGGGTAGCCGGCTTGATAGACTACCCCACCTTTTTTGAATACCTAAAAAAGCCTCTTGTTTGGACTTTACACGATATGAACCCTTTTTTAGGACTCTTTCATTACAAAGGGGATATGATAAACAATGCTTCTATAGCCGGAAAACTTGATAAAGAGATTATAGCATTAAAACAGGGAGCATTAAAAAGTGTTAAAAATGCCGCCATTGTATGTCCGTCAAACTGGATGCTTTCCCATGCCCGCGATTCCGGAGTGTTCAATCATTTTAAATCGGTTTGCATTTCCAATACGCTTGATTTTGATCAATTTTTCCCCCAGGACCAAGCTGTATTACGTAACAAGTATGATCTTGATAAAGATGCTTTTGTCTTGCTTTTTGTTGCTGATGGACTCAAAAGTCCACGTAAGGGAATGGACTTACTGTTTGAAGCTTTAAAAAACATTGAAACGCCACTTAAGATTCTAACCATTGGTAAGGGAGAATTGCCTGAGTTTAAACATCACCAATTGCGAGAATTTGGTAAAATCTTACAACCCGATAAAATGGCAGAAATATACAATCTGGCCAATGCAGTTGTTTTACCCAGCCGCGAAGATAACCTGCCCAATGTTTTGCTTGAAGCCCTGGCTTGCGGGTTGCCGGTGATTGCTTTTAACTCCGGTGGTACTTTTGAACACCTTTATAAAGAAAAAACCGGTATCTTAGCTGAAGAATTTACAGGCACCTCTCTGGCCACTGCCATTTTGAGTTTTTTAAATCAAAACAATTCTTTTATGAGCGAAGAAATAACAGGTTATGCTCAAAACCAATTTCATTTTAATACGGTTGTTAAACAGTATCAAAAATTATATGATAACTTGAATGAACTCAATAATGAAAAAGAATAAAACAGCCTTAATTACAGGAATAACAGGACAAGATGGAGCTTATTTAAGCGAATTTCTTTTGCATAAGGGTTATAACGTGCACGGACTGAAAAGACGTACTTCATTGTTTAATACAGATCGCATTGACCACTTGTACCAAGATCCTCATGAAGAAAACAGAAACTTTTTTCTCCATTATGGCGACTTGACCGACTCTTCAAACATCACGCGTTTAATTCAGGAAATACAACCTGATGAAATATACAATCTTGCTGCTATGAGCCATGTGGGAGTGTCTTTTGAAATGAGTGAATATACAGCCAACGTTGACGGGTTGGGAACACTGCGAATACTAGAGTCTGTGAGATTATTGGGATTAGAGAAAAAGACTAAAATTTATCAAGCTTCCACTTCTGAATTGTATGGTAAAGTTCAGGAAGTTCCACAAAATGAACAAACACCTTTTTATCCCAGAAGCCCTTATGGGGTTGCAAAGCTGTATGCCTACTGGATAACTGTAAACTATCGTGAGGCCTACAATTTATTTGCCTGCAATGGTATCTTGTTTAATCACGAATCTCCCATAAGAGGAGAAACCTTTGTAACACGTAAAATTACCCGGGCTGTTTCTAAAATAGTTTTGGGACTCCAGGACACTCTATATATTGGAAATCTTGATGCAAGTCGCGATTGGGGTCATGCTAAAGATTATGTGAGAATGATGTGGATGATGCTTCAATATGACAAAGCTGAGGACTGGGTGATTGCTACCGGAAAATCCACCACCGTCAGAAAATTTATTCAATTGGCATTTAAGGAAGTAGGGATAACTATCGTTTTTGAAGGTAAAGGAAAGAATGAAAAGGGCATAGTGCTAAAATGTGAAAATCCGTTATACAAGTTATCGAAAGGGAAAGTTGTGGTGGAAGTAGATATAAATTATTTTCGTCCCACAGAAGTCGATTTACTTGTTGGTGATTCTTCCAAAGCTAGAAATATACTGGGATGGGTGCCGGAATATGATTTGAAGGATCTCGTTAAGGAAATGATGGAATGCGACTTGGTATTAATGCAGAAGGAGAAGTACCTCAAAAAAGGGGGGTTTGAAACAAAAAATTACTTTGAATAAACTGTGAATAAAGACTCCAAAATATATGTTGCCGGTCACAAAGGTTTGGTAGGTAGTGCCATTTATGAAAACCTCATGGCTCAAGGATACAGCAATTTGATTGTCAAATCAAAGGATGAATTGGACTTGACAAATGGAGTAGCTGTGCAGCAATATTTTGAAACTGAAAAACCGGAATTTGTATTTCTCGCTGCAGCTAAAGTGGGTGGAATTGCAGCCAACCACACCTATAGAGCAGATTTTATATATGAAAACTTGATGATTCAAAACCACGTTATTCATCAAAGCTATTTACACGGAGTTAAAAAACTTCTGTTTTTGGGTAGTACTTGTGTATATCCCAAAAATGCACCACAACCTATAAAAGAAGAAAGCCTGCTTATGGGTGAATTGGAATACACTAACGAACCTTATGCCATCGCTAAGATTGCCGGGATGAAGATGTGTGAAAGCTACAACATTCAGCATGGCACCAATTTTATTTCGGTAATGCCCACCAATCTTTATGGTCCAAGAGATAATTTTGATTTTGACTCTTCACATGTACTACCAGCCCTTTTACGAAAAATCCATCTTGGGAAATTATTGGAAAATAACAATTGGGATGCCATTCGTAAAGATTTAAACCTGCTTCCTGTGAATGGTGTAAACGGAAATCAACCACAAGAAAACATTTTAAATGCTTTAAAAAATGTAGGAATTGATTACCATCAAAATAAAACAACCATAGAAATTTGGGGCAGTGGAAAACCAAGGCGGGAATTTTTATGGTCTGAAGATTTGGCCGATGCTTGTGTTTTTATAATGAATACATTAAATTTTAGTGATTGTATTTCAGATACCAAAGAAATTAAAAACTCCCACTTGAATATAGGGACCGGTTCAGATATTTCAATTTCAGATTTAGCCGTTTTGATAAAAAATGAAACTGGCTTTATGGGTGATTTTACTTATAATACAGAAAAGCCCGACGGGACAATTAGAAAACTAACAGATGTGGGCAAATTATCTTCCCTGGGATGGAAATCAAAAAGGACACTTGAGGCGGGCTTAAGGGAACTTTATAAATGGTATATCGACAGATAATATTATGAAAAAAATTCTATCTATTATCACCATAAATTACAACAACCGTGAAGGGTTGCAAAAAACCCTGGATTCAGTCTTTTGTCAAAGCTTTACCGATTATGAATATTTGATTATTGACGGGGCGTCTACTGATGGAAGCAGGGAAGTGATAGAAAACCATAAAAACCGGTTTACTTATTGGGTGAGTGAACCCGATGATGGCATATTTAATGCCATGAACAAAGGAATTGCCCGTGCAAAAGGTGAATACCTTCTTTTTTTAAATAGTGGTGATTGTCTGACATCAGAAACAGCCTTGGATAATTTTATTAATCATAAAGATTTTCAAGGTGATATAGTCTATGGGGATTATACGTTTGAACATGGAGAGAAAATCTATCCGGACCATTTAACACCTTACTATTTTATGAAGACTTCGCTGCCCCATCAAAGCACCTTGTTCCATAGAAGTGTATTTGAACATATTGGTGGTTATGACGAGTCTTTCAAAATGGTGAGTGACCGGGCGTTTTATTTGAAATGCTTTTTAAGTGGGCGGTTTACTTTTAAACATATTCAATACCCGTTAACCTTATTTGATTTAACAGGTTATAGCAATGATGCTGCTCATAAAAACAAAAAGTTTGTTGAAGATGAGCGAATGTTTCAAGAGCTTTATGGTCTGTATTATGATGATATGAAGCAGCTTAAAAAGCAAACTGCCCAACTGGACAAATGTCGCAGGAACACATTCCACGGCATTTGGAAACGAATAAAAAAAAGAATGGGTTAACATCATGATACAGCCATTAGTAAGTGTTATTATACCCACCTATAACAGGGGTACATTTTTAAAACAAGCATTGCAAAGTGTAGCTGATCAAACCTATAAAAATATTGAAATTTTGGTTGTTGATGATGGTTCATCATCTGACGAAAATCAAAGAATTTGCAAACAATATACCAATGTATCCTATATAAAAATACCTAATAGTGGTGGACCTGCTAAACCACGAAACACTGGTATAAGAAAAGCAAAAGGAAAATTCATAGCATTTCTGGACGATGATGATTTGTGGATGCCTTTCAAGATTGAAACACAAGTGAATATCCTTTCAGAAAATTTAAGTTTTGGTTTAACACATTCACCTTGCCAGGTAATAGATGAAAATGGAAAATTGCAAGATATCATAATAGGAAGACCAGGCACATATAATTTAAAACATGGAGATGTTTCTATGAAAATGTTGGGTAATTGGACGTTGATGATGCCAACACCCCTGGTAAGAAAATCAGTAATTGAACAAGTCGGTTATTTTAATGAAAGTATTCCTTCAGCACTTGAAGATGTTGAATTTTGGACACGGTGCTCATTTATTACAAAATTTTATTACTGTGATAAACCCTTAGCATTATATAGGAAACATGATCAAAACATTTCAACAGCTAATGATAAATATATAAATCTTCCCTTATATCTAAAAAAAATATTAAACAATCAGTATAATCAAAATCGAATAACAAAAAAACAATATAATCAATTACTTAATAATACTTGTCAAAGTCAAATTAAATTGTTAAAACAATACCCTTTAAAGGGAGTTTTAAAATTGTTCCAGTTAGATATATTTTGGCTTTTTAAAAAAAACAATTTAAAAATGATAATTTATATATTATTTTTTAAATAAATATTTTCAAATCTGAATTTTCAAAATTAAACACCTCTTTAAAATATATTTTATTTCTTTAATCTTGCTGTATATACCTCTGAGAAATTATAAATTGACCATCAGTATAAGCTGGTTATTTTTCAATTTTTTAATTTTAGACCGGAATTCATTAAAAAAATATTTTAGAAATTCATAATTATGAGAGTTGGTTCAAATCCGGAGAAAGGAAAACACATTCAAGATAAATTTTATCATCGCATAATTGTGCCTATATATGTGCCACATTTAAATGATTACTTCAAATTTGGTTTAAATTTCACAAAGCTATGTATAGAGTCTCTCTTAAAAACAATTCACGCAAAAAGTGCTATAACGGTAGTAAATAATGGAAGCTGTAGAGAAATAACTACTTATTTACAAGAGCTGTATACTAAAGGAAAAATTGATCAATTAATTCATTTTAAATCCAATATAGGTAAAATTGATGCGGTTATATCCATAGCTAAAACAACTTCAGAGGATTTAATTACTATCACAGATGGGGATGTTTTGTTTAAGGACGGTTGGATTCAGGAAGTCGAAAAAGTTTTTGTCAATTTCCCGGAAGCCGGTATGGTTTCACCCGTTCCACACGGAACTTTATTTATGACCCACACTTCAAATACTATTTTTGATGCATTATTAAAAGGAAATTTAAAATTTCAATCACTTTGTGATCAAGAAGAGATGTTACAGTTTGCTAATAGTATTGGAAGACAAAGCTCTATGTATAAGAATAAACAGTTTCTTGAGAACCAATTGACAGTCTCAAGAAAAGGGTTTTCAGCAATTGTGGGATGTGGTCATTTTGTATCCACTCTTCGAAAAGAGGTTTTTAAACACACTCCTAATCAAAAAAGCAAATTAGCTTATGCAGCTTCTGCAGACAGGGATTATATAGATCAACCTTTAGAAAAAGCAGGGTTGTGGCGATTAGCAACGGTAGGTAATTATGCTTATCATATTGGTAATATACCGGAGAATTGGATTGAAAAGGAATTTTTAAAGATACAGAGTTCTGAAAAAGAAGAATTAAAAATTCCAAATTCTAAACGAATTCAAATACCTTATTTTATAAAGCATTTTATTGTTAACAGATTGCTTTTGAACAAGTTTGTAAGGCCAGTATTATTTGATTTTTTAGGTTTAAAAAAAGAAAAATGAAAGGAAAGAATATTTTAATCACCGGCGCAACCCGTTCAGGGTCAACTTGGGTAGGGAATGTAATAGGCGCCCACCCTAAGGTGGACAATATTATTGAACCTTTTAACCTTAACAGAATTAATAGATATAAAATAATTGATCTAGACTATTGGTTTCCAAAGGTTACTGAAAGAAGTGAAATAGGACTTCAAATTAAAGTAAGAAAACTGATTAAATATTACTTGAATACTAATTTCTTTTATTTAATAACTAATTCTTACAAAAGTTATGAAGGGCATAGTATTTTAATTTCAAATAAAAAAAGATTACGTAGAGCTTGGAGGCCAATAAAAATGATAAAAGACCCTATAGCTGTTTTTTCAGTTCCTTGGTTGGTCAAAGAGTTTGATTTAAACCCTGTTATTCTTATTAGGCACCCTGCCGCTTTTGCATTAAGTATAAAAGATAAAAACTGGTGGTTTGATTTTGATGACTTTCTTAGACAACCAATTTTTTTTAGTGATGGATTGGAAAGTCTTAAAGACGAGGTGATTCAATATCAAAAAGATATAAAAGAGAAAGATATAGTTGACAATGCTGCTTTACTATGGAAAATCATTTATGCACAGGTTGGTATATATCAGGAAAAAAACCCTGAATGGTACTTTATTACCCATGAAACTTTATCTTTAAATCCAATTATAGAATTTCAAAAGTTATTTGAATATTTAGAATTACCTTTTACTAATCAAGTGAAAGATTATATTCAGAAATCAACAAAGGCAAAAGATCATGGTAAGCATTTTAGAGATTCACTAACAAATGCAATTAAATGGAAAAAAAACTTAAGCCAAGAGGAACAACAGCGAATTGCTAAATTAACCAGCCCAATTTATGAAAGGTTTTATAATAAGTTTTAGATTATGATCAGGAAATTGATATTTAAAATTATTGAAAAGGTTCTTAATTATAATCGTTTTGAACAAAAAGGTAAAGTTAAAGTTAACGGGTTGGTAAAAGGGCTTCAAAACGTCAAGTTTGAAGGTGGTAATTTAGTTGCTAATAATTGTAATTTCAGTGGTCAAATAAAAATTGGAAAAAATTCTACCTTAGGTTATAATTCGACAATTCATGGTAAAGTAACAATTGGAAAATATTGTCAGCTAGGACCCTATTTAAGTATAATAACAACTAACCATCCCACTGAATATTTATCTATTTATGTGAATAAACAGCTATTTAACGGTGAATTATTAAAACTCAAAACAAATAAAAAAACGATTATTGGCAACGATGTTTGGGTTGGTCAAAATGTCAGTGTTCTGGGAGGAGTTTCAATTGGAAATGGTGCCGTGATTGCAGCGGGGTCAGTTGTGACAAAGGATGTTCCTAAGTATTCAATAGTAGCAGGGGTGCCTGCTAAAATAATAAAAATGCGTTTTAAAGACTCTACGATTGAGGAAATAGAAAAATTGTCATGGTGGGATATGTCAAATACTGAACTTGAAAAGATTAAACCTTTGTTTTTTAAAAATCTTAATAAAACAGAAATAAATTAATTATACCCTCCTATTCTCTTTAAAGACATATTTTATTCAAAACCCTAAAAGATGTTTTATTCTAATCTAAACATCCCACTTCATTGTAGTTGAGGACTTCTGAAGAATTCTTATTTTTAGAATCGATTCTACTACTTCTAAGAGCATTCAAATTGTTGACATCATTTTCATTAGCAATTGTATTCTTATTTCTATACCTAGATCAACTATGTTCACTGTACAATTTATTGAATTTGTTATTTTCTTTTTTTAAAATTAACTTTTGGAGATCAAATCAAGTTTAAACTGATTGTTAAGACATTTTTACAAAAAAAAAGGTCTTAGTGTCCGTTCCTCAATAGGAATGTTTTATTTTTATCGCTATAAGATACCTCCTTATGTCTAAAAGAAATATTGCTGTAGTGATTACCGCCCGTCCATCTTATAGTAGGGTAAAATCTGTTTTAACCGCTATTGAAGCCCATCCTAACCTTCGGTTGCAGCTTATTGTTGCGGCTTCTGCCTTACTGGATCGCTATGGATCAGCTGTCAATTACATCGAACAAGATGGGTTTAACATTGATGCCAGGGTATTTAATGTACTGGAAGGTGAAAACCTGACTGCTGCCGCTAAAACAACCGGGATTGGTATTCTTGAATTGTCTACCGTTTTTGACAATCTGAGTCCTGATATTGTGGTCACAGTAGCCGATCGTTTTGAAACCATGGCGACAGCCATTTGTGCATCTTATATGAATATTCCATTGGCACACATTCAAGGAGGCGAGGTCACCGGAAACATCGATGAAAAAGTGCGTCACGCCATCACTAAATTGGCCGATTACCATTTTGTGGCCTCTGAAGATGCCGAGAAACGTGTACTCAAACTAGGCGAGGATGCTGGGATGGTTTTTAATACGGGGTGCCCATCCATAGACCTTGCTGCGCCGGTACTGCAAAGCAAGGGCCTTTCGTTTAATCCATATAAAAAATATGGCGGTGTGGGCGCACAGCCTGCTTTAGAAAACGGCTATATAGTAGTGATGCAGCACCCGGTCACCCATGAGTATGCGCTTTCGAGAAAGCAGGTTGAAGCGAGTTTACAAGCCATAAACCATCTGAAAATTCCCACGCTTTGGTTCTGGCCCAATGTAGATGCTGGGGCAGACGGTACGTCCACCGGTATCCGCGCTTTCCGGGAACATCACGCACTGGAACACGTTCATTTCTTTAAAAATATGGAAAGCTCTGATTTTCTTGAATTACTCTATCACAGCAAAGGGCTGGTGGGTAACAGCAGTGTGGGCATTCGGGAATGTGCTTTTCTGGGTGTACCAGTAATCAATATCGGCACCCGGCAGCACCGCCGACAACAGGGTGGCAATGTAGTGGATGTGACATATGACAAAGAAGCCATCAAAGCTGCTGTTGAAAACCATTTTCAAAACGGTCGCTTAAACAGTTCAGATATTTACGGCATCGGTGATGCAGGAAAATCAATCGCAGCACTGCTCAGTTCCTTGCCATTGCGGTTTCATAAGACGATTGTTTATTAAAGGAAATTTCAAAAGATAATCACCATATTCCAAAAATTAAATAATTGACAACATTAAAAATTAAACATTGAACCAAAAACCCAACATCCTTGCTGTTATTCCCGCCCGAGGCGGAAGCAAAGGTATCCCTGGTAAAAACATCAAATTGCTGGGAGGCAAACCGCTCTTGCAGTATACGGTTGAAGCGGTCCGGGAAAGCAGCTTATTGTCGCGGGTGATCCTTTCTTCTGAGGATACCGCAATCATTGAGGTGGCAAAATCGCTTGGGGTGGAGGTTCCGTTTGTTCGACCCGCACAGCTGGCAATAGACAATTCGGGTTCGCTGGAAGTGGTGCAACACGCCTTGGCATTTTTTAAGGAAAAGGGTGAATTTTTTGATGCAGTGTGCTTGTTGCAGCCCACCACGCCCTTTCGGGAAAAAGGGAGCATCGACGAGGCCCTTCAGCAGTTCATCAACCGGGGTGTTGATTCCCTTGTAAGTGTCAGGGAAGTGCCGGCGGAATACAATCCGCATTGGGTGTTTGAGGCCGATGAGGAAGGCTGTTTGCATAGTGCTACCGGCGACCGGGACATCATCAAAAGACGGCAGGAGTTACCCAAGGCCTATTTCCGGGACGGGAGTATCTATTTGACAAAAACTGATGTGATCCTTCAACAAAACTCTTTGTATGGAAACAGCATAGGGTATGTGGTTTCAAAAGGAAAGCGGTATGTGAATCTTGATACTTTGGCTGACTGGGAGCGGGCTGAGGATTTAATTAATGAGAGTCTAAAATGAAAATTAATTATTACTTTCATTCCAATATTGATTTGGCTAGAAGTTAATTTAATTTTATAGAAATGTATTTTTTTAATTTATAATAGCTAATGGAAATAAATCCAAAAATTTCTTTTGTAAGCCCGGTATATCAAGCAGAAAAATCATTAGACAAGTTACTTTTTGAGATTCAAAGAGTTATGAAAGATATAGGTGAAACCTATGAAATAATCTTTGTAGATGATAGAAGCACAGACAAAAGTTGGGAGGTATTACAAAGGCTATCTTCAACCCATAGTGAAGTTAGAAGTTTTCGATTAAGTAAAAATTTTGGTCAACATCCGGCAATTTTAGCGGGTTTATCTCAGTCAAAAGGAGAGTGGGTTGTTGTTTTAGATTGCGATTTGCAAGATCAACCAATGGAAGTTTTGAAACTTTATAATAAAACTAAAGAAGGTTATGATATTGTATTAGCAAAAAGAAAATTTAGAAATGATAGTATAATAAAAAAGTTTTCTTCCTTTTTGTTTT
This sequence comes from Planktosalinus lacus, assembly GCF_014640155.1. Classification (GTDB taxonomy): domain Bacteria; phylum Bacteroidota; class Bacteroidia; order Flavobacteriales; family Flavobacteriaceae; genus Planktosalinus; species Planktosalinus lacus. Next base: position 180,456 of record NZ_BMGK01000002.1, on the reverse strand, counting down.
CAAAAATATTTAGTTACTTCACAAATACTCGATATGATAATGAAGTAGCTAATTTTGGCATCTATAACAAAAAAGTAATTCAGTCTATATTACAAATCTCAGATTATATACAATTTTTTCCGCTTTTCGTTAAACTCGTTGGTTATAATTCCACTGCTGTTGAGGTTGAACACGCTTCACGAACTGAAGGCAAATCAAATTATAGTTATAAAAAACTAGTCAAACTAGCTTTTAATGTCATTATATCATATTCAAATAAACCACTTAAAATATTTGTGAAGTTAGGGCTCAGTATTTCTTTCATTTCATTTCTAGTGGGTTTATATCATTTATATTTGGCATTGACGAATCAAATCTTAGTTCTTGGTTACAGCTCGCTTATTATTTCCATTTGGTTTCTTTCCGGAGTGATGATTACAATTATTGGTGTTTGTGGTTTATATATTGGAAAAATATTTGACCAGACTAAACGGAGGCCAATTTACATAATTGATGAAATATTATGACTGTAAAATTTTTAAATTGGGATTCTGATTTTTTTAATAAAAAAATTGGCGAAATATTATATACGACCAAAAAAGAGCTAATATCTATTGATGGATCTTATGATTTGATATATGTAAAACAAAAAGAAAAATTTGATGTAGAGATTGATGGTTTTGAAAAATCATATGATGAAATTAAAGTTCTTTTTGTGAAGGAAATAAAAAAAAGAATTCAATTAAAAAATAATTATGTTTTTTCTGCACGTGACATTAATTTTGAATTAGAAAAAGTATATGAACTAGCATACCAAAGTGGAGTCTATAGCCGGTTTAAATTAGATAATAAGTTTCAAGAAATTGAATTTAAAAAACTTTACAGGACTTGGGTCGATAATTCTTTAAGTAAAGAAATAGCTGATGACATTCTTTTAATTAGTAAAGACAAAACTATTCTAGGGTTTGCTGCTTACAAGATTTTTAAAGAATATGCTCAAATTGGCCTTATAGCTATTAATCCAGAATATCAAGGGAAGGGTTTTGGAAAAATGTTGATGAATAGTGTTGAAAATGAAGCACTAAGTAAAAACATTAAAATTCTAAAGGTTACGACTCAATCAAGGAATCAATTAGCGTGTGAATTTTATTTAAAATGTGGTTATTTTATTGAGAAAAAAACTATTATTAAACATTTTTGGAAAAAATGATACCATTTAATAAACCATACCTTTCAGGAAGTGAATTGGTATATATAGAACAAGCAATTAAGTTTGGTAAGTTGTCTGGAAATGGCTTTTTTACAAAAAAATGCCATTTATTTTTTGAAGAAAAATATGGTTTTAAAAAAGTGCTGCTTACAACATCTTGTACAGATGCACTTGAAATGTGTGCAATATTATCAAACATTCAACCCGGTGATGAGGTAATTGTACCTAGCTTTACTTTTGTTTCTTCTGCTTTGGCCTTCATTAGAGTGGGTGCAAAAATTGTTTTTGTGGATTCGTATAGAGATCATCCGAATATGGATTCAAATATGATAGAGGGATTGATAACATCAAAAACGAAAGCTATTGTTGCTGTGCATTATGCAGGTGTTGCCTGTGACATGGATTGTATAATGGAACTTGCAGAAAAATATAACCTTGTTGTAATTGAAGATGCTGCACAAGCTATTGATAGTTTTTATACTGGAAAGGATGGAAAAAAAAGAGCATTAGGCTCCATAGGTCATTTAGCCGCCTTTTCATTTCATGAAACAAAAAATATAATTTCGGGTGAAGGTGGAATGCTTGTCATTAATGATGAACGATTCATAGAAAGATCTGAAGTTATTTGGGAGAAAGGAACAAATAGGGCAAAATTTTTTAGAGGTGAAATTAATAAATATGAATGGGTGGATATTGGCTCATCTTTTTTGCCCTCTGAGATTATTGCTGCATTTCTATGGGCACAAATCGAGAATTTGGAAGAAATACAAAAAAGAAGATTGAAAATTTGGAACACTTATTTTGAAAATTTGAAAGAATGGGTGAAACCTCTTAATATCAAAACACCCAAAATCCCTAAATATGCAACAAATAATGCTCATATGTTTTATTTGGAATGTGCTTCCTTAAAACAACGAGCTTCATTAATAGAACATTTAAAAAAAAATAAAATATTAGCTGTAACGCATTATGTTAGTTTACATTCCAGTCCTTTCTACAAGGAAATCCATGGAAGAAGGGATTTGTGCAATAGCACTTATTTTACTGATAGGCTACTTAGGCTACCATTTTATTATGAATTAGATGTTGATAAAGTTATAAATGTATTAAACCAATATGAAGAATAAGTTATTTATTTTTATAAACTATTCGTTTTTTATTTTATTACTAATCTACTTAGGGGTTTCTACTTATTTCTTTCTAAATAGACCTGTTGGTGCTGGAGACGAGAGTTTATTTATTAATGATTTAATTTTGATAAAAGAAATCGGTTGGATTGAAGCAATTAAAGAAAGTATTTCAATTCCATATATGCTGTTGGCCTATCCGTTTTCATTAATTTTGGAAGAATATATTGCCTTAAGGTTTGTTAATATTCTACTGTTAATAATAACTTTTTTTTATTTTTTTAAAATCGATAATAGAACTTCATTGAAAGGGTATTTTTATATTATATTTTATCTTTCAACTGTAGGTTTTTTTTATTATGGAACAAATGATACTCTTTTTTTTATCTCTTTGATAATTTTTATCAATGAAGTTTACCGTGCAGCTTTTAAAAAAACATTTCATTTGAATATTGCTTTAACCGCTTTGGTAATATGTATTTTCACTAGGGAATTATTTGTTATTTATTTTCCAATTATAATTTTTGGATTTTATATTTTTTTTAAAACAAAAATTAAGTTTTCCAAGAGACTCCAAATTCCAATATACTTACTTATTTTTTTATTTGTTTTGAATATTCCATCTTTATTACAAAATGGCCATTTTTCCTATGATAATAAAAAGCCGCCAAAAGGAATAGAGGTGTCATGGTCTCAACGTCAATATCTTGCTCAATTGATGGTTAACAAGGGAGAGCTAAATAACTTTCAACATCCTTCTTGGGAAGAAACTCAAAATTATATCCAGATTCACGGAAAAGAATCACTTCCAGATGGAATTATTAAAAGTTTAATTCACGATTTTAATGTTACTTTTAAAGAGTTTTTTAAGGATCTGGTATATGTGCTAATATATAGTTCTCGATCATTAGGGATCATACTTTTAATAAACACGCTATTTTTTATAGTGTATACAGTTAAACATAAAAAAGTTGATAATTTTAGTTTTGTGCCAATCATTACATTAATGATGATTTCGATATTTTCATTAATTATTATTTCTTATGTAGAAATGCGTTGGTTGGCTCCTGTCTTTATTATGTCTATAATATTCTATTCAGATTTAGAAAAAAATCATAAAATACCAAATATTTTAAAATACAGTAATCGACTAATTATGATTCTTTTTTCTATTTACGGAATCATTAATCTAACTAATAAAATTCAACTTTTTCAATAATGTACCTAAGTTTCCAAACCCATGTATAAGAAATATACAGGCAATAAACTTGTGCCTTAAAAGTAAGCATTAAAAACAGTTATGGAAAAACAGTCAAAGATATTACCTGTGTGTTTTTATAATAGAAGGAAAGCACTTTGTTGAAATAAAGATTTTGATAGAAAAGGAACCGTTGTAAAAACTAATTAAGGTTAACCAAATGTGAAAATCAATTTTACATTAATTGTTATTTAATTGGTATAACATATACCTTGCAGTTTCAAAAATATTTCTTTTAGAAATAAATTTTTAAATTAAAATACATATTTTGTCAATATTCATGCCTGAACAAAAAAAAATATTTCTAATGTTACCTGACGGTATTGGGATTAGAAATTATCTTTATACTAATGTATTTGATGACATAGAAAAGGAATGTACTATAGTTCACAATTTTGATGTAGAAACAATTGAGTATATAAAAAGTGTTACAAATATTAAAAGAGATTTTGAGCTTCCTAATTATAAAGAGACTGTTTTAGAAAAATTTTACAGAGAGTTAATTTGTGTTTCCAGATTAAGGTTTAATACCAAATTGACAAACAACAAGACCATATTAAAATCTTGGAATTATAATTATACGAGTTGGCATAAAAAGTTGTTTTATATTCTGGTTACATTTATTTCAAAATTTATAAAAAACTACAGATCTATTTTATACTTAGAGAAAAAGTATGCACAGTCAGTAGAAACCAATCCTTTTTATATTCAGCTGGTAGAAATTTTAAAAAAAGAACAACCAGCTAAAATATTTTGCACCCATCAAAGAGCTATTAAGGCTGCTCCATTGATGCAAGCTGCTAAGAAACTCGGTATTGAAACTATAACTGTGATTTATTCCTGGGACAATTTACCCAAGGCCAGGCTGGCTTTAAGAACAGATTTATTCTTGGTATGGTCTGAACATATGAAAGAGGAGATGAAACAATATTATCCTGAAATACCGGAATCAACAATTCATATTACCGGCACACCACAATTTGAACCTTATTATAAAAGTGAAAATATAATTCCAAAAGAAGAATTTTTTAGTAAATATGGTTTAAATACATCAAAAAAAAATATTTGCTTTTCAGGGGATGATGTGAAAACGTCGCCAGACGATCCTAAATATTTGAATGATCTAGCTGAGGCTATTATGACCACTAGACTTCATAAAGATTATCAAATTATATTAAGACAGTGTCCGGTAGATGTATCGGGGCGTTTTAAACACGTTATTGACAAATACCCTGGCTTAATAAAAGAAGTTGCACCCGTTTGGCGTTTTGATGGAAAGACACATTGGACAACTGTTTATCCGGATAAAAACGATTTAAAAATTTTGACATCCACAGTGTTTTATTCTGATTTGGTGATTAATGTGGGTTCTACCATGGCATTTGATTTTGCTATGTTTGAAAAACCATGTATTTTCATAAATTATGACCAAGAAAATAAGACTGTTCCGGGATGGTCAGTAAAAACAATTTATCAATTCCAACATTTTCGAACAATGCCTAAATCTCAGGCTGTATATTGGTTAAATGACAAAAATGAAATCAGTGAGATGCTTCAAAAAATTGAATATGCTAAAGTCCAAAAAGGAATGGAGTTATGGAAAATGGCTGTTTTAGGAGATTTTCAAAACGCTTCAAATAAAATCAATAAATTATTAAAGAGCTAATGCACATTTGTTTTATAACTTCAGAATATCCAAAACCAGGATACCCGCATGGAGGAGTAGGAACTTTTGTAAAAATCATTGCTAATAAGTTAGTAGAATTTGGCCATAGGGTAAGTATTGTTGGGATAAATTATGAAAACAAGTCTGAGGAAGAATTGAATGATGATTTAAAAATATACAGGTTAAAACCTAAAAATTACAAAGGAATTACATGGTTTTTAAATAGTAAATCTATTTCTGATAAAATAAGACAAATACATAATAACGAAGCTATTGACATAGTTGAAAGTGCTGAATTGGGGCTGGCCTTTATAAAGAAACAGAAAAACATAAAATACATAATTAGACTTCACGGAGGGCATCACTTTTTTGCAGAGGCAGAGAAAAGAAAAATAAATCGTTGGAAAGGCCTTCAGGAAAAAAGGTCTTTTAAAAAAGCTGATGCTTTTATTGCTGTTTCAAAATATGTAAAAATTCACACCTCGAAGTATTTGAGTTATCATGGAAAACCTGTTAGAATCATAAAAAATCCTTTATCAATTGAAAAATTTAAACCAGATTCAAACATACCTGTAAATCCCAATAAAATAGTATTTGCAGGAACTGTGTGTGAAAAAAAAGGAGTCAGGCAGTTAATTTTAGCATTACCATATATAAAAAAAGTTAATCCTGAAGCAGAAATACATATTTATGGAAGAGATTGGTTTTTTAAAGATAATACCTCATATATTAACTTTTTAAAAAAAAATACACTTCCACAAATTGGAGAGCATATGAAGAGTGTTTTTTTTCACGGTCCTGTAAGTTATGATAAAATAAGTGAAATATATGCAGGAGCAAAACTTTGTGTTTTTCCGTCTCATATGGAAACTCAGGGTCTTGTAGCACCTGAAGCAATGGCTATGGAAAAAGTGGTAGTTTTTTCTCTAACCGGACCGGGTCCGGAAACAATTGTGCATCAAAAAACCGGACTGCTCTGTAATCCATACAGCCCGGAGGATATAGCCGATAAAGTAAACTGGGCATTAAGTAACCCTAATAAAGCAGAATCTATTGGAAAAAATGCCAGAGCTTTTGTTGTAAAAACTTTTGATCAAGAAAAAATAATAAAAGAAAATATTGATTTTTTTAATGAATTAATAAATTAAATCAAGTGAAAACAACACAAGACATACTCGAAACCAACAAAAAGCAAAAGGAATTTTATAATACCAAAAATAAAAACCTGGCGACGCGTATTTGGTCCAACTTGCGTGAAAAAACCCTGAAGAGCATCCGCAGGGAGACAGGCATGTTGCAGCAGTCATATGATTTGCACAAGGAATGGTTTGGGGATCTTAGAGATAAAAAAGTCCTGGATCTAGGGTGTTTTTCAGGTAACAATCTATCAATGTATCTTGCTGAAAACGCCAAAGCCTATGTGGGCCTTGACCTTAGTGATCTTGCCATAGCGCGTCTTAATAAACGTCTGGAGTCTATTCCCACGGCCAAAGCCATCGCAGCCGATTTTCTTTCTGAAGATTTTGACGAATCCGGTTTTGATATTATCTATGCATATGGGGTGTTGCACCATTTTGAAAATGTTGACGTACTCATCGCCCGGTTAAAGGAAAAACTAAAGTCCGGTGGGATTGTTGTTAGCTATGACCCCTTGGAAACCAGTTTACCGCTTAAAATAATCCGAAGCGTTTACCGTCCCTTTCAAAGCGATGCCGCCTGGGAATGGCCTTTTACAAAAAAAACATATTTTAAATTTGACAACGCATTTATCATTGAAGAACGCCGGGGGCTGTTGGGAAAGGCCAAGTGGGTCTTTGCCCTGTATTTTTTACCCCTAAATTCATCCAAAAAGCAATCCCTGGGAAAAAAATGGCATGAAGAAGATTGGGAAAAATCAGCCACATCAGACAAGCACCTTTTTAATTGCATGCATGTGACGATGAAGATGCGTAAGGGGTAGTTCAAGAGTTTATGGGTTTCTGGTGTGCATGGTTTTGAATAATTGCTATGGAGCCCCACATTATTTTTAGTAATTTAGATCCTTATCACCAAACTCTAACTGATATATAACAAATTATTTTGTAAATCAGATGACCCAATAATATTGCAGAACAAATTTTAGGGTGTTTTGTTGATTAAGAAGAACTTAATGAGTTAAAAAACACAAAAAAGGCATTACTACACTTTGATGTTGCCAAAATTTCAATAGAAAATATTTTTATAAAAAATTGCTGGATGAATTGGATAAAACTCCTTTTGTTAGATTACAAAAAATACAAAAAGTATGGGGGTAATTTTATTACGATTGTATTTTTAACTCAAGGTTTTTGGGCGATTTTTCAACACCGAATTGCACACGCTGTTTACAAAATGTCAATTCCAATTTTTAAACAATTATTGCAAATTTTCTGCTTATTTTGGCAAAAAGCAATTGAAATTTTAACAGGAATTTCAATACCTGCTTCTGCTCAAATTGGACATTCTTTTTACATTGGACATTTTGGAGGAATTATTTTAAATGCTAAAACAATTATTGGTAACAATTGCAATATTTCTCAAGGCGTAACGATTGGTGTTTCTGGACAAGGAGATAACCGAGGTGTTCCTAAAATTGGAAATAACGTTTACATTGGGGCTAATGCTGTAGTTGCCGGCAAAATTATTGTAAAAGATAATGTTTTAATTGCGGCGTGTTCTTTAGTAAATACAAATACTGAGTGTAATAGTGTTATGATGGGTGTTCCAGCAATTAAAGTGTCAGAAAAAAGTTCGGAGGGCTATATTTAAAATGGGATTAGTTGTGATTTCATCTGCGCCAATAGTGATAAAAGAAAGAGAAAACTTTCTTTATGCACCCTATGAAAAAGAAATGCAGTTGTGGGCTAGGTATACCCATTCAATTCAGTTTTGTTGCCCTATTTGGAAAGAAGATAAAAAATTATTGATAGCTCCAATTTCATTTGAATTGGAACCTACAATTGAATTAAAAGAATTTAATATAAATTCTTTTATAAATATGTTAAGAGCAATTCCAACTGTATTTATTAATTCAATTCGAATAATTTATGCCATTAAAAATGCCGACCACATCCACCTGCGCTGTCCCGGGAATATGGGTTTGCTGGGGTGTGTGGTGCAGGTTTTCTTTCCGAAGAAAAAGAAAACAGCTAAATATGCAGGGAACTGGGATCCTGCCGCCAAACAACCCCTGAGTTACCGCTTTCAAAAATGGATCTTAAACAATACCTTCCTCACCCGAAACATGCAGGTAATGGTTTACGGTCACTGGCCGGAGGCTTCCAAAAACCTACTTCCCTTTTTTACCGCCACCTATCCTGACTCCAAAAAACAACGCATTACAAAAGAATTCACGCTCCCCTTCAAAGCCTTGTTTGTGGGAGGGTTAACCCCCGGGAAAGACCCTTTGTATGCCTTGCAACTGGTGCATCGACTACAACAAAAGGGAATTGATATTAATATGGACCTCTATGGGGAAGGGGTTCAGCGCAAACAACTGGAACAGTATATTGAAAAATACAAGCTCCATAGAAGCATTGTTTTAAAAGGCAACCAATCTGCAGATGTCGTAGAGCAAGCTTATAAAGCCGGTCACTTTTTAATCCTGCCCTCCACTTCTGAAGGCTGGCCCAAGGCGGTGGCCGAAGCGATGTTTTGGGGGTGTGTGCCTATGGCCACAGCCGTTTCCTGTGTACCAGAAATGCTGGGGGAAGGGGAACGGGGACTCTTACTTACTAAAAACCCGGAGGAGGACGGACGACTGCTATTAAACCTGCTGTCAAACATGGAAACCATCAAACAACAATCTCTGGCAGCTCAACAATGGTCGCAACAATTTACGCTGGAAGCCTTTGAGGAAAAAATCAGGGGCTTGATTGAATAGGAGCGGGGGCTCACGCAAAGGGGGCGCAAAGTTTAACCGCAAAGAATTCGCGAAGAATTTATATAATATTTTTTATTTTTAGATAGTATTTAAAAATTATGAACGAGAATGAACTGTCATATTTAGTAATTGGATTAGCTCTTGAATTACATAAAAATGTTGGTCCGGGCTTATTAGAATCTGCTTATGAAAATGCATTGGCTTATGAAATAAGAAATAAAGGTCTCGAAGTGTTACAACAAGTTCCAATGCCTTTTATTTATAAGGAGGTAAAGTTAAAAGTAGGATATAGAATTGATTTGTTAGTAGAAAATAAATTACTAATTGAGGTAAAATCTGTTGATACTTTAGCTCCGGTTCATTTTTCACAGTTATTAACTTATTTAAAATTGTCTGATAAAAAATTAGGTCTACTTATAAATTTTAATAGTAAGCTTCTAAAAGGTAATATTCACAGAATTGTAAACAATCTGGAAGAGTAATTAATGAACTTTAAAGTAAACTTTGCGTTTCTTTGCGAACATCTTTGCGTTTCTTTGCGAGAAACCAATATTGCTTTGCGTGAACCCTTTTTGTTCATCACCTTTTAAGGCGTTAAAGAATAAGTACAAATGAACCCATGAAAATCCTTCACCTTATAGATTCCTTAAACGCCGGCGGGGCAGAGCGGATGGCGGTGTCCTATGCCAACGCCCTGGCTGCACGGGGAGGTTCGGTGTTTTTATGGAGTACTCGTGAGGAAGGCCTTTTAAAAGAGACCATCAGCCCGCAGGTACACTACCGCTTTTTAAACCGCCAAGGTCCCATCGGACTCCGGGCACTATTCAATGCCACTCAACTTATTAAAGAAGAGAAGATTCAACTCATACACGCGCACAGTACTTCCTGGTTCTTTGGAACCCTGTTGAAGGGCTTGAACCCCTCAGTAAAACTCATTTGGCATGACCATTATGGAAGCCGAACGCAAACCACAAAGCGGTCTAACAAAACACTTGTCTTGTGTTCAAGCTATTTTGACAAGGTAGTGGCTGTGAATAAGGAGTTGGTGCAATGGCATCAAACATATTTACGAAATGTTCAAAGTGTATACCTTCCTAATTTTGTGTCATACCCAGAAGCAATTCGGGTACCGGACTCAGGAAGTGGTTCTACCAAAACAATTGTTTGTATGGCCAATTTACGTCCACCCAAAAATCATGAGAACCTCATCCAGGCGTTTTCATTACTACAACCTGAAGCACCCGATTGGAAACTACTATTGATAGGGAAGGTGTTGAATGACGCCTATTCAGATAGGGTTCAGAATTTAATTACCGATAAATCTTTGAGTGACGCGGTGGTTGTTTTAGGAGAACGAGCAGATGTTTTTGAACTTTTACAACAGGCTGAAATTGGTGTACTGAGTTCAGATATGGAAGGTCTGCCGATGACGCTATTAGAATACGCCCGCTCCGGTCTGGCTGTGGTCACGACCGATGTGGGGGATTGCCGTGAAGTGGTGCAGGACTTTGGCAAGGTAGTGCCACCCAATACTCCTGAAGCATTGGCAAAGGCCTTGCTGGAGTATATCCAACAACCCGAACAACGTTTACAAGACGCCGGGCAACTGCAGGCACACATCAAAGCACATTATACCGAAGAAGCGGTATTGCCGCAAGTTATAAAGCTGTATGAAAACCTGATTGGGTAGTGATGGGATGTATCATAGATGTTAAAAAACGGTCGTTTTGTAACAAAACCTTTGGTATCTTTACCTATAACTAATTCAAAAATATAGATCCCTATCCTATGCTCAAAAAATTCATCACCCTGGAATGGAAATCGTTTAAGCGCTCTGCTTCCTTTAAGGCCAATATGGTTTTAAAAGTGTTTATGGTGCTGGGGGCACTTTATTTTATCGCCATGTTTTTGTTACTGGGGTTTGGGAGTTATTTTATACTCGAAAAATTTGAACTGGAGCCGTTCCCCACTGTCAACCGCTTTTTGATTTACTATTTGATACTCGATTTGATAATCAGGTTCTTTTTACAGAAAATGCCGGTGATGAATGTGCGGCAATTGCTTACCCTTCCCATTTTCAAAAAAACCATTGTGCGCTATACCCTGGGTAAAACCATCATGTCCTATTTTAACTGGTTGCATTTGTTTTTCCTGCTGCCTTTTTCAGTGGTACTGATTCAACAGGGGTTTGATGTGGTGGGCGTACTGGCGTGGTTTTGCAGTGTATTTGCATTGATTTTCTTCAATAACTTTATCAATATACTCATCAACAACCGTGACTGGTTGTTATATACCATTGGCGGAATCCTCATCACTACGGTGGGTTTGCATTATTATGAAGTGATTGACCCCACCCTGTATACCGGGCCTGTATTTCAGACGTTGTATTCGCAACCTTATTCTATGCTGCTACCGCTTTTGATGCTTGCAGTAGCAATGTGGTTGACCTATCGGTTCTTTTTCAATCATTTGTACCTGGACTCCGGATTGTCCATTAAGCAACAGGATGCCACCACTGAACAACTCACCTGGCTGGATCGCTTTGGCTTGATGGGTACGTTCCTGAAAAATGATATCAAGCTATTGCGGCGAAACAAACGTTCTAAGACCACTTTGTTCATCAGTGTACTGTTTATTTTTTATGGCTTACTCTTTTTTACCGGTGCCGTTGAAGCTTATGAAGGTCCGGTGTGGCGCATCTTTGCCGGCTTGTTTGTCACCGGAGGGTTTCTGTTTACGTTCGGGCAGTTTGTGCCCAGCTGGGACAGTGCTTATTATCCACTGATGATGAGCCAGAACATTCGCTACAGAGACTATCTGAATTCCAAATGGTGGCTGATGGTGGTTGCCACCACTGTTACCACGCTATTGAGTTCGTTTTACCTGTATTTTGGCTGGGAAGTCTATCTGGCAATCATCGTGGGAGCGATTTACAATGTTGGTGTCAATGCACACGTGGTATTGTGGGCCGGTGCCTATGTGAAAACACCCATTGACCTGACGCAAAACAAAAATGTGTTTGGCGATAAACAGGCATTTAACATCAAAAGCATGTTGCTGGCCTTGCCCAAACTGTTGCTGCCCATGATTTTTTATGCCATAGGGCATTACGCCCACAGTCCGGAAGCGGGCTATCTGATAGTCGCCTTGACGGGCGTACTGGGGTTTGCCTTTAAGGAAAAAGTGTTTTCCATCATCGAAAACATCTATAAAACCGAAAAGTATAAAACGATTGCAGCCTATAGTGAGAGTAAGTAGGAACGTAGTGAGAATATCGAATATCGAATATCGAAGTGAGAATTTAGAAAATAGAAAAATGCAAGAATTTTCAGCGGTCTTTGCGGGTAATCTTTGCGGTCTTTGCGAGAAACATGTTTACCTAAAGTACACTAAGAAACTTTGAAACCTAAAATACAGCATTTAAATTAACAAATATAACACTATGATACACGTTGAAAACCTGAGTAAAGCATATGGTACCACTAAGGTGCTTGATATTCCGGAACTGGAAATTCCCAAAGGACAGAGCTTTGGATTGGTGGGGAATAACGGTGCGGGAAAGACTACTTTTTTTAGTTTGTTGCTGGACCTGATTCAATCGACCACCGGACACATTAGCAGCAATGGTATTCAAATAAGCAGTAGTGAGGAATGGAAGCCTTATACTTCAGCGTTTATTGACGAAACCTTTTTGATTGGCTACTTAACCCCCGAAGAGTATTTTTATTTCATCGGCGAACTGCGAGGCTGGAACAAAGCCGATGTGGATCAGTTCCTCGAAGGATTTACAGATTTTTTCAATGATGAAATCCTGAACAAACGTAAATACCTGCGTGATTTATCTAAAGGAAATTCCAAAAAAGTGGGTATTGTGGGGGCACTCATCGGCAATCCGGAAGTCATCATACTCGATGAACCCTTTGCCAATCTGGATCCCACCACACAAATCCGTTTAAAACGCATCCTGAAAGCACTGGCTGATAAACCCGAGGTTACCATCTTGGTCTCCAGTCACGACCTGCAACACACCGTGGAGGTTTCCAACCGTATTGTGGTCTTGGAAAAAGGACTGGTGGTCAAAGACCTTCAAACCAATACCGAAACCATGAAAGAACTGGAAGCCTTTTTTAGCGGGGAACCGGCCGATGTTGAATGATGAATTTTAATTGTTGCTCTTTGCTCTACAAATATGTGACCCCGCTGGGGTCATGTTGGAATTGTTGCTCTTTGTTACAAATATGTGACCTCGCTGAGGTCAGGGTGGATCTAATTTTCTTTGCTACAAATATGTGACCCGCCTTTGGCGGGGTCATGTTGGGTTTGTTGATCATTGCTACAAAGATTTGACCCGCCTTTGGCGGGGTCAGGGTGGAATTGTTGCTCTTTGCTACAAAAATGTGAACTCGCTGAGGTCATGTTGGAATTGTTGTTCCTTGCTACAAATATGTGACCTCTCTGAGGTCATGTTGGGTTTGTTGTTTCTTGTTACAAATAGGTGACAGCAAATTCACGACCCCGCCAAAGGCGGGTCGAATATTTGTAGTAGAAAAACACCCCGTATAAAGCCGACCCGCCTCAGGCGGGTCGCATATTCTGTCCAATCATTGTGCAACGCCGATGGGGTTAATAAATACGTTTTATTTTTTGATTACAAATATATGACCCGCCTCTGGCGGGGTCAGATAGGAATTCTTTTTCTTTGCTACAAATATGTGACCTCGCTGAGGTCATATTGGAATTGTTGTTTTTGCTACAAAGATTTGACCCGCCTCTGGCGGGGTCAACTTGAATTTGTTGTTCATTGCTACAAATGTATGACCTGTCTTTGGCGGGGTCAGATTGGAATTCTTTTTATTTGCCACAAAGATTTGACCCGCCTCCGGCAGGGTCTAGAGATAAGGACTTAATCTATAATTCTCTTCCCTCTTTTCAAAACAAATAAACCTTGAACATTGAACCTTGATTTTGCCCCCTAACCTTGCATTTTACTTCCAAAACTAAGGTCCCCTGCATCGCCCAATCCCGGAACAATATAGCCGTGTGCATCGAGTTCAGGGTCAACCGTGGCTATCCAAAGGGTATAATCGACGGGTAATTCACGGTTGAGAAAATCAATGCCGGGTTGTGCTCCAATGACCGAAACAAGGTGTACTTTTTTAGGCGTTCCCAAATGTTTGATGGCTTCGAGTACGTTGACAAACGTCTTACCGGTAGCGAGCATGGGGTCGGCAAGGATCAAGGTTTTTCCTTCCAGCGAGGGGGCGGCCAGGTATTCCACTTTGATTTCAAATTGGGTTGCTGAGGTGTGCTGCCTGTAGGCCGAGATAAAGGCATTTTCTGCCTCGTCAAAGCAATTCTGCAAGCCGTGGTGGAGGGGTAAGCCCGCTCTGAGAATGGAACAAATCACCAGTGGGTCTTGAGCTAGTTTTGTCTTGGATGTGCCCAAGGGTGTTTTTACTTCCCGGGCAACATAGGTCAATGTTTTACTGAGCTCATACCCCAGCAGTTCGCCAATGCGCTCAATGTTTCTGCGAAATCGCATCGAATCTTTCTGGATGTTGATGTCCCGTAATTCAGCAATGTATTTGTTTAGGACTGATGATTGGGTGTTCAGGTTATGGATGTGCATAGTAAATGTGTTTATTCAAAATAGTCAGTAAAGCGTTTTAACTCGTGTAATAACCATTCTACCGTTCCTCTGTTCTCTGACAATGCTTCGATGCGTTTGCGCAGGCCTAACTGATAATTATGCAATTGAGCCCGGGCATCACCGCTCATTTGGGTGTTTTGGTTCAAGGCATCAATTTCTTGTGTAAGGGCTTCATGAAGCGGGGCAACGGCATAGGTGCGTTGTGATAATGCTGCTTCACACAAATCAATCATTGATTGAATATGGTTGGTGGTGACTTCATCAGTGGGCCATTTTTCTCCGTCATTGAGTTTTAAATTGATCATGGTTGCAGAGGAATGGGCATCAGGAATCGCTACCGGCGGAAGTGAGGGTGTGAGCAGCAGGTAACAACAGAACAAACTGAGTAGTGTTTTCATAGAATGGTTTTTTTATTGGCTTGAAATACCGTATTTATAAAAATTATGATAAGGGCAAGAGGGAACAGACAGCTTGCGATGCTTAAAATTAAGTAATAATTTTCAAACAAGGGAAAGTCCAGCCACAAACTAAACCCTTTGTAGAAAATAATGAGTTCGGTAACCACAAACACAGCGAGGTACAGCAGCATGGCTTTTCGCGAAAGCTGTAACAAAGCTGTTTGTTTTAAAAAGGCAAACTGGGCAATGCTCACTACCCCCAAAAAGACCAAATGCAGATAGCCAATGACAAAATCGGGCGTGTAATAAGCCAGCATTGCAAAATAGGGGATGGCTGACAGCAGTTGCATGTCAGATTTTATTGCTAATAAAACCCCGGCCCCAATCAGCAAAGGCCCCACACCGGGAAGGAGCCTTTTGGAAAATGGTTTCCACCGTGGATAGAGCCACAAAAACAACCAAATAAATACAATGGTTTGCAAAATCGCTCCCAGTGCGCCCAACACATACAAGGTCCAGTGGGGTTCTGTAAAAAGGGTGGACAGAAAAAAGGTGAGCAGCACACTGCTGTTCAAGAGTCTGAGAAATTTACCTTGTTTTTTGGGATGGAGGGTGAAGTCTCCCTGTTCCAGTAAAAACACCAGCACTGCCAGCAAAGCGACTACAAACCAGCCGTTGTATTGAAAATGCAAATAAAAATAGATGGCCATTTTATACCAGACCGAGGTGCTTCCCAGGGTGTTCATAATGGCACCCAAAGCCCAGGGGCCAATGCTTGAAAATACCATATAAAGCACCGCCCACCGCGCCAGTTTGAAGGACAAACGGGTACGGAATTCAGCAGGTGTTTTCTTTAAGAACAATCCTGCAAACAAATAGGAAGCGATTAAAAACAGTGTTGAAAAAAGGATGGAAAACAAGGCATACCCCTGAAATGGGAAACTCAGCAGCATTCCCGCCAAAGTGACTTGTGTAAACCAGAAAATACGCCTGTATGCAACTGCGACCTTTGCCTTCTCAAGGAATAGTTTGTACAACAAGGTGGTCAAGCCAATATAGACCCAGCCCAGCAGTGCAATATGAGAATGTGTATGAACCAGAAAACGATAAGTAGCCGGGATGTCAGCTACTGCAAACAAACGGAGGATAGCGCCCAGCAAGGCGGCCAGCAAGAAGAAAAAAAGAGCTAAATGGGTATGGGATTGTAAATGAATCTTCATTGTAAGGCGGCTCAGTGTATATTGGAATCTGTGTTACAATGGGGACAGGTTTCAAGGGTTCCTTTTTTTAAACGGATGCCATCGAGGTTTGTTTTCACAAAATCCTGCACCAGCATATAACTGTCTTTGTGGTTGTTTACATCAATTTGTTTGTCTTTGTAAAGTGTGCGGATTTTTCCGTCGTATTGTTGACGTCCCCAACACAAAGCACAAACGCCTTCCGGAGCCCTGTCTTTGGTTTCTTCTTCGGGTTTCTTGAAGAAGTTAACAATGGTTTCAACAAGATCCATAAGATTGGTTTTAGATTAGAGTTTTTTTGTGATTTTAGCTTTGAGTGTGTCGGCATACATGCCAAATGCATTCACAACCAATCCTTTAATGTTGTGTTTTGCTGATGAAATAGCCATGATGATCATTTCATCACCGGGGTCTGTATTGCCCTCAAAGCGATAGAGTTCGTCGATTTCAAAGGCATCGGGTGATAATTCTATGGCCGGCGCATTGCAAATCAAACAGTTTTTATCTTCATCACTTGAGAAATTGGCAGTATAGCCCCTTTTCATCAAATCTTCCATGGCTTCTGTAACGGTATCATATGACTTTGGAACGGACATTTTAGCGTTTGTTTTGATGTACTTTTAAAGATACAATTTTATTTCCAGAATGCGTCCTCCCAGGTTTCGCAATCTTCTGTTTCCCCGTGAACGGTTTCCAGGAGTTTGATCTCCTCAGGATTTGCCACTTCCTGTATGGCCTGAAACAACACACGCTCTTCAAAACGGATGTGGTCGTTTAGCAGGCGTTCAATTTTTGAAAGGGTTTCAGAAACAGCATCTTCTTTTTCAAACAAGGCTTTGAGTTGCCGGTGTTCATCAATGGCTTGTTGCACCAGGTGATTGTCACTTCCCAGAATGGGGAACAAATAACGTTCTTCTGTATCAAAGTGGGGAATCAATTGGCTTTCCCAAAACCAGTCAGTGTATTTTTTGATGCGCTCAGGAATGATCCCTAAGGAAAATCCTTTTTTGATTTTCCAGCTAAGGAGGAGTCCGTGGTGGTGGTCCCGGCTCCAGGGCTGCAGGGCGGGGTGTCTTTTAATGGGCTGTTTCATAAAACCTGAATTGAACCTTAAAGGTATTGGTTTTTATAGAATTAAAGAATTCTGTAAAGTGTAAATTAATCCAATACAAAAAGCCGGAGGGTATCTCCGGCTTTTGAACATCAAGTCTAATTGGCTAATTACAAGAGGTAGAACTTACGCTGGGCACTCCGGTGCTGCTGTTTATACAAAACGCGCCCCCGGTAAATTTGTAACATTTTTCGGTGGATACATAGCCTAAGTCATATTCAGCCAAATAATTGAAGTCTCCTGCACCACACTGCCATTCCATTCTGATTTTCACATCGTGCGCCCCGGAGGGGGGTGTGACATTAGCGACCTCATCCTGATCGAGTTCATAATACTGGCTGTTGTAATTGGTAGTTGAATTTTGTCCTTTATACCTTAAACGAAAGCGGGTGTCATGGTAACAATTGTTGGTCACAGTAATTTCCTGATGTTGATACGGTAAGCTTCCACATTCTTCAACGGTATAATCTGTTGTGTAACCCATTTTGGCCAGAGAATTGTCCTTAAGGTACCGAATGGTGTACCCAATGGGGACCCCCGGGTTATCCCGGCTGTAGACGGCATTATCACCGGTGATGACATGATTTAATGAACCGGGACCGTCTTCAATATTTGCGGTGTTGATACTGCTGAGTGCCACTTCTGCATTCCCGCCTATGGCAACAAGACTCATACTTGAATTTTGCACGATTTCGTCATACGTAGCATTCACACTACCCGATGCTGAATTCACACCGCTGGAATATTCCAGCACAGCTCTTAAATCGATTGAAGTATCCATATTTGTGGTTTCCATGCGCAACATCAAAATACGGCCATAAGAAACAGCGCTTACATACGCCGGTGGGGTTTCAGAATTTAAAACGTTTTGAACCTCGGAAAGGCTTACATCAGGACCAAAAACGCTGCCTGCAGATAGGGGAGTATCCATAGTGACTGTGTAGAACACCTGCTTAAACGCAATGGAGGCTACCCTGCGTTCGGTATTGGTTTCATAGTTCAACTGAGACGCAAAATCGCCGGTGGCCCAGGCAACATTTAGGCCAATATCCAGACTCAGTTGTGTGGAGGAATAAGAAGTTGCGGCCTGATATGAGGAGTTGGAGGCATTGACATAGCCTTGTTGATAAGCATTGTCATTCCACCACTCCAGTGCATTGTCCAGTTGTGAATTCACTTCTGAATTGTTAGGATTGTTGACTTCTATATTTCCGTTGCTTCCTATACCGGGCAGATCAAGCCTTAATGTTAATGGGGCCCTTTCTAAAGAGAGTGGAGTGGGTGCTCCATCGAGCATCCCCTGGTCTCCGACGACCAATGCCCCGGGAAAAATCACACCGTTTGTGGGGCGTAAAATAGCCACATCATCAAAATTTGAATTCAGGTTGTAATCCTGAATCATACATCCTGTAACAGTGCCTTGATTGGGTGGAGAATAATCTGTTGTTTCATTTAGTAAGGTTCTCAAACTGGGTGCGCCCCCGGTTTCCTGAACATTCAGCATTTCATCAGGGTTGTAGGTCAGGCTTTGAATGTAAGCGGTGATATCTGCCGCATCTGCATTGATGGGTTGAGAGTCATCTTCCTTACTGCATGAGATGATTAAAAGGGCAAGCAGTGTGATTGCTGTGAAATTTTTTAAGGTGCTTGTAGTTTTCATAAAGAGTTTGTTTAATATAGTTTTTCAAAGCTACTTGCAACGAGGGTTTTTGCCAATTTTGAGGGATGGACAAAGTATGGACACGAATGATAAATTGTTTATTTGAAGCTATTTAAGGAAACTTGAAGCTACACTAGGTTTAAAAGGTATTTGTGGTAAATTTTAAAAAAAGCCTTAGATAGTGCCCATGATTTTATGTTTCAAAAGTGGAATAATCGCTGGGATTCAAGCCATAAAAAAATTTTACATACCTTTATTTCAGCTAATTACCATGTTTTGAAAGAACTTATTTTACTCATTGTATTCTTTTTTGTTGGCAGTATTCCAGTTTTATCTCAAAATCAAAATGCGATAGACAGTTTACAACAGGTGATTTTGGAAACCAAAAATACTACGGTAAAAATGAAAGCTTACCGTGAGCTCTTCAGTATGGTGTATGACCGGGATATGGAGCGTGCCGATCGAATTATTGACAGTATGGAACTGGCTTCTGAACATGATGACTTTGTTGGTTTAGGCCACCTGAATCAGGTAAAAGCGGTTTTCTTCGCCAGAAATTCTGAACTTGATTCATCAGAATATTACTTTAAACAAGCCGTCAGTTGGTTTGACAAGGGCGGCGATTTAGAAAACAAGTCGGGTTCTTTAGGAAGTCTGGGTAACAACTACCGCAGAAAAGGAGATTTTGAAAATGCTGCTGCCAGTACTATTCATGCGTTACGCCTTAAGGATACATTGGGTCTGGAGGAAATTTTTAAGGCCAAAGATTACCTTTCCTTGGGAAATATCAATTCTGAAGTAAGAAACTTTCAAGCATCAAATGAGTATTTCTTCAATGCGATTTCCATTTATGAAGCTGAAGGCAACCAGCAGTTTGTTGCCCATCTCAATACCAATATTGGGATGAATTACAACCATCTAAAAGATTTTGACCGTGCTGAGGAATACTTGCTAAAAGCGATTGCTTTTTATGAAGAAAACAATCTGGATTACTATTTAATGAGTGCTTACAACGCACTGGCCAATGTGTATAAAAACACTGATAAAACAGTACTTGCCATCGAATACTTTAAACAAGTACTCAGCTTAAGTGAACAATTAAACGCTACCGAACTCAAGGCAATAGCAACGCTAAACCTTGGGGTGATGAGTCAGAAAACAGGAAATTACAGGCAAGCAGAATCCTATTTGTTGGAGGCTCTGGAACTCAATAAGGAAACGGGCTCTTTGTATACCCTTTCAAGTAATTATGATATTTTGGCCAATGTCTATACCGATTTAAATGATTTTGAAAATGCCTATCAATACAGCAGACTATATCAAAACCTGAATGACAGCATAAGCGGAATTGAAACCAAAGCGGCTATCAAAGAGCTTGAAAAAAAGTATGAAACAGAACGAAAGGAAGCTGAACTGGCATTGCAGGAAGAGGAAATCAAAAATTTAAATCAGGAAATTGAAATCAGTAATTTAAATAAAACGCTTTATGGCATAGGTTTGATTTCTATGATTTCCATAGCGGGATTAATTTTACTGGTTTACAGACAGCGCATTAAAAGAAACCGACTGGCTTATGAAAAGCAACAAGCAATTTATAAACAAGAATTGGATTTTAAACAACGTGAGCTCGCTTCTCAGACACTACAGATTCTTCAAAAAAACACTTTTATCAACGAATTTGATCAACGCATACATCACGTAGTTAAAAATCCCGAAGCCACTGAAAAAGAGTTAAGACGCTTGAAACAACTAATTAAAACTCATATGGCAGAGGAAAAAGACTGGGAGGTTTTTAAAACTTACTTTACCGAGGTACATCAAGATTTTGAACAAAACCTTAAAAATAAGGCACCCACCGTTACTGAAAAAGAAGTAAGACTGGCCTCTTTTTTAAGAATGAACCTGAATACCAAGGAAATTGCTACAATATTAAACGTGCTGCCAGATACCATCCTAAAATCAAAATACCGACTCAAAAAGAAATTACAGCTTCCCTCTGAAGAAGACCTTATTTCATTTATTAAAAGTGTTTAATACAGCCCTTAGCTCCTTTTGTAATATGTTGCTGTTATTTTTGAAATTAAAATTACAAACGAACCCATCAAGACTGTCCCGGAAGCAATAAATAAAACAATCCAAACCCGGGAGCGTTCCATCATCTCCCCAAAAGGCGCCTGGGGTTCTTCAAAAAACCAAAGGCTTTTGGTGATACCCATGCCCATTAAGGCAATCAGAAAGATCAACAGCGAAATTTGCGTACCCCAAAATCCGGCTTTTAACCATTGGGAATGATGGTTTTCCTCTTCGGGCAACAAAAAGTAGAAAACAGCAGCCAGTAAAATCATGGTATTGATGCCGATGGTGGTTCCCATAGCGTGGGCCGTGATAAAATGCGTTCCGTGCATATAGAGGTTGATGACCGGGATGGACATAAAAAGTGCCAGTGTAAGGTTGAAAAACAACCAAAAGTTTGAAGCCAGAATAAACCGATAGGGAAAATAATGAAGATATGTTTCTGCTTCAGTAACTTGTTTTTTCCAGGTGTAAATAATTTTTATAAAGAACACCCATTCGGTCATACTCACGATATAACCCACATAATGAATAGTGGGGTTGGTGGGTACCAAATACAAATGATGCCCCCAGTTGAAGAGCATATTGAAGAAACTGAGAAAAAAAAGAGCAAAGGCCCACTTGTTGAACCCGGTATTGGCTTGTTTGCTGATGCGTTCCATCACATAAAAAGCGGTACCATAGACCAGCATATTGTAGGCGCCCACTATGCTTCCGGCGGCTTTCCATTGGATGACCATATCCTTGATAAAGGACTCCCTGAAATAGGGGATGACCCATAGATAGTTTTCGATAAAAATAAACAGGAAATAAAGGATACCTGTGAACCACATCCAGAGATAGACCGGCCATTTTTTAATGGCCCTGACTTTGAGAATAAAGACCACTAAAAACAATACCCAGGCAAGACCAATTAACAGGGCAAAAACGGGAGGATACTCCCAGTATTCACGTCCACCAAAGTTACCGGTAAAATAGGCATAATAAATACCGATGAGTGCAATGACCCATAGTATCCAGTGCAGTAATTTTAAATATTTGTGATTGTTTTGTTTGGTAATTTCGTCCAGCGACCGGTAAATAGCCCCCGTGGCAGCCAATAAAATCCAGAAGATGGCTGCGGTGACGTGCATGGGACGCAATCCTGACAAACCGATACTGTCTTTTAAAAACTCAGGATAGCGATATAGTAACGAAGCCAAAAAACCAAAGATGACACTGGCCAGAAACAAGACCAGTGCTGTTATCAAAAAGAGGTTACCGATATTTTTATAACTCTTAATCATACATTTTTCGTGTTATGGGCGCAAGATTTTGCGTCTCAACCACGTCTGAAATTGATTAAATCGTTCATCACTGTTCAATCATCCCATTCCACAGTTTTCTATACTCCTTTGGATTGGAAGAGCCGCTGGCATTGGACGCTTTTAAAAACTCAAATAATTGGTTTGTTTCTTCTTCAGTCAAATTGAATGCGGGCATGGAAGCCGCGCCATTTTTTAAAAAGGCATCTACATAATGGTAGCCTTTCTCAGAGACATTGGTTAAATCGGGTCCCAGAAAACCGCCCAAACCATACAGCTGATGACACACATGGCAATTGTATTTTTGCCAGACCAACCGGCCTTGTTTTTGCATTTCGGCATCATAGTCTGCCGGTTTTTTTTCATAGACCGCTTCATCCCGATAGATATTCCACGAAAACAACAAAAATGCTGTACTCAACAACACAAATGTTATGGAAACCCATTTATTCATAGAGGGTGTCGTTGATAATTAATCGGGCAGTCTCAGCCATGTTTTGCAGTTCCCATATCGATTGTGAAGATTTATGGTAAACCGAAAGTTTTTTTATCTCTGAAAACAAGCTGTCTATTTCAGCACCAAAAGGCTTCAGAGGCATTTCCAGACTTTTGTTGAGGTAAAACCGATACATCAGTTCCTGAAGGGCTTTTTTCAAATGAGCTGTTTTTACTGTAGTGGTCACAGGATTTTTTGAAACTGAACCAGTTCTTCCGCTGAAACCAGCTGTTGTTTTGTTTTGTTTGAGTTCGGAAGCCACACTCAATGCAGCTTCATGGGCAAAGACCACTGCTTCCAGCAATGAATTAGAGGCAAGACGGTTGGCACCGTGAAGTCCTGTGGATGCACATTCGCCATTGGCATATAAGCCGTGAAGAGTCGTTTTTCCTTCGCGATTGACTTTGATTCCACCACATTGATAATGTGCCGCCGGGGCTACTGGGATAGGTTCGTTAAAAAGATTGAAACCATGTTTTTTACACTGCAGTATAATGTTTGGAAAATGAGACCGGAGCGCTTCCCGGTCGAGGTGTCGACAGTCCAGCCAAACATGGTCATGACCTGTTTTTTGCATTTCCTTAAAGATGGCTTCACTGAGAATATCACGGGTAGCGAGTTCGCCTTCAGGGTGATGTTTAAATACAAAGCGTTCCCCTTTGTGGTTGATAAGGTAGGCACCAAAACCGCGTAAGGCTTCGGTTATCAAAAACACCGGATTTTTTGATGTAACCAGGGCGGTTGGATGAAACTGATAAAACGCCATATGTTCTACAACAGCTCCTGCCCGGGAAGCCATGGCAAGACCGTCTCCGGTAGCGATGAGCGGGTTGGTGGTTTTGGAAAATACTTGTCCGCTGCCACCGGTGGCGAGGTAAGTGATGTTTGATTGTATTGAAAATGATTGTTCATTTTTATCTAAAAACTGAGCGCCGTAACATCGCTTGTTTTGGACAAGTAAGTCTGTAGCAAATACTTCTGTTTGAAACTGAATATTTTTAAACCGGCTGAGTTGTTGCAGCAGTGCTTTTTCAAGTGCCAGACCGGTTTGGTCTTTGTGATGCAGAATGCGGGCCACGCTGTGACCGCCTTCCAAGCCATAATCCCATTTTCCGTCTGAAGTTTTATCAAAAGGGGTCCCCCACGCAATTAATTCCTGAAGCCGTTTGGGGGCTTTTTCAACGACCATGCGCACTGTTTGGATATTAGAAAATCCTTTGCCGGCTTTGAGGGTGTCGCTTATATGGGATTCAAAACTGCTATGGATGTTGTCCATGACGGCTGCAATGCCACCTTGGGCGTATTTAGTATTGCTTTCAAAGCGGTCAGCTTTGGTGACTAGGACGATATCGGTTTTGGGTTTGCGTTCGGCCAGCTTAATGGCAAATGCCAATCCTGCAATTCCCGAACCTATGATTAATACATCGGTTTGCATCATCATGACAGTTGGAGCATTTTTTCGATTGGTTTCAGGGCTTCTACTGCCAAGGAGCTTTCCACGTATACTTCGGGAGTTTCGTCGCGCAGGCAACGATATACTTTATCAAGGGTATTCATTTTCATAAAGGCACATTCACTGCAGGCGCAGCTGTTGTCTTCGCGTGAAGGTGCGGGAATGAGTTTTTTGTCTGACACTTCCTTGCTGAGCTGATGCAGAATACCCACTTCGGTGGCAACGATAAACGTATCGGCTGTGCTGTTTTTAATGAAATTGCGCATCTGTGATGTTGAACCAATAGAATGGGCTATGCGTAAAACAGCTTGTTCCGACTCGGGATGGGCTACAATTTTTGCACCCGGATTTTCTACTACCAGATCAATGAGTTTTTCAAGAGAGAAGGCTTCATGAACAATACAACTGCCATCCCACAACACCATATTTCTACCGGTGGCTTTGTTTAAGTAAGCGCCCAGGTTTTTATCGGGTGCGAAAATGAGGGGTTGGTCCTCCGGTATGGAACGAATGATTTTTTCAGCATTGGAAGAGGTACACACATAGTCACTCATTGCTTTGATATCGGCTGAGGTGTTGATGTAAGTCACTACTTTATGGTTGGGATGTTTGGCTTTAAAAGCTGCAAAATCATCAGGCAAGCAATTGTCTGCGAGCGAGCAACCGGCCAGGAGGTCTGGGAGGAGCACTTTTTTATTGGGACTGAGGATTTTGGCTGTTTCAGCCATAAAATAGACTCCTGCAAAGACGATGATTTCAGCATCGGTTTCTGTAGCTTTTCGTGCCAGTTCCAGACTGTCACCCACAAAATCAGCCACATCCTGTATCGCCTCATCCTGGTAATAGTGAGCCAGTATGATGGCGTTCTTTTTCTTGCGTAATCGGTTAATTTCTTTTCGTACGTAATAAGGTCTGTCTACCATAGTATGCTATTTATGCAAAGATAAGAATAAATAAAGACCTTTTTATCTTATAATAAAAATATTTACTATCTTTATATAAGGTTTTAGCTTGTTATTTCACCTTTAATAACACTCATTTATAGAATCTGTTTAATGGCTTGAAACCAACTTGAAAGAAAATCCTGGGTATCATTAAAAAAAATATTATTATGAGCGATTTGCATTTACATCTGTTATTAAACCATTTTCCGTTGATTGGTTTAGCAATTGGGGCTCTTGTTTTATTGTTTGGTTTTTTATTAAAAAAACCAAACATAAAAGCAACTGCTTTGGGGATTTTTGTTTTTAGTGCAATTATGGCAATAATAGTAAATTATACCGGTGAGGGAGCAGAGCATGCTGTAGAAAACTTACCCGAATTTAGTGAGCAATATATAGAAACACACGAAGATGCTGCAGAATTATTTTTGGTTATGATGCTTGTTTTAGGTGGGGTTTCATTAGTCACGCTGATTTTAGTAATCAGAAAAATGAAATTGGCTGTTTATGGGTATATATTGGTAACTCTTCTTGTTATAGCTGCTGCATTTGCAGCAACTGATGTTGGAAATACTGGGGGCGAGATCAGACACTCTGAAATACGCCCCGAGGGTACAATTAATCAACAAGAATTACAAAAGAAAATTAAAGACGACGATGATTAAAAATTGTTATTCAAAAAGTAATACAAGAATAAATCTTAATTTTTATTGATATTATTTTTATAGCATTAAAAATCAAGCAGTTAATTAAACCTTCAAAACCGCATCACCCGCTTCTAATTGTGATGAAAGTGTTTTTAATGAAGTAGTTTCCAGCATGGCAATTATTTGTGTCCGAATTGGTTTAAAAGTATGATGAATGGGGCAGGGGGCAAGTTCATCACATGTTTTTAAGCCGAGTCCGCATTCCGTAAATAGCCCTTCACCGTCAATGGCCAACACCAAATCTTTGAGTTTGATGCGCTCCAAATCTTTCTCTGAAATGGAAAACCCACCGTTGGGTCCTTTATTGGATTGCACGAGTTTATTTTTGGCGAGTTGCTGCAGGATTTTGGCTGTAAAGGGCTCCGGCGAATCGATGGCTTTTGCAATTTCAGGCAATACCACGCGCTTGCCTTGCAGCGATTGTGCAGCGATATGCAATGTGGCTCTGATGCCGTATTCACAGGCTTTTGAAAACATGGTTACAAACGTACGAAAAATTAAAATTCCAAAACTCAAATTCCAAATTCCAAAACGATATTAGTTGAATTGGAATTTGGAATTTATTATTTGGAGGTTGTTTACACTACTGCACAGCCCCCTCCGGCGCAGGCTGCTTCTGCTTTGAGGTCGGTGTCGTCTTCAAATTCCATGACGTTGCGCAGGTCGATGGTGTGGAGTTTGGATTCCATTTTTTCAAATGCTTCCTTCGTTATGTCGGTAAAGGGAGCTTGTTGGTAGTTACCATTGTCAAAGGGCAAAACGCTTAAACCATTATAAGAAGATTTGTTGTGCCACATCCATTCGCCCACTTTGCCCCATTCATCGGGTTTAATAGAAACGGTGGCAGAAACATTATTGTCATTTTCACCATTGCGATATCCTTTTTTAATCCATTGTTCGTTGAATTTGGCAATGCGTTTCAATAGATCCATTGTGTCTTCGTGACGGGTGATGGCTCCCATCGGTGCATTTTGAGGGATACACACGATCATTTGTTTGGAGTTGAGTAAATCGGCTTCAATCAATTCGGGATGATGTTCGGTTAAATACCTGCAAAGTGCTTCATCTTTACCAATGCGAATGCGGCGGATGTAGTACTTGTTGTGCCAGGCGTGAATACCCGATGAAGTACCCAACACCAGCGAAGTAGTTCCTGACGGCTTGATAGTGGTGGTGCGGGCTGCGATGTGGATGTCAATCTGTATAGCTACTTCTTCGTTGACTTTCTTGACCACACGTGCAGCTTCGTCTAGATTGAGCGTGTCGAGTTTTCCGGAAGCAATACCGGTCATCCCAACACCGATGAGGGCGTCTTTTTCAGTATGGGTTTTCCATTTTTCACGCAAGTAGTGAAAGTTGGTAAAGCCGGCCTGAAGCGTCCCCAGAAAGGCAGCTGTCGCCACACGTTCATTGAGGTCCTGCTGGCTTTTGATATTGCTGACGTTGACTTCACAGAGGTTGCAAAACTGGAAAGGACGTAAGGCGATTTCACAACAGGGATTGGTTCCCCAATCGATGTTATTTGTGAAATAAAATCCGGGTTCGCCGCTGCCGCTCAATTCTATTTTTGTCCACAGGTCAAAAAACTCACGCTCGGTAATATTTTCGCGGTGGAGTACAGCCGAGTTGTTGGCCCGCCCGCGTTGTTCATTCAGTTCCCACCAGGGACCGAATTTACACGTAAGCATATCCTCATCGTCGTGAGAGAAAAGGGCAATCATTGCTGAGCGGCGAATTCCACCTGCCAGCACGGCATTGGCGATGTGGCACATCATATCGTGACACTCCAAAGGGGTGAGTTGTTCACCGTCCTGTTTGCGGTCTAAAATAGCTGAAAGGTGGGCGATGCAGATCTTCAGAGGTTCCGGACCGGGAGCTTTTCCACCGGCAGTGACGAGGCGGCTCCCTTTGGGCCGAATGTCTGAAAAATCAAAATCGGGTTTAGACTCATGTATACCAAAGTAGTATTTCAACAGTACTTTGACTGCATCTGCCCAACCTTCCAGGCTATCACCAACTAAAAATTTTCTTCGTTTATTTCCTTTTTTGATGGGAGGTAAATTGGCGACGTGGTGTTTTTGAACCGAATACCCTACACCGGTACCTCCCAATAAAAGGAACATCGTTTCAGAAAATGCATAGATATCATCTACAGGTAAATACGCACAGTTATAAATACGACTGTGATTGCGATTGATAGCCGGGCCTGCAAATTGCATCGCACGCATTGAAGGCAACACCTTTTTGTCACGCACCCGTATCATATGTTCTATGATTTGAGTGGTGAGTCTGGGGTATTTTTCCAGCATCATATTTTCATAACGGTCACAGATTTCCTGCCAAACTTCCCGTCGGTTTTGCTCGGGGAGGTAGCGGGCATATTTCATATGTACAACAATGTCTGATAGTATTTCCTGATTCATTTCCATAATTTTGGTATTTAAGGGTTAGCAACTCGATTTTAAAATTAGGCATTAAATGAATAAAAGATAAAAATATCTTAAATAACTATTAACAAAGTTTTCAACAAAAAACAGCCATTGTTTTCATTACAAAGGCAAGGTTTGCACCTTGCCTTTGACATTTCTTTTTGCGTAAACACAAACCATTAAAATCACAAAAAGAATTTTGAATCTTAAACGTTCTTTTATACTTATTGAATGATCGTTTTTTCCATTTGCTTGGCTTTGGGAAAGAGAATGTTGTTTTCTAAATGCACATGGAGGTGGAGGTCATTTTCAAATTCTTCCAGTTTGGCATAAAAGGCTTTATAAGTATTGCAGGCATGAGCAGGAGGGGTGTAATTGTTTGAAAGCTCAGCAATCTCACGGAAAATTATACCGGCGGCATCATGTTCTTCTTCCATCATTGCAATAGGGCTGTCAACGGTTCCAAAAGGTGGATGGGGTAAGGTAATACCTTCTTTTTGTGCAGCAACCATTTTCTTAATAAATGGAAACAGAATCAATTCTTCTTTTTTCATGTGAGAGGCAAGTTCGCCAACTACTCGTTTTACCAAATCATTGATTTCAACCAGCTCAGTGTTGTGATGGCCGTGTACTTTCATCACCCGGTCTGCATATTGTAATAATAACGAGGAGTTTTCTTCCACATAAGTATGGTGTACATTGATGATATGGTCTGTGAGAAAATCGGGTGCCCAGGATTTGTAATTGTAAGTGCGGTCATTGTCAGATAATGCCTTGCTTAACTCTTCTTCCAGGGTTGCATAATCAATTCCTTTTTTTTCACAGGCGCGTTCAATGCTAATGCCTCCACCACAGCAAAAGTCGATGCCGTGTTTTTTAAAGATGTGGGCAGTTTTTATGTTTTCGGTAACCAGATCGGCTACGGTTTTTTGTTTTAGAGTTTCCATTGTTTTTTGAAATTAGATTTTAGACATTCGTTGTGATATATTCCTTTTTATACTTTGTAAAGGTCATTCATGAAGTTATCTTATTTTATGACTTGGCGCATATTGGTTTCAAGTTTCAAGTTTCAGGTTTCAAGTTTCAGGTTTCAAGTTTGTTTCTTAAAAAAGTAAACTATAAATGGACTTAAGCTGTAAACTTTTGGGAACTAAGAGTTAGAAATATGGAAAAGTCAATAAAAAACTAATCTGTGTTAATCCGGTAAATTCCTTACAATCCGTGCTTATTAGAAATCTTTCTTTTTCGCTTTCGCGGAAATGCGCCATACGGGAAGAATTACCCATAAGGAAAGCATACCTAAAGAGAGGATTGTACCCATAGAAGTTCCGAAAAAGTTTTTGAAAACGGCACCGGTATAACCCAGTAGTGCAGAGATGTCCAATTTCAGCAGAATAAGGATGCGTGAAAGGTCAATAGGGTTTCCCATGGTGGCTATCAGGGCAAATTTATCCAATGGGTATTCCTGAAAATGCACCAGTGCCATCAGGAAAATACCGTCATATATAACGGCAAGAAATAACCAAAGTAATATGGCAAAGCCAAAACCTTTGATTTTGTTTTCGTTGGACAATGCTATATTAAAGGCTAGTGCGGTAAAGATAAATGTCAAGAAAACTCCTGTAACAAGTAGTATCACAAAGTCCCAGATGGCGCCAGACTGAAAGAGACCGTAAGCAACGAAAGGGATTCCTAAACCTAATATCAAACTGGCTGCCAGTGAAATGGCCACTCCAAAATATTGTCCCAGAAAGATCGATTTGCGTTTTATGGGTTGGGCCAGGAGGAGTTCTGTGAATTCTTTGGAGTCGTAGTAATACATCACTCCAAAGATGGTACCGATGAGAGGTACTAAAACGATGATTACATTCATCATCGTGATGACAGCTCCCGAGAGGTCGTTGTTTAAAAACAATAGGGTAAAGCCCAGTAACAAATAGAATAAAAAATAAACATAACTCCAGCGGCTTCGGGATAAATCGTAAAAACTGTATTTTAATATTTTAAACATGATGTTCAGTTAAAATGTTGGCAATGGCGTGTTCAAAATCGGTTTGTCCGGTTTGTTTTTTGAGTTCCTGAACCGAACCGTTAAAATATATTTTCCCTTCAAGAATAAAGAGGAGATCTTCAGCTATTTCTTCTACAAAACTCATAATGTGGGACGTAATCAAAATGGTTTTTCCTTTAGCCTTTTCCTTGTGAATCCATTCTTTTAAGCGAATGAGCGAAATGGGATCCAGACCCGAGGTGGGCTCATCCAAAATAACCAACGGGCTGTTAAACATAAATGTCAGCACCAGATTCACTTTCTGCTTGGTTCCCCCGGAAAGGGTGACCAGTTTTTTATCTAAAAAGTTTTCGAGTTTAAAAAAGGCAATCAATTCGTCATCATTGGCAGGCTTATCACGCAAATCCTTGATCATTTTTATAAGTTCCTGTACTGTAAGGTTTCCCGGAAAATTGGCTATCTGAGGCAAATAATCTATTTCTTTTCTGTATTTCCAGTCTTTTTTGATGTTTTGTCCATTTATGGAAATGGTTCCTTTATTGGGAATCACCATTCCCAGTATGCTTTTAATCAGGGTGGTTTTTCCACTGCCATTGGGCCCCAGGACGGCGATGATACCCCCATCTTTGATGGTGAGGTCAATACCTTTCAGCACTTCGTTTTTTCCAAACTTCTTATATAAACTTTCTATCGTTACCATAATATTCTTTTCATTTGTGGGTGTGGATCAATCAATTCTTTGGGTGTGAAAATGGGTGAGACCTTTTCTGAAAAATCCATAATGTCAATAAACAAGCTCCTTAATAATACAATTGCTTCAGGGGTTTGGTTGACGATATGAGAAAAGAGTTTCACCGGACGATAAGCCACATCCCCAATGTTGTCCTTATCCAGATCATAACCTGAATAATTTGTCCAGTAATTTCCGGAAAAGGTATTGTCATTTAACCTGCCCGAATAGCCAACGTCAAATGAATTGTGCAAGAAGTTATTTCGTGTGAAACTAGTTGTATAAGCACCCCCGTGCACCTTAATGGCATATCCGTTATTTTTAAAGTCGTTTTCTATGAATTCCACCCGGGTGGTACCATCGGCATTTACCGCTATGGTGTTGTCTTCAAAAATATTGTGTTCAAGAGTCGCGTCAGAAATTTCCTTTAGTAGTAAGCCATAGGAAGCAGGACCCCAGTTTTTCTTAAACAGGTTTTTTTTCATTTCTATATGTTTGGAAAACATTACTGCTACCCCTGCACCGTTATCTTCAAAGGTATTTCCTATATAACTGTTGCTGTCAGAAAACATAAAATGCAGTCCATAACGTAAATTTTTTTCACAAACATTATTGATAATCTTACAATTTTTGCCAAATTCAATATAAATCCCGTCACGCATTTCTTTTACGTGGTTATTTTTAATTGTAATTTCATTAGAATTCCAAAGGTGGATAGCATTTCCGGAGTTTGCCTGGTCAATCCCCTCACCTTCAATACGATTGCCTTCAATAAGCCCATTATCTGATTTCTCAATCAAAAAACCAAAGAAAACATTTTCAAGAATGTTGTTTTTTAGCGTGAAATTTTGACTTCCATTCAGCAGTATGGCTGCATAATCCTTGGTATGACTTCGGCCAATGTTTATAATTTTAAGACCCTCTATGGTAACTCCTTCTGCTTTTATGGCAAAAGCAGTTCCATTCATTCCGGCGTCAATTACCGGATAATTTATCCCTTTAATGTGTAAGCTCTTATTAATTATAGTAATGTCAGATTCCTTATAGATCCCTTCTTCAATACTTATGGTATCACCTGATTGAGCCATTTCAATAGCCTGTTTCACGGTTTTGATCTCACATGAAGAACACACCCTAATTTCTCCAGCCATCGAAGGAAGGAAGTATAGTAAAAACAATACACTTAGAAAATGCTTCATTTTAGGTTTTGGGGATCTTCTTTAAGGAAATATTTTTTAAGTTCATTCCAGGTATATGCCTCCGAAAATTCTTCCTGATTGCTATTTTTTTTCATTGCTGCCAGATTTGCCCCCATGGGGCTGCTAATTTTTTCATCAATGACAAAGGAAGCTTCCTGAGCGGTCAGCATGGCTCCCGGTTGCTCATAGTCTGCCACCAGCATAATGGCAATTTCTGATACTTCATAATTTTGAAGGTTATCCTGAACCATACACTCAATGGCGTCATATTTTATTTGTTTGCCCTTTTTGGTGACCATTTGAGCGGCATGTGCTTTACTTACAATTGTCATTTTACAATAGGAGCAATTATCACCACCATACACAATAGGTTCCGGTTCATTACTGCAGGACGCCAGCAGCATTCCAATAAAAAGAAAGGTGTAAAGTTTCATTATAAATTGCTTTTAGGTCTAACAGATCTTTTACCCACCCACCAGGCGAATAAAGTTAAGAACATTCCCGCAAACATTAACCAGGCACCCAATCTTGGATAGGAGTGCGCTGTAAAGTTCAATATCTTTTGTGAACCAAAGAGCGGGGGTTTGTAGCTAATTGGATTTCCGTCAGCATCTGTAAGTTTGATGATGGCTTTTGGGTCAAGATCTGTCCCATAATCTAAAAGCCAAATATTAAAATCATACATACCAAGGACTCCAAGAACCAACATTAACACAAACCATCCAAAAAACCAGTGTGGGCTTATTTTCTTAAAAAACCCTAAAATTCCCAGAAGAATTCCAAGGGCGGCCATCCCACCAATGACAAGCGGAAATATATTGAATTCCCACATTTCTTCGGGTTTTGGTATTTTTTTCATACCAATATAATGATTTAATCCATCAATATTCTGAATATCAAATTCTGATTTTCCTTCGATTCCTGAAATATAGATATCCATTCCCAGAGGTTCGGGGTATTGCGGTGCTCCTAAGGTGATATTCCAGAGTGGGAAATAAAATAGTCCCAGCAACAATGCTGAACCTACTATCATTAAAATTCCAGACTTTTTCATGACATCCTTTTTTTTAGTAATATGAAAGCAATAATAATCTTAAATAATGCATTGTTTGTATTAAAAAAGCGGGCAGACATAAAGGTGTGCTACCCGCTTTACATCAAATCAAAAATTAATAACCAATTTAACTTTTATGATTTAATCCAGTGACCATTTTAATTCCTGGCTACTACCTTTAGGCGAAACCCTGATATAACCCTGCATTTCCTGGTGAAGTGCTGAACAGAAGTCAGTACAGTAAAATGGCCAGACTCCTACTTTGGTGGGCTCCCAGGTTGTGGTTTTTGTCTGTCCGGGCATGATCAATAGTTCAGAGTTATTAGCACCAATCATTGCAAATCCGTGAGGTACATCAAAGTCTTGCTCAAGGTTGGTCACGTGAAAATACACTTTGTCACCCACTTTGATACCTTCAATATTATCTGGTGCGAAATGGCTTCTTACCATAGTCATATACACGTGAACTTCGTTTCCATTGCGTTCTACACGGGTTTCTGATTCATTAAGAGTTGCGTGTTCATGTTTATTTTCATCAAGACGGTATATCTTTTTTGAGTTGGCTTTGATCTTATCGGCATGAATACCGGCAGCATAATGAGGTTCTCCGTGAGTAGGGAAATCCAGAAGGAGTTCCATTTTTTCTCCGGAAATGTCATATAGCTGAGCAGAGTGCTCTAACTCAGGACCGGTTGGCAGGTATCGATCTTTGGTGATTTTGTTTAAGGAGACCATATATTTCCCATCAGGTTTTCTGGAGTTCCCACCAGGGATCATATTGTGTCCCACAGAGTAAAAACTTGGTTGTCTGTCAAGTACTTCCCAGGTTCCCAGCTTCCATTTTACAACTTCAGAAGAGATAAAGAAAGTAGTATATGCATTACCTTTATCGTCAAATTCGGTATGTAACGGTCCTAATCCACCATCTTTAACAACTCCGGCGAGTGTAGCATCAAAGTTTAAAACAGGAATTCCGTATGCATCTCCGTCGAAATCTTTATTTTCAATTGCCTTCAACATTTTAGAAAAGGAGTGGATGGTAAGATCTGTGGACAATTTTCCATTACCAATGATATATTCACCGGAAGGATCTACATCACATCCATGCGGGGATTTAGGTGTGGGCATGAAGAAAACTGCACCTTCCACATCCCTTGGGTCTACGGTAAGAACTTTATTCATCATTGTTGTGGTCGCAGTTTGCGTTGAATGATTGAATACATTATGAGCATAATTGGCGTCAATCTCTTCTCCGCCACCGTTTCTTACATATTCCTGGATCTTTTTCCAGTTTACGGCAGCAATAAAATCCTTATCGTTTTGAGAAGCATTTACTTCCTGCAGGGTATGGGCCTCTTCTGTATTATAGGTAGTAAAGAAGAACCAGCCGTGAGAATCCCCACGTCCCGGGTGGGAAAGGTCATAATTGAATCCGGGCATTTTTAGCTGGAAATCAATGGACATACCACCATTTTCATCTACTGCAATAAAGGTAAGCGGGCCTTTGAAATTCCCTTTCATTTGGTCGATTGCGATATCTTCCTGAGGATAGGGTACAGAAAAACGTGTACCTGCTACTACATATTCGGTATTTTCAGTTACAAATGAAGAAGAGTGGTTCCCCGCACTATGAGGGATCTCTATGATTTCTTCTGTTTCAAAGTATTCAAGACTGATACGTGCAATCCTTGGTGTGTTGTTCTCATTGATGAAGACCCAGCGTCCATCCAGTTCCCCATTGGTTTGGGAAATATCCGGGTGGTGAGCATCCCCCCATGGAATAAAACCAAAAGAAGTTTCCAGCATTGGGGTTGTTTCTTCAGAATATCCATACCCGTTTGTAGGGAATTGAGAAAATACGGGAATTTCCTTTAGCATCCTTCCTGAAGGAAGTCCATATACAGTTAGGTTTCCACTATATCCACCTGAAAGGAACGCATAATATTCATCATGTTCTCCAGGTGCTACATAGACTTTTTCGGCAACGTTAGATGACATTGCACCTCCGGACCGTTTAGATTCGTTATTATTACCACAACTCACCATTATCAGGGAGAATATAGCAACAGCTAAAATTGAATTGAGTTTTTTCATTATTGTTTAGGTTTAATTATTGTTTTGGTAAAATGATATTTTCTATAACGTGAACCCAGCCATTGCTTACTTTAATAGAGCCAACAATTTTGGTTCCCCCCACATATATGTCTTCACCTTCTTGGGTTACTTGCAGATATTCTCCTGATGCCATATAAAGGGTACGTCCTTTTTCAACATTTTTTCTTAAGGTTTCAATGGGGTAGTTGCCTGGTGCCACATGATTTATAAGGATTTGTGCAAGTTTTTCCTTGTTCTCAGGTTTTAGAAGGTCATCTAAAGTGCCTTCCGGTAACTTGTCAAATGCAGCATTGGTGGGAGCAAAAACAGATAGTGGCCCCACATTTACCAGTGCATTTTCTACTTCAGCTGCTTGAACAGCAGCTACTAAAGTGGTGTGGTCTGATGATTTGATGGCCAATTGTAGTGCATTGGGTTCAGCGTTTTCGTCTTCAATAAAGGCCTGACCTTTGTTTGATGATGAAGTTTCAGTAATTGAAGTGGAACTTTCTGTTGTTTCTGATGATTGTTGATTGTCTTTGCAGCCTGTGAAGACTAATGCAAACATCAACATTGTTATTAAGGTTGATTTCATAATTGGTTGTTTTTAGTATTTATTGAGTGTCGTATTTTCTAAAATATTCCAGGATAGCGCGTGCATCTTCTTCACTGACGTTTTGGTTGGCCATTACCGCCATATTGGATTCAATAAGCAATTGTTTTGCAATGGGATCTTTGGCAATCATTTCTTCCGGGTTCAATATCATGTTCATAATCCACTCGGGTGCACGTCTGTTGGTCACATCGGCTATTTTAGGCCCGATGAATTTTTTGTCCATTTTGTGGCAGGCTGAACACATTTTTTGGAAAACATCTTCACCGTGTGTTGCCATTGTATCATCGATTCCATCGCCAATGGTTACCGATTTAACAGGGCCAATTCCTTTGTTTGACATGTCAATCATGTCTGCAGAAGAGGTGGCTTTGGTCTCTTTTTTTGTTTCTTTTTTACTGTAGTCGCCAATTTTAATGTCTTTCTTTTCTTCTTTTTCTCCTCCTCCACAAGATATTAAGCTTATCGTGGCAAATAATAAAAGGGCTGTTTTTAATATACTTTTCATTTTAATGGGATTTGATAGTTAAATTTTAATGGTGTAAAGTTATTTTGTTTAGTTTTCATTCTTTATGACTGTAGTCATATTGATATTTTTTTAAAAAAATTCTTAAACAAGAACAGGGTTTATTCATTAAAAGCTGTAAAAATAGTATCTGCTATTGTCATAAAGAATGATAATTATCATATTGAACAGTTCATTTTTATCAAATTGTTATTTTTTTATAGTATAAATTATAAAACATCATAAATTATGGATTTTTTTTAAAAATATTGTATTTCAATATTAAAGTCTAATAATTGAAACTGCCTTAAAAATAAAAGCCGCTTGAATTCAAACGGCTTTTAATCTTTAAGCAAAGTAGGTAGGTTTAAATTTTTACTGTCAATACCGGAATTTCAGATTTATTAGCAACTTCTTCACTGATGCTGCCTGCCAGAATTTTATTGATGCCTTTTCTGCCGTGTGTGGGTATTGCAATCAGGTCTGCCTGTAACATCAAGGCTGCATTTTGAATTCCATCAGTGATTGTATAATCATTGAAAATAACAATATCCTCAGAGTGGTTTGAAATAGAATTTTTATTTAAAAAGTTACGCATTTGCTCCCTGATTTCAAGGGTGTTTTTAAAGTTGGCATTTGGAGTGTTTACATAAACCAATTTTAAAGTGGCATCATAAGAATCTGCAAACTGCTTAATGGTTTTAAAAGCATTTAAATTTTCTTTGTTAAAATCTGACGCAAAGACGATGGTTTTAGGATTAAAGTCTTTTGCTTCAGATTTGACAACCAGCACCGGTATGTCTGAAGTTCTCACTACTTTTTCGGTATTGGAACCCACGAAATAACCTTTTACTCCACTGGAGCCTCTGGACCCCATGATTATAAATTCGGCATCAATTTCTTTTGCAGTGTTGTCCACTTCTTCAAACACTTTGTAATGCTTGATGATGGGTGATGACTTGATGCCTTTCATATAATCTTTGTCGATAAATTTTTCAAATTGTTTATTGGCCAGCTGCATAAAAAACAACAATTCACGTCTTTTTGTAGCTTCTGTGATGCTGATCATTTGGTCTGAAATGTCTAGCATATGCAATAAGAAAAGTTCTGCTTTATTTTTTCTTGCTATGTCTGCGGCTACTTTTAAAGCGTATTCAGAATGCTTTGAAAAGTCTACCGGTACAATGATTTTTTTCATAATAAATAGTGTTATAGGTTAAACAGTCATAGAAAACAAACGCGTTTCGGGTTGTTTTTGTTGTAATAAAATATCAAAAGCCATACATACATTTCTGACGAAGGGCCTTCCTTTTTCAAGAACTATAATGGAGTTTGAGTGTATACTTATCAATCCATCTTTTTCAATTTCTTTAAGGTTCTCCTTAATTTCAGAAAAATTAATCATTTCTTCATCTGTTGAGGTCCATTCTGTTTTCAGGTTGCACATCAGATTGAGAATGTGTTTTCTAATGATTTGATCTTTTTGAGTGAGCAAATGCCCTCTGTAAACTGGAATTTCATTTTCTTCCAACAGTTTGTAATACTCCTCTATCTTTTTTTCATTTTGAGCAAACGCTGTCCAGCTGTCACTTATGGAAGAGACCCCCAGCCCAATCATGATTTTACTTTGGGTGGTTGTGTATCCCATAAAATTGCGATGCAGGGTATTGTTTTTCATAGCCATGCTCAATTCGTCATAAGGGAGTGCAAAGTGATCCATTCCGATTTCAATATATCCCAAAGATTCCAGCAAGCGTTTGCCTGTTTCATATTGAGTTCTCTTTAATTTGGCAGCGGGAAGATTTTCTTCACTAAACCCCCGTTGTCCATTTCCTTTAATCCAGGGCACATGAGCGTAGCTGTAAAATGCAATACGGTCTGGTTGGAGTTCTTTGGTTTTTTCGATGGTGTATTTGACGTGCTCCAGGGTTTGATAGGGCAATCCAAAAATGATATCGTGGCTCACAGATGTGTATCCAATTTCGCGTGCCCATTCCGTCACATTTTTCACGTTTTCAAAAGGCTGAATTCTGTGAATGGCAATTTGAACGGCCATATTATAATCTTGTACTCCGTAGCTCACCCTTCTAAAACCAACATCATAGAGTGCTTGGAGATGTTCTTTGGTGGTATTGTTTGGATGTCCTTCAAAGCTGAAGCTGTAATCTTTGTCTAAAATAGCATCTTTGAGAATTCCTTTTATCATTCTGGTCAGGTTATCTGGGCTGAAAAAGGTAGGCGTTCCGCCACCTAAATGAATTTCTTTAATGACGGGTTTCTCAACTAGCAATTGCTTGTATAGTTGCCATTCTTTTAGGATAGCATTGATATAAGGGTCTTCAACTTCGTGTCTTTTTGTGATGCGTTTATGGCAACCGCAAAATGTGCAAAGGCTTTCGCAAAAAGGCAGGTGAATGTAAAGACTTATGCCTTCGTTTTCATTGAAACGGTCAAACTGAATTTTCAATCGTTTTCTCCAGGCATCAGTTGTAAAGCTACTTTCATTCCAATAAGGAACAGTGGGATAGCTGGTGTATCGCGGACCGGGAACGTTGTATTTGTCAATTAAACTTTGCATACTATTTATTTTCAGCCACAAAGATAAAATTTGGTTGTATAAGTTACTATGACTTTGGTCATATTGAATTAATGAAAAAGCCTAATAAACAATGGTGTTTATTAGGCTAATCTTTAAGTGTTGTTTGGGAATTACAACTTTCTCACGCTTCCTGAGGATGATTTATTTTGGTTCACTATTTTGGGCTCACCATAGTATTTTATGTCACCTCCACTGGATGCTTTAGCGTCCAGCGAACTTTTTATGTTTAGCACAATATCTGCGCCACTTGATGCTTTTGATGTGCAATAAATAGCCTCAAGTTCTTTGGCGTTGATAGAGCTTCCGCTGGATGCTTTTGAGTTGAAATTAAGGGCCTGACCTTTGATTTTCATATCAGCACCACTACTGGATTTTGCTGACAATTCTTTTGAAAGAACAGTTACTTCCATATGAGCGCCACTACTGGTTTGAAGGTATAAATTATCAGAAATAATTGTTGATATGCTTTTTAGATTGGCTCCGCTGCTGGCTTCAACCCCTTCAAGGCTCACAAAGCCAACTGTCACTTTTTTTGACTTTGCTCTTCGGATATTTTCATTGGTTTTAATGTGTAAAACCCCGTTGTCAAAGTTTGTTTCAATGACATCTATTAAGTTTTCATCTGCTTCAACTGTGACCGATTGCACCATACTTTCGAGTAAGATTACTTCAAGACCGGTACTGGCTCTCACGACATCTATTTTTTCAGAAAAAATACGTTCATCTTTTATTACATTTCCATTACCTTCTATTGAATTAAATGGAAAATTAAATTCACAACTGCTCGTAATTGCAAGCAATACCAATGCGAATGTAAGTTTGAAAATTTTCATAATAGTTATCTTAGTTTGATTTTACTTTAATTCCTTTTTTATTGAGCATTACCCTCACAGAATCTTTTTCATCGGTGATGTTAATATCAATTCCATCTCTGTCAATCTTGATTTTATTGCCATCTTTCCAGGTTTCCTGCCAGTTTTCATCGTCCCAATCAATACTGTAGTATTCAAAGTCATCATTTGATTCAGATGACTCCTCAGGGCAATCCATACACACTGTTTTTCCGTCTTGAATTTCAAGATAATAACCTTCCTGACCGTTGTTCAATATGTCTCTGTACCCGGAGGTGTTTCTGTGAAATGAATAGGTGTTGTTATCTGCATTTAAAACACTACCCACCGGTAAATATAGAGTGATTTCAATTTCCTGATCACGATATTTGTCTTCTACATTCGCAAGAAAGTACCCATCTAATGTGAGGCTGTTTTGATTAAAAACATAATTGTATTCGATGGCTTCTGCTCTGTTTTTTGCTTCAAGATACTCTTTACCATGGGCTTTTCTGTTGATTAAAAGAGACGCCAGGGAATCTTTTGTTGATCGTACGATTAACCGGATGTTATTTGAATAGATTACCTGATTGTCATTTTCATCATATTTTAAAGAGAAACCACCTCTTTTACTGACATCATTCCCAAACTGTGTATTTGTTCTCATTGCAAGGTATAAGGTATCGTTTGCTTTTATGTTTAATTCCTGGGTGTTGATAACGTTCCCTTCATTAGAGCGTTCCATAGCCTGCATTACGCCAATAGTGATCAGAGTAAAGACTGCTATTAACCAAACGGCAAGTAGGGTAAGATTAGCTACTTTTCCAATTGATTTTAAATTGTCTACAAGAATTTTAAGACCTAAAATAAACAGGAAGAAGAAAGGAATACCGACGGCTAGAAAGATCATCACTGAAATTAGCCAGATAGGGGCAATAGATTCATTTACCACGTGTAAAAAATCTGTGTTCCAAGCTCCAAAAAACCCGGTCATTCCGGAAACAAATAAGCCGATAAACAGGCCAATCAGAGTTACCGCAGCCACAAGAATAATCAACACACCTATGAATTTTACAAACACAGTAAGTAAAGCCATAATTACTTTTCCCAGGGTGTCAAAAAAGGTTTCAGAACTTGATTTTATTTTTTTGCCATAGGCGTCATAATCGGCATTTTTTACTTTATCAGCCACACTGTCATAGGTTTCTTTAAACTTTTTTTCAATGTTTGAGATGTTTACGGGTTCACCTCTCATTGTTAGTTTATCGGCCGTAGTAACAGCTTCGGGTACTAAAATCCAGAAGATAATATATATTAAGATAAAGGTACCACTTGAAAAAATAGTGAGTAAAATCCAAATCAAACGAATCCAGATGGCATCAAGACCAATGTAATGACCCAAGCCTGAAGACACACCACCAATATATTTATTGTCAGGGTCTCTGAACAGTTTTTTATGGGCTTTAGTTGACTGGCTTTCACTTTTTGCTGAATCATAATTTTTATCGGTAAAAATTTCCTCATCAACAGCGTAATCTTCGGGTTGACCCATGATGGCGATTACTTCATCCAACTCTTTCATAGTAATAACCTGCTTGTGGCTATCCAGTTTTTCTGAAAATAGTTCGGCAATACGGGCTTCAATATCTTTTATGATTTCGTCACGCCCTTGGGGGTCTGAAAAGGAACGTTTAATAGCACTTAAATAGCGATTTAGTTTTCCAAAAGCATCTTCATCGATGTGGAAAAAGGTTCCTGCTAAATTTATGTTTACTGTTTTGTTCATGGTTATTTTTTTTGACGTGTTACTTTGGAGACGGCCAGGATTAAGTCATCCCAGGTTCCGTCTAATTCTTTTAAAAATAATCTACCGGTTTCGGTAAGTTCATAGTATTTTCTAGGTGGTCCACTAGTAGACTCTTCCCAGCGATAGCTTAACAGCCCCGCATTTTTAAGTCGGGTGAGAAGGGGATAAACGGTACCTTCCACCACCAGCATCTTAGCATCTTTTAGCGTTTCGAGTATATCTGAGGTATAGGCCTCGCCATCTTTTAGGATGGAAAGGATGCAATACTCAAGCACTCCTTTACGCATCTGTGCTTTTGTGTTTTCTATGTTCATATTAACAATTTTTAATTGGGGTTACAGTTGGCAAATCTTCAGAAAAATATAAAACTTCTTCAGCTTCGATCCGGTTTGGTGTATTTTCTATTTCCACCGATCCAATAGTTGCAGGGTTTAAAAGTTCCATTACTATTGCCAACAAAATACTAACTAACGTGCTCATTTTTTGATTGATTTAATTGATTGATTTTTGATGAATGAATCCTCTTTAATTAAAGTGAAATTATAATACCTATTATATTACAATGCAAATATATGTATAAAAAACAGTATTATGCAAAACACAGTACTAATATTTAACATAAAATTAACAATTCAATAATTGAAAATTATTAATGATTT
This sequence comes from Planktosalinus lacus, assembly GCF_014640155.1. Lineage (GTDB taxonomy): Bacteria > Bacteroidota > Bacteroidia > Flavobacteriales > Flavobacteriaceae > Planktosalinus > Planktosalinus lacus. The sequence continues at coordinate 137,754 of NZ_BMGK01000002.1, read as the reverse complement.
TAATGTGAATTACTGTAAATTAGCACTCTTATGAAGCTTACTCCCGGAAAAATCAATAGTTTTTTAGCTTTCAAATTACCGGCGGCTTTTCTAAGTGGCGTTCGGTTAAAAGCGCTTGATGGTACAAAATGTACTACTACGGTCAGGCATCGATGGATCAACCAAAATCCATTTCGGTCAATTTATTTTGCTGTTCAGGCGATGGCGGCAGAATTGAGTACAGGTGTGCTTGTGATGATGCACATCAAGGAAACTGATTTAAAAATAACTATGTTGGTAGCCAATCTACAAGGGAATTATTCAAAGAAAGCGACCGGTACCATTACGTTTACTTGTGTAGACGGTCAAAAAGTACTTGATGCCATTTCAGAAACAAAAAAAACCGGTGAGGGAATCACTTTCTGGATGACCTCTGTGGGTAAGGATTCAACAGGAGAAATTGTCTCAACCCACCAATTTGAATGGCGTATCAAGCTTAAGCAAAAAGAGAAAAATTAGAGATTTATTTTTTAGATTTCACCATCATTTCAAACATATCCCACATTTCAGGGGTTACCATTTCCAGGAGATTGAATTGACCGGCACCTTTCAACCATTCGCCACCGTCAATGGTGATAACTTCGCCGTTGAGGTAGTGCGCAAAATCGGAAACAAGATAAGCCGCCAGATTGGCTAACTCCTGATGATCACCCACACGTTTCAAGGGCACTTTTTTAGCAAGGTCAAACTTTTCTTTTAATTCACCGGGCAGTAATCTGTCCCAGGCACCTTTGGTTGGGAAGGGTCCCGGAGCAATTGCGTGATGACGAATGCCATATTTTGCCCATTCTACTGCAAGCGAGCGGGTCATCGCCAAAACACCGGCTTTAGCTGTTGCACTGGGAACCACAAAAGCGGAACCGGTCCAAGCATAGGTTGTTACTATGTTGAGAATTGTTTTATTGGTTTCTTTTTTATCAATCCAGTGTTTGCCAAAGGCCAGCGTGCAGTTTTTACTTCCTTTTAAAACGATATCGATGATGGTATCAAACGCATTGGCAGAGAGGCGTTCAGTTGGTGAAATAAAATTACCGGCAGCGTTGTTCAATAAAACATCTACCTGACCAAATTCAGCAACGGAGGCTTTGACCATCGCTTCTACTTCGTCATAATTCCTGACATCACACGCCACTGAAAGCACTTTTCCACCGGTGGTTTCTTCCATTTCTTTAGCCGTATTTTGGAGTTTTTCCAGATTACGGGAAGTGATGACCAGATTGGCACCCAGTTCAAGAAAATAGGTTCCCATGGACTTCCCCAGTCCGCTGCCACCTCCTGTTACTACTATGGTTTTTCCTTTCAGGGCATCGTCGCGAAGCATTTTTTGGTTGTAGTTCATTTTTGTAGATTATATATTATTTATTTTTTTTAACTCTTGAATGTCTAATAGATCCTTCGGCCTTCCTGATTTTACTTTACTTAGAATTAAATCTTCAAGTGAAAGAACGCGCCATCTGTATATTTTTTGATTTTCTTTAAACTCGACTACCTCACTTTCAGCAAAGGCTTCTTCGAAAGATTTATTAACTGAAAAACGAGTAATTAACTCTATGTCGATATGAACCGGAGAAAATTTAAGTGAAATATTTTGTTCACCTTTCAAAACTGAAGCAGGAAACTCATTGATATTGTAACCTAAATTTTGAAAAACTAAAAGCAATTTTTTGAAATTTTCATTTGTTGGATTAATCCAAAAATCAACATCAGCAGAATGTCGTTGATAGCCATGAAAGTTTACTGCACCGCCACCTACCATAATCATTTCCATTTCTTGCTTGTTTGCTTCAGCAATGAATTCTTCAATTGACTTATTCCAGTTTTCTGCTAGCATCCTTTAAATTGATATGTATCACAAAATTGTCAGTTTTTTCAATTTTGTTTTTACGGGGAAATCGGTTAATTTGTGCACTCGTCGAAAAGAAATGCCAAACTCGTTCACCTCCTGAAAGTTTTAAAAATTCTTCCAGTTGTTGCTTTTTACTTTCTTCTTTGGTTTGAAATTTGATTTCCATATTGTAAAAATAAGGAATTATTTCACTACCCTTAAAATATTTGATATTAAAAGACTTGCTTTTTTAATTTACAGAATCCATCAAAATCTGCAAAATTTCAATAGCGGCTTCACTAATTTTTGTACCGGGACCATACACAGCAACCGCACCGGCATCAAATAGATATTGGTAATCCTGTTGCGGTATCACGCCACCCACAATCACCATAATATCTTCACGACCGTATTTCTTTAGTTCGTTAATTACCTGAGGAACCAGTGTTTTATGTCCTGCAGCTAATGAAGATATGCCCAGAATATGCACATCGTTTTCCACGGCTTGTTTGGCAGCTTCTTTTGGGGTTTGAAATAGTGGTCCAATATCCACATCAAAACCCACGTCGGCATAGCCCGTAGCGACTACTTTGGCTCCACGATCGTGACCGTCCTGGCCCATTTTTGCAATCATGATACGCGGACGACGACCTTCAAGTTCAGCGAACTCATTGGCCATTTCCCGTGCTTTTTCAAAAGAGGGGTCTTGTTTTATTTCTTTGCTGTACACACCACTAAAAGATTTAATTTGTGCTTTATACCTGCCGAATGCTGTTTCAAGCGCATCACTGATTTCTCCCAGTGTGGCTCTTTCACGGGCAGCTTCTACCGCTAAAGCTAGTAAATTTCCTTCACCCGTGCGGGCACATTCGGTTAATTTTTCAAGAGTAGCAGTTACTTTTTCAGAATTTCGCTCAGACTTTATCTTGTTTAAGCGTTCAATTTGTGATAAACGCACTTTTTGATTGTCTACATCCAGTATCTGAAGCGGGTCCTCCTGTTTCAGACGGTATTTGTTTACACCTACAATAATATCCTGGCTGCTGTCAATGCGAGCTTGCTTTTTTGCTGCTGCTTCTTCTATGCGCATTTTAGGAATACCGGCTTCAATAGCTTTGGTCATGCCACCCAGTTCCTCGACTTCCTGAATGAGCTCCCAGGCTCTGTTTGCGATCTCGTGGGTGAGGTTTTCTACATAATAACTGCCTGCCCAGGGGTCAACGGTGCGGGTAATTTCAGTTTCATGCTGTAAAAATAGCTGGGTGTTTCTGGCAATGCGTGCCGAAAAGTCTGTAGGCAAAGCAATGGCTTCGTCCAGTGCATTGGTATGCAGGGATTGTGTTCCGCCAAAAGCAGCAGCAGCGGCTTCAATACAAGTACGCGCTACGTTGTTAAACGGGTCTTGCTCAGTTAAGCTCCATCCACTGGTTTGGCAATGGGTGCGCAGGGCAAGTGATTTTTCGTTTTTCGGATTGAATTGCTTGACAATTTTTGCCCAGAGCATACGTGCGGCACGCATTTTAGCGATTTCCATAAAGTGATTCATCCCGATGGCCCAAAAGAACGAAAGGCGTGGCGCAAAGCTGTCTATGTCCATTCCGGCGGCGATGCCTGTTCTTAAATATTCCAGTCCATCTGCCAGGGTGTAAGCCAACTCAATATCACAAGTGGCACCGGCCTCCTGCATATGGTATCCTGAGATACTGATGGAATTGAACTTCGGCATGTTTTTCGAGGTATATTCAAAGATATCTGAAACGATTTTCATTGACGGCGTAGGTGGGTAGATATAGGTGTTACGCACCATAAATTCCTTGAGAATGTCATTCTGGATGGTTCCTGAAAGTTGTTCAGGAGAAACCCCTTGTTCTTCTGCAGCGACGATGTAAAATGCCATAATGGGTAACACGGCACCGTTCATGGTCATTGACACACTCATTTTATCCAGCGGAATCTGGTCAAAGAGGATTTTCATGTCTTCGATACTGTCAATAGCTACTCCTGCCTTACCAACATCCCCTTGCACTCGTTCGTGATCACTGTCATACCCGCGGTGGGTAGCAAGATCAAATGCTACAGAGAGTCCTTTTTGGCCCGCGGCAAGATTTCTTCGGTAAAAGGCATTGCTGTCTTCTGCTGTTGAAAAACCGGCATATTGGCGAATAGTCCAAGGCTTTTGAACATACATGGTGGAGTAGGGGCCTCTTAAATGAGGTGCTATTCCCGCAGCAAAGTCGAGATGTTCCAAATGGTCAATATCTTCTTTGGAATAGGATTTTTTTATGGAAAAGCCTTCCGCAGTTTCCAATTTCTGATTTGAAGACTGATGCTTGTTTTCAGAACTTTGGATTTTTATATGTTGTATGTTTTTTCTAGTCATTTTAAAATTAGGAGTTACTTTTTTGGATAATCATCGGGATTTTTACTTGTATGAAAACACGATATAATTTTTACTATTTGTTGTTTTTCATTTAGGTCGAAGAACAATATAAATGGAAATCGTTTCAACGGAAATCCTCTAAAGTTTAAGTAACGTTTTTGATAATGAGGGTTTTTGGATAGGGTATCGTATGCTGATGATACATCTTCAATAAATTTTTCAGGAATTGAGGGGCTTATTTCTTCATAGTAAGTAATAGCTTCATCAATCTCCCTTTGCGCTTGTAAAAGTACCAGGACTTTAAAGGCCATATTTTTTTTTTAAATACCCTATTGATTGTTCTGCAGATATATAATGATCTTCAGGTTCTGATAAACGTTGATTGAGAATTTCTTTTTGAGTATCGTTTAAGGTAAAGATAGAATCATTATTTAATACAATAACTTCGACCTCTCCGTCTGCAAAATTCTCAGGTAGCGTTATTGTTATAGTATTGTCTATAACTTTAACAATTTTTCTAATGGCTTCCATAGGGTTTTAATTTATTCAAATATACGCATTTGAGTAGAAAACTACTCATTATCAAGTCGTTCTTGTTCCACTTTTTCAGCCAGTCGTCTTTCTATGACAGGCTCTATGAGTGTTTTTCTTGGTTTTGTTTTTACGAAAGGGTAGAGCTCCAAATCATTTTTCATCCGGTCTTCTTTGTTGGGGTGTTTGTTGGTACCCAGCAATACTTTTTCGCCTTTGTCAAAGTCTTGTTGTTCTTTGGCAGCACTCTCTTTTATTTTTTTCTGAATAACCCCTTCTTTTAACTGATTGAGGAATCCGCTGCCTTTTTCTATATCCTTAAAGACTTCCAGCGCTTTTTCCGCTAATTGTGTTGTTAAACTTTCAATATAATAGGACCCGTCTGAAGCATTGGTAACCGAATCAAAATAGCTTTCGTGTCTTAAAATAAGCAATTGATTTCGGGAGATGCGCTCTCCAAATTCGTTGCTTTTATGGTACAGTGCATCATAGGGTAAATTACAAATGGTATCAGCTCCACCTAAAACGGCACTCATACACTCTGTGGTGGTTCGCAGCATATTGACGTTGTAGTCATAGAGTGTTTTGTTGCGTTTTGAGGGTGTGGCTATGATGTGGCAATCTGCATTGAAACTGTATTCTTTGGCTAAGCTTGTATATAACAAACGCAAAGCTCTGATTTTAGCAATTTCAAAAAAGTAATTGCTGCCCACGGCCACTTTGAAAATCACTTTTTTTAGGATCGCAGGTTTGGATTCAAATGCATTGAAATATTCATTGAGATGTGCCAGGGCATAAGCAAGCTGCTGGGTTATTGTTGCTCCGGCATTCTGATAGCCCGTTGTATCAACAAAAATCGTTTGGGTTTCAGCAAGTAGTTCTTCAAGATGACTGAAATCTTCTTTTAGGTTGTTGTGCCAGTTTCCGTCTTGGGTGTGGTGGTTGATAATGTCGTTTAAAACGTGAATATTAGCATTTGCGAAAGCTGGATGCTTCCAGGATTTCGGCGAAAGAAATTTTAAGTCAAAATAAAATGTATGGTTTTCAACCGGAATATTTTTAAAAAGTTTTTCTATGTCAAATTCCTGCTCGGCAGTGAAGTAAATAGCTTCTGCACCACGCTGAAGCGCATCCAGTGCCAGTTTGTTTGCAATGGTGGCATCATCAATAAAAATAAACTGCCCAACATCCCATCTTTTGGGTTGAGAAGGTATGGGGGAGAAGTTTTCCTTTAATTCATCACGGTGATAAAACGGTTTTACATGAATGCCTTCAGGAGATTTCCAAAGCAATGTTTCATTAAAGTCAGCTCCTTTAAGGTCGGCTTGTATTTTTTGTTTCCACTCTTTGGAAGAAACAGGGTTGAACTTATTGAAAAGCGATTTATTCATGTTGATTGTTTTTTAGGCTGTCCTCGTGTTCAATAATAAAAATCTCTTCATTTTCTTTTTTAAGATAATAGGTTTCGCGCGCAAATTTTTCCAATTCATCCTCATCTTTTAGTTTTTCAAGAAACTCTTTATCTCTGGTGATTTCGTCTTGGAAATAGTTTTTATTGTTTTCTAATTCGTTTATTTCCTGGTTTAACTCCTGATGTACAAAAAAAGAATTGGCATCAAAAAAAAACATCCATACGACAAAAACAATAGCAATAATGAAGTATTTGTTGCTAAAAAACTGAAAGCTTTTGTTCTTTTTTAAATCAGATAGTTTCAAATTAAACGTTTAGTTTTTGATTAATGATTGTTCTTACAATATCAACGGCTACCGTATTATAACGATTTGTTGGAATGATGATATCAGCATATTCTTTTGTGGGTTCAATAAACTGCTGATGCATGGGTTTTAAGGTTGTTTGATAGCGGCTTAAAACTTCATCAAGGTCACGACCCCGTTCTGCAATATCTCTTTTAAGTCTTCTTATGAGCCGTTCGTCACTATCAGCGTGTACATAAATTTTAATGTCAAACATATCTCTAATATCAGGATGTGTAAGTATCAAAATACCCTCTACGATCATCACATGTTTTGGGGCAGTTGCAACGGTCTCTTTGGTACGGTTGTGCTCAACAAATGAATAGACCGGTTGTTCTATTGTTTTTCCTTGTTTGAGCTCTTTTAAATGCGCTACAAGCAATTCGAAATCAATGGCTTTTGGGTGGTCAAAATTAATCTTTACCCTTTCTTCAAATGGAAGGTGAGAAGTGTCTTTATAGTAAGAGTCCTGCGAAATCACTCCCACTTCATTGGGTGGTAATTCATTGATGATTTGATTCACCACAGTTGTTTTACCACTTCCGGTGCCACCGGCAATACCAATTATAAGCATTTTGTTTCTGTTTTGGCAAAGGTAACAATAATTTGATTTTTTAAATGAGGTTTATTTTTTAGTAATAGCGCCAAATAAGGAGATGTTTCAGATCAAATATTATTTGTTTATGGATTTGACCTCTTCAAGTGTGACCATTTTATGCTGAGTATTGCCCCAGGAGTTCATAATATAATTCATCACATCGGCAACTTCTCTGTCAAGAAGTCCCATTGGTGGCATCATATTGTTGTATTGAATATCGTTCACGACAATTTCACCTTTCAAACCGTATTTAACAGAATGGATGCTCTCTGTTCGTTTTTCCATTAACCAGTCAGAATCTGCCAATGGTGGAAAAACTCCTTCGGTTCCTTTTCCATCCGGTAAATGACATTGGACACAAAAATCATTGTAAACGGTTCTTCCTCTGTTGATGCTTTCTTCTAAAACTTCCTGTTGCTGTTGCTGAGTTTCCGGTATGTTTAAATAAAGACCTGCTTCCTCAAAAAAAACTGGGGTCTTGTGAATAACAAACAGCAATACGCTTGTAAAAACAATTTTACCTACTAGTTGTATATTCAAGGCTAATTAGGAATTACTTTTACAATTCCTTTGCCTTCAACACCCATATAAACATATCCATCGGGACCCATTTTTACTGTGCGCAACCTTCCAATGTCTTCAGCGATTTTTTGACGTTCTGTTACTTGATTGTTGTTTATTTTAAGCAATTCGAGGTATTGAAACTTTAGTGAACCCACTAAAAGATGTCCTTTCCAGTCGGGATACTTGTCCCCTGTTACAAATGTCATTCCGCTTGGGGCTATAGATGGGATCCAATAGTAAAGTGGTTGTTCCATTCCTTCTTTGTGGGTTTTTTCGGTGATGGTGGTTCCACTGTAGTTCACGCCATAGGTAATTAGGGGCCAGCCATAATTTGCACCTTTTTTGGTGATGTTAATTTCGTCACCTCCCTTAGGTCCGTGTTCATGGGTCCAGATCTCACCCGTTTCGGGATGGATATCCATTCCTTGTTGATTTCTGTGGCCATAAGAATAAATGGCTGTTTTTGCTCCGGCTTCATTTACAAAAGGGTTGTCTCCGGGAATGCTACCGTCGTCGTTAATTCTGTAGATTTTTCCACCATCGCGGGTAATGTCTTGTGGATTTTCGTCCCGGTTTCCTCGGTCGCCTATGGTGAAATATAAATAACCCTGCTTATCAAAAACCATTCGGGAACCGAAATGAACGCCCTTGGCGGAATTGGGAGATGCTTTGTAAAGCTCATCAATTTGAGTTAATTTATTTTCTTCAAGTTTTGCTCTTACAATCTTGGTATTTCCTCCTTCACCTTCACCCATTGAGGAAGCGTAGGCGAAATAAATCCATTTGTTGTTTTCATAATCGGGGTGAGGCAAGATATCCAAAAGACCACCCTGACCTCTTAAATACAGATCCTCAAAACCGGTAGAAATAGTAAGCTCATTGTTGCCATTTACAAGTGTAACCTCACCGCTTTTATCTCCCACCAGCATAGATCCGTCCGGCAACCACGCAAGTCCCCAGGGTATCGCTACATTTGAAAAAACAGTTTCAAACGTATAGGAGCCTTGTTGGGGTTTTATTTCAATGTCATTTTGCTTGACTTGCGCACAACTGATAAACCAACCGGAAAAAAGAAGCAGTAAAATTTTAATTTTCATAGTTTTTTATTTTTAACGTTTTAATTTATAAAGGAGTCTCTGTATTTAATAATCACAACACTTAATTTTTCAAGTATTAAAAAAAAATTATATTGTTAGAATCGAAAAATACCCATTGTTAATTTTACAAAGTTATTTTCTTTTATAAGATAAAAAAAAGAAATAAAATGCCTGCTAATCTTAACATAAAATATATATTTGCAATCCGAAAAAACACAAGTTGTTTTTGTTCTTAAAAATATTGAGCAGTCAAATTGACAAAAAACCGAATAATATTTTTCGGGGTGTAGCGTAGCCCGGTTATCGCGCCTGCTTTGGGAGCAGGAGGTCGCAGGTTCGAATCCTGCCACCCCGACAATTTTGTTGAACTAGATGTGGTACTTCGATGAGCTCAGCACGGGCTGCACCTCTTTATGAATTAGAGGTGATATCCTTTTTAAAATTTTAACTTTGAGCTTACCAACACATTTTCGGGATGTGGCCCTTCGACAAGCTCAGGGCGGGCTGCACCACTTAAAGGTTAGGATGTATATTCTAACTGTTTAATAAATTATAATTTGAGCTTATTTACATATTTTTCGGGATGTGGCCCTTCGACAAGCTCAGGGCGGGCTGCACCACTTGAAGGTTAGGATGTAATATTCTAACTGTTTAATAAATTATAATTTGAGCTTATTTAACATATTTTCGGGATGTGGCCCTTCGACAAGCTCAGGGCGGGCTGCACCACTTGAAGGTTAGGATGTAATATTCTAACTGTTTAATAAATTATAATTTGAGCTTATTTAACATATTTTCGGGATGTGGCGCAGTCTGGTAGCGTACACGCCTGGGGGGCGTGGGGTCGCAGGTTCAAATCCTGTCATCCCGACAAGCACAAAAGTGATTTACGTTAGTAAATCACTTTTTTTGTTCACTGAAGCGTGCAAAATAAAATTTTGTTAAGCGAAAATGAACATAAAAAGTGAGAAAGCGACAACTTTCACTTTAGTATTTCCAGCGATTGATGAAAAAGGATTCTCTGAATCAGATTGAAATTTCAACTGTTCTATAAATTACCAAAAAAAGCCCCCAATTTGGGGGCTTTTATTTTCATATTATAAATTGATTTACTTTTTCACCGGTAAATCCAAACTAGGTTTTTCTGCCTTGGCATCACCACTCATCAGGTAGGTGTCAAACCATTGTAACATCCTTAGGTTGTAATCATATTTTGAACCTGAATTTCGGTTACCATGTCCTTCTCCGGGATAATAGATCAATCTTACCGGAAGTTCAGGTTTTCTAACTTTCAGATGACGGTACAACTCCATAGACTGTGCCGGGTGAACTCTTGGGTCATCGGCTCCGTGCATTATAAGAATAGGCGTTTCAGAACGGTCTACATAATACACAGGACTTCTTTTAAGATAGCCATCCCAATCGTTCCAAATGCGTTTTCTGGAGTGTACCAAATACAATTCTTCAGGAATATCACTGGTTCCCCATTTTGAAATGTTATTACTGATTCCAACAAACATTACGGCTGCAGCAAAACGGTCAGAATAATAGGTGCTCATCCAGGCTGAAGCATACCCTCCGTATGAACCACCTGTCACACCAATTCGGTCTTTGTCTGCGATGCCCTGTTCAATCAGGTAATCTACACCATCAACAATATCGTCAAACTCTTTACCGGCAAGGTCGCCCTGGCTGCTATAAGCAAACTCGGCTCCTCTGCCTGTACTACCTCTGTAGTTTGGATAAAAAACTGCATATCCTTTGGCGGTTGCCATTTGTCCGGGTATGGAATAGGCTGTGAGCCAGCCATTGGTATAATGGGCTTCCGGTCCACCGTGCACCACAGTAATTAAAGGAACATTTGTACCCGATTGATAATTTAAAGGATACATCAAAATTCCCTGAATGTCATATGCCCCATCGCGAGTTTTGTAAGTTATCACTTCTTGTTTTCCAAGTTGTACTTCACTTAACCACGGATTGTTGTTTGTTCTCTTTTGAGGAGCTGCATTTTTGGTAGCTGCCAGCGTAAAAAGCTCTGTGGGGTGTTGAGGTGAGCTCGCTGTAAATGACATTGATCCATTTGAAGCTCTGGAAAAGGAGGTGATATTATGGGCATCAGATTTGAAAATCTGTTGATTGCCACTGCCATCAGGTCGAATGCTTCCTAATACTGAGCTTGTTCCTTCGCTTGCCAAATAGTGAATGGTGTTTGCATCTGTCCATTTAATAGATTCATATTTACCCTTATAATCTGCGTTGATTATTTGAGGAGTCCCTCCATTGGCCGAAACAATTAAAATGCGTCCGTCAATTGGGTCGTGAATATCTTTTGCAGCTTTCAATGCCAGTTGGCTATTGTTTGGGCTCCATTCTATCTGGCCTAATTTACCTTCATTGTCAATGTTAGCAATTACGTTGCGTGTGCTGCTGCTTACAATTACAATGCCTTGTTTCATATATGAATCATCCACAGATGAAGTAGGGGCGGCCGATACAGCCAGTTTGTTGCCATCAGGACTCCAGCTCATCATATATACATTGCCATCGATATTCAGTTGTAATGGTTCAGGATTGGAAGCAGACAGGTCTACAATAAATGCTTTTCTTTGACTGAAATCCTCTTCATAAAAGTCAGGGGAGTAGCTAAGTGGTGTTTCGGGCTTGTCGTCTTTTTCCGAAATCGAAAAAGCCAGGCGGTTGCCATCTGCCTGCCAGCTGTAGTTTGAAATACTGGTGCTGTGGGAAAAGAGTTTTGTTGCCTCCCCGCCGTCTATACTCATTTCGAAAAGCGCATTGGTATCATCTCCTGACGGTTTGCTTAAGAAGGTGATGGTTCCTTTTGAAGGTCTGAAATTTACCTGACTCACGCTACCTGAGGTGAAATAAGGTTTGGTTTCACCGGTAGAGGTGTTCAGGACATACAGGTGTGTTGCGTTTGTTTTGTTTTCCTTGAAAGCATCAGCCGGAGCGCTTACTGTGTAGGCTACATAAGTTCCATTCTCTGAAATGGTGCTGCCGGTGACCGTTTTCATTTTTGCAATGTGGTCAGGAGTTACACCCTGAGCAAGAATTGTGTTGAAAGGGGAAAGTAAAAATGAAGCAACAAAAAATGCTATAAATAGCATCTTTGAAGGGACATTTTGTTTGGAGTATACTGTTTTCATCATTAAAATATGGGATTATGTTATTAATTGCGGAAAGATACTAAATTTTATTTTTTATGTCTGAACTTCTGGGAAACCTTAAGGCATAAAAAAACCTCCATCGTTTGATGGAGGTTTGTATACAATGAGTTCCAATTACTTAATTTTCTTTCCTTCCATTTCCTGTCCACCCTGAAACAGGGTCAAGCTTTTAACAGTGCCGTCAGGATTTTTATTGAAAGTTACTTTGGCTTCCACTACTTTAAGGAAAAAGGTGTTTTCGTTTTCAGCGAAAATCTCAAATTGCGGCTGGCCGGTTGCCTGGGCAAAAATTCGGTCATCTTTGGTGGTTACTACAATTTGAAAAGAAGGTTGCAGTTCATAGGTGCCTTCATAGCTGGCAAGAATTTCCTGTGGCAATGAGATGGATTCCTTTTCAGGTTCCGGGGTTTTGTCAGTTTCAACCCCTTTACTTTTATTAATCCGGTCAGTAAAAAGGCTTACTTTTTTTCCGTTTTCCATAGAAAAGTCATAGGTGGTGAAACTGTCTTCAAACTGAAAGCTATTTTCAGAAAGCGGAATCAGTTTAAACGGTTGTCCGCCCTCACGTGTGCTGTAAAGCGCCCCATCGTTGTATGTGATAAAGCGCACGACCTCTTCAAATTGATAGGCTCCCGTCCACTTTTGTAGTTGCTCTTCAGTGAGGGTTACTGCCGGTTTTTCAACCAAGGGCTTGCCCAAAACAATTGCTGTTGCTTTAAGGTTATAGGGCTCGGGTCCATTACCATTGTCGTTGGACAACACGATGGAGTAGATATTCTTTTCGGGCACATAAATGCCTGATGTAGTAAACCCAAAAATACCCCCGGTATGTTCAATGGAAGTGAATCCGGCAAGTTCATTGACACCCCACCCATAACCATAATAAGTTGGTTTGCCGTCGTTGAGTGTGTTATTGGTAAAGGCCAGTTGCTTGCTTTTTTCTGAAATGAGTGTGTTGTGATGAATGGCTTTACTCCATAAAAACATGTCATCTACGGTTGACATCAAGGAGCCTGCAGCATAGGGAATAGTCATGCTAAGATACTCAGCATTTCTATGGCTTTCGCCGGAAGGCTGATAACCACTGGCACGGTTGGGAATAATCCTGCTTCTGCTTCCGTAATAGGAGTTGTTCATGCCCAGCTCGTCAAAGATGTTTTTCTGAATGTATTCTTCATAACTCATGTCTGAAACCTGTTCAATGATATACCCTAAAAGTATATACCCCGAATTGTTATAAGCATAGCGTTCTCCGGGTTCAAACTCCATAGGCAAATCCTTAAAACTGTTGATGATTTCCAAAGGGGTCATGTCGGTTCGTGCTAATTTCATAAACTCGGCCACATCAGTATAGCTCTTAATTCCCGAGGTATGGTTGAGCAAATGATGGATGGTGATTTGATTGCCCCTGGGATAGTCGGCAATGAACTTTGACAGCGGGTCTTCAAGGCTCAGCTTGCCTTGTTCCATGAGCATCAGGATGGCAACGGAGGTAAACTGCTTGGTAATGGAAGCCAGTTCCAAAACACTTTCTGGTTTCATAGGCACATTCAGCTCCAGATTGGCCATGCCAAACGCCTTTCGGTAAATGACTTTGTCGTCTTTGGCAATGAGTACGGTTGCACCGGGTTTGTCAGCCGGATAGGCTTCTGTAAACAGGGCATCGATTTGTTGTTCAATGGATTGTGCCGGAGCAAGCGTGATACTCATCAAGAGTACCCACAGAATAGTAATTGATTTAATTTTCATAATAGAATGATTTTGATTGATTGGTTTGTTTGTCGCAATGAATGTCAGCTTGTTACATTTTTACCTCCTAAGATACTTTTTTATTTTGATAACTATCTCAAAAATTAACACTTTAAAATGATGGAATATTTCCTAATTTTATAATTTTGACTATGGAGATGAATCAAATAAAACAGTTGAAGAAAAAGCACCAGCGACACACTCCTGAAGTCTCAAAACAAACAGGTTTTCCGAGTGCTGCAACACATTATGCTGAGCAACCCATTGATTTGCACGACGAGTTGGTTGACAACCGTGATGCTACGTTTTTTATTCGTGTGAAGGGCAGGGATTTGGAATTATTCCGTATATATGATAATGACGTGCTTATCGTTGACCGCTCACGTGCCCCTCAGAACAACCGGCTGGCCGTCGTGGTGGAGGATGGAGATTTTTTTATCAGAGAGATTCAACTACAAAACCTGGACAAGGAATATGTGCTCTGGGGAGTGATTACTTATATAATCCACAAAGTGTAATGGTAGCCCTGATTGATTGCAACAGTTTCTATGCTTCCTGTGAGCAGGTCTTTCGCCCTGATTTGTGGGGAAAACCCGTGGTGGTGCTCAGCAATAATGACGGCTGTGTGATTGCGGCCAACCGCGAGGCCAAAGCACTTACCGACATTCCTATGTTTGAGCCGGTGTTTAAGATCAGGGAGCAACTCAAGGCGCATCAGGTGAATGTGTTTTCTTCCAACTATGCGTTTTATGGCGAAATGTCACAACGGGTCATGAATATCCTGCATCAGTTTTCACCACAGGTTGAAGTTTATAGCATTGACGAATCGTTCATCGATGTCACCGGAATTATCTCTGCCGATGCAACCGCTTATGCGGCTCAAATCAGAGACCGCGTTTATCGTTACACCGGGCTGCCTGTGGGTGTGGGGGTTGCAAAAACCAAAGTGCTCGCCAAAGCGGCCAACCGCATTGCCAAGAAATTCCACAGACAGCTCAACACGGTGTATGTCATCGATACGGAAGAGAAACGCATCAAAGCACTCAAATGGCTTAAGGTAGAGGACGTGTGGGGCATTGGCAGACAACACGCCAAACGATTGAAATCCATTGGGGTGCATACCGCTTATGAATTCACAAAACTCTCTGCCGGATGGGTGCGCAGGCATATGACGGTAGTGGGGTTGCGCATCTGGGACGAACTTAACGGGCGGCCCCGCCTGGGCATTCAGGAAATGCCCAAACCCAAAAAGGGGATAGGCACCGCCAAATCGTTTGGACGGCCCCTGGAAGACCTTGGGCTTATCGAAGAAGCCTGTGCCTATTACATCTCTGAAGTAGCTGAAGTATTGCGCGCACAGAAATCCTGTGCTACTTTTATCAACGTGTTTTTACACACCAACCGCTTTAGTGTGAAAGACGCTCAGTATTCTAACAGTATCACCATCACCCTTCCTGTTGCAACCAACGATACCCTCAGGCTGATTGCGTCAGCCAAAAAAGCATTGTACCAAATCTACAAACCCGGCTACCGCTATAAAAAAGTAGGCGTGTGCTTGCTGGGCATTGTACCGCAGGAGTTTGTACAAGGCAATTTGTTTCATCCTGAAAAAAAGAATGTGCAGGCGCTCATGGAAACCTTTGACCGGCTCAATTATAAATATGGCAAAGCCAAAGTCTATTCCGCTTTGTGTGGCAACCGAAAAAAAGAATGGCAACTCATACAGGAAGAACGTGGCCCACGATACACCACCCGCTGGGATGAACTGGCCGTAATACACACAAAAAAACAACCCCCAGCTTAGGGGGTTGTTCCATGTTTATGGTTCCATGTTTTTTATCTGAGCATGCCTGAATATGGTTGCCCTTTTTTTGGTTAATAATTAATTTTAAATATTGGTTTTTGTTCAGCAGTTAACTGCTGAACAAAAGTTTCAAATTCTACTGGTTTCATATTTTTTAGTGAACCATGTGGACGCTTATTATTATACTTTTCAATGATATTTTTAATAAGTTTTCTACACGGTAATAATTTAATATTTGTGTTCTCTAAGTCAATATACTCATTCTTTAAAATTCCATTTAAAGACTCTGCGTGTGCATTTTCCCAAGCTTTGCCTCCCATACTTGCATCAATATTGTTTTCTATATGCATCGCTTCCAATTCATCACAGGAGTATTGGCTGCCTCTGTCTGAATGAAAAATAAGTTTGCTCACTTGCTTTTTATCAAATCCTTCCATTGCTCTTTTAAAGGCTGCAATTACAGTGCATTGGGCTGTCTGGTTGTCAGACAAGCTCCATCCTTTAATTTTACGACTATAAACATCAAGTATCAACGTAAGGTAATAATGTTTTTTGACTCCTACTGAAATATAAGTCATATCGCTTACCCATAATTGATTGACATCGGTTACTTCTAGATTGGAAATTAAATTAGGATACCATTTTTTGCCAGCATATGTGGTACGACGATAATTTCGCTTGCGTTTTATCCTAAAACCATTTTTTAAAAGTAACGCTTCTGTTTTATCCCTGCCTATGGCGATAGGTTTTATCTCATCATAAATCTTTCTACAACCCATACGCTTGTGTTCTGTACGGAGTATTTGTGCTGCAGCCACAACTTCTTTTGAGATATTATCCAGTTTTTTAAATTGACTTACCCGTTTATAGTGGGCTTGCTTGCTAAGGCCTATCATCTGGTACATATCCTTCATTTTATAGCAGTGAGCTTGCTTATTTTTCCTGAACCATTCTAAGACAGCCGTTTGATCTTTTTTTCAATATCCACCCCTATACGATCTGAGGTCGTCTCGACCAGTTTCTCCAAATAATCAATACGCATTTGTTTCTGACCCAAAGCTCGCTCAAGCTCTTTAATCTGCTCTAATTGCTCTTTGTTCTTCTTTGACAAACTTTTACTTTCCACGATTACTCGATTTTTGTTGGCATAAAGTTCGGAATATTTTCTTAACCATTTGTAAACAGCTGTGAGGCTTACTCCGTAAATCCTTGAAACATCTAAGACACGAAGTTCGCCTTTCTCTATCTGTTTTACTAATTTAAGCTTTAACTCTAAATCAAATACACGTTGTACATTGCTTTTTTTCATAAATAAAAATTTAGAAAAAAAGGCAACCTATTTTAGGCTTAGTCAATCTACTTCGCCGGGAAGCCTTCTGAGGCGATCACTTCATCAATCTGAAGGCGGTGTCTTTCGGCATGGGCGGCTATAAAGAGTATATACTGATAGCCATCCATTTTTCCAAAGGGGGCATCAGCCACCCTGTTGCGCATCTCTTCTACTGAGTGTGCATCAATCAGCTGAAAAATCTTTGCGCGATTGTCAATTATGGCTTCCAGCGCTTGTTCGGCTGTTTTGAATTCACCGGTGGGGTGTAAAACTTCAGGGGCTTTAAACTTGGCAGATCGATCTACAAGGTTGTTCATGATGTCTTCATCTGAGGCTGCCAGCAACTCCCTGTCTTGCGGGTTGACAGGCTGCTCAAAGAGTGCCTGAACAGACTCGGCCAACGATTTTTCTGTAAGGTAAATATGTTCCAAACACATACTTACAGACCAACTTTCGGGAGAAGGCTGATAGGCCAACTGTGCTTCAGAAAGGCGGGTGGTTTTTGCTCTCAGTTGATTGATGTTTTGTTGATAATACTCCAAAAGAAATGACTGGTCATTTTCTTCGGCAGTGGTCTTTTGGGAATACACATTTGATGACTGAAAACCAATCAGCAAAAATGCGATGGCGGTGGTAAAAAGAGTGTTCATACGATTCAATTTAATTGGTTGATGTATTCGGTTATAGTTAAAAATTAAGTTTCACAAACAAACACAATTGTGTAACTTTGCACCTAATTAAAAAAACTTACAATGGGAGACGGAATTTACGCAAAAATAGTGACATCCAAAGGTGAAATCACCATCAATTTAACATACAAGCTCACCCCGGGAACGGTGGGGAACTTTGTGGCTTTGGCCGAAGGAACCCTTGAAAACTCTGCCAAACCTCAGGGAACACCTTATTATGACGGGATTTCATTTCACCGCGTGATACCCGATTTTATGGTGCAGGGTGGAGACCCCACAGGCACCGGAGCCGGCGGCCCCGGTTATCAGTTTGACGATGAGTTTCACCCCGAGTTGCGTCACGATAGCCCGGGTGTGTTGTCTATGGCCAATGCCGGTCCCGCTTCAAACGGAAGTCAGTTTTTTATTACCCACGTGGCGACACCCTGGCTGGACGATAATCACACGGTTTTTGGAAAAGTAATTGAAGGACAAGATGTAGTTGATGCCATCGCACAAGGAGATACAATAGAGAAACTGGAAATCATAAGAGTGGGCGATGCTGCTGAAAACTGGAATGCCGTTGAAGCCTTCAGGCAGTTTGAAGGAGCAAAAGCAAAGCGTGAAGCGGCCGCAAAAAAGCAACAAGAAGAATTGCTGGGAAGCCTGGGGGAGGGTTTTGAAAAAACCAACAGTGGGTTGCGCTATAAAATCACCGAAAAAGGAACCGGAGCCCAACCCAAAAAGGGCGATGTAGTGGTGGTGCATTATACCGGAATGTTCACCGACGGCAAGGTCTTTGATTCTTCAATTGAACGAAAGAACCCCATTGACTTCCCGGTTGGAAAGGGCAGGGTCATCTCCGGTTGGGATGAAGGTATTATGCTTTTAAACGAAGGTGCCAAAGCCCGGTTTGTGATCCCGTCACACTTGGCTTACGGAGCTTCTGGTGCAGGCGGAGTGATTCCTCCTAACGCTACACTGGTGTTTGATGTGGAGTTGGTAAAAGTTAAGTAGGGAGGGAGTGGTTAGTTTAATGTGTTGCGACAAGTGTAAATAGTTCGTTATCTTTTGTTCTACTCACTTCCTTAGGTAATGCACGACTAGAATAAAAGAAGTGTATAAACTGCCAGGTGTACTGTTACTCTCTCTTTTAACAATAAGAACTTGCGCGGGAGTTTAGGGTATTTAATCTTCAAATGTTGCAGGAATATAAATATCGAATGTTGTGCCTTGATTTAATTTGCTGTTAGCAGTAATAATTCCACCATGGTTATCTACAATTTTCTTTACGATAGCAAGTCCAATCCCTGTTCCATTGTATTCGGTTACACCATGATGGCGGTAGAATATTTCAAATATTTTTTCATTGTATTCTGATTCAAAGCCGATGCCGTTATCGGAAACAGAAATGTGACAATACTTTTTTTGAGGGGAAAGTGTGACGTTGCTAAATGTTATGCCATTGGCTATTTCACTTTTAATAATTATGTGTGGCGGTTGTAAAGGATTGGAAAACTTTAATGCGTTGCCTATCAGATTGTGCATGAGTTGACTGAATTGAAAAGGTATGATTTTGACCTTATATAATTCTGTTGTTTCAAAGGTGGCGTGTTTATCATTCAATTCTTCTTTTAAATCATCCTTCACTTCATCAATAACTTGATTGAGGTCAGTATATTCAAATTTGAGTTCTGTTGTATTGGTTTGTGAATAGGCAAGTAAATCCTTAATGAGTATCTGCATACGATTTGCTGTATCCTCCACCCTCATCAAATAATCTTTACCGTTTTTGGATAAATTATTTCTTTCTTTTTCTATGAGAAGTGATATAAAAACTTGAATTTTCCGAAGCGGTCCCTGAAGGTCGTGACTTGTAATGTAAGCGAATGCTTCAAGTTCACTATTTAATTTTTCTAATTCAGCATTTTTAATTTTGAGTATTTCTTCTTCCTTTTTTTTTTCGGTTAAATCGGTTATAATCACACCAATCATTGGAATTGAAGGAAATAATGATGTGAGAGAAATATAAACAGGAATTGTTTTATTGGCAATTAATAAATTTATTTCACCTTTTGCTTTGGTTTTTAATCCTTTTTTTAAAAGTTTATTGAATGTTTTTTTTGATTCGGGATGTATAAACTGACTAAAAGAGTTTCCAATTACGTTTTCATAAGGAAGGTTTAAAAGATCAGTAAAATAATTATTGGTGTAAATAATTAGTGCTTCTTTTGATAAGTTAAGTGCTCCTTCACCAAAATTTTCAACTAACATTTTATAAGCATAATCTGCTGATCGAAGTGTAAAAATTTCAGATTGGTTATTTGTCTTTATTGCAAAGGCATCTACTTCACCACTTTTAATGGCTTCAATTAACTGCTCGTATTCATCCACGCGGCTTTGCAGCTCTGAGATTTTTAATGCGGATTGTTTGACAGATAATTCCATTTCCATAAAATCTTTATTCGATTGTGATGCCTAATCCTTTCAATACTTTTTTGGTGTCAGATAATGTTCCCACCAAAGTTTTCTTTGGCAAGGGTAATATTTTCAGAAGTGAAGGGCTAAAAACAATATGTTTTTCTGAAGCAAGCTTGGGGTTTTTATAAATATCTATGATTTCAAGCTCAAAAGAACCTTTTAAATGTTCGTCACACAGCAACTTAATATTTTCAATTGCTTTCATTGATTTTTGTGACATGCCTGAAACATAGAGTTTTAGAATCAACTTACCTTCGATAATTAATTTGCCTTTTGCTTTCTCTTTCTCTTTCTCTTTCATTTTAAATTAATTAATTAGATACTGGTCGGATATTTAAACCCACCAAAACTTTTTCTTCATTGGAGAGGTCTCCAATTATTTTTCTTAATGGTTCAGGAACTTTACGAACCAGGGTGGGTATAGCAAATATTTGGTCACCTTCAGCTAACTGAGGGTTTTTCAGGAGGTCAATTACTTCGATAACATACCTGCCTTCCAGATGCTCCTTACAATACTTAGTGATGTTCTTTAAAGCAAGTATTGAATTAGGGGTTTGTCCTGCTATGTATAAACGCAGTTCCCATTTTTCTTCATTTATCATGTATTTTTTATTTTTTGTTTGAGGTTGTGAAATTAATTCCTTTATCAGTAATAGTAAAATCCTGTTGGTTGTTTGAGTGACCCATTCCCCGAGATTTTACAATGAGCAAACTGCGCACCCTCTCATTGTTTCGTTCTTCGTTCTTTAAATCTATCCAGGTGTCTGCGAGAGAAGATACTGCATCTACAGTGGGATTGTTGTATTCTGAAGGACCGTCATGAGTGAGCGATGTGAACAGTGCATTAATCTGTTTCATTTTGAGGGTATCCATTAACCTGACCAACATTGCCCGTACCTCATTATTGTTGCCAATTGTGATTAAACTACTTATGGGGTCAATGATGACAGTGCGCGGTTTGAGCTCCTCTAATAATTTATTAAAAACCAGCAGATGCATTTCCAAACCTTGCAGTGATGGCCGTGAGGCTTGAATGTGAAGCAATTTTGATTTAATGGCTTGCTTTAAATCAATTCCAATAGTTGCCATATTTCTTAACAATTGGTCTGGAGATTCTTCAAAAGAAAAATAGAGAGTGGACTCTTTTCGTTTGTAACTGCTCATTGCAAAATGAGCGGCAAGAATTGTTTTTGAAGTACCTGCCTGACCCGTTAAGAGCGTGCTGCTTCCACAATAAATCCCGCCAGTGGAAAATGCGTTGTCTAATGCAGCTAATCCCGTAGAGATAATTTCTGTTGATGATTTGTAATCTAACTTTAATGAAGTTACTGGGAGAACAGAAATACCATCTTCATCAATGATAAAGGGATATTCGTTTGTGCCATGTGTACTGCCACGGTATTTTACTATACGCAATCTGCGGGTTGCAATTTGTTCTATCACCCTAAAATCGAGAAGTATCACACAATCAGAAACATATTCTTCCAAACCCTGACGTGTTAACGAACTTTCACCTCTTTCACCTGTAATAATTGCTGTTACACCCTTTTCCTTGAGCCAGGTAAATAATCTGCGGATTTCGGAACGGAGTAGTGCCATGTTTTCCATTCCTGAAAACAAAGACTCAAGGGTGTCAAGCACAACTCGTTTTGCACCAACGGTATCAATGGCATAATTGAGACGAATAAAGAGTCCTTCTAAATCATACTCACCTGTTTCTTCTATTTCAGAACGCTCAATGCGCACATGGTCAACGTATAGTTTTTTATCTGCTTTTAATTTTTCAAAATCAAAACCTAATGAATTAAAATTTTGGGTGAGGTCGCTTGCAGATTCTTCAAAACTCATAAATACTCCCGGCTCATTGTATTCTGTAATTCCCTTTACCAGAAACTGGGTGGCAAATAAAGTTTTGCCACATCCTGCACTGCCGCAAATAAGAACAGGGCGACCTTTGGGAAACCCTCCGTTTGTGATTTCATCCAGCCCGTTTATGCCTGTTGGCGTTTTAAGTAATGCTTCCTTTTTGTTTTTTGCCATGAGAGTTTAATATTTTTCAAATTAATGAAAAATATATACCACAAGGTAGATTAAAAACACTTAGCTTTTATTATCACTTAGTTAATTTTTTTGGTAATTGATATTCACACTAAAATGAATAAGTTGCTGATATTCAAAAAACTGTAAGCTTTTCAATGTAGTAGTGCGCTGCCGGCTTTCTGAGACTAATTTAGTTTTCTATTAAGAGGATAAGTATATGAAAATCTTAAACAAGATTACTTTAATTATAAGCCCTTTTTTATCTCATTCAAACACGGCTAATAAGCAAATAGTTATGTAATTTTTATTTTGTCAGTGAGTTTTTTACAGGTACTGTCTTTATAGAGTTGCCATTAAGTTGTTAAATATGAACGCAAACAATAAGTTTAACTCTTAAAAATACAATAAGACAATTTTCTCTACTCACTTAAAAAGCCCAATACCAAAACTAATTGCTGTAACAAAGAATAAAAAGCACCTAATTATCATAGAAAAAATCAAATAAAAAAACGGTAGCTGAATAATTTCAAACTACCGTTTTCCATTTATGGGAACAATAAAATTTCTTATAGGTGAATTACCTCGCCATAGGCATCGGCCACTGCTTCCATCACCGCTTCACTCATGGTGGGGTGGGGGTGAATGGCCTTCAGGACTTCATGACCGGTGGTTTCCAGTTTTCTTCCCAATACCGCTTCTGCAATCATATCGGTTACTCCGGCACCAATCATATGGCAGCCCAACCATTCACCGTATTTGGCATCAAAAATCACTTTCACAAAACCATCGGGGGTTCCGGCGGCTTTGGCTTTTCCTGAGGCAGTGAACGGGAATTTCCCCACTTTTAATTCATAGCCGGCTTCTTTGGCTTGCTTTTCGGTCATCCCTACGCTGGCGATTTCGGGAGAGGCATAGGTACATCCGGGGATGTTGCCATAGTCAATGGCTTCCACATGCAATCCTTTGATTTTTTCGACGCAAGTAATGCCTTCTGCAGAAGCAACGTGTGCCAGTGCCGGGCCGGGAACCACATCACCTATGGCATAATAGCCGGGAATGTTGGTTTGATACCAGTCGTTCACCATGATCTTGTCTTTATCCACCACGATGCCCACATCTTCCAGACCTATGTTTTCCAGATTGGACTTGATGCCGACTGCTGATAAAACGATGTCTGCTTCAAGGGTTTCTTCTCCTTTTTTGGTTTTTACCTTGGCTTTCACTCCTTTTCCGGAAGTATCTAACGATTCTACTGAAGAACTGGTCATCACTTTGATACCAGCTTTTTTAAAGGAGCGTTCAAATTGTTTGGAAACATCTTCATCTTCCAGGGGAACCAGGTTTGGTAAGAACTCAACGATGGTGACCTCGGTGCCCATCGCGTTGTAAAAATGAGCAAACTCTACACCAATGGCGCCACTGCCCACCACAATCATCGATTTGGGTTGTTTGTCAAGCGACATGGCCTCCCGGTAACCGATTACTTTTTTGCCATCCTGCTTGAGGCTGGGCAACTCACGTGAACGGGCTCCTGTAGCAATAATGATATGGTCTGCGCTGTATTCTTTTCCGTCAACGTCTATCTTTTTACCGGGTTTTATTTTTCCAAACCCTTCAATGACGTCTATTTTATTCTTTTTCATTAAAAACTGAACTCCTTTGCTCATTCCGTCTGCAACTCCACGGCTTCGTTGAATGACTTTGGAGAAGTCTTTGTCAGCATCTTTTAGTGTGAGTCCGTAGTCTTCAGCATGTTTCAAGTAGTCAAACACCTGTGCACTTTTTAAAAGTGCTTTGGTAGGGATACAGCCCCAGTTGAGACAAACGCCTCCAAGGCTTTCCTTTTCAACGACTGCGGTTTTAAACCCTAATTGTGACGCACGGATGGCGGTTACATACCCCCCGGGACCACTTCCTAAAACGATAATATCATATTTGCTCATTATGCTGTGTTTTAATCAATTTGTTACAAGCTACGAAATTACGGAATTTTGAGAATGTGGCAAGGTAAGATATTGGAATTTAGAAAATATTCATCCGAAGGGTCAGCTCGCGAGCTGACCGTGTTTTTTAAAATTATAATATTAAATTTGGATAATCAATTGAATGAGAATGAGGAAAAGAAAGCGAAATAGAATGTATGGATATAATTATTCAAGGGATAATTTATATTTTGTCACGATTTGTGTTAAGGATATGAAATGTGAATTTGGAGATATTAAACCCCTCGACGAACCACCACCCGAAGGGCCAGCTCGTGAGCTGAGCATGACAAGCAGAAATCAAAATCATAAAAAAATGATTTTAAACAGAAAAGGGGAGATTGCCGAGCAGCAATGGTTTTGGTTAGGTAATCAATATCCTTATGTAATTTTGCACTCGTTTATAGTTATGCCCAATCATATTCATGGCATCCTTGAAATTGATTCAAGTAAAGTAGAGGAAGGTTGCATGAAAATCAAATCATTGTCAGAATTGATGGGTGCTTTTAAAACCACTTCATCAAAATTAATCCATCTTTCAGGGTATAAAGAATTTAAATGGCACCGTTCATTCCATGACCATATTATTCGAAGTAAAAAGGCATATCAAAACATTTCCAAATATATAGAAACCAATCCTTTGCGTTGGGAAAGTGATAGTAAGAATCAGTGAGTTTTTTGAGGAGATTTTCTAATCTACTGTCTTGTATCACTCTCAATCATACCGTCTCTAAGACGAATGACGCGCTTGGCACGTTGAGCGATGTCTTCCTCATGAGTGACCAGAATAACCGTATTGCCGGACTGGTGAATGGCATCAATAAGATTCATGATTTCTTCAGACGTTTTGGTGTCCAGGTTTCCTGTAGGTTCATCTGCGAGGATGATAGAAGGGTTGTTGACCAGCGCACGGCCCACAGCAACCCGTTGTCGTTGACCCCCTGAAAGTTCGTTAGGACGGTGGTCCATTCTGTCACCCAGGCCCACATCTTCCAGTACTTTTTGCGCTCGTTTTGTGCGTTCTGCTTTTGTAGCGCCTGCATAAATCATGGGAAGCGCTACGTTTTCAAGTGCCGTGGTTCTCGGTAAGAGGTTGAAGGTTTGAAATATAAAACCAATTTCTTTGTTTCTGATTTCGGCGAGTTCATCATCGGTCATGGTGCTCACGTTCACACCGCTGAGTTCATAGGTGCCTGAGGTAGCAGTGTCCAGACATCCCAGTATGTTCATTAAAGTTGATTTTCCTGAACCTGAGGGTCCCATCAATGCTACATATTCGCCTTTTTCTATGTCAAGATCGAGGCCTTTCAACACGCGTAACACTTCACCTCCCATTTTAAAATCGCGGGTTATTTGTCTTATTTTAATTACTGAACTCATTGCTTTTAATTGGTTTTATACAGTTGATAGGTCTTTTTTAATTCATAAACGTTACAAACGTATGGTAAAACTTTCTTTCTTTTGTTCTTCCCTGAAACACACGATGCCCCACTGAAACGTGTCAATCGCCACAGTGACTTTTGGGTGTGCAGCAATTTCTTTCCAGGCGAGTTGCATATCAGCAGACCAGTAGATGTCGTCAAAGATAAGCAGGCTGTTGTTGTGAACCACAGGCAACAGTTTTTGAAAATAATCTATCGTGTCTTTGTACGTATGATTGCCGTCAATATAGATGCAATCCGGCGTCATTTCAAGTGGTTTGTTTAAAAAGTTTTCAAAGGTTTCATGGATGACTTCTACATTTGAATGTCCTGCCTGTTTCAAGTTTTTTTCAGCAAAGGAAGCGGTTGCCGGGCAGCCTTCCAAACTCACCACTTGATTGTTTTCGCTTAAAGCGAAAGCACAGGTAGCCTTGCCCAACGAAGTGCCCAGTTCAAGGGTGTTTTTAAAATTAAAGTAACGGGTGAGCCTAAAGAGCAGTTGCTGTCTTTTTTTGGAAATACCGGCGTGTTTGGCAATTGCCGAGACCTTTCTTTTATTTGAACGAAAGACCCTTGAACCCGAACCAAAGTCTTTTACGGTAAGAATCTCTTTACTTTGTGCCAATTCTTTGTTGTAGTGCTCTAAAAGTGTGTATTCAGGGTAGTTTTTTGTGTCGTTAAAACATTTAGTAACTAACTCAAAAACAAAAGGCGAGTGAACTCCGTGAAGCTTTATCGAACGAAGGTAGAATTTGATATAGGATAGTATGAGGTACATTCAGTTTTGTTTGTTGATGTGAGCGTTTACTTTAGACTAAATAAAATAGAGAAGAGAAAAGAGACTGATTTCCTCTCAAACCTATGGTCTCAACGCTATTCGATTCCCACTTCACCACGTCTTCTTGTAAAGGCGATGAGTATGACACCTATTAATATAAACAGGGCTATGCGATACAAAAAGTCGCCATAGGCTACATAAAACGTGATTTCATCATTCAGATAAAGGGTTCCTGCCAGCGCTCCCTGGGTGTTGTAGGCCAGTGTTTCTTCCACATCGCCGCGTTGATTGATAAAGCCGGAAATGCCTGTGTTGGCACTACGGGCAATGCTGCGGCGGGTTTCAACGGCTCTTAGTTTTGCCAGGCTGAGATGTTGCTTGTGTCCCTGGGTTTCGCCCCACCAGGCATCGTTGGTGATGATGGACAGGAAATTTGCTTCGTTACGTATATATCCTGTAACAAACTCCCCATAAACCGATTCGTAACAAATAATGGGTCCGGTAGCAAAGGCTCCATTTTTAGATTTAAAGACTTCGCGGTCCTCTTGTGTGGTTTTCATAGCCACCGTGCCACCCAAATCGAGCATGATGTCACCTAACAGGGGTTTGATGATGCCCACATAGGGTGTGCTCTCCACACCCACCACCAGTTTGGATTTGTGATACAAGTCCATGTCCGGCTTGTCGCTGATCATAAAGGCGGAATTGTAAGTGTTGTAATACAATCCGTTTGGAAATTGATTGGTTTGATTGGTAACCTGTTCCCGGTCATCAAACACCTTAAACAATGAAACCCCCGATAAAAAATTTAGATGGGGATATTCGTTGATAAAACTTCTGATTCGATTGGTGATAGCGCTTTCTTCAAATACTTCAATGCGTTCATTATCTGCAAACACCGTTTCGGGTGCAATGACAAAATCGGTTTCGGCTGTAACTTCCCTTTCAGTTAAATCAAACAGGAGGGTGGCAATTTCGTCGTTTGGAACATTGTATTTTTCAGAATAAGGGTCGATGTTTGGTTGCAGCACAACCACGTTGACAGTTTCGCCGCCTTCTTCATAAGAATTGTACATCCATAAAGAAATAATCAACGGAAGCAGTATGTAAACAGAGGCTTTTAGGCTTCCGCGAAAGAGAATGCTCTTTTGTTTAAACTCTTTGTAAAGTATATAGGACTTAAACAAGGCCAGGTTGACAATCCATACCCAAAGCGTTCCACCAAAAGTGCCGGTGTATTCATACCACTGCACCCAACTGATGAATTCAGAAAACCCATTCCCCAGGTTGAGCCAGGGCCAGGAGAAGTCCCAGTTGAGATGTAATTTTTCGAAACAAATCCAAAGACTTGTTAAAAACACTGTGGAGATAAAAAAGGTGGTTCTTTTGGCAAAATGATGATACAACAAAAACACCAGTGACATTAACAGGGAGTTGACCGTGATGGCAAACACGGCTCCAAACTCACTGGAATACCAGAGCCAGTTGGTTTTGATGATGTTCCAGGTGAGGAAAGTAATGTAAGCAAACAGCAATACCTGCCAGCCTTTGCGTTTTTTAGCGGAAGTTCTTATTTCGCGTTCAGCGATGAGCAACGGCACAAACCCAATAAACAAAAATAACGGAAAGCCCCAAGTGGGCCAGCCCAATGAAAACAATAGACCCGAAGCAAGCGCAAGCAGAAAGTATCTCATTTAAGCAATGATTTTAGGAGGTAAATATAAGGAGATTCAACAGACTCTTAATTGGCCACATCGCTAATAAATTTGATTCGGTACAGGCGAAGTTCTTCTTCTTCATAATCACCGTCAAATTCACTCATTGCTTCATCAATTTTGTCGGTTTCTGCTTCAAGAAAATAGTCGTGAATTTCTTCTTGTTGATCTTCATCGAGTATTTCATCCAGCCAGTAATTAATATTTAGTTTAGTGCCACTAAAAACTATGGCTTCCATTTCTTTTATAAACTCATCCATAGAGAGGCCTTTTGCTTTTGCAATGTCTAACAAAGGCAGCTTTCTATCCACATTTTGAATGATATACAATTTGAGCGCACTGTTTGAACCGGTGGTTTTGACAATCATATCGTCGGGGCGTTCTATTTCATTGTCCTCCACATAACGGTTGATGAGGTCAATAAAAGGTTTGCCGTATTTCTTGGCTTTTCCTTCACCTACACCGTGTACATTTGAAAGTTCCTCCATTGAACCGGGATATTTGAGAGACATATCTTCTAAGGAAGGGTCTTGAAATATCACAAAGGGAGGCAGCTCCAGTTTATGTGCCAGTTTTTTGCGTTCTTCTTTTAAAAGCTTGAAGAGCCTTTCATCGGCTACGGCACCTCCTTTTTGAGCTGTAATAATGGCATCGTCATTGGCTTCTTTGAAGGAGTGGTCTTCTGTCATCATAAATGAAACAGGCTTCTTCAAGAATTCGAGACCCAGAGGGGTTAATTTGATGACCCCATAGGTTTCAATATCTTTTGAGAGCAATCCTGCAACCAAAACCTGTCTTAGCAGCGCCATCCAATATTCAGGTTCTTTGTCTTTTCCGGAACCAAAATAGGGTTGTGTATCCAGCCGGTGCGAACTAATGAGTGCGCTTACTTTACCAATGAGCAATTGCACAATGGCTTTGGATTTGTATTGCTGGTTACTTTCTTTGATGACATTCAGGAGTTTGACAACATCGTCTTTGGCTTCGTGTTGTTTTTTAGGATTGCGCATATTGTCATCCATATCACCTCCCTCGCCGGTTTCATTGTCAAACTCTTCACCAAAATAGTGGAGTATAAATTTCCTTCTTGAGATGGATGTTTCGGCAAATGCCACGACTTCTTGCAACAGGGCGTGCCCAATTTCCTGTTCGGCCACTGGCTTGCCGCTCATAAACTTTTCAAGTTTTTCAATGTCTTTATAGGAGTAGAATGCCAGGCAGTGTCCTTCACCGCCATCTCTTCCGGCGCGACCGGTCTCCTGATAATAACTCTCAATGCTTTTGGGAATGTCATGATGGACTACAAAACGCACATCGGGTTTGTCGATGCCCATACCAAATGCAATGGTGGCAACGACCACATCGGCATCTTCCATTAAAAACATATCCTGGTGCTTGACCCTGGTTTTTGGGTCCAGGCCTGCATGGTAGGGTACAGCATTCACGCCATTTACCTGAAGTGATTGTGCAAGTTCTTCAACACGTTTTCTGCTCAGGCAATACACAATGCCACTTTTGCCTTCATTTTGTTTTATAAAGCGGATGATGTCTGCATCCACATTTTTAGTTTTGGGCCGCACTTCATAAAACAGATTGGGTCTGTTAAAGGAAGCCTTGAAAACCTTTACATCTGGAATGTTCAGGTTCTTTATAATGTCTTCCTGGACTTTGGGTGTGGCGGTTGCGGTAAGGGCAACGATGGGAATGTTGTCGCCTATTCTTCCGATTATGGATTTTAAGTTTCTGTATTCAGGCCTGAAGTCATGTCCCCATTCACTGATACAATGCGCTTCATCAATGGCTAGAAACGAGATTTTCACACTGCGTAAAAAAGCTACATTTTCTTCTTTAGTAAGCGATTCAGGTGCTACATAAAGCAGTTTGGTAACGCCGTCAACAATGTCTTTTTTGACTTGTTTTACCTCCGTTTTGTTTAAGGAGGAGTTTAGAACATGTGCAATGCCCACTTCAGAAGAATTACCTCTAAGGAAGTCTACCTGGTTTTTCATCAATGCGATAAGGGGAGAAACAACTATAGCGGTACCTTCTGCTATCAATGCCGGGAGTTGGTAGCACAGAGACTTTCCTCCTCCAGTTGGCATTATGACAAAAGTATTGTTATTGCTTACAACACTTTTGACAACCTCTTCCTGCAGCCCTTTGAAAGCGGAAAATCCAAAATGCTTTTTGAGAGCTGCGTGTATGTCAATTTCGTTCACTTACTACAATTATTTTATCTACATTTGTAGTCTAAATATACTAATTTCTTGATAAGACACAAACCTAATAAACTGTTAAGTTTTGCAAAGTCATAAAAAAATCATTTCCATAGCCAGACAAACCATCGAGACAGAGAGTAAAGCGATTGCCTATCTGGCTAACCTGGTGGACGATGAGTTTGCAAATGCGGTCTCACACGTGTTTAATTCAGGTGGCAGGGTTATTATTACAGGCATTGGGAAAAGCGCCAATATAGCTACCAAAATAGTGGCCACGTTGAATTCCACCGGCACTCCGGCAGGATTTATGCATGCTGCTGATGCAATTCATGGTGACTTGGGAACCATACAGCCCGAAGATGTGGTGATTTGTATTTCAAAAAGTGGTAATACTCCTGAAATTAAGGTGCTGGTTCCGTTAATTAAGTCATTGGGCAATACTTTAATTGCCATTACTTCAAATAAAGACTCCTTTTTGGGCAAACAAGCTGATTTTGTACTGAATGCGTTTGTAGAAAAAGAAGCCTGCCCCAATAATCTGGCGCCTACAACCAGCACAACAGCACAACTTGTAATTGGTGATGCGTTTGCGATGTGTCTTTTGGATTTACGTGGTTTTTCCAGTAAGGATTTTGCACGTTTTCACCCAGGAGGATCTTTAGGAAAGCAGTTGTATTTGCGCGTGGCTGATCTGACCGATGCCAATGAAAAACCTAGAGTTGCTTTACAATCGAGCCTCAAAGAAGTGATTGTTGAGATAACAGAAAAAATGCTTGGTGTTACTGCTGTGGTGGAGGATGAAAAAATCATTGGAATTATCACTGATGGTGATTTAAGAAGAATGCTTGCAAAAACAGATGATATCAGTAAACTTCAGGCAAAAGATATTATGACTACCAATCCGAAACGAATTGAAGCACAAGCGATGGCAGTTAAAGCAATGGAGCTGATGGAAACCCATGGTATTTCACAATTACTGGTTGAAGAAAAAGGCGTTTACAAAGGAGTGATCCATATTCATAATCTAATTAAAGAGGGAATTATTTAATGGCTGCCCGAAAAAAGAAAGACCCCAACGCAGAGATGTCCTTTTTAGATCATCTTGAAGATTTACGTTGGCACCTCATTAGAGCAACATTGAGTATTATTGTTGTTGGTTTTGTAGCCTTTTTAGCGAAGGATTTTATTTTTGATGTTATCATCTTTGGACCCAAACAAGCTGACTTTTTTACTTACAGAGTTCTTTGTGACGTTGCGCAATATGTAGGCTTGCAAGATAGTTTTTGCTTTGATGAACTACCGTTTAGAATTCAGAGCAGGACGATGGCAGGACAGTTTTCTGCACACGTGTGGACTTCAATTACTGCCGGTTTTGTGGTAGCCTTCCCGTATGTGATTTATGAATTTTGGAAGTTCATCAGTCCCGGTTTAATGGAAAATGAACGAAGTACAGCAAGGGGTTTTATTGCGATTTCCTCGTTGTTGTTTTTTATGGGTGTAATTTTTGGGTATTATGTAATTACGCCATTGTCCATCAACTTTCTGGGGAGCTATCAGGTGAGTAGCGAGGTTTTTAATGATTTTGACTTGAGTAGTTACATTGGTTTGGTTCGTTCATCAGTGATTGCATCCGGTTTAATATTTGAACTGCCCATCATAATTTACTTTTTAACCAAGATAGGTTTGGTGACGCCTGAAACCTTAAGAAAATATAGAAAGATAAGTCTTGTAGTCGTACTGATATTGTCTGCAGTGATCACTCCGCCGGATATTGTTAGTCAGATAATAGTTGCGATTCCAATATTGATCCTGTATGAAATAAGCATTCTTATTTCGAGAGTTGTCATAAGAAATCAAAAAAGAAAGGCCAATGCAAAAAAATAAAGTAGACGAATTCAACGCATATCGCGAACGAATGAATGAAAAGCTTTTAGCTGATAACAACAAAATCATAAAGCGAATCTTTAACCTGGATACCAATGCCTATATGGAAGGAGCGTTGGATGTAAAAACCAAAGAAATGCTCGGTTTGGTAGCTTCAGCAGTGTTGCGTTGTGATGATTGCATTGCATATCATTTACAAACAGCTTATGAGCTGGGTGCAACTAAAGAAGAAGTTATGGAAACGCTCAGTATAGCTACACTTGTGGGAGGGACGATAGTTATTCCACACTTAAGAAGGGCGTATGAATTTTGGGAAGCATTGGAATTAAAACACAATAATTAAACAATTTTGGGTTTATGTAGATAGACCAATTTACTTTTTTATGAAACTAAGAGCTGAAAATCTTGTAAAAACTTATAAAGGGCGTGATGTTGTAAAAGGCATTAGCGTTGAAGTAAACCGTGGTGAAATCGTGGGGCTTTTAGGTCCCAATGGCGCCGGAAAAACAACTTCTTTTTATATGATTGTTGGGTTGATCAAACCTAACAAGGGAAAGATTTTTCTCAATGAAACTGAAATCACCAAATACCCCATGTACAAAAGGGCTCAAAACGGAATTGGATATTTGGCACAAGAGGCCTCTGTTTTCAGAAAATTGAGCATTGAAGAAAATATTTTAAGTGTATTACAGCTCACCAAACTTTCAAAAAAAGAACAACACGCTAAAATGGAATCTTTAATTGAGGAATTTGGTTTGGGGCATATCAGAAAAAACAGGGGTGATTTACTTTCTGGTGGTGAGCGTCGTCGCACAGAGATAGCGCGTGCTTTGGCCACAGACCCCAGTTTTATTTTACTGGATGAACCTTTTGCCGGTGTAGATCCTGTGGCAGTTGAAGACATTCAACGAATTGTTGCACAACTTAAAAACAAAAATATTGGAATCCTGATTACAGATCACAACGTACAGGAAACACTTGCTATTACAGACCGCACTTACCTGATGTTTGAAGGAAGCATTCTAAAACACGGAGAACCCGAAGAGCTAGCGACTGATGAAATGGTCAGAAAAGTGTATTTGGGTCAAAATTTTGAACTTCGCAAAAAGAAACTCAACTTTAATTAAGCACGCTCGCGTTTATTGGATATCAGTGATAGTATAAGATAGAGCAGGATTATCAATGGAATTGCTACAAACCAAAAAGCAATGAGCAGTGCTATGCTCACGATCAAGAACACATAACGCTCTGAGTTTGCTTTAAAGCTTCGTGTTTTGAACTTCAAAGAAAACAGTTTGAGTGGTGCATTCAGTAAAAAGGTGCTTAAAAAAGTGAGTGCTATCAGCACCACGGGATTCAAGAGTATATCAAAAGCCAGATCTGATGGTTGGTAGATTAGAATGAGTGGCAAACTGATGACCCATAATGCGTTGGCAGGTGTGGGAAGGCCAATAAAAGTGTTTGTTTGCCTTTCGTCAATGTTAAATTTAGCAAGTCGGTAAGCAGAGCCCAAGGTGATTAATAAACCCAATAAAGGCAGAAAAGCATCGGTGGTTAAATTTACTGACGATCCCTCCCATAAGTTGCTAGGAGTTGATTCCAGGCAAGCCATATGGATGAGTTGCATCATTATAATTCCTGGAACTAAACCACTTGTAACCACATCGGCAAGGGAGTCCAATTGTTTTCCCAATTCGCTTTGAATTCCCAGAGCTCGTGCTGCAAGTCCGTCAAAAAAGTCAAAAAATATTCCTAAGATTACAAAGCCTGCAGCAAGCGGTAGATTTCCCTGAATGGCAAATACAACTGCAATGCAACCAAAAAGAAGGTTTAAAAGGGTTATGAAATTTGGAATAAATCGAAGCATAAAGGGATGGTTTTAGTTTTTGTAAATTTAGCAAACTATTTTCGTCCAGGCTTTAAAATTAAACAATAACTAGCGGTTTTTGTAGTTAAATAAACAGGAAAAATTAGATATTTGCAACAAATTAAGCCCTTGAAAAAGAAATTTCTGTTTCTGTTATTTTTTTCGGTGAGTGTAGTTTCGGCGCAAACAGCCAGAAAATATTCAAATGAGTTTATGAATATTGGTGTTGATGCGGCAGCATTGGGTATGGCAAATGCCGTTACGGGAATCACTTCTGATGTTAATTCTGTTTACTGGAACCCTGCCGGAATACTCCATCTGGAAGACAATCAGATGGCGCTTATGCACGCTTCTTATTTTGCAAATATTGCTTCCTATAACTACGCCGCCTTTGCCATGCCCTTGGACGACCGCAGTGCTGTTGGAATTTCAGCTATCAGGTTTGGGGTAGATGATATTTTAAACACCACCCAGTTGATAGATCAACAAGGTAATATTGATTACAACCGCATCAGTTTATTTTCTACAGCCGATTATGGATTTGTATTTTCATATGCACGAAAACTTCCACTTGATGGGTTAAATTATGGTGTAAACGCAAAAATCATCAGACGAGTGATTGGTAAATTTGCTTCTTCCTGGGGGTTTGGCTTTGATGTTGGAATTCAGTTTGAAAAAGGTGATTGGCGTTTAGGAGTAATGGCCAGGGATATTACCACGACATACAATATTTGGGCAATCGATGAGGAGCAATTTGCAACAATTCAAGGTGCTGTAGAAGGTCAAAACCAGGAGCAGCCCGAAACCACTGAGATTACAATTCCAAAACTACAAATCGGTGCCGGAAAGCGTTTTGATTTTAGGGGAGATTATTCTTTGGTAGCTTCTATGAACCTGAACATGCGCTTTGTTCAAACCAACGATTTGATTTCCACAAGTAGCTTTAGTATTGATCCAGCTTTGGGCTTTGATTTTGGCTTTATTGATATGGTCTTTTTGAGAGCCGGTGTTGGAAACTTTCAAAATGTATTACAGTTAGATGGTAATGAAAGTTTAAACTTCCAGCCAAATATAGGTGTTGGATTCAAGTATAAAGGGATTCACATAGATTATGCATTGACTGATATTGGAGACCAAAGTGCTGCGCTTTATTCCAATGTTTTTTCTGTGAAAATAGACTGGAATGTCTTCAGGTAATTAGTTTCCAATGGTATAGATTTGTCCCCGATGTGGTTTTAAGGCATCTCTTACAGCGGGCATACTCATTCGATTTACCACTAAATAGGCGATATAATGTAGTTCTGAGATCCTTTCTACACCTGAAACCGGTAATTCCAGGTTTTGAATGGCTGCATATTCAGTAAGATGAACCTTATGGTGAGAAGCTGTTTTTTTAGCGTCGGGCCCATGAAAATCCCAAATGAGTTTGAGGCGTTCAGAAGTCATAACAAATTATTCTTTAACTTCTATGCCTAATTGTTCCATAACTGCATCTGTGATATCAAAAGCAGGATCTAAATACACCAAATTCCCGTCCTGGCCGGTATTGAATATCTGCGTGAATTGTTGTTCTTTAGCGATTACATCCATCGCTTCTGCTATTTTTTGGTAAAGCGGTCTTTTAAGCTCGTCTTCTTTGATGCGCATCAATTGGATTCCGTTTTGTCTGAATTTTGTTATTTCTTCTTCCAGATTAAAAATTTCTGATTGTTTTTCTTCAACTTGGGTTTCAGAAAATGAATCAACACTGGCGTTGTATTCTTCTAGTTTTGACTGGTAACCTGCCATTTTCTCTTTTAGTTGATTGTCAAGTGATTCACCATATGTTTTCAGTTCGCTCTGCACTGATGTAAACTGTGGCATTTGCGAAAGAATATGATCAATATCAATGGTTCCCACTTTTGACTGGGCACTCATAATGGATGTTACTAATAAAATGCTGAGGATAAATAATACGTTCTTCATTGTAAATTTTTTGGCTAAAGTAACAGAAATATTCATGTTTTGCAATTATGATTTTTCAGCAACTGAAATGCCGTTTTCTGCAAAGTTTTTAAAAGCTTCCATAAATTTAAAAGATTGTTTTTTGAAAGCACCAGGCATAAAAAACCCCATGGCTTTCATCATTAACCCTGAAAATTGGAACTCTGTAACAGAAATCCATTCGGTTGTATGTTCATCAATTTCTTTAAAGTAGTTTTCCTGAATGTTGTGAACTCCTTTTGTGTCGTAAGTTCCGTGAAATTCCTCAGGTAAATCACGTTTCAATATGGTTTCAACAAGTTCCATAGAACGTTTTCCCATTTTGTATTTTAAATTTGAAACAGCTCCTTCTTGACCCGGTGTGCCTGAAACATGTTCAAAACTAATAAAGCCTTTTTGCCAATGTTTCATGTTGTCAGGATTGTCAAAGAGTTCGATCACTTTTTGCCTTGGCAGATTTAATGTGATACTAATGCGGTACTTCATTTTACTTAATGTTTTGGTTGGTTTACAAATATATCAAAATTGAGGTCTTTTTAGTAATATGTTATGAAATACATCTTGGTTAACAATCGAATTTTGCTATTTTTGCAAACATTCTAAAAATTAAATCGCTATGAAAATAAACAGGTATTTCTTATTTCTTTTATTGGTAATATCCACATTTTCCTATTCTCAACAATTAGATAAAAATGTACTTCTCACTTTAGATGATGAGCCGGTTTTAGTAGATGAATTTTTAAGAGTATATCACAAGAATATTGAAATGGTTCAAGATGAGGATCAAAAAGGAAAAGAGGCCTATCTCGATTTGTTTGTGAACTATAAATTAAAAACCAAGGAAGCCTTTGACCAGGAGCTTGATAAAAACCCTGAGTTTCAAAAAGAATTAAACACATATAAAAACCAACTTTCTCAGAATTATTTGTTTCAACAAGAAATAACTGAAGAGCTTATT
Organism: Planktosalinus lacus; assembly: GCF_014640155.1. GTDB lineage: Bacteria > Bacteroidota > Bacteroidia > Flavobacteriales > Flavobacteriaceae > Planktosalinus > Planktosalinus lacus. The sequence continues at coordinate 100,898 of NZ_BMGK01000002.1, read as the reverse complement.
CAAGAGGCATATGACAGGTTAACAGAAGAGGTTAATGCAAACCATATACTCATTAGAGTAACGCCTGATGCCACTCCAAAAGACACATTGATAGCTTACGAAAAAATTACTGAAATTTTACAAAAAGCGCGAGCGGGAGAAGATTTTGAAACACTTGCAAGAACTTATTCAGAGGAACCCAAAGCCGAAGAGAGAGCCGGTGCATTAGGATATTTTAAGGGTTTTGGAATGGTGTACCCTTTTGAAAATGTAGCCTATAACACCAAAGTTGGAGAAGTTTCAGACATCTTAAGAACTCAATATGGTTATCACATTTTGAAAGTAAATGACAGACGACCAGTGCCCAATGAAATTACAGTGGCACACATTATGATTTCGACAAGAAACGATGTTACAGATGAAGAAGCTAAAAAGAGACTCGATGAAATATTAAACCGTATCAACCAAGGGGAAGACTTTGGTGACCTTGCAAAACAATTTTCTGAAGATCCCGGAAGCAAGAATAATGGTGGAAAATTAACCCGCTTTGGGTCTGGAAAGCTCAATTCTTCTGAGTTTGAAACAGTCGCTTTTGCACTTGAAAACCCCGGTGATATTTCTCAACCTGTCAAAACCAATTTTGGCTGGCACATTATAAAGCTAATTGAACGTCACCCAATCGAATCACTCGAGGAGCAAAGAGAAGAACTTTTAAGAAGAATCAAAAATACAGATCGTTCTAAAATAGTAGTAAAAGCAGTGAATGATCGTATCAAGCAAAAATATAACTTTAAAAAGTCTGAAACTCCACTTGCATTTTTCAACACTTTTGTGACAGACAGTGTTTTGAAGCGTAAATGGGAGTTTACAGAAGATCATCCAAAACTTAAAGAAACAATTTTTGAAATTGGTGATGTCGCCTATACCTTTTCAGATTTTGCATCTTATATCGAAAAACGTCAAAAGTCATCACGTATTTTTAAACAAAAAGAGCTTCAGCTCGCTTCTTATTATGATGAGTTTGAAGAAGAAAAACTCAATGAATTTTATAAAATTCATCTGGAACAAGAAAACCCGGAGTATGCCAATCTAATCACTGAATATCGCGATGGTTTATTGATTTTTGAACTAATGCAGAAAAATATTTGGGAACCTTCAAAAGAAGACAGTTTAGGTTTGGAAAAGTTTTATCAAAGCAATAAAACTAATTACAAATGGAACAAACGTGTCAAGGCTTTGATGGCTTCCACTGCAAATGCTGATTATGCTGCACAAATACAATCCCTATTGGAAAACAACAAAACGGAAGAAGAAATTAAAGAAGCTTTAAATTCAGGCGAGCAAACCAATGTGATTTTTAAATATGATTTATTTGAACTTGGAAACTCTGTTTTACCAGAAAATTTTGAGTTTAAAGAAGGTGTTTCAAAGGTTTATGATATAGGTAGTGATGATCATACCAATTCCTCACAATTCATCGTTTTTAAAGTAGATGAGGTTTTTCCCGAAACTCATAAAAAACTTGACGAAATTAGGGGCAAGGTAATGAGCGATTATCAAAATCATCTTGAAGAACAATGGATGCAGGAGCTTCGGGAAAAATACAATGTAAAGATCAACAAAAAAGCTGTAAAAAAATTAAATGACTAAACTCACCTTTCTATTTTTGTTTTTACTGGGCTCTTGTCAGTTGTTTGAAAAACAACCTGATGATCAGGTTATTGCAAGAGTAGGAGAGCACTTTTTATATAAAAATGACATTCTGGATTTAGTTGGCCCCGGATCATCACAAACAGACAGTTCGCTTGTTGTGAATACATTTATTGATAAATGGGCCACTCAAAAGTTATTGATGGACCAGGCAAAACTCAATTTATCGCAGGAAAAATTAAATCAGTATGACGAGTTGGTTGCCAATTATAAGACAGACTTGTACACAAAAGGATATTTAGATATCATTGCCACTCAGCAACTCGATGAAGAAATAGACCAAAATCAACTTGAAAGTTTTTACAATCAAAACAGTGAAAACTTTAAGCTCAATGAAGATCTTATTCAATTGAGATACATTCATGTGGGTAATGAAAATAGAAGTACATCAACACTTAAACAGCAATTATTTAGGTTTAATGACGAGGATAAAAAGGAGTTGATGGCACGTGAAATTCAGTTTAAAACCTTTTCTTTAAACGATTCAGTTTGGGTACAAGCAAACACAGTAAAGGACAAAATTCCTGTAGTGAATGATAGCAACTACAGCGAATTGTTAAAAAAATCAAATACATTGGAATTGCAAGACTCATTAGGAGTATATTTGATTTATATTAAGGATGTGTTACTTAGGAACGAAAATGCACCCTTAACTTATGTGAGTCCTACAATTGAACAAATAATTCTCAACAGGAGAAAACTTGAAATAATAAGAAATTTAGAAAAAGAGATTTTACAAGATGCAATTAAAACTAAAAAATTTGAAATTTATAAATAACAAGCCTGCCATTGCTTTGTTGATATTGTTCTTTTTGAGTATATCAATTTCAGCTCAAGACACATTAATAATAGATGAGACAAGCAATATAGATGCCCAGGTTGATTCTGTAAAAATTGACACAGTTCAAACTCAAAAAAGATTTAAAGTGGATGGAGTGATTGGAGTAGTGGGTGATTATATTGTTTTAGAAAGTGACATCGATAAAACATATCTCGAGCTTCAGCAACAAAGCATTTCCATTGATGAAATATCACGTTGTGAGCTATTGGGAAAACTTCTTGAAGACAAGTTGTATGCACACCACGCCATTCAGGACAGTATTGTGGTTTCTGAAGCAGAGATCAACAGTAGATTAGATCAGCAAATTGATTATATGATCAGTCAATTGGGTTCTGAAGAAAAAGTGTTTCAATACTATAGAAAAAACTCAATGGCAGAGTTGAGAAGAGAGCTGTTTGAAATAAATAAAGCCAATCAACTTGCGGCCATGATGCAGGAAAAAGTCTATGAAAATGTTGAAGTAACCCCTGAAGAAGTACGCACTTTTTTCCATAATATCCCTAAGGAGGACCTGCCCGTTTTTGGAACAGAACTTGAAGTAGCTCAAATTGTAATTGAACCAGAATTGACTGCAGAAGCCAAGCAACGGGTTATTGATGAACTCAATGAGCACCGTAGAGATGTGGTAGAAAACGGAAGTAGCTTTACTACAAAAGTGGTTCTTTATTCAGATGAACCCGGTGCTGCATCCAGAGGAGGACTTATAAGTTTAAACAGAAACAGTCCCTTTGTTAAAGAATTTAAAGATGTTGCTTTTGCTTTAAGAGAGGGAGAAGTAAGTGAGCCATTTGAAACTGAGTTTGGTTTTCACATCGTTTATGTCGAAAAAGTTAGAGGTCAGGAACGCGATGTTAGACATGTTTTAAAAATTCCACGTGTGAATGAGGCTACCATTCAAAAAGCACGGGAAAAAATCGATAATTTAAGAGAAAAGATAGTCAATGGTGAGCTTTCTTTCGCTGAAGCAGCCCGATCTGAATCTGACGAAAAAGAAACCAGAAACAATGGTGGTCAGTTAGTGAATCCTGTTACCAGTGATACCAGATTTGAACTTACAAAAATGGAGCCTTCACTAAGTGCACAGGTATATAACCTTAAAGACGGAGAAGTTTCTCCAGTCTATGTAGATGAAGACCGAACCGGAAGAAAACGATTTAAAATTCTCACCGTAACTAATAGGTTTGAAGAGCACCAAGCAGATTTTTCAAAAGATTATGAAAAGATAAAAGAACTGGCTTTGAATGAAAAGCGAATCAAAGCAATAGAAGATTGGCAAGAGGCAAAAATAAATGAGACGTACGTTAATATCAGTGAGGATTACTCACATTGTAATTTTGCCAGCAACTGGTTACAAAAATAAATAACTTGAGTATCGTTTAGCCACATTTTAACTTGATTCACTCAATAAAAAACAAAAATATTATTATGTCTGATGTAGCAGCAGTAGAACAACTTGTAAAAAAACATAAAGATTTAAAGAACGAGATTTCTAAAATAATCATTGGGCAAGATGAGGTGGTAAAACAAGTATTGTTATCAATTTTTTCTGGGGGTCATGCACTTTTGATTGGTGTACCCGGATTAGCAAAAACACTATTGGTCAATACATTAGCCCAGGCTTTGGGATTAGATTTTAAGAGAATTCAATTCACGCCCGATTTAATGCCAAGTGATATTTTAGGTTCTGAAATTCTAAACGAAAACAGGCAATTTAAATTTATAAAAGGCCCCATTTTCGCTAACATAATCCTTGCAGATGAAATAAACAGAACCCCTCCTAAAACTCAGGCAGCTTTATTGGAGGCTATGCAAGAGCGTGCTGTAACCATCGCTGGGCAGCATTACAAAATGAGTTTACCCTATTTTGTTTTGGCTACACAAAACCCAATTGAACAGGAAGGAACCTATCCATTACCGGAAGCCCAACTTGACCGCTTTATGTTTGCAATCAACCTCGACTATCCTTCATTTACTGAAGAGGTAGATATCGTGAAGGCAACCACATCAGATGAAGTTCATACTGTAAATCCCCTTTTTATTGCTCAGGAAATCATAGATTTTCAGCATTTGATAAGAAGAATTCCTGTGGCAGACAATGTAATAGAATATGCAGTTCAACTGGTTGGAAAAACACGACCAGCTTCGGAGCAGGCACCTGATATTGTTAAAAATTATATCGATTGGGGTGCAGGACCAAGAGCTTCTCAAAATTTAATACTTGCAGCAAAAGCGAATGCCGCTCTTAACGGGAAGTACTCACCAGATAGTTCAGATGTTCAGGAAGTTGCTACAGGCATTTTGCGACACCGAATGATTAAAAACTACAAAGCTGAAGCTGAAGGGTTAAGTATAGAGGATATTATTCAAAATTTACTTTAATATTTTTCCCATTTCAAATAAAATAGTTCTTTAAACTTTTTGGCTATATTCGCTTTTAAGCAAAAGCTGAGTTAGTGAATATAGAATATCAACAACGCATTTTTGGTCTTGACGTGATGCGGGCGGCAGCAATTTTGTTTGTCGTTTTTTCACATGCCCTTTGGATTTTTCCGGAAGCAAAAGGGAGTTTTGTTGACCTTTTAAGGTTGATGGGTGTGATGGGTGTTGAAATCTTTTTTGTTTTAAGTGGCTTTTTGATTGGAAGAATTCTGTTTAGGATTTTTACTAAAGACGAATTTGTTACCAAAGACCTCAATTATTTTCTCATTCGTCGCTGGTTTCGCACATTACCTAATTATTATCTGGTATTACTCATCAATATTGCCATTGCTGCATATTTTGGAAGAGAATACCCTGAAACATTATGGAAGTATTTTTTCTTTCTTCAAAATGCGGTGGAAGGAATGGACCTCTTTTTTACAGAATCCTGGAGTTTACCGATAGAAGAGTTTGCTTACATTATTTGTCCTTTCTTGTTCTATTTGGCAATGATATTTAAATGGAAAGTGTCTAAAGAAAAAGTGTTTCTGATTATTACATTCCTTATAATTGGCTTTTTTACAGGAACAAAACTTGTTTACAATCAGTTGACACCTTTAAGCGATATGACTTATTGGAATATCAATCTTAAAGCTGTCGTATTGTTTCGCATTGATGCTATTTATTATGGAGTGCTTGCAGCCTATATTTCTTTGATGAAACCAAAAACATGGAAATCTAATAAAGGATTGTTGTTGCTCATCGGGTTTTTTGCTTTTATACTTTTTCATTATATCATTGGTTATAAAAACTTGATTATTCAAGATTATCCCTTTTTGTGGAATGTAGTTTATTTACCGTTTTGCTCATTATGTATTGCTTGTTCACTGCCTTTTTTATCTCAATGGAAATCGGCACCAAAGCTCTTTTTAAAACCGATTACTGTTATAAGCCTGATATCTTATAGTATGTATCTGTTACATTATTCTATCATACTTCAACTTATGAGGTATTTCAGACCCATTGAAAGTCTTAATACTGATGATAAACTGGTTTTTGTACTAGTTTATTTGCTGTTGACAATTTTTTTATCACTAATTCTTTATCGGATTTATGAAAAACCAATGATGGATTTACGTGATAGACCCATCTTTAAGAAGCGACTCCCTAAGGTATAGATTAATAACTTGGTAAAATAATCTACCAAAACTTAATTTATTTGCAATTATATTTATGTAAAATTAAGTTATATTAAAAATAATTCATTAAATCATCATTTTCTTTAATGATTTTTAAAAGTGATTGCTTTTTTGTAAATTTGCAAGCATTGTTTTGAAAACCAAATTTCATAAGCACTCAAAATTTATTTTTAACAATTAACAATACGACTATGGCCTTTGATATCGACATGATTAAAAAAGTGTATGCTACTATGGATAAGCGTGTAAATAAAGCACGTGAAATTGTAGGAAAACCGCTTACACTTACTGAAAAAATATTGTATTCTCACCTCTGGGATGGTACGCCTACAAAAGCGTTTACCCGTGGAAAAGATTACGTTGACTTTGCCCCAGACAGAATTGCTTGTCAGGATGCAACTGCACAAATGGCCTTACTACAGTTTATGCAAGCCGGAAGAGACAACGTTGCTGTGCCCACCACGGTGCATTGCGACCACCTTATCCAGGCAAAATCGGGCGCTACAGAAGATTTAAAACGTGCCAATGATACCAGTAAGGAAGTTTTTGACTTTCTGGAATCGGTTTCAAATAAATATGGAATTGGGTTTTGGAAGCCCGGTGCAGGAATTATTCACCAGGTTGTGCTGGAAAATTATGCATTTCCGGGTGGAATGATGATTGGAACAGATTCGCACACAGTAAATGCAGGAGGCTTGGGAATGGTTGCTGTGGGCGTTGGAGGAGCCGATGCTGTAGATGTTATGGCCGGAATGCCATGGGAGTTGAAGTTTCCAAAACTTATTGGAGTGAAGCTCACCGGCGAACTCAATGGATGGACAGCTTCTAAAGATGTTATACTTAAGGTGGCGGGAATCCTCACTGTTAAAGGAGGTACAGGTGCTATTCTTGAATATTTTGGAGAAGGGGCTAAGAATCTTTCCTGTACCGGTAAAGGAACCATTTGTAATATGGGTGCAGAAATTGGAGCCACCACTTCAACTTTTGGTTATGACGATTCGATGGAGCGCTTCCTGAGAGCAACAGACCGAAATGATATTGCAGATGAAGCCAATAAAGTTAAAAGTCATTTAACCGGTGACCCTGAAGTCTATGCAAAACCGGAGCAATATTTTGACCAGGTGATTGAAATCAACCTTTCAGAATTAAGACCACATCTCAATGGTCCTTTTACACCCGATTTGGCAACACCTGTTGGTCAATTGGGTCAAAAAGCCAAAGAAAACGGCTGGCCTATAAAAGTTGATTGGGGCTTGATTGGATCATGTACAAATAGTTCCTACGAAGATTTAACCCGTGCCTCTTCAATTGCAAAACAGGCAGTAGATAAAAAATTAAAACCCAAGTCAGACTTTGGTATCAATCCGGGTTCTGAACAAATCAGATACACCGCAGAGCGCGATGGTATTTTAAAGATTTTTGAGGACCTTGACGCTACAATTTTCACCAATGCCTGTGGACCTTGTATTGGTCAATGGGATAGGAGTGATGTGAAAGGTGACGAGAAAAACACTATTGTACATTCCTTTAACCGAAACTTTTCAAAACGTGCAGATGGAAATCCAAACACTCATGCTTTTGTAGGTTCGCCAGAAATGGTGGCAGCAATTGCTATTTCAGGTAGACTGGATTTTGACCCTATGAATGATACTCTAATTAATGAAGATGGAGAAGAAGTGAAATTGGAAATACCTAAAGGATTGGAATTGCCACCTCTTGGTTTTGAAGTTAAAGAAAGTGGTTATCTCGCTCCAACCGAAAACGGAAGAAGCGTCGAAGTAAAAGTAAGCCCAACTTCAGAGCGCTTGCAATTGTTAGACCCTTTTGAACCTTGGGATGGAGGCAACCTTACAAATGCCAAGCTTTTAATTAAAGCATTTGGCAAATGTACCACAGACCACATTTCTATGGCAGGTCCTTGGTTGCGTTACAGAGGTCACCTTGACAATATTGCTAACAATACTTTGATTGGCGCGGTGAATGCTTTCAACAAAAAAACAAATTTTGTAAAAAGCCAGTTAAGTGGAGAATATGGTGGAGTGCCCGATGTCCAACGAGAATATAAAAAAGCCGGTATTCCAACTGTCGTAGTGGGTGACCATAACTACGGAGAGGGTTCATCAAGAGAACATGCAGCTATGCAGCCTCGTCACCTGGGAGTCAAAGTGGTTTTGGTAAAGTCGTTTGCACGAATCCATGAAACCAACTTGAAGAAACAAGGAATGCTGGGATTAACTTTTGCTAATGAAGCTGATTATGATTTGATTCAGGAAGATGATACGTTCAACTTTGTGGACTTAAAAGATTTTGCTCCTGAAAAACAATTAACCATTGAATTGGTTCACAAGGATGGAAGTACTGACACGATCAAAGCAAACCATACTTATAACAATGCTCAAATAGAGTGGTATAAGGAAGGTTCTGCACTTAATTTGATTAAAAAAGAAAATGCAAAGTAGATAGATCGTTTTATATACATCAAAATAAAAATACATCCCATTAGGAATCAATCTTAATGGGATGTTTTGTTTATGGACGAATTTGTTTTAGACTAAAAACAGAAAACCATATTCCTCAAAACCTTGATTTCTGATTTTTTATACACAAAAGTTGTGAATGAGTATAAGGAAAGTTGTTATTTAATTAAGCTTACTATATTTTAGTGCCGTTTTCAAAAAATAGATACCTTTAAACAGTTTTTTAACTTTAATTCAATCTTATGACCTTAGTCGTTATTTCACTTGTCATCCTTGTTATTGTTTATTGTGTATATATTTATAACAGCCTCATCAGGTTGCGCACTATGGTTAATGAAGCCTGGAGCGGAATAGATGTACAACTGCAAAAACGCCATGATTTAATTCCCAATATTGTAAAAGTGGTACAAGGCTATGCTGCCCATGAGAAAAATCTATTTGAAAGCATTACACAATTGCGCACCAGAGGTATGGAAGCCACAGAGGTAAAAGAGCAAGAAGCAGCAGAGGTAGGGCTTTCAAAAGCTTTGGGAAAACTTTTTGTGGTAGTGGAAAACTATCCCGAACTGAAAGCCAATCAGAACTTTTTAGAGCTGCAGAAAGAACTTGCAGTGGTTGAAAATGATTTACAGCGCGCACGTCGTTATTACAATGGAAGTGTGAGAAATTACAATATTATGATTGAACAATTCCCGTCTATGTTTATTGCCAAAGCAGCAAATCATTCACAAAGGGAATTTTTTGATATTAAAAATGAAACTGAAAAAGCAGTTCCAAACCTTAACTTTTAAATCCTTCAAATGAGAATCTTACTCACTTTTTGTCTGTTTCTGTTTACGGTGAATTCTTATTCACAAGAACGCATACTTTCTTACACCACTCAAATAAAGGTGGAAGAATCAGGTGATTTATTGGTTCGGGAAGACATTACTGTAAATACTGAAGGAAAGGATATTAAACGAGGAATATTTCGAACGTTTCCAACAAAATATAAAGACAAGCTGGGCACTAATTTCAATGTTGATTTTCAAGTAAAAGAGGTACTTAAAGATGGTCAGCCGGAAGGGTTTTTTACTGAAAACAAAAACAATGGAGTGATTGTTTATATAGGGGATAAGAATACTTTTCTAAAGCCCGGGCAATATACCTATACACTAATTTATGAAACTACCAGACAAATTGGTTATTTTGAAGAATTTGATGAACTTTATTTTAACGCCATTGGTGGTGATTGGGCATTCTCAATTGAAAAAGCAACAGTTTTAGTAGAACTGCCCGAAGGTGCTGAAATTCTTCAGGTTGATGCTTTTTCCGGCACTGGGGGAGCTACTGATTGTGATTGCGAAATTATTTCAGGAGAGAACCGGTTAAAAATAGAAACAAATAGGGAGTTACAACCCCGAGAACAACTAACCTTTGCCGTGGCCTGGCCTAAGGGATTGGTCTATGAACCCACAGCAATGGAGAAGTTACTGTTTTTTATAAAAAGCAATCTCTATGTGTTGGTGGCCTTTTTAGGTTTGCTTGCAGTTTTTTTTGTGTATTACAGGTCGTGGCGTAAAGTGGGTGTCGACCCACCAAAAGGCACAATTTTTCCTCAGTTTGATCCCCCTAAAGGTTTTAGTCCGGCACAGATTGCCATCTTGCAATCGTTGCGAATGACCCAACGGGCAGTTACAGCAGCTATCGTCAATATGGCTGTAAAAGGACATTTGAAAATTGTTTATTCCAAGAAAAAATACACCTTAAAAAGACAGGCTGAAGACTATTCAATACTGACTGATGAAGAAGCAGCCCTTTCAAAAGCATTATTTGCAAACCATAAAATTATCGACCTGGATAACAAATATCATAAAGAGTTTTCAAAGGCAAGAAAAAGCTTGTTTGACACAATTAAAAAGCAGTTAAAACCCACTTATTTTAGTTTTAACTACAATCATTTAGGGAAAGGAATTCTGGCCTCTGTGATTTTGGTCGTGCTTACATTTGTTTTGGCTCCATCGCCGGTGATTCCGTTTATTTTATTATTCCTTTTGGTGGCGATGGTGATTTTATTTACTTATTTGATAAAAGCACCCACCAAAAAAGGCAGGGTTGTGATGGATGACATTGAAGGATTTAAAATGTATGTGGACGTTGCAGAAAAAAAACAATTGGATTTAAATCACGAACCTGAAATGACTCCTCAACGTTTTGAAGCGTTATTACCATTTGCAATTGCCCTGGGAGTTGAAAACAAATGGGGTGAAAAATTTGAAAATGCACTTAAAGACTCCTTGCAGGAAGCCTCTTCATACAATCCCTCCTGGTATAGTGGAGCAGCCATGGGAGCCATGGCATTTTCACCTGCCAAGTTCAGTAGTGATATGGGGCGAAGTTTTAATTCTGCTATTTCTTCTGCATCCACCCCTCCGGGAAGTTCGTCAGGAAGTGGGGGTGGCGGGTTTTCCGGCGGTGGCGGCGGTGGCGGTGGCGGCGGTGGCTGGTAATCTGTTTTGAAGTCGCAATTTCATTTTCGTTTTAAATTTCTTATAACTAAAAAGCTTGTGAATTTCTGTTTTAAATCCCTATTTTTGCCCAAAATTTAAAAAAAGAACAATGGCAACAAATAGAACATTTACTATGCTTAAGCCTGATAGTGTTGAAAAAGGACACATTGGTGCGATATTACAAATGATTAACAAGGCAGGTTTTAGAATTGTGTCGATAAAAATGACTCAAATGACCACTGCAGATGCTGAGGCGTTTTATGCAGTTCACAAAGAACGTCCGTTTTTTGGTGAATTGGTTGAATATATGACACGGGGTCCTATTGTAGCTGCAATTCTTGAAAAGGAAAATGCTGTTGAAGATTTCAGGACATTGATTGGTGCTACCAACCCGGCAGATGCTGCTGAAGGAACCATCAGAAAACTATATGCTGCTTCCATTGGGGAAAATGCTGTTCACGGAAGTGACAGTGATGAAAACGCCGCAATTGAAGGTGCTTTCCATTTTTCAGGAAGAGAGATGTTTTAAACCTAAGAGAAGATACTTTATAAAAAAAGCTGCAAAATCATTGCAGCTTTTTTATTGTAAAATTATTTCTTTAATCAATTCATCACCTAACTCTTCATTCATCAATTTGATGATTTTTTGTTTTCCATAACTCAATTCTTCCCGTAAAACACTGGAATTGAGTTGAACAAATAGTTTTCCTCGATTGAGTTTGACGGCGGTGGTATATTTTTTAATAGCTGGGCCCATCAGTTTATTCCAGGCCTCAGCTACCTGCACTTGTTCCAAACCTTTATCCAGTTTGTTATTGCTTACAAACTCCTTGAGGACTTCACTTATTGAGACTTCTTGTCCGTGTCTTTTTTTCATTGGGGAAGGTTTATGGGTTCATATTGTTTGTAAGTGTAGACTACTTCATTTTCGTTTTTCAATACCAATTGGTTTTCGTCTGCTTTTAATATTGTTTCTTTCCACTTGTGAAAAGGGGTTGAATACAGAAGTATTGCTTCAGAGCCTTCAAAGAGCACTTCAATAGCTTCTTCATCTTCGGTTGTTTTAAAAGTTCCATCGAGTTGTGGAGCTACTTTTTTTCGAAATCCTTTGGTGCCTTCAAGTTCGAAATAATCGATGAGGGTATTTACAGTGTATGATTTTTTTTCGCCGGAAGGCAAGGTTACTTCTTCTATTTCCCAGTATCCATTGATGTTTTTCAAGTCGTTTTTATCAACTCCTTGAGCGCAGGAGGTAAGTATCAGCAGCAGGAGAAAGGAAATGCTTGGTCTCATACACTATTAATTTAAAATACATTTATTCAAAGATACATAATGAAACCCGGAAAGCCTTTTACAACCGGAACATTTTATAGGTTTGATGCACTTTTTTTACGATATTTTCTGTGCGTTCAGGGTGGGTATCACTGATGAACAATTGACCGAAGTTTTCGCGTTCCACCAGTGTGATAATTTGTTCTACACGGCTTTCATCGAGTTTATCAAAAATGTCATCGAGCAATAAAATAGGGTTGATGTTGCTCAGTTTTTTCAGGAAATCAAACTGTGCTAACTTCAAAGCGATCAAGTAGGTTTTTTGCTGACCCTGAGAGCCAAATTTTTTGATGGGATGCCCGTCAATTTCAAATTGCAAATCATCTTTATGCACCCCCACAGAGGTGTATTGTAACGCTTTATCTTTTGCGTAATTGTCTTGAAGTAGCTTGAGTAAGGGCTCATCTTCAAGTTGGCTTTTATAAATCAGGTTTACCGTTTCATTGCCTTTAGAAATTGATTGATGTCTTTTGTTAAAAATGGGAATAAACTGGTTGATAAACTCGGTTCTTTTTTTAAAGATAACCGAGCCTAGTTCCACCATTTGTTGGTTGTAAATTTCTAAGGTATCTGGGTTAGTAGTATTGTTTGCTACAAAAAATTTTAACAAAGCATTGCGTTGCGCTACTACTTTGTTGTATGTCATTAATGTATTTAGATACTGCTGATCTCCTTGTGAAATCACACCGTCCATAAATTTTCTTCTGGTATCGCTGCCTTCTGTTATCAAATCCCTATCAGCCGGAGAAATAATCACCAAAGGTATAAAACCTACATGGTCGGCCAGTTTGTTGTATTCTTTACCGTTGCGTTTAATAACTTTTTTTTGTCCGCGTTTGGCACTTACGATGATTCGTTCGGTTTTTTCTGCCTTAAGGTAGGTGCCATCAATTACGAAAAAATCGGAGGCGTGATTAATATTTTGGGTAGTTATGGGATTGAAATAGCTTTTTCCAAAGGATAAGTGGTAGATTGCATCCAGCACATTTGTTTTTCCTACCCCATTGTTGCCTACAAAACAGTTTATTTTGTGGTCAAGGTCAAAATTTATTGCTTCAAAATTTTTATAATTTAGTAATGAAAGGGTTGTTAAATGCATAAGTATTTAAAAACGTGTATTTTATAAATTGCAGAAAGAAACTTTTAGGCTTAAACTAGAATCTGCAAATTATTGAAAAATAACAAATAATTTCCCTTTTAAATTATAATAAAAATTTTATTTTTGCCCTTCACTAAAGAACTATTATGGCTACATATAAAAAGAGAGGGCATAAGCCTCAGAGCAAGGAAGAAAGACAAGCGGCTATTGAAGAACAAAGCACAACTGCTGAGGTGTTTAACACCCTTGATGAAAAAGCTTCAAAAACTGAGCAGTGGGTTGCTAAAAATCAAAAATACATTTATATCATTATTGCCGTCGTGGCAGTTGGTGTTTTAGGCTATTTGGCTTATACCCAGTATGTCTTAAAACCAAAAGAGTTGGAAGCTTCAAACGAAATGTATCAAGCTCAGGTTTATTTTGAACAAGCTTTAGAAGGTCAACAACAAGATTCTTTGTTTAATCTTTCCTTAAACGGAGGTCAGGGTAAATATGGATTTTTAGATATCATTGACAATTACAGTGGTACTGATGCAGCCAATATTTCCAGATATTATGCCGGAATTGCTTATTTGCAAACCAAAAACTATAAAGAAGCCATCGTTCACCTTGATAAATTCAAAGGGAAGGATGAAATGCTGGGACCCATTGCCAAAGGAAATATTGGTGATGCTTTTGCAGAATTAGGCCAAAAAGAAGATGCTTTGAAGTATTATAATGAAGCTGCATCAATGAATGAAAATGAGTTCACTTCACCAAAATACTTATTAAAAGCTGCTGTTTTGGCTTTGGAATTAAACAATGCTTCTGAAGCATTGAAACATTTAAACAAAATCAAATCAGATTTCCCGGAATCTGCTGAAGCCAACCAGGTGGATGTTTACCTTGGTCAGGCTGAAGCCATGGACTAAATATTGTTCAGGCTTGATTTTGTCATTTAATATTTAATTTAATGGCAACTGTAAATAAAAATTTATCGACTTACGATAAGAAATCAATCCCAAATGCGAAAAACTTTCGATTTGGGATTGTTGTTTCAGAATGGAATGAAAGCATTACTGAGAATCTTTTTCAGGGTGCATTCGACACCTTAAAAGAACACGGGGCAATCAACGACAATATTGTTCGCTGGAATGTGCCAGGAAGTTTTGAGCTTATTTATGGGAGCAAACGTATGGGTAAGTGTTATGATATGCTGGATGCCATCATTGCGATTGGAGTAGTTATTCAAGGAGAAACAAAGCATTTTGATTTTGTTTGTGAAGGAGTCGCACAAGGAATTAAAGACTTGAACTTGCTGGGAGAAATTCCTGTTATTTTTTGTGTGCTAACCGATAATACCTTGCAACAATCAATTGACAGAAGTGGTGGCAAACACGGCAATAAAGGAGTTGAAGCAGCTATTGCCGCAATCAAAATGGCTCAACTAAAGAAAGAATCGGCTCTTTAAAATGGCTGTGAATTGTTGATTAGTTGTGATTAACTTTTTGAGCAAAAGCAATTCATTTGCTTGTAAAAATTAAAATTTTACTTGTATCTTTGTAAACAGTTATAAATTACACCTGAAATTATGTTTGAATTTGATCAATACCTCGGATTTTTAGCTTTTATGACCATCGTTACCATTGGATTTTGGTTGATGATTTTTTTAATGCTTTTTGTGCCTTACTGGTTGGGTGGTGCTGTTATGGAAATGCTAAAGGAAAAACGCGCAGCTAAAAATAAAGAGGAATAATACTAAGAAATACTTATTATCATAAAATAAAAAAGGGAGCTCTAAGAGCCCCCTTTTTTTATTGGTTGTAATTAAAAATAACATTAAAATTCACCACCTTCAAAGTCATCATCTCCGTTGCCGTTTCGCTCTCTGCGGTCTCTCTGATTTTTTTGCTGATTAAATCGGTAAGTGAATGAAGCTGTGATTTGTCTTTCTCTCCATTGAAACTCACTGTCAGATGTAAATCCAACTCCTTGTGTAAATGAATTTCTTTTTCTTGTATTGAGTAGATCACTTACGTTTAATGAAATGGTCGCATTGTCGTTAAAAAGTTCTTTGCTAAAGGCCAGGTTTAAAGAAAAAATACCATCTGTTTTAGTTTGTGAATTTTCAGAAGGTCCTCTGTAAAACATATTTGTTTGCCAGTCAATTTTTGCCGGTAAGCTAACCTTAGAACTAAATCTGGCAAACCAGCTTGTATTTGTTGCACTGTAGTCAATGCCTTCAAATTCACCATCAGTTTCAAATTGAAAGAAATTAAAACTTCCGTTCATTCTCAACCATTTAAGTGGGTTGTATAGGAAACCGGCTTCTGCACCAATACGTTGATTTGTTGAAAGGTTAATAGGAATGGTTCTCACCACTTCAATGCCGTTGACTGTTTCTCCTGTTCTGAGCTGAACTCTTTCAAAAGCATCCGTTTCGTGCTGATAATAAACAGAACTTGTTAAGGTGAATTTATCGAAGCGTTTCAGGTACCCTAAATCAAAAGCACTGGCATAGGCAGGGTCCAGATCAGGATTTCCTTGAAATACATTTGTCACACTTGAACGTGAGGGGAACGGATTAATGTACCAACCTCTAGGGCGGTTAATTCTGCGGTTATAGCCTAATGTGATGTTTTCATTTTCAGCAAGCTCATATATTAGATTCACTGTTGGGAAGAGCCCTAAATAATTTTTATCAAAATCAGTATCAATGTTAACACCAAATACCTGTGATAATTCTTCTTCAGAAAGCTCAGAAGAAAGCTTTCCTTTCAGTTGTGTGTTTTCAAGACGAAGCCCTAATAGAAAAGAAAACTGTCCAAATTTATTTCCATATTGAGTATAGAGCGCATTTACATTTTCAGAATAATCAAAAATATTGGTCAATAGTTCATTTAATTCAAAGTTACCGGTATCGAGGTCTTCTTCAAAAAGCGAATAGTCTGTAACTTCATTTTCAAAATCACCTCGATAACCTGCTTCAAACTGTGCATTTTCGCCTATAGGCAACACATAATCAACTTGAGCAAGGTATTCATTTTGATCTTCTTTTGTGATGATATCTTCAGATGGAAATGCTACATTATCTGGAAAAATATTTTGTTCTGTAATAAAAGAATTTTCAGTTTCTGAGCTGTTTTCATACTGAAGGTCTGCGGTTAATTGATGACCTTCATCGTTAAACTTATTGATGTAGTTTAATGAAAATTGATAGCGGGTATCTTCTTCGGTTTCGCGTTCTTTTCTTAACGATTGTTCAGCAAGGTCACTTCCAATGAATTTTCTTGTATCTGTGCGGGTTTCATCATCGCCATCACTTATTCTTAAAAACCCTGTTGCTGTAATGGAAGAGCTTTCTGTTAAGAAATATTCTATACCCAGATTGGTGTTAAACCCGGTTCGCTTTCGGTCGAATTCCCTGTCTTCCAATGTTCTGGTAAAGTCACCATTTTCAAAGGTATTTTCAAAGTTGGCATTTCCGGGAAATTTGCGATAGCTGTAACCTGAAGTGTTGAATATATTGAACTTGTCAGTTCTTAAATTAATATTTGTGTTGATTCCATTGTTTGACGGAATACCTCCGTTAAGCGTTACTGAACCATTAAAACCCAAAGTTTTTTCTTTTCTGAGAATGATATTCAGAATACCGGCCGTTCCTTCAGCGTCATATCTTGCAGAAGGACTTGTGATTACTTCAACGCGTTCTATGGCGTCTGCAGGTAATTGTGTCAATGCATCAGTATCTCCAAAACCAGCTATTGCCGATGGTTTACCGTTGATTAAAATCCTAACGTTTTCATTTCCCCTTAGGCTGATGGCGCCTTCAACATCAACAGCCACTGATGGTACATTACTTAAAGCGTCTCCAACAGTAGCACCACGCGTGGTTAAATCTTTACCGATATTGTATATTTTTTTGTCCAGTCTTACCTGCACTTCAGTTGTTTCAGCTCTTACGACTACTTCATCCAAGCTTTCTGAATCCAGATCTAAACTCACTGAATTTAATTCTGTATCACCGGTTATATTTCTATCTCGAAGGGTAATGGTTTCATAAGAAATAAACTCAAACTTTATATCATATGTTCCTCTTGGAACATCCAGACTGAAATTACCATCGAGATCTGTAATTCCTCCATTAACAAGTTTTTCTGTATCTGATTCAACCAAGGACACTGTAGCAAACTCAAGGGGTTGTCCTGAGGTTTTGTCGATTACTTTGCCTGATACAATATAATTTCCGGATTGTGAATAAATAAATGAAGTTGATAATAGAATAGTTATTAGAAGTAATATCTTTTTCATAGAGTTGATTTGATAAAATAAAGGTGGTTTTCAAATAGCAATTACTATTGAGACTGCGAAAATACACCTTGGTTTAAGGCGTTTTGCTTAAATTCATGTTAAAAATTATATAATGAAATGGTAATAAGAAGATGCTGAAAACGGCTTTATTTATTGAATAATTCCAAAATGATAAAGTAGTAATGAAAGGATTCCAAAAAGCATTACTAATTTAGGAATGGAAGCTAATTTAGCATAGCCGGTTTTTGTGTTGGTAGAGAGAATTTTTATGCAAAAGTAGAGAAGTGGACCAATGATTAAAAAAAGAAAATAAAGCATTGCATATGGAAATCTATAGAGTTCCTGGTACATATAAAAAAGCACACTAAAAACGATAATTACACACATAAAAAACAATAGGATACCGGTGCGTTTTCTGCCTAAAACTATCGGGATTGTTTTACGTTCACCATTTTTATCACCATTGATATCTTCCAAATCTTTAACGATTTCCCTTAATAAGGTAAGTAAAAAAGCAAAAAGAGCATACGCTAATATTAGTGTGAAAGCGTTTGTGAAAACCTCACGATTTTCTGTATTAATAACAGGAAATAAATCAAACAAGCCTAGGATAATAATGCTCATAGCTACAAGGAGCGCAACCAACAGATTTCCCGCTAAAAGAATTTTTTTTATAAAAGAAGCGTATAAATACAGCAAAGCTGCAAGTATGATGAACAATCCGGCTAGAAATTGTCTTTCAATCAGGTTGGACAAATAAAACCCCGCCAATACACCCACAGAAGTAACTACAAGATAGATATAATGTGCAGTGTTTTGTGAAATCTTATTTCCAACAATCACTTTTAGGGGTTTATTGACGCAGTCAATAGCAACGTCATAAATATCATTGATAATATAACCTCCTGCTGCAATACACACCGTAGCAAATGTTAGAATTGCAAAATCAAAATAAGAAAGCGCTGTGCTGTATTCAAGTTGATCAAAAAGAGTGATTTTTATCAAAACCTGAACCAGGACAATGAACAATAGATTTTTAACACGGATGAGATTCAAAAAAGCTATCATAAGCAAAAATTGAAAGGAATATAGTGTTGTATTAATCAGTTTTTGCGTTTTGATTGAGAAGCCATTTGCCTTGCACTTTGAGTACTTGTTCGATCACATCTCGCACACAACCTTTACCGCCTTTTCGGTGAGAGATGTATTTTGAAATTGCTTTTATTTCGGTAGCAGCATCTTGTGGACAGGTGGGAAGTCCAACTAATTTCATCGCGTATAAATCAGGAATATCATCGCCCATATAAAGGGTGTTTTCGGGTTTGATGTTGTAAATGTCAAAATATTCATCAAGGACTTCTGTTTTGTGTTGCACTCCCAGGTGAATGTTTGTAACACCAAGTGCTCTCAAACGCTTTTTAACCCCCTCATTGCTTCCGCCTGATATGATGCAAACGTGATACCCTTGTTCAATAGCAGTTTTTATGGCATAGCCGTCTTTAATACTCATATTGCGAAGCAAGTCACCTTCGGTGGTGATTGTTATGGTTCCGTCTGTTAAAACACCGTCAACATCAAATACAAAACTGTTGATGTGTTGTAAATATTCTTTATAACTCTTTTCTTCCATAAGTTTGTTGAATTGCTTCTGAAATTAATTTGTAAAGTTGTTTTTGTAAAGGTTCTTCATTCAGTAAAAGTAAGTGCTTTTCCATCGTTTTTTGGTCATTTCTTTTTGCCGGCCCTGTTTGCATTTCTGCTGGAGAAGCTTCTTTAATTTTTTGAGCTGTTTCTTGAATTAACGGGATTAATATTGAAAAAGGAAGCTCATTTTTAGATGTGATTTCAAAGCCTACCTGATAAAGGTGATTCACAAAATTACAAACAAAAACGGCAGCCAAGTGTAATTGTTTTCTTTTATCTGAATTGATTTCAAACTGTTGATTTGAAATAGCATTACCTAATTTTTTAACTAATGTTAGATCCTGTGCGTTTTCAGTTTCAACACAAATAGGAATCTCACTAAAATCAAGATTTCTGTTTTTAGAAAACGTTTGCAGGGGGTAAAAAACACCTCTTCGATTTTTACTATCCATATCAGTAATAGCAACACTTCCTGAAGTGTGAAGCACCAATCGGTTTTTAAATGGCAGTAAACTTGACAATTCAGCTATTGCATCATCAGGAATGGCAATTAAATAACAATCGGCTTCTAATAACTCCTCCGTAGCGGTAGTTTTATGACCCTTAAAATCAGTTTCATCAAGCCCTTTTTGATTTCGATTATACAGTTGAATCACTTCAGTTTTTGGTGATGCAACAAAGGCTTTAAGCAGGTGAGTGGCTACATTTCCGGTTCCTAAAATAACAATGCGAATCATAAAGCTAAAATAAGGAAGAATTATGATTTCTTAATGTAATTTCATATTATAATACTACTTGTTACAGAATTTAATAAATAGTTTGATTTTAGAAACTTTACTGTTTTTAATATAAATGAATTATTCTATTAATTTTAACTTTTTAGAAGTAGTATAATTCCTTTAAAGTGTTCAAAATTCAGTAAATTTGCGCCAATTTATTTCACTTCAAATTGTTGATATGCAAAAAAAGATTGCTTCCATTTTATTTTCAACCAGACTTACCGGAATTTTATTTATAGTTTTTGCAATTGCTATGGGAGTGGGGACATTTTTAGATGCCCAGCAAACCACATCTCCCACGCCTTATTCCAGAGTGATGGTTTACAACGCATGGTGGTTTGAGGCAATCATGGTTCTTTTTGCCATCAATTTTGTTGGAAATATATTCAGGTACCGCTTATTGCGAAAAGAAAAATGGGCAACACTGCTAATTCACTTATCGTTTATTTTAATTCTTTTTGGTGCATTTATAACCCGTTACATTGGTTTTGAGGGCGTGATGCCCATCAGGGAAGGAGCCACAGAAAATGTGATGCTTTCTGAAAAAGTTTACTTAACCACCCTTATTGATGGTGATTATGAAGTGGATGGAGTGCCACAAAGAAGGAATCATCAAAAGGCCCTTTTGCTGTCTGAACGCTTAAATAACGATTTTACAATTCATACCGATTATAAAGGACAGCCGGTTACCATCGAATATGTTGATTTTATAAGTGGAGCGATTGAATCCCTTGTAGAAGATGAAGATGGAGAAGAGTATTTAGAACTTGTTGAAGCCGAAGGAGGTGAGAGACATTCACACTGGTTAAAAAACGGTCAGGTTTCAAGTATACACGGGGTGCTTTTCGCGCTAAATAAGTTTACTGAAGGAGCGATAAATATTACACTTGATGAAGAGGATGGCTATCAGATTTACACTCCTTTTTCAGGTGATTACATGCGAATGGCGGACCAACTTCAGGGTGATGTTGTTAGCGATAGTTTACAGCCCCTTCAATTGAGATCCCTCTATCAAATGGCCGGAATGTCTTTTGTAATTCCACAAGGAATTAACAGAGGTACATTTGATCTTATTAAAGCACCTGAAGACCAACCTTCAAATATGGATGCATTGGTCATAAAAGCAACTTCCAATAATGAAGCAAAAATTGTCAGACTGTTGGGTGGACAGGGCTTTGCACCTAAACCAACTAGCGTTGAATTAGGCGGTTTAGAGTTTCACTTCAGTTATGGTTCTAAGGAAATAGAATTGCCTTTTAGTATCACATTAAACGATTTTATAGCTGAAAAATATCCGGGAACAGAAAGTGCTTATTCTTCTTTTATGAGTAAAGTGACTGTCAATAATCCTGACGATACTTCTTTTGATTATGATATTTATATGAACCATGTCCTGGACCATGAAGGTTATCGTTTTTTTCAGGCGAGTTTTGATCCTGATGAACAAGGGACAGTTTTATCTGTAAATCATGATTTTTGGGGAACCTGGGTAACCTATATCGGCTACGTATTGCTTTATATTGGTTTGATGGCAATATGGTTTGACCCTAATTCACGATTTACAGCTTTGAAACGGATGTTAGATAAAATTAAAACTAAAAAAGCAAAGCTGGCTACCTTGGTGCTTTTTGTTTTGGGAAGTTCTGTTTATGCTCAGGAATCACATCAGCACAGAGAAGTAGATGTCGATCAACTGGATTCTATCATTTTTGCCAATGAAGTTGATAAAGAGCATGCTGCTAAATTTGGTCAGCTTATCATTCAGGATGAGGGTGGACGTATGAAACCGGTAAATACTTTTGCTTCAGAACTTCTTAGAAAAGTAAGCAAAAGTGACCATTACAAAGGATTGGATGCCAATCAGGCGCTATTATCAATGAGTGAATTTCCACGACTTTGGGTAGAAATTCCAATGATTAATCTAAAAAGGGGCAATGATAGCATCAGGAAGCTTATTGAAGTTCCGGTAGAAACTGAAAAAGTTTCGCTCATTGAAATGTTTGATCAACAAGGCAACAGTAAAATTGGTCCTTATCTTGAAGAAGCTTCAAAAAAAGCAACTCCCAATCAGTATGAAAAAGATCTGTTAAAAACTTATGAGAGCCTTTATTTACTCAATCAAGGCTTAAGTGGAACCGTTTTAAGAATATTCCCGGTGCCCCATGATGACAACAATACCTGGGTTTCATTTCCGGAACTCAGTGCTGCAGGTATTTCCGGTGAAGATTCTCTTTATACCAGGAATATTTTGCCGATGTATTTTTCAGAATTAAAAGAGGCAAGGAAAACCGGTGATTATACTAAGGCAAATGGATATATAGAAAGTATCACCAACTATCAAAAAAAGTATGGAAGCAACATTATGCCCAGTGAAAACAGGGTGAAAGCAGAGATATTCTACAACAAGGTAGATATATTCAACAGGTTGTATAAATATTTTTTATTGATAGGGGTTTTGATGTTTACCTTTTTGATTATTCAAATTTTTAAAGAGAAAAACAGAACGCTTTCTTTATTAGTAAACGTCAGTAAATATATCATATGGTTGTTTTTTATTTTAATGACGCTCGGGTTAATCCTCAGGTGGTATATTAGTGGTCATGCTCCCTGGAGTGATGCCTATGAGTCTGTTATTTATGTTGCCTGGGCCACGGTGTTTTTTGGTTTGGCTTTTGGCCGAAAATCAAATTTAACGGTTGCTTCTACTGCATTTGTAGCATCTATAGTATTGTGGGTTGCCCATCAAAACTGGATGGATCCTGCAATTGCAAATTTAGTTCCGGTTTTAGATTCTTATTGGTTGATGATTCACGTTTCTGTAATTGTGGGAAGTTATGGACCGTTCACGCTGGCTATGATTTTAGGTCTTGTAGCATTACTGTTAATGATACTAACCAATCAAAAGAACAAACACAAAATGGACCTTAATATCAAGGAGCTTACAATTATTAATGAACTTGCTTTAATACTTGGAATTGGTTTGTTGACTATTGGTAATTTCTTAGGTGGTATGTGGGCTAATGAAAGCTGGGGACGATATTGGGGTTGGGATCCTAAGGAAACCTGGGCATTGATTAGTATTATGATTTATGCTTTTGTAATTCATCTACGTTTGATACCGGGAATGAGAAGCCGGTGGTTGTACAATGTAATGTCAGTACTAGCATTTGCATCAATTATGATGACCTATTTTGGCGTGAATTTCTATTTGGTTGGCTTGCATTCATATGCTAGTGGTGATAAACCAATTACTCCTGGATTTGTTTATTATTCTCTGGCGTTTGTGTTTATCCTTTCGGCATTGGCCTATTTTAAGTATAAAAAATACTATAGTAAAAAATAGTTAACGATTGCCAATACCCCGAGTGACTCTTACTAGAAGAACTTCAACTTTTGGGTCTTTCAGTACTTTTCTATTCAGGAAGAAATTTTTGAATATTCGAGTGTTATAAAGACCATCAATGTTCCAAAGGTATTTTTTCTCATTAGGAAAATGTTTGGCTATAATAGAATAATCTACACTATTAGTTGAAATGGCATTCGTAGGATAGTTCTTAATTTTAGTTTTAATTTCCAATACTTTAGCTATAAGTTCTTCATTTGAAAGGCGATTTAAAGAGGAGGGAAGATAAAAACTCGTTTTAAAACCTTCTTGTTTAAAGCCAAAAAGATACTCAGGTGATTGTGATTCAACAATCATGTATTGAGGAATGAGCTCGTGTTTTTTAATTAGTTCTTTTAGTTTAATTAAAGACTCCTGCTCATTTTCTTCATTTAAATTTTTAAAATCCAACCAAATCCCGATGTTGTTTTTCTCATTCAAACTTGAAAAATAGGTATCAAGTGTAAGCCCTATAGACTTTGCAGGTGGGTGGTTTACATCAAATGTGTTGGTTTTTAAATCGTATACAACATCCAATTCAATACCTGCATAGTGTTTTTGGGTGTAGTTCAATTTTTCTAAACTGTTTACTCTGTGGGCCCATATTTTTTCTGTATAACCCATATAGTCAAATTTAAAAGGTATGCGGTGATAGACATACAGTGTTGCTATTATAATTACTAGAATGGCCATTATTTTTGTTAAACTACCTGTCGTCATAATTGAGTGCTTGTCGTATCATTCTGTTTCTATAAACAAAATTCTTGTTAAAGATACTCCGTTCGGGTTGCAGTTGGTCAAATTGAATTTGAGAAAAATCGGCAAAACTGTGCATAAAATCGTCCAGCATATATTTTCTGTCAAGGTAATTTTCAAGTGTGTCATAGTGCGGATAGTTTTGCTTGAATTTTTCAGAAGTCCACACAATAAAGGGAATTTCATACATAGGATTGGTAGCGTGATATTCATTATGGCCCACAAAATCCATGTCCTGAAAAACTTCATCACCGTGATCAGAAAAATAAACTACATAAGCATTTTCATTTTTTGCTTTGACTTTATCGATAATTGATCTTACTATAAAATCGTTGTATAAAATAGCGTTGTCATAATGGTTGATTTGCTCAAAACTTCTGGCAGAAGGAAACTTGGTTTCAGGTTGATCAGTGAACTTATTAAATTCAGGAGGATAGGAAAATTTATACGAAATATGAGTTCCGTATAAATGAACGAACACTATTTTTTTATGATCGTCTTTGTTTAATACTTCATCTACAAATGGGAGCAGCATTTCGTCATACTCAACCTGCCTGTTAGTGAGCGCATTCGTATAAAATTGCTCTTTGGTTGCTTTACTAACAGCAGTAACTAGTGTTTCATGAATACCAATGGGTTGTTGATTTGAAACCCAATAAGTTGAAAAACCGGCTGCATTCGCCAACTGAACAACACTGCCACAATGAATGACATCTGGATTTTCACGATTTGAAAGAGAAAGCATTTTATTAAGAGAGGGTATTGTGTGGGTGTGTGGGGATATGACATCCTTAAAAACCAGAAGCTCATCTTTTATCTCTGAAAGTAATGGGTTGGTATTTCTGTAATAACCATAGAGCCCCATATTTCGGGCAGAGGTAGATTCCCCAATAATTACAACATACGTTTGCTGGTTATCGGTTGAAGAGACATTTGTCAATTTATTATTGATCGGCTTTACAAGCTCGGTTTGAAATAACTGCTGTGCTTCAGAATATGAAACATAGGCATCATGGGCCAGATATATAAAATTATTGTGTTTAAGTTTTAGATTAATCAGATAAATTGAGCTTGCAATGAATAGTATTAAGACTAAAAATAGGGGGATACTTTTTAGACTAAACTCAGGGAAATAGAAAAATGATTGATTGTTTTTATAGATAGTGTAGAGCTGTTTTAAAGTTATAAATAAGAAGGCAATAAAAACAAATGTTATGGCAATTAGTCCAAAATCAAAGTAGGTGGAAAGGTAATTAGCAGATTCAGTTCCTGTGGTTTCAAAAAGCACATAAAAGGCAGAAATTGTAACTTTTGATTGGTATTGATAATAAAATGAGGTTTTCAAATAGCTTATTATAAACAAGATACTTAAAAAAATAAGAAACCAAATATATCTTGATTTTCCTCTTAAAATCAAAAAGCCTAGAGCATAAATTATTGAGCTGAATAAAGAAAATTCTACAATCTCTTTAATTAAATATTTTAATTGAGATGTGTAAAAAACACCAACTACAGAAAACAGTAAAACAGGTGTAAATGCATATATCAAAAATTTGATTACAGACTTGTTCAAAAGAATCATAGTAGAAAGGGTTTCCGAATTGTAAATATATACAAAACAGAAACCCTTTTAAACAGATTCTATGGAGTTTTTTTAGTTGTAGACGTAATCGGGTTGTTCATCAATCATTCGTTGATCTTCTTGAATATGTTCACTTATGTCCAGTTTTTTATAAAGGGCTTTGGTGATTTTTTCAACCTCTTTTTCACTAATATTTAATTTCAATGCAATTTTTGCATTGTCTTTTCCTTTAGATATAAACTGAAGTATCTTTGTTTCCAGGTTGCTTAAATCATGTAAATTGACAAGGTTCTCCAAGTACAAATCATCTACCATTTGAATATTATCCGGACTTCTCAATAGTTCGATTCGTTTTAAATATAAACGCATTTCAATCTGCATCAGTTCATTTTCTTCTTTTAATGTACGCATTCTGTACATAATTGCATACGTTAGTACAAGCATTTCAAGTATACCGGCAGTTTTTAGATGGAAAGCAGAAACTCCCAGGAATGTAATTCCAAAACCGGTAAGTACATAATAATCAAATATCAAAATCAACAGTAAACTGTATGCCACTACATAAAAACGTGCATATACTTTCTGTCTGAAAAGAGTTGCACCGGCTATAAGATAATTTACTAAAACAACCCATATAAAGGTGTTTCCAATTGCGGCAAACAACCAGTTTTCAGTTACCCAATAACTTGAAAAAGAAATTACTGAGGTACTAATTAAAGCGGCAGTCAGCCATTTTAATTTAGGCATCAAATCATCAAGTTTTAAAAACTTAGTTGCAAAATGAGCTGCAAATAGAGCCACCGATAAATGCAACAGCGGTTCAAGGTACATGTTTGTGAATGTGTTATCATACCCCATCAATCTGAACAGACCGTCACTGTAAAAGAATGATAATGTAATGGTTGTTAGGACTGCACTGTAATAGAGAAATACTTTTTCATCAAATAGGAAAAAACACATTAGGTTTATAATGATTACCATTATTGCAAACCCATAATATGCTCCTATTTTAAATAAGGATTGTTGATTGGCTTTAGCAAAATTTTCTTCAGATGTAATTTGCAAAGGAAAATATGCTTCCTTTTCAAAATTTACATACAAGTAAATTGGAAATTCTTCAAACTCATCCAAACGAAAAGAAGGATATCTCGTGTAGGAAATTTCTTCAATTTGTTTTTTTGATGCTGAAAACAGCTTGATGTCATTTACGTGTGCAGATGGAATGTGAATGACTCCTTCGTTGTTTGTTTGACTGTTGATTTTAAACCAGTAAACTCCATTTTCTAATCCAAAATTAGAATTTGTAAATGGTTTAAAATCAACACCTTTAGTCTCTTCAATCTTAAAATTAAGATGTGTGTCTTTTACATATTGAATCGAATTTTGAGCAAAAAGCGATGCACAAAATAAGAGCAAAACACTTAGGTAAATAGCTTTCATAGGTTAATGTTTTATACGATTTGGGACTACCAATATAAATAAAAAAACATTTTAACCTATAAAAAATGCATTTAATCGAATAAATGTTTAAAAAAATATTTTTATTGAATTAAAGAAAAGTTAGGAAAATTCAAAATATTTTAAACTAAAAACCCTCTATATCTTTGAAAAACAACACTATAGAGGTTAAATTAAATAATAATAATAAATTGATAGTTAACTAAATTAATTTAAAAACTTTAACATTTTACTTAACCATATCTTCAGGTTTTACCCATTCATCAAACTCATCTTCAGTGAGGTAGCCTAAATTTACAGCTTCTACTTTTAAAGTAGTTCCATTTTTATGAGCTGTATTAGCAATTTCAGCAGCTTTGTAATAACCAATTTTTGGATTTAAAGCTGTGACTAACATTAAAGAGTTGTTAAGTTGTTTTTGAATCACGTCATTGTTGGGTTCAATACCTTTGGCACAATGTTCTTCAAAAGAAGTACAAGCATCTCCCAGTAGTTGAGCAGACTGCAATATATTGGCTGCCATTACAGGCTTGAAAACATTCAATTCAAAATGCCCTTGCATTCCACCAACGGCAATTGCCATATCGTTTCCAATCACTTGAGCACATACCATCGTTAAAGCTTCACATTGTGTTGGATTTACTTTTCCGGGCATAATTGAGGAGCCAGGTTCATTGGCCGGAAGAATGAGTTCTCCAATTCCACTGCGAGGGCCACTTGCGAGCATTCTAATGTCGTGTGCAATTTTATTTAAAGAAACCGCCAATTGTTTTAATGCACTATGACTCTCAACAATTGCATCGTGAGCTGCAAGAGCTTCAAATTTATTGTCAGCAGTTTTAAATGGAAGGCCGGTGAATTTTGAAATGTATTCAGCAACGCGTTTTGAATAGCCTTTTGGAGTATTGATTCCTGTACCGACTGCAGTTCCACCTAAAGCAATTTCTGATAAATGTTCTAAGGTGTTGTTTAAAGCTTTCAGGCCGTGATCTAATTGTGAAACATACCCACTAAATTCCTGACCTAAGGTTAAAGGTGTGGCATCCATCAAGTGAGTGCGACCAATTTTAACCACGTTTTTAAATTCATCACTTTTCGCTTTTAGTGTATTTCTAAGTTTAGTAACACCCGGAATGGTGACTTCAACAATTTTTTTGAAGGCTGCAATATGCATCGCAGTTGGAAAAGTGTCATTAGATGATTGCGATTTGTTTACATCATCATTGGGTTGTAATGTTTTTTCACCTTCACCAATTACGTTTCCGGCCAATTGATGTGCTCGGTTTGCTATAACCTCATTGACATTCATATTGCTTTGGGTACCACTGCCGGTTTGCCAAATTACCAATGGAAATTGGTCATCGTGCATTCCTTTAAGTATTTCATCACACACCTTAGCAATCAAATCTCTTTTTTCAGAAGGTAAATCGCTAAGCTCCCTATTAGTGAATGCTGCCGCTTTTTTAAGGTAGGCAAACCCCTCAATGATTTCGAGTGGCATCGATGCCTGTGGACCTATTTTAAAATTACCTCTTGAACGTTCTGTTTGTGCACCCCAAAGTTTATCGGCAGGCACTTTTACTTCACCCATTGTGTCTTTTTCTATTCTATATTCCATGATATTAGTGTAAAATTATGCTTAGCAAATTTACTAAATGACTCGCTTTTTAAAGGTTAAAATGAATTAAAAAAAGACAACCTTTTGAGTTGTCTTTTTAATGAGTTCAAATTATTGATTAGGAAAACATTTTTGACACTTTTTCTGCTTTGTGTGTTTCAGCATAATCATAGAAGCCTTCTTTACTTTTCACCCCTAATTTTCCTGCCATTACCATATTTACTAATAGAGGACAAGGTGCATATTTAGGGTTTTTAAATCCGTCATACATTACCTCCAAAATGGAAAGACAAACATCCAATCCAATAAAATCAGCTAATTGTAATGGTCCCATTGGGTGTGCCATTCCCAATTTCATAACTGTATCAATTTCTTCAACACCGGCAACACCGTTGTAAAGCGTTTCTATAGCTTCGTTTATCATTGGCATTAAAATTCTATTGGCAACAAACCCCGGGTAGTCATTAACTTCAACAGGTACTTTACCAAGTTTTTTAGAAATTTCGGCAACAGTATCATAAATTTCCGGTGAGGTATTATAGCCTTTAATTATTTCTACCAGTTTCATAATAGGAACAGGATTCATAAAATGCATCCCAATCACTTGTTGTGGACGAGAGGTAACCGATGCAATTTTAGTGATTGAAATTGAAGAAGTATTTGTTGCAAGGATGGTATCATCTGGGCAAAATGAATCTAAGTCTTTAAAAATTTTAAGTTTTAAATCTACATTTTCAGTAGCTGCCTCTACTACCAGGCTGGCATATTCTACCCCTTCCTCCATACTTGTAAAGGTGGTGATATTGGCAAGCGTCTCATTTTTTTGAGCTTCTGAAATTTTTTCTTTAGCAACCATTCTGTCTAAATTTTTGGTAATGGTTGCAATTCCCTTTTTAAGGGAACTTTCTGAAATGTCAATCAGTTGTACTTTATAACCACTTTGTGCAAATGTGTGTGCAATGCCGTTACCCATTGTTCCGGCACCTATTACTGCTATATTCTTCATATTCATTACCCGCAAAGGCGGGTGTGCTTATTAAAAATTAAACTTCAGTTATATTTTTTTAAAATTTTCTAAAACCATTAAAGCTACTCTTAAGGCATCAGCACCCTGTTCCAGAGGAACGATGGGAGTTGTATCATTTTTTATAGCTTCAGCAAAACTATTCAATTCGTCAAGTATGGCATTGTTTGGTGATACTTTTGGGTTGTCAAAATAAATTTGCTTTTTAATCCCTTCAGCATTTTGTAAGATCATATCAAAATCACCCGGATTTTCAGGAGCATCTTTCATTTTTACAACTTCGCATTTCTTTTCTAGAAAATCTACTGAAATGTAGGCATCACGTTGAAAAAATCTTGATTTACGCATATTCTTTAAAGAAATACGACTTGCAGTAAGGTTAGCAACACACCCATTTATAAATTCAATTCGGGCGTTGGCAATATCGGGAGTTTCGCTAAGCACAGAAACACCACTGGCGTGAATGCTTTTCACTTTTGAACGCACCACACTCAAAATGGCATCAATGTCGTGAATCATTAAATCTAATACGACTGATACATCTGTACCTCTTGGATTGAACTCAGCCAACCTGTGAGTTTCAATAAACATGGGGTTGTCAATCATATGATTTACAGCCATAAATGCTGGGTTAAATCGCTCTACGTGGCCAACCTGTCCTTTTACACCGTGTTTATCAGCCAGTTCTATGAGCTCTTCTGCTTCTTCGATGCTTTGTGTTATGGGTTTTTCAATAAATAAATGTTTGCCGGATGCTATAATTTTTTTGGCCGTTTCAAAATGATAAACCGTTGGTGTGACAACATCAACCATATCACAGGCTTGAATTAGCGACTCAGCAGAATCAAAAGCTTTATAACCAAATTCTTCTTCGATTTTTTGACGCTGAGCAGCATTGGTATCATAAAAGCCTACTAGGTTGTAATGATCGGACTGTTGTAGAAGTCTTAAATGAATTTTTCCAAGGTGTCCGGCACCTATAACTCCGGCATTGAGCATATTTTTTTATTTTCCACAAAAATAAGGTTTTTTTGTCAGAATGCAGAATGTGAAAGGCTTCAAATCTATTTCTCAATTGATCAACTTTTCAGTAAATAAATTCCATTTTTCAATTCATAAAAACTTGCAATCCCTGTTTATCTTTCCGATTTTTGCTACAGTCCAATAACCAACAACCATTTTTTAGTTTGAAAGACACACATAGACACCAGGGAAAACGCAAGCAGTTAGTAAAAGTTATTCAAGCAAAGGGTATTCAAAATGAAAAGGTTCTTGAAGCAATTGGCAGGGTACCAAGGCATTTGTTTATGGATTCCGGTTTTGAAGATCATGCTTATGAAGACAAACCATTTCCCATTGCTGCCGATCAGACCATCTCTCAACCTTATACAGTAGCGCGACAAACGGAATTGCTTGATGTTAAACCCGGTGATAAAATACTGGAGATTGGAACCGGAAGTGGCTATCAAGCAGCTGTTCTGTTAGAAATGGGAGCTCAGGTTTATACAATTGAACGTCAAAAAGAATTGTTTAAAAAGACGAATCTTTTTTTACCCAGAATTGGTTACAGAACTAAAAAAATAGTCTTTGGGGATGGTTATAAAGGCCTTCCTGAGTTTGCACCTTTTGATGGTATTATTGTTACTGCCGGAGCACCTTTTGTTCCAAAACCGCTTATGGAACAACTAAAAGTGGGAGGGAATTTAGTAATTCCCGTGGGGAAAGAGTTACAAATAATGACGGTTTTCACCAGAAAGTCTGAAAAGGAATTTATAAAAAATGAATTTGGAGAGTTTCGGTTTGTGCCACTGCTTGAGGATAAAAATTAATTCAAGCTAATCTCTTGGATTTATTTCAATGGCAGCCAATTTCTTATAGTCCTATTGGATAATATCGAGTACTTTCAAACCAAAAATAAATGCTCCTTTGTCTTCACCGTTATAAAATGAGTGCACATAATCCAGTCTCAGGAAACGAAATTTTCCTATTCCCAAATTGTCAATACCTAAAGAAAGTTCAGAATAAGGCTTGTTATTTTCTGTACTTAAATAATGAGCGCCTGCAACAAGATTGAAATTCAATTTATTTAATAAAGGTATTTTACCAAGAAGAAATCCTTTGAAATCGTGCTCTAAGTGACCTTCAAAAAAACTTTTATTAGTACTTAGGCTGTAATAGGGCAATAAATTAAATACATTGGTGTAAGTGAAAGATGTACCAACACGGGTTTGATTGCCATTGAAATGTTGAAAATCTGCAAATGAGATGTCATCAGCGTTTAAGAAGGTTCCACCGGTAATATTGTAATTTAAACGACCCTTGTTTCCTAAATTGAAACCTTGTGTAAGTCGGGCTTGAACTTTGTCAAAATCATAACTACTATTTGAAGCAGCAAATCCTTTTTCATAAGTTAGCATCAACACCGGATACTTATCATTTTCGATGTTAAATTTCCCGTCAGGATATGTAAAATACTTTTGACCAAAAGTGATGCGCCCATTAATTTGCAGTTTCATCATTGTATGTGAATCGATGGCTGCATTTTCAAAATCCTCCGGACTCAAAGGGTTGTTGGAAGTATAACTAACTCCTTTATTTCTGATATATACCTGGTCAGTTTGATTGAAAAGAGGCTTGCGGTCTTCATATCCCAACGTAGCAGACATTCGTAAACCATTAAACAGTTCCTGAAAATAACTCGCTCTCACATACGTAAGGTCATAGGCTTTCATATAATTGCGTTCAAAAAAGAGGGTGCTTATTGAGTTAATTAAGTTTGAAATGGGTTCAGACCTGTTGAATTGTTGTACTTTTTTTCCTCCTGAAAGTGTTAATGTATTTCGCTGAAAGCGGTTAAATCTTTTGGAAATATTCCCCTGAAAACGTAATTGATCATCAGAGAATCCATAGTTTGCAGTCAAATTGGCTGAAAGTGTTCGTGTGCGATTTTCGTCATACCATTTATTAAAATTAATTCCGGAAGAGATACTCCAACCTTGAAGTGTGTTAAAACTGGTATTGCTTAAAACTCCATCATAACTCACTCTCCATTTGTTGTAGGTATTTGCATAGGAGTAACCAGTTATGGGACTTAAAAGCCTGAGTTTATTATTTTTTTGATCGATGGAGTCGAGATATGTTTTTGACTTTCTAAGTGTTTGAATGCTATCCTTTTTAATATAATCTTCAATTTCTTCATCTGATAAGGGCACAGGTCTTATTCCAGTCCAAAACAACGTGTCTTTTTGGTTGGCTTCAGACTCAAAAAACAAGACTTCATTTGTGAATGTATTTTGATTAAATTCCGGTTTGAAATCATAGTTACTATACACTGCCGTGAAGCGACCGTCACCACTAAAGCCTAAAAACCCAAAACTAAAATCGATGATTTGAGAGCGTTTTACCCAATAACCTTCGGTTTCATCGTAACTGAAGTTTTGTTTGAACACCAACTCTTCGACAAATGGAACTTGAATGGCATTTCCATTAGTGTTAAGTTCAACGCCATACAATTGCCAGCTATCTTCAACAATATAAATCACCCCTGAAAAGATACGGTCGTTTGCACGTTTTGGGGTTACTTTTATTTTATTAATCAATTGATTTTCTTCATAAAAAACACCTTCGAGTTTGTAATTGTAATATCCAAAGGCATTGTTTGCAATTGGAGAAACCAGTGCAGCGTTAATATTTATCGTGTTTTCATAAAAACTAAAATTGGCATCACGTGCACTGTTAAAACTAAAGCCATTGTCATTCCCGCTCACTTTTGAGGCGATGATTCTTTCTTTGAAATTATCGGGTTTCTGATAGGCAATTTTTGAAATGGTTTCACTTAAATATATAATTCCGGAACGCGTTGAATCTAATGCGCCTTCAAGATCGCCTACTTCCTGTCCCATAATTCGTTCCGGAACATCTTCAACTTTCCAAAGTCCGCGGGAATAAAAGTCAGCCGTATAGGCATTTAGTTTTTCAAGATTTTGTTTTCTTACTGCAATTGCATTTTTAATGATTCGATCAGCAGGATTTTCATCATTTGAAATTACAACCTGATCCAAACTATAGGTTTCAGCTTTTAGCGTAACATTGAGATGAATGACATTTGAGTTTAGGTCCACTTCCTTTTTCAGGGTTTGGTAACCTAAATACTGAAAAACCACAACAGCACTTTTATGTTCTTTAAAATCCAGTTTATAGTTTCCGTCATCATTGGTAGTGGTTCCCAGATAAGAGTTTTCGATAAATACATTTACAAACGGTAGTGGAGCACCTTTCTCATCGGTTACTTTTCCAATGATTTGTGAAAAAACTGAAGCCGAGAATAGAAAAATTAAAAAAACAAGTAAGTGTTTCATTATCGTTGATTAAAAGCTTTTTTAATTCGGCTTAAATTTCTTTTAGTATCGCGTTCTTTGATAGTCTCACGCTTGTCGTATTCTTTTTTACCTTTTGCTAAGGCAATGATGAGTTTAGCCAAGCCGTTGTCATTTATAAATAACTTGAGGGGAACAATGGTTAAGCCTGAAGTGCGCACTTCTTTTTCAAGTTTGTTCAATTCACGTTTGTTGAGCAGTAATTTTCGTTCACTTTTAGGCGCGTGGTTGAAATGTGAAGCATGAGAGTATTCTTCTACATTCATATTGATGACAAACAATTCGCCGTCCTGAAATTCACAAAAACTTTCAGCAATGGAGGCTTTCCCTTCTCTTATAGATTTTATTTCAGTTCCTTTTAAAACAATGCCGGCTGTGAATTTGTCAATAAATTCATAATTGAATTTGGCCTTCTTATTTTTTATCTGAATGGTGTTTTGTTGCTTCAAGTTTTTGAAAGTTTGATTTGATAAAATTTTTTAATAATCACAAAAATAAGATTTTAAAAGTAAAAGCCCCTATGATTTCAAGGCTTAAAATATGAAAAGTGGGTTTGTTAGAAAATTTTATGATTGATTGAAGCATCCTTGAGTAATGGTAATATTTAGAATTTGAGATTTAGTATTGAGTCTGTGGTAAATTTCTCTATTTTTACAAAAAAAAAGATGCGTTTCATTTTACTCTTTTTGTTCATTGCAATTGTTTCCTGCAAATCTGAAAAACAAGAACTTTCTGCACAGCAAATTATCGATAAGACCATTGAAAATGCCGGAGGAGACCGGTACAATAATGCTGAAATTGATTTTTCCTTCCGAAATATAAAGTATAAAAGTATACGACAAAACGGTCACTTTTCGTTTCAACGTATGCTTCCTGATACATTAAATACGATTGACCTCATTACAAACGAAGGATTTTTAAGAATCCAAAATGAAGAAAAAGTTAACCTTCACGATACTACCGCTGTAAAATATGCCGAAAGTGTCAATTCTGTACATTATTTTGTGCAGTTGCCTTTTGGCCTCAACGATGAAGCGGTTAACAAAAAGCTATTGGGAGAAGTTACTATCAAAGACAAAAACTATTATAAAATTGAAGTGAGCTTTGATGAAAACGGTGGGGGTGTAGATTTTCAGGATGTTTTTCTATATTGGATTTCAAAAGATGATTTTACGGTAGATTATCTGGCATATAAATTTTTCACGAATCAGGGTGGGATTCGCTTTCGCGAAAGCTATAATCCCCGGGTTATTGAAGGAATCCGATTTGTAGATTATAGGAATTACAGCCCTAAAGATTCCTCTATCGATTTTTACAACATTGATAAATTGTTTGAAAAAGGAGAACTCAAAGAACTATCTCTTATTGAAAACAAACAGATTAATGTTAAACCACTCACTCCAGATTCAAAATAAAACTGGTTGCCTGATCGGCTGTTTTGGTGACTACATATAGTCTACCGTCAATACTGTCTGGGATGTTTTCATAGCGTTCTTGTCCCAACACGTGATTCACAAAAACAGGCACTGTGTTGCTATGACCCACAACTAAAATTTGTTTGCCTTTTGTTTTTTCAAAAAAATCAGTTTCATATACTTTATGAGGATCATAATTTTCAATTTTTAGATTTTGTTTTCGTGCGACGGGTTGAGCCGTTTGTTGTGTTCGTTTATAATTAGATGAATAAACAGCATCCAGTTTAATTTCAGAAAAAACAGCGGCCCAATGTTCAGCTCTTAAAAGTCCTTCTTCATTTAAATTAGGATCTTCATCGTCAGGATTTGTGCGGTCTTTTTCAGCGTGGCGAATGAGGTAATAGGTTGTGGTTGTAAAGTCCATTTCTTTTTTAACAGGTTTTTCGGTAGTGGTATTGTCACAGGAACTTATTAAAAATAAAAGGATGATACTTGCTGTAATTTTCATAGTTGGATTTATTTGTCAGTTCATAAATACAGTTTATTTAGTTGAATCAAATATATAACATTCAGTTTTTTTAAAACCAAAAAGCAATTTTTTTCGTTTATTATTTAAATTCACTAAACTACAATTGCTTTTCCCAAACACTGCTATGATAAGGAGAGTCGCCCTGAGCCAACCTGGCAAAACGGGTGATTTTTTGTTTAACAAAACATTAAATATTTTTAATACTTCTTTGGTAACGATTTCCGCTATTTCACAGTAAATTAGGGTATTATTAATTTTAAAACTAACAATTATGAACGAGGATCAATTTAAAGGAAAATGGAATCAAGTCAAAGGAAAAATGAAGCAGAAATATGCTAAACTTACAGATGATGACCTTCAATATGTTGAAGGAAAGTCTGATGAACTTCTTGGACGTCTACAGGAGAAAACCGGTAAGACCAAGGAAGAGTTGAAAAAAGAAATTGAACACTATTAACTTTATTAATAAATTTTAAAAAAATGGCCTTATGAAAATAAGGCTTTTTTTATTTCTTATTATGCCAGTTCAAGTGCAATTTTTATCATTTCGTCAAAGGTGGTTTCACGTTCTTTAGAACTTGTTTTTTCACCCGTAACCAATGAATCTGAAATGGTTAGTATTGATAATGCATTGACTTTGTGTTTGGCAGCTACGGTATACAAACCTGCGGTTTCCATTTCGACACAAAGCACACCAAATTGAGACCATTTTTTATAGCTTTCAAATTCATCGGCATAAAATTCATCACTGGTCATTACATTACCCGCTTTGATTGAAATGTTCTTAGACTTCGCAACATCTACTGCTTTTTGAAATAGTTCAAAATTGGCTGTTGGAGCAAAATCTGCACCACCAAATCGCAATTCGTTTACACCTGATGTTGATGAAGCAGCCATTGCCAAAACGATGTCTCTTAATTTTACATTGGCTTGGTATGAACCGGCACTCCCCACTCTGATTAAGTTTTTAACGCCAAATTCAGTAATTAATTCATGTGCATAAATGGAGATGGAAGGCACGCCCATTCCGGTTCCCATCGCAGAAATTTTCTTACCATTATAAGTTCCTGTAAAACCCAGCATTCCTCTCACTTCATTGAAGCAAACGGGGTTTTCAAAATAAGTTTCAGCGATCCATTTGGCTCTAAGTGGATCACCGGGTAGTAAAATGGTTTCTGCAACGTCGCCTTTTTTGGCGTTAATATGTATGCTCATTTTCTGAATTTTTATTTGTTACGATAGCGATGCCCGAAGAAGTGCCAATTCGGTCCACACCCAATGCAATGTATTCCAAAGCTGTGAATTTATCTTTTATTCCTCCGGAAGCTTTAATTTTCACCTGATTTTTTACAACAGATTTCATCAATTGTACATCTTCTATAGTAGCACCGCCGGTTCCAAAGCCTGTAGAGGTTTTTATAAAGTCAGCACCTGAAAGCATAGCGAGTTCGCTGGCCTTGATAATTTCAGTTTTTTCTAGATAGCAGGTTTCTAAAATTACCTTTAAAACTTTGTTTCCAATCGTTTTTTTGACGTCTTCTATTTCTTTCCAAACAGCATCAAAATTTTCACTTTTTAGAAATCCTATGTTTAGCACCATATCGATTTCATCTGCGCCATCCTCTATAGCTTTTTTTGCTTCGTAAGCTTTGGCGTTAGCACTCATTGCTCCTAAAGGAAATCCAACAACACTACAGACCTTTACATTGCTTTTTGACAATTGCGCTTTCGCGAAAGCAATATAGGAGCTGTTTACACAAATAGAGAAAAAATCATATTCAATTGCTTCTTTACATAACTTTTTGATATCTTCTTCAGTAGCAGTTGCCTTTAAAAGAGTATGATCGATGTATTTATTTAGATTTTGCATAGAAAACAAAGGTAAAAGAAAATGGTTTATTTAAAACTGAGATTTCTCATAGAATTGAACTCTTAACATAAAAAACTCCTGACTAGTAGACAGGAGTTTAAAATATTTAATTTTATTTTAGGCTACAGGCTGTTCATCTGCCTGATTTCTAAACACCAGTTTGTCATCAAAAGCGTCCAGTAAAATGATACTTTCTGTGGTAATTTTTCCGGCGAGGATTTCCTTGGAAAGCTGGTTTAAAACCTCCCTTTGGATTACTCGCTTAACCGGTCGTGCACCATATTGTGGGTCATAACCGCGTTCAGACAGATAGCTGATGGCTTCTTGAGTGGCATCGAGGGTGATGTTTTGTTTCAGCAACATTTTACTAAGACCTTTTAACTGTAAGCCTACAATCTCTTTGATATTGGCTTTATCAAGTGGTGTAAACATCACGATGTCGTCAATACGGTTCAGGAACTCAGGGCGCACGCTTTGTTTTAGCAGGGCCAGTACTTCCACTTTGGCACCTTCCATTGCGGCATCGATATCCTTGACCGTATCAAACTTTTCCTGAATGATGTGGCTTCCCATATTGGAAGTCATCACGATGATGGTGTTTTTAAAATCGGCTACCCGGCCTTTATTATCTGTTAAGCGCCCTTCATCCAATACCTGAAGCAGTATGTTAAAGGTATCAGGGTGTGCCTTTTCAATTTCGTCTAAGAGTACAACAGAGTAGGGTCTGCGTCTCACGGCTTCGGTCAATTGTCCACCTTCATCATAACCCACATAGCCGGGGGGTGCTCCTACCAGTCGGCTCACGCTGTGGCGTTCCTGATACTCGCTCATATCAATGCGCGTCATCGCGTTTTCATCGTCAAAGAGGTATTCTGCCAGGGCTTTGGCCAATTCGGTTTTACCCACACCGGTAGTTCCCAGAAACAGGAAGGAGCCCAGTGGCTTTTTGGGGTCTTGCAATCCGGCACGGCTGCGGCGAATGGCATCACTCACGGCGGCAATCGCTTCATCCTGACCCACCACACGCTTGTGCAGGTGGTCTTCCAGTTTGAGTAGTTTTTCCCGATCGCTTTGCAGCATTTTAGTTACGGGAATTCCTGTCCATTTGGCCACTACTTCGGCGATGTCTTCGTGGGTGACTTCCTCTTTTATTAAAGAGTTTTCTTGTTTATCTGCTACAAGTTTTTGTTGTTCTTCCAGTTTTTCCTGGGCTTCCTTGATTTTTCCATAACGCAATTCGGCTACTTTACCGTAATCTCCATCACGCTCAGCGCGTTCGGCTTCAAGTTTGTATTCTTCAATATTGGTTTTGATGCTCTGGATGCTTTCCACCACTTCTTTTTCGCTTTTCCACTTGGCGTTGAGTTCGTTGCGTTCTTCTTTCAGGTTACCAAGTTCAGAGCGGAGTGATTTTAGTTTACTTTCATCCTTTTCCCGTTTGATGGCCTCAATTTCAATTTCCAGTTGCATGATTTTACGATCCAGTACATCCAGTTCTTCGGGTTTGGAATTGATTTCCATACGCAGTTTTGAAGCCGCTTCATCCATCAAGTCAATCGCCTTATCGGGTAAAAAGCGGTTAGTAATGTAACGTTGTGAAAGCTCCACGGCAGCAATAATTGCATCGTCTTTGATACGCACTTTGTGGTGTGTTTCATACTTTTCCTTGATACCACGTAGGATGGATATAGCACTTTCGGTATCGGGTTCGTCTACGGTTACTTTTTGGAAACGGCGTTCCAGCGCTTTGTCTTTTTCGAAATATTTTTGGTACTCATCCAAAGTCGTTGCCCCAATGGCCCGCAGTTCACCGCGCGCCAATGCGGGTTTTAGAATATTGGCGGCATCCATGGCTCCTTCACCACCACCGGCACCAACCAAGGTGTGGATTTCATCAATGAAGAGTACGATGTTGCCATCACTAGATGTGACTTCTTTGATAACTGCTTTAAGGCGTTCTTCAAATTCTCCTTTGTATTTGGCCCCTGCAATAAGTGCTCCCATATCAAGGGAGTAAATTTCTTTGGTTTTTAGATTTTCGGGTATGTCTCCGTCTACGATGCGGTGGGCGAGACCTTCGGCTATAGCGGTTTTACCTGTTCCGGGTTCACCAACTAACATCGGGTTGTTTTTAGTACGACGGGTTAGGATTTGCAGAATACGACGTATTTCCTCATCTCTGCCAATAACTGGGTCAAGTTTGTTATCTCTTGCTAACTGGTTAAGATTTTTGGCATATTTGTTTAGGGCGTTATACGTTTCCTCAGCACTTTGGGAAGTCACACGATCGCCTTTATGAAGTTCATCGATAGCGGCATCCAATCCCTTTTGGGTCATTCCTTGGTCTTTTAAAAGCTGGGCCACTTTTCCACCCGATTTAAACAAGCCGAGAAGTAAATGCTCAATCGACACAAACTCATCTTTGCGTTTTTCGGCGAGGATGCTTGCATCATTAAGTGCAGACTGTGTTGTGCGCGAAAGCATCAACTGCCCGCCACTCACTTTAGGAAACCCTTTTATGGAGGCGTCCAGTATCTGTTTTAAAGTTTGAATGTTTACATTCAGTTTTTTAAGTAAAAAGGGAATGACATTTTCATCTACCTCAAGCATTGCTTTGAGCAGATGTTCCGGTTCTATTTGCTGGTGCTCAAGGCTTTGTGCCAATTGCTGTGCCTGTTGCACCGCTTCCTGTGATTTGATGGTAAATTTGTTGAAATTCATATTTTCTTTTGTACCCGTGTAGGCGGGTATTTTGTTATTTAAAGGTTATTAATTTGACTTAGGACTGCAGGACTTAGGACTTACGATGTTTGTTTTGACGAAAACATTTTATTAAAACACTAACTAAAGAAGTCTTAGGTTTTATATCCTGCAATTTTATATTGTTACCAAACAAATCCCGCACCATTTATAATTTACGACAAAATGTCTTGATAACAGGGGTTTGCGGCCGACATTTTGACTGGACATCTTCAAATTACGGCTATACAAAAGGAGTTACTATGTTTTATTTAGAACCTATCTAAAAAAGCCAAGGGTTGCTTTATCCCAGCCTTTGCTATGGAGTATCTATACAGTATCTATAAATGAGCCTACTTTTTAGTGGGAGTATGACCCGTCCTGAAATAGCTATACAGATTAATAAATAAATCCTATAATAGCTCTACAAATATAATTTTTATTTCAGTTGACTTGTTTCAATTCATTAAAACCTTATAGTTTTTAAGACTTGTGTTTTATTAAATTACCTTTGTAAAAAATAGATACCTCCATGTCCCTTTTCAAAAACCTATTTAATTCAGACAAGGCCGAAAAAGAAAACCCAAACCCATTACCCTGGAAGCAGTTAACGACTGTCTCTCAACTGGATGAGATTGTGGAATTGTCTAAAACTCAAACCCTTTTGATTTTTAAACATTCCACCCGCTGTGGTATCAGCAGGATGGTTTTAAACCGTTTTGAGTCAGGTATTGATAAAGAAACTCCTGATGTGATGTTTTATAGCCTGGATTTATTAAATTTTAGAGAGGTATCAAACGAGATTGCTTCACGTTTTCAGGTGATGCACCAGTCGCCGCAGGTGTTGGTGATTAAAAACGGGACATGTGTTGCGCATGGCTCACATTATGATATTTTGGAAATGGAAATAGCATAAAATAAAACCTACGCATATTTACTAAA
Source organism: Planktosalinus lacus (assembly GCF_014640155.1). Lineage (GTDB taxonomy): Bacteria > Bacteroidota > Bacteroidia > Flavobacteriales > Flavobacteriaceae > Planktosalinus > Planktosalinus lacus. The sequence goes on along the minus strand of NZ_BMGK01000002.1, from coordinate 58,950 downwards.
TCAGCAGGCATATATTTTTCCTACAGATGAAGCAGATTTACGCAGAAAGATTTCTTAAAATATGGCTTTCACGAAAGCGATTACCTGAATTTATTTCGTTTTAAAATGGCACTCAGGCGGTTTTTAATTTCGCTTGAAGCGTCAAAAAGCATTTGTTCGTTGCTTGGAAACGGCATTGGACGGTTTCTTAATATCTTGTGTTCTTCTTTGTTCAATACACGTTCGTCACCTTTGAAGGTGGCAAATACATGTTCAAAAATAAACTCGCTTTCCAGTGGGTGGCTATTGATCAGTTGCCTTTTTTCAACATCATAATACTCCACCATGCCATTTACTGTAATCGCTTTGGATTGGGTGGTTTCATAGAGTATACCTTTTACCACAACATATCGTTCAATCTTTTTGCGATTGCCGAGACTATCGAGCTCATAGTTGCCGTTACGGTCAATTTCATAGGTAACACCATCGAGAACTTCTCTCTCAACTGGTATTTCACGTTCATGAACACGCTCGGGTGAAATAAGGATATTTCTGAATTCTAGATTTACTTCAAAATCATAGTCGATATCCCTACGATTAATACTGTGATATTCTGTCCAGAAATCATCCAATCTGTAGGTATTGAAATCCAACAGATCACGTTCCAATCGTTGGGGAATGAGTATGTTTGTGGCGTTTTTAAGTTCTACAAAAACATAGTCAGTACCCAAGTAATGGGCTTCTCTAATCAATTGATCAGCATCCTTGTAATAGGGGTCTATTTTTTGAAGTTCATTCAACGATTTGTGAGCATTTCTGTAATCGAGTTTTGTGTCTTTAGACATTGCTTTTTTTGCTTCGTTATAGAGCACTGCGGCATAATCGTCTTTCGCTTGAATGAGTTGGCTACTATAATCATTCATTTGAAAAGTTGCTTCTTGTCCGTTTATTTTTAAGGGAAGTAAGGGTCTGATTTTATTTTGTACTTGGTCTAAACGCGTGTAATGAGTCAGGATTTCTTTTTTTGAATCCGGATTGCCTTCTTTTTCCAGAAATTTAATTTTACTCAGCGCCTGGTCAGTATATTTGGCATAGGCATCTTCAAGGATTGGAATTAACTCCTGACTTTTTTTAGATGTTTTATCTTTTTGAAGTTTTTTGACAACAATGTCAATCGCTTGATTGTAAGCACCTTTGTTAAGTGCTTTTTCACTTCTTTTTACACTACTGCAAGCTACTAATACAGTAGCTACTATCAATAAAATGAGTCCCTTTTTCATGACTTTTGGATGTTGGTTATGTTATTTTGTTTACAATTGTGATGCCAAAATAAAAAAACACAGCCTTTTGATCCATTCAAAGGGCTGTGCAGGTATTTGATTCATTATAAAAAATTAAAGCTCAAGGGCAGGTAGAATTTTGGTAGAACAATCTCCAAAACCTATTCTTACACTTTCATTTTTACAGTATCCTTTTAGGGTTACTGTATCGTTATCATTGATAAATTTACGTTCACTCCCGTCGTTTAATTTAATGGGTTTTTCTCCACGCCAAGAAAGCTCCAGCATTGAGCCATATGAGTCTGGTGTGGGGCCTGAAATGGTCCCACTTCCCATCATATCACCACTTTTTACGGGGCAACCATTGATGGTGTGGTGCGCCAGTTGCTGACTCATGTTCCAGTACATATATTTGAAATTGGATTGTGTCACACGATTGGGTGATCCGTTTTCAGGTGTGATATAAGCTTCGAGGTTGATGTCGTAACTCTTTTTTCCTTTGGAGCGTAAATAAGGCAGAGGCTCTATTTCTTGTTGAGGGCTTTCCACTTTAAATGGGTGCAACGCATCCAGGGTTACAATCCAGGGAGAAATGGTGGAAGCGAAATTTTTAGCTAGAAAGGGTCCCAATGGAACATATTCCCATTTCTGAATGTCGCGGGCACTCCAGTCATTAAACAATACCAGCCCAAAAATATAGTCTTCTGCTTCATCGATGGGGATGGGTTCACCAAGATCATTGGCATCGGTGGTAATGAAGGCCATCTCCAGTTCAAAGTCTATCAATTTTGAAGGGCCGAATATCGGCTTATCTGCTCCTGCAGGAAGAGTTTGCCCATTTGGTCTTCTAACATTAATACCGCTTGGTATAATTGAGGAGCTACGGCCGTGGTAACCCACGGGAATGTGCAACCAGTTAGGCAATAATGCGTTTTCTGGGTCGCGAAACATGGCTCCCACATTGGTAGCGTGTTCTTTACTGGAATAAAAATCTGTATAGTCACCCACCTGAACGGGCAGTTGCATTTCAATTTCATCCATGGTAAAAATGACACGGTCGTGATGTGCTTTGTTGTCTTTTAGTGCAGTGTTTTTTTCATCAAAAATTTCTGCAATACGGTTTCGCACCAATCTCCAGGTTTTCTTACCGTCAGAAATAAAGTCATTTAATGTATCCTGAAGAAAAATATCATCGGTTAATTCAATTCCTTTAAAATAACCCAGCTGATGAAGTGCGCCCAGGTCTATCGCATAATCACCAATGCGAGTACCTACAGTTATGACATCGTCTCTGGTTAAAAATACACCAAAGGGAATGTTTTGTATTGGAAAGTCTGACTCCTTATCAACAGGAAGCCAGGACTTTCTTTTTGGATCGTTAGCTGTAATCGACATAGTGTTTAATTTTAGTTAGTGTTAAAAAAAATCTATTCAAATATATAATTTTAAGAATACTAACCGAATGTTATTCTTATTTTTGATGCAGATTTAACAAAACAAATTTTATGTATCAAGATTCCACAGTATTCAACCTGATAAAAAAAGAAGAAGAAAGACAAAAAAACGGACTCGAACTCATAGCGTCAGAAAACTTTGTAAGCACCGAAGTGTTGGTTGCAGCAGGGTCTGTTCTTACCAATAAATATGCTGAAGGCTACCCCGGTAAACGCTATTACGGAGGGTGTCAAATTGTTGATCAAGTTGAGCAATTGGCTATTGACAGAGCTAAAGCGCTTTTTGGTGCAGACTATGTAAATGTACAACCACACTCCGGTTCGCAAGCAAACACAGCTGTATTTTCAGTGTGTTTAAAACCCGGCGACACTTTTCTTGGTTTCGATTTATCTCATGGTGGTCATCTCACTCACGGTTCACCTGTTAACTTTTCAGGAAAACTTTACAATCCGGTTTTTTATGGTGTGGATAAAGAAACAGGAAGGATTGATTACGATAAAGTTGAGGAAATTGCTTTACGTGAAAAGCCCAAAATGATTATTGCCGGCGCTTCTGCTTACTCCCGTGAGATTGACTACAAACGTTTTCGCGAAATAGCTGATAAAGTAGGAGCTATTTTAATGGCCGATATGGCTCATCCGGCGGGATTGATTGCCAAAGGAATCATTCAGGATCCGGTTCCACATTGTCACGTTTGTACCAGTACAACTCATAAAACGCTGCGGGGTCCACGTGGTGGAATCATTGTAATGGGAAAAGATTTTGACAATCCCTTTGGAATCAAATTAAAGAACGGAAATCTGCGTAAAATGTCTTCTTTGCTTGACAGCGGAATTTTTCCGGGGAATCAAGGTGGGCCTCTGGAGCATATCATTGCTGCAAAAGCGGTGGCTTTTGGTGAAGCATTGACAGACGATTTTTTACATTATATGATTCAAGTGAAGAAAAATGCAGCTGTTATGGCTCAAGCTTTTGTTGAAAAAGGATATGATGTTGTTTCAGGAGGAACAGACAATCATATGATGTTGATTGATCTTAGAAATAAAGGACTTTCGGGAAAAGAAGCGGAAGAGGCTTTAGGAAAAGCTGATATAACCGTCAATAAAAATATGGTTCCTTTTGATGATAAATCACCATTCATCACCTCAGGAATTCGCATAGGTACTCCTGCTGTAACTACAAGGGGATTGAAGGAAAATGACATGAAAAATATTGTTGACTTAATTGATGAAGTTATCACTAATTTCGAAAATGAAACGGTTCTGAATCAGATTGGAGACAGGGTTCATGCACTGATGTCTGTAAAACCTTTATTTAGCACCTAGGAACTTCCTTAAATAAAAAAAACCACATTTTTATAATGTGGTTTTTTTTAATAAACATTTATTTTAGTCTTCCGGAAAAATGATACTTTCATAAGCTCCCGCATCAGACGGATTACCTCTAGGAGTTCCTAAAAGGTCAAAGGGTACCAATTGAGTGGTCGCAGGGTCACCAATTCCATTTGCTCCTGAATCATTACTGATAAATAATTCATTGGTTAGCGGATTAAAAAACACCGGATCTTCATTAAATACAGCATTGGAATAGAGTTGAGTGTCAGAAAAATCAAATAACGGATTATCTGCAAACTGACCTTGTGGGTCTTCAAATCTCAACAAGCTATTTTTAAAATTAAAATTAAAAGCTGCACCTTCCACTTTATTTAAGAAAAACTCCCTTGGTTCACTTCCATATATGATGCAGTTACTAAACGAGGCTTCATTTAAGTCTGCTATCAGGACTTCTGTTTCACTCACCTGAAGTGAATTGTCTATTATTACAGCCGGGAAATTTCTAAACCCCCGATTCCAGTAATTGGCAAAAGTTGAATGCCTGAAGTTATAAGTGCCTCCAAGCGAGCAATAGAGTGATGTTTGCCCGCTGTTTGTAATCACTACATTTTCACCATCTACGTGAGCTGTGGTAGCCAAAAGACCCACATTGGCACTGTTATAAATCTGTGTGTTTTTAAGTGATAAGGTGGGGTTTGAAGTTCCGTCATTGCTGTCCATTAAAATACCTACGGTGGCATTTTTTATGGTAGTATTACTGAACTCGTGTGCGGTACTTCCAGCGGTGAGCCAAAGCGTACCCCATTGCCCCGGAATATCCTCAAAAGCGGGCTCTAAGCGATCACTTTGAAATATGATTTCGTTTTCGAGCAACTCAGGATCTGTACTAGGTGATCCGTTTGCCTTTATGGTAGCTTGATTGTAAGCTATGATGCCACTGTTTTCGTGAAAATGAATGCGTGCTCCGGCATCAATGGTCAACGTTTTTGTTGCAGGTATGGCTGCATATCCATAGATTACATACGGTTTCTCGTTGGTGAAGTTGAGGTGTTGTTCATCAAGGAAAAACCCTTCGATTCTTATCTCATTGTCTTCTTCATCAATCCCCAGGAGCAAGGTTTCAATGGTCCCATCTTCAAAACGTTGTGGGTAGAGAAAAACAGCGTCTTTTACTAAGGTAACCAATGTGACATCCTGCTGATTGTTTCCACTGTCAAACTCAAGGGCATCAGTATATAAAAATTCAAGGTTTCCGGGCTGATTGTTTATATCAAAAGTATTTTCAATAAAAACAAAAATGCTATCATTAGCGAGGATTTCTACATTGTTAAAGGTTTTTCCGGCGCGACCGTTCACATTTAAACGATAAGAAGAGTTTTCACCTTGGTTCAATCTGACTGTGGGGATTGAAATGTCTTCGTCACTTCGGTTGTAGACCTTAAGAGTATAAGTGCTGGAACCTATATTCGAAAAGATTGTATCGAGATAGACAGTATCTTTTGAAAATTCCAGGTTTCCTGTACTGGGTAGGGTGTCAAAATCATTTCGGCATGAACTCCACAAAACAACAATCACCAATAGCCCCAGGGTATATAAATATCTCATTTAAAATTTTTTATTTAAAAAAATAGCATTCAAAAATAACCATTAACTGTTAACTAATAACCATCAACAGGATATTTTATTGCTTCTCAATTATTTCTATTTCAAAAAGCTTATCCCAGTTTTTTCCTGTCACAAAGAGTTTGTTAGGTTCTCCTTTGTAGGCAATACCATTTAAAACGTCTAAAAATCGATGTTGAGTGACACGCGCTTGCAAGCCCCCTAAATCGATAACACCTTCTACAGCACCATTTAATGGGTTGATTATTGCAATGGCGTTTTTCTGAAAAATATTGGCATAAATTTTTCCATCCACCCATTCCAGTTCGTTGACACTTTTAATCCGGCTGGTGTTGGTGTAAATTTCAATGTAACTTTCTTCAGTGAGATTTTCTTTGTTTAGTGTCCAGATTTTTTCAGTTCCGTCACTTTTATAGATTGTATTTCCATCATTGCAGAGCCCCCAGCCTTCCTCACTTTTTGAGTAGATAAAGCTTCCTGTTTTTTCAAGTGTTTTGAGGTTGTAAATAAAACCTACATTTTCGCGCCAGGTTAGTTGGTAAATTTTATTATCCAGTATGGTGATGCCTTCGCCAAAATAATTGCTCTCCAGGGGAATGTTCTGAAGAACTTCACCGGTTTTATAGTTAGTTTTTCGGAGTGAAGAATTACCATATTGACCGGTTCCTTCATAAAGCGTGTCATCGTGAAATTCCAATCCTTGAGTATAGGCTTCCATATCGTGAGGATACTCATTCAGGATTTTGTAAGAGTATAGTTTTGGTTTTTCAGATGCTAATACATATAAATCTTTAGTGGCTGTCTCTGTGTTGTTGTTAAAGTAAACAGTCGCTTGCAATCTTCGGTTTCCTAATTTTTGATTTTCAAGTGGGATGGAAAAGGAAGTGTTTTCAATAGTTTTTCCCATTTGGTTTTGATCAATGAAATATGTAATGGAATCTATTTCCTTTTGGTTGGGGTTTTTAACTGTAACTGAAATTATTTGGTTATTGCTAAACGATGGTTTGGCATTTTCAACAACAATAGTAAAATTTTTGGTTTCACTTTGGCTTCCACAAGAAAAAAAAAGCAATGTAAGGAAGAAAAAAAAGGCTACATAAAATTTCATTTGCGTATTAATAAGAGAGTTGTAATAATTTGCATACAAATGTACTATTTGCGTTCTAACTTTTTAGTTTTAATTATTAAAAAATTCTTGCAAAACCTTAAAAAGGTAGTATCTTTGCAGCGGCAAGTCCTACACAACCAGCTCCTGTTGAATCCCCCAGGGTGGGAACGCAGCAAGGGTAGACGGTCGTAGCGGTGTGATGTAGGTAGCTTGCCATTTTTTATTTCCATTAAAACGTGTTCTCTACTTTAAGCACACTCCTAGAATAATCATTTATTTACTTTTCGCTTCAGGCATATCTAAAAATTATCAGATATTTGTACAAACTAAATTTGTATGTCAAAAGTTGTTTGTATTACCGGTGCTTCTTCAGGGATAGGAAAATCAATTGGAGAGTATCTTACGGTTAAAGGTTTTAGGGTATATGGTTCCAGCCGTACTCCTGAAAAATATAAAGAAAGTATATTTCCCCTATTACAGCTTGATGTTAGAGATACCAATTCTGTCACCAACTTCATAGATGAAGTGGTCTCAAAAGCAGGAAGGATTGATGTGTTAATTAACAATGCCGGTGTTGGTATTACGGGACCCATTGAGGAAACCCCTGAGGAAGAAATCAAAGGGGTGTTTGAAACCAACTTTTATGGACCGATAAGAATGATTAAAGCGGTTTTGCCTTTTATGAGATTACAACAATCTGGTTTGGTGATAAATATCACTTCAATAGCAGCCTATATGGGCTTGCCTTACAGAGGCTTTTATTCCGCCAGCAAATCGGCTCTTGAAATATCAACAGAAGCACTCAGAATGGAAACCAAACAGTTTGGTATTGAAATTACCAATGTGGCTCCGGGTGACTTTGCCACTAACATTGTGTCGGGTCGTTATCACGCACCCATACTCGATAAGTCTCCCTATAATAAAGCTTATAGTGAAACACTCGAATTGATGAATGAAGGTGTTGATGATGGAAGAGACCCTCAGGAAATGGCGAAGGCAATTTTCAAAATTATTGAGACCAAACACCCAAAAGTGCGTTATAAAGTGGGTGATTTTCTACAAAAAACCTCAGTTGTTTTAAAAAAATCACTGCCCGGAAAAGTGTATGAAAAAATGCTGATGAACCACTATAAATTAAAGTAGTTATCAACATACCGCTTGTATAAATATTTGGTAAATTTGCAACAAAACTACTTTTCTTACTTAATTTTGCAATCAACATAAACTTTAATCTAACATTTATGAAATTCTTTATCGACACAGCCAATCTAGACCAAATCAAAGAAGCTCAGAACCTAGGGATTTTAGATGGTGTAACTACCAATCCTTCCTTAATGGCTAAAGAAGGAATCACCGGAAAAAATAACATTTTAAAACACTATGTAGATATTTGCAACATAGTTGATGGCGATGTTTCAGCTGAGGTTATCGCAACCGATTTTGAAGGGATGATTAGAGAAGGAGAGGAGTTAGCAGGTTTACATGAGCAAATTGTCGTGAAAGTCCCTATGATTAAAGAGGGTATTAAAGCTATTAAATATTTTAGTGATAACGGCATCAGGACCAATTGCACACTCATATTTTCGCCGGGACAAGCATTGATTGCTGCAAAAGCAGGTGCTACCTATGTTTCACCTTTCATCGGAAGACTGGACGATGTTTCAACAGACGGATTAAACCTGATTGCTGAAATCAGATTGATTTATGATAATTATGGTTTTGAAACTGAAATTTTAGCGGCTTCAGTGCGACACACAATGCATATAATTGATTGTGCAAAACTAGGAGCGGATGTTATGACAGGACCGCTTTCGTCCATTGAGGGGCTTTTAAAACACCCATTGACTGATATTGGTTTGGCAAAATTTCTGGAAGATTATAAAAAAGGAAATTAAACTTAATTAAAGAAATAAAACTAAAGCTTTTGTAAGCTTTGGTAAAGGTTTTTTTTATTGGTTCAATAGACCTAAAAGTTCCTCTTCAAAAGTGGCACTAAACAGGTTGGTGTGGTTGTCAATAATTTTCCCGTCTTCGTCAACAACCATAACTTTGTTAATTGTATTTACAACTAGTTGCTCCATTGCTTGCTGTGGGTTTTCAAAACGGAATTCAAAGCTTTTGTTAAAACCTTGCCTGTTAATGATTTGTTCCCATATTTTTTTATTGTCATTGGTATTGATGGCAATAAAATCAAACTCAGGGTATTTTAACCTTAGTTCATCGACTTTTGAATGAACGTTTTTATAATGATTTACTGAGTTCACTGACCAAAAGAAAATAATTGATGGTTTTTTTAAGATAGAAGCGAAACTCACTTTATTGTTTTTAAAATCCAATAAAGAGAGGTTTGGAAGTGAATTTCCAGGCATTAATTTTAGAGAGGCCTCTGATATTTTTCTAATTTCATCTTTATGATCTTCATTAGTTGACAGCCCATAGAAGCGCTCTAAAGCGAGCTTTTCGTCATCTGGATTTTTGCATCTTATAATATAGGACCTTATGGAGGTTCTCAATAAACTGTTTTTGATTGAAGGTGAAGAAACCAGAGAGTCTATTGTATTTAATTTTTCCAATACGTGATGAACAGATTCTCTTTCTAATGTTTTTTCATCTAAATAGTTGTTGTGGGCCAGATAGTCAAAATGACGAAGTAAAAAACGATAATAGGTATAATAGGAAATTAAATTTTCATTGTTGTAATCTACATCATTTCTGAAATCATAATAGTTTTCAGGTAAATCGGCTTCAACTAAATTTGCACTGCCATAAAATGCATAAGGATAAATTTCACGTTTGGTAAAATAGTCATAATCAATATTGGCCTCAGCAATTTCACTGAAAGATTTGCAGGGTTTATTTTTTTTGACAAATTTATTAAGGTTTTTATGTCGTAACTCTCGCATAGAGTCAAGCTTGGCCATAAAATCGTCTACAGGAAGTTTGTAAAACGGCGTCATTTTTTGGTTTTCAACTTCGTTGTAGAGAAACATATTAATCAAAAAATTGTTGCGTTCAGAGCCTTTTCCGGTAAAGGCAAGAGATTCATCAAATTCTATCGTATTCACACGAATCATGAGGCTGTCACCAGGTTCTAGGTACAAAATTTGATATTCGTTATGAATGAAGTTATAAATTCCTTTTTCTACATTTTCAACATAATGTAAAAATCGATTGTTTGAATCCAAAGGAATGGTGTCCAGAACGTTTTCATTTTTTGTAAGAATAATGTAATTGGAATTTGGATTTATAATTTCACCACCAAACCAAGCTCCGGTTTCTTTATTGACAGCATCATTTTTGCATCCCAAAATTAAAAAAGCGATACAAGGGAGAAAATATTTTAATTTCATTTACAAAAACTTGTGTGAAGTTCAATCTAACAAATGTATAGTTTGAAGCTTTTATGGTGTGTTAATTGTGAGTTAAAACGATAATTAAAACGTTAATATTTCTCTTTGAACAAGTATTTGGTTAATTTTGCGCCCAATTTAAAAATTTGCATATGTTATCAGTTTCAAATTTATCAGTTCAGTTTGGAAAAAGGGTTTTATTTGATGAAGTAAACACCACGTTTACACAGGGAAACTGCTATGGAATAATTGGCGCAAACGGCTCGGGCAAATCTACTTTTTTGCGTATTCTTTCAGGAAAGGAAGATCCCACTTCCGGAAAAGTTCATTTGGAACCCGGAAAGCGTATGTCTGTATTGGAGCAAAACCACAATGCTTATGATGATTTTCCTGTTTTAGAAACGGTAGTGAGGGGGAACAAGGAACTGTATAAAATCAAAAAGGAAATTGATGCTTTGTATGAAGACTATTCAGACGAAAATGCTGAACGTATTGGTGAGTTGCAGGTAAAATTTGAAGAAATGAACGGTTGGAATGCAGACAGTGATGCAGCTGCTTTGCTATCAAATTTAGGCATTCCTGAGAGCCTGCATTATTCATTGATGAAAGACCTTGACGGTAAACAAAAAGTAAGGGTTTTATTGGCTCAGGCACTTTTTGGTAACCCTGATGTGTTGATTATGGATGAGCCCACAAACGACCTCGATTACGAAACCATAACGTGGCTGGAAAACTTTATTGCAAATTATGACAATTGTGTGATCGTGGTCTCTCACGACCGTCACTTTTTAGATTCGGTTTGTACCCACATCAGCGATATTGATTTTGGAAAAATAAATCACTACAGCGGAAACTATACATTTTGGTATGAATCCAGCCAGCTAGCAGCAAGACAACGATCACAACAAAACAAAAAAGCAGAAGAGAAGAAAAAAGAACTGCAAGAATTCATTCAGCGTTTCAGTGCAAACGTAGCCAAGTCAAAACAAGCTACTTCACGGAAAAAAATGATTGAAAAGTTAAACATAGAAGAAATAAAACCTTCAAGCAGAAGGTATCCGGCAATTATTTTTGAAAGGGAACGAGAGGCCGGCGATCAAATCCTGAATATCGAGCACCTCAGTGCAACTCTTGATGATGATGTTCTATTTAAAGATGCTCATTTAAACTTAGCTAAAGGTGATAAAGTAGTAGTATATTCAAAAGACTCCAGGGCAACTACAGCTTTTTATGAAATTTTAAATAATAATTTAAAACCTGATTCAGGAAAATTTGAGTGGGGAGTTACAACTACTCAAAGTTATCTCCCTTTAGATAACTCAGAATTTTTTGATAACAAGCTCACCTTGGTAGATTGGCTGCGTCAATGGGCAAAAACAGAAGAAGAACGAGAAGAAGTTTATATAAGAGGGTTTTTAGGAAAAATGATTTTCAGTGGTGAAGAAGCTTTAAAAACTTCCAATGTGCTTTCAGGAGGTGAGAAAGTGAGGTGTATGTTAAGCCGTATGATGATGATGAGGGCCAATGTATTGATGCTGGATGAACCTACAAATCACCTCGATTTGGAATCAATTACTGCTTTTAACAATTCACTTAAAAACTTTAAAGGAACTGTTTTGTTTACAACACACGATCACGAATTTGCCCAATCAGTTGGTAACAGAGTTGTAGAACTCACTCCCAATGGAATCATTGATCGCTATGCAACCTTTGATGAATACATGGAGGATCCAAAAATTAAGGAACTTAGAAAAAAAATGTATAATAATTAGTTTTTGTGTTTACGGGATATAATTCCATAAATCTTACAATATTCCATCAGCTTATTTGTAATATCTCTGAGGGATGTATTCAGCTTTTTATAAGATATCCAATTACAGCACCGACAATGGCACCTGAAATGCCCCCAATGATCGAGGTGGTATCATTGAAATCTAAAAGCCTTAATATTAAAAAGATAAGGATAGCAACTGTTATTGCTACAATTCCGATGACATAAAAAGTTTTTGCATTCATCTTTCGGAAGACATTTTTCTGAGAATTAACTACTAAAATACTAAAATTCAGTAGTTAAACCTTATATAGGAATGCGTAAAATTACTTTGGTATCATTCAGATTCCATGTTTTTAAGAACATCTTCAACAATTTTTTCAGCTTTATCATATTCATCGCGATGCACAAAAAGTTGAATCATTCCGGGCACACCTCCAAAACCTCCCCAGGTTCCACTTGAAAGGTTGTCTTTAACTATAGGATAAATATCAACTTCTTCAAGATGGCTTTGTAACATTTTGATAATAACCGTTGGGCCAGTGTAAATTCTTTTGTAATCTTCGTTTTCTTCCATTTAATTATGAATTAAAATAGGTGCTGTTCCACACATTTTCATTAAAATTTTTGCCGCGGGCAACACCATAAAAAAGTACAATTCCGGCGACCCATTTCAGCATAAATAAAAATACAATAAAAGTTTGACTTACAGATTGTTCTTTAGAAAATAAACCATCCGGCACTAAAAATGTCAATAAAATGCTTATCAGAACAATTGTTGAAAGTGTGTTTTCTAAGCTTTTATAAGGCCAAACAAATATTTTTCTCAAAGGGTGTAAATCGTTTCCCCATTTGTGTATGAATAAGAAATAATTGTTGTCTAAGCCGGCAAATAAAAGCGGGTCGTCAGCATTTTTTAAGCGAAAAACTTTTGCAGGAGCTACAATTTTAAATTCTTTGAACTTAATATTATATGTCTCTTCAAGCTTTTTGATTTTTTCAATCGCCTCAACCGGAATACTGTTTTTATAATAATTGTAATCCAAAAACCGGAGTCTGTAATCAATACACAAACTTTTGATGTCATCCAATAAAAATACATCAGTCTGATTAAAAAGTTCAGGGTTTAAACCCAACGGGTTTGGAGTTTTGTTATTGATTGAAACTGTCCTTTGAAGTTGATTAGTTTTCTTGTTTTCCAAAGAAGTTATTAAATCCAAAGTGGCTTTCATATCACATTTTTGATATAAAATTATATTTTAATACATTTTGAAGCAAATTTTTAACATACTCAAAACAATTAAAACATTTGAAAATATTGAGCGTTATGAGTTCTAATGTTATATTTGCTTAAATCATTTTAATTTCATCAAATGAAGCCACATCGCTTACTATTTCAACAGATATTTTTGTTTTGTTTACTTTTTACTTTTTCGGTTTCCGGTCAAAACAAGTATTCAACATCTGCTCAAACAACCACTACTAAGCAATTAGAGGGTGACACTATCTATTCAAATCTTTCAATTCAGGTAAACCTATCTAAAATTGAGAACTTTTCCATTTATTCCAGAATTCTTGAATTGGTGGACTTTGAAACTTTGACTAAAGAAAAAGAAATGGTCACGTTATTTGTCGTACCAAACGAGGCTTTTTCCCATATGACCGAAGAAGAAATTGAAGTTTTTTTAGCTTTGGGAAATCGCGATTATTTAAAAAACACTCTTTCTTATTACATCATTCCCGGAAGGGTTGATGAACACGCCATAGCAAAAGCTATAGAAAGAGGTAAAGGAAGTGCAAACTTTAAGGCTCTTGGTGGCAAAAACCTCAGATTTAAAATTGAGGGAGATACGATCTACCTTTTAACAGGCACTGGGTCAAAAACTAGATTACTTCAAACCAACTTCCAACATAGTAGAGGCTTTTTTCATTTAACAACAGATTTGGCCCTTTCTAAAACTCAAAATTAGAATATAAGTTTGTGTTTTTGAACAGGTTAATTTCCCGTTAAAAAAGTGCTAATTGATTCTTAACACATGTTTTGTTTAATAAATTGTTTATATCTTTAAACAAAAAATTAAATCTAAGATTTATTTGTAAATATTCTTACAGCAAATAAAACCGTACCGATTTAATTTTCGTTTATAGAGTAAGTAAATTAATAATCAATTAAACAAAAATGTTATGAAAAAGAAAAATTTATTAAGTGCATTTGTATTGACATTTGCATTGATTGCAGGAACTTCAGTATTCGCTCAAAAAAGTAGCAAAGACACTAAGATGGTTGGTGGTGCAGCGATGTATCCTTCTAAGAACATTGTTGAAAATGCTGTAAATTCAAAAGATCATACAACTCTGGTTGCTGCTGTAAGAGCTGCAGATTTAGCAGAAACCTTACAGTCGCCCGGTCCTTTTACCGTTTTTGCTCCCGTCAACAAAGCTTTTGAAGCATTGCCTGATGGAACTGTTGAGAATTTGTTAAAGCCTGAAAACAAAGCCGCTTTACAGGGGGTATTGACGTATCATGTTGTTGCAGGAAAATTTAGCGCATCAGATGTTATTGCAGCAATTGAAAAATCAAATGGCACAGCTACCTTCAGTACTGTATCTGGTGGAAAGCTTATGGCTAAATTAAAGGATGGCAAAGTACAACTAGTTGATGAAAATGGAGGTACAGCTTATGTAACCATCGCTGATGTGAATCAATCTAATGGAGTTATTCATGTGATTGACTCAGTTGTTTTACCAAAGATGTAACGAGAGCGCATTTAGTATGTATCAAAAAAAAACGCTTTCAAAATGAAAGCGTTTTTTATTTATCTTAATTCAGCGCCCAGTTGTTTTTCAAACTGTTGCTGAAATTTACTCATTACTTTGTCAATTTGTTTATCTGTGAGTGTTTTTTTATCATCTCTAAAAATAAAACTCACTGCATATGATTTTTTACCTTTAGGAAGATTTTTTCCAAGATAAACATCAAACAACTGTACATCTCTTAAAAGCTTTTTTTCTTCAGCAACTGCAATGGAGTAAATACTTTCAAAAGTTACTGCATCATCCAATAGCAAAGCAAAATCTCTTATCACTTCAGGGAATTTTGGAATTTCTTTGAGTTGAATTTTATTGTTTTTATATTGCTTTAAAACTAAATCCCAATTAAAATCGGCAAAAAACACTTCCGGTTCAACATTAAAATGTTTTGTAATTGATTTTTTTATCACACCGAAGGATACTAGAATTTTTCCATTATGTTCATAGGAAATTCCTTCGCTAAAAATTGAGCTTTCCAGGGTAGGATTAGTTTTAAATGCAATAGACATTCGTTCCAAAACAGCTTCCACAGTACCTTTTAAAAAGAAAAAATCACTTTTTCTGTCGGGAGTGTTCCAATGTGATGTTTCGCGATTTCCGCAAATGGTAAGTGTGAGGTGTTTATTTTCAATGTACTTGTCTTGCTTTTTATGATATGTTTTTCCAAATTCAAAAAATCGCAGGTCTTGCCTCTTGCGGTTATTGTTGTAAGCAATTGCTTCGAGTGCTGAAATAACCATATGTTGGCGAAGCACAGATAAATCGAGGCTCAGCGGATTGAGCATTTTAACTGTGGTTTCCTCATCAACAATATCCTTTAATTTGGAATGTTTGGAGGAGGTTAATGAATTGGCCATCATTTCATAAAAACCTTGTCCATTGAGTTGCGAAGCTAATTTATTCTGGATTTGATAGTCTTCAACTTTTGAAGTTTTTGAAATAGACGCGTTTAATTTTTCAGTAAACTTAATATTGTTATAGCCATAAACACGTAAAATTTCTTCTACAACATCTGCTTCTCTGGTTACATCATTTCTGTATGCAGGAATAGTGAGTCCCAAGCCCGATTCGGTTACATTGTTAATTTTAATTTCCAGGGAGGTGAGTATGTTTTTAATGGTTTCTTTAGGCAATTCTTCACCTATCAATTTTGCCGTTTTTTCAAAGGAAAGAAATACCTGAAAATCTTCAATTTTTTTAGGATATAAATCTATTACATCACTTGTTATCATTCCCCCAGCAATTTCTTTAATAAGAATAGCAGCTCTCATCAGCGCATACTCAGTTATGTTTGGGTCAATACCCCTTTCAAATCTAAAAGAGGCGTCAGTATTCAGACCGTGTCTTTTGGCTGTTTTCCTGATACTCACAGGGTTGAAGTATGCACTTTCCAGAAAAATACTTGTGGTATTAAGTGAAACACCACTTTCAACACCACCAAAAACGCCTGCGATGCACAAGGGTTTTTCTGCATCACAGATCATAAGGTCTTCTTGATGGAGTTCGCGTTCAACTTCATCAAGGGATACAAATTTTGTTCCTGCTTCAACAGTTTTGACCTCAATTTTTTCACCTGAAATTTTTCCGCTGTCAAATGCGTGAAGTGGTTGCCCTAATTCGTGCATTACATAGTTCGTAATGTCAACAATGTTATTCTTTGGTTTTAAACCAATGGCTTTTAATCTATTTTGTATCCAGGCAGGGGATTCCTCAACTTTGATTCCTGAAATAGTTACTCCACAATATCTTGGTGCCAATTCCTTGTTTAATACTTCTACATTGATTTTATGAGTGCGGTTATCAACCCTGAAGTTGACATTGGAGGGTGTGATAAATTCCAATTGTTTCCCTTGTTGTAAAAGTCCGGCTCTCAAGTCTCTTGCTGCACCCCAGTGACTCATCGCATCTGCACGATTGGGAGTAAGGCCAATTTCAAATACTTCATCGGTTTCAATTTCAAAAACCTCTGTTAAAGGAGTTCCGGGTTTAAATTTTGAATCAAGAACCATAATGCCGTCGTGACTTTCTCCCAAGCCAATTTCATCTTCAGCACATATCATGCCTTCACTAACCTGACCTCTTATTTTGCCTTTTTTGATTTCCCAGGCTTCACCTTCAGGAGTATATAAAGTTGTTCCGATGATAGCTACAGGCACTTTTTGACCGGTGTCAACATTGGGTGCTCCACAAACTATATGCAATGGTTGATCCTTGCCAATGTTGATAGTAGTGATTTTTAGCCTGTCAGCATTGGGATGTTTTTCACAAGTAAGTACTTCACCCACAACAATGCCTTTTAAACCTCCTTTAACTGATTCAAAAGTTGAAATTCCTTCAACCTCCAATCCCAGGTCAGTTAAAAGTGCACCTGTCTTTTCTGCATTCCAATCAATGTTTATAAATTGTTTAAGCCAGTTGTATGAAATTTTCATAGTGATTCTTAAAAAAATAATAGGGGCAAAGATAACAAACCCCTTGGGTTTAGTAAAGTTTTCAACTCTCAAAATAAAGGAGTTATTAAAACTGAATAGCGGTTATAATTTCAATGTTGATTTTTTGATTGATTTTCTCTTCAATTTGAGTTTTAATTTCCTCAAGCTTTACATCTGGCAGGGTTTTGGGTGCAATAATTTTTAATGATACGGTGGGAATATCACCATAACGAACCCTAACATCTTTTAAGGTGATTTCATCAAATTGGGTTCCTTCCAGAGCGCGCGTTATTTCTGCTTCCTGCTTAATTCTGTAAAATGAAAATGTAAGTGGGACGCAAACAGCCAAAACAATTAATAGTGAATATATAAGTCCTCTTTTGGCAGTTTTAAAGGGTGCAAAACCTAAAATTAAAAAGGTAAGGCCTCCAAACATGATGATACCGGCTAGGTTGGTTAAATAAAGTAAAAACGCTCCTGAAAATACATTCCAGTCTAACCAGCCAATACCAATTCCTGAAACAACCAATGGTGGAACCAGTGCAACCGCAATAGCAACTCCTGCAAGACTTTTAGCAATTCCTTCTTTTGCATGTGCAAACGCAGCTGCAATACCTGAGGCCACAGCAATACCCAGGTCAAGTAAACTGGGGGTTAAACGTGCATCAATTTCTGAAGTAACTATTTTTAATGGGATTATTAAGCTGACAAAGGCTGCAAAAATCAGGGAAGCAAGAGTCCCAAAAATGATAGTTTTAAAACTTGTTTTAAGGAGAACCACGTCATACCGGATGAGACCCATTGAAAATGAGACTATAGGAGAGATTAATGGGGCCAAAATCATCGCACCAATAATGACAGGAGCTGAGTCTGCATACAATCCAAAAGCGGTTATAAGTGTTGAAAGAACCATCATTACCAAATAGGCATTGGTGAGTTTCGCATTCTCTTTGAGTACCACAAAAAGTTCCTTAAACTCTTCATAAGTGGCTCTTCTGAGCCAAGGTAGTCTTCTTTTAATCAACTCATTTCTCTTTTCACCTTTGGGAAGATTTGAGATGAGCAATGATTTTTTTTGCGGATTTTCTGTTTCAACTTCTTCTGTTCGCATGGGGTGTGCCATAGTTAAGCACTGAAAATCTACTCTAAATTTGAGCTCATCAGCTTCATACTTTTCACCGTCGATAGTGTACTCGATTTTAGAAGTACTTTTTATAACAGCGGAGGGAATTTTCATTAGACCAATAAAAGCCGGACGATTTTTGGAAACTAAAAAATCTGGTAATACACTTTTTAAAAAGTACCAAACCAATTGCCAAATGTATTGGGGCGAAAGAATGAGCAAATGCAACAAACCATCGTTACTGATATTTGTTTTTACAGATTTTTTGGCAAGTAGAGAACTGTTAGAGTGTTCAACAGCAATTAAACCCATTGCGGAGGTTTCAATTATTTTATCGTCATCAATAAAAATAGTGAATGGTCTGTGCTTTATGTCCCGTAATTTTCTAATTTGTTTTAAGAAACGAAATAGCTGCCCAAAGAATCCTTTCCTTTTTCCATCATCAACGAGTTCAAATACTTCACCAACATTGACTGACTGAAATACCAGCTTATCATTACAATACATTAAATCTACCTGATGGGTAGTTTCACTCTCGATAATTTCACTAACAACTTCTTCTAAATTTCCCGGAATGCCCAATCCCAAAGCTATATAGTTCATTTTTGGATGGGGGAGCACACCCAGTTGCCATTTACCATTGGTTACTTCAGATAAAAACTCTTGTAAAACGTCATCACTTAAATAAGTGAGAATCACATCATTTTCAGAAAAGTTTAATTTAGCTTTCTCTTCATACAGCATTTTTTCATAATTAACATTCTTCAAAAGAGGTAGAATGTCACTTTCTACATTGTCGAGATCATCGTTCTGATAAAGGAGGTAGTACATGTACTGTTTTTGGTAAAGTTAGTGGTTTAAGAAATATAATTCCAAATATTTTTATAACGTGTTAATTGTGTGTAAGTATTTTTAATTGGGGCATGTTGAGGAAGTTGTAGAGAAGGATCAGATTTAAGGACTTGCCAAGCATAACTCCGTGCTATCTTTAGCACATCACCATCTTTTACAATATCAGCAATTTTAAGCTGTAAAACACCACTTTGTTGTGTACCCATAATATCACCAGGACCTCTTAGTTTTAAATCTACTTCAGCAATTTCAAAGCCGTCATTGGTGCGCACCATTGTTTCCAGGCGTGTTTTGGCTTCTTTGGAGAGTTTAAATGAAGTCATCAATATACAATAGCTTTGTTCAGCACCTCTACCCACACGACCTCTTAATTGATGTAGTTGAGATAGTCCAAAACGCTCTGCGCTTTCAATGATCATAACACTGGCATTGGGTATATTGACTCCCACTTCAATCACGGTGGTTGCAACCATGATTTGTGTTTCTCCCTTAACAAATCGTTGCATTTCATATTCTTTATCGGCCGCTTTCATCTGACCGTGAACTATAGAGATTTGATAGTTTGGTAAAGGGAACTCTCTAACGATACTTTCATATCCATCCATCAGGTCTTTATAATCCATTTTTTCACTTTCCTGAATAAGTGGATATACAATATAAATTTGTCTTCCTTTGGCAATCTCGTCCCTAATGAACTTGAAAACTTTCAACCGGTTTGAATCATAGCGATGAACAGTTTTCACCTCTTTCCTTCCGGGGGGTAATTCATCAATAACCGAAATATCAAGATCGCCATATACACTCATGGCAAGTGTGCGTGGAATAGGGGTGGCCGTCATCACCAAAATATGTGGTGGCAACTCATTTTTTTTCCACATTTTTGCACGTTGCTCCACTCCAAATCTGTGTTGCTCATCGATGATTGCTAACCCTAAATTTTTAAATTTCACCTTGTCTTCAATGAGTGCATGAGTGCCAATTAGGATGTTTAAATTCCCATTTTCAAGTTTTTCATGAATTTCTTTTCTTTCTGAAGTTTTAGTTGAACCTGTGAGTAATAAAATACTGATATTTAGATTTTTACATAGTTCAAATAAACTGTTGTAGTGTTGGACTGACAAAATTTCAGTCGGAGCCATTAAACAGGCTTGAAAACCGTTGTCAAGTGCTATTAACATTGACATTAGCGCAACAATGGTCTTACCTGAACCCACATCACCTTGTAACAAGCGGTTCATTTGAGCATTGCTGCCCAAATCATTTCTGATTTCTTTGATCACTCGTTTTTGGGCATCGGTCAATTCAAAGGGTAAATGTGATTTGTAAAAGTCATTAAAAAGGGGACCTACTTTCTCAAAAGGATAGCCTTTAATTTTGTATTTATGGATTAAGTTTTTTCGAATTAATTGTAATTGGATATAAAAAAATTCTTCAAATTTTAGGCGGTATTGAGCTTTCACTAAAAGCTCCTGACTTTTCGGAAAATGGATATTAAAAAGAGCCTCATTTTTAGGAAGTAGTTTGAGTTCCTCAATGATGTTTTTTGAAAGTGTTTCTGAAAATTTGTTCTTAGATTCCAAAAACAACTGTTGCATCAGTTTATTGATAGTTCTATTTGAAATACCGCTGTTAGTTAATTTTTCAGTAGAAGGATACACCGGTTGCATGGCACTGCGCAATCCATTTTCGTGCTCACTTAAAAGTTCCATTTCCGGATGTGGTAACGAAAAAGTTCCGTTATACCAGTTTATCTTTCCAAAAATGACATAGGGTTCATTGATCTTGAGATTTTCCTTAATCCATTTGTGCCCCCTAAACCAAACCAGTTCCATTGTTCCGGTGCCATCTGTAAACGAGGCGACCAATCGCTTCCCTTTTTTTTGTTCAACGGTTTTGATATGAATTATTTTTCCGATTATCTGAACCTCGGCATTGCTTTGTTGCAGTTCATTGATTTTGTAATACCGGGTTTTGTCAATATATCTGTTTGGAAAAAAATGAAGTAGATCCTGGTAAGTATGAATGCCTATTTCTTTCCTGAGTAAATCAGCCCGATTGGGACCCACTCCCTTAAGATAATCGATGGGGGTTTGAAGAAAGGTTGCATTCATTCTACTAAATTAATTCTTTCGAAAGGAACCTAAAAGAGAAAATTCAATTAATGTTTCTTAATTCAATCAATAAAAAATAGTTATTTTGTTTTATGATTTTATTTGAGGTTCCTTCATTTCGGCTTTTAGTTCTATTTATCAGTTTGATCTACTGCCAATTGGGTGATGCGCAGCAGTTGGAAGTGGTGGATTTTAAGCAAATCACCGGTGATATTGAACTGTTTCCATCAGAGAAAAAGATTGTTGCAACAGCACATTACAGATTTCAACTACTTAAAAAAACAGATTCAGTTTATCTTGATGCAAAAAACATTCAGTTAGAACAGCAAAGCACTTCCAATTCTCCTATAAAAATAAAACAAACAGTTGATAAAATCTGGTTGATTGATTCTTTTAAACCGGGAAAGGAATATCAGGTTTCAATAAGCTATGAGGCTAAGCCCGGGCAAGCTATGTATTTTTTTGAAGATCAAATATGGACTCAGGGTCAGGGAAAGGAAACTTCACATTGGCTTCCTTCCATTGACGATGTGAATGATAAAATTATTTTTAACCTGCATATCAAAGCTCCTGCACAATTTACAGTTTTAGCCAATGGAGTTTGTGTGCAGGAGGAACATATTAACAACGAAACAAAGCTGTGGAGTTACCAAATGAAAAAACCAATGAGCAGTTATTTGCTTGCTTTGGTTATGGGTAGATTTGAAAAGTATTCAGAAACATCTTCTTCAGGAATTCCGTTGGAATATTATATTAACCCGGAAGACAAAGGAAACATTGCTGCTACGTATCGGCACACTCGTGAAATGTTTGATTTTTTTGAAACTGAAATTGGTGTAGACTATCCATGGGAAAACTACAAACAGGTCCCCGTAAGGGATTTTCTTTATGCCGGAATGGAAAACACAAGCCTGACCATTTTTTCGGAAGCTTTTGTGGTAGATTCCATTGGTTTTGTAGATCGCAATTATGTAAATGTAAATGCGCACGAACTTGCACATCAGTGGTTTGGAAACTTAGTTACGGCAAAAAGTGGGGAACACCACTGGCTGCAAGAAGGATTTGCAACTTTTTATGCCTTGCTTGCAGAACGTAAAATTTTTGGTGATGATTATTATTACTGGAAGCTCTATGAATCTGCTGAACAGTTGATTAGTTTGAGTGATGAAGGAAAAGGGGAGCCGCTATTAAAAAAAGGTGCGAGTTCATTGACCTATTACCAAAAAGGAGCCTGGGCATTGCACATACTTAGAGAGCGAGTGGGTGAGTTGATATTTAGGCAAGCTGTTCAAAACTATTTAACACGACATCAATTCAATTCAGCAAACACTGATGATTTTTTGTATGAAATTGAGGCCATTACTGATGATGAGCTAGATTGGTTTCGGGAAGACTGGTTGAACCAATCGGCGTTTAAAGCTTCACAAGCCCTAAATTCGTTAAGGAAGTCACCATTTATTGAACAATATTTGAACTTGTCAGCCATTGCAAAAAGGCCTTTATCAGAAAAACAATCCATTTTCAATGCACTGTTGAAGCCACCGGTAAATGATTATTTAGGACAAGCAGTGGTTTTTCAGCTATCTGAAGAGTCTGTTGAGCATAGTAGCCCATTGTATTTAAAAGCTTTTGAAAGTGAATCAATTTTGGTGCGACAAGCCATTGCTTTAAGTCTTGACAAAATTCCTGAGCATTTAAAATCCAATTATGAGTCTTTACTTTCTGATACTTCTTATGTAACACAGGAAGCCGCCTTGTATCACCTTTGGCTTAATTTTCCAGAAGATCGTCCAAAATATCTTGATGCAACTATAGATCTTGTTGGGTTTCAGGATAAAAATTTAAGACAGTTATGGCTTACATTAGCATTGGCAACTGAGGGTTATCAAAATCATTTAAAACAAGATTTTTTTAATGAATTAAGCAGTTATGCAGCTCCAAAATACAGTTTTGAAATAAGGCAACTGGCATTTCAATACCTCTATAGTTTTGATGGTTTTACCAATCAAAATCTGATGTATTTGTTGGATGCGTGTGTACATCCCAACTGGCGTTTTAGAAGCAGTAGCCGTGAACTGTTAAGTGTCTTGTTGAAAGAAAATGAAGAAGTTAGTGCGCAATTGCTTTCTTTAAGAAAAGAACTTCCCACTGATCAACTTCAATTTTTGAACACTTTTTTAGACAAATAATCAAGCAAAGAAAATCAGCTTTTGTTAACAGCTTTTGAAAACTTTTTAAATCTTGAAAGGAGTTCTTCTTTAGTCAGCATTGAATTTTTGTATTTTTAAGTTTCAGATAAATGCATTGTTATTTTTAAAGAAGTATGACAATTGTCATTTTTTGAAGAATGGAGTACAATTACTTTTGAAAGAAACTTATACCAGATGAACGTTATTTACTTGACCTTGATTATCAGTACTCTAGTCGCTATTGTTTTCTTCGCAATTTTCATTTATAGTTTAAAAAAAGGTCAATATGATGATACTTACACCCCTTCAGTGCGTATGCTTTTTGAAGATGAGGTAGTTAAGGACAAACCTTCAGATGAAAAAAAAGAACACCAGAATACTTCTACTAAAAATAAATCAACAACTAATAAATCAGATTTCTAATTATGGAATTACAGCAATTTTATTACGATAATAAAATCGTAAAGAAGTTTATTTATGCCACGCTATTATGGGGAGTGGTGGGAATGTCAGTAGGGCTCTTACTGGCATTTATGTTTATGTTTCCAAACATGACCGATGGTATTTCCTGGCTGAGCTTTGGTCGCTTGCGTCCATTGCACACCAATGCAGTGATTTTTGCATTTGTGGGGAATGCTATTTTTGCGGGAGTTTATTATTCTTTGCAACGTCTTCTCAAAGCCAGAATGTTCAGTGATTGGCTCAGTAACATAAACTTTTGGGGTTGGCAATTTATTATTGTGGCGGCCGCAATCACGTTGCCCTTAGGTTATACTTCTTCTAAAGAATATGCAGAACTGGAATGGCCTATTGATATTGCAATTGCTGTAGTTTGGGTTGCATTTGGAATCAATATGATTGGAACCATCCTTCGCAGAAGACAACGCCACCTGTATGTAGCTATTTGGTTTTATCTGGCAACTTTTGTAACGGTGGCTGTACTTCATATCTTTAACAGTTTAGCACTGCCAGTAGATGGTTTAAAAAGTTACTCAGTCTATGCCGGTGTGCAGGATGCCTTGGTACAATGGTGGTATGGTCATAATGCGGTTGCCTTTTTCTTAACCACACCCTTTTTAGGGTTGATGTACTATTACGTGCCTAAAATTGCCAACAGGCCGGTGTATTCCTATCGTTTATCGATTGTTCACTTTTGGTCTTTAATTTTCATTTATATCTGGGCAGGTCCTCACCACCTTCTATATACATCATTGCCTGCCTGGGCTCAAAGTTTAGGAGTTGCGTTTTCAATCATGCTCTTAGCCCCATCCTGGGGTGGTATGATTAACGGTTTACTCACTTTAAGGGGTGCCTGGGATAAAGTACGCACAGACCCAACATTGAAATTCATGGTGGTTGCCATCACCGGTTATGGTATGGCTACTTTTGAAGGGCCTATGTTGTCCCTCAAGAATGTGAATGCAATTGCCCACTTTACTGACTGGATCATTGCACACGTTCACGTGGGTGCACTTGCGTGGAATGGCTTCCTGACTTTCGGTATGATTTACTGGTTGATACCTAAAATATTTAAAACCAAACTCTTTTCTGTCGGTCTGGCTAATTTCCACTTCTGGATTGGTACTCTTGGAATCATCATTTATACCTTGCCAATGTATGTAGCCGGTTTTGTCCAGGCTTCTATGTGGAAACAATTCAACCCGGACGGGACATTGGTGTATGGAAACTTTATGGAAACTGTAGTTGAAATTATGCCTATGTACTGGATGCGTGCTATAGGTGGAAGCTTATACATCCTAGGGGTATTCATTATGCTCTACAATATCGTGAAGACTGTAAGACAAGGAACTCCGGTAGCAGATGAGCTTGCTGAAGCGATTGCCCTTGAAAGAGTGACTAAAAAACGTGTTGCCGGTGAAGCATACCACACCTGGCTGGAAAGAAGACCGGTACAATTAACAATCCTTGCTACTGTTGCCATTTTGATTGGAGGAATTGTCCAGATTGTTCCTACCCTGGTGGTGAAATCAAACATACCTACAATTACCAGTGTAGAACCGTATACGCCGCTTGAGTTAGAAGGACGGGATTTATATATCCGTGAAGGTTGTGTGGGATGTCACTCCCAAATGGTGCGTCCTTTCAGAAGTGAAACTGAACGCTACAATGGCGAATATGCAAAAGCAGGAGAGTTTGTGTATGACCACCCCTTCCTTTGGGGAAGTAAACGCACAGGTCCTGACCTGTTGCGCGTGGGTGGAAAATATTCAGACAGCTGGCATTTCAACCACTTCTATGACCCTCAAAGTACTTCGCCGGGCTCCATTATGCCAAGCTATAAGTGGCTGATCAATAACGAACTTGATAAGTCAAAAACTGAGCGAAAAATGGAGGTAATGGTAAATCTGGGCGTACCTTATACCGAGGAACAAATTGCACGTGCTCAGGAATGGATGCTTGAGCAGGGAACGCAAATTGAAGAAAACCTTTACAGCGACCCAGAATTTGCACGGGTATATGAAGCTGAAAAACAATATGCTCAGGAAAACGGGATTGAGTTTACAGAAATGAAAAACCGAGAAGTAGTTGCAGTAATCGCATATCTGCAACGCTTGGGAACCGATATTAAAGTGTCAGGTGGAGAAGAAGTTACAAACACTGAAAACTAAGTTATTATGTTAAAGTATATCAAAGGACATATGGAATCGATTGATGGGATAGAAGTGTATCCCATTATCTCACTACTCATTTTTTTCATCTTTTTTGCAATCCTTTTTATTTGGGTTTTTACCGCAAAAAAGAATTATATCGATCAAGTAAGTAACATTCCTCTGGAAAATGAAGAGGACGAAAACACCACGAACCAATGAAATCAATAGCAGTTTTTAGAATTTTAATCATCGCGACCCTTTCTTTGTTTTTGATTGAAGCAATTTCAGGAACAGAGGGACAGTGGGCACTCATGGAAACCCCAATTTTAATTTTGGTCTGGATTGCCATCATACTCTTTATGGTTGCAATTGAAATAAGTGTTAATTCATTGCAACGCATTTTGTTTCACTCGCTGGACGCAGAAGCACAATCACGTTATTTAGAAAAAGAAGCTGTAGCTGAAGCAAATAGATTTGCTTGGGTTTACACTATTTATAGAAAACTGGTTGGAAAGAAAAAAGCCAAAACAGAAGCTGAAATCATCCTTGATCATAACTATGACGGCATTAAAGAGTTGGATAACAACCTGCCCCCCTGGTGGTTATATGGTTTTTATGCGACCATAATTTTTGCGGTAGTTTATATGGTGCGTTACCACGTTTTTGATGGACCAACCCAAGAAGAAGAATATCAGCGAGAGCTGGCGGTAGCAGAGAAAGAAATTGAAGAATATCGTAAAACTGCAAAGGGTCTGGTAGATGCCAGTACGGTGGAGTTACTTACCGATGCTGAAGATTTAAAAGCCGGTAAAGCCATTTTCGAAACCAACTGTGTGGCCTGTCACAGAGCCGATGGTGGAGGAGGAATTGGTCCAAACCTGACAGATGATTATTGGATTGCAGGTGGTAGTTTGAGTAATATGTATGAAGTTATTTCTGAAGGGGGTCGTCCCGGAAAAGGAATGATTGCCTGGAAAAATGATTTAAAACCACTTCAAATAGCACAGGTGGCAAGTTATATCAAAACCTTCCAGGGCACCAACCCTCCCGACGCTAAAGAAGCTGAAGGTGATTTGTATGTAGAAAAAGCGCCGGAAAAACTGGAAGAAGCGGCTGATAAGGTTGAACAAACCGAGCTTACAGAAGAACAACTGGAAGACGACGTTGAAATAGAACAATAAACCCGAAAGCCTCAAAACGTTATGGAAAATCAAGAAAACTTTCGCGACTCCATCAATACCATTGATGAAGAAGGTAAACGAAAGTGGCTTTTCCCCAAAAAGCCCAGTGGAAAGTTCTATGAATACAGAAAATATGTTAGCTACTTTTTACTGATATTTTTCATTGCGTCTCCATTCATTAAAGTGGGAGGCAATCAGTTTTTGTTATTCAATATTCTGGAGCGGAAGTTCAATGTATTTGGTTTCCCCTTCTGGCCACAGGACTTTTATCTATTTGTCCTTTCCATGATTATTGGAGTGGTTTTTATCACACTTTTTACCGTTGCTTTCGGAAGGATATTTTGTGGATGGATTTGTCCGCAAACGATATTTATGGAGATGGTTTTCAGGCGTATTGAATATGCCATTGAAGGTGATAGGGGAAAACAAATTCGCCTGGCTAAAATGCCTTGGAATGCTGAGAAAATCAGAAAGCGTTTATTGAAATGGATTATATTTTTTATCATATCATTCATCATTGCAAATGTGTTTCTGGCCTATTTAATAGGAAGTGATCGTTTATTGCTTTACATAATAGAAGGACCGCTTGAGCACCTGAGTACCTTTATAGGTTTACTGATTTTCACAGGAGTGTTCTACTTTATTTTTGCGTGGTTTCGGGAGCAGGTATGCATTATTGCTTGTCCATATGGGCGCTTGCAAGGGGTGTTGCTGGACACCAAATCAATTGTCGTAGCCTATGATCACAAACGGGGTGAAGGCGAAGAAGGCAGAAAGAAATTCCGTAAAAACGAAGACAGACAAGCCCTGGGTCACGGCGATTGTATAGATTGCTTTCAATGTGTACACGTTTGTCCCACAGGGATTGATATCAGAAATGGCACCCAGCTGGAGTGTGTTAACTGTACCGCCTGTATGGATGCTTGCGATAGTATCATGGAATCTGTAAATTACCCAAAAGGATTGATACGCTATGCCAGCGAAGAGAATATCGTTAAGAAAAAACCTTTTGAATTTACTCCGCGTATGAAAGGTTATGTGGCCGTTTTGGTTATCCTGATTGGGGTATTGATTGGAATGTTGTTCTTGCGAAGTGATGTAGAGGCCGTAGTACTGCGCTTACCCGGGCAATTGTATGAGTTAAAAGAAGACAATATGGTTAGTAATGTGTATACTTATAAACTGATCAATAAAACCAGTAATGAATATTCAGACATTGAATTAAAATTACTTTCACATAAAGGCACAATCAAATTTGTTGCGCAAAATGAAGTTGTAGTTCCGCCGCAAGACCTGGTAGAAGGGTCTTTATTTATAGAATTAAATCGCGCTGCACTTCAAGGGCATAAAAACAAGGTAGAAATTGGAGTTTACAGTAACGGACAACTCATTGAAACCACCAGTACAAACTTCCTGGGGCCACGAAGTTTTAATTAAGTTCAATACATTTAGAATAATATTCATAAGCATCAAAAAGAACTCTTCATCATGAAAATAAACTGGGGTACAGGTATCGTTATTGCAATTGCATTGTTTATAGCATTCATTTTGTATTTTGTAATTACAATGACCACAAGTAAAGAATTTGAACATGACCTGGTAATTGAAGATTATTACAAGCAGGAAATCGGTTTTCAGGATGAATTGGATGCCCGTAACAATGCAGCGCAGCTAACTGAAAAAGTAAGCATAGAAAAAGCAGCCAATGGAGTGCTTATAAACATTCCTGAAGCCTGGAGTGCAAACATTCAAAACGGGAGTGTTTCCTTCTACAGGGTAAACAATAAAGCCTTTGATTTTGAAAAAGAACTACAACTTTCAAATCATCAAATGCTTATTCCTGAAAGTGAGTTGGTTCAGGGTCGTTGGGATATAAGTCTTTACTGGGAAATGGAAGGCAAAGCCTATATAGCAAAAGAAAAAATCAACTTTTAACCATGTTACTCTCGGCCTTTTTATTGGGACTTTTTGGAAGTTTACACTGTGTGGGTATGTGTGGCCCCATTGCTTTTATGCTTCCGGTTGATCATAAAAAGCCGGTAAAAAAAATTGTTCAAACAAGCAGTTATCATTTAGGAAGGCTGACCGCCTATGCGCTCATTGGCCTCGTGTTTGGTCTGCTTGGCAAAAGCTTTTCACTTTTTGGACTGCAGCAACAACTTTCCATTGCAGTGGGGGTTTTAATGATACTTGTAGTGGTGCTGCCACTCAAACCGTTTCAAAACACCCGGGTTTCTCAATTCTTTTACCGGTTTGTCAATAAACTGAAACAAAAGATGGGCGCTTCTTTTAAGAAGAAAACGGCCGACACATTTCTTACCATTGGTTTTTTAAATGGCTTTTTACCTTGCGGATTGGTTTATATAGCCGTTTTTGCAGCGATAGCAGCAGGTTCATTAACTCAAAGCAGCTTGTATATGTTGTTTTTTGGATTGGGAACCATTCCTCTGATGACAATATCCATTTACGCCAGTTCATATTTAAAAGGCATCAACCGCCAGAAAATCCGTAAAGCAATTCCGGTTTTCGTGGTCATTATCGGAATTTTATTTATCTTACGGGGAATGGGACTGGGAATTCCTTACGTCTCACCAAAACCAATGACACAACAAGTAGACGCAAAAATTGAATGCCACGTTTAAATCAAAATTTACCTAACAACTTAAAATTAACAATACAATGAATTATATCTCAGCTGAAGAAGCCGTATCCTTAGTGAAATCAAACAACAGAGTGTTTTTTCAAGGGGCTGCTATGACACCTAAATTCCTTATCAATACCTTATGTGAAAACTATAAAAACCTTCAAAATATAGAAATCGTTCAAATGCACACCGAAGGTGACGCTATGTATACCCGTGAACCATACAGTGACGCATTTACTACCAACAGTTGTTTTGTGGCAGGCAATGTCAGAAAAGCCATTAACACCAGACGCGGAGACTATACGCCCATATTTTTAAGTGAATTACACTTGTTATTCAAACGCAATATTCTACCACTCGATGTAGCACTTATTCAGGTTTCACCACCTGATAAGCATGGCTATTGCTCGCTGGGGACTTCAATTGATGTTACAATCACTGCAATACAAACAGCAAAAATTGTCATTGCTCAGGTAAATCCTAAAGTACCGCGAACACACGGCGATGGAATTATCCATAAAAACAATATCAATGCTGCAGTGTGGGTCGATGAACCCATTCACAGCGTAGAGACCTCTGAACCCACCGAAATTGAAAAACAAATTGGTTACCATGTAGCGCAGCTTGTGGAAGACGGAGCAACTTTGCAAATGGGCATTGGAGGTATTCCAAATGTGGTGCTGTCAAACCTTACCAATCACAAACGCCTGGGGATCCATACCGAAATGTTTTCAGACGGAGTGCTTCCACTCATTGAATCAGGGGTGATTACCGGTGAAGATAAAGTGATTAAAAGAGGGAAACTCGTCACCTGTTTTGCCATTGGCTCTCAAAAGCTCTATGATTTTATGGACGATAACCCCATCGTGCATTTCAAGGAAGCTGCTTATACTAACGACACGGCTATTATTAGAAGAAACCCTAAAGTAACGGCCATTAACAGCGCGATTGAAATTGATATCACGGGCCAGGTTTGTGCAGACACTATTGGAAAAATGCAATACAGCGGAGTAGGTGGTCAGATGGATTTCATTAGAGGTGCAGCCCTTTCAGAAGGCGGAAAACCAATTATTGCCATGCCATCAATCACACATAAAGGAATTTCTAAAATTGTTCCTTTCTTAAAAGAGGGAGCCGGGGTAACAACTACCAGAGCCCACGTGCATTATATTGCTACCGAATATGGTGTGGTTGACCTGTATGGTAAAAACCTAAAACAGCGTGCTAAAGCATTGATTTCACTGGCACACCCTGACCACCGTGAAGCGTTGGAGAAAGCAGCTTATGATCGTTTTAATTAAAAGTATTTAAAAGGGTGCTTCTTCAGTAATTGTAAATAACAACCCGGTTTGGGGGTGTGAAAAAGTGATACTTTCAGCGTGCAGGTGAAGCCGGTTTGCTTTACTACCGTAAAGATCATCCCCAACAATGGGTGTATTTAAACCCAATTGATGTGCTGCATGTACACGCAATTGATGGGTGCGCCCTGTAATGGGATAGAAATAAACCCGTGTCTGATTGTTGTTTGTAGAGAGTACTTCCCAACGGGTTTGTGCGTTTTTACCGTGTTCATAACAAACCAACTGCCTGGGGCGGTCATCCAGATCCACACGTAACGGTAAATCTATCAAGCCTTCTGTTTGTTCTGGAATTCCATCCAGCAGCGCTACATATCTTTTTTCAACTGTTCGTTTAATAAACTGTTTCTGTAGATTTTTATAGGTCTCTTCATCTTTGGCAATCAACAGCAACCCTGAAGTTGACATATCCAATCGGTGGACAATTAAAGGACCGGTGGCTTTGGGGTAAAGGGCTTTAACCCGGGTATAAACCGAATCGTATAAAAGTTTCCCCGGAACTGTTAAAAACTCTGCGGGTTTGTTGATGACAACTATAGAAGCGTCTTCAAACACAATTTTCAAGTCCTTGCCTTTAGCGGGATTGGAGTGAAATGGATTGGCTTCCAGGTTAAGCCCATCCAGCATGTGGGTCATCAAGATAGGTTCACATTTGCTTTTACAAGCCGGATAGAATTGTTTGTGTTTGCGCACTTCAGATTTGGGTGACTCACCCCACCAAAACTCAGCCATGGCAATTGGTTTTAGTCCATGTTTAAAGGCGTAGTGCAGCAACTTGGGAGCAGCACATTCGCCGGCTCCGGCAGGCGGATTGTCGTCAAAAATCTCACCAATACTTTTCAATGTGCCTTGTTGGTTTAAAAACTTGTAGTTATCAAAAAGCTTTTGCTGCAGGGCGGCAGATTTCTTTTTTCTCTTTTCTTTAAGATCTTTAATATGCAATCTAAAAGCATCAAGTGTTTTTGAGGCGGCTTCTATTTGAAACTTCCAGTACTTAGTCATTTTCTTCAACAAAATACTCTCTTTTTTGCTTTCCTCACTCAACTGAGTTTCCAGTGTATCCAAGTCAGTTTGATTGAGTGCAGTGTTGGCTTCAGCTCTTTTAAGGTCACGCTCTTTTTTAAGTTTCCTGATGCGTTTTTTTTGTTTCTCCAGATCCTTTTCAGCATCCAGGGTTACATTTTCTTTGTTTTCCAACGCCTGAAGGTAGGCTGCAGAGTGCTCAAGCTGTTCAATTTCGCGGTTATATTGATTGAGCACTTCTTCTTCCAGTTTAAAAAAACCTGTTTCTGTCAGCATATCAAACACCGGAGGCACAAATCTTTGGTGATGGTTGGCATCGGCCAGTTTCCCTGAAAAGGCCCATAAATAGCCCAACACTCCTTCATTGTTTTGACAAACCAAGACCCCAAACATTTTTCCTATTGCGGGTCCCCGCTCATTTGGGTTTAAACCAAAGTTGTGTTGAAACTCTTTTTGAAGGCTCAAATAATCCTGAAGTTCCTCGGCTGCAATCTTTGACAAGGGGTGTGGTGTATAATAAAAAGGGAAGGTGAATTTTTCAGGAATGGGAATGCCTGCAATTGGTTTTTTAAAAGTTTGGAATGCCGTTTCTTTCATGCTGCAAAGATAGTTTTTTTGTGTATTTTTAAGACTTCCTGATGCGTTTTAAAAGGGAGTTGTATCTTTGTGTAGAGGAAGAAAAATGTAACGATATGAAATCAAAATTTAGTGAGATAATCAAGGATGAGAAACCTGTTTTGGTTGACTTTTTTGCCACCTGGTGTGGACCTTGTAAAATGTTAGCACCCATCTTAACTGACGTGAAATCAGAACTGGGAGAAGCCATTAAAATTGTTAAAATCGATGTCGATAAAAATCAGCCACTGGCGGCTCAGTATCAGGTTAGGGGAGTACCCACTATGATATTGTTCAGAGATGGAAAACAATTGTGGCGGCAATCGGGGGTATTGCAAAAACACGAGTTGATACAAATTATCCAACAGCATAGTAAATGATTGCAGAGGACATTTTATATAAATTTGAAGCAGAGAAGTTAACTTTTTTAAAAGGAGATCAAATCTTTTCTGAAGGGCAACCGGCCTTGTGTTATTTTCAAATCCTGAGCGGTGAAGTGAAAATGAACAACTTCAACGATGACGGAAAAGAGTTTATCCAGGGCATTTTCTTTAAAGGGCAAAGTTTTGGTGAACCTCCTTTGTTTGCAGATGTGAAATATCCTGCACATGCTGAGGCGCTTTCAGATGCTGAGGTTTTAAGGGTTTCAAAAGACAATTTCCTGGAATTGCTCAAAGCACATCCTGATGAACATCTCTCAATTACAAAAGCGCTTGCCAGCCGACTGTATTACAAAGCCATCATGGCGACTGAACTTTCCTCCCAAGAACCGGAACACCGCATTTTAAGAATACTCGATTACCTCAAGAAGTATGTCCACCATCTCGATACTCCGTTTTCTTTTCAGGTGGATATCACGCGTCAGCAAATTGCAGATTTGACCGGTTTAAGGGTTGAAACAGTAATCAGGGCTACCAAGTCACTGGAAAAAAAGGGGGAACTCAAAATAATAAACAGAAAATTATTCCGCTAGCCGGGTTATGACTCAGGTCATAAATAGAAACTTGTACAGATTCTAACTTTACACATTGAACCAAAAAACCAATGTGAATAATGAATTTGTATCAAAAAGGTCTCACAGAATTTCAGGAAATGTACTATACCTATGCAGTTTTAGGAGTCATTGCTTCCAGCTGTATCGGTTCAATTGCGGCTATGTTAATATTGATGAGTGGAACCTCTGCAGCAGAAATGGTCCAGCTCTTTTTAGTAGTAGCGGTGGCCATGTGGTACAATGCCAGTGTGCTGGCTCAGCTCAAAGCGAAGTTTGTTTACAATTCCCTGGTGTTGAGTTTGCTAATCAGTGTGGTGCTTATTGTATTTCATTTAACAATGCTTTACCTTTAAAAAATATTATTATGAAAAGCTATATATTGTCAACCCTGCTTGTGTGTTTTACTTTGGTGTCTTGTGCAGACAGTGATAAAAAAACCGCTACACCTGAAAGCTCTGAACTGCATACAGGTAGTCCCGAAGGGCATCTCAATTTAAAACACAACAACGGCTCTAAATGGCAAGCAAATGCTGAAACAACCGAAGGTGTTCAAGCAATGCAAAAGCATGTTACAACGTTCCTCGAGGAGGAAAGTAATGATTACACTACTTTAAAAACCCAACTGGAAACCGAATTTGCATATGTATTTGAAAAGTGCACTATGAAAGGTGAATCTCACGACCAATTGCACAACTTTCTGTACCCTATGAAAGCACTCTTTGAAGATCTGACAAAAGACCCGGAAACAGCTCAAAAAGCAGTAGCCAACTTAAACCAACACATACCGGTTTACTTTCAATATTTTGAATAAACAGTCCATGCAAGACATAAAAAACAGAGAAGATGTTTATTTACTTGTTTCTTCGTTCTATGCCAAAGTGCAAAAGAGTGCGGAAATAGGCCATTTTTTCAATGACACCATTACTGACTGGGATGCACATTTGGAAAAACTCACAGACTTTTGGGAAAGCAATCTGTTTTTTAAAGCCAAATTCAAAGGCAATCCTGCAAAAGCGCATATCAAATTAGACCAAAAATACCACAATGCACTTCAAATGGAGCATTTCGGGAATTGGATCAATCTTTGGTTTGAAACCATCGACTCCCTGTTTGAAGGCGAAAATGCCAATCGCGCCAAAAACAATGCCCGTAAAATGGCTTCCCATCTTTACCTGACCTTATTTGAAGCACGATAGTTAAGCCATTACTGACTCTTGTCATAGTTTGTTTGCATCTATCAAACTAACTTTGGTATGCTAAATTTATTTCAAAACCTTACATCATGACTGAAGCACACGAATATACTGTAGATTTAAACTGGCAACACGACCGAAAAGGGTCCATGAGTTCGCCGGTATTAAATACCAAAATTGAAGTGGCAACCCCTCCGGAGTTTCCCAAAGGAATGCCCGGAATATGGTCGCCCGAGCATTTGTTTGTGGCCTCTGTTTGCAGTTGCCTGATGACTACGTTTCTGGCAATTGCCGAAAACTCAAAACTGGAGTTTATAGCCTTTGATTGCAATGCCAAAGGAATACTAGCTAAAAAAGACGGTAAGTTTCAAATCACAGAAATTCATCTGTATCCCACGCTCACCATTCCTTCAACCGAAAAAGAAGAACGTGCAGAACGCATTCTTGATAAAAGTGAACACCATTGTTTGATTTCAAATTCCATACATTCAAAAATCAGTATGGAAACGACTATTAAGGTCGGTTGATTCTTCATTGAGTTCAATTAACTTGTTTCCTGAAAGACTCTAAATATATTCTATGCAAGAATCCTAGAGTTCGCAGAACAATTACAATCACATATTCATAACCAATGCCGTGTTCCAAATGTTTAGGTAAGCAAGGTAGACACACTTTCAATTCCTGTTCCAAGACTTAGAATTTGAAACACACTGCTCACGAATCAGTTAGGAATCATCAACAAATCCTTTTTTGAGTTCGTTCCGAAATATGTATCTTTACCTTTATAAATTGATACTAAGCACTACACTATATGGAGACTAAATACCGTCTACAGGTTAATGAGGAGTTTGACTTTTCACTGACCGAAAATGAAATACAAAACCTGGACATTCAGCAAATAACTGACAACAGTCTGCATCTCATACACCAAAATCAGTCTAAAACCATAGAAGTCACCGCCACCGATTTCATTAATAAAACCTATACCGTTAAAATCAATTCGAGTAGCTACAGGGTTGCAATCGGCACCCCACTTGACGCGCTTATCGAGGCGATGGGGCTTTCCCTGGGAGAGGCTGTTGCCGTAAACGATATCAAAGCCCCTATGCCCGGCCTGATTCTCGATGTGCCCGTAAAAGCCGGCGATACCGTCAAGGAAGGCGATTACCTGCTGGTACTGGAAGCTATGAAAATGGAAAATGCCCTCACCGCACCCCGCGATGGTGTGGTAAAAGCGGTTGCTATAGCAAAAGGGGATACCGTTGATAAAGGTCAGTTGTTGATTGAGATGGAGTGAGTATAGATGATAGACTTTAGACGATGGACTGGAGACAATAGATATTATATCAGATATGTGTACTTAAAGTTTATTATGTACACCGACCCCGGCGGGGTCAACTATTTGTAGAAAATGAGACATCATAAAACCGACCCCCGCGGGGTCGCATACGTGTTAGATAAGATGAAATAGATTGAAATAATATTAACGAGATGCCCGCATACGCTAGCATTAAGAAAATGAGACACCATAAAACAGACCCCGGCGGGGTCAACTATTTGTAGAAAATGAGACACCATAAAAACCGACCCCGGCGGGGGTCGCATACGTGTTAGATAAGATGATATAAATAAGAAATAATATTAACGAGATGCCCGCATACGCGAGCATTAAGAAAATGAGACACCAAAAAACCGACCCCGGCGGGGTCAACTATTTGTAGAAAATGAGACACCATAAAAACCGACCCCGGCGGGGTCGCATACGTGAGAGATAAAATGAAATAGATTTAAATATTATTAACGAGATGCCCGCCTACGCGAGCATTTAGAAAATGAGACACCATAAAACAGACCCCGGTGGGGTCGCATACGTGTTAGATAAGATGATATAAATAAGAAATATTATTAACGAGATGCCCGCCTACGCGAGCATTTAGATACCCGCTACGCGGGCAATGAATATGAAAAAAATATTAGTAGCAAACCGGGGAGAAATCGCATTGCGGGTGATGAAAACCGCCCGTAAGATGGGCATCAAAACCGTGGCCATTTTCTCTGAACCCGACCGTAACGCACCCCACGTGCGCTTTGCCGATGAGGCCGTTTGTGTGGGGGAAGCCGCTTCCAATAAATCTTATTTGCGGGGCGACCACATCATTGAAGTGGCTAAAAGCCTGAACGTGGATGCCATCCACCCGGGTTATGGATTCCTGAGTGAAAATGCCGGGTTTGCGGAAGCTGTAGAGAAAAACGGACTCACCTTTATCGGTCCGAAGCCGCACGCCATCCGTATTATGGGCAGCAAACTCGCTGCCAAAGAGGCTGTCAAAGGGTATGACATCCCAATGGTACCCGGAATCGACGAAGCCGTGACCGATGTTGCCAAAGCGAAAAGCATTGCTGTAGAGATAGGGTTTCCCATTTTGATCAAAGCCTCTGCAGGGGGTGGAGGAAAAGGGATGCGCATCGTTGAAAAGGAAGCCGACCTGGAAGAACAAATGAAACGCGCCATCAGCGAAGCCGAATCGGCTTTTGGGGATGGTTCGGTGTTTATCGAAAAATATGTTAGCTCCCCACGCCATATCGAACTACAAGTGCTGGCCGATACCCACGGCAATGTGGTACACCTTTTCGAACGAGAATGCAGCATTCAGCGCCGCCACCAAAAAGTAGTGGAAGAAGCACCCTCATCAGTGTTGACACCTGAAATAAGAAAACAAATGGGTGAGGCGGCTGTTATGGTAGCCAAAGCCTGTGACTATGTGGGCGCGGGTACCGTGGAGTTTTTGCTGGACGAAAACAAGAACTTTTACTTCCTGGAAATGAACACCCGTTTGCAGGTAGAACACCCCGTTACCGAACTCATCACCGGCCTCGACCTGGTGGAACAGCAAATCAAAATCGCCCGGGGCGAAACCCTTTCGGTTGCACAGGAAGATTTAAGTATTAAAGGTCATGCAATGGAACTACGCGTCTATGCCGAAGATCCGCTCGACGACTTTATGCCCAGCGTGGGTACCTTGAGCCGATACCGCCCGCCACAAGGAGCCGGCATTCGTGTGGACGACGGTTTTGAAGAAGGTATGGAAGTACCCATTTATTACGACCCCATGCTGTCAAAACTCATTACCTATGGCAACACCCGCGAGGAAGCCATTCAACGCATGATAGAAGCGATTGCCGGCTATGAAATTGAAGGGGTGTCCACCACCTTGCCCTTCGGCAAGTTTGTGATGGAACACGAGGCTTTCCGCAGTGGTGACTTTGATACCCATTTTGTCAAGAAATACTATTCTGCTGAAAAGTTATTGGAGCAGAACAACGCCGAAGCCAAACTCGCTGCAATGGTCGCCTTAAAGGCGTATTTGAAGGATAGGGAAGTGTTGCGGTTGCCGGAGTAGATTTGAGACAGGAGATGTTAGACATGAGATGATAGAAAAGAGAGCATAGAATAGAGAAAAGAGACAAACCGAATTGCTTTGCGTTCTTTGTGAAACCCTTTGCGCTGCTTTGCGTGAAACCTCAGTGGTACAACAAAGACGTAAACTTATAAAAGTAACTATCCAAAATATGGATAATTGAAATAAGAATTGATAAATAATTAACGAGATGCCCACTTGCGTGGACATGACATTCCGCCTTCGCGGGCATATGATATGAGTGACAATACGAAAAAA
Source organism: Planktosalinus lacus (assembly GCF_014640155.1). Lineage (GTDB taxonomy): Bacteria > Bacteroidota > Bacteroidia > Flavobacteriales > Flavobacteriaceae > Planktosalinus > Planktosalinus lacus. The sequence continues at coordinate 20,235 of NZ_BMGK01000002.1, read as the reverse complement.
CTACAGGAAAAGATCGCCCTTGCCCACTTGGGTGGCGGGCAGCAACGCATTGACAAGCAACACGAAAAGAAAAAACTCACCGCCCGGGAGCGCGTGGAGTACTTGATGGATGAAGGTTCCTTTGAGGAAATCGGGATTCTGGTGACCCACCGCACGACTGACTTTGGGATGGAGAAGGAGAAATACTATGGCGACGGGGTGGTGACCGGTTACGGAACCATCAACGGGCGTCCCGTGTGTGTGTTTGCACAGGACTTTACCGTGTTTGGCGGGGCGCTTTCAGAAACCCATGCCGAGAAAATCTGTAAGACCATGGACCTGGCCGTGAAGCTGGGCGTGCCTATGATAGGCCTAAACGACTCCGGCGGAGCACGTATACAGGAAGGCGTAAGGTCACTGGGCGGTTATGCCGATATCTTTTACCGCAATGTGCAGGCATCGGGGGTGATCCCACAGCTGTCTGCTATTATGGGTCCTTGTGCCGGTGGGGCTGTGTATTCGCCTGCAATGACTGATTTTACCCTGATGGTACAAGACACCAGCTATATGTTTGTTACGGGTCCCAATGTGGTGAAAACCGTGACCAATGAAAACGTGACTTCAGAAGAATTGGGAGGGGCGAGTACCCACGCTACCAAATCAGGAGTGACGCACGTGACCTCTGTGAGTGATATTGCGTGTTTGGAAGACGTTAAAAAGTTGCTGAGCTTTCTCCCGCAGAACAACAAAGAAACCACGGCAAAGCTGCCTTTTACAGCTGAAGAAGAATACAGTGACGAATTGGAAAGCATTGTGCCCGACAGTTCCAACAAGCCCTATGACATGCACGCCGTAATCAAGGGGATTATCGATACCGATAGCTTTTTTGAAATCCATAAGGATTATGCCCAAAACATCATCGTGGGCTTTGCCCGTTTGGGTGGGCGCAGCATTGGTATTGTTGCTAATCAACCCATGAGTCTGGCAGGGGTGCTGGATGTGGATGCTTCCAAAAAGGCTGCCCGCTTTACGCGTTTTTGTGACTGTTTCAACATTCCGTTATTGGTTCTCGTGGATGTTCCCGGTTTCCTTCCCGGAACTGACCAGGAGTGGAATGGTATCATCTTGCATGGTGCCAAGTTGCTGTATGCGTTAAGCGAAGCCACCGTACCGCGTGTCACATTGATTACCCGAAAAGCGTATGGCGGTGCTTATGATGTGATGAATTCCAAACACATTGGTGCCGACTTTAACTATGCCTGGCCCACGGCGGAGATTGCCGTGATGGGCGCCAAGGGTGCCAGTGAAATCATCTTTAGAAAAGAAATCCAACAGGCGGATGACCCCGAAGCCAAACTCAAGGAAAAAGAAACCGAGTATGCCGAGAAGTTCGCCACACCCTTTGAAGCCGCCCAACGCGGATTCATCGATGAGGTCATCATGCCCCGCGACACCCGCAGGAAACTATTGAAAGCTTTCAGTTTACTGGAAAGCAAGACAGTGAACCGCCCTGACCGAAAGCACGGGAACATTCCTCTCTAAATACCCGCGCAGGCGGGTATCTCGTCCATCAAAGTGGGACTTGCCCATTCATTTCCTAACCGGAAGCATGGGAATATTACCCTCTAAAATACCCGCGAACTTGCCTGCCGAAGCTTCAGCGAAGGTAGGGGCGGGGATCTTGTCTTTCCATTGCAAAACCTTCCACCATTGTTTGAGGATTCTCTTTAAAAGCTACTCTTTTAAAGGCTTTTCTCAAACAATTCTCGAACAAGACTTGGAGAAAACCTCTCCAATTTTGACAAAAGGGGTCAAAAGGGGTCAAAAGGGGTCAAATGGGGTCATTGGGTTGTATATCATTTATTTTTTTTTATAGCATTGGATGTTAGTTTATTGTACTGAAGTAATGCACGGGACTCGTGACTGTTTATGGTTGTTCTAGGGTAGGCTTGTTTTAACAACTTAGATGATTACAATAATAATCACTAATTTAGAGAAATGATAAATGGAGTCTCTTTTTATGACATCAAACAAAAATTGGGTTTTTTCACATTACAACGATGGAGCGGTTGAACAAACAATCATCTTAAAGGACAATGAATAAAGTTAGAGGATATATTAGCAACTATAAAACGCATTTACTATGGATGATGGGTTTGTTTCTATGGTTACCTGTTTCAGGGCAACTGTATGGACCACGGCAACTAATTGATACTGATAAAATATTTAGAGATATAGAATTGGGTGATATTGATGGCGATGGTCATACTGATATTTTAATAGGAAGTGTCGATCTGGTGGCTTGGTATCGCAACGTTGACGGGGAAGGCTCCTTTAGCGAAGCCATCCCCATCGAATTGGACCAGTCTAATGCTTATGGTGTTAAAATTACTGATATAAACCAGAATGGGATCAACGACATCGTGGTCTCTTATTTTAACCTGGATTATGTGGCCTGGTACCCCAATGATGGCACGGGTAATTTTGGAGAAAAAATTATTGTTGCCAATGGTTTGGATAGTTGTTTTAATGTGTTACCGGTAGATTTAGACCAGGACGGCGATATGGATATCGTGATAGGGATTGTAAATGGTACAGGATTTTATTGGGCAGAAAATGTGGACGGACAGGGCGTGACCTGGCAGTTGCATACGGTTGATTCTTCCTCTTCACAAGCCCGCACCCAACGGGTGGGGGACATCGATGGGGATGGCGATTTGGATATTGTGTCAAGAATGAGTGGATCCTATTGGATGGCTTGGTATGAAAATTTAGATGGCACCGGGCAGCAGTGGGAGCAACACATTATTGAATTTAACGGCATTGCTGAAAATTCGTTTGATTTGGTTGATATGGATGGGGATGGGCATTTGGATCTTGTTTCTTCTAAAACGTTTGAAAGCACTTCAAACCCATCAAACATAGGCTGGCGTAAAAATGATGGTGAAGGTAACTTTGGCAACTTTGAAATCTTGTTTCAAACAGAGTTCTCATCAATAAATATTACAGATGTTAGGGTGGGTGATATAGATAATGATGGCTATCCGGACATTGTGGGTTTGATATCCAATGTATTTCCGGAAAACAACCATATCATTTGGATTAAAAACATCGATAATGCCGGTACATTTGATGAAGCAGAAATTATAGATTCTAATTTTTTTAAACCCGGCAATTTAAACTTAGCTGATGTTGACAGTGATGGTGATTTAGATTTGTTTTTAACAACATCCCCTGGCAGGGAGTTAATGTGGTTTGAAAAATTAACTATTTTGAATACAGATGATTTTCAAGACAATGGGGCTGTGGTGTACCCCAATCCCGCAACAGCATTTATACATATTGCTTATGAGGGAGCTATTGAACGGGTACAATTTTATACCGTTGAAGGCATCAAGGCACTGGAAGTCACCGGCAACCCTAAAACCATTGATGTCTCCACTTTGACGACCGGTTTTTATACGGTCGTCATCGAAACAGCCAAGGGCAGGAGTGTGTATAAAGTGGTGAAACAGTAGCTGTTGTTGATTTATTGTCAATTAGTTCAGGACGGGACATACTACTAAAAAAAGCTGCAACGAATGTGCAGCTTTTTTTATAAGTAACCCTAAGTATCTCTTTTTAAATGTGATTATACACCACAACTGCCCGTTTCACAGCTGCTGTGCGTTTTTACAGGAGCTTCAGTAATCGTGGTTGGGGTTTCGTTCCATTGTTCCATGGCTTCCGGGGCGGGGCGGGCATTGATGCCTTCGCCATAGACTGTAGCGGTGCCGTGGGTGTAAAACGCTTCCCAGTCTACTCCCTGGGGATCAGTGATCCAGCTCTTTTGAGATTTTGAATAGCAGCAAGTGCATTCCCCTTCTTCCCTGATAGTGCCTTTGGCTGTTTGCATCGCTTCATAGACGTCGTGTAGCTCCACTTCGCTTTCGGTTTGTAAACCCAGGTGCTCGATACCTGTTTCGGCGTGACCGGTAGAAATGGCATAGTTTATCCTGGGGTCTTCCAGCATCCATTTGGCATAGTCGGGTTTAACTACTGTGGGAGTAGTCTTGAACAGGGCGGTGTAAAAAGCAATACTTTCTTCCAGGTTTTTTACTCTGAGGTGTACGTGAAATCGTTTCATAATGGTGTTGTTTTAAAGTTTATACCATCATGACGGAAGGGCTTTTAAAAAGACGCAATAAATTAAGTATTTTTTTTCTTGAGTTCCTGAAGCGGCTTGCAACTCTCCTTGATATCAAACGAAATCAGGTTTCCGTTCTTGTCGGTTTCAAAGTGACAGCAGGTGATGAACTCGGCTTTTAGCAGTTCGCGGCCCCGTTGTATGCGCGACTTGGCAGCGGTGAGTGTAAGTCCTAAAGCTGTTGCCACCTCTGCTTGTTTCATCCCGTCTATGTCGGCCATTTTAAGGGGGCGTGCATAGGCTTCCGGTAAAAAGTCGAGCATAGGGAGTATGTAAGGAAGGGCTTCCTGAAAGGCTTGTTGTTCATCTTCTTCAGCTAATGTGGGGAAGCTATCGGTGGTTTTGACTTTTTGGTTGTGCCGGTAAACATCGGTTATGGTATTTTGGGCAATTTGAAAGAGCCAGCTGCGCAGATTGCGCACCCCGCTCTTGGTAAGGCAGAAGTGATACACCTTGAGCAGTACTTCCTGAAGGATGTCCTCTGCCATTTCCCGATCCTTCACCCGTTTGAGGATGTAGTGATAGAGTGCTGTTTTATGCTCCATCCAAAGTGCAGGCACATCACAAGTGGGGGTTGCGTTTTGTTCGTTCAATGGTTACTGTATAAAATCAATAGTATAGTCAGAAAAAGGTATCCAAATATAGTATATAGTTGTGGTTAAAACAATATTTTAATACCCAATGAACCCACTTAAGTGCAAAGCTTGCAGGATCCTAGGGTGTTTTAAAGGTACGATCCAACGACAACTTAATGAACCACCACTTTCTTTAGCATGTTTTTTTCCCGGGTATTGGGCACTTCTGCTATCAGCACATAGTTGCCGGGTTCAAGGGTTGCAGTAAAATAACCGATGCCTCCCTGGGGCATATCGTTTACACCGCCCAAAAAGGTAAAACCATCAGGAGCAGGTTCTATAAGTCCCTCAGGGCTTGACCAGTCCATCCATTGCTCTAGGATATCAAAATTGTCACCTTCCTCAAGCCTGGCAAGGTTGACATCGTGGCCCACAAAGTTCTCATGTACTTTTTGGTCTTTGAAGAAAACAGAAAAGGTATGCGTTCCTGCAGTAATGGAATCATTCACGACAATGCCTTCTGCACCTGAAACTTCTAAAGCGATTGTAGCTTCCGGCTCTGCAATGCCTGAGTCTTCATCTGAAACCACAAAGTCGCGTATCATACCCATACTGGTATGAAAAACACCGTTGGGCATTTTTACATAGCATTCCATCAAATAGTAACCCGGATCGAGTTTGAGGGTGTTTTCACTTGTTCTTTCGGGTGAAAGCAAACCGGAGCCTCCCATAAACTGCACTTCACCATACCATTCAGGTAGTTTTCCAAAAGCAGCCATAGACTCGTCAAATTGGCCTTTGTTAATGAGGTCCATACCTTCAGTAAATACCGGTACTACTTCTTTTAAAGCATCTTCAAGGGTTTTACCATCGGGGTATTTTTCAATCAGGAAAAAGTGTGTTTGAGGAGATTGGTTTTTGTAGTGAAAGCTATTCCAGCCCGCCGGAATGGTGTCCTGCATTTGAAACTCCATGGCTTCAGTGATGATTTCTATGACAGCTTCTTTTTCAGTATCAGCCATCGTCTGAGTTTCGTCTGTATCTTCCTTTTTATCAGATTTGCACGAAAGTATTCCGAAGCAAAGAACAAGAGTGGTGAGCAAAAAAATGAGTTTAGTAAAAGGTGATTTAGTTGGTTTCATATATATTGTTTTAAATTGGTTCAAAAGCTGAATGGTCCAGTTTTTTCGACAGTAGGGTTGCGAAAAGCAGAGGGTAAAGTAAATTAGGGGGCTTTATAAAAGGGCGCAGCATTCAAATATAACAATATTTTTTCAAAGGGTGTTTTTGATACCTTTCCTACTTTTCAGGAACGTTGGATCAGCGTATTAAAAGTGGTCTTTTAATACTTAGGTTTCACAAAGAAAATTAGTGAGCCAATAAAAAAAGAAGTGAAGGGAGTGCTTTTTTTGTTGAAGTTTTGTTTTAAACGGTTACTGCTTTGATTTGATTGATGATTTCATCTACCTGTGTGGTATTGGTATCGATGAATAGATTTTTATTCCCGTAAGGGGCATAAATTTCAGGTTTGGTAACATTGAACAAACCCATGGTTGTTGTGTTTGTAGCAGCAGCGAGATGCATCATACCACTGTCTGCACCAAAAAAGACCTTACAGTTTTCAAGGATCGCAGCAATCTCACGCAGGTCTTTACTATAGTAATGCACACTCTCAAAGTCTATTTGAGATACATTCTCAATGGGTAGCATCTCTAAGATGTTGTAGTTTGCACCGTTTTAACGGGTTCATTATTTTTTGCTATCTTAGTGAAATAAACAAAAACCAACCAATAATGAAATCAATTAAAACCGTGTTTCCACACACACACACACAATTGCTCTAATAGTTTTATTCATTTAAAAGCAAGGCTATTTACCTATTTGATGTTTATCTCAATACTTTTTTCAAACACCGGTGTATTCGCACAACAAAATACCATAAAGTGTGCTATGGATGGACCCGGTGCATTACCTTGTGATGATGATTTTTCAGCAGCTTATGACCAGGCTACTTTGGATGCTTTTGAACCGGTAGTCCTCAATGTATATTTCTGGGAATTGTTGCAAGATGACGGCACTGTCGCTTCAGGAGACTCTTATCCAAACTGGGATTTTGAAAAGGAAACCTTGGATATGATCGCTGAGTATAACAAGGTTTTCAATCCCTATAAGATATTTTTTAAATATAGAGGCTATAACTCAATTGAAAATAATAGTATTTATAACTATGATAGTTCGAATTCAGGGTTTTGGGATTTATTAGATGATATTGAAGATTCCCAAGATAACGTTGGTTTCACTACTATTAATGAAAACGCAATAAATGTATATGTAACTGCTAAATATGAGAATAGTGCAGCAAGGAGTATTTTTTCAAAACAATTTAGAGTAACCAGAGGGGTTTTTTATGATGAGAACCATACTACCAATCCTCATGAAATGGGTCATGCACTTGGGTTAGCACATACATGGAGGAGCTATTATGGTGAAATATATCAAGGTTTTGCAGACTGTGAAAAAGTTTCTCGTACACCGGGAGTGGGTGGTTTTAATGCTGATACCCATGGTGACCGGGTTGTTGATACCAATGCCATTCCCAATTTTAGAGATGAACATAGAACGGAATTAATCAATATTTATATGGATCAAGGTATGTCATATCCCGATGCATTTGCTGCGGCTGCTGACTACACTGAAAATTATTACTTAGATGGATGTGTATATGAAAATCAAAATGGAGCTGATTGCGCTAATACTCCTTGGATATTTGATGAAGATGATATTGCTAATATTATGGGCTATGCGCCTACCACCTGCACTTCGCTCTTTACAACCGGTCAAATGATACGAATTCATGAAGGTTTTGTTGTGGATTGTCAAGGTGTGTATGAAGATGTAAAAACAGACTATGCGTCTCTTTATAAGCCTTATAAAGGGGAGTATTTTTTTGACGGATTCCCCGGCAATAACCACATTCCCTATTTTCAATCCGGTTTCACTTATTTTTTTGTCCATTGTGAAGGAGATTTTGACGTACCGGCTACTTATAATGAGACATTTACTTATAATATAAATGGATTGGTAAAATATGTTTCAATAAACGAAACAGACTATAGTACTATTTTTCACCCAAACCATTCTGCTATAAGATTAGTTGAATTGAACACTGCTTTGGGCGTGAATCAAGTCAAAGCTTGTTACGACAACTGGAATAGTCCGGCGAAAGATGGTTTATTAACCAAGTTTAATGACAATGTTTTTAATGCCAACGTCACCATCACAGAGCAAGACTCCACAGCCATCAACAATCCTCAACTCATCAACAATCTTGACCCGGGTTTGTATGCCATAGAAAAACACTATGAGGATGGAGCAGTTGAACAAACAATCATTTTAAAGGAAAATGAATAAACTTAGAGGATATATTAGCAACTATAAAACCCATTTACTATGGATGATGAGTTTGTTTCTATGGTTACCTGTTTCAGGGCAACTGTATGGACCGCGGCAACTAATTGACACCGATGTTATCTACAGGGATATCGAAGTTGTTGATTTGAATGAGGATGAACATCCTGATGTGTTGATGGGTGGCATTGATATCGTCTCCTGGTATCAAAACACAGACGGTCAAGGTAGCTTTAGTGAGGCCATCCCCATTGAATTGGATCAATCACAGGCTTATAGCGTTAATGCTGCTGATATGAACCAAAATGGGTTTACGGATATAATTGTTTCCTATTTTGACCTGGATTATGTAGCCTGGTACCCCAACGACGGCTCGGGGAACTTTGGAGAAAAAGTAATTATTGCCAATGGTTTGGATAGTTGTTTTAATGTGTTACCGGTAGATTTAGACCAAGATGGCGATATGGATATCGTGATAGGGATTGTAAATGGCACAGGGTTTTATTGGGCAGAAAATGTGGATGGACAGGGCGTGACCTGGCAGTTGCACATGGTGGACGCCACCCCCTCACAAGCCCGCACCCAGCGGGTGGGGGATGTCGATGGAGATGGTGACCTGGATATTGTATCTAATATGGTCAGTACAAATTGGATGGCATGGTATGAAAATTTAGACGGGATCGGGCAACAATGGGAGCAGCATATAATCGAGTTTAATGGACTCTATGAAAGATCATTTGAGTTGGTTGATATGGATGGGGATGGTCATTTGGATCTTGTTTCTTCTAAAACGTTTGAAAGCACTTCAAACCCATCAAACATAGGCTGGCGTAAAAATGATGGTGAAGGTAACTTTGGCAACTTTGAAATCTTGTTTCAAACTGAGTTCGGATCAACAGATGTTACAGATGTAAAAGTTGGTGATATTGACAACGATGGGTTTCCTGACATAGTGGGCTTGTTAGCCAATGTGTTTCCTGAAAACAACCATATCATTTGGATTAAAAACATCGATAATGCCGGTACATTTGATGAAGCAGAAATTATAGATTCTAATTTTTTTAAACCCGGCAATTTAAACTTAGCTGATGTTGACAGTGATGGTGATTTAGATTTGTTTTTAACAACATCCCCTGGCAGGGAGTTAATGTGGTTTGAAAATTTAACTATTTTGAATACAGATGATTTTCAAGACAATGGGGCTGTGGTGTACCCCAATCCCGCAACAGCATTTATACACATTGCTTATGAGGGAGCTATTGAACGGGTACAATTTTATACCGTTGAAGGCATCAAGGCACTGGAAGTCACCGGCAACCCTAAAACCATTGATGTCTCCACTTTGACGACCGGTTTTTATTCGGTTGTCATCGAAACAGCCAAGGGCAGGAGTGTGTATAAAGTGGTGAAACAGTAAGGAACATAATTAAGTATTAGTTTAGATTAGTGTCGCTTTGATTTTTTCTATGATTTCATCTACCTGTGTGGTATTGGTATCANAGGTTTGGTAACATTGAACAAACCCATGGTTGTTGTGTTTGTAGCAGCAGCGAGATGCATCATACCACTGTCTGCACCAAAAAAGACCTTACAGTTTTCAAGGATCGCAGCTATCTCACGCAGGTCTTTACTATAGTAATGCACACTCTCAAAGTCTATTTGAGATACATTCTCAATGGGTAGCATTTCTAAGATGTTGTAGTTGACAAACTCCTTTTTTAGGGCGTTGTAAGTTTCAGACCACCATTCTTTTGAATGGCATTTCTTGCCGGTTGCAAAGGTATAAATGCAAATCGTTTCTTTTTCGTTATTAAACAAGCTTTTGAGTAGGGTGTTACCTTGTTTTATTTCGTCTTCTGTAAGTTTGATAGTCAGCTTGGGATATGCGTAGTTTTTTAAATCTAAAGTGGGTTCGATGTATTTTAACAGGCTATAAATTGGTTTTTTGCTAATATGGGTTGGTTTATCAGTTGTAAACTCCCCGGAATTATAAATCTTGTTTGTTGACCTTGACAGCTTGACAAATATTTTTGAGGAGTTTGAGCCTTCTTCTCCGGCAATTGCAAGGTCATACTTGTTTGACATCATTTGCATCACTTTTTTGAGATATTGACCGATGTTGTTGAATGGTTTTTTAGGGAGGTTGTATGTATTCCTGAGGGAATCGAATTCAGAAAATAAAATAAACGACAAGTTGCCGTTCACCATGATATCAATGGTTGCATTGGGGAACCTGTGTTCCAATTCCTGAAGCAGGGGAGTGAACAACAATTGATTTCCCAATCGGTGGTTGGGTCGGGTGATTAAAATATGTAAGGGTTTATTGGAATTAAGGTTGATGCCTTTTGGGTGTTTGGTGTTTTTAAAAAAGCTGGTAAGAAATTTTAAAAGGCTGTTTTTTATGGGGTTTAACTTCTTTATACTCATCTGTGCTTTGTTTTCGTTCTATTTGGGTTGTGGGCTATGTTTACGGGTTAATAATCTCTGTGGAGTTTATCACCGCGAGCCAAAGATAGCCAATTACAAAGAAAGTTATAATATGGATGAAAATCTATTCGTTCACCTATAAACCTGCGGATTTCTGATTTTAGGAATCCCAATAGAGATTTCAAGAATCAAAGGCTTGTAAAGCGGTTTGCAATATTCTGGACGTTGCTTTCTTATTTTAATATTTTTTCTGCTCTTTTATTGAGATCATCCAAGTCATGCGTTTCTTTTATGGATCGCTTTCCAACATTTAAAACCATAGTTGCATGTTTGATGACTGCCTTTTTGTGGCGTTCATTCTTTGTGAATTTATTGATGGTTATCAATGCTTCCATCAACCGGATCATCACAGCAGGACTGCTACCTGAGAACTGTCTGATTTGGTTGAATGCGACATCGAGAAGGCCTTCAAACTCAAACGTGTCAGTAACAATCCTGAGGTTTTCTTCTTTATCAAAAAGATATTTTGAGGGGAATTTAGCTTCTGCTAAATAAGACATAACGGCTGTGAGGTTGTCAATACAGGCAATGGCTGTATAGGGGTCATTTATTCCGGGAGAGAGCGCTCTTAAAGCGATTTCGACCATCTGGTGGATAGAGAATTCAAGGTCTTGTTGAGAGGTTTTGATTTTCCCGATTTCAAATTGGCTGATAATATTTTCCAACGCCTCTTTTTCCCAATGGCTATTTGAATACAGTAAACCTATTTCCATGCCTTCCACCAAATGCCCTCCGGGTCTTTGAAACAACACCAGTAGTGAATCATGCTCACTGATTGTTTCTATCAAAGACTCCTTGTCTATGTATTCCAGATATCCGCTTTTCGGTGATTGTATTGAAATTCGATTGTGATACTTTGAAAGAGAAGCAGCGAGATCAATGTTTTCTTCTCTTTCTTTTGTTTCCTCTGCTTTATCTGGAAACAGCACTTTTGTTTGTTTAGAAATAAACTCTGAAATATCAGAGATTATTTTATCTGCCTGCAGGCTTATGGCAATTTGGTGAATAAAAACAATGAGTAAAATAATATTTAAAATAGCCGCAAAAATGGCAACCAGGATAGATAAAGAAGGGATGAAGGTATAATCGTTAGCGTCTTGTATGGCATTTAAAACGAGCAGGCAATAGAGGTAGGTAGAAACATAGGCACCCAGCACTACTTGATTGAGCCGAACATACATAAAATTCTTAATGAGCCGCGGACCGAATTGTGAAGAGGCGAGCGTCAAGGCTACCAGCGTGATTGAAAAAACGGTTCCTGCCACACCCATCATGGCTCCGGAAATGGTTGCTAAGATACTTCGGGCAGAATCAGGACTGCTCACAAAAAAGAAACGGCTTAAGCTGTTTTGAGGAATAGTGATCTGGCCGTCTAAATAAACCAGTCCTAATGAGAGCAGGATTGAAAAAATAATTATAATGACCGGTACAAACCAAAAAGTGGCTTTTAATTCATTCCATCTAAACAATAGCTTTTCCATTTTTTAAGTTGTTAAGTGATTGTCAAAATTAAAACTTGCACTTTGTGTTTCGTTATCTTCTTAGCCATTTTATGAGCTCGCTACTAAATCTAAATCTGTAGTATCCCCAGTTCTGTTTAGGGTGTCAACTCCACGTCATCAAAAGTAGTTTCGGTATGCTCTGTGATCTTTTCAATGATTGCGATGTCTCCTGTGGTTTCTAAAACTATAATATCGATGCCATTTAATGATGAAAAACCTTTGATACGGGCGGCGCTATTCACTTCCTCAACGGTTATTCTTACCTTTTTCATAGCCGTATAGTTAAATTCACCTTTATAGAAAATCAGTGAGGGTTTGCTGGTGATTAAGGTTTTAACTGCCTTAACCCTAACAGATAACCAGGTGAATAAAAACTGAAACCCAATAAAAACGATGAAAGCAGTGATACCATCAGCAAGCGGAATGTCATGATTGAGTGCAACACTCGCGAGAATTGTTCCTAAAGAAATGGTAACAACCTGATCAAAAGCATTCATTTTTGCCAATGTCCTTTTACCGGAAACCCGCAACATAAAGATCAAAGTGAAATAGGCTAAGGGCGTTATGATAAGTATTCTGAGTATGCTGTCCCAATTTTCAAACCAAATAGTTTCCATTTTTATTATTTTTTAAAGTTGACATTAACCAATGTGGGGATTAAAAAGTGGGGAATTAAAATTGTTTTCCGGCAGAAGCAGGAACTAAGGGTTTAATTGATGCGTCGACTCCTGAAGAAAAAATACAATAGTAGTTTTCAATTATCCTGTTTTTTTAAGTGGGATTCATGAACCATTATTATTTTCCAGTTGTCTTCTATTTTTTTGTACAAAGTCGACCATACTCCTTGACCTCTTGAAGTGGTATCATTCATATGGGTAATTTTCTCTTGGAACTCTACTATGTGAAGGGCCATGTTTTCCGATAAAACGACTACCTCTTCATGGTCAACATCAAGAACCAGGTCTTTTCTTCGGGTGGGAATTCCATTCAGTACAGATAAGATATTTTCATACCCTTGTATTTTATTTCCATCTATTAAAAACAAGGCAGAATCTGATTGCCAAAAATCTCTTATAAGAGTTTCTGTATCACCTTCATTCAAAGCCAGAACTATTAATGCACCAAGTTGAAGTATTTCTTGTTTAACACTGTCTTCATTGTAAAAGTTTTCTTTTGTATCTGTACATGAAAAGTGGATTAAAAAAACTCCCAAAAGTAATGCTACTTGCTTCATGACATTTAAATTTAGTTAAAAACCATCAAATATGAGTTAACGATTCATATTCAATGAAGTATATATTCTGATGTTATCGACTTCTTTTTACTGATTAAAGTGCTGTTTAGTTAGATAAAACATTCATTAAATACGTAGTAAAAAATTTTGTCTTATCATGGATTGGTCTTCATATTGATAGGCCGTTACAACCGCTTTTTCAAGTACTTTTTTGAGTTTATTAAAACTATTGGGTTTGGTAATGTAAACATTGGCTCCATTTCGGAATGTTTCTTCAATATCTTTTTCATTATCTGAGGTTGAATAAATAGCGATGGAAATGTCTTTTAGTTTTTCATTTCTCTTGATTTCTTTGAGGCATTCCATTCCATCTTTGCGAGGCATGTTGAGGTCAAGGAAAATAAGATGAGGCAACCGGTTACTTTCCTTATTGAGCCACTCCATGAGTTGGGCTCCATCATTTACTGTGTTCACAATGGTGTTAATTTTTAATTCTGCAAAAGCATCCATAAAAAGAAGACGGTCGCTTTCATCATCATCGGCAAGAAGGATATGTAATGGTTTTTTTTCCAATTTGATTTATTTTTTTATGAAACGGAAATGCCTTTCTGGTCGGTAGGCAGGTAAATAGTGAAGGTGGCTCCTTTATTCAGTTTGCCGGTGGCGGTGACGACACCGTTGTGGTTTTCAACTATTTTTTTAACAATCGCGAGACCGAGGCCTGTTCCGTCAAATTCTTCTTTTCCGTGAAGCTTTTGTAACACTTCAAATATTTTGTTGCTGAATTTTTGTTCAAAACCAATGCCGTTGTCGCTGATTTTGATTTCACAGTATTCTTTTTGCGGGGGAAGTTCCTTGATCTTTAATTTTTCATATTCAACCTTCCGGCTTGATATTGTTATGTGAGGCGGTTTATTAGGTTTTGAATACTTAAGGGAGTTGCTGATCAAATTAAACATAAGCTGTTGAAACTGAAAACGAATAATATGCACATCACACATCTCTTTTATTTCTATGACAGCATTTTTTTCTTCAATCAACTCTTTAAGATCTTCTTTTACTGCGTCTATAATTTCATTAAGGTCAGTGTTTTCAAACTTTCGTTCACCTGCACTGATTCCTGAGAAGACAAGTAAATCCTGAATGAGTTGCCGCATTCTTTCTGTTTCCTTTAGCATAAGCTGGAAATATTTTTTCCCTTTTTCAGATAATTTATGCTCTTCTCTTTCTAAAATGATTCCCGTAAAGGTTTGTAATTTGCGCAACGGTGCCTGCAAATCGTGACTGGAAACATACGTAAAGGCTTCCAGTTCTTTGTTCAGGTTCAGCAATTCTTTGTTTCTGGAATCAAGCGATTCATTGGCTTCTTTTAATTCCTGTGTTCTATTTTTGACGGCTCTTTCTAATTTTATTTTTTCTGCTTTGCGATCGCGAATTTCTTTCTTGAGTAATTTTTTATCCCGTTCTTCTTTTTCAACGATCAGGCGTCTCACATCAGTAATGTCTGAAATAATTAGAAGAATTAATTCTTCACGGTGTGTTTTCTGGACAATACGGCTGGCGTTGAGTGACATTATTTTTTCACCTATGTCCAGGAAGGTGTGCTTCACTTCATAATCAAAGAATTGGGTGTTTTTTGGAACAATGTCTTCAAGTAATTTGCGCAAGGCGGGTATGTTCCATTGTTTGTTGCCCAATTCATATAAAAGCACTCCTTCGGTGTCTTTTTCGGCAACATCAAATGTATCATAGAAGGCCTTGTTTGCAGATTTCACACGAAGGTCTTTTCCCAACACCAGCAAGGGGTCGTGCATAGTAGAAACAATGGCATTGGAATATTCATACGACTCATTGAGCAGGTCAATGCGTGTTTGCAATTCCTGATTGCTGGTAATAAGTTCTTCGTTGGTAGATTCTATTTCTTCTTTTGAAGTTTCTAATTCTTCATTCACGGTTTGCAACTCTTCGTTGCTGGAGACTACTTCTTCATGCGCGCTTTGCAGTTCTTCGGTAAAGGCTTCTTGCTCCTGTGAGATCGAAAGCGCATCCGCATGGGATGCGGCCAATTCTTGTTCCAGTTTTTTTATTCTCCGGTCTTTTGCTTGCGAAGTATCCTTACCGCTTTTCGCCAGCTGTGAATAAATTTCTGCTTGTTCATGTTCAGTGAAAATAACCAGGAGCAGGGATTCATTCCATTCTATATCAAGCGGGACAACTTCTAAACTTATAATCTTTACAGCCGAATCTAATTTCAATTCAATTCCGGTTTTGCGAATGCGTTGATTTGATTTAATCACTTTTGTAATGACACCACGCAATTCAAAAGCAATTTCAGGACGGGCCATTTTTAGGATATTAAAAGTGGCTTTGCCTTTTGGGTGGGTAAGAAATACATCGGTGGTGCCTCGAAATTGAACGATTTCCATTTGGTGATTGATCACAACACTTGCAGGCATAAAATCAGAAACAAGCACGTCATCAATGGCATTGTCAAGCTCCTGTTGTGAAACAGAAATATTGATGTCTGTTTTATTTCGGTTTCTTGACGGTATATTTTTTTGAAATTTAGTTTCAGTTTGCTGTGTATAGCTTCGGGAAAGTTCCGGTAACCGGCGTGCTCCTGAGTTTGTTTTGCGCGAAAATATTTTATACTTGCTGTTGGAGATTGTAAAAAGATGGGTTGAATGACTGATGTTTTCTGATTTGCCAAGCATTAAATACCCATCACTGTTTAAAGCATAGTGAAACGTGCTGACCGCTTTTTTTTGTGCCGCGGTATCTAAATAAATAAAAAGGTTGCAACAGCTTATAAAATCAAGACGTGAAAAAGGCGGGTCAATCAAAATATTATGAGGAGCAAACACACACATATCGCGCACGGCTTTATTCACTCGATAACTACCTTCTGCTTTTGTAAAGAAACGTTGTATGCGCTTAGGACAAACAGCTTCTAATTCCTGCTTGGTGTAAATTCCAATGCGGGCTTTACCAATGGCGTGTTCACTGAGGTCGGTAGCAAAAATCTGAATGGCTGTGCTGGTGGCTTGTTTCTCATTAATTTCAAGCAACATCATGGCCATGGAATAGGCTTCTTCACCTGTTGCACAGGCCGGCACCCAGATGCGAAGTGTTTCTCCCTCTTTTTTTCGTTTCAATAATTTAGGGAAAAGATGTCTTAGTAAATAGGTGTGCGTGTCGCTGTCGCGAAAAAAACGGGTGACATTAATCAACAAATCCTGATATAGGATATGAGTTTCCTCATTTTTTTCAGTAAGCATTTTTGCATATTGTTTGAGGTTTGTTAATTTGTATAATAACATTCTGCGACTGATGCGCCTCTTGACGGTATTCATTTTATACTCACTAAAATCGACTCCAGTGGTTTTATACAATTTATTGAGAATGACTTTTAAATCAGGATCGCTATTATCAATCAAATCCTCGCTATCCGTTTTTTCTCCGCCATTGGCAGTTTTTACAAACGGGTGTTTGCTAAGCCTCGCCAATTCGAGGGCAATTTCTTTGGGTGATAAAATAAAGTCTACCATACCCGCTGCAATGGCAGAGTGGGGCATGCTTGTGAACCGTGCACTTTCATCTTGTGCAAAAGTTAAACCACCTTCATGTTTGATGTCTTTGATACCCACGGTACCATCACTGGCGCTGCCAGAAAGGATGATACCAATCACTCTTTCTTTTTGCGCCTGGGCAAGTGAGGAAAATAGAATATCAATAGAAATGGCTGTGGTACTTTCTGAACGGGGAATCAATTTTATGTGTCCGTCTGTGACTTCAATGCCTTTATTGTAGGGAATGACAAAAATATTGTTGGGCTTGATCTTGTCCATGTCGTCAATTTCCTGCACCTTCATTTCAGTCTTTTTCGACAAAATTTCAGTCAGCATACTTTTGTGATCGGGGCTGAGGTGCTGCACATAAATGAACGCCATACCCGTGTCTGGCGGAAGGTGTTTTAATAACTCCATCATAGCTTCCAGCCCACCGGCCGATGCACCAATGGCAACAACGGGAAAATTATTTTTGGATGCGGGAAGAGCCTTGGATTTGGCAGATTTTGATTTGCTCTTTTTCATTGTTAGTAGGGCAATTTGATAGTTATGTATGGTAAACAACAGCTCTCAGACCTATTTACTCTTTGTTTAATTTTCATTGCTGTCAGGAATTAGAATGGAATTGCCTGTTATCATAAAATTTTCTTTGAGCGGCATAGATTTTTTTTGCTTGGTTAAAAGACTCAGCGCTTCATAAATCACTTTTTTTAGTTGCAAAAAATTAGCAGGCTTGCAGATGTAATAGTGTGCCGCGTCACTGTAAACCCTCTTAACCGCTTCCAGTTCATTTGAAGTAGAAAAGATAATCACGGGGAGTTCCTCCAGCTTTTTAGTGCGTTTTATTTCTCCTAAAGTCGCAAAACCGTTTTTTCGCGGCATATTAATGTCTAAAAACAACACATCAGGCAGCTTGTTTCCTTTTTTGGTAAGCAATTTTGTTACCTGATCGCCATTATGTACAATGGTTAAAGTTGCAGTTACCGGGAGTTCTTCCAAAGCTTCCTGAAACAGGAGGCAATCAGTCAAGTCGTCATCGGCAAGCAGGATGTGGATGTTTTTTGAAATCATGTTATAAAGTTAAGCATATTCATATGCAATTGCTATTATTTAGGGGTTTATGTTAAATCGAAATAAATGTGTGGGGAGAAATCAAATAGTGGGATACACGTCTTAGCAAGTTTTTGGTATTGCTATTCAGATTCCAAAACTATTAGACAGGCTTGGCTGACTGACACGGTTTCAAAGAAAATAACAAAGCTGTTGTTTATTTTTTATTTTATTTGCCAAATCTTGCTTCGTAAAGATAGCAAATTACAAACAAAGTAAAGAAGTTTACAGCATATTTTAAATAGTGGGAGTGCAAGATCTGTTTGAGTAATGTGCTCCACTACATTTATAGAGCAAGGCTGTCTACTGGATTAGTCTACATAGGTTTCCTTGATCATTTCTTTAAACTTTTCAATTTCAGCATTGGTCAGTTTTTCAAAAACTTTGATAATAAGGGTTTTGTCAATGGTTCTAATTTTATCAATTGCAATCATTCCTTTCTTCCCATTGTGTTTAACTGAAACTCTTGTAGGGTATTTTCAGTATAGTCACTGGTAGTGGCGATTACCAATGGATACTTTTTAACTTTATAAAAATTGGATATAAGTTCTTGATATAAGTTGAATACCTATTCCGCAAACAGCAAAAAAACAATTTAAAATATTTCACTTAAAGGCATAAAGACATTCTTTAAATACTGCTAACTTTGCGGCTTTCATTTTTAGTATTTTGAGCCATGGCCTTGAGTGCTTATACCAAAGAATTCCGTTATAACTTCAAGTTGGCATACCCCGTGATGCTTGGGCAGCTGGGGCATGTGATGGTGGGCTTGGTTGACAACCTGATGGTGGGTCAACTGGGTGCCGCTGAGTTGGCAGCCATTTCGCTGGGCAACAGTTTGATTTTTATTGCACTTTCAATCGGTATAGGGTTTTCTTTTGCCATCACCCCGCTCATCGCGGAAGCCGATGGAGAAAACAACATTGAAAACGGGCGCAGTTTTTTCCACCACGGAATGATTTTGTGTGGCATCAACGGTTTGCTTTTGTTTGTGTTGCTGTTGTTTCTCAAACCCATACTTTACAGCTTAAATCAGCCTCCCGAAGTGGTTGATCTGGCGATTCCCTATTTGGAGATTGTGGCTTTTTCTATGATTCCATTGATGTTGTTCCAGGGGTTCAAACAGTTTGCTGATGGGCTTTCGCAAACCAAATATGCGATGATTGCTACCCTGTTTGCCAATGTAGTGAACGTGGTGTTCAATTACCTGTTGATTTATGGAGTGTGGATTTTCCCCCGGCTGGAGCTGGAAGGAGCAGCCATTGGTACCTTGATCTCACGGTTTTTTATGCTGGCGTTTATTTATTTAATTCTGAAAAACAAAAAGAAGTTCATTCCTTATTTTGTCTGGTCCAAACGGAAACAGTTAGACCGTTCCATTTTTAAACGCCTCTTCGGATTGGGTTTTCCTACGGCGATGCAGATGTTTTTTGAAGTCGCTTTGTTTACTGCCTCTATATTTCTCGCGGGATTGTTGGGTACTAATGCACAAGCAGCCAATCAAATAGCGCTCAACCTGGCTTCAATGACGTTTATGATAGCCGTTGGCTTTAGTGTAACAGCCACCATTAGGGTGGGCAACCAAAAAGGTAAACGAAATTTCACCGAACTGCGGCGCATTGCTTTTTCCATTTTCTTTATGGTCTTGGTGATACAGGCTGTATTTGCCTTGATGTTTATCATCACCAAAGGCATCTTACCCACCTTCTATATCGACAATGCCGAAGTAATTTCCATCGCATCGAGTTTGTTGGTCGTTGCGGCTATTTTCCAGCTTAGCGACGGACTTCAGGTGGTGTTTCTGGGTGCCCTGAGAGGTTTGCAGGATGTGAAAGTCCCTTCTTGGATTTGTTTTGTGGCCTATTGGCTGGTAGGCTTTCCGGTGTGTTTTTACTTAGGGCAAGAAGAAATCCTGGGAGCGATGGGTATCTGGCTGGGCTTGTTTGTCGCTCTCTCTGCCTCTGCATTACTGCTATATCTGCGGTTTAATAAGCTTACAAAGAGGTTGATTGAAAGTAATTTAGAATAGAGAAAATAGAGAAGAGAGAAGAGAGAAGAGAAAAGTGATTAGTGACTGGTGATTTGTGAGACTGTTCAAAAAAGTGTGTCAAATTAATAATTTATTAATTTAGACATATGAAAGATATAGAAAAACAGAATGATTTTGAAAAACTGGTTACAGAAC
>NZ_BMGK01000001.1 GCF_014640155.1 Planktosalinus lacus | reverse complement strand
TAAGGTTAAATCAAAGGTCGAAGTGCCATTGCTATTGTAATCACATTGAACCAAGGGAGAAGGGTCTTCTATCTGAGGACTGTCTAATACCTGGAGCTCTAAAGGAACTATATCATGACTTCCAGAGGTTATACTTTCACCACGTGCATAAACTGTTTGGTTATAAATTACTACATTGGGATATGGGTTGGGCAAGGGTAATATACCATTTTCAGCATTGGCCTGGGTTTCATGAAAAGTAACTGAAATATCAGGATCTCCTCCTGTAATTTCAGGAATGGTGGATTCTAAATCAAAATCTCCAAAACCATCATTGTCGGGGTCGCAATACTCTAAAGGTTCAGGCGCAATCAATACAGGGATGTTTTCATAAAATAATTCTAAGGTAGTTAATGCCACACAACCAGTATTGATATTACGTACCCGAACCCAAATTATCTGCGGGTTTGTAACGCTTGTATACATCAAAGGTAATGGGTTTACTCCTGCCCATGCATCAGGTTCATCAATATGAAAACTAATTGAAACATTAGGATTACCACCTGAAATTTCAGGGATTTTAACTGTTAAATCAAATTCGTTACTTCCATTAATTTGAATGAAAGGAGTTGGATTTGTAAAAATAGGTGCCGGGTGAAAAAGCAAATCAAACTGGCCAACTGTGTAACATTCTGAAAGCAGACTTTCAACGCGCACAAATATGGTTTCGCCGCCACCACTGTTATAATTCACAGGGTCACCAATGGGGTTGATGTCCTGATCGGCATCGTCAAAGGTGTTGTAGTAGTCAATCTCCATATTGAACAAGCCATTGAGAATCTCGGTATCTTTGCTCGTTAAATCAAAAATCTCAAAGCCATCCTGATCGTCATCGCATACATAAAAATCTGTGATTGGGTCAGCTATTTCTGGGGCTGGGTTTACCTGTAAGGTTAACTCGACAATCTCATAGCAACTAAATTCGCTTGTTTCTTCCAGTCTTGCAAATACAACCTGACTGCCCGGAACAATGTTGGTGTAAGGACTTATCAACTGGTCTGCAGGGTCACCGGTTTCTGCCAATTCATAGGTCTCAAAATAACTTACAAAAACATCTGCCTGACCGTCAATAATCTGATCATCTGCTTCGGTTAAGTCAAATTCTGCGAATCCATCATTTGGTGAGCTGTCACAAGCAATCAAATCGTCAGGAATACCAGCTATTGGCTGAGGAACAAATTCTACAAATATTTCATCTGTTGCTGAACAGCCATTGGAAAAGGTAACTTCCAGCTGGTATGTTCCGGACTCTTCTACTTCTAAAATTGGACCGGTCTCACCTGGTAATAATACAAAATCCATTAAGTCCTCATCATACACATACCATTGGTATGCAATGTCTGGATCAATACTTCCCTGAATTCCAATTACTATAGCTTCAGTAGCACACACTGCATTTCCATTATCGATGGTAACATCATCTCCAAGGTCTACCCCTAAGAAAAAACTACCACCTTGTATAAAAACAGCTGAGTTAAATGAACTATCATTTCGGTCAGCAATAACCAATTTCATACGATAGGTTGTGTTTGCTGTCACATAAGACCAGGCCTGCATTAAAACAGTATGTCCGTTAAAGTTAATTGGTGCTTCAGAATTTGGCAAACCTGTCGCTCCGTAATAGGTGCTAAAAAAATCGGGGTTTGCAGATGCACAGCCTCCGTTATGCGCTTGATCTCTTATGGTTGTCACTGAAATGGGTACTTCACCTGGGGTATCAGGCACTAAAGCCATATTAGTGATTTCTCCTGTGTCAGTATTTTCAAGAAAAAAAGCGAAAGCATCAGAATAAGAACATTGAAAAGTTCCATATTCATTGGAAGCAAATACAAAATTAAAACTTATAGAATCATTTAAAGGGGTAAAGTCAAACTCCATAATGGAGGCATCGTTATAGGAAGTTAAGCCTGGGTCAATACCCAGTGCTTGAATATAATCAAATAACTGGTCGTCTCCAGGCCAGTCACCAGCATCCTGAGGGCTACCGTTTGGTCCTGGTACTTGTAATGCATTTGTTGTTGACAAGACTATCCCGTTTTCCATCGGGAAGTTTGCATTGGTATTTTCAAAATAACCAATGCCGTTTAAACTTCCAAAATCTGTACCTGTTACACTCGTAACATTATCAACTATAGCACAAGGGTTATTGATAAGCACATCAAGGATGAGCTCTTCATGGGTGTACGTATCAACATCAACCGTAACATACGGCTGAGAAAACACAAAAAATGGAAACAAAAACACGAATGCGTGTAATAGTCGTCTCATAATGGGGATTGTTATTTCTGTAAATCGGAATTCATCATTTATATTGATTTACAGGCTAAAATTATAATTTTCTTAACTTGTTAAGTTGTCAAATATATTGAATTGCTCTGTTTTTATTTTATAGATTTGCAAAAAAATACTTGCTATGTCCATTTTTAACATTAAAATTGATTCTACATCAAATCCCGAAATAAAAAAATTTGTTGCCAATCAGTTTTTAACTTCAAATAACAGTTATGAATTTAAAAACATTGATGAGGCTAAATCAAGTCCGCTGGCTCAACAGCTTTTTTACCTTCCTTTTGTAAAAACGATTTATATTGCACAAAATTTTATAGCCATTGAAAAATTCTCCATCGTTGAATGGCCAGATGTTGAAAATGAAGTTGCAGAACAGATTGAAAATTATTTAAACTCGGGCGAAATTCTCGTCAAAGAGGCTCCTTCAGCTAAAAAAGTTCCTGTTACAGTCTATGCCGAAAGCACTCCCAACCCTGCCGTATTAAAATTTGTTGCTAACAAACCCTTGGTTGATGGCACCTTTGAGTTTAAAAACATCGATGAGGCCACCCATGCTCCATTAGCTCAAGCTTTATTTCACTTCTCTTTTGTGAAAGAAGTTTTTATCAGTGCCAATTATATTTCTGTAACAAAATATGATCTTGTTGAGTGGCAGGAAGTAAGTTTAGAATTAAGAGAATTTATCAGAAAATACATTGAAGAAGGTAAAGAAATTCTAAAAAATGAACTACTTACACAAACAAAAAAAGAACCTTCTAAGCCTGATGTACCTGAAGTTCCTCTTGATGATTATTCAAAACAAATTGTTTCTATTCTCAATGAATATGTAAAGCCTGCCGTAGCCAGCGACGGTGGAAATATTGCCTTTGAATCATTTGACCAACATACTAAAACAGTGAAAGTAATTTTACAAGGTGCTTGCAGTGGTTGTCCCTCTTCAACTGTAACGCTAAAAAACGGTATTGAAACGATGCTAAAAGACATGCTAAACGATGATGCCCTAAAGGTTGAAGCAATCAACGGTTAAAAACCCTAGTTCACAAACCTTTAACGTTCCCTTTTCGTTTATCTTTTAAGAATTCTGTAACTTTAGGTTTCTTTAATCCTAAAAATCAAAATATTATGTCAGTCTTAAAAGTAATTGAAGTATTAACTAGTTCTGAAAAAGGATGGGAAGATGCTGCTCAAAAAGCAGTTACCCATGCTTCAAAAACCGTTAAAAACATCCGCTCAGTTTATGTTAATGAGCAAAGTGCAGTTGTTGAAAACAATATGATCAAAGAATACAGAGTGAACACCAAAATCACATTTGAAGTACATTAACTTTAGCTTTTTAAGTATTATCAAAGCAACACTCACTCGTGTTGCTTTTTTCTTTTCAAATCATTTTATACTTACATTTGTTATGTCGGATTTGAAGTAAAATTTAACCATATAAAAGGAGAAAACATCAACACTATGCACACAAACGAGCTCATTCATGAAACAAGTCCATATTTGTTGCAACATGCCCACAATCCGGTAAACTGGTGTGCTTGGAGTAAGGGTGTTTTAAAAAAGGCTCAGACTGAAAACAAGTTATTACTCATAAGTATTGGATATTCTACTTGTCATTGGTGTCATGTAATGGAAGAAGAGTGTTTTGAGAATGAAGTTGTTGCCAAAGTAATGAATCAACATTTTATAAATATCAAAGTTGATCGGGAGGAGCGCCCGGATGTTGATCAGGTATATATGAACGCTTTGCAATTAATGACCGGATCAGGAGGTTGGCCTTTAAATATTGTGGCGCTTCCAGACGGACGGCCTGTTTGGGGCGCCACCTTTCTTAACAAAGAGCGATGGATTGAAGTTTTGCAGCAACTTCAAAAGCTACATAAAAATCAACCCAAAACACTTATAGAATATGCTTCTAAACTTTTGGAGGGCATTAAAACAATGGATTTAGTTTCAAAAAATAACGAAGATCAAAATTTTAAAGATTTTGATTATGAAGAACTTCTAAGTGGTTGGTCACGCCAATTTGACCAAACTAATGGGGGTACAAAAGGAGCTCCAAAATTCATGATGCCCAACAACCTTCACTTTCTATTGCGTTATGCTTTTCAAAACAATGACAAACAATTGTTAGATTATGTCAATTTAAGCCTTACAAAAATGGCTTATGGAGGGGTCTTTGACCATATCAACGGTGGTTTTTCAAGGTATTCAGTTGATGAACGGTGGCACGTGCCTCATTTCGAGAAAATGTTGTATGACAATGCCCAACTGGTAAGCTTGTACAGTGATGCTTATTTAATCCATAAAAACCCATTATTTAAAGAGGTGGTCTATAAAACCCTGGAGTTTATAAAAAGAGAACTCTCTAATGAGGAAGGCGGTTTTTACAGCGCCCTTGACGCAGACAGTATCAATGAATTTGGTGTTTTGGAAGAAGGTGCTTATTACGTATTCACCAAAGAAGAACTTCAGAAAGAGCTCAACAATGATTTTCAGTTATTTGCTGACTACTACAACATAAATTCTTTCGGTAAATGGGAAAAAGAACGTTATGTACTTATCCGGACTCAAAGTGATGAAGAATTTTGTAAAAAACACAATTTGACTCTTTCCGAATTTAAAAATAAAAAAACTCTTTGGAGCGAAACACTTCTTAATCATCGGACAACTAAAAACCGACCAAGACTTGATAATAAAATTATTTGCTCTTGGAATGCGATGATAATCAAAGCCTATATGGATGCTTATAAAGCATTCAATGAAGATGAGTTTCTGGATATTGCACTCAAAAACACCTCTTTTATTTGTCAAAAACTTTGGCCTAATGAACAAAAACTCATGCGGAATTACACAAACGGAAAAGTGGCCGCTGTAGGATTCCTTGAAGATTATGCTCACTTAATTTCAGCTTTTATTGCACTGTATGAAAGTACGTTTAATGAAGAATGGGTGAAGCGCGCAAACAAACTAACAGAAATATGTTATGAGGATTTCTTTGACAATCAATCGGGTATGTTTTTTTATTCTTCAGCCCACAGAGAGCAATTGATTTCAAAAACCATTGAAATACGTGACAACGTTATTCCTTCATCAAATTCTGTTATGGCTAAAAATTTACAGTGGCTTGGCACGTTTTATGATAATACTAAATACACAAACACATCACGAGTTATGTTATCTTCCGTTTTACAGGAATTAAAAAAATACCCTCAAGGGTTTTCAAATTGGCTTGACCTTCAGTTAAACCATAGTCATCCGTTTTATGAGCTTGTGATTTGTGGATCGAAGGCGGTTAAAAAGTCATCTGTTGTAAATTCTCATTATTTACCAAACAAATTATTAGCAGGAACAACTCAGGAGAACAATTTTCCTTTATTCCGCAATAGATTTGAAGACGGAAAAACTAATTTATATTTATGTACTCACGGAACTTGTAATTTACCCGAAACCCGGGTTTCTAAAATTATTTCAACTATTAAATTCAATTAAAGATGAAACTCATATTTACACTATTAACGATGCTACTTTTGAGCTCAAACAACTTTGCTCAATTGCCAGTAGAGCATTTTGATAAATGGAGAAGTCCAGATGGTCGCAATATTGATTTTTTATACATAAGCGACTCTAAAACCACTCCTGAATACCCAAAAATAAAAATTGTTGGAAGTCCATTTGAAAATAACACTTTCCAACCTGCTATATTGAAAAAACAAGATGGAACTCTCTTTAGTCAATTGTTTATGAGGTATAATGCATATTATGATATTATGGAAATCAAAAATGCAACTTCAGAACCAGATTCACTTATCATGATTCTCAAAAAATCACCAGAATTTACTGTTCAAATTAAAGACAAGCATTACCTATTTATCCCTGAATCCAATATTGATGAAGTGGGCCAGTATTTTGAAGTTTTGTATAATGGTAAAAAAACACAACTTTTAAAAAAAACCACAAAAATATTCGTAGAAGGAAAAATTGCGCGAACATCTTTTGAAAAAGATTTTCCCCACAGGTTTAATGATAAAGTGACCTATTTTATAAAGGATGAAAATTTAAAAGCTTTACCTAGTTCAAATAGTAAGAAAATTGCAGTAATTGAATCAATCAATAAAGAAGTCGTTGACTATATAAAAGAAAAAAACCTCAATCTAAACGATGAGAACTCCTTAATAGAAATAGCTCGTTTACTGAATTAATCAGAAATTTTAATCCTCAAATGACTAAACAAAGTTTTACAATTTAATTATATTTGAAAATTAACAAAATCTACCTTTATATGAAATTACATTTAAGTATTGCGTTTATATCACTCATCTCTATAAGTTTATACAGCCAAATTAATCAGGGAGCTCACAACAAACTTGTAAATGCCAGAATAGAGGCAGAAATATTTTTTGAACAGTATGGTATTTCTGAAGAAGATCTAAAAAACATAAAAGGGTCTCCTTATGAAACCAACTACTTTCAACCTGGTAACATTTTTGAAAACACTGAGCTAAAAGCATCAAAAGTACCTATGCGGTACAATATTTTTTCAGATGAAATTGAAATTAAAAGTAGTTTTCAACCAGATGACACTGAAATAAGTGTGCTTACAAAATCGCCAAACTATATAGTAGATATTTCAGGAAGCACTTATGTTTACGTCCTTAACAGTTTGTCTAGCGACAAAAGTGGATATTTTAAAGTTCTGCACGAAGGTGACCACTATGATTTATACAAAAAATCGAGTATAACTTATATTAAAAAAAAGTTTGCAGAAACAAATTACCAGCAAGACCAACCTGCACGTTTTGACAGAAATGACACCTATTATATGGTTAATAAACAAGGTAGATTTCTTGAACTTAACACTAAAAAGAGAAAGTTTTTAAAAGCTTTTGGAGACAAAAAGAAAAATGTTGAAAACTATATTAAAGAACAAAAACTTTCCACAAAGGAAGAAGCCGATATGGCTAAAATTTTTAAGTACTATAACAGTATCTTATAATTCTTTTTAAGCCCTCAAAAGTTGATTACAATTATTTTTTTCAGTAAATATTTACCTGTTAACAAACTCCTAAGTTTCAGTAGTTTATTTGCATTATTAGATTTTGATTGCTAATTTTAAAAAATATTTTTTTAATTAGATAAACCTAAAAAACCTCCTCATTTTATGGAATTAATAAGTGAATACATCTCAAAGTATGGTGAAAAGTTTTTAGAATTTCTACCCAGCATAATCACTTCATTATTAATTCTCTTTCTTGGTTTATGGTTTATTAAAATTTTGAGACGTTTTGCAAGAAGGGTATTTACAAAACGTGAGATGGAACCAACCCTTGAAAAGTTTCTATTAGACATCATTGGCTGGACTTTAAGAATTCTTTTGTTTGTAATTGTAATATCACAATTGGGGGTTGAGACAACTTCACTGGTTGCTATAGTTGGTGCAGCAGGTCTTGCAGTTGGTCTTGCACTTCAAGGTTCACTGGCAAATTTTGCCGGGGGAGTTTTGTTAATGATTTTTAAACCAATGCAGGTAGGAGATTTTATAGAGGCTCAAGGGGAAAGTGGCACCGTTAAAGAGATTTCTATTTTTTACACTAAATTAATCACTATCAATAACCAACTTGTTATATTACCTAATGGAAAGCTTTCCAATGACAATATTGTAAATTATACTTCAGAAGGAAAAAGGAGAGATGTACTTACAATTGGGATTTCTTATGATTCAGACATAAAAAAAGCAAGAGAAATTTTAGTTAATTTAATGAAAGAGCAAGAAGCCATTTTGAAAGACCCCGAGCCCGTTGTTTTTGTAGGTGAGCTTGCAGACAGCTCGGTTAATCTATCTGTCCGTTTTTGGGCTTTAAATGAAGACTTTTGGGATTGCCATTTTTACATCATTGAAGAAGCAAAAACAAGGCTTGAAAGTGCCGGCATCACAATTCCTTTTCCACAAAGAGATGTACATCATTTCAATCTTGATAAATTTCTAGAAGAGAAATAATAATTAAATTTAAATATTAAAAAAACAACACCATGAAAACACTCGCTATAACATTAATAGCATTATTTGGGCTACAATACTTTTATGCTCAACAACCTATTCAACAAAAACAAGTTGAATATTTAATGCAGTTCAAGTTTCAGAAAACCACTACATATAAAGACATTGATTTAAATACATTAAATTACATTGGAAGTCCTTATACAAATGACAATTACCTAGCCGGTGATATTTATCATAAAAACAAACTGGTAGCTGAAAATGTTCCTTTAAGGTACAACGCACTTGTTGATGAAATGGAATTTAAACCCAAATTTGAAACGCCTGACAATGAATCAAGTGCACTTATGAAGTCTCCGGAAATTGATGTTCGCATTGGACAAAAAGTTTTTGTATTTGTCCCCTATCAGGGTGGCGTTGAAAAAGGAGGTTACTTTGAGGTACTTAGAAGAGGCGAAAAATATGACTTATTTAAAAAATACAACAAAAAATACATTCCTGAACAAGAAGCTAAAACATCAATGACCAAGGACAGACCTGCAAAATTTATAGATAATCCTGTTTATTACATAGTTAGAGGAGATGGAAAGTTTATTGAATTACCGGACAAAAACAGAAAGTTTTCTAAACTTTTTTCCGGAAATGAAAATGAAATAAACAATTATATCAAATCTAAAAACCTGGATTTAAAAAATGAAAGTGACTTGTTAAAAGTTATTGCTTATATAGATTCTTCTATTTAAATACAACAACAATTCAAGTAAAAGGAGAAACTAAATGTTTCTCCTTTTCTATTTTAATCAGCTTAATTTTAACATTTTAATGCAAAGAAATTAACACCTCATACCAATTAAATCTTTTATATTCGCATTTGTTAAATTTTAAACACATATAATTCCTCAAACAAATGATTAAACAATTAGCATTCGTATTAATATCTTTAGTATTCTTTTCAACTTCATCAAAAGCTCAACAATACTCAGACAGCAACTCCAAGGAATTACAAAATTACACCACAAGAGCTTCTAAATACAATCCAGAAAACACAAAAGGCACTCCTTATCAAACTGAAGGCTTTCAAACGGGAAGTCTCCTGAATGAAAGTACAGTTATTTTTCCAGATGTTGCTCTACGATACAATGCCCTAAACGATGAATTTCAAATTAAATCTTCCCTCAACGAGAGCAATAAAAACATACAAGCTGTAATGAAAAAAACAGATTTATATGTTAAGATGGGCGACGCAATCTATACCTATTTATTGCCAAGTGGTGAAGTTGGTGGCTATTATAATGTGTTAGTTGAAGGAACTAAAAAGTCAATTTACAAAAAGTTATCCAAGAAATTTGTAGAAGGCGCACAATCAGTTAATATGATGACCGGCAATCACCCTAACAGACTTGTCGACGAAACCAAATATTATTTAGTTAGCGTAGACGGAACTATAGAAGAATTACCCAATTCAAAAAACAGAAGATTAAAATTGATTGCAGCAAAAGACTATAAGAGCTTTAAGAAATACGCAAAGTCGAATGACTTAAACGTTAAAAACGAAGAGGATTTAATAAAATTGGTTGAATATTATAACCAAACTTATTAACCACTCATAAAGTCTTTTAAATAATAAGGTTCAAAATAAGCGACATTTTCAAAGTCGCTTATTTTATACTTCTCATTGGCTAAAAACCCCATTTCGTTTGCAGAAGGCAGGAGTCCATCTACAAAAACAGCATTGGAATGTGTACAAAGGGTTTTAAATTTTTCATTGGCATTTCCTATAAACACAGTCTTTCCAGAGTTAAGGTGTTCTGAAAATGATGTTTTATCTAAAATTAAAGCCCGTGTTGCTTCAATTTTTTTATGGTTTACATCATAAACAGCGGTAAAAACTTCCATTCTTCTTGCATCAAGCATAGGAATGTAAACTGCTCCCATTTCATTTACTTGCATTGATAGGGCTTGAAGAGTGTCAACTGAAATTAATGGAAGATTCATTGCGTAGCACAAACCCTTGGCAGCAGAAACACCAATTCTCAACCCTGTGTAAGAACCAGGGCCTTTACTTACCGCAACTGCATCCATTTCCATTTTGGATATTCCGCATTGTTTCAAAACCTCATCAATAAAAACGTGCAGGCTTTCAGCATGTGAATACCCTTGCGTATTTTGCTCTTTGATTGCTATGGTTTTTCCATTTCTAGAAATGCTCACAGAGCAATTAGTGGTCGTGGTTTCTATGCAGAGAATGGTTGCCATTGTTCTTTTACTTTGTTACTGCAAAGAAAAGAATTTATTTTTTAGTAATTATTTTTTAGAAGTCTTAGACACTTCTATTTTATCTCCAGATTTGAGTGATTTAGTAACGGTGTTGTAAGGCCCTGTGATCACCTCATCTCCTTCTTCTATACCTTTGGTGATTTCGATGTACTGACTGTCCTGAATGCCTGTTTCTATTACTTTTAATTTGGCTTCATCACCCACTTTGACAAAAACACATTCAAAGCGTTCCGTGTTAAGAATATCTGTAGACTTTTTTGTGCCTACGCTAGAAGTAGTATCGGTTTTTATTACAATCGAGCTGATGGGAACTCCTAAAACTTGCTCTCTTTTGTTAGTTATGATATCAACGGTTGCAGTCATTCCGGGTCTGAAGGGAGAAAAGTTTTCAGCTTTTCCTTCCAATAAATCAGCATAAGACCCCGGCAAAATTCTCACTTTCACTTTAAAGTTAGTAACCTGATCTGCCGTTAAGGCACTTTCTGCAGAGTTTGCAATGGAAGTTACTATTCCTTTAAACTCTCTTCTTAAATAGGCGTCTACTTCAACATTTGTAGAGTCGCCTATCGCTACTTTAACAATGTCGTTTTCATTTACATCAACTTCAACTTCCATACTGTTAAGGTTAGCAACCCTGAGTATTTCAGTTCCGGCCATTTGCTGAGTACCAACCACACGTTCACCCAGTTCTACACCCAGTTTTGAAATGGTACCGTCAATGGGGGCATAAATGGTTGTTCTTGCTAGATTATCCCTGGCTTCATTTACCGTTGCAGAGGCACTCTGAATATTGAAATAAGCTGATTCATTTGCTGCTTTAGCGCCTTCATATGCAGACTCAATTCTGTCCCATTCAGATTTTGAAATTATTCCTTTTTCAAAAAGGGATTTATTTCTATCGTAATTTGATTTTGCCTCTTTTAAAGAAGCCTGAGTTTGATTATATACAGCTCTAACATTTTGTAGTGCTGCCTGTGAACGTTGTAATCCTGATTGGTATAAATCAGGGTTGATTCGCACCATTAAATCGCCTTTATTCACTTGTTGTCCTTCTATAATAGGAAGTTCAATTATTTCACCAGACACTTCAGAAGATATTTTAATTTCAGTTTCTGGCTGAATCTTTCCTGTGGCAGCTACAGTTTCAATAATCGTAATGGGTTCAATTTTAGAGATTTCCACTTCTTTAAAATTTCCTGATTTACCAAACCAACCTTGTTTTTTTCCAACAACCAATATAAGAATCACCACAACGATGACTGAAATAATAATACCTGTTTTCTTATTCATGACCTATCTGATTAATAAAGAGAAATACCGAAGTATAGCTCTAAAAGTTTTAGTTTAAAAATATAATCATATTTTGTTCTGATTACTTCAGATTGTGCATTTTCAAATCTTGACAATGCCTGACTGAATTCAAATGAATTGATGATACCCACTTCAAAACGCTCTCTTGAATAATCATATGCTAATTGTTGTGCTTCTTCAGCAGCAAGGGCCGCTTCATATGCTTTCAGAGCTCCCTGAGCATCTGTATATGCCTGGTAAACATTCGACTCCAAATCGAGTTCAGCTTGTTCTTTTCTGTAATTGGCCAGATCTATGTTCAGTTTATTTCTTTTCACATTATTGCGAACACCAAGCCCGTTGAAAATTGGAACTTGTAACTGTGCGCCAAAAAAAGTTCCATCGTTTTCATAGAGTTGGGTTATAAAATCTCTTCCCAGAAAGTCATTATCTGCCCAACGAGTATTGTAGCCGGCAAATGCACTTAGTGTTGGATAGTAAGCACCTCTTGCTATTTGAAGGTCCTTTTCAGCAATATCTAGATTTTGTTCAGAAATTTTAATTTCATAACGTGACTCTTTGGCTGCCTGAACAACCTCTGAAACCGGCTTTTCCATAATTGTATTGAGTGGAACCTCATATTCAGCATCTGCTATGTCAAAATTCTCATAATCCTTTATTAAAAGAATTTGAGCCAGATTGATCAATGCAATCCTTATTTGGTTTTCAGCTCTAACGATACGTTGCTCATCACTTGCTAAAGTAGATTTGATTTCCAACAAATCACCTCTTGGAACAACTCCGGCATCAACTAATTCGTTGGTGCGTTCTAACTGGTCTTCTGTGATTTGTATTTGTGATTGGATAATTTTCAAATTTTCTTTTTCAAATAAGATTTGTAAATAGGCATTTGCCACAAACAGAGAAACATCATCTTTCATTTGACCTAAACGATACTGAGCAGCTATTTGATCGAGTTTTGCTCTTTGAAATTGTCTGATATTGCGCAGACCGTCAAAGAGCGTTAAGTTTGATTGAAACCCTGTTGTAAATGAAGTGAAAGTTGTGTTTTCAAAACTGTTAGTTACCGGGTTGATGTTGGCTCCAGTATTTGAGTTGAGGCTTCCACTGGCGTTTAGAGAAGGTAAAAATCTTCCAATAGCATCATCTTTTTGAATTTCTGCCTGATCTACTTCTAATTCAGATTGCTTGATGCTAATATTATTTTCAATGGCATAAGCAACAGCCTCTTCAAGCGTCCACTTTTTGTTTTGTGTAAAAACTGAAAGTGTACATAAAGCAATCAAACTTGTTAGGAATATTTTTTTCACTTGTATACTTTTTTAATGGTTGTTTAATCTTAAAAAAGACTTAGCTGTTATAACTATTTTTCAATAGCATTTGATAAGTCTTCGCGTATTTTGATTTGTTACAAAAATTCTTACCTATTTGCAAAAGGCGAAACTATTGGGTTCCAGATTTTCACTTTATCTTCTTTTGAAATCCCACTTTTTATTTCTACAAATATTCCATCACTTAAACCCAGCTCTACCTCTCTTCTTTCAAAGTTTTGAGAAGCTGTTTCTACCTCAACAAAGGCCTGTTGCGTTTTGGAATCATATTGAATGAGACCCTCCTTTAAAGCCAGTACATCTTCAGCTTTATCAAGAATGATAGATGCATTGGCGCTTAATCCGGCTCTTATAAATGTAGAATCCAGATTTTTTATGGTTCCTTTAATTTCAAACTGGATGGCTCCGTTTTCTGCATTCCCTTTAGGTGCAATGTAATCTAAAACTGCATCAAAAACTTTACTATCGATTGCCCCCACAGTGATTTCTAGGGGAAGTTCTTCAGTTAGTTTTCCTACTTCAGATTCATCTACTTTACCTTCAAAAATCATTTTTTTGACATCGGCAATGGCTGCAATGGTGGTTCCTTCATTAAAGTTGTTAGACTCAATAACCTGATTACCTACTTTTACAGGAACTTCAAGTATCATCCCGGGAACTGTTGCTCTAATGTCAGTATTTGCATCGCTTCCCAGACCACTGGTGGTTCCGGTTTTAACAATATCAAACGTTTGCTTTGCAGCAATCAAGTTTTGTTCTGCCTGGCGGAAAGCCACTTCAGCCTGATCAAACTCATTTGCGGAAATTACTCCTTTTTCAAAAAGCGCCTTTTGACGGTCATAATTTTTCTTTTGATTGTCTAAAGCAATTTGTGCGGTATTGATTTGGTTTCGGGTATTTGCCAGATTAGAAACATTGGGTACAATACGCAAACGGGCAATCAAGTCGCCAGTTTCAACCAGTTGACCCGGTTCTATATAAATTTCTTCTATAATCCCAGAAATATTAGGCTTAATCAATACCTCATCTCTGGGAACAATGCTCCCTGTTGCAACGGTCTTTTTAACGATGGTTGTGGTTTGAGCTGTTTCAGTATCATAAACTGTGGGATCCTCTGCATTCTTTTGGTATAAGTAATACAAAGCCCCAACAAAGGTGACGACTATGAGAATAAGAATGAGAATTGTTACCGATTTTTTCATTTGTATTAAAATTTACAAGCCATTGGTTTACATAATAAGTGAACGTTGGCAATGATTGTTGTTTATTATTGGTTAATTTAAATTATTCTGTACGTAAAGCATCTACCGGTTTGACTTTAATGGCATTTTGAGCGGGAATCAATCCTGCAAGTAATCCTGAAATAATTAATATGGCCAAAGCCACCCCTACTACAAAAAGGTTGACACTAGGGTTTGCAAACATAGTATCCGGTGATGTGTTGTTTTCTAATAATGAATTAATTAACGCCAGTACTCCCGTGGCCATGACAATGCCGGCCATACCTGAAATGATGGTTAAAAAAACAGATTCTAAAATAATTTGAGATCGAATGCTCCAGGGAGTTGCTCCTAAAGCTCTTCTGATTCCAATCTCTTTGGTTCGTTCTTTTACTACAATCAACATAATATTACTAATCCCTATCACCCCTGATAGCAAAATTAATATACCCACAAAGTAAGCTACTGCGTTTAAAGCGATAAATAAACCGTTTATTTTTGAAAATTGTTCATACAAATCAAAATGGCCAATGGCTCTGTCGTCTTCAGGATGAATAGTATGTTTGCTTTTAACAATTTCAAACACCTGTTCTTTAAGCTGAGTGATAGAAGCACCATCCTGAGCAGTGATTGCCATCCAGCCTACATTATCTGCACGGTTAAAAGCTTGTGAAAAGGCAGTGAAGGGTACATAAATTTCTTTTTGAGCCTCTTCAACATCGCCATTGTTATTGCTTGTCTTTCGATAAGTCCCAACAATCATAAAGTTGACTTCATTGATTTTTATAAACTCACCTATGTGGTCTTCTCCTTTTTCAAAAAGTGCATTTTTAACTGATTCACCAATGATAGCTACTTTTCGTTTTTGTTCGATATCTGAGTAGTTGATAAATCTTCCTGAAGTGATATCCATGGGTTGTTGCAATATAAACTCAGGGTAGTCTCCATATACATTAAAAGCTCCTGTATTAATGCCTCTCACCACATTGTTGGCACCACCAAAGCCACCTAATTGATTTCTGGGTGAAACATATTTCAATTCAGGTATTTGTGTTTTCAGAGCTTCAACATCATCCAATTTAAAATTGTATCTTCTCCCCTGTGGTAAACCCTTATATGGTTTTGAAGCAGTTTGTGACCACATAAACATCGAGTTTGTAGCCATTCCTGAAAAGCCTTTTTTTACACCGTTTTCTAGTCCTTTTCCTGCAGCGAGGAGTATCACTAATATAAAAATTCCCCACAGTACTCCAAAAGCTGTCAGGAGCGTTCTGAACCAGTTTGAACTAAGAGCTTCCAGGATTTCGCTCCAGCTGTCTTTACTAAAAGGGTTAGTCATCGTTTAACGCTTCTATGGGTTTAATTTTTGCAGCCCTGTATGCCGGAAAAAAACCTGCTATAGCACCTGCAATAATGAGAATAAATACCGTGGAGATTGCAATATTAAAATCTACCGATGGGTTTGATATGAATTCGGTTTCAATGGCAGGGCCGGCAAGTTCCAATAGTCCCAAGCCAAAAATTAGTCCTAAAAAACCTGCAATGGCTGTAATAAAAATTGACTCGTGCATAATCATCCAGATAATAGACCAGGGTTCAGCTCCAATGGCTTTTCTGATGCCAATTTCTTTGGTTCTTTCCTTTACAATAATGAGCATAATATTACTAACACCCACAACTCCGGCAATAATGGTACAGATGCCCACTGCCCAGAAAAACAAGCTAATCATATTGTTGAGGTCATAAAAACGTTTGGTTTCCTGAAGATTACTTCTCACAGTGATTGCTCTGTTATCAGTAGGTGCAATGGTATGCCGTGTTTTTAATTGATCTTCAAGCTGAGTTGTAAAAACATTTGAAGCTTCGACATCACGGTTAAAGTTGCCCGTGCTTTGAAGCGTAAACGCAATGTTTCTAATATTTTCCCCAGCATTGAAAACCCGCTGACTTGTTGACAGAGGCATCATTATTCTTGCTTCTTCACGCTCTCCTCCCGGATCTGTAAAAACGCCAATTACTTTAAATTTGATTCCTGTTATGTCAATATATTCTCCAATGGCTTTCTTTCCCTTAAATAGATCTGTATAAACTTTTTGACCAATCACGGCTACTTTTTCGTAGTTCTCTTGGTCATAGTTGTTTATAAACCGACCCGCAGTCATTGATTCATTTTCCAAAAACTGATAGTCGGGCAGTGCCCCTTCAATACGGTAACTGCCATTTTCATTGTTGTAAGTAGTCAAGCCTGACCAAATACGATATATAGAAGATTTGTACTCCAGTTGATCCTGATATTTTAAAACCGTTTGATCAAAGTCGTTGTTTTTTAACTGAATAAATCTTCCGGGGTTTAAGCCTTTATACCCTTGTGAAGTCACTCCAGTCCATACACTAATCCTGCTGGCAGCATCGCGTTCAAATTGTTTAGCCACACCGTTTTCAATTCCTTTTCCGGTAGCAAGTAGAATTACCAGAATAAAGATTCCGGAGGCTACCGAAAGTCCCGTTAAAAAGGTACGAAGCTTATTCTTACGGATGGCTTCAAATATTTCCTGCCAGCGTTCTAAATCAAACATGGAGTGCAGTTTTGGCGCGTTGTTGTTTTACCGGTGAATCATCTATTATAATTCCATCTTTAAGATGCACGATACGCTTTGTCATATGTGCAATATCATCTTCGTGGGTAACCAGCAAAATGGTTTTACCTTCATCATTGATGGTTTGAATGATTTCCATCACCTCATAAGACGTTTTGCTATCCAGTGCTCCTGTAGGTTCATCTGCCAATAGTACTTTTGGGTCTGATGCCAGTGCACGCGCAATGGCCACCCGTTGTTTTTGACCTCCGGAAAGTTCATTAGGTAAGTGAGTAGCCCATTCTGCGAGTCCTACTTTTTCGAGATAGTGCATGGCTCTATCTAGGCGTTCAGCGCGTTTCACACCCTGATAATAGAGAGGCATCGCTACATTATCAAGAGCCGATTTATAATTAATCAAGTTGAAAGACTGAAATATAAATCCAAGGAATTTATTACGATAGCGGGCTGCAATTTTTTCATTGAGGTTTTTTATGAGAACACCGTCTAAAGTGTATGTGCCTTCATCAGCTTCATCGAGTATACCTAATATATTTAAGAGTGTTGATTTACCTGAACCTGAGGAACCCATAATTGAAACCATTTCTCCTTCTTTTACACTAAAGTCAATACCTTTTAAAACATGCAGAGAAGTACTGCCGGTTTTATACGATTTATGAAGTGATTTTATTTCAATCATATTTATGAAATGTTAAAATGTTGGTAGCTGCCTTTAGTAGTCTACAATATTATAGATAGTTACATAAAAATATGTGAAAGTGGTGTTAATAAAAAAGCTAAAAAGAACACTATACACGTTCTTCTTTCTTTGCTTTTTGTCTGCTTTTGTATATCATATAACCAATCACACCTACCAAAAGATATGGGAAAGCCATTAAGTATAAAATGCCGTTATTGATGCCTTCTGCAGTTGACCCATCTGCGTCAGATTCCAAGACAGCACGACACATGGCACATTGTGCGTAGATTTCCGGCAGGAAAAAGAGCATTAAAATCAGGGTTATGAAATATTGTTTTTTCATTAGTAATAAGGTGAAATCATTATATAAACTATTACTCCGGTAACGGCTACATACAACCAAATGGGAAAGGTGATTTTTGCAATTTTTTTGTGTTTATCAAAACGTTGTGACAGTGCCCTCACAAAACTAATTAACACAAGCGGTATAACAGCTATTGATAGCAAAATATGTGAAATCAGAATAAAAAAGTAAATCGTTCTGATGTTTCCTTCACCTCCAAATGGAGTGGAAGAGGAGGTCATATGGTAAATGACATACATCACCAAAAACAGTGCTGAAAGACCAATGGCTAGTTTCATCAGATTCTCGTGGGTTTTGCGGTTACCCTTTTTTATCTGAATGACAGCCAATACCAAAATAATTGCTGTCAATGCATTGATGGTAGCATAGATGGGTGGTAAAAACCCCAAGCGGTCTACACCGGGAATTTCAACTTTTACAGTAAATAAAACGGCTACTGCTACTGGAATCAATATAGAAAGTGCCACTATCCATCTATTGTATATTTTTTCTTTTTGAGCTAATGTATTTGTCATTTAAGCAGTTTTTTAATGTCTTCTTTTAGCATTTCAATCTCGTTGTCTTCGAGGCCGTTATAATAAATTTTTGGATTTCCAAATTCATCATAACGCGAGCGAATATTTCCATCTTTATCAATGAGTGCAAACAATCCAGAATGTTCAAAACCACCGGGCGCACTTTCTTCTTCGGCAGTATAGAGTTTAAAACCTTCATTGGAGAGTTTATAAATTGTTTCTTTATCACCTGTTAAAAAATGCCAGTGAGGGTGTTTGGCCCCATAGTTCTCAGCATATTTTTTCATGACTTCAGGAGTGTCGTGTTGGGGGTCGATAGTTATTGAAGCAATACCAAATTCAGGATTACCATAAAATGAGTCCTGAATTTTTTTCATATTTTGATTCATAATGGGACAAATGCTAGGGCAGGTTGTAAAGAAGAATTCCAGTACATACACTTTTCCTTCAAAGTCTTTGTTTGTAATTGTTTGTCCGTGTTGATTAGTGAATGAAAAATCGGGAACTGTTTCTCCTTCATAAAAATCAGGCCCACTGAGTCGGTTACTCAATTCATTGACTGCCCAGATTCCAAAAATCAGGATTACAAAAGATATGCCTACGTAAGAATATTTTTTCATACTAATTTCTATTGTTTTTTTTCAAAGCGAGTCTGTATTCTGCAAGAATGATTTTAATATCATCTTCCATTTTATTGTTTAATTCTGCAACTGAGGATGTATCAAACCCATAAAGTGTGCCTGTGTCTTTATCATCAATTCTTCCCCTTAAGTTTCGGTCTTTATCAATAATGAATACTTCTGATGCTCCCAGTTTGGCATCCAGTTGTATATTTGAATTCAAAGACTTAAATAGCGCCTTGATTTCTTCAGGCGAACCATAGACAAATTTCCATTTATCGGCGTCGGTAATTTTGTTGAGTTCAACCAACAAAGCTTCTACCAATTTTTCATTGCCACTTTCAAGAACTGAAACAAATTGAAGGTCTTCAAATTGATGGTATGGTTTATAAATTTTATGTGTTAGATTAAATACATTGCCATATTTGGACTTGATGTCACTCCCAAAAAAACTGAGGACAGTTATGTTGCCTTCAAGCTGGACCTTTTCACCGTTAAGGGATTTTAGATTCGTCAATTCACTTACATTTTCAGTGAGGACTGGTAGTTTTGCAAAATGATTCTTGCCGGAAGAAAAAAACAAGTAAATCGTTATTGGAAGGACAAACAAAACAACTAAGACAATAATTTTTTTCAAAATAAAGGGGTATAATATATTGGAGTACAAAAATAAAAAAAAGCCCTTCAAAACTGAGGGCTTTTAACTATATATTTAACTAAGATTAAAAGTTGTATTTAACAAAACCACTTTTATAAACTTCATAGATATAATCACCTTCTACGAGCAAAATAAAGACCAGGTAAGAGATTAGAAATACTGCAGTCCAAACTACAGCGCGTCTCAATCCTTTTGTTTCACCTTCCATGTGCATGAATGCCCAGGTAATATAGTAAGCTTTATAAATTGTAAGTAAAATGAATATCCAGTTGAGTAATTTCATGGAAAGAAACTTGGTTTCAACAAGAAACTGAGGTTTAATAATCCCCAAAACTACTTCAACAATTGTTGCAATAGAAAGCAATGTAAACACATACCAAATGCGTTTAGTTGAACTTTCATGTGTTGCTCCGTGTGCCATATCTAAAATTTTATTTTATTAAACCAAATAGAAGAAGGTAAATACAAATACCCATACTAAATCTACAAAGTGCCAGTAAAGACCAACTTTTTCAACCATTTCATAACTTCCACGACGCTCATAGGTTCCTAACAGGATATTAAAGAAAATTATTAAATTAATCAGTACTCCTGTAAAAACGTGGAAACCGTGAAACCCTGTAATAAAGAAGAAAAAGTTTCCAAACAGTGGATGTCCATATTCGTTACGATATAAATTAGCTCCCTCAACAACTCTAATTCCGGAGTCGTTAAGTTTAGCTATTGATTCTTCTCTTGAAAGTACAATGGGATGACCATTTTCGTCCAGTTTTTGAATTCTCACTAAAAGGTTTTCTTTTTCTGCAAAACCACTTTTGATGTCGTCAATGGTATAAGTAGATAAGGTTTCGTCTGTGGTATACCAGATTCCAGAACTTCTATCATGTACAGCGCGCTGAGTTGATTCTAAAGCAATATCGCTTAATGCAACCCGTTTGCCATCTGTATCTAAAAACTGAATGATGTTTCCTGATCTTGTTTCAACGGCACCATAGGTTCCCTGGATAAAGTTTTTCCATTCCCAGGCTTGTGAACCTAAGAAGATAATACCTCCAATCAATGTAAGAAACATATAAAAAACTACTTTGCTTTTTTTCATTTGATGACCTGCATCAACCGCAAGCACCATGGTTACAGAAGAGAAAATCAAAATAAACGTCATTAAAGCCACATAGTACATCGGCGCATCTACACCATGCAAAAACGGGAAGTGATTGAACACTTCATCAGCAACAGGCCATGAGTCAATGAATTTGTAGCGAGAAAAACCATATGCGGCTAGAAATCCTGAAAAGGTCAATGCATCTGAGAGGATGAAAAACCACATCATTAACTTACCATAACTTGCTTTTAATGGTGGGTTTTGACCTCCACCCCAGGTTTTTCCTTCAGTACCTGTTTTAACAACAGTAGCTTCCATAAAGTTATATCAGTTTTAAATAAGGGTCAAAAATAAGCATTTTTATTATCTAACGAAATATAAAAATAAAAACAGATAAATCCACAAGAAATCAACAAAGTGCCAAAAGGTCTCAGCGAGTTCAATTCCAAGGGTTTGACCCTTATGGTACTTTTGTTTAAAATGATTATAAATTACAACTAAAAGCGCTATTAATCCACCAATAATGTGAGCCACATGCAACAACACTACTAAATAAATAAATGAAGTTGTGATGGTGCTTTCGCTTCCGGTGAAAAAGTAGCCTGCTGCAATAAATTGTGAAAATCCTAAAAATTGAAAATAGACAAATAAAACCCCCAGTACAAAAGTTGCAATCAACAATGCCATCCCAGCAGAATGTTTTTCTTTTTGGATGGTTACTCTTGCAAGGTATATAGTTACACTACTTACCAGCACCAAAACTAAACTCACATAAAATGCCTGAGGTATTGTAAAATCTGTGAGCCAGTCAGGTCTGCTTTTACTTACAATGTAAGCACTGGTTAAACCGGCAAAACTCATTGTCATGCTAATCATTGCAAACCAGAGCATCATTTTTTTTGCGCGTCTGTTTTTTGTTTCCTGTGTATCGTCTGTATAAGCCATTATCGTATGAATTTATCTAAAACATAAAGTATTTGAATTAAAGTAATGTATGCCACGCTCACAAAGAGCAATTTACGTGCAGCCGCAAGTGTTTTCTCCCTAAAAAGTTTTACTGAATGATATAAAAACCAAATTCCCAACAAGCCAACTCCAATTGCCGTAAGCGGAGTGATATAAAATGCTCCCGTTACACCAAACACCGGAATTAGTGAAGCCAACAATGTCCAGACTGTATAAAGCACAACCTGAATTGCAGTCCCCCGGTCTTGTTTGCCAGTTGGCAACATAAAGAAACCCGCTTTCTTATAATCGTCATACAGAAACCAGCCTATGGCCCAGAAATGGGGAAATTGCCAAAAAAACTGAATCATAAAAAGGGTTCCTGCTTCTATGCCAAAATTTCCGGTAGCTGCTACCCACCCCAACATAAACGGGATTGCACCCGGAAAAGCCCCCACAAAAACTGAAAGTGGTGTTTTTGTTTTCAATGGTGTATATAAGCTCACATACATAAATATCGAAATAGCACCAAACATTGCTGTTTTTGGATTGATAGCATATAAAATAGCAATCCCAAGGACCGTAAATAGAACCGCAATGACAAACGCTGTATTTGGCGTCATTCTTCCGGAAGGGATAGGACGGTTTTGAGTGCGCTTCATTAAAGCATCCAAATCCTTTTCAATAATTTGATTGAATGCATTGGAAGCACCCACCATAAAATAACCCCCCATTGTTAACAATAAAATAGACACTGCATTCACCTCTTCTGCACCCAGCAAATAACCGGCAATAGATGAAAACACAACACTCACCGAAAGCCTCACTTTTGTAAGCGCTAAAAAGTCTTTAAAAAAGGGCTGAGAAGTAACCTCCAAATTTTTGGTTTCCAAATTTTTATGAATTTCCATTACGAAAATATCAAGCTTCCGTAAAACGGTGCAAAGATACTTCAAGGAGTAAGGCTACGCAACAGTTCAATACAGATTATTTTAATTTAACTAAACCTCTAGATAACTTAAAAATCATAATACCAATTGAAGAGATCTGTACGAAGTCCAAAATTAAACCAGGTAGTTGAATCTTTAAACTCTG
Source organism: Planktosalinus lacus (assembly GCF_014640155.1). Taxonomy (GTDB): domain Bacteria; phylum Bacteroidota; class Bacteroidia; order Flavobacteriales; family Flavobacteriaceae; genus Planktosalinus; species Planktosalinus lacus. The sequence goes on along the minus strand of NZ_BMGK01000001.1, from coordinate 454,784 downwards.
TAGCGGTATTTACCTGTGGGTTAAAGTCGCGATAAATCAAACTGGCATACACCTTAAAGTTAGTCGAAGGGTTGAGGAGATAACCTGCTTGAAATTCGCCATGGAATACTGTAGTAGTATTACCCTGCCCTATTTCAATTCCAAAATCAGTTGGTCTGTCACGTTCGTCTCTGTAAATATTTCCCCCATAATTAAAGGTGTCCTCTTCATCATTAAAATCGAACCCTCTTTCGCCATAAATCAATTTAGCACTTCCGAAAAAACGGCCTTTTTCATAACGGGCAATGGTGATTATTTCTTTGAAATTAGCTCCCCAAAGATGCGCCATCGATTGATTGTTATGTCCATAATTTAACACAATAGTGTTGTGTGAATAGGTATAGGGTCGCACCTGGTTGTATTCAAACTGTAAAAAGAGATTGTTAATTCCAAAGGGTCTGAAGTATTTCACGCCAAGCTGATATCCCAGTTTGTTTTTCCAGCTTTTTTCTCCACCAAAAATATCTCCTGATGAAAACTCGTCGATAATCCATTGACCATAGGCTACAAATGAATCAGAAAACTTGTATTTGGAGCTAATCCCTATCAGTGCATTCCCTGATCGAGGTCCTGTTGAAAATTCAATTGCCCGATAGAATATTACAGGGTTTAAATAGTTGAGGTCAAAACCACGGTCATTGCTGTTATCCCACAAAACACTTTCAAACAAACCGATGTTCCAGCGTTTGGTAATGTTATAACTCAGATAGTGTGTGGCCATGTACTTGGTGGTAAAAGCACCGTCTTCAGTGGCTTCCTGTCTAACATCTCTCAGAGACATCCAGGTGTTTGTATATTTTAATTTCCAAAAGGTAGTGTTGATTTTGAAATATGGACTTGGGCTAGTAGCATCACCCATAAAAAGCGACCTGTAACCATCACCGATAAAGTTTTTTCCATGTCCAAACTGGAAATTAAACATCTCACCGGAACTGTATGATAAATATCCTGTAGCCAATGGGTAATCATAGGCAGTTTCCCTAAACTCTTTTGCAATTCCAAAACCGGGAATAATGGCCGGATTTCCACCACCATCTGCAGCAATCGATTCTGCGTAGCGATTAAAATAGTTTGCAAAACGACCTTGACTTTCATAAATTACAGCATGAAAGTTTAATTTTTCGCCTAATCCTCCCTGAACTACCGCCAACCTGGTATTGTTATAGGTATAATCAAAATCGCTATCTGTTTCCATTCCCAGTTGCAAATCCACTCCTGGATCGATTGTAAACCAATAACCCTTACCCGTGAAATTTATCATGTGTTCATTCCAAAGTTTTTTACCAAACCAAGAAGTTTTGTTTTTAAACAACAAAGTGTCCCGGGCGTGCATATCAAAATACTTGTTTACATCTTTGTATAAATAGGGCTTTTGTGCTGTATGTGCATTGTTTCCCACCTGATTCATATAGTAGTCAAATCGTGCATATTCCTGATGTGACAAAGGTATATTGATGCTGCTCTCATACTTTTTATTGGAATATCCAAGGTTCTGAATTTCATCATATTCCTTTGAATTGTCTTTAGCCAGGTTTTGATTTTGTTGCTCCATAACAGGAACTTCAAAACTACCCTGCTCCAGTGGAATTTGAATGGGCATGGTAAATTGAACATAGGTGGGGCGGGCATTGTATGTAGCAGGTTTGATTTTCGGTAGTGCTTCAAACACCCGCTCAATTTCATCTTTTAATTCCTGATATAAAGCATCGACATATAAGGTTTTAAAGTCTCCTTCTTTATCTACTTCAAAAAACACCACCATTTGACCGGTATAATTCTCATCAAATACTATCTGAGGTGTTTTAAAATTATTGAGTATAAATGCTTGCAGGGTATTGTGAAAACAGGATTTTAGTTGTTCAATCTCTGTGTTTTCACATTCAGTAAAAACCGGGTATTTTTCAAACTCGGTGCTTGTTTGCTGGCTAATCGCCAGAAATGTCGTTAACAAAGCACCTATTAAAAAAACTTTTATTTTCATTTAAAACTAATTTAAAAGGCCGTCTATATTTCAACTTCTGAGTTGATAAAGATGAATAAACCAAACGCCCAATTTATTGGATTCTTTGAGAGTGAAAGATACGTTTTTTTATGATTTTTAAAACAGCTGCAAATAAAAACCCGAAAGAGAATTCTTTCGGGTTTTAAAAATTTATTTGATATTTATTAGTTAACTACATTAAAGAGTATTGGTAAAGAGAAGCGCACATCAACTTCTTTATTGTTTTGCATCCCGGGAAGCATTTTTGGTATTTGATTGACCACCCGTCCCGCTTCTTTTTCAAGTCGTGGATGCGGACCTCTAACCTGGAGTTGATCTACATCGCCATTTTTGTTGATGACAAAGCTAACATAAATTCGCTGAGTACCATTTAATCCAAGGTCGTTGGCTATTTCAGTGTTGAAATGCTTATTGATAAACCTTCCCATTTCAGAAGACATACAGTCTCTTCGACTTGCATTGTCTGTCAAAGACTCACAACCGGGAAACACAGGAACTCTTTCTACTCCCAAAAATGAATGAACTACATCTGTATCAGCAACAGGAGTTTTAGGTTGAGTAATTATGTCAACAGGTTTATCAGTATAAACCTCCTTTGGTTCAGGATCGGTTTCAATCTCAATATCTTTTACGATGGGTTTTTCTACTATACGTACAATTGTGGGGTTTACTTTTTTTACCGGTTGTTCCTTCACTTCCGGAGCTTCTTTTTTGGGTTCAACAATTACAAAATCACTTATCCAAATCACTTCAGGATCGTCTGGCAAGGGGTTTGCAATTTGTTTTGTTTCAACTCCATATGAACCGTTGATAACTAAAGCAACAGTAATAATAGAAACCATAAGACTGAATTGAAATACAAGTGTTCCGTTATACTTTAAATTTGCATCTTTCTTGCTTTTTTGAGTATTTTCTTCATTCTTGCTAAAAATGTCCAGTAATTTTTTAATTGCTTTCATAATAGTTGATTTAAAATTATACAATTCATAAATCAACAAGAATGCCAGAAATAAAAAAAGCCGTCAAATAATGTTTGACGGCTTGATTTTGAATGTATTATATTTTTAATTTTCTACCTGAAAGAGTATTGGTAAGCTGTACATAACGTTTACTGCTTTTCCTCTTTGTTTTCCGGGAGTCATTTTTGGTAACTGACTGATCACATTTTTTGCTTCAGATTCAAGTCTCGGGTGTGGAGCTCGAGCCAATACCTCAACAACGTTTCCTTTGTTATCAATTTTAAATTGCACAGAAATTCGTTGTCTTCCAGAAAGCCCTAGGTCATTTGCCAACTCAGTGTTGAACTTTCTTGTTACAAATGATTGAATTTTTTCAGACATACAATCTTTTCGTTGCTGGTTATTTTTCATGTTTTCACAACCCGGATAGATTGGCACATTTTCAATTACAGCAAAAGGAACATCATCGATTTCTTCAACAGCTTCTTCAATTGTTTCTATCTCTACAATTTCTTCAAATTGGTCTGTTTCTGTAGATTCGATAATTGTTTCTTCTATCTCTTCTTCATCATCTACAACCTCAATAATTTCAGGTGCAGGTGGTGGTGGTGGCGGCGGTGGTGGTGGTGGAATAAATTCTGTGATTGGAATTTCTTCCTCATCTTCATCATCTAAATTTAATTGACCTATATCAACAAGTGATTTATCATAGGTTTTCCATTCAATAGCCTGCCAAGTAATAAAAAGCATAATAATCAATCCTATCTGGAAGAAAAATATGCTTCGTTTGCTTAAATCGGCTTTTGGATTTTTTTTAGGCTCCATAATTATCCTTAATTAATTGTTGCTAAAATATGTAAAATCTGTTTTATATTAAAGCTAAATACTATTTTTTAACTTTAATATTTTATTCTTACTGAGAATCACTACAAAACAACCGAAAAGAATACCGACTCCATTAGCGATAACATCATAATAATCAGCTTCCCGGACTGTTGTTACTGTGCCCTGAAGAACCTCAATAACTATACCATAACAAAAAACAATAACACAAAGGAATGTTGTTTTTTTAAAATAAAATATTTTATTTGATTTAAAAATCAAATAAAAGAACCAAACTATGAAGAGTAAAAAGTAGCTAAGGGCGTGAATTAATTTATCAGAAACTGCATAATCCAGCTTAGGCAATGAACCAGTGTTAACTAATGACCCATAGGCTATAAAACAAGTATATAAAAGTGCTGCTGTAAATAAGAGCTTAGGCGCCAATAAGCTTTTTATATGCTTCATTATCCATCAGGTTTTCAAGTTCTGAATGATCATTAATTTTTAGCTTAATCATCCAACCTTCACCATAAGGATCTGAATTTACTTTTTCTGGTTCAGATTCAAGTGATTCATTAAACTCAATGATCTGTCCTGATAAAGGCAAGAACAAGTCGGAAACTGTTTTTACAGCTTCCACTGTACCAAACACGTCTTCTATTTGCATTTTTTCATCTACTGTGTCTACTTCAACATAAACAATATCGCCCAACTCCTTTTGAGCAAAATCTGTAATGCCTATAGTTGCAATATCGCCATCAATTTTCACCCATTCGTGATCTTTGGTATACTTTAGGTTTACTGGAATATTCATTCTGTATTGTATTATTTAGTTTATATTTTAATTTCCAAAGTTATATCTTAATGTGATTCCTCCTCTAATAGTTGTTTGTGGAAAAGCGGTCGAAACAGCATATTCAGAATAAGTATGATCATAGTAAAACAAAGCAGTTAGGTTTTTACTAAGAGCATAATCTGCCGTAAATTGAATTCCATAAATAGTTTGTCCTGCTGTAACCTGGCTGTTTTCTACATCGAGATATCTGATAATTGTTTTGTTATCCCTAAGCGAAAGGTCTAATTTAAAGTTTAAATCACTTCTCAAAATTTGCTGTGTTCCTCCAAAGCTTGTTCCTATTCTCAAGTCTTTGATGCGGTAACCCAGACCAACTATATACTCCATTCCTTGAATTTCAGTTAGTAAGTTGTTGGCAAAACTTAATGAAAGCGCTCTGTCTTTCCGAATTTCTGTCAAAATCCGAACTGAATTTTGCATTTCAAAATCCAATTTGATCAACGGACTGAATTGTTCTAACAAGTTTACATTTGAAAGCAGTGTTTCATTTTTAAAGTTTCCACTTTGGTCAACTTGAGTAGGGTCATTTCTGTCATAATCAAGATTCGTTTCAAATTGGTTCACAGTATAATCAGCACGATAACCATGTTGAATAGAGAAACGCTTAAAGTTTTGTTTGAACCATCCCAATCGCATCAAACCTGTGTATCTCAACTCCCAATTAGGTATTGGTACATCTCTAAATATTCCCGTTTTTACACTTGAGGCATCGGTTCCGGAATAGGCTGAAATAAATGCCGGCAATAACACAGCTTGATTATTTTTGCCAAAGCCCACAGGATAGCCATCTTCTGCTACTGGGAAATCTGAAGTTCCATAAAATTCTTCTGCAAGTCTGTTTGCTACAAGTAATCTGTTATTCCTGAAATCCTGAAAAGTTTCAGAACTGTTTTCATCACTGGTTGCAAAGGCAGTTTTAATAAGTATGGTTGAAATATTAAAGTTTCCAAACGTGCGTGGTGCCAATGACCTGTACTGATCATTTCTCACAATATAGTTTTCAGCAAAAGATTCTGAATAAGTTCTGCTACCATTTAAGTCAATTTTGAAATCAGGAAACAATTCAATATTTGATTGATAGTCAAACTGCACATTTTCCACCTCAGTATATTGTTCATTAAACTCAGGGTAAATTGTGAGCCATCCTTTTCTTGCAGCCAAATCTCTGATTTCACCCTGACCACCAAAAGCAAATCCTGCCGAAGGTCTTAATGATCCCATAAATCCAACTGATGGTAAATAACCCGGCATATAAATACCGTTGTTTTCCTGATAATTAAACTGGAATCTTTTTACCGATGTAAGCAATCCAATTAAAGTGTTATATGTCTTATCGCCTCCACTTAAACGAGGTGCTCCGTCTTGTCCTCTTTGTCCAGCAGCACCACCTGCTCCACTTTCCCCATCTCTGTTTGAAAAGCCAACAGTTTGCTCACCGCTTTCATTTTCATCACCATTTGATTTTTCATCACCACCTCTTCCGCGATCTGCTCTAGATCCTGCTCCTCTGTCACCTGCACCACTTTCTTCTCCGGCCCCTTGTGATGATGCTCTAGTGGGTCTTCGCTTTGTCAAACCTATATAACGATACAGGTTGTTCATATCCAGAGTAGAATTAATACGATGTGTGTTTGAGTTTTGAATGGTATTTCCTAAATCAAAAACACCTGTAGTTCCATCTTCAAGCTCAAGCTCGATATTTCTAAATAAATCACTTCCCCTTTGCCATTGGTAATTCCCGGTATATGAATAAGTGGCTCTAATAAATCTTAAAAAAGGAATTTTATTAAACGGCAAATCATAATTTACCTGTAATGTTTGATAGTGTTGGTTAGGTTCTCCCACATCAAAAAGACCATCCCAAACACCTATTTCGTTATTTATAATTCCGTTTTCGTCTATATAATTTTTTACAATTCTATTGTTAGATGCATTAAAATTGAATCGCAATGAGTTAGTTAAATTATAATTCATCGCATATTGCCAGTCAAACAAAAAGTTCCTTTGATACAAGGTTGGTAATCCAATGTTTCCGGGCAGCAAGTTAATTTCCCTGAATTTTTGTTCGTTATATTGTCTTGTAATATTTGTGCTAGCAGAGATATTGGTAGGTAAATAATTAAAATTGAAGTCCTTTAAAAGTTGTAAATAACTACTTCTGAAAAGTGAGTCGTTTTTCTTAAATGGCTCAACTGGTTTTGGTGTAAAGCTATAATCATAAGTAGCACCTAACATCATATTTTGTTCGAGGGACTCTTCTATTTCAAAGCTATTATGGTCAACTTGATTGTAAGAATATGAAAGGGTGATATTTTCAACATCATAAGGTTGTGGCTTTTTATCGCCGGTTCTTTCTTTTCTTACTCCTATAAAGTTAATGCTTTGGCGCTTTGTGTAATCAACTGATTGATCCCTGATTTGATCCCGCTCTTCAGCGCTTTCGGCATTATCAATTCGTGCATCAAGTTCGATGTCCTGGAATTCCGGGTCATAAAGCGGTGTGATTAACTCTTCACCAATTGCATAATTAAATGGAACCTGGATTCCCCAATTTTGTGGTAATAGCTGACCTACATTTACATTGGTAACTACGTCATATTGTTGCACGTCTTCAAGGCTTCGCTCGTTAGGCCCTTGCTCAATCGAGCCAAAACCAACAGTCGTGCGTTTTCCAATTGCACTAACACTTGCAAAATCTGCAAGGTTTACATCCATGCTGGCTACAGCAGCCCAGCCGCCTTCATTATTCAGTTCAGTCAATCTAAGCTCGTTTACCCAAACCTCTCCGCAAATTTCTGCATCTGTAGCATTTTTAACTCCAATCATGATGGTTCTAACATTTCCATAACTGGGATTTCCTTTGATACCTATTCGCATATCATTTTCGGGGCCACCAAGACTTCCCTCCAACTCCGATTCATTAAAATAAACTATTTCACTTAAATCATAGGCTTCTGGATTTCCCAATACAATAGACTTTACTTCCTGAAGCAGTTTAAGAGGAAGATTCATTCGGTTCTCTACCGGCCATATTTCTTCGGGTGATGTTGCTCCAAAATTTGTAAGGTTTAGTGGAATCTCAACTTCATAAAAGTTTTGGTTTAAGTCATTCCCAAGTCGCATAAAAGCTACCAAATCACCATCGTTTAGCGCAATTTGATTTACAAGAGATTCTGCGTGAATAAACATCTCCAGGTTCTTGTACTGGCGCATGTCTATGTTGTAGTTCTTATAAACTGAACGCCCATCTTCCGGTTCCAAGCCACAAACTCTTAAAGCAAGTGACTGCTCATTTTGACGAATGTTTGAATTGTTATTGATCAACTCTTCCCGCTCAACTCCGGGAGGCAATACGTAAGGAATGGGCTGTCTTCCCGCATTTTCTTCTATGCTGACAGACTCTACTTCAAAAGTTGTGTTACTGTTAGCGGGTAACGTCCCGGCTGGATTTAAACTTTGCGTGTATCTTCTGTAATCTCCTCTTACAAGATCAAGTGTTCCAAACCTGAAAGTGATATCCTCCTCAAAATCAGTTAAAAACATTCTCATAAAACGAATGGATCTGAAATCAGTAATTCCATTTACAGCGCGGTCTGGACTACTAATCGGAATTTTAAATTGTACCCATCTCACTGATTGTGTTTCATTGTTTTGAAGGTTTACTTCTAGTTCTCTTACATCAGTAATGTAGGGGTTGTTGTCGACATTCATTCCCGGAAACAAATCAATTTCGTATTCAAAATAACTATTCACCGTGTTCATTGTGTTGTCTCGGTTGTAGTCTTCAACATCGGGAAGTGTAGTTGAACCTCTGTTTGTATCTGTGACCTCAACAGGAGAGTTCCCCTGTGTACCGTTGTAATTTTTATAACGTGTTACAATATCGCCTTCAGCCTGCAGAAAGTAAGTATAATTATCACCGGCTGGATCTGGCAGACCGCCAAATAATGGAAATAAAGAGGCTTCTTCTGCATCATTCGCTCCATCTAGTCCAATGTCCTGATTGGTTCGTTGTTGTCCTTGGGTATCAAAAGCATATACCAGTGACTGGTTGGTAGGCACTTTTCCGTAAACTGTTTCTCTTGTGCCTTCAGTTCCACCATCAGGGGGTAAGCCATTTTCATATTGCTTTCTTCCTGTTTTAAGAATGTCTTCAGAAATGCTTCCTAAATTAAAACGCAATTGACCACCGTTGTTAGTTGCATTTTCGTCATAAATAAACGGATCCAATACCCAAAATTGAATGTATTCAACATTCGATTTTTCAAAATCTGTTGTATTGAGCTCTCTCGTAATTCCGGCCCATCTTGAGGATGGGTTTGGCAGATCGTTTGTTCCGCCGGTTTCAGGGTTATAGTTGTAAGGACCTCTTTCGGAAGGAAAATAAGACAGGTCCAATGAAAATACCGCTTGTGTTTGGCCTTGAACGATGTCAGTATCAGGGAATATTTCATTTATAAAAAGACGTCTTGTTTTATAGGAAGACAGGTCGTCGTTTGAAATACCGTTAGGTCTTTGAGTGCTATAAAAAATTGGATCGATGGTGTACCAAGCTAATTTGGCCCTATTAAAATTATAGGCCGGATTATTGTTTTCTAATTCTCCTCCAAAATCAACAGGAGTGCTTGCTAAATGCCAAGATAAAGGGGCTTTAACATCCAACATTGTTTGTGAACCTTCAAAGTCATCAACATATACAGTGGTTTTTCCGTCAAAGTCTGCTACTTTGGGGGATCCCGGCATTAAGTATGCAAATTCTCCTCTTAGGGAAAGGTTTGACTCAACATCAGTATCAATATTTGGCAGCTTATTAACCAGTCTTGTTAAAAATGGAACTTTAGTTGAATAATTAGCGTTGAAACCAAAAATGGTGTTATTTATTGGTTCAGAGCTCAGGTTTGTTTTTTGGGTGAGTGGTCTCTCGTTTAAATTTAAATAAGTGGCTCCAATAAGGAAGTTTTCATTGAACTGGTGTTCCACATTCAACCCTGTGAATCGTTTGGTTTGTTGTCCAAAAACGGTGTTGTTTTCAGTCGTGATTTGGATTGGAGTGTTGGAATTTAAAAGTGCTTGATCTAAAATTTGCACTCTTCCCAGCTGATAGTTCACAGTGTAATCTACTCCTTCAGCCAATAATCTACCACCTGCGGTAACCGTGACAGAACCTTGTGGAATATTGAAGGCTCCAATAGAAATTCCATCTGCACCTGATGACTTATAAGTTCCTTTTAACTGAAATTTGTTTTTATCACTGTCCTCTTGTTCAGCAACTGTTTTGGTTGTTCGGTACAGTGATCGGAACACATATTTATTTTGATTGGCGTTGTATGTTGCAGGAACGTCATAATTTTCACTACTTCCAGACGTGCTTAATTCATCAAATAAATGCTCACCAAAAGGCTCCACAGTTGTAAAGATTACTCTTCCATTTTGAGTATCAACAGTCAATCCTGGTAAAAAGTCAAAAAATCCGTCACCACCTTGTTGTGGATCGTTATTATAATTCAATCGGTCTAGGTTAAAAACTTTTAGTAAAGTAGTTTGATCAACATCTTCAGGAAGTGGTGTAGCAGGAAACTCTGAGTTTCCTTCTGCGGCAGTAATATAGTTTAAAGGTGATGGATCTGTGTATAGTATATTCAATCTAAAATCCTCTTGCTCCAATTGAAATGCACCCAGACTGTAGATGTTTTTCATCATTAAATCCCAGATAGGTTGGTTCACATTTACAATGTTACTCTTGAGCATTTTAACCACGATATTTTGTGATTCCCCTGGTTGTGGAGCATTTGGGTCTGGATTTGGATCTGGGTTTGGATCACCAATATTTCCACCTTGTGTAGACTCAATGCCATCATTTGAAAATTCACCCACCTGATAAACGCGTCCATTTACTGTGTATTGATAAGCTACAGCAAGCACTTCGTCATTGCTAAGTCTTTGATTTAAAGATATATACCCCAATTGTCCGTTTAAGGTATATTCGTTAGGCATCAATCTTCTAGCGTTTTCCAAAGTTACGTAATCTCTTCCTTGGGAGACTTGAACACCTCCAAAACCGGATTCAACTGTTGAGACATTTCGTATATTTTGATTGAGTACAGATTGTGCACCGCCTTCAATGCCAAAGGGGTTGAAGTCGTTATTCCCATTGTCAGGATATGATCCAGGTGGGCGGTTTACAAAACCTCCCGGAGGAAAACTCAATCCTATATTTGAGGGATCTGATTCACCAATATCTTGAAGTGCAACGATATTTCTAACGTTATCAGTTGTGTTGGTTAGATTTGTTACCCATACTTCTATTCTGGAAATTTGCACATTGGAGTTGACAAAGGGGTATTGTTCAAGTGCATCATCATATTTATCTCTAAAATAATGACTTAGGAAAAAGTGACGGTCTTCATCATACTCGAGTGCAAAAACATCAAAGTCATTTACGGTTCCTCCTCCCTGAGCAACAACACTACGAGATTCAGACTTTTGCTCAGAAAACACACCGGTTACTCTTGTTTTACCAAATTGCAATTCGGTTTTAACTCCAAAAAGGCTTTGTGCTCCCTGAATTAATGAACTATTCAAAGGCATACTCACATTACCAACTTCGATGGTTTGAATAATTTGATCTTCGGTGGGAGTGTATTCAAGTTTAATCTGATTTTGAAAATCAAAGGTTGACTGGGTGTCATAATTGGCTGTGATCTGCAATCGTTCACCTACTTTACCCAATAAACTAAGGCTGATGCGTTGATCAAAATCAAAAGTAAGGTTACTTCTGTTTCGTGGTGAAAAGGAAGGGTTGTCCTGTTTTGTATAAAGCAAACCAAGATCCATTTCAACAGAACCTTGAGGGATTACTTCAATTACATTACCACCAAAAATGGTTTCAAACAAATTGGAATCTACATAAAAGCTCGGTAAGAGGTTTTTCTGTTCTTCCTCAGTTCCTTCTTTTCTTCCGTCTGCAGCATCGATTTTGGATTTAAAATAGCTTTTCATTTCTTCTTCCAATATCAGGTCTTGATATTCTTCCTGTGTCAGAACCATCGGGTAAGAAATTGAAAAGCTTCCCAACATTTGATTGTAAATGTACATACCCGAAACAGGGTCATATGTATACAGATCTATTATGCTTGGTGGATTAGGCAAATCCATTTGCCCCATCGAAAAGCCGGTTTTAAGTGTGTCTTGTTCTGTTTGATTGTTCTCTTCAGGATCTGGAACTTGAGCAGTAGCTGCGATGCTCAATAGGAAAAAGCTTATTAAAAATATACTGGTGAAGACCTGAAATTTCTTGTTAGAATAGTTTTTTGTGCCCAATTTTTTACAAGTTTTTTAACGCTAATTTTATTATTGTCTCTACAGTGGCTTCAGGGTTTTCTCTTAACACTTTATCACAGGCTTTTTCAGCCTGTTTTCTCAAAAACCCCAACGTTTCCAATGCAGATAACGCTTCATCTTTATTGGTATTGCTTGATTGACTTAAAACATCATCCAAAGCATATACTTTTATAATTTTGTCTTTCAAATCTAAAATAACTCTTTGTGCTGTTTTTGCCCCAATCCCTTTAATTGACTGAATGGTAGCAACATCATTAAGAGCTATTGCTTCTTTTATCTGGTTAGGGGTTAAAGAAGAAAGCATTGTTCTTGCTGTTCCCGCTCCTACACCCGAAACAGATATTAAAAGCCTGAATATTTCACGCTCAAATTGCTCAACAAATCCATAGAGTGTATGGGCATCTTCTTTTACCAAAAGATGGGTGTACAATTTAACATTTTCAGTTTGGGGAAGGGTCGAAAATGTGTGCAATGAAATATGTATTTGATAGCCTACTCCTCCACAGTCAATCACAACACCCGTTGGGCTTTTCTCAACCATCCGTCCATTAATGTGTGCTATCATTTGTTAACTTAGTGTTAAACGTCAAATATAGTATTTTTATTATCAATCCCTTTTTAAAAAAAGACAAATCTTTCTATTTGAAACACTAACGTTTCTTTCGTTTTAACTTTTGGCTGTTTGCTCTTTTTTCCTTTTGCTGGGCATCAATAATTGCTACAGCGGCCATATTTACAATTTCCTCAACACTGGCACCCAATTGAAGTATATGAACCGGTTTTTTCATTCCCAACATTATTGGCCCTATTGATTCAGCATTGTTCAATTCTTTTAAAAGCTTATAGTTACTATTTGCAGAATCTAAACTTGGAAATATCAATGCATTTACCTTCTTTCCTGCCAATTTTGAAAATGGAAAATTCTTTTTATGCAATTCCATATTGAGCGCAAAATCCATTTGAACTTCTCCATCTACTATCAAATCGGGACTTGTTCTATGCAGGAGTGAAACGGCTTCTTTGACTTTTCTAGCTTTTTCGTGTTTTGAAGAACCAAAATTAGCATAAGAAACCATAGCCATAACCGGTGTCATACCAAACATTTTCATCGTGAATGCAGTCATTTGAGCTATTTTGGCAAGTTCTTTTGCAGTGGGGTCAATATTGATGGAAGTGTCAGACAAAAACATCGGGCCTCTTTTGGTGACCATCAAGTTTGTGGCTGCTACTTTATCTACGCCTTCAATTTTCCCTATTACTTCCAGCATAGGTTTTAAAACTGAGGGGTAAGAGCGTGAATAACCTGTTATAAGAGCATCTGCATCACCGGCATTAACCATCATAGCTGCAAAATAGTTGCGCTCTCGCAACCATTTTTTGGCCTCATAAAGTGTCACTCCACTGCGCCTTCTAGCTTCCCAATATTTAGTTGCATAATGATTTCTCCGTGTGTCTTCTTCGTCTGCTTTTGGGTCAATAATTTCGATAGGTGCATCAAAATCTATTTCATTCATCAATTCTAAAATGACTTCTTTTCTACCTAAAAGTATGGGTATTCCAATTTTTTCATCATATATAATCTGAGCAGCTTTTAACACATCCAGATGATCTGCTTCTGCAAAGACAACACGTTTGGGATCTGTTTTGGCCCTGTTAACAAGTAAACGCACAATCTTGTTATCGGCACCCATACGTTCATAAAGTTCGTCTTCATATTTGATCCAGTCAACAATGGGTTCTTTCGCAACCCCAGATTCCATAGCTGCTCTTGCCACAGCAGGTGGTACTTTTGCTATCAGGCGGGGGTCAAATGGTTTTGGAATGATGTAATCTCTTCCAAAATTCAGTTTTGTTTCGCCATAAGCAATATTAACTTGTTCAGGAACAGGTTCTTTGGCTAATTCGGCGAGGGCCAAAACTGCAGCCTTTTTCATTTCCTCATTAATCTTTGTTGCTCGCACATCTAGTGCTCCCCTGAAAATATAAGGAAATCCAAGTACGTTATTAACCTGATTGGGATGGTCTGACCTTCCTGTAGCCATGATAATGTCGTCTCTGGTTTTTATGGCAAGGTCATAATCAATTTCAGGATTGGGGTTTGCCATCGCAAAAACTATGGGGTTTTTGCTCATGGATTTCAACATAGCAGGAGTTACGATATCCTGAACAGAGAGCCCAACAAATACATCGGCTTTTTTAAGAGCTTCTTCGAGAGTGTTTATTTTTTTTGAAGTGGCAAACTCTGCTTTTTCGGGACTCAAATTGGGGTGGTCTTTTCTTATCACACCTTTGCTGTCTAGCATTACTATATTTTCAGCTTTTGCCCCAAATGCTTTATACAAACGGGTACAAGAAATAGCAGCTGCCCCCGCTCCGCTGATAACTATTTTTACTTTGTGAATTTTTTTATTTGCCAGTTCCAAAGCGTTGATAAGCGCAGCTGCTGAAATAATTGCGGTGCCGTGCTGGTCATCATGCATCACTGGAATGTCAAGCTCCTCTTTAAGGCGCCTTTCAATTTCAAATGCTTCAGGAGCTTTGATATCTTCAAGGTTGATACCCCCAAAAGTGGGTGCTATATTTTTAACCGTTTCAATAAAAGCATCAATATTTTCAGTATCTACTTCAATATCAAAAACATCAATATCAGCAAATATTTTAAACAACAAGCCTTTCCCTTCCATCACCGGCTTGGATGCTTCAGGACCAATATTCCCTAACCCTAGAACTGCTGTTCCATTTGAAATAACTGCAACAAGGTTTCCTTTGGTGGTATATTTATAAACGTTATTTTTGTCTTTTGCAATTTCCAGACAAGGTTCGGCAACTCCCGGGGAGTATGCCAATGACAAGTCTCTCTGAGATGCATATTTTTTTGTTGGTACAACCTGTATCTTCCCCGGCTTTGGTTTTGCGTGATATACTAAAGCTTCTCTTCTTCTGCTTTCTTTGCTCATAAGGTTTTGTAGTTAGTATGACAAGCAAAGGTAAGTTTATCCACGAAATCTGAAAAATTTAATTGTTAATCTTTATGAGTGATAAATAGATGAGGAATTATGAGCTTCTTATAAATTTTATATTTCTTTTTAATCCATCAAATTTGGTGCGCTTTACAGCTGAATTTTTAAATAGTTTTTTAAATACTTCTTCGGTGATTTCGTTCCAATCATTTTTAGTCATTGCTAATAACTCAGGTTTAGGATTGAATAAGGGTTCCTGATGCGGTGTAGAAAACCGATTCCAGGGGCACACATCCTGACAGACATCGCAGCCAAACATCCAATCCTCAAATTTTC
Source organism: Planktosalinus lacus (assembly GCF_014640155.1). GTDB lineage: Bacteria > Bacteroidota > Bacteroidia > Flavobacteriales > Flavobacteriaceae > Planktosalinus > Planktosalinus lacus. Next base: position 439,466 of record NZ_BMGK01000001.1, on the reverse strand, counting down.
CTTTAAACTCATTTGGAATAGCATCTTTTAACTCAATGGTAAAATAAGAAATGCATTTACTGCCGTCTACCACATAGGGTTCAACAATTGCTTGTGTGGGACAAGCATCAATGCATGCGGTACACGAGCCACAATGATCTGTAACTGGTGTATCATAATTTAGCTCAAGGTCAATAATGAGTTCTGCAATGAAGTAAAAGGACCCGGCTTTTTTAGATAGCAAGTTGCTGTGTTTGCCTATCCATCCCAAGCCGCTTTTTGCTGCCCACGCTTTGTCCAACACAGGAGCAGAATCTACAAACGCCCTTCCTCCCACTTCTCCAATTTCTTGATTAATAAATTGTAACAAAGATTTTAGTTTATCTTTAATTACAAAGTGATAGTCCATACCATAAGCATATTTTGAAATTTTATAGCTATCCTGATTTTGCACTTTGTCAGGAAAATAATTGAGCAATAATGAAACAACACTTTTTGCTCCCGGAACCAGTATTGTTGGGTCCAGGCGTTTGTCAAAATAGTTTTCCATATAGTGCATTGTACCGTGCCTGTTTTTTTTCAGCCACTGCTCTAAGCGGGGTGCTTCCTCTTCTAAAAATTCGGCTTTACTGATTCCGCAGGATAAAAACCCTAAACGTTTGGCTTCCATTTTTATAAGTGAAGTATGGGTTTCTTTCACGTTCATTTAAAAAATTCTAAATACAATTAATTAAATTTTTTGGTATTGTTTAAACCCTGATAAAGTAAATCTTAGGAAACTGATTTAAAATAAACCACCTTGAGCAGGGCCTTTAAGTTTTCCAAGATGTTTGTAGGCTGCTTCAGTAACTTCACGTCCGCGGGGTGTTCTCACAATAAATCCCTGCTGAATTAAAAAAGGTTCATACACTTCTTCGATGGTTTCAGCACTTTCGCTCACTGCGGTTGCCAAGGTAGTAATCCCAACAGGGCCTCCTTTAAATTTATCGATGATGGTGGTGAGAATTTTGTTGTCCATTTCATCCAAACCGAACTGATCAACATTTAATGCTTCCAGGGCATATTTTGCGATTTTTATATCAATAGCTCCATTACCTTTTATTTGTGCAAAATCTCTCACCCTTCGCAAAAGTGCATTGGCAATACGTGGTGTACCACGGCTTCTGCCTGCAATTTCAATAGCTGCTTCCATTCCAATCTTAACTTTTAGAATTTCGGCGCTTCGCTGAACAATTGTCGTTAAAAGTTCTGTATTGTAATACTGTAATCTAGAGGCAATTCCAAAACGAGCACGCATAGGTGCTGTTAAAAGTCCAGATCGTGTTGTGGCTCCAATGAGGGTAAAGGGGTTTAAATTGATTTGAACTGTACGGGCATTGGGTCCTGTTTCAATCATAATATCTATTTTATAGTCTTCCATTGCAGAATAGAGGTATTCTTCAACTATGGGACTTAATCTGTGAATCTCATCAATAAATAAGACGTCACGTTCTTCAAGGTTAGTAAGTAAGCCTGCTAAATCACCCGGTTTGTCCAAGACTGGTCCTGAAGTGATTTTGATACCCACTTCAAGTTCATTTGCAAGGATATGTGCAAGGGTAGTTTTTCCTAGACCCGGTGGACCATGAAACAAGGTGTGGTCAAGAGCTTCATCTCTTAAATTTGCAGCTTGCACAAATATTTTAAGGTTCTCAATCACCTGTTCCTGACCGGTAAAATCACTAAAGCTTAACGGACGTAGTTTACGTTCAATGTCCATTTCTTCAGGAGAGAAATTTTCTCCCGTTGGGTCTAAGTTTTCATTCATAAAAACAAAGATAGGGAAAAATGAAGCGACTCTTATTTGGTTCAAAAAGAAAAAACCCTTTGAATTCACAAAGGGCTTTTCATATTTATAAAAGAGTCATTTTAATGGTTTAATTCTTCCTCACCTTCCTGAAGTGGAACGTTTTGTGGAACAAAATCCTGTCCTGCTATGACATAATCATCACCTTCTTTGTTTAGTTTACTATAGTCATAAGACCAACGATAAACGTGTGGAATCGCTCCCGGCCAGTTTCCATGAAGGTGTTTTACTGGTGTTGTCCATTCCAAAGTATTGGATTTCCAGGGGTTTTGTGGCGCTTTCTTTCCATAAAATATGGAGCTAATAAAATTATAGAGGAACACCAACTGCACGGCTGCTGTGATGATAGCAAAAATGGTGATTACCACATTTATGTTTGCGAGGTCATCAAAATAAGGGAATGCTGTATTTGTGTAATATCTTCTGGGGAGTCCTGCCATTCCAATAAAGTGCATTGGGAAAAATATTCCATAGGCACCAATAACAGTCACCCAAAAATGAACATAACCAAGGTTCTTGTTCATCATCCTGCCAAACATTTTAGGAAACCAATGATACACTCCTGCAAAAAGACCATACAACGCTGAAATACCCATCACAAGGTGGAAGTGGGCTACCACAAAGTAGGTGTCGTGGACATTGATATCAAGTGCACTGTCTCCCAAAATAATACCTGTCAAACCTCCGGAAATAAAAGTAGAAACCAATCCGATGGAAAATAACATAGCGGGATTAAACTGAAGATTTCCTTTCCAGAGAGTTGTGATATAGTTAAATGCTTTTACAGCGGAAGGTATCGCAATCAATAATGTTGTAAAGGTAAATACTGAGCCCAAGAATGGATTCATACCGGAAACAAACATATGGTGACCCCAAACAATTGTTGATAAGAACGCAATTGCAAGAATTGAAGCAACCATAGCACGGTAACCAAAGATTGGTTTTCGTGAATTTGTTGCAATAATTTCAGAGGTAATTCCTAATGCCGGTAGAATAACGATATAAACTTCAGGGTGTCCTAGAAACCAGAATAAGTGTTCAAAGAGTACAGGCGAACCTCCCTGGTTGTGTAATACTTCGCCGGCAATATAAATATCAGATAGGAAAAATGATGTTCCAAAGCTTCTGTCCATTATAAGCATTAAAGCTGCAGAAAAAAGCACCGGAAACGAAACCACTCCAATAATTGCAGTAACGAAGAACGCCCATATCGTTAGTGGTAAACGCGTCATTGACATACCTTTTGTTCGCAAGTTGATTACAGTAACAATATAATTTAGCGACCCCAGTAATGAGGAAGCAATGAATATTGCCATAGACACTAACCAAAGTGTCATCCCGGCACCTGAACCCGGCATCGCTTGTGGCAATGCGCTAAGTGGCGGATAAATTGTCCAACCGGCTGCTGCAGGTCCTGCTTCTACAAATAAAGACATCAACATGATAATGCTCGATAAGAAAAACAGCCAATAAGAAATCATATTCAAAAATCCTGAGGCCATATCCCTTGCCCCAATCTGAAGCGGAATCAAAAGGTTACTAAAGGTACCACTCAAACCTGCAGTGAGAACAAAGAAAACCATGATGGTTCCATGGATTGTAACCAAGGCCAGGTAAACATTGGGATCCATTATGCCTTCTGCTCCCCATTTTCCAAGGAAAATTTCGTAAACTGTAAACTGCTTATCTGGCCAGGCCAGTTGCATTCTAAACAAAATTGACATTGCAATACCAATAATTCCCATAAACAATCCTGTAAGCAGATATTGCTTTGAAATCATTTTATGATCTATACTAAATATATATTTAGTAATGAAGGTGTCTTTATGATGATGATGCCCGTGATCTTCGTGGTGATCTGCTGTATTGTTGTGTGCTTCTGTTGACATATCTGATGTTTCTTAATCTTAAATTTTACTGATTGAGTGTTTGCTCCATGGTTTTTTGTTCTGCTAACCAGGCATCAAACTCTTCTTGAGTTTCAACAATAATTTTCATTTGCATATTGTAGTGAGATGCTCCGCAAATTTTATTACATAGCAGCAAATAATCAAACTCATATGGCAATAGTGTTTCTTCACCTAATGCTTCCAACTCGACATTTTTTTCATTTCTCAATGCATTGATGTTTTCGACTTTTTCGATTACTTCAGGATCTTTACGCATTTCTTCTGTAGTAATTGAAGGTGTAAATGCAAATTGAGTAATCATTCCGGGAACGGTGTTCATCTGTGCTCTAAAGTGGGGCATATATGCAGAGTGTAACACATCTTGTGAGCGCATTTTAAATAAAACTTTTCTGCCTACCGGTAAATGCAGCTCACGTGTTGCGATATCATCCATTGCATCAGGATCTGAAGCGTCAACACCAATGGTGTTTACTCCCTCAATAAAGCGAACATTTGCTTCTCCCAAAATATTATCTTCACCAGCATAACGGGCTTCCCAAGTAAACTGCTTTGCATAGAGTTCAATGATAAGGGGATCATCATCTTCACTAACATTCATTATGTCTGTCCAGGTAAACAATCCATAGATAATTAAGCCTGCTAAGACAATAACCGGAATGATTGTCCAGATAAATTCTAACTTATCATTATCGGCAAAGAAAACAGCTCTTTGACCTTGTCTTCCTCTGTATTTAAATGCAAAATAGTGTAATAAAAATTGTGTTATTACCAGCACCAACATAATGATAGCCATTGAAATTAACATTAACTGGTCGATGTCTTTTCCATGTTCAGAAGCTGCATCAGGAAGGAGAACATCACTCCACTCCCAGAATCCATAGATTAAGAACACGTAGAAAAACACCATAAACCAGACCATTAACTTTCCCTGAAAGTTATTGTCTTTATCATTCGCTATCTGAGAATTATCTTGTTTTCCAACTTTTGACAATTGGAATATTTTATTCATTTGCCAAATCGCTACAGCAAAAAGTACTAATACGGCTAAAACTAAAAATACTGTCATTTTTATATTGGTTCTTTACAGTTCTTAATTAATAATGAAAATGTTTGCTCTCCTCAATAAACGGACTTCCTTTTGCCAGAAGGGGTGCTTTTGCAAGTGTAGAAAACACCACATAAATAAAGAGTCCAAAAAAGAACAATAAAGCACTAATTTCAGGAATGCCAATAAACCATGACTCCCCAACTGTTGCAGGCATAACCATAACAAAAACATCGATGTAGTGTCCTACAAGGATGACAATTCCGGTTCCTATAACTAGCCAGTTAACACGTTTAAAGTCACTATTCATTAATAATAAAAGTGGAAAAACAAAATTCAGGACCAGCATGCCAAAGAACAAGAGGTTGTAGTCTTCAATTCTCGAAACAAAATAGGTAACCTCTTCAGGTATATTGGCATACCATATCAGCATAAACTGTGAAAACCACAGATAGGTCCAGAAAATACTGAATCCAAACATAAATTTAGCTAAATCGTGGATATGGCTATTGTTTAAATGTTCTAAATACCCTTGAGATTTCAGGTAAACAGCAACCATGGCGATCACAGTAATTGCAGAAACAATCATCCCCGAGAAAACATACCAACCAAACAATGTACTAAACCAGTGAGGATCAAATCCCATAATCCAGTCCCAGGACATCATTGATTCTGTTACAATAAAAAACACAAGGAACCCGGCAGAAAGTTTAAAATTCTTTTTAAACCAATGCATTCCACCCTCTTCATCTTGCTTCAATGAATATTTTCTTGATAAGTAACGGTATGCATTCCATCCCAGCAAATAAATCGCTGCTCTAATTAAAAAAGAGGTTTCATTTAGCCAAGCTGATTTATTAGCAACCAAGGCATCATATTTTTCACTTGCAGGATCAAACAATTCAGCGTTCATCCAATGGAAAATGTGGTTAACATGCATTGCCGAAAGCACTAAAAGTAAAAACATAATGATTGAACCGGGAACAAGATAACCGGTAATCCCTTCCATAACCCTGAAGAGTACCGGAGACCAACCGGCTTGAGACACATGTTGTATCGCATAAAACGCTAATGCACCCAAAGCAATCATAAAGAAGAAAAATGCTGCAACATATACGGCAGACCAAGGTCTGTTTTGTAATTGATGGTATACATGTTCAACGTGTTCATCATCGTGTTGAGCTGTTTCACTATCAGCAGTTGCTCCGTGATCATCATGGTGAGCCAACATTTCTTTTACTTCCTCTTGTGAACCAGGAGCATTTACAAAACCGGCAACCATACCTAAGGCACCAATGACCATAAATACAATTGCAAAAAGTTTAAGTTTATTAGGTAGCGTGTACATATCTTTAACTATCTCTTTAAATCTACTGTTAGTCTTCTATTTGTTCACTTTCTGAAGTAGATTCCGCAGATGCGTTTTCCGTTTCAGAAATGGTTGCTAATTTAGGATTTCCTTCCAGTTCAGCCTTTAGGTTTTGAACGTGCATGGTTATTTGCCAGCGTTCTTCAGGTGTTGTTTGAGCTGTATATGAACCCATCGCATTGAGTCCATACATCTGAACGTGGTAGATACTTCCTTCAGTAATGACTCTTCCCGGGTCGGCATAGCTGGGTATTCCCAAAAACTTTTCGCGTTGAGCAAGAATTCCTTTTCCGTCACCTTTATCTCCGTGACAAACAGCACAAAAATATCCATACAGTTCTTTTCCAGCAGCAAGGTTTTCTTCAGTTACAGGAAGAGGATTTTTTAAATTTTCTCTTGCGTCTGTAAGCCCCTCAAGGGAGTCTTCATATTCATAAACACTATGTCCTCTAGGTATAGTGCCCTCAACAGGAAGTTTTGCTGACTGGTTATTCACAAATAGTTCCCCTTCACTATATGCCTCATAAGCCGCAGACTCATACATACTAGGCATAAACTGATAGTTTGGGCTCTTGCTGTCTGAACAAGATGTCAAGCTTAAAACGATTAGAAATACGAATATATAAGCGCTATTTTTCATTGGAATTATTCTTGCTTATCTATTAAATTAACTTCAATTGCACCGGTATTTTGAAGGAACTTGGAAAGCTCTTCAACACTATGGTTTTCAACATCAATTTCCATAAGGAAGTGATCATCTGTTGTTCTTACATCCGGATTTTCTGCTTTTTTAAATGGCCATAGCTTACTTCTCATATAAAAAGTAATTACCATTAAGTGAGCTGCAAAAAACACGGTCAACTCAAACATTACCGGAACAAAAGCCGGCATGTTTTGAATATAACTAAAGCTGGGTTTTCCCCCAATATCCTGAGGCCAGTCCTCAATCATAATATAATTCATCATCACAATAGAAACTGCCAATCCTATAATCCCATAAATAAATGAAGTTATGGCAAGTCTCGTTGGTGCCAGACCCATTGCTTTGTCCAGACCGTGAACCGGAAATGGTGTATAGATTTCTCCTATGTGATAATGTGCCTTTCTAGCATCCTTTACGGCTTGCATTAAAACATCATCGTCTGTATATATTGCATGAATAACTTTTGATGCCATGGCTATTCTTTGTTTTTATTTTTAGTATTATCTTTTACTATAACAACTGAATGATCTACATCATCTCCATGTTCAGCCCTTAATTTTTTGTATGTTGCCCCGGAAGATTTCAATATCGATTTTACTTCTGCCTGAGCTATTACAGGGAAACTTCGTGCATATAATAAAAACAACACAAAGAAGAACCCTAAGGTACCAATAAAGATTCCTATATCAACAAATGTGGGTGAAAACATGGTCCAGGATGAGGGCAAATAATCTCTGTGAAGCGAGGTCACGATAATTACAAAACGCTCAAACCACATCCCTATGTTTACCACAATGGAGATGATAAATGAGAACATAATGCTTCTCCTCAATTTTGGAAACCACATTACCTGTGGTGATATTACGTTACAAAACATCATTGACCAGTATGCCCACCAGTAAGGACCGGTTGCTCTATTCAGAAACGCATATTGCTCATACTCCACTCCTGAATACCAAGCTATAAACAACTCTGTTATATATGCAACACCCACAATAGAACCCGTAATCATAATAACGATGTTCATCAGTTCTATATGCTGGATGGTAATATAGTCTTCTAAATTTGATACTTTTCTCATGATAATGAGCAAGGTATTTACCATCGCAAAACCTGAGAATACCGCTCCTGCAACAAAGTATGGCGGGAAAATAGTGGTGTGCCATCCCGGTATTACCGAAGTAGCAAAGTCAAAGGATACAATGGTGTGAACAGAAAGTACAAGAGGTGTTGCCAAACCGGCTAAGACCAATGATACTTCTTCAAATCGCTGCCAGTCTTTTGCCCTTCCGCTCCAACCAAAGGAAACGATACTATATATTCTTTTTGTAAATGGTGTTATAGCTCGGTCTCTTATCATAGCAAAATCGGGAAGCAATCCTGTCCACCAGAATACGAGCGAAACCGAAAGATATGTTGAAATTGCAAATACGTCCCATAGCAAAGGTGAATTAAAGTTCACCCATAGTGAACCAAACTGGTTTGGAATTGGAACCACCCAATAACCCAACCAAGGGCGTCCCATGTGAATGAGTGGGAAAAGACCTGCTTGCATCACAGAGAAAATTGTCATTGCCTCAGCAGAACGGTTAATGGCCATTCTCCATTTTTGCCTGAATAACAAGAGAACAGCTGAGATAAGTGTACCGGCGTGACCAATACCTACCCACCAAACAAAGTTTGTAATATCCCAGGCCCATCCAACAGTTTTATTCAATCCCCATACGCCAATTCCGGTTGCTATGGTATATACTATACAGCCCACCCCCCAAAGGAACGCGACTAAGGCAATAGAAAAAACTATCCACCAAGATTTATTAGCTCTACCTTCAACAGGTGCGGCTACATCAACAGTTACATCGTGATAGGTTTTTTCTCCTAAAACTAATGGCCTTCTTATAGGTGCTTCGTAATGAGACATATCCTTTTTTAAATGTTTCTAATTATACTTCTTCTGTATTTCTTACTTTCACTTGATACATTACATTTGGTTTGGTTCCCAAATACTCAATCAAGTGATACTTACGTTTATCTTTTAATTTGGTGACAATCTCAGCATTTTCATCATTGATATCGCCAAAAACCATTGCACCTTTATCACAAGCTGCTGAACAGGCAGTATGAAATTCACCATCTGTAATCTGTCTTCCGTCACGCTTGGCATCAAGGATTGTTTTTTGTGTTTTTTGTATACAAAATGAACACTTTTCCATTACACCACGTGAGCGCACGGTCACATCAGGATTGATAACCATTCTACCCAGGTCATTGTTCATGTGGTAATCAAACTCATCATTTTGGCTGTACAAGAACCAGTTAAAACGACGCACTTTGTAAGGACAGTTGTTAGCACAGTATCTTGTTCCCACACAACGGTTATAGGCCATCTGATTTTGACCCTGACGTCCATGTGATGTTGCTGCCACAGGACACACTGTTTCACAGGGAGCGTGGTTACAGTGTTGACACATTACAGGCTGGAATGCTACCTGAGGGTTTTCTGAAGGATTTTCAAGTTCCCCAAACTGACTCAGAGATTCTCCTAAACCGGAAATTGCATTTTTCTTATCGGCATCAGAAAGTATACTTTCTTCTGATGAATAATATCTGTCAATTCGCAGCCAGTGCATATCTCTACTTCTTCTAATTTCAGTTTTTCCAACAACCGGAACGTTGTTTTCGGCGTGACATGCTATAACACAGGCACCACAACCGGTACACGCGTTTAAATCTATAGACAGATTGAAGTGATGACCGATAGAACGATCAAAACTTTCCCATAAATCTACATCAGGTGAATCTACAGGTGTGTTGACATGATTTAAAGAAACTTTGGGCTTAGGGTTCCACTCCTTGTAATCCACAGTGTTAAAAACCTCAAGTGTGGTTTCTCTAATGATGTCTCTACCCATCATAGTGTTGTGCAACTGTACACTAGCAAATTCGTGTTCGCCAGTTGCTTTTTCAAGTGAAACGCGTTGAACTCCTTTAAAGTTATGATAAAGAGTGTAGGCATTTACGCCCACTTGCATTTCATTTTGAATATTGTGAGTTTTACCGAAACCAAATGCTAGACCCACAGTACCTTTAGCCTGGCCGGGTTGAATTAAAACCGGAACACGTTCAAGCGTTGTGCCATTTGTGGTTATATTAACATAGCTTCCATTCAAACCTCCATTGGCAACGTGTTTGTTTACAAGTCCTAATGCTTCTGCATCTGAAGCTGAAACAGTAAGGTAATTATCCCAGGAAGTTCTTGTTATTGGGTCGGGCATTTCATGCAGCCATGGGTTATTTGCATTTTGCCCGTCACCCATATTAGTTTTTGTATAGAATATCAAGTCAAACTCACCTTCAGCATTCATTGGATTTACAAATGCGCCATTTGATTCAGAAGCCTCCATCGTTCCTGAAACAACTTCAGTCTCAGGCATCAGGCTGGCAGTGCTTTCAAACACACCATCGTGCAGCGCTTGATTCCAGTTAGTTCCATCGAGTATGGGTTCTATACTTTCTTTAATGTAGTCGTAATAGCTTTGTTCTTTTCCAAGAATTGCAAGTAAGGTTTCCTGAAATTGTTGGGTGTTGAATAAAGGCTTGATGGTGGGTTGCGAAAGTGCAAAGTGGCCTTTCTTTATTTGAATATCGCCCCAGGATTCAAGATAGTGTGGAATGGCAGCAACTAATTGTGCTTCAGAAGCAGTTGCATCTTCACGCATAGCAAATGCAAGGGTAAAGTCTAAATTTTTGTATGCTTCAGAAAACTCTTCACTCTTGGGTAAAGAATATAAAGGATCTACACCCATTGTGATAAGTCCTTTTATTGCTCCGGATTTTACACCTTGAACAACATTTAGTACTTCCTGATTGTTTCCTTGTCTGATTAGTCTTGGTCGTTCTGTATCAAATAAAGTGCTTCCAAGTGACTCATTCAAATCAAGCGTCATTGATTGAGCTTCAACATCCATCAGTCCACAAACAACCACAGCTTTTGAACCAGCTTTTTGAAGTTGTCTTTTTGCGTTAGAAACTGCATCCTGAATATGCTGTGGTAAATCAGCATTTTTTCCGGCCAATGCCTTCAATACTTCTTTTTGTTGTGCAGGCGTTACAGGCACTCGTTTATCAGCATTTGCACCGGAAAGTGTCATTAGAGACTCAAATTGAATGTGTCGAGACATTTTTCCGTTTTTAGGAATGCGTCCTTTGGCATATCCTGCATCATAGCCTCCACCTTGCCAATCTCCCAGAAAGTCAGCACCAACTGAAACGATTACTTCAGCTTGTGAAAAATCAAAATCAGCCAATCCTCTAACACCATATTTCATTTGAAAAGCATCAAGAGCTTCAGAAGATGAAACTGTATCATAAACAACATGACGAATGTTTGAATATTTCTCTGTAAATTCTTTAATAAGTTTACTGGTAGAAGGGCTTGCAAAAGTTTGAGTTAACAAAACCACTTCGCTTCCGTTTGCAGCTAGGTTGTCTAGTCTGGAAGCAACCAGCGGGTTGAAATAATCCCAGTCTACTTGTTCTCCTTCAGCTAGCGGACCTTGAAGCCTGTTTTTATCATAAAGTGACAAAACAGATGCCTGGACTCTTGCATTCGCACCACCTTTGGTGTTGGCGAGTGTATTGTTTTCAATTTTGATGGGTCTTCCTTCTCTAGTTTTAACCAATACAGATGCAAAATCAAAACCATCTGCAATTGTGGTTGCATAGAAATTTGCAAGTCCGGGCACAATTTCATCCGGATGGATAACGTAAGGAATGGACTTAACGACAGGTCCTTCACACGCTGCCAATGATGCAGCTGCCGTGGTAAACCCGACATATTTTAAAAAGTCACGACGAGTGGTTGTTGAAGTTTCCAGTGCTTCCTTGTTACCAAGGAATTCGTCAGTTGGAATTTCCTCAACAAACTCATTTTGCTTTAGCGTCTCAACAATTGAGCTATTTTCGTTTAGCTCTTCAACACTTTTCCAGTATTTCTTGCTTGATGCCATATTTTAGATTGAAATTTATCTTTATTTAAATTTTAATAGTGGCACTTACCACATTCCAGCCCACCCATTTGAGCAGCTGTTAATTTTTCAACACCATACTTTTTAGAAAGTTCAGCGTGAATTTTTTCATAGTATTCATTTCCTTCCAGATCAACGTTGGTTGTTCGGTGACAATCAATACACCACCCCATTGTTAAGGGAGAATATTGATAAAGGATTTCCATTTCTTCAACTGGACCGTGACAGGTTTGACAATCAATACCAGCTACATTCACGTGTTGTGAGTGATTAAAGTAAGCCAGATCCGGGAGGTTGTGAATTCTCACCCATTTGACGGGCTGCTCCTCACCAGAATACGTTCTTTCTTCAGCATCCCAACCTACTGCATCATATAGTTTTGCTATTTCAGCATCATAAAATTCTTTTGTGTAGCCATTTTCTATATCTTCTTCGCCATTGTACTCATAAATGTTTTCGTGGCAACTCATACACACATTTAATGAAGGAATTCCTGAATGCTTGCTTTTTCTGGCAGAAGAGTGACAAAAATTACAGTCAATTTGATTGTCACCGGCGTGAATTTTATGTGAAAAGTGAATGGGTTGTACCGGTGCATAACCTTGATCTATTCCTACCTGCATAAAGAAGCCATAAGCATAATACCCTCCTGCCAACAAAAGAAACACAGCTGTTACTAAAACCAAAAACTGGTTTTGCACAAAGGCCTTCCATAGGGGTGTTGATTTTTCTTTCCTTTCATATTCTATTTTGTTTGCTACGGCAATCTTCTTAAGAACATTGTTTACAAGGAACAGCATAATCACAAGCATCAACATCACAATAGCCAATACTCCTAAAATCAGGCTATTTGATATCCCAGAATCTTGAGAAGTTGTTCCCCCTCCGGTAGTATCTGCCGTTGCTGATGCAGGTTCAGCTTTGGGCGCGCTTGTATATGCTATAATATTATCTAAATCTTCATCTGACAATTGTGGGAATGCCTGCATTACAGACTGGTTCCATTCTTCAAACAAAGCAACTGCCGTAGGATCACCCGCTTTCACTAAGGCTTGACTATTTCTAATCCAGCTGTACAACCACTCTTTCTCATACTTTTCAGCCACGCCCCTTAAAGCTGGACCTACACCTTTGCGGTCTAGCTGGTGACAGGCAGCACAATTACTATTAAACAATTGTCTTCCGGCCACAGGATCACCCCCCAGGTCTGCTACAGTTTCTGTTGTATCTTCTGATACAACTTCTGTAGTATCTTGAGCAGTTTCTTCTTGAGCATTAAGATTGTTTGTGAAAATTAACAGCATAGCTGCTAACACATAGGAAGATAATTTAAACAATAGATTTGGGTATTTCACCTTTTTCATACTTTGTAATGTATTATCGTGTAAAAATTGGAAGGAATTTAGCTTATGTGCTCATAAAAAAAGAGTTAAGCAAATTTCCCTCAAAATAACTGGACAAAAGTAACATTTTAAGTCCATTTTAGGAATTCAAACTATGCGTTAACAGATAATTTATATTAATTCTAAATAATAATTTTATGCATGAATCAGTTATAATGATTTAGCTTTGTAACGAATAAAAAATGAGTTTACCAAATATGAAATATTCACTTTATATCACCTTAATTTTATTTGTGTTTAACCTCAATGTCACAAATGCACAACAAGGCACTGTTGAAATTTATGAAGACGATAAAATCACTGAACTTTTGAGACTTAAAACAATGCTTTCAAAGGAAAATAAGCTCAGTGATGGCTTTACCATTCAGTTGTATTACGGTGAGTTAAAACAAGCAAACACCATTATCAAAGATTATCAAAAAAGTAGGGCGCTCTGGAAAGCAACCATTGAATATGAAACTCCTAACTATAAAGTATGGGTTGGAAATTTTGTAACACGACTAGAAGCAGACAGAGCTTTATTGGAGATTCAGAAAGAATTTCCTAATGCCTTTGTTTTTAGGCCAGACAGGCGTAATTAACCTTTTTGGTTATTACCCAATGTCATTTTAGGGGGAAATCTAAGCCCCACACGCTCCTCTTTCTGTGGTTTACTGAAATAATTTTTAGTTCTGTTATAATCCAAAAAGTAACTAATTCTAATTGAAAAACTATGGAATTGCGGTTTTTCAAAAAGATTGTCAAAATTTTCAGAAAAGCTAAATCCTGAATTTTCAAAGAAACTCTCAATCGAATTTCGATACAAAAAGGTTAATTGACTACCGGGAGCAAACCACCAGCTGTAACGCACATCCAGATTCCAGCTATTATAAGTTGTATCATGTGGATTGGTATAGAAACTGTTATCCTCTAATGAACCATCGCGTTGAAGGGTGTAATATTGATGGTAATCTACCTCAGAAAAGTAATGCCTAAAGGAGACATTAGCCGCCATTTTATTGTTAAATATATACTGTGATTCCAGTGAGGTAATTAATGTATTTCGATCGCGTTGCCCAAATATAATTTGACTGTTATCAAAGCTCACAAACCCTTGTTCATTTGATGAAAAAATTGCTGACACACTGGTGATTAGTTTTAACTTATCAGAAAACCTAAACCTTGGTGAAAACCTAAATTCTGCTATCTGTCTGTTTTTTTCATCAAACTTTTGAAAATCTGTATTTAAATCTACCGCAAACTTTTTTCTGTAATCTGTTGAAATCCAAACCCAAGGGTTATAATATGCCGGTTGCTTCACATACCACCCTTTTACTCTTGGCTCATAAATATCATTTACTCCAAAGGGAGTCATTTCAAAACCCCCACCAAATGCTAAAAAGTCTTTAGTTACAAAGTTTGAATTAAAATTAAAATTGTAAGCATAATAAAGGTCAGGTTGGAGTCTTCGATTGAAATTGAGATTAAAATTAAGATTTAAGTTATTTAAAAAACCCCTCGGCTGGAGATATCGATAACCATAATATCCATAATAATTTATGTAGTTTGTATTTGAAGAAAAGCCCAGGTCATTAATATCATAATCAATAGTTCTAAAATTTATTGCCGTAGTGAATCTGTGTTTACCACTAATATTAGCCACTTGTGCTCTCCCTTCCATACCAAATTTTGTAGAATCGGTCAGCACCCAACTACTTTTAGCTTCAACATTATATCTAAAAGTATTATTTTTGTTAGTTATGCTAAGTAATGCTGCAGTCGCATTGGCATCCCTGAAACTGCCTTCACGTAAAACATTGGTATTAATAACCGAAATCGAGTTATTGTCACCAAAACGCTGGTCCAGCACCAATACATTATAATTTGTGAGCGGCTCAACCAGTTCTTCTCTGTTTTCCTGAGTTTCGCTGTTTTGGATGGTTGCATATGCATTTTTTGTAACAGCATTGAAAACACCTACTCCCAATCCACCAGAGGTTCTACCTGAAACTTTTGTGGCATTGACCAAATCAACTTTTGATGGAAAAGAACTGATTGTTTCATTTTCATTTAAATTTGGATAACCACTAGGTGCATCTCCTACTCTTCTTGAGTAAAACAAGCCGCCCTTTGAAAAAAGCTCTGTCCCCTCTGTGAAAAAGGGTCGTTGTTCTGCATATTGCACTTCAAATGCAGAAAGGTTTAAAACGGTTTCATCAAATTTTGTTTGTCCGAAATCAGGGATTAATACCATATCAAGGGTAAATGCATCGTTGATTCCATATTTTAAATCCATTCCACCGTTAAAAACAACTTCTGAGTCACCGTCAAAACTATTAACATAGGTAGACAGGTAAGGTTGTAGAGAGAGTCTTACCGGTGTTTTGATGTTTTCAATCCCGTGAATTTCGCCGTCATAAATAGAAAACCCGCCTTTTGAATTATCAATATAATTCCAGCTGTAACGAGTGCGAGTTCTTCTAAACTCCCGCTCCATATTTAGACCCCAGGTTTGAACCTCTTTTTTTGGAAAACGCAGCTCAGAATAGGGGATAAATAGTTCAGCAACCCAATTATCATCATTAATTTTTACTTCGCTAAACCAAACGGCATTCCAGGAAGAATCTTCAGAGTCGTTGGTCATTTTTGCATCATATTGCACTCCAGCGGCTGTAACAATAAATTGCAAGCTTTGTTGCCGGTCATTGTATCCATTCAAAAGAATAAAAAAGAAATCATCATTGCCAATTTCATCTCTTTCTGTTAATTCTTTTAATATTTTATCAGGTTCAGGGTCATACATCACAGCTCCAAAATAAATACCTAAATCGTCGTAAATAATTTTTACTTCGGTTTTTAAACTATCAGGAATTGGTTTTCCGTTTACGGGTTGTCTTTCGATAAAATTTGAAGCTATCGGAGCTGATTCCCACACTTTATCATCTAAAATTCCATCAATTTTTGGAGCCGTTGAAACTTTTGAAACAACTATTTTTTTTCTAAAAATGCTATCTGTTGTTTGAGCACTGCTATGAATGCAGCTTAAAATTAAAACCGAAAGCAATAATCGCGTAAACAATTTATTCATCAATGAGATCTTTAAGTAAAAGACGGGTTCTTTTTTTTAATGTTACAAATTTTAAACTAAAATGATGGCTCATAAAAAATGCTGTTCAGTTTTGAACAGCATTTTTATTTTAGATTTATTTAAATATATTATTTTAGTTTTTTCTTGACTTCAACCTCTTGGAATCCTTCAATTATATCACCTTCTACAAGGTCATTGTAATTTTTAATCTGGATCCCACAGTCATAGCCTTTAGAAACTTCTTTCACATCATCTTTAAAGCGTTTTAGTGAAGCAAGAGTTCCTGTGTGGATTACAACACCTTCGCGAATAATCCTGATACCGGTATTTCTGATGATTTTTCCACTAGTTACCATACAACCTGCAATGGTTCCAACTTTTGAGATTTTGAATGTTTCTCTAACTTCAGCAGTACCGGTAATTTCTTCTTTCAATTCCGGTGACAGCATCCCTTCCATCGCGTCTTTAAGATCGTTGATCGCATCATAAATAATGGAATACATTCTGATGTCAATTTCTTCTTTATCTGCAATTTGTCGGGCATTACCCATTGGGCGCACATTAAATCCTATTATCACAGCATCAGAAGCCGAAGCTAATAATACATCACTTTCAGTTATTGGACCAACCGCTTTGTGTATAATGTTGATTTGAATTTCTTCAGTTGATAATTTCTGGAAAGAATCTGTTAATGCTTCAACAGAACCATCCACATCTGCTTTTAAAATAACATTCAGCTCTTTGAAATCGCCTAAAGCAATACGTCTTCCTATTTCATCAAGTGTAATATGGCGTTGTGTTCTAACTGATTGTTCTCTTTGTAATTGGGTGCGTTTTGTTGCAATAGCCTTTGCTTCTCTTTCATCTTCATAAACAGCAAACTTATCACCTGCCTGAGGTGCTCCATCAATCCCTAAAACTGAAACCGGTGATGCCGGTCCGGCAGATTTAATATTATGACCACGTTCATCATGCATCGCTTTTACTTTTCCGCTATGTTGACCTGCTAAGATATAATCTCCAATATTTAAAGTACCTGATTGCACTAAAATTGTAGACACATACCCTCTTCCTTTGTCAAGAAATGCTTCAACAACAGTTCCTGTAGCAGGTTTATTTGGGTTTGCTTTCAATTCAAGTAACTCGGCTTCGAGGAGTACTTTTTCTAAAAGTTCTTTTACACCGGTTCCTTGTTTTGCAGAGATATCATGAGATTGAATTTTTCCACCCCAATCTTCTACAAGAAGGTTCATTCCGGCAAGTTTTTCTTTAATTTTTTCTGGGTTTGCCTCGGGTCTGTCAATTTTATTGATTGCAAACACTATGGGCACTCCTGCAGCCTGGGCGTGAGAGATTGCTTCTTTTGTTTGAGGCATCACATCATCATCTGCAGCAACAACAATAATGGCAAGGTCAGTTACTTTGGCACCTCTGGCACGCATAGCTGTAAAAGCTTCGTGACCCGGTGTATCCAGAAATGTGATTTTCTGACCATTTTCAAGCTGAACTGCATAGGCACCAATATGCTGTGTGATTCCCCCGGACTCTCCTGCAATAACGTTTTCCTGACGAATGTAATCTAATAAAGATGTTTTACCGTGGTCAACGTGTCCCATTACAGTTACTATGGGTGCTCTTGGTTCAAGGTCTTCTGGGTTTACTTCTTCTTCAACAACAGCATCCTCAGAATCGGCCGTAACAAATTTAACTTCAAACCCAAACTCGTCTGCTACAATAGTTAATGTTTCTGCATCGAGCCTTTGGTTCATCGTCACCATCATTCCAAGTGTCATACAAGCAGAAATAATGTCAGTAACAGGAACGTTCATTAAGGTTGAAAGTTCGTTAACAGATACAAATTCTGTTACCTGAAGCACTTTACTTTGTGCTTCCTGGCTTGCAAGTTCATCTTCAGACTTTTGACGGTGTGTATCTCTTTTATCTCTTCTGTATTTTGCGGCTTTTCCTTTGGAGGATTTTCCCTGAAGTTTTTCAAGCGTTTCCTTGATTTGCTTTTGCACTTCTTCTTCGCTTGGCTCTTCCTTATGTGTTATTTGCCTGCCACGTCCTTTGGAAGTTTTGCCCCTGGAAGCACCGCCCGATGCCGCACCACCTCTTGCTGGCTCTTTTGTAATTCTTTTCCTTTTGCCTTTTGAATCTTTCGAGTCTTTAGAGTCTTTAGAAGCACCGGTACTTGGTTTTGGTCTTTCGGGCTTCTTTTTTGACTTTTTAAATTGTTCTAAGTCTATCGTTTTGCCTGTAAAGTTGGGGCCATCCAACTTGGTGTATTTGGTTTCTGTGAGTGCTGAGCCATCCTGTTCTTCTTTTGCAGGAGTTTCTGGTTCTGCTTTTTTTACTTCTTTTTTTGGTTCTTCTTTAGCTTCCTTTTTAGAAGGTTTGGGCTCTTCAACTTCTTTAGGTTTTTCTTCAGCAGGTTTTTCTTCTTTTGCTATTTTTTCTTCAGCAGGTTTTTCTTCAGCAGGTTTTTCTTCTTTTGGAGTTTGCTCTTTTTTGGGTTTGTCCAAATCAATTTTACCAACAGTTTTAGGACCATCAAGCTTTGATTGTGCCTTGACGACTTCTTTTTCTTTGGCTTCGGCAGCTTTTTGCTTGTCTTCCTGTTCTTTTTCTCGAGCCAGGCGAAGTTCTTCCTTTTCTTTTTTCTTTTCTTCGCTAACTTCTTTTGAGGCTACTTTTTTAGATTTATCAGTTTGAAATTCATCAAAGAGAATTTGATACACTTCTTCTGATATTTTTGTAGTGGGTCGTGCTTCGATTTCTACACCTTTTGTTTTTAGAAAATCCATGGCGCGATCCAGCGAAATATTGAATTCGCGTAAAACTTTGTTTAACCTCATTGTGTTTACTTCACCCATAAAGTATGTTTACTTTTTTATTTTCAGAAATTGTTTCTGTTGTGTTTTTTATTCAAATTCTTCTTTTAAGATATTAATCACCTCTCTGATAGTCTCTTCTTCGAGATCGGTTCTTTTAACCAGGTCATCAATGTCTTGCTCTAATATTTGTTTAGCTGTGTCAAGCCCAATTCTTGAAAATTCATCAATTATCCATCCTTCGATTTCATCTGAGAACTCTCTTAATTCAACATCTTCTTCTTCTTCAACACCTTCTCTGATCACGTCAATTTCGTAGCCGGTTAATTGTCCTGCCAGTCTAATGTTGTGACCTCCACGGCCTATTGCTTTTGAGACTTCTTCAAGCTTGAGGGTTACCTCAGCATGTTTGGTTTCGTCATTGATTGAAATTGAAGTTATTTTTGCGGGACTTAAAGCGCGTGAAATATACAAATTTGTATTTGCAGTATAGTTAATCACGTCAATATTTTCATTTCCGAGTTCACGAACAATCCCGTGAATCCTTGATCCTTTCATCCCAACACAAGCTCCAACGGGGTCAATTCTATCATCATAAGAATCTACAGATACTTTGGCTTTTTCGCCGGGAATTCTCACAACATTTTTGACAGTAATCAATCCGTCAAAGACTTCGGGGATTTCCTGTTCAAAAAGTTTCTCAAGAAATTTATTACTTGTTCTTGACATTATGATGGCAGGCTTATTTCCCTTAAGCTCTACACTTTCAATAATACCTCTAACGTTGTCTCCTTTTCTAAAGAAGTCTGAGGGAATTTGTTTTTCTTTTGGCAAAATAATTTCATTGCCTTCATCATCAAGCAAAATTACTGCTCGGTGTCTTATGTGATGAACTTCAGCAGTGTAAAGCTCGCCTTCAAGGTCTTTAAATTGCTTGTATATATTGGTGTTATCGTGTTCGTGAATTTTTGAAATAAGGTTTTGGCGTAGTGCTAAAATTGCTCTTCTTCCAAGGTCGACCAATTTAACTTCCTCAGGAACATCTTCTCCCACTTCAAAATCGGGTTCAATTTTTCTTGCATCGCTAAGAGAGATTTCCTGGTTTGGGTCTTCTACTTCACCATCGGGAACTACAGTTCTGTTTCTCCAGATTTCCAAATCTCCTTTGTCAGGGTTTATGATAATATCAAAATTATCATCGTCACCATATTTCTTTTTCAAAGTAGCTCTAAATACGTCTTCAAGGATTGCCATTAGAGTTACCCTATCGATAAATTTATCGTCTTTAAATTCTGAAAAAGATTCAATTAATGCGATATTTTCCATATCTGTACTTAGTTAAATATTATTTTTACTTTACTCTCTTTTATATTTTCAAAGGGGATATCAAGTGATTTATCAACAGTGATTTTTCCTTTTCCAACCGGTTTCGGTTCTCTTGCTTTCCATTGCAAATTGATTCCATTTTCTGATACCTCTGTGAGTGTTCCTTCAACTGTCTGACCATCCAGGGTTTTAACTTCTAAAATTCTGCCAATATTTTTTTTGTATTGTCGTGGCATTGTTAAAGGTGATGATGCACCTGCTGAAGCAACCTCAAGTGAAAAATCAAATTCATCGCGGTCAATGTTGTGCTCAATAGCCCGGCTCACTGCAATGCAGTCGCTCAATGAAACTCCTTCATCTCCATCCAGTATTACTTTAATATCGTTATTTAAGTCAATATTAAAATCAATCAAAAACAATTTTGGATGCTCTTCTAATGCTATATCCAATAGCTGCAGAACTTTTTCTTTCAACATTTTAATCTATAAAAAGAGGGGACTCGCCGTCCCCTCACCTAATACCTTGTTTTTCAATGGCGCAAATATAAGAATTAATTCTCATTAAAAAAAAAGGATGGAAGTTGAATTTTTTTTGTAATTTAACTTAAATTTTAAACCTCTTCAAATACAATTCAATGAAAAAAATTTTAGTCCCAACAGACTTTTCTCCTCAAGCCGAAAAGGCACTTAAGGTTGCAGCACAATTGGCAAAAAAACACGAAAGTGAAATTTATTTGCTTCATATGTTAGAACTTCCATTAAACTTAATTGACCAGGCAAATTCAAGTTCAGGGGGTAGTTTACCCGAAGCTTTGTTTTTTATGAAACTGGCACACAAACGATTCAAAGAAGTGTTGGAGTCTGATTACCTTGAAGGCATTACAGTGTATGAAACCGTTCAATTCCACGAAGCATTTGACGGCATTATTGAAGTTGCCAAAGAAAATGAAGTAGATCTTATCATTATGGGCTCTCATGGTGCCAGCGGTTTTAAAGAAATGTTTATTGGAAGTAACACCGAAAAAGTAGTCAGAACCTCAAATATACCGGTATTAGTAATCAAAAATGGACTCAAAGAATTTAAAATTGACAATTTTGTTTTTGCAACCGATTTTTCTGAAGAATGCAAAAAGCCTTTTAAACAAGCCATAAAATTTGCCGAAAGTGTAGGCGCTAAAATGCACTTGTTATTTATAAACACCGCTACCAACTTCTTGACAACAATTGAAGCAAAAGAAGTAATGGACAAATTTTTAAGCGGTATTGAAATTAAAAACCATTCATTAAATATTTACAACGACACTTCCGTAGAAAAAGGGGTCTTGAATTATGCTCAGGCAATTGACGCAGATCTCATTGGAATGGCCACGCACGGCAGAAAAGGGCTTTCTCATTTCTTTAACGGAAGCGTGAGTGAAGATTTAGTAAATCACGCTAAGAGACCCGTCATTACTTTTAAAATTTGACATCATATCCATATAAATTAAAAAAACCGATTAGAATGTTCTAATCGGTTTTTTTGTTGGCTCACTAGGTGCTCCCCTCGACAGGCTCGGGACATGCTTCTCGCCCTAAACCCAATAGAAATGAAAAACCGGCCTGTGATTAACAGACCGGCTTACTAAAGTTGGCTCACTAGGGCTCGAACCTAGACTCTTCTGGACCAAAACCAGACGTGTTGCCAGTTACACCATGAGCCAGTGCTTTTTAGCGGTTGCAAATTTATAACAAACTTTTTCTTCTACAAACTATTTATTAAAAAATTACTGCTTTAAAAAATAAAAAGTGTTTTTTTTAGTTTTTATCTTCAATAAAGAGAATACGATAATTATGTGTAAATTCGCCACTTTAAACCTTGGAATGGATGAAAAACTTTGACTTTAAAAAATGGAATGTCATCAGTGGATGGTTTGTTTTTTTAATCGCACTAACCACTTATTGGCTAACTGTTGAACCCACAGCAAGCTTTTGGGATGCCGGCGAATACATTACCACCTCATCCAACCTTGAGGTAGGACACCCGCCCGGAGCACCACTTTACCAGTTATTGGGAGCATTTTTTTCCATATTTGCTTCAGAGGTTACTCAAATTGCTTTGATGGTAAACCTCATGTCAGTTTTTGCAAGTGCATTTACCATTTTATTTATGTTTTGGTCCATTACAATCATTCTTCAAAACATTATTTCCAAAAACGAAACTATTGACAGATCAAAAGAAATTTTAATCTTAGGAAGTGCTGCTGTAGGTTCGTTAGGGTTTACATTTACAGATAGCTTTTGGTTTAGTGCCGTTGAAGCTGAGGTGTATGCCATGGCATCTTTTCTTATGGCTGCTCTCTTTTATCTAGCGCTGAGGTGGGAAAGAGACATGAACACTCCCAGAGGAAACCGCTGGGTTATTTTAATTGCATTTTTAATTGGGCTCTCTTTTGGAGTTCACTTTATGGGCTTGCTTACAATACCTGCAATGGGATTGTTATACTACTTTAAAAATTACAAAACCATTACTATTAAAAATTTCATTGTCGCACATTTAGTCGTGGTGGGTGTCCTTTTGTTTATTTTCTTATTCCTTTTACCAATGACGATGCGCTTTTTATCAGCATCTGAACTGTTTTTTGTAAACACCATGGGTATGCCTTTTGATTCAGGCACTATCATTGCAGGCTTGATCATGATTGCAGCATTTGTGCTACTTTTAAAATACACACGTTCAAAGGGCTATGTAAAATTAAACACCTTAGTGCTGTGCATAATGTTTATTTTTGTTGGTTTTTCAAGCTGGATCATGTTGCCCATCAGAGCCAATGCAGGCACTGTCATCAATGAAAACAAACCCAGTGATGCACAAGAATTATTAGCCTATTACAACAGGGAACAATATGGGGAGCAAAGTTTACTTTATGGGCCTCAGTTTACAGAAATGTATGCCGGGATTGATCAAAACAATCCTTACACTGATGATAAACCAAACTATGAGCGCGATGAAGATTCAAAACAATATGTTGTAATAAACAACTATAAAAATGCAAGAATGAACCTTGATGATGCCCACAAAACCTTTTTACCCAGAATGTGGAGCACAGAACACGCAGCCAACTATCTGGCAATAACCGGTGGTTTGGAATTTGATGTTAAACGACAATACAAGGGCGAACAAGCTTTAGTAAGTGAAGTGGCAGCATTTAAAAGTCAGTATGAGCAAGGTCAATTAGACAGTGAGGATTATCATAATTTCTTACAGCAGTTTGGCGAATTTCTCGATATAGAAAAACCCACTTTTACTCAAAATATGCGTTACCTTTTTGAATACCAGTTCGGGTATATGTACTGGCGCTATTTTATGTGGAATTTCGCCGGAAGGCAAGATGATATTCAAGGGAAAAATGACATCTTTAATGGAAATTGGCTCAGTGGTGTTAATTTTATTGATGAAGCACGCTTAGGCCCTCAAACTAATTTGCCTTCAGACATTGAAAATAATAAGGCACGAAACACCTATTACTTCCTTCCTTTAATTTTAGGCTTATTGGGGGTCGTGTTCCACTATAAAAAAGACAAAAACTCCTGGTGGGTTTTAATGGTTTTTTTCCTGTTTACGGGGCTGGCGTTAAAAGTGTACCTGAATGAACGGCCCTTTGAACCGCGAGAACGTGATTATGCTCTTGTGGGCTCCTTTTATGTATTTGCAATCTGGATGGGTTTTGGCGTATATGCGCTTTTTGATATCCTAAAAAAATACATTCAGCCCAAAATTGCAGTGCCATTAGTCATTGCAACAGGATTGCTGGCTGCACCGGTATTGCTGGCAAGTCAGAACTGGGATGACCATGATCGCTCCAATCGATATACAGCCACTGCAATGGCAAAAAAATACCTTGCATCTGTTGATCCCAATGGAATTATATTTACTATTGGCGACAACGATACCTTTGCTATCTGGTATGCACAGGGAATTGAAGAATACAGAAGAGACGTAAGGCCTATCAACACCAGCCTTTTTAATACAGACTGGTACATTGATGATATGAAAAAGGCTGCTTTTGAAAGTGCGCCAATCCCTTCACAGCTCACGCATAAGCAGTATAGATATGGAACACGGGATTATATCATGAAACATCCGCAAATAAAAGCAGATGATACCATTCCAATCAACCAATGGATGGATTGGATTGGAAATGACAGTGATCAACGTTTAAAAGTTGAAATGCAAAGCGGACAAATGGTGCATACTTTTCCATCAAAAAACATAAGAATACCTGTTGATAAAGAAGCTGTTTTAAGAAATGGCATAGTGGATGAAAAAGACGCTCACCTCATTGTCCCTTATATAGATGTAAATATTAAAGCTGATATTCTGTATAAAAACAGAATGATGATGTTTGACATCATAGCCAACAACAACTGGGAACGTCCCATTTATTTTACAGGTGGTGCTTTTAACGATGAAGAATATTTATGGTTGAAAGATTATTTGCAATTGGATGGTATGGCTTATAAACTTGTGCCCATTAAAACACCCATAGACAAGAAAAACCCATTTGATATGGGACGCATTGACAGCGAAAAAATGTTTGCCATTGTAATGGATTGGGATTGGGGAAATTCGGGTAGTCCAGATATCTACCACGACCCCGAAACCAGAAAAAATGCAATCAGTTACCGAAGTAATCTGGCGCGTCTGGCAGAGCAACTTTTAAAGGAAGAAAAGCTTGAAAAAGCTGAACGAGTTTTAGATCTCGCCATGGAACATATGCCCGTTGAATATTATGGGTTTTACACCTTACTGGAACCCTACATTACTGGCTATTTTGAAGTTGGCAATGAAGCAAAAGGGGTTGCATTGTATCAAGAGGTATCGAAGAAATACCAGGAAAAGATGGACTACTTCAGCACCATGGATTATGGATTGCAAATGCGGTTTATAGAAACCATTTTGATGGAAGTAGAGCGCTACAGAAGTCTTGTTGGCACTTTGCTTTACAGCGAAAACGAAGAATTACTCAAACAAGAAGCAGAAACTTTCAACACTTATTTGCAAGAGTTCAGACATTTTTATGCCAACGATATCGAGGAGGAATCATTTGAGGAAGAACCAGACACATCCGGACTTGAATATCCAGATGAAGATGAGATTTTAAGAATGATTGACTCTATGGAGCGTTCAATGAATCAATAAGTTAGTGAAAAACTATGTTGTAAAAAATCCGTTTTTTATAAGCTACTTGTTTCCTAAACGGATCTGGCACTTTTCGCGTAAGCAAAAAACGGTGTATTTAACTTTTGACGATGGTCCCATTCCTGATGTCACTCCCTGGGTATTACAACAATTAAAGCAATACAATGCCAAAGCAACTTTTTTTTGCATAGGTCATAACATCCAAAAGCATCCGGCACTATTTGCTCAACTTAAAGCGGAAGGACACCAGTTGGGTAACCATACATTCAATCACCTCAATGCTTCAAAAACGAGTTTTGATGAATATATGGAAAACACTAAAAAAGCGGAAGTTTATTTTAAACAACCGTTACTTTTCAGGCCACCTTATGGAAAGTTGGATTCAAAAAAAGCAAAGGCTCTTATAAACAGTGAGTATCAAATTGTAATGTGGGATGTATTGAGTGCAGATTTTGACCAGTCTATTTCCCCTGAAATTTGCCTGAAAAACGTACTATCTAATGCAACAAATGGCAGTATCGTAATTTTTCACGACAGCTTGAAAGCAGAAAAAAACTTAAGATACGCCTTACCGGAAGTATTAAGGCATTTTTCAGAAAAGGGTTTTGTGTTTAAAGCGATTTAAACATATTCATTGACAAGCCCTATGAGCGTGTTGGCATCCTGCTCACCACTTTGGCGCCATTTCATCTCGCCGTTTTTGTAAATCATGAGTGTGGGAAGGCCTTTGATTCTTAATGCTTCGGCTAGATCTTTGTTTTTTTCAACATCAATTTTGATTACTTTGGCTTTATCGCCAAGAGCAGCCGCCACATCTCTCAACACGGGGTGCATCGCTGTGGACTGTTCGTTCCATTCTGTATAAAAATCCAGTAAAACAGGAACCGGAGCACTGATTAATTCACCAAATTTTGACATAGTACAACCTCTTTAAGTTATACAAATATAGTATTTATGGTGAAATGTGGTGATTTTTAGGGAATTTTTAATAATCATATAATAATTCCCTAACGGATTGTATCTTGTCAAGATAGGTATTCTAACAATCATAGAATCTTTTGGCCAAATTCAAAGACTCATTAACCAGGTATTAATCTGTGACGCTAAATTGCATATCAGACACTGTAAGTGAAGCTGCACCAGCATTATTAGACCTCAAAAACACCTCTATATAATCATTGGTGACCAAATCAACTTCTGTATTTAGAGTAATCTGGAAAGCCTGATTATTTGTCGCTGCACCCATGGATGCAGCAGGAACAGGAATTACAACTCCGTTCTTTGCCAGAGCGATTGAAAATTCTACGCTATTTGACGGGGCTTTTGCTCCTATTATAACCGTGACTCTTCCAACTATAGGTTCTTTTCCTGTGTATGTGAGTTTGTTATTCCCCGCTATAAACCTCTGTTGATTAATCACAGTTGTTGCTCCGGCGATTTTGTAAAAATTATTGACAAGAGTCAAGTCTGTCGAGGTTGTATTGTTATTGAAATATATATATGAGTAGGCTCTTGAATCAGGAATATTGGTATTTTGTTGCATACTCCATCCCGGCGAATAAGAATCTACACCTGTTAATGGTGTCACAACATCCCGAAACATATTAGTGGTTAACCTTGCCCGGTCAACAGTGACACCGGCATTGACCTTAATTCCGGTCTGCCCGCTATATACAAAATAATTACTGGTAAGATCAATATCATCGATTACCAAATCACTACTGAATTCCAATCCGGCACCGGCAGATATTCCAGTAATAAAATTTAAAGTTGCAGCAAATTTACCCACATTACCACCCACTTTTAAACCATCGGTAACATTCCAGTAATTCTTTACAATAGTAACAGCCTTAAACCCAGTAATACTTCCCACTCCAAGTGAAGGTATACCGACTTCAACTACGGAAGCCCCCGAAAATATATTACAAAATTTAGTGCCTGTAGCATCTGAAAACTCATACGCCATTGTAGAGCCACTTGCAGGTATCACCGCAAGGTTTTGAATGAATATGCCAGTATCAATACTTCTAAGTACAGCACCACCCACGGTCGACATCACACCATCTTTTTGGGGGTCTACACCCCGCAAGCCCGCTCCATTCATTACTATATAGTTTGGGGAAATATCCACAATTCCGGAAAAGATATACATTTTAGTGGCATCAAGGGTTATTGCATTTCCTGTGGGTTCCGGAAGGTCATCCATAGAATAAACAAACACCAAATTGGAGGTCTTTTCATAAGCCAAAGACTTCCAGTATCCATTGCTGAAGATATCAGTGGTATTTGTAGTAAGATTATAAATATTAAGACCCTCCGGCGGACTGGTGATCGCGTCGCGTTGAACGGTGGTCATCCTGGGGATGAGCATACCATGACTGTCTGAGGAGACATCCAGAACAGAAGCTGGATCCGGGTTCACGGTACCAATGCCAACTTGAGAGAATAAATTAAAATGAGATAAAATAATAAGAAATAAAAATCCTTTAAAGGATAAAGATTTGGTAACATTCATGAGCTTTTTAATTTATTTATTGAAAATTAAAAAACACTTAGAATTTTGAGTATTTATTGACTTAGGAGTACAAATATCTGAAATATATATTTATAAATAAGAAAATTAAGTTTTTTTTAGATAAACGCATTCTTAATAAAATAATCTGACTTTATTTGATGATTAAAAAACCCAATATTAAATCAATCAATTTTTATTTACACACATAAGTTCTGTGGTTTTACCGCTGTATCCAAATTTGGTTTGGACTGCGGTAGAGGGCAATACCGTTCCGTTTTTGGCAATATATAAAGTATAATTCACATTACTCCCAGAATCCAAATATCCCGAAAGTGATGCCTGAATATTAAAAGCCTTAGTCCCGGAACTGATCATCGACACCCATTTTATTCAATGCGGATGTTTTGGAAGACTTTCTGAAGCGGTTGCCAGTTTTCCCGGGCGCATCGGTTTAGGATTGGCTGAAGACACCGGGCTCATTATCAAAAATGGTAACAAGGTGGAGGTTATCAGTTCAGGAATGGTCATTGTATTTGGCCCCGGGCAATTGACCCACAATAACATCACCATCCTCAAAGAAAACATCCCACTGACCATGACCAATCTGATTACCCATGTGCTTTTCGCCGGGGATTGCTATGATGTTGACCACAGAACGGTAAAGGTTTTACCGGCGGTGAAGAGTTTGTTGTAGAGACCTCCCCTTCCTTAGGCGGTAGGCTTTAGGTTGTAGGCTGTAAGCTGTAATTTGTATAATGTAGGGTGTGTAGTGTATATTGTGACTGACAAAGTCTCAATACTCAATTGCTTCAGCTGTTCACTAACGCTCGAGTCTAATTACTCAATACTAAGTACTCAATACTATACCACCCCCAAATACACACTGGGCGACGCCCTTTCCGCTTCGGGCTGCATAAAAGCCATCCAGAGTTGGAGTTCCTTGGTCTTCCAGTAATTTTCCAGATAAATCGAAGCACTCAGGGAGACCCTGGTTGCAATATCCCTGTAATAAATAAAGCGGCCGTCTTCAGGCACATGCAGCACCAACAGCAAGGTATCCTCAGGATATGCCAGTGCCTGATGGGTATTGTCTTCCCATTGGAGGTTAATGGCAAAGCCTTCGTCATCTTCGTCTATGACCATATGGATCCCCTCCGGGATTCGCAAATCCCCAAACGTGACCATTGCTTTTCCATAATCAATAATATACCCGTCATCGGTAGGTATAAGGGCTTCCTTAAGGAAATAGGACTTGGCCGCATCAAAGCCTGAGGTGTTTTTTCTAAAGGGCTTATAAGCTATTTTCATCAATCCGCTTAAAGGGGAAAGAAATTCCATCGCCACTTTCAACTTATTGCGTTGAATCTTTTGTACTACAGAGGGTTTGACCCTGCTCATATCGGGTTTTGCACTTACAATTTGTTTGCCGTGTTTGTTTGTTTTCATCACCAGCTCCCCGACCGACCCGGACATGGAGCCAAATGGATTGTTTGTAATTATTGCCATAACAGTAGATATTTTAAGAGTTTTCATTGCCTTACAAAGCAAGAAAACAAGGTTAGACAACTCAAACATAGGGATTTAACTAATTATTTCCAAATATTTCGCTAACTTTGTTGTAGCAATCGCAAGGGATTACCCTATACTAAAACGTCAATCCTTCGAGTTTTTCTCAAGTTTCTCCCGCAAACAGGGACTTTTATCGAAAGAAACTCGAAGGAAAGATGAAAGATGGTTGAGAGAATATATGTAGTATCTCCCCTTCATCTAAGGGGTTAGAGAGGAGGGTGTAAGTGGTAGGTTTCGGTGCGCTTTGAGACAAACCCCGTGTATTTGTCATACCGACGCTTCGCCGCCTGAATCCGCCTCGGTCACTGAGCTTGTCGAAGTGAAGGCGGAAGGAGAGGGCCGAGTGTAAATAGATTAATTTTAAATTTATTTATTAATAGCAACCAAATCCTCCCCCCAGGAAGTCCTAATCCCACGATACACCCCTTCCGTATTAAATGGCAAAGTCACAAAGTGAAGCTAAGCTTCCGTCTTCAATTTAAGTCTGAAAAAAACAATTTCCATTTTAATTGCCCGCATAAGTTTTGTAGTTTTATAAGCTAAAATTCAATCACCCATGGCCGAACAAAAACGACTTTTCCTTCTGGATGCTTATGCACTCATTTTCAGGGGATATTATGCTTTTATCAAGAATCCGCGGATCAATTCCAAAGGGATGGATACCTCGGCAATTATGGGGTTTATGAATTCGTTGCTCGACGTCATTAGAAGGGAAAAGCCGGATCATCTGGCCGTGTGTTTTGACAAAGGGGGCAGCGATGTGCGCAACGAACTTTACAGCGAATACAAAGCCAACCGCGATGCCACGCCCGAGCCCATTATGATTGCCATTCCTTATATCCAGGATATTCTAAAGGCGATGCACATTCCCGTGGTGGTACTTCCCGGTTGTGAAGCCGATGACGTGATTGGAACTTTAGCCAAACAAGCCGAAAAGGAAGGCTATAAAGTGTTTATGGTGACCCCCGATAAAGATTTTGCCCAGCTCGTTTCCGAAAACATCTTTATGTACCGTCCTGCCCGCATGGGAAATGGTATTGAAATCTGGGGAATTCCTGAAGTTCAGAAAAAATTTGGCGTCAAGCGCCCCGAACAGATCATTGACTTTTTGGGAATGATGGGCGATGCTTCAGACAACATTCCGGGACTTCCGGGTGTGGGTGAAAAAACAGCTAAAAAATTCCTTGCCGAGTTTGAAACCATGGAAAACCTTTTGGCCAATACCGACAAGCTCAAAGGCAAAATGAAAGAAAAGGTAGAAGAAAATGCCGAACTAGGCATGCTCTCCAAAGAACTCGCAAAAATTCTCATTGACTGTGACGTGACCTTTGATGCCAAAGACTATGAACTCTCGATGCCTGACGGCGAAAAAGTACAGGAAATCTTTGAAGAACTGGAATTCAGAAGGCTGAAGGATCAATTTTTACAATTGTTTAGCTCTGAAAGCTCAAACACACCTGCTGAGGAAACTAAAAAAACGGCTTCTTCATCTGACACTCCAAAAGGAAATGCTGCCGGAGCGGGCCAGTTTTCTCTTTTTGATGCAGAAGGCGGCACAACAGAAAACATCACCATGACCTCCTCGCGCAAAACCATTAAGGACACAGACCATTTTTACCAGACTGTGCAACCCGGGATGGGCACCAAATTGTTTCTTCAAAACCTGATGAAACAAACTTCAGTCTGTTTTGATACTGAAACCACCAGTCTTGATCCTTTGGAAGCCGAACTTGTGGGCATTGCCTTTTCCTGGGAAATCGGTAAAGGATTCTATCTCCCCTTTCCGGAGAATAAAGAAGAGGTACAGGAAATCATTGAGCAATTGCGTCCGTTTTTTGAAGCCGAAACCATTGAAAAAGTGGGTCAGAATTTAAAATATGATATTAAAGTACTGGCCAAATACAACGTCACCATAAAAGGAAAACTGTTTGACACCATGCTTGCGCATTACCTCATCAATCCTGATATGCGCCACAATATGGATGTGCTGGCAGAGACCTATTTAAATTACACACCCGTTTCCATCACCGAACTGATTGGTAAAAAAGGAAAAAATCAGCAATCGATGCGTGATGTGCCTATGGAGCTGCAAACCGAATATGCCGTTGAAGATGCAGACATCACCCTGCAACTCAAAGCCCATTTTGAAAAAGAACTGGGCGAGGCCAATACCCAAAAACTGTTTGATGAGATTGAAATCCCCTTGGTTTCTGTGCTGGCACATATGGAACTGGAAGGCATCAGGCTGGATGCTGAATTCTTAAACTCGCTTTCGCGAAAGCTGGATGAAGACATTTTGCACTTGGAAAAAGAAATCTACAAGGAAGCCGGTGAGACCTTTAATATTGCTTCGCCAAAACAGCTGGGTGAAATCCTATTTGAAAAAATGCAACTGGTCAAAAAACCAAAAAAAACCAAAACCGGTCAATATTCCACTGCAGAGGATGTGCTTTCCGTTTTGGCGAAAGACCATAAAATTATCAGGGACGTCCTGGAATATCGTGGATTGAGCAAACTCAAAAGCACGTATGTTGATGCGTTGCCTAACCAGGTGAGTAAAGTCACCGGCCGCGTGCACACAGACTATATGCAAACCGTGGCCGCCACCGGCCGATTGAGCAGCAACAACCCCAACCTTCAAAATATCCCGATAAGGACCGAACGTGGCCGCGAAGTACGGAAAGCATTTGTTCCCAGAAATGAAGAATACACCTTGCTCGCTGCCGATTATTCGCAGATTGAATTACGCATCATCGCAGCATTGAGTAAGGAGCCCAAAATGATGGAAGCCTTTAAAAACGGCGAAGACATTCACTCTTCCACCGCTTCAAAAGTGTTTAATGTGCCCTTGGAAGAAGTGACCCGCGAACAGCGTGGCAATGCCAAAACGGTCAATTTTGGGATTATTTATGGGGTGTCGGCCTTTGGTTTAAGCAATCAAACCGACCTGAACCGCACCGAAGCCAAGGAATTAATAGACACCTATTATGAAACTTACCCCAAGCTAAAAAGCTATATGGCAGAACAGGTTGATTTTGCCCGGGAAAACGGCTATGTGCAAACCGTTTTGGGGAGGCGACGTTATTTAAAAGACATCAATTCACAAAACGCCGTGGTGCGCGGTGCTGCCGAACGCAATGCCGTAAATGCCCCCATTCAGGGAAGCGCTGCAGACATCATCAAAATAGCGATGATCAACATTTACAATAAACTGGTTGAAGGCAACTACAAAACAAAAATGCTGCTTCAGGTGCATGATGAACTGGTTTTTGACGCTTACAAACCTGAACTTGAAAAAGTGAAAACCCTCATCAAAACCGAAATGGAAAATGCTTTTAAACTTGAAGTGCCATTGGATGTGGATTTGGGTGAGGGCAATAACTGGTTGGAAGCGCATTAAAAGAAAAAACCCCTTGAAATTTCAAGGGGTTTTTAATATCAAAAATTTAAACAATTCTACTGTTTTGTATATTCAATAGTCAAGTTTTCAATTATTACTTTAGTTTTATTTTCCTGTTCAATTTCAGCTGGAAATCCTAATAGCCATGGCTATTCAAGTCGTAAGCATTTTGAGATTTCACGCAATCATTTTCATGACATCTTCAATGACAAATCCTTCATCATCATCATTAACTGATAAACAACTCACCTAAATAAAACCTCAGTTTCCGAAAGTATTTAACCCTTATGTTTTTAAAAAAATTATTGAGGAAATGTCAAAAGAAGTGACTAAAACAATAGTATGGGATATATGTAACATACTTATGTGATATATGTAAGATCCTTAAAACCTTTAATTTATATATTTCGTATATATTAAAGAAAGTTTAGTTCGCTATAGTTTAAAATTAAATTACTGCCCTTTTTAAACAATTATTTTCTCTTCTTTCACAAATTTAATTTACTAATTAAAACAAATATTATGAAAAAAAATGTGATTAAAGTAATTCAACCCAAGGGGGGAAAATTTAACCAACGCAGGCAGTTTTTAAAGTTAAGTGGTTTAGCTCTTGTGGGCACAGGTCTTTTTATGGCCTGCAGTAATGATGACGACGTGTATACACCGCCTGAAGATGATGTATTTGATTTAGGTGCCGGGGATTTAGGTGTTTTAAATTATGCTTTTGCATTAGAACAACTGGAAGCAGATTTTTATACCAAGGTGGTCAATGGCTCCTATTGGTCAGGTGCAAATCCTACAGAAAAACAATTGCTTTTGGATTTATACAACCATGAGGTAAACCACCGTGATTTTTTTAGTGCAGCAATTTCTGCTGCAGTAGGAAATAATACCGCTGCTAAACTTCCCACATTAGAATTTGATTTTGGAAGTGTAAATTTCAATGACCGTAACCAGGTACTTGCTACAGCTAAAGTTTTGGAAGATACAGGTGTATCAGCATATAATGGTGCAGGAAGGTTATTATCAAATCCGGATTATTTGGTACTTGCAGGAAAGATAGTTTCTGTAGAAGCCAGACATGCTTCTGCAATAAGGTCTGTAATAAATCCAAATTCTGCCGATTTTGCCGGAGATGATGTTGTCACGATAGATGCCGGATTGGATTTGGCATTAGACCCATCAGAAGTTTTATCTAATGTTGTTGCAACCGGTTTTGTAGTAACAGAATTTACTGCTAACAGCTTACCTTAATCCTAATTTCTAACCTTAAAAACAATATTATGAATATTATAAAATTTTTAGACGAGTTTACAACAGAAAAATTAATTTCTGATACAACCTCCCGACGGGAAATATTTGGCACTTTTGGTTCTCTAGGCAAAAAGGCAGCTCTTGCAGCAATACCTTTCGGACTTGCAACTATGCCAAGCCGAACCTATGCTCAATCATCCGGCGATCCAGTTTCTGCATTGCAATTGGCACTTACACTGGAATATCTAGAGGATGAGTTTTACGAGTTGGCCTTACAATCTGGTGTTATACCAAGTGGTAGATCTCAGATTGTTTACCAACAAATTTCACAACATGAAGCAGCTCACGTTGAGTTTTTAAAAGCCGGTTTGCAAGGAGCCGGAGTAACACCGGTTGAAAAACCAACCTTTGATTTTACTGCAGGCGGTGCTTTTGACCCATTCAATGATAGCGGTGTTGGTCAAGAAGCCGCTTATGCACAGCTTTTGGCTCTTTCACAAGCCTTTGAAGATACGGGCGTAAGAGCTTACAAAGGGCAAGCAGGAAACCTCCAAGGATCTCAATTTTTAACTCCAGCCTTGCAGATCCATTCTGTTGAAGCAAGACATGCCTCTGAAATTAGAAGACTAAGAGGTCTAAACGGTTGGATCACACGTGACCAAAGAGGTTTAGGAATGCCTGAAGCTACTCAACCAGTTTATAATGGAGAAGAAAATGTAATTCAAGGCGGCGTAAATGTTACTAATTTAGGGGATGGTTCTCCATTTACAATTGACGCCTCCACTCAGGCGTATGATGAAATATTAACAGGGGATGAGGCAGTTGCCATTGCAAGTTTATTTATAGTCCCGTAAATGATAAATTTTAACCCATAAAAAACCCCTTGAAGTCTCAAGGGGCTTTTATTATCATAAATTTAAACAATTCTACTGTTTTGTATATTCAATAGTCAAGTTTTCATTCACCGTTGCAATTCCATTTTCGTCTTCCACTTCAATTTCAAAACCATTAGGAACTACAAGTGTTAATTTGTTTCCGTCTTGAGCAGCCGATGCTGTCAGACCGGATTCGGTTACTGTTACAGTATCCCCATTTTGAGACCAGGTGAAAGCAGTTGTCGAATTTTCATTAATACATTCAACTGAATATTCATACTGGTCTGCCGTTCCTGCAACAAGTTCTAAAGAAATTTCAGCATAGGAAGTTGACATATTTGCACCCGTTCCATTTGAATTAAAGATCAATGTTTCATTTTGATAGCAATTGGTTTCTCCCATAATATCATTAGAAATGACACCATCTCCATTCAAGTCATAAGCATTTTGAGATTTAAATGCGGTCATTTTCCAAGTTCCCTCAACCGCTACTCCATTATCATCATCTGATGAGCAGCTGGCAAATAGTACTGCCAAAAGAACCAAACTAAATACTTTTTTCATAATTGTATTAATTTTAAATTTTTGCAAAACAAACATTTTTATTTGAATTACCAACATCATTTAACTTTATCTGTAACTTCCTTATGTTAATTACAGACTCTAATTTTAATAAACGCCTTGTTTCAGTAAAATATTATAATTATTTATTAAGAATCCAAAACAAATTCATTTAAAGCAAATTAAAGTTCCTGCTTAGCGACAAAAAAATTCAAAATACACCGTTTGTAAATCAAATATATAGTTGTACATTTGCACCCCAATTCTCGTTAGTAGAATTAATTAGGAATGTTTAACGTGCCTGTCGAGAGACGGGTTTTAAAATGAATTAGTGTGGACACATTAAGTTACAAAACAGTATCTGCAAACAAAGCGACCGTTACAAAAGAGTGGTTGCATATAGATGCTGAAGGGCAAACTTTAGGACGTCTTTCTTCAGAAGTTGCAAAACTTTTGAGAGGAAAACACAAGCCAAACTTTACTCCTCACGTTGATTGTGGTGATAACGTTGTTGTTACCAACGCAGAAAAAATCAACTTAACAGGTAAAAAATGGGACGCGAAAGAATACATCCGTCACACAGGTTACCCGGGAGGTCAAAGAAGCTTGACTGCTAAAGAACTTTTCGCTAAAAATCCGGAGCGATTGATCGAGAAATCGGTAAAGGGAATGTTGCCTAAAAACAAATTAGGTGCAGAGCTTTTTAGAAATTTAAAGGTTTATGCCGGTGCATCTCACGATCACGAAGCTCAAAAACCAAGAACTATTAACTTAAACGAAATTAAGTAATGGAAGTTATTCACAAAATCGGCAGAAGAAAAACTGCAGTGGCACGTGTGTATTTGTCTCCCGGAAAAGGAAACATCACCGTGAACAAAAGAACATTTGACAATTACTTCTCCACAGACACATTAAAGTACAAAGTAAAGCAACCATTGGCATTGACCAATAATGAGGACAACTTTGATATTAATATTAATGTGAGCGGAGGTGGTATTACAGGTCAGGCAGAGGCAATTCGTCTTGCACTTTCAAGAGCAATGTGTGAAGTAGATGCTGAAAACCGTACAACTCTAAAACCGGAAGGTTTGTTAACAAGAGATCCAAGAATGGTAGAACGCAAGAAATTCGGTCAGAAAAAAGCGCGTAAGAAATTCCAGTTCTCTAAACGTTAATCACATTCCGCACTTGTTGCGGAATCTCATCAAGACATTTACAGTCTTGTTGAAAAAGTTCTAAAATTATTTATAACGCTGTTCTTTTTCCGCCAAAGCGGAGAAAAAATTAGTTTAGCATCTAAATGCTCAAGACCTTAAAATAAGCTACTTGCGCATTGCTAAATTACAGAACGTAAACTATTAAAAAATGGCAAAAAAAATCGAAGTAAAAGAATTACTTGATGCAGGTGTACATTTTGGTCACCTCACCAGAAAATGGAACCCCAATATGGCCCCATATATCTACATGGAGCGCAACGGGATTCACATCATCAACCTTTACAAAACTGCTGCAAAACTTGATGAAGCTGCAGAGGCTATGAAAAAAATAGCTGCCAGTGGTCGTAAAATACTTTTCGTAGCTACAAAAAAGCAAGCAAAAGACATCGTTGCTGAAAATGCAAAAAATGCAAACCAACCTTACATCACTGAAAGATGGCCCGGGGGTATGCTTACCAACTTTGTTACTATCAGAAAAGCCGTTAAAAAAATGGCTTCTATTGACAGAATGAAGCAAGATGGTACCTTTGAAACCTTATCTAAAAAAGAGCGCCTACAAGTTTCACGTCAACGTGAAAAACTTGAGAAAAACTTAGGTTCAATTTCTGATATGAGCCGTTTGCCGGCTGCACTTTTCATTGTTGATACACTACGCGAACACATCGCTGTGAAGGAAGCACAAAAGTTAAACATTCCAATTTTTGCGATGGTCGATACCAACTCTGACCCCAGAGATATCGACTTCCCAATTCCTTCCAATGATGATGCTTCAAAATCTATTGAAAAGATTTTAGGGTATGTAAGCGCCTCTATTACCGAAGCCCTTTCTGAAAGAAAAGCTGAAAAAGCTGAGAAAGATGCTGCAGAAGATGATCAAAGCGATGCAAAACCGGCAAAAAAAGCTAAAAAAGAGCCTAAAGCAAAAAAGGAAAGTAAAGAGGTAGAAGTGCCTTCAACTGATCCTGAAGACAAAAAAGCAATGAAAGAAGCCAAAAAAGAGGTCAAGCTTGAGTCTAAAAAGGAAACTCTTGAAAAAGCAACTGATTCTGGTGAAGAGGAATAGAAAAATTCCCGTGAAAACGGGAGTCTCAATTCTTTAAAATTCATTACATAAAAAATTATATTGATTAACGAGATTCCCGTTTTCACGGGAATGCAAAAACACAAAACTATGGCAAATATCACAGCCGCAGAAGTAAATAAACTAAGAAAAGCTACCGGAGCCGGTATGATGGATTGTAAAAAAGCATTGGTTGAAGCTGATGGGGATTATGATAAAGCAATCGAACTACTTCGCAAAAAAGGTCAAAAAGTAGCAGCAAACAGAGCAGACCGTGAGTCTAGCGAAGGTGCTGTAATCGCAAAAGTAAACAGCAACAACTCAAAAGGTGTTATTGTTTCCCTTAACTGTGAAACTGACTTTGTTGCAAAAAACGATTCATTTGTAAACTTTGCTACAGAACTTGCTGAATTGGCTTTAACCACTTCTACAAAAGAAGAATTATTGGCCAAAGACTACAAGGGAATCACCGTTGCTGAAAAATTAATTGAGCAAACTGGTGTGATTGGTGAGAAAATCGAAATTGGAGATTACAGAACCCTTGAAGCTCCATTTGTTGGTTTTTACATCCATGCAGGAAACAAAATTGCTGTTTTAACCGGACTTTCACAAGGTGGTGACAAGGCTGAAGAAGTTGCTAAAAATGTTTCAATGCAAGCAGCTGCAATGAACCCTGTAGCTTTAAATGAAGAAGGTGTTGATCAGGAAACTATCGATAAGGAAATTGAAATTGCAAAAGATCAATTACGTCAAGAAGGAAAACCCGAAGCAATGTTAGACAACATAGCTAAAGGAAAACTTAACCGTTTCTTTAAAGACAACACTTTGGTTAACCAAGATTTTATTAAGGACAACAAACAAAGTGTTGCAGCTTATGTAAAGGCTGAATCAGGTGCTGAAGTTGTTGCTTTCGAAAGAGTTGCTTTGGGGTAAACCTCCTTTACACTAGATAAAATAAAAATCCGTTTCATTTATTGAAACGGATTTTTTTGTTTTAACATTAGAGTGAATCTCTTCTTTTGAATATTAGATATTAAAATTAAGTTCAAAAAATATTTTATGTACTTTTGCACCAATTAAAATAACAACCCCACAGAACATTTTTTAGACTATGCAATACAAACGAATATTACTAAAACTTTCAGGAGAGGCACTTATGGGCAATCGTCAATATGGCATTGACCCAGACCGTCTTGCCGAGTATGCACAAGAAATTAAAAGTGTTGTAGACAAAGGTGTTCAAGTGGCCATTGTAATTGGTGGAGGCAATATTTTTAGAGGTGTGGCAGGAGCCAGTAAAGGGATGGACCGTGTGCAAGGTGACCATATGGGAATGCTTGCCACAGTAATTAACGGTTTGGCATTGCAAAGTGCCTGTGAAGATGCTGGACTACAAACCCGGCTGCAATCTGCAATACAAATTAATGAAGTTGCAGAGCCTTTTATCAGGCGTCGTGCGATACGCCATTTGGAAAAAGGACGCGTAGTTATTTTTGGAGGTGGAACCGGAAACCCTTATTTCACTACCGATTCTGCAGCGGTATTACGAGCCATCGAAATTCATGCCGACGTGATTTTAAAAGGTACACGTGTGGATGGCATTTATACATCAGATCCTGAAAAAAATGCAGATGCAACCAAGTTTGACTTTATCACCTTCGAAGACGTTTTGCGTAAGGGACTTAAAGTAATGGATACCACTGCATTCACCCTAAGCCAGGAAAACGAACTCCCAATCATAGTTTTTGATATGAACACCAAAGGCAACCTTTTGAAGATAGTAGATGGTGAAAATATAGGCACAAAAGTAAATTTGTAAAAAATTAGTATTTTTAAAACCGTATTTAAAGAGATAAAAAAATGACCGAAGAAATAAAGTTCTTAATGGATTCTACTGATGAGTCAATGCTCAAAGCCTTGAAGTTTTTGGAAAAACAACTATTGAATATCCGAGCAGGAAAGGCAAGTCCGGGAATGTTGGGTGGTGTCACGGTTGATTACTATGGAACTCCTACTCCACTTTCTCAAGTAGCAAACATCAACACCCCCGATGGTAGAACACTCTCTGTTCAACCCTGGGAAAAAAGTTTAATACCCGAAATTGAAAAAGGAATTTTAAAAGCCAATTTAGGTTTTAACCCAATGAACAATGGTGACAACATCATTATCAGTATTCCGCCATTGACTGAAGAACGCAGACGCGAACTTGTTAAAGTAGCAAAATCTGAAGCTGAAGACGCTAAAATCAGTATCAGAAACGACAGAAAAATAGCAAACAGTGAAGCAAAAGAATTGGACATTTCTGAAGACTTGTTAAAAATTGTAGAAACAGACATTCAAAAACTCACAGACAAATACATACAGCGTGTTGATGATATTCTTGCAGTTAAAGAAAAGGAAATAATGACGGTCTAGTTAAACTTAAAACAAAAAGCGACTTAAAGGTCGCTTTTTTTATACATTTGTTTTCAATTTTGGACACCTATCCTAATGTCTCTAAGAGCCAGCATTCTATATTTACTTTTTACTGTTTTGGCTTTTGGCCAAAATGACACTGTCTTTTACAAACAGTCAAACAGAATTATGGAACAGGCAATCAGCCAGGTTTCTATAAATAATTCTGAGCACTCACTACAATCTTTTAGTTATAAAAGATACACCAAAGCTATTTTTAAAACACAAGAAGTATTAACTCAAGAACTATTGAGTGACGACTCAAACTTTTTATTTGAGGAAGTCTCACTTCATCACTTTGATCAAAAAAACAAACACACACAAACAGTTTTAAGCTCAAACATTCCGGGTTTTGAACAACCTTATTACCCATTATTTGTAAGACCATTTTATGCCGCATCTATCTATGAAAAAGAATATACAATTTTTGATAAACGCTTTCACGGTCCTCTTGCAAAAAATGCATTTAAAAACTATAAATATGAATTAATTCAAACAGACACTCAAAGCAATCACCCTTATTATATTATTCAATTTTCACCCTTGAATGATGATTCTGAAACACTTTTGGAAGGACAACTTTTTATAGATGTGGCTACTTTTGCTGTTCAAAAAGCAATTGTTCATCACAAAAAAAATATAGAAGCTACCATAATTCACCAATTTGAGTTTAAAGAGAAAGAGGGTATTTGGTTTCCTCAAAAAACATCGATGTCTGTTAGCCTTTTAAACTCACTGGAACCCTTTTATTTATTTGGAAAAAGAATTCCTTCAGGAAAATTGCCGGCAAATAATAATGAAAACCAAGTCTCCTATTTTGAAATCAACTCCTACATCACAGAAACCGGCTTCAATACAACCGAAGACTGGATAAAAAAAAGAGTTCAGGTAAATGCCCGTGAAACTCAAAACACCAAAGACAATACGTTCTGGAATGAATATAGATTGCACCCACTCACTGACGAGGAGCACCAAATCTACAAAGAGTCTGAAACGGTTGTCATCGACAAAGGTATTGAACGCAGAATTCAACGCATTGAAGATTTTGGGTTGGGTTTTTTAGAGTTGGGTTTTTTTGATTTGGATCTAAAATTTTTAATTAAATATAATAACTACGAAGGTTTTCGGTCTGGTTTGGGTGGAGTAACAAATGAAAAACTATCATCCTTTTTTAGTGTAGGCGGCTATTTAGTAAGAGGTTTTAAAGATGAAGCTTTCAAATATCAGGTGTCTACTGATTTTGAACTTTCCCGGAGAACAAACACAATATTAGGATTTACATTTACAGATGACATCGCTGAAATTGGAAGCCATCTGTATTTAACAGATCGTAGAACATTTTCACTTTTTGAGCCCAGATTGGTCAATATTTCAGAGTTTTATCAGTATCAGACCTGGAAAGCAAATTTAAGACATCAAATAATACCCGAAATTGATACAGAGCTACAATTTTCTAAAAGTGATATTGCCCAAACCGTAAATTATCAATTTTTAAATGATGGTAAAGCATTTTCAAACTACACTTTAAGTGAAATCAAAACTTCCATATATTGGTCTCCTTTTGGTAATTTTATGGAAACACCATTGGGTGTTACAGAATACAAGACAGGATACCCGAGGTTTTCCACGCAATTTACTCAAAGTGTAAAAGGGTTTCTTAACGGTGATTTTAATTATACAAAAATTGATTTTAGAACAGACTATTTGCTGGAACACATCAATCAGTCTTTTACAGAAATAATTCTGGAAGGCAATATGGCTTTTGGTGATCTTCCTTTAACACATAGCTATCACGCCTACCCAAACAGTCCAAATAAAGAGACAGTTATGAAACGGTTTTCTGTTGCCGGAATCCGCAGTTTTGAAACCATGTATTTTGGGGAGTTTTTTTCAGACAAATTAGCCACTTTTCAAATTAAGCATCAGTTAAAACCTATTCAATTATCTTCCCGGTTTCAACCTGAAATTGTTTTAATTAGCCGCCATGCGATTGGAACTTTTTCAAATGAAGAAAACCATGAAAGCATTGGTTTTAACACCCTTGAAAAGGGATATTCAGAATCTGGAATTGAATTAAATAAATTGCTTTTTGGTTTTGGCGCCAGCTTCGCTTATCGTTATGGGGCCTATCACTTACCACAAACACAGGATAATATTTCTTTTAAATTCACATTCAACCTAAAGCTGTAACTGTATTTATTCACAAATTCTTAACGCTCAAAATGCCTGTAATTTAGATGTCTTCTTCTAAAAGATTTCTACCTTTGCAATCTTTTTAATCAGCACAATGAAAAAGCCTGTTAACCTCAAAAATCCAAGTGTGTTCTGGAGTACTACTGCTCGTTTGATTCTCAGAAATCGCACACTTTTTTTGATTCTCATTGTATTGTCAACTGTTTTTTTTGCCAGCCAATGGAAACACATGCGCTTTTCAAATACTGAAGCCAATTTACTTCCGGATGATCACCCCATTAATGTAGAATACAACGAATTTCTGAAAATATTTGGTGAAGAAGGCAACCTTATTGTTATGGGAGTAAAAGACTCCACTGTGTTTTCTTCAGAAAAAATAGCAGCCTGGAATGCACTTCAGGACACTCTTGGAACTTTTAGCGAAGTAGCATTTACAATTGGACTTGACAACTTACAGATATTAGAAAAAAACGCAGAAGAACAACGTTTTGACTTAAAGCCATTTATTTCAAAAAATACCTCTGATGCGGTTGATTTTCATGATCTAGAATACCAACTTTACAACAAACTTCCTTTTTATGAAGGTTTAATTTACAGCCCCAATAAAAAAGGTTTCAGAACAATCATTGCTCTTGATAAAGACATTGTAAACACAAGCGCCAGAAAAGACTTTATTTTAAACCATTTAATCCCCTTGATTGAATCGTTTGAAAGCACTCATCAAATCGAGGTGTACACCTCCGGAATGCCCTACATTCGCACGCTGAATTCCAAAAACATCATTGAC
The DNA here is from genome assembly GCF_014640155.1 of Planktosalinus lacus. Taxonomy (GTDB): domain Bacteria; phylum Bacteroidota; class Bacteroidia; order Flavobacteriales; family Flavobacteriaceae; genus Planktosalinus; species Planktosalinus lacus. The sequence continues at coordinate 395,894 of NZ_BMGK01000001.1, read as the reverse complement.
GAAATCAGTCTATTTATTGGAGCAGCGTTGTTGGTAACTTCACTGATTTTCTTTTTCTTTTTCAGGTCATTCAGAGCCACTTTAATTACTATGCTTACTGTGATGATTGGTGTGATGTGGTGTTTTGGTATCCTTGGTCTATTGGGTTATGAAATTACAATTTTAACAGCTCTTATTCCTCCTTTGATTATCGTAATTGGCGTCGCCAATTGCATTTTTTTTATAAACAAATATCAAAAGGAAATCAAAACTCATGGCAATCAAGCTAAATCTTTACAGCGTGTTATTTCAAAAGTTGGAAATGCTACTTTACTAACCAATATGACAACTGCATCAGGGTTTGCGACGTTTGCGCTTACTCAAAGCACATTGCTTGTAGAGTTTGGAACAGTTGCCTCCTTAAGTATCATTGCTGTTTTTGTGCTTTCGCTATTGATTATTCCCATTGTTTATAGCTATATGGCCATCCCCAAATACAAACATTTAAAACATTTAAATAAAAACTGGATTGGCAAATTAGTGAAATGGCTTGTAGTTATGGTGCGTCATCATCGCTTTGCCATTTACACCTCTACAGTAATATTACTTTGTGTAAGCATCATTGGTATTTATCAAATGAAAGTTTCAGGAAGTATTGTTGAAGATATGCCTAAAAAAGCTGCTTTCTTTGATGATATCCGCTTTTTTGAGTCTGAATATGATGGTATTATGCCGTTGGAAATACTAATAGACACCAAACGAAAAGAAGGAGCAATGGCTGCTGCCACGTTGCGCAGAATTGATCAATTACAGGATTTTATCAAGGAAATTCCTGAATATTCAAAACCAGTTTCAATTGCAGAAACCGTAAAATATGCCAAACAAGCTTTTTATAATGGAAATCCAGAATACTACCAATTACCAACATCACAAGAACGCAATTTTATATTGCCTTATGCTAAAAACAGCATTCAAGAAAATAATTTACTGGAAAGCTACATAGACTCTACCGGTCAATATGCGCGTATCACCACGTTTATGAAAGACACTGAAATGGATCGTATGCAGCGCATTGAAGAAGAATTACACGAAGAAATTGCAAAAATATTTCCTGAAGAACGCTATACAGTTACTGTAACCGGAAAGGCGGTTTTATATCAAAAAGGAACAAGCTATTTAATTAAAAATCTGCTCATTTCACTTTCATTAGCTATTTTATTGATTGCGCTTTTTATGGCTTGGATGTTTAGAAGTTTCAGGATGATTTTGATTTCATTAATTCCCAACTTATTACCTTTAATTATTACCGCCGGAGTCATGGGGTTCCTGGGGGTACCCATCAAACCCTCCACCATATTGGTTTTCAGTATTGCATTCGGAATTTCAGTAGATGACACCATTCACTTTCTGGCCAAATACCGTCAGGAACTCATTGCCAATAACTGGAAAATAAAACGATCAGTGTATGGTGCATTGAAGGAAACCGGTGTGAGTATGTTTTATTCTTCCATTGTCTTATTTTTTGGATTCTCTGTCTTTATGATTTCCAGTTTTGGAGGTACCGTAGCATTGGGTGGTTTGGTATCGGCAACCTTACTCTTTGCTATGCTTTCAAACCTCTTGTTATTACCTTCATTGCTGCTTTCGCTCGAAAAGAGTATTGCCAACAAAAAAACATTGCGAAAACCACCTATGGATATAATTTCTGAAGAAGAAAAATAAGTTACATTACTGATACTTTCAGGTATATATACTTGTAAGCTTATTAACTAAAAATTATCTTTGCTTAATAAAAATCAACACACTATGCAGCAACATAAGAAAGTACTGGAGGTTATACAAAGTGATCCTTCATTGATTGAACTAACTGTAAAAGGATGGGTAAGAAGTTTTAGAAGTAACCGCTTTATCGCCCTGAATGATGGTTCAACAATTCACAATTTACAATGTGTAGTTGATTTTGAAAATTTTGACGAAGCTTTGTTAAAACGCGTCACTGTGGGTGCGGCCATTGCTGTTACGGGCCATTTGGTTGAGAGTCAGGGACAAGGTCAAAATGTAGAAATTCAGGTTAGTAAACTTGAGATATTGGGTGATGCAGACACTGAAGAGGTTAAACTCACCATACTTTCACCTAAAAGACACAGTCTTGAAAAATTAAGAGAACAAGCTCATCTAAGAGTTAGAACCAATACGTTTGGAGCCATTATGAGGGTGCGTTCCAAACTTTCGTTTGCCGTTCATGAATATTTTCATAAAAACGGTTTTTATAATGTACATACTCCCATCATTACAGGGAGTGATGCCGAAGGCGCAGGAGAAATGTTCAGGGTTACCACAATGGATTTAAAAAATGTACCAAAAAACGATGACGGAAGTATCAACTTCAAAGAAGACTTTTTTGGAAAAGAAACCAACCTTACTGTGAGTGGACAGCTTGAAGCTGAAACCTATGCGATGGGACTTGGGCAAGTATACACTTTTGGACCTACATTCAGGGCAGAAAACTCAAATACCTCAAGACACCTTGCTGAATTCTGGATGATTGAACCCGAGGTTGCTTTCAACGATCTGGCAGCCAATATGGATCTTGCTGAAGATTTTATTAAATATGTCATCAACTACCTTGTTGAAAATTGTCAAGATGACCTCGCTTTTCTTGAACAACGCCAACAACAGGAAGATAAATCAAAACCAGAAGCTGAACGTAGCCCAATGCCTCTTATGGAAAAGCTTCAATTCATACTCGAAAACAATTTTAAGCGCGTAAGTTATACTGAAGCCATTGATATTTTAAAAGATTCAAAACCTAACAAGAAAAAGAAATTTAAATATCTTATTGAAGAATGGGGTGCCGATTTACAAAGCGAGCATGAACGCTTTCTTGTAGAAAAGCACTTTAAATGTCCGGTCATTTTATTTGACTACCCTGCAAAAATTAAAGCCTTTTATATGCGCTTGAACGATGACAAAAAGACGGTGAGAGCAATGGATATTTTGTTTCCCGGAATTGGCGAAATTGTTGGAGGATCTCAACGTGAAGAGCGTTATGATGTATTGAAACAAAAAATTGATGAATTAGGCATCGACGAAAAAGAGCTTTGGTGGTACCTGGAAACCAGAAAATTTGGCACTGCAGTTCACAGTGGGTTTGGTTTAGGTTTTGAACGCCTGGTGCTTTTTGTTACTGGAATGACAAACATAAGGGATGTGATACCTTTTCCAAGAACTCCGCTTAATGCAGAGTTTTAGAAATAAACCTAAAGGTTGAGTTTTCAAAACAAAATAAAGTGCCCAAATTGTGGCTTTTTTAATACCAATAGTGATTACTGTGTTAAATGTGGCACCCTTATAAATCCCAAATTAAAACGCGATCTAGAAGATAAAAAACGTGTTGCTGAGCAAAAAGCAAAAGAGCAGGCCACACCAAAAAGTAAATTTGGACAATTTATTGAACGTAACAGGGCTCATAAGAACATCATTATTCGTTTGTTTTTTCAATTTATTTATGGCATTTGGTTTATAGTGATGGCCATTGGGGCTTTTATCGCTTGGCTATTTGCCGCTGTTGCTGCATGATATTAATAAAACAACCCTTTATGATTGCAGCCTTTCTGGTTGCTTTGACTATATACACGTGTCAAGTGCTAGGAATTGGTTTGCCAACTTTTATCAATAATTATGTCAATAATCTGCTTTGTATTCCATTAGTTTTGACACTTTGCTTAATAGTTTTACAAAATATTAAGAGTGACAATCGCCTAACAATCCCTATCTTTGTGATAACAAGTGTTACGCTCTATTACATCTTCTATTTTGAATGGTATTTACCAAATGTAAACCCACGTTACACAGCCGATATAATTGACGTAAGCTTGTATATTGCCGGAGGTGTGATTTTTTATTTTTTACAGAATAAATACATTTCCCAACCCACTTAATTTAATGAATAAACTTGCAAATAATACAATATATGTGTAATTTAAGTTTGCACTAGAAGTTAACAAATGCTGAAGCAACACTTACAATTTAAACTCTCTCAAAAGCTGTCACCTCAACAAATACAGTTGATGAAGCTTATTCAGTTGCCTACACAACAGTTTGAGCAGCGGATAGCTCAGGAAATGGTAGACAATCCGGCATTGGAGGGTGGAAAAGAGGAGCAAGAAGATTTTGATGACAACTTCAGCAACGAAGAATATGATGATGATCATGAACACATTGATACAGAGGACATCAATATTGATGAATATTTAAGCGATGATGATGTGCCTGATTATAAATACCAGGCCAACAATTACAGCTCAGATGATGAAGACAAACAGGTTCCTTATGCTTCAGGAACCTCTTTTAACGAATTTCTTCAAACACAACTGAACACGTTTCACCTTACGGAAGAAGAAGAAGAAATTGCCAAGTTTTTGGTGGGAAGTATAGATGAAAGTGGATACATAAGACGCCCAGTGCAAGATATCATGGATGATCTTGCTTTCACCCAAAATGTTTTTACTACTGAAGAAACCATTGAAAAAGTTTTACACATAGTGCAGGAACTCGATCCTGCGGGTGTAGGTGCTAGGAATTTACAAGAATGCCTTTTGCTACAGCTCGACCGAAAAACACCCACAGCAGCCGTAAGTTTAGCCTACAGAATTTTAGAGGAGGCTTTTGATGCTTTTAGTAAAAAACATTATAATAAACTTTTACAAAAATTTGAGATTTCTGAAGATGAATTGCGAGCTGCCATCAATGAAATTGAACATTTAAACCCAAAACCCGGTGGAACCTATTCCGGTAATAACAAAATTGTAGAGCACATCATTCCTGATTTTGCAATCAGAATAACTGATGGTAATCTCGAATTAACACTCAATGGCAGAAATGCACCGGAATTGCATGTATCAAGAGAATACACAAATATGCTTAAAGGCTATAAAGAAGCCTCAGAGAAGTCAAAATCCCAAAAAGATGCCGTTCAGTTTATCAAACAAAAACTCGATGCAGCAAAATGGTTTATTGATGCAATAAAACAACGTCAGCAAACCTTGTTTGTTACTATGAATGCCATTATGCATTATCAGGAAGAATATTTTTTAAGTGGAGACGAACGAAAATTACGCCCCATGATTTTGAAGGATATTGCTGATGAAATCAATATGGATGTCTCTACTGTTTCCAGAGTAGCAAACAGCAAATATGTTGACACTCCCTATGGCACTAAGCTCATCAAAGAGTTTTTCTCTGAATCGATGAAAAACGATCAGGGTGAAGATGTGTCTACCAGGGAGATTAAAAAAATATTGGAAATCACTATCAGTGAAGAAGATAAGCGCAAACCGCTCACTGATGATAAATTGGCTAAAATTCTGAAAGAAAAAGGCTATCCAATTGCCAGACGAACAGTAGCCAAGTACCGTGAACAACTCGATATTCCGGTTGCTCGAATGCGTAAGGAATTTTAATGAATTTCTTTTTTAAAATAGCAGCCTGGTTTTTTCATCCTTTATTGATGCCGCTTTTAGGAGTTATCTTATATTTTTATGTCACTCCCAGGTTTATCTTTCCTGAAATTGTGTATTCAAAATTGATTGTGGTGTTTATCCTTACCTTTTTAATACCCATCCTTTTAATTTTTTTATTAAAAACTACACGTGTTATTAACTCGGTTCATTTAAATGAAGTGAAAGAACGCCGATACCCGCTGATGTTCCAGTGTTTTTTATTTGTTTTAATCATAAGAATTGTTTTTAGCCCTTCCCAGTACCCTGAACTTTATTTCTTTTTTGTAGCAATACTCATCTCCACTATAACCGCATTTATATTGGTATTATTCAAGTTTAAAGTCAGTTTACATACGATTGGAATTTCAGGCATTACAATGTTTCTAATTGCTTTGAGTATTCATTTCAAAATAAATGTGCTGGTGATTATATCTTTACTTCTGTTAGCAAATGGTTGGGTAGCAAGTTCAAGGATGTATACAAATTCACACTCTCCAATTGAACTTCTGTTTGGATTCTTTATCGGTGCTTTACCACAACTTATTTTATTGAACTATTGGTTATAAGATATAGAACATTAAACCAATTTTGATTGCCGTCATATTAATTGGCACACCTTCAACCGTTGCATCGCTGTTAAAAAAGGAATTTATGTTGTATTGCACTTGAAAGTTAATATTGTTAAACCCAAAATTCATGAAGGCAGTATATCGAAGACGGTTAAACTCATCAATCGTACTGTATTTTAATTTCTCATTATCATTTTTAAAAACAGATTTAAAATAAAATACATATCCCAATTTAACTCCTCCATAAATCCGCCAAAACTTATAGGACTCAGGTGTAGATGTGCGCCATCTAAGTTCAAGCGGCAATTCTATCTCGTGGGTTTCAAATCTGTTTTTATCAAAATCAAAATCATCGTTGAGCACTATGAAAACAGATTCATCGTTTTGATTATTTCCAACAAATAAATTATGTCCGTAGTTATTGTAAGCATACCCTAAACCAGCGGCTAAAGCAATATTTCTTCTCTCATTTATTGGCATATCTCTTAGAAAACCAAAATGCATACTACCAACAAAGCTCTCTGTTTTAACACCTTTTGGTCTTTGGTTAAGGAAGTTTACAGTTATACCTACATAAAACTGATCTTCTCTGTAAAGGGAGTCCACTGTTGCTTTATTCTGCTCATCTGTATTTTGAGCCATCAAATTAAAAGGTGTCAGCAGAAAAAACGCAAAAAAGCACAGAATTAATTTCATTATTAGATGTTCATTTCAACGCTAAGATACTATTTTTACTAAGAAAAAACGCCTTGATTAATTTAATCAAGGCGTTTTAAATAGTTAAAACTTTTAAGTTTATTATTCAAGGTTTGAAGCTGCATCACCATCTCTTGTGGTGTAATTAATTTTAAGAGCATTTACTTGACGCAGTTCTTGCTTGATATCAGAAACAAGTCCCATATTGGTTTCTCCATCTACTTTGAGTGATGTAGTTAAAAAGGGAACCAGTTCTTCTCTCTTGCTTTCTCTTTCTGCTTGAATAAAGGCTTGCACATCATTAACATTGGCAAATTTGTCATTCAATTGTATTCTGGCTTCTGTACCATATTGTCCTTGATATCTTGGCAAGGGTTTCCCGGCATAGATGTACATTACTAAATCTTTTTTATCCAGTTTTTCAACTTCATCTGCTGTTGGCAATACATTTTCAATCAATGGTGTGGTTTGTCTTAAAACCGTTACCACCATAAAAAAGAATAATAACATGAATACAATATCAGGTAAAGATGCTGTTGATATTCCCGGTGTTCCACCACCTGTTTTTTTCTTAAACTTAGACATAGTCTTTATTTGATATATTAATCTCTTCTTTTGGGTTCTGCCTCAGAAAGTTTTTGAGGATACATTGCTTTAAGTACACTTAATTGTTGGTCCAGCTTTTCCTTATCTCCTCTCCAATTGGGGTCAGCTTTGTTTTTTTCCATTTCCCTGTAAGTTTGACCATACAAACGCTGCGCTTCTCTATCTCTCAAATCATTGTATGCCGCCACCAATTCATTCTGGACTGCGATATACATTTTGTAGCTTGTAAGACGGTCATTTTGCAATGAAATCACTGCTTTATCAGGGTTGTCTGATGAAGATGGATCTTTGGGTCCTTGGCAATAGTCACAAGCCTCATCACCAACACCTCCACCGTTATCCAAAAATTCAATTGCTTGTTGTCTTAAATCTTTCAATTCAGCAGGGTCGTCATTAACCAGCAATTGATCATCTTTGTTTACAAGAACAATAAAGATATTTTTCTTTCTGATATCGGGGATATCCTGATTATCATCTATAGGCGGAAGTCTTCGGCTAATACCACTATCTGTCTCGATGGTTGTTGTAACCAAGAAGAAGATAAGCAGCAAGAAGGCAATATCTGCCATCGAACCCGCATTCACTTCCGGTGCTGATCGTTTAGCCATAATTAGTTTTTAATTAATTTTTGAATACCTGAGAAAATCATCAATCCTATTGCAATTATTGCCAGGAAGTAAAAAGTTCTCAAACCTGTTCCTACCCATTTTGATCCTCTTTCAGAGACTATTTGTACACCGTCTTTTGTTACTTCAACCCCTTCAGAAAGGAAGTAAGAAATCACAATAACCAAAACAAATAAAACTACAGATATCAGTGTTTTCTTTAATGCATCTTTATGTGTGAATAATTGTGTGAATGAAAACAACACAGTAAACAACACAGCTATTGCCAAAACAGCATAAGCGATATTCATATATAGTGAAATGTAGTTTTCACTTCCTGTGAGAATAGTAGCAAGTAATGCTATCCCAATAAGAGATAAAATCAAAACCACAATTCTTAAAATTTTATGTAAAGCCATAGTATCGTATTATGGTATTAGTATTTTTATTTGTTTTTGTGTGCCACTAAGATATCAATCAAAGTGATAGAAGCATCTTCCATATCGTTCACAATTCTATCAATTTTAGCAATGATATAGTTGTAAAATATTTGAAGAATAATTGCTACAATAAGACCAAATACGGTCGTTAAAAGTGCTACTTTAATACCACCTGCAACAAGTGATGGTTGCATATCTCCGGCTGCTTCAATTTTATCAAAGGCAATAATCATACCGATTACAGTACCCATGAAACCAAGCATTGGTGCAAGAGCGATAAACAATGAAATCCAAGAAACGTTTTTCTCCAATTGCCCCATTTGAACACCACCATAAGCAACTACCGCTTTTTCAGCAGCGTCGACGCTTTCATTGGCTCTGTCAAGACCTTGGTAGTAAATAGAAGCCACAGGACCTTTAGTATTTCTACACACTTCTTTTGCAGCCTCAACACCTCCACTTTGAAGTGCATCTTCAACCTCCTGAGCTAATTTTTTTGTATTTGTTGTAGAAAGGTTTAGGTATATAATTCTTTCAATAGCAATGGCCAAACCAAGAATTAAACACAATAATACAATCCCCATAAAGCCGGGACCACCCTCAATAAAACGCTTTTTTAATTCTTGATGAAAACCTAAGCTTTCTTCAGCTTCGGGCATTTCATCCTGAAGTGACACCACAGTGGTTGTCGTTGTGATTGTTTGAATATCTTCAGGGTAAGCCTGAGTTTCATTGTATGCATTTGCATTAACTGATACAGTTAGCACTAATGCTGCAACTGCTAAAATAGAAAATAATCTTTTCATTGCTATCGTCTTAAAAGTTTGATTTTTAGTTAAGGGTTTAAAGATATAAAAATTATTATTTAAAATACAATTTAATATTTTGCAGAGAGGAAGGGATTCGAACCCTCGATACGCTTTTGGCGTATACACACTTTCCAGGCGTGCGCCTTCGACCACTCGGCCACCTCTCTATTCATTCTAACAACACCGATATGGTTGAACGTTTTAACAGCGTGCCAAATAACAAAAAAAATCTTACTTAGTAAAATTTTAGTTGGTTAAATTTACATCATTTCTCCTCTCAAAGAAGTTTCAAATATGGTTTTGAAGACTTTAGAGGAAATTTGCTGACCCAGGAGGTACATTAATTTTGTTATTGCAGCTTCTGTGGTTATGTCTTTACCTGAAATTACTCCTAATTTTTGCAATTTCACACTGGTTTCATATTGCCCCATTGCTACACTCCCACCCGAACATTGTGTGACATTAATTACAGGAATTCCTCTGTTAATAGTTGCTTCAATAATGTCTAAAAACCATGGTTCGTCTGTTGCATTTCCTGCACCATAGGTCTCTATTACCACCCCTTTCAAAACAGGCTGACTCAACATGTTTTTAAGGATGGTTTCTGAAATACCCGGAAACAATTTAATGAGCATCACATCAGTTTCCAGATCAAAATGTATTTGCAGCTTTTTTCTTTTGGAAAGTCTAAACAGTTTTTCTTCTCTAACAGAGAGATGCACCCCACTTTCAATTAAAGGAGGATAATTTAAAGAAGCAAATGCCTCAAAGTGCTCGGCATTGATTTTAGTAGTTCTGTTTGCGCGGTATAATTTATATTCAAAATACAATCCCACTTCAGTGACTACAGGTTTTTCTTTTTCGAGTAAGCTTGCTATTTGAATGCTGGTAATTAAGTTTTCTTTGGCATCAGTTCTAAAATCGCCAATGGGTAGTTGTGAACCGGTAAAGATTACCGGTTTTGAAAGGTTTTCCAGCATAAAACTTAGTGCTGAGGCAGTATAAGACATGGTATCACTTCCGTGCAACACTACAAAACCATCTGTAGCCTCATAATTTTCCTGAATAATTTTTGCTAACTGTACCCAATATTTGGGATGCATATTTGAGCTGTCAATCGGGTTTTCAAAACTGAGGGTTTTAATGTTGCAATCAAGTAATTTCAATTCGGGAATGTGTGCCAGAAGTTCATCAAAATTAAAGTTTTTTAATGCCCCCGATTCAAAATCTTTGATCATTCCAATCGTTCCACCGGTATAAATAAGAAGTATGTTTGGTTTTTTTCTCATTAGTCAAATGTGCTTTTCTGGAGTTAAACTCCAAATATTTCTTTTGAATTTTGGGTTGTTATTTTGGCTACTTCTTCAATTGAGATACCATAAATTGTTGCCACTTTTTCTGCCACATTCAGAAGGTAGCTACTTTCGTTGCGCTTACCGCGAAAGGGTGCCGGAGCCAGATAGGGTGCATCGGTTTCCAATACAATTTCTTTGATAGGAATTTGATTTAAAAATTGGTCAATTTTTCCGTTTTTAAATGTCACCACACCTCCAATCCCCAATTTCATATTGTATGACAACGCTTTTTGGGCTTGCTCATAAGTTCCAGTAAAACAATGAAAAATCCCGTATAAACTTTCATCTTTTTCACTTTCAAGCACTTCAAATATTTCATCAAAGGCCTCTCTGCAATGAATCACTATGGGTAGTTTCTTTTTTTTAGCAAGTTGAATTTGCCTTTTAAAAGCTGTTTTTTGGATTTCTAAAGTTGAAGTGTCCCAGTACAGGTCTATTCCAATTTCGCCCACAGCATAAAAATCGCGTTCTTCAAATTGATTTTCTACAAAGTTGAGTTCTTCCTCATAATTCTCTTTGACCGATGTGGGGTGCAACCCCATCATCAAAAACACAGCCTGGGGATACTTTTTTTCCAACTGATACATCGCTTGTGTGTAGTTTGAATCAATTGCAGGAATAAAAAAACGTTTGACGCCTGCATCCAATGCTCTTTGCATCATCTGCGGTTGGTCTTCAATAAATTGATCACTGTAAAGATGTGTATGGGTATCAGTTAAAATCATAAATGCAAATCTAATTGATTTTCTTAAGTTATCTTTGCGAAAAAAGATTATAGAAGTGAGCAGTCTAAGAAAATTTATGGAATCTAAGAACTTTCAGCGGGTTTCTTTAAAAAAAATCAATTCAAACCATTTTGAATTAAAGGCGAAAGTAAATGGAGTAAAAGGGAATTTTATTTTAGATACCGGCGCTTCAAACAGTTGTATTGGCAGTGATAGTATCGCCCATTTTAATTTGGATGTTGCAGAAAGCGAAGTAAAAGCTGCAGGAGCCGGGGCCACAAACATGTTTACTCAAATTGCCGAAGGATATACGCTTGATATTGGCGATTGGAGACAAAAGAAAGCAGATTTTGTGGTCTTTGATTTGCAACATGTAAATGAAGCGCTTCAAACAGCCAATGCAGATGCTGTTAATGGAATTATTGGGGCAGATGTTTTAAAAAAATCAAGAGCTGTAATTGATTATGGCAGAAATTGTTTGTATTTAAAAACTTAACTTTGTCAGGATATTGAATTTTGTATCTTTAAAACAAAAAAGCTACCAGTGATAAAAAACCTACCTAGCAGCTTTCTAATATTCTTTTTTGTTTTTTCTGCTTTTTCACAAGACAAGTCGGAGGAGTATCTCTCTGTAATTGACACTACTCAAAACATCACTTTAAAACTCAATTCAATTGACTCTTTACTTACAAAATATTGGGAAGTCAAAAATTTTGATGATTTTATAAATCAATCTGAAAACTACCTCAAACTTGCTGAAGAAAACAATATGTATGATGAAATGGCAAAAAAAGCCATGAATCTCAGTTACCCCCTCATCAATATTAAGGACAATCCCAAAAAGGCAATAACTATCTTAAACAGTGTAATTCAATATGAAGATCAACTGACTGATAGTTTTTTAAAAGGAGGGGTTTATCTAAAAAGAGGTGGAGCATTTTTTAATTTTAATCTCACAAAGGCTATAGAAGACTACACATTAGCAATAGAAAAATTTAAAGAAAAGGATGGGATTTATATAGCAGACGCCCATTTATTCAGAGGACAGGCATATTCAGGATTGGGCCAATTTGTTGCAGCCAGTGAAGATTATAAAAAAGCCTATGATTATTTTGAAAAGGAGAAGGATTATGAATACATGCTTCATGCTCGCAGTGGCGAAATAATCATGTACAGCAAGAATGGTTTTCTTGAAAAATCAATCACTCAAAGGGAGCAATTGATTGAAGATTTGAAGAAATTAAACCTGCATCAATACCTGACAAGTCAATATTATAATCAATCCATAGATTATAAAAAATTAAAAAACTACCCAATGCGTTTAGAGTATCTTGAAAAGGCACTCACTTTTGCAGACTCCACAAATCAGCCTGCCTTTAATTATACAGCTATTTACAGTTCATTATCAGATCACTTTTCAATAACAAAAAACCTTCAAAATGCATCTTTTTATTTAAAAAGAGCTGAAGAATTCCTTCCCAAAGTTTCAAGTGATATTTATGCTAATTCTATTTATTTAATGGCGCTCATTGAGTATCAAAATCAAAATGGCTTACTTGAAGAAGCTAAAGTCAATGCACTAAAACGAATTGATTTACTTGATGAAATGAGTCTAGATGAAGAAACCATTAACACTCACCAAACTTTGTCTGAAATCTATTTTGAATTGGGGGATTATCAAAATGCTTTTGAGCATTTAAATTTATTTTCAAGCATTAAAGATTCTTTGTACAATCAAACCAAAACAAATGCACTGGTATATTATCAAACCCTTTATGAAACAGAGCGAAAAGAAAAAGAACTCTTTGAAAAGAAAAGTAATATTGCCATCCTGGAAGAAAAAAATGATGCCTTAAAAAAACAATACCTTTTTGGAGGTGTTACCCTCACACTTGGTTTCATCCTATTATTTCTTTACAAAAATCAACGTGATCTTAAAAACAAAAAAGAACTTCAAGAAAAGTATACTCAAGATTTACTTATTGCTCAAGAGGATGAAAGAAAAAGAGTTTCAAAAGATTTGCACGATGGAGTTGGGCAAAGCTTACTTCTTATAAAAAATAAAGTTGTTTTAATTAAAGATGATTCTACTAAAAATCTTGTAGAAAATGCCATTGAGGAAGTGCGTTCAATATCGAGAGCGCTGCATCCCTTTCAATTACAGGAAATGGGCATTACTAAAGCAATTCAAAACATTATCTATCAAATTGATGAATCTACAGAGCTATTTATTACTTCTGAAATCGCTTCCATTGACGGTTTATTTAATATTCAGCAGGAAGTGAATATTTTTAGAATTGTTCAGGAGAGTTTTAACAATGTGATTAAACACTCTGAAGCGACTTCAATTCAATTTGATATAACAAAAGAAAAAAACAATATCAAAATTAAGTTGACAGATAACGGTAAAGGGTTTGATTTTTCAGAAAGATATAAAGATTTTAATAGTCTTGGATTGAAAACACTCAAAGAACGCACACGCTTTTTAAGCGGAGTTATGAAAGTTGACTCACAAACAAACAAAGGAACCCGGTTAGAATTTATCATACCCTATTATGAAAAATAAAACAATCATAACTGCAGATGATCACCCGCTTTTATTGAAAGGGTTAAATGATTTTCTTCTTGAAAAAAACTACAACATCATTGGTAGTGCCAATGACGGAAAACAAGCGCTTGCTTTAATCGAAAGTTTAAACCCCGATATTGCCATTTTAGATATTCAAATGCCCAATTTGTCGGGTCTTGATGTTGCTAAAATATGTAACGATAATAGGTCTAGAACAAAAATCATTCTCATTACTTTTCACAAAGAAGCTTCTTTATATTTTGAGGCAAAAGAATTGAATGTCTTTGGCTATCTTCTCAAAGATTTTGCAATTGAAGAAATAGAAAACTGCATTTCATCGGTGCTTGATAATGTTCCTTATTTTAGTTTAAAAATAAAACAATTGCTCAATTTAGATTCATCTGAAAATCTTTTAATTAAATCCCTTACTCCTTCAGAAAGGAAAATATTAAAATATATTTCTAAAGATAAAACCACAAAAGAAATTGCTGAACTGCTTTCTGTATCACCTCGAACTGTTGAAAAGCACAGAAGTAACATCATTCAAAAACTCAACATTGAGCCCAAAACAAACTCACTTCTAATTTGGGCAAAAGAACACCAAAATCAAATAAGTTAGCAAAAATTAAAAAAACTCGTTACTGTCATTTTGACACACATAATTAATTTGGTATTTATATTGATATTAAGAGAAAAAATTATAGATAGGTTAGATTAGGTTTGACCAGCCATTTTATATTATCATAAAATATTATTTTTAATTATTAACTTAAATTTTTTTGTTATGAAAACTTTTAAATTTTTAATTTTCAATTTTATTTTATTTTTATTTTTCACTTCACTTACCTCTTGCAGTAAAGATGATTTGTCTAAAACTTCTTCAATCGACAATTCAAATATAGAGGTTAAACAATCCTTTAATAAAGAATTAGATGCTCAACAGATTGGCGAATATCATAATATAGCAGTTAATTTATATCTTAATTACGGAAATGGCGATAAGAAAACCGTCAAAGAAATTGAGCAGTCGGTAATTAATTTGATGACTGAAAACTATCCAAGTTTAATGTCAGGATTTGAAATTACTAAAGATTATAATTTCTTAACTGCCGCATATAACGATACATCAATAAATCAACAAAGATTAGAACAAATTATCAATAGTGCATTTTTGCAAATTTCTGCTAATAAGAATATAACTACTGAATTCTCTAATTTTATTAAAAACCTAACATTGGAAGATGATTCAATTTCAAATAAATTAAAAAGAATTGATTCTTACAGTATACAGAGTAGTGATGAATCAGAATTGCTAAATACTTATAGAGAAGTTTTAATTGCATCAAATGAACTATGGAGTAATCGTTCCTCTGGAATGAAAATATCTTGTAGCTCTGGAGTAATCGCAGCTGATGCAGTAGGTGCTGCAACAGGTTTGTTTGGTGGTCCACTTTGGTCTATTATCCAAGGTGCAGTTGTTTCAATCGCAGTAAACGAAGATTGTGAATAGTAAGTAATTGTTTAATTAAGGATGCTGTTTTATTACAGCATCCTTTAGTTCTTTTGATTATGAAAAAGGTTTTATTTGCATCATTTTTAATAGGATTAGTTATTTTTTTCTCTTATTTAATATTCTGGGAGTTTGAAGATGTTTCATTTTATATCTTAACTTTAATTTTTACTATTTTAGGTATTTTACTTTATCCAGTAGATAGAGGTTTTAAATCACGAAAAGATTTTCTTATTTTTCCCTTCTTGATTTTTGTTGTTTTTTCAATTATAAATCTAGTGTGGATTAGAAGCTACGAACAGAGCTTATCAATTCTAAATCTAATTTTCGGTATTTTTGGATTTGGAACCTTTTATTTGACACAGAGAAAAAAAATTGTGTGAAAATAAGTTTTGCTAATAATGAATAAAAAAATAGGGCAAAAAGTGCTTAATCGAAAGGTCTGTGTGTATTTGTTAAGTAGCCAAATTTTTAAATTTAGTATAATTAAAAAGACAAAAGTTAATTAACAAAATTTTAAAAATTTGGCTTTAGCTTAATCCAAAAAGTATCGCTTACAACTGCCCTACTTTTCTTATACTAGACTGTTAATAACTATTTAAAAAATACGTACTTACACTTAGCATTTTTTAATACTACTTACTTATATTTGTAGGAAAATAAAACTGTTACTTCTTTAACGCCCCATAAAAAGTAATATTTAGTCGATAAAACGAGTGAACTAAAATTTAACTTTTATGAAATTTTCATTACCTGTTCTCATCAGGGTGGCGGCTCTGTTAATCATTTTACTCAATTTAATAGTTCTTTTTTATTAAAGAATATTCAATTCAGGATAACAATGAACGACCTAGACACATCAAAGTCAAAGTTGAGCAAATTCTTGCTTCTTAGCATTATTATTATAGCATTGGCAGTAATAATTCTTAACCTTATCGCACTGTTTCAATAACTTTTTTAGTAGGGTATTTTTCATCTTATTTGTTTTTATTACATAACCATTTTAAAACAAAAAAGTGAATTATCCCCAAATCACACTCCAAAGGTCAATTTTCTTTGTATTGATCTCTTTAAGTTTTTACTCATGCTCAAAAGATGAGTTAATAAAAGAAAACACTCAGATCACATCAAATCAATCTCAAATTGAATTTACACGAGATTATCAGTTTGAAAATCAGTTTTTGATAATTTTAAATAATTACTTGAACTCTAATAATTATAACCAATTGGAAAGAATTCCAGAAGCAGATGAAGTTGCTAATCTTCACACCCAAAACATGATTGAAGTAAATTCATTGCACCATGACAATTTTTCTGAACGCCAACACTATTTTGTAGATTTAGGCTATACTACTCTCAGAGAAAATTTAGCAATGGGATATTCAAATCCTGAAACGCTTTTAAATGCCTGGCTGCAGAGCCCTTCCCATAAAAGTGCAATTGAGTCAAACAGTCATAAAACAGGTCTAAGTATTTTAAAAAACCAGAACGGAAAGTACTTCATTACCCAGCTTTATATAAAATAAAAAAACCCACTCCAAAAAGTGGGTTTTAAGCAATCAATAACGTATATCTCTTTAGTCATGAATCACTCTCACTTGAGCAGCTACCACGCCTTTTCTACCTTCTTCTTCTACGTACTCTACTTTGTCACCTTCGTTTAATGCTTCGCCGTTTAATCCTGAGGCGTGCACAAAAATGTCTTTTCCTGTGTCGTCATTAGTTATAAAACCATAACCTTTTGACTCGTTAAAAAATTTTACTGTTCCTTCCATTGTAATAAAATAAATAAATTAATAATAGTGTAAAGATAACAGAATATTGATTGAAATGTTAAAAAAAACCAAAAAATATTTCAATCTTCTTGTTTTTCACTTCTCATGTTGAAGAATTTCTTATCTCTAAATCTTTCATAATTAACATAGTTTCAGTATCAATTTTAAATTAAAAAATAAAATCTTAATGTTTTACAAAGCCTTTTTTTATCTGAAAGTAGAGTCTTAACTTAGTGAAAACAAAAAATCTAGAATCAATGCAAATTCAAATCAATTCAGACAATAACATAGTAATCGATAAAAGAAAAAAAGAATATTTTTCTTCGATGATTGAAAAATCCCTAAACCGTTTTGATGGCATCACAAGAATCGAAGTTCACTTGAGTGATGAAAACAGCGAAAAGTCCGGCACAGACGACAAAAGATGTCTTCTCGAAGTTCGAATGAATAACCGACAACCCATCGTGGTTACCAACCAATCAGACACACTTGAAAAATCAATTTCCGGAAGTCTTGATAAAATTAAAAGTAAGATTGATACTATTTTAGGGAAATTAAGAAATAGCTAGGTTTTTAACTATCGCTTGAGGTTTGATTTTTAGAAGCAGCCTCTTTGTTTGTTTCAAACTCTCTCATTTTTTTAAAACTATCTTTTGTGAGCATATAATCTTTGACATCCCTGTCTTTCCATCGATGGTATAAGAACATAGGCATCACCACAAAAAAGCCGGCTGCAACACCTAGACCAATGAGTAGATCACCTAGGCCTAAATCTTCAGATTTATAATAAAAACCTGAAACGACAAGACCAACAGCTGCCAAGAAAAATAGCTTAATTAGAACCTTCATACTACAAATTGGTTTAGCATATAAATTACAAATTAATTTTTAAATGCAGTTCTTCAAGTTGTGCTTTATCAATTGGTGCAGGAGCATCAATCATTATATCTCTCCCTGAATTGTTTTTAGGAAATGCTATAAAGTCTCTAATAGTTTCCTGCCCACCTAAAATAGCAACAAGCCGGTCCAAACCAAAAGCAATCCCACCGTGAGGGGGCGCTCCATATTGAAAAGCTTCCATCAAAAACCCAAATTGAGCTTTTGCTTCTTCCGGAGTGAACCCTAAATAGTCAAACATTTTTTCCTGTACCTCTCGATCGTGAATTCTTATGGAACCACCACCTATTTCATTACCATTCAATACCAAATCATACGCATTTGCCTTTACAGCCCCTGGGTTGGTTTTGAGTAACTCCATTTGTCCGGGTTTTGGAGATGTAAACGGGTGGTGCATGGCGTGAAATCGCTGCGTTTCTTCATCCCATTCAAGTAATGGAAAATCTACCACCCAAAGGGGTGCAAATTCATTTGATTTCCTGAGACCTAATCGGGTTGCCATTTCCATGCGGAAAGCACTTAGCTGAGCTCTTACTTTGGTGGTTTCACCTGAGAGCACACAAATCAAATCACCGGCTTTTGCTCCGGTTTTCTCAGCCCATTTTGCCAGGTCTTCTTCAGAATAAAATTTATCAACTGAAGACTTAAAGGTTCCATCTTCATTACATTTTACATACACCATTCCCAGTGCACCCACTTGTGGGCGTTTTACCCAGTCAATGAGGGCGTCAATTTCTTTTCTGGTATAGCTTGCTCCACCGGGAACTGCAATACCCACAACCAGTTGAGCATCATTAAACACTTTAAAGTCTTTGTGTTGAGCAACCTCATTGAGCTCGCCAAATTCCATTCCAAACCGAATGTCCGGTTTGTCATTTCCATATCTTTTCATCGCCTCATCATAGGTCATTCTGGAGAATTTCTCAATGGCTACTCCTTTGATTTCTTTCAGCAAATAACGGGTAAGGCCTTCAAAAGTTTTGAGAATATCTTCTTGTTCTACAAAAGCCATTTCACAGTCAATCTGTGTAAATTCCGGTTGGCGGTCTGCTCTTAAATCTTCATCTCTAAAGCACTTTACAATTTGGAAATACTTGTCCATTCCACCCACCATCAAAAGTTGCTTAAAGGTTTGTGGTGATTGTGGCAGTGCATAAAACTGTCCTTCATTCATTCGGGATGGCACCACAAAATCGCGTGCTCCTTCAGGGGTTGATTTTATTAAATAAGGAGTTTCTACATCTACAAACCCTTGATCTGAAAGGTATTTTCTCACTTCCATACTTACCTTATGGCGAAAAATCAAATTGTTGCGCACCTGATTTCGACGTATGTCTAAATAGCGATACTTCATTCTTAAATCTTCACCGCCATCTGTTTTATCTTCAATGGTAAAAGGAGGTGTGAGGGATTGGTTTAAAATATCCAGCTTTTCGACAAGTATTTCAATCTCACCTGTGGGAATGGCCGTGTTTTTTGACTCGCGTTCAATGACTTTTCCAGTAACCTGAATGACAAACTCTCTCCCGAGTGTTTTAGCTTTTTCCATCATTTCGACGGGTGTGCGTTCTTCATCAAAGATGAGTTGGGTAATGCCATAACGGTCACGTAAATCTACCCAAATCATAAATCCTTTGTCACGGGATTTTTGCACCCATCCGGACAGGGTTACGGTTTCATTTATTTGAGTCGCTCTTAATTCTCCACAGGTATGAGTTCTGTACATCGTTTTAAATTCTTAGAAATGAGGTTGCAAATTTAGTAGAAAAAAAATCCCCAAGTAAACTTGGGGAGGTTTTATTAAGCAGTTGTTTTTATTTTTGTTTCGTTTTTATGAGTATCAAACCTAATTTTTGCCCGATTCAATAAATAGAACATCGTAGGGATAATCACCAATGTTAAGAAAGTAGCAAAGGTTAAACCAAAGATAATAGTCCACGACATAGGTTTCCAGAACATATTATTATCTCCACCAATATAAATTTGCGGATCAAATTCTGTAAAAAGGGTGAAGAAATTTAGATTTAATCCAACTGCCAGGGGTAACAACCCAAGGATTGTGGTAATGGCCGTTAGCAAAACCGGACGCAAACGGTTTGTTCCGGCGGCAATGATAACTTCCCGGTATTGTTCGCGTGTTAATAATTGTTCATAAGGGATATCGAGCTCATCCTTTTTTCGATCAATTAGAAGTTGTGTATAGTCAATCAATACGATGGCATTGTTCACAACAATTCCTGCCAGGGAAATGATTCCCATCATGGTCATTAATACAACAAAGTCCATTTGAAAAATTACAAGCCCAAACAACACACCAATAAAACTCAATACAATGGCTGCAAAAATCATAATGGGTTTTGAAATTGAATTGAACTGCCCAACGATAATTAATAAAATCAAAAATAACGCAATCACCAAAGCACCTGACAAAAACTCCATGTTTTTTGCCATTTCTTCTTGTTCACCTGTAAATGCATAGGTCATTTCCTTCGGTAAAGGATAATTTACCATGGAAGTCTCAATTTTTTGAACAGTTTCTGTTGGGTTAAAGCCTTCCAGCACGTTTGAATAAATGGTAATCACCCTTTTTAAATCTTTACGTTTTATCGAACTGAAGGTCGCCAGATTTTTGGTGGTCACTAAGGTTGAAAGCGGAATCTGTTTTAAAACCCCTTTGTTATCTCTGAAGGTAATGTTTTGATTGAACAAGGCATTTTCATCATAGCGGCTCTCTCCGTCAAAACGCACTACAATATCGTGATCATCATCTCCTTCCTTGTAGGTAGAGGCATCAAATCCATAAATTGCTGAACGAAGGGCCTGTCCTACCTGCGCAGTTGAAACACCCAACTCACCGGCTTTCATTCGGTCAACCACTACCTCCATTTCTGGTTTGTTTTGGTTTACATCCAGATTCAGGTCTTCAATTCCAGGAATATTCTGGCTGTCAATATAGGCCTGAATATTTCTGGCTTCATCAATGAGTTCAAAATAATCTTCCCCTTTTAATTCAATATTGATTGCATAACCGGCAGGAGGACCTGCCTGATCTTTTTCAGCAATAATACTCACTCCGGGATGGCCTTGAACTGCTTCTCGTATTTCAGTTAAGACATCAGAGCTGCTTACTTTATCACCCTCTTCATTGAAACGATATTTATATTCTCTAAACAGTACAGTTACTTTTCCCCGATGGGGCATTTCATTTTGTGAAGCACCATCGGTCATTGGGTTTCCGGCACCTTCACCCACCTGTGAAATGATGGACTCAGCCATATAATTATAGGTTTCGCCATCCTCCTGATACTGGTATTTTTCCAACACATCAAAAACCTGTTGCTCTACGATTTTGGTCAGCTCATTGGTTTTTTCAATAGCAGTCCCTTCGGGATATTCGATATAGACTATCGCCTGATTGGGTTGATTTTCGGGAAAAAATAACACTTGGGGAGTAAACAATCCAAAGACCAAAAAAGCCAATCCTAAGAGGCCTACAGTGCCAAAAAAGAACCGATACGCATTGCTTCCTTTTAAAGCAAAATCAAGAAATTGCTGGTAGTGTTTTTCAATTTTTGGCAGTGTTTTGAATTGAAACCTTTTGGATGCAGGGATCAACATATATTTGAAAAACCATAACGAGATAGAAACAAAAATGAATAGGTTTCCAAAACCTACCAGCGCTTTGGGGCCACCTACATATCCTAAGATTGTAAACAGTATACCTACTGCAAACACTCCCAGGCCTTTGCGTAAAAGTGCTGTTTTGGTTCGGTTTTTCCAACCAATAAAAATTTGAATCAATGAAACAATAAGGATTATAGGCCCTAAAACCTTAAAAATTATATGGGTGTCGAGCAATCCTGAAATTAACAATAAAAGTCCAAAACCAAACAAAGCTCCACTAATCTTCACAATGGTTTTTCTTGACATTACATCTTCCTGGGTTTTCATTAATGTTGAGGTGAGCATTGCATTGATTACCAAGGCCACAAAAAGAGAAGAAAAGAGTACTACCGAAAGTGTCATCGGAAAGAATATCATAAATTTTCCCATAATACCCGGCCAAAATCCAAGTGGCAAAAAGGCAGCCAAAGTAGTAGCTGTAGATGCAATAATGGGCCATGCAATTTCTCCCACTCCTTGTTTGGCAGCTTCCATTCTGGGCATTCCTTCATCCATCAACCTGTAGACATTTTCTACAACTACAATTCCATTATCCACCAACATTCCAAGTCCCATTACTGTGGCAAAAAGCACCATGGTGTTCAAGGTTAAATTAACGCCAGAAAAATCACCTGCAATGGGTAACAGTAAAAATGAGAGTAAGATTGAAAGTGGTATGGCAATCCCTACAAACAAGGCATTTCTAAATCCCAGAAAAAACATTAAAACGCTTATCACCAGGATAACCCCAAATATTATGCTGTTTTCAAGCTCTGCTACTTGATCTTTAGTTCTTGTAGACTGGTCGCTGGTGATGGTAATTTCTAAATCATCGGGAAGGTAAGTTCCCAATGCTTCAGGTATGTGTTCTTTAATTTTTTCCATAGCGGAAATCATATTTTCTCCGCCTTTCTTTTTTATACTTAACATAACCACCGGCTTGCCATACTCACGGGCAAAAGTAGTGGCATCTTTGGGTCTGAAATTAATGGTTGCAATGTCTCTTAAATAAACCGCTCCTTCATCTTCTTTTACAACAATACCTTCAAGCTCTGAAGGGTTTTCAATTTCACCAATCACACGAATGTTTCTCCGCATTCCGTTTTCAATGATATTTCCACCGGAAATTGTAGTGTTTTCATCTTGAATAGCTCCAATAATTTGATTAAAGCTCACCTCAGCAGCCATCATTTTATACATGTCAACCGCTACCTCAACTTCTTTATCTTGGACTCCCAAAAGTGTAGCTTCTTTTACCTCAGTAAACTCTTCGAGCCGGTCTTGCAGATCTTCAGCAAATTTTTTGAGTTGCTCTTGCGTGTAATCGCCTTTGAGGTTGAGTTGCGCAATGGGCATAATCTCAGAAATATTGAGATCAAACACATTGGGTTCTACTTTTACTCCCCCATCAAGAGTGGGCCAATCTTGCAGTGCTTTTACGGCGTCGACTTTATCTTTGACAAGTGTTTTGGCATCCTGGATTGTAATTGATTCTTCAAATTCAACAGTAATCATTGAGTAATCCTGCAATGAATTTGAAGTAACTTTTACCACTCCTGAAATATCGTTGATTTCTTCTTCCAGAGGCTTGGTAACACGACGTTCCACATCTTCAGCTGAATTCCCCGGAAGTAATGAGCTTACATATACTTTATTTTCAATTACTTCAGGAAATGATTCTCTGGGAAGGTTGAGGTAAGACATCAAACCGCCAAATGTAATAATGGCAATCAACACAAACACAGTCATTTTGTTATTAATTGACCAGTTTGATAAGCCAAAATATTTTATTTTTTTCTCTGCCATAGTCGCTTAATTTTCCTCGTTGAAAGTAATAGTCATTCCATCTTTTAACGTAAGTGCTCCTTCTTTCACAATAATATCTGTATCTGAAAGACCACTTAAGACCTCTATAAACCCGTTATTCTTTCTACCCGTTTCAATTTGGGTGCGAATAACAATTGCATTTTGATCTTCAATTTGATTGAGAACATAGACATATTTTTCACCGGTAGCACTTTCCTGAATGGCATTTGCCGGAATAGCAATTGCATTTTCTTTGGAATAATTATTAATTTGGAGATTTGCCATCATATTAGGCTTTACTTTTCTTTGAACATTGGGAATTTTGACTTCCACCTGAAAGGTTCTGTTTGTGGGATTGATATAACTTCCCACATTTGAAATTTCCCCATTTACTATTGTGTCTATGGAATTCAGGTTCACTTTCACAGGAGTTCCTATGGCAACACTTTGTGTATAGGATTCAGGAACAGATGCTTTCACATACATATCACTGAGGCTAACAAGTCTCATCAATGCCTGTCCGCCAGGACCAACCACCTGTCCTTGCTCGGTTATGATTGCATCTATGACCCCCGAAAATGGCGCTCTTATTGTGGTTTTTTCCAATTGAGAACGCAGTTGTTTTACTGAACTTTGTGTTGACTCCATATTGGTTTTTGCCTGAAGTAATTGGATTTCACTGCCAATTTTTTGATCCCACAAACGTTGTTGTCTTTCATAAGTGGTTTTTGCCAGCTCATATTGTGTTTCCAGTTGTGCCAACTGACTGGAGAGCCCGCCATCATCAATTTTAGCAAGCAGTTGACCTTTCGAAACTTGTTGTCCCTCCTTTACATTCACAGTGGTTAATACACCCTGATATTCTGGAAAGATTAGAATGTTTTGACGGGTATCAACATTTCCCTGAAGGGTAATAAAGCTTTCAAAAACAGTATCTTTTATTTTAAAAACACTCACCAACGGATGGTTTTTTGCAGTGTCTTTTTCAGCAATAGCCATTTCAAGCTGGGAGAGTAATTTGCCAATACTATCATAAGACGCCAGCACTTCGGTTCTTTTGTCTTTCATTTTAGTTAGGTTTCCTTCATCAATGACACTATCAACAGTGCTGGAACTTTTGTTGTCTGAACAAGCAATTAAAAGTGAAATTGCAAATAGTATATACAGGATATTTTTCATTTGAAATAATTTAGTTGGTGGTATTGAGTATTCGTTCTAATTCAGCTTTTTTATTTATCACATCAAGCATTGCTTGTAAATATTCTTGTTGAGCATTATAAAGTTGAAGCTGTGCCTGTCTCAAATCAAAGCTACTGCTGAGTCCTTCAAAAAATTTGATTTGATTTTTTCGCTCTATACGTTCTGCTAGGTCCAAGTTGCTTTTAGAGTTTTCATAATTATCAATTGAGAAACGGTATTCATTCTTGGCGGAATTTGCTTCTAGCTTAATTTTTTGAACCGTTTCTTCAAATTCGGTTTTAGCTTGGTCAAACGCAATTCTTGCACGTTGTGTTTTTGCAGTTCTACCTAAAGAACTAAAAATTGGTATTTGCAAACTTACTCCTGCTATAGACGATTGAAACCAGCGCTGTTCTGAATCAAGAAAAGTAAATGAATCACTATTCGCCTGAGTTCCGTAATTTACAAAACCACTAAGTGTTGGCAAGGCTTTGTACCTTTCTAACTTTAATTCTAAACGGCGTTGTTCTGTAAAGTTATTCGCAATTTTGTAGTCAATATTTTTATCGAGGGTAAGTTCTGAAGTCAAAAGTTGCAAATCAATATTTTCAGCGATGAGTGACTCTAAATTATCAGTAAGTGTAATGGTGTTTTCGAGATCAATTCCTAAAGTAATATTTAACATCTGACTCGAAAGGTCTAAAATTCGCTCTGCATTTTTGAGTTGGGTTTCAATGGTTGAAAGTGTAATTTGTAGTTGCTCCACATCTTCTTCTTCAGTGAGACCATTTTTAAAGATTTCTGTCGTTTCTCTTAGGTTTTTTTCAAGTGTAGATTTATTACTTTCAAGTATTTTGATGTTTTCCCTGGCAAGTAATACATTTCCATAGGCATTGACGACTTCTTTACGAATTACAGAAGTTGTTTTTTGTTCCAAATTTCTGGAATATTCCAGGAAGGTTTTGGATGCCTCAAGAGCCACAATATAGGAGCCGTCAAAGAGTAGTTGATTTAAAGTAGCTGTTGCAGACATTGTTTCGGGAACACCAAAAACAACAGGTGTGAAAGTACCAGGCTCCCCCCCGGAAAACTCCGCCGGAATTAGTGTTACAGGCTGTTTCAAGTTGTTTCTGTAATCTACGTTTGCATTGATTTGAGGCAAACCGGTTGCGGTGGTTTCCCACTTTTGCTTGATTGCCGCTAATACATCTCTTTTAGCATTGATCGCTGTATAGTTACTATCGAGAGCAAAAGTGATTGCTTCTTCAAGTGAAAACGAATAGTCCTGCTCTTGCTGAGCATTCATTCCCAGGTTTACTAACAGCAGGAATAGTATTGAAAATCTAAACATAATTAGTTTTGATTGATGTGTTTTATTAGTTCTTTTTCTCCTTTTGATGTTACAATTCCACGCAAGTGATATTCTAAAAACAATTCCATTAATTCATTTGGTGTATAATTATCGAGTGGAAATAAGTCCTGATTTTTTATTCCGGTGGCTCCTAAAAAATAGAACCTGCCAATGATTTCAGGTTTAATGCTTTCTCGGTATAGCCCCATTTCTATTCCTTTTCTTAGGTTTGAAATAACACATTCGTGTATATTTAAAAACTTATTCTCATCCAGCTTTTTATAAATCTCGGGATAATATTTTTGCAATTGATGTTGTGGGGACGCTTTTTCATTTTTGAGCATTTGCTTAATAAATGTATTGATTTGAAAAAGCTCTGCAATGGGATTATTATTTTCTGCTCTAATACAATCAATTCCTTCACAAACAAAATGGAAAACATAGTCTGTCGTCGCTTCTACAAGCTTTGTCTTGTTTTCAAAATGCTGATAAATTGTTTTTTTAGAAATGCCCATTTCATTGGCAATATCATCCATCGTTACACTTTTAAACCCGAGGTTTAAAAATAATTCACTTGCTATTTCTAAGATTTTTTCTCTCATAATCAGGCAGCAAATATACAGAGGAAACTTTAAATACAATAAAAGTTTCTAAAGTTTTACTTAAAATTAACATAGAAAGCTACTGAAGTATTTATGTATTGTAGAGAAAAAAGTATTTTAGCAAAAAAATACCATATGTTATCGTTAGACGATTTAAGGGAGCATTTTGTTACACATCTTTTAACTTCAATTAATAAAGGTGAGCCAAAAAACTTATATGAGCCCATTTCATATATTTTAACTTTGGGAGGGAAAAGGCTTAGGCCGGCGCTTACCTTGATGACCTGTGAACTGTTTGATTCTTCTTATGTAAAAGCTTTAAATGCAGCCCTGGCTGTAGAGTTATTTCATAATTTTTCACTAATTCACGATGATATTATGGACAACGCTCCTTTGAGAAGAGGCAAAAGCACTGTACATGAAAAATGGGATATCAACACAGGTATACTCTCCGGCGATGCAATGTTGATATTAGCCTATCAATTGTTTGAAAATTATGAACCTGAAACGTTTCAAAACCTGGCAAAACTTTTCAGCAAAACAGCCATTGAGGTATGTGAAGGGCAGCAATATGACATTGATTTTGAGGATAGAAACAATGTTACCATTGAAGAATATTTGCACATGATCAATTATAAAACTGCAGTTCTCGTGGGTGCTGCAATGCAAATGGGCGCTATTGTTGCAAATGCTTCAGGAAAATCACAAAACGCTATTTATGAATTTGGAAGGAACCTTGGTATGGCTTTTCAACTTCAGGATGATTTTTTGGATGTTTTTGGAGACCCAAAATCATTTGGAAAACAAGTGGGAGGAGATATTATTTCAAACAAAAAAACCTATTTATATTTAATTGCCAAAAATGAATCTACACCTGCAGACTCCAAAGAACTTGAGCATTTATACAGCATTGAACCTAAAAACCCCACAGACAAAATCGAAGCTGTAAAAAGAATTTTTATCAAATCAGGTGCAAGGGACAAAACTAAAACCCAAATCAAACAATACACTGAAAAAGCCATTCAGCTTCTCAATGAAATGGAATTAAATGAAAATGGTAAAGATCAACTTACGGTATTTGCAAACAATTTAATTGCGAGAGACGTTTAAAAATAAACTCTCACAAATGGCAAAAGTGCTGAACCATAGACGTTTCTACTTTCATTATAAAGTACATTATAGCGAGCACCAATAGTTATATTTCCTGTTCTAAAACCTGCTCCCAGAAAAAGTGCTTCCTGAAAAAATCTGTCGGTTTCCCTCCCGGTTGAAGTTGCCAAATAGTTATAAACCACATAGGTGCCTTCAGGCTCTACTGAAAGTTGAATCTCACGAATGGGGTGATACAAAAAGATCAAACCTCCTCCATAGGCGTTGTAATTGTAATGATTGAATCGCTTTTCTTTTAAATGCATATAACTCAGTCCCAATCCTGCACTAAACTGCTCATTAAAACTATATATTGCACTTGGTGAAATACTAAACATAAAATAACCACTTCCAAAATTAAGCCCAAGTCCACCTCCAAAATTTACCTCTTCCCAAAATTGATTGTTATTTTTAGTTGCTGAAGATTTATCTTTTTGAGAATAACTGTAAACACTTACCAACAAAACACTCAAAATCAAAAAACACTTTTTCATAACAAACCCTCAATTTCATTAATTAAACTTATTATTAAATCAATCATAAATATAAAAACATTTTTCCCTATCATTTGGAAATATTGTACTTTTGTGACAATTTACTTAAAACGTTAAGTACGTACCCAGATTATGGATAAATTTTCCTTCTTAAACGCAGCACACTCACAACATTTTGCAGATCTCTACGACCAATATTTAGAAAATCCAGATGCTATTGAACCTAGTTGGCGTGCATTTTTTCAAGGATTTGACTTTGGGCAAAACGGCAGTTCATCAAATGGTATAACCATAGAAGACCCTGATGCTTATTGTGAACCCCAACTTGAAAACCTTGAAAAAGAATTCAGGGTTATTAAGCTCATAGAGGGATATAGATCTCGCGGGCATTTATTTACATTAACAAATCCCGTTAGGGAACGCAGAAAATATTCGCCCACTTTAGATTTGGAAAATTTTGCTTTAAGCGAAAAAGACCTTGATACTGTTTTTAATGCCGGTGAACTCATTGGCATTGGATCTGCAAGCCTTCGTGAAATTATTCATCATTTATCAAATATTTACTGCCAATCTATAGGCGTTGAATATTCACACATAAGAAAACCTGAAGAAATCCAATGGATTCAAAATTGGCTTCACGTTAACGACAATCACCCAAAATTTAGTGAAGACGAAAAAAAACACATTCTTAAAAAACTCAACGAAGCGGTTTCATTTGAATCTTTTTTACATACAAAATATGTAGGTCAAAAACGGTTTTCATTGGAAGGTGGAGAAAGTTTTATCCCTGCTGTTGATACAATCATTGAAAAAGCAGCCGTTATGGGTGTTGAACAATTTGTAATGGGAATGGCACATCGTGGCCGCCTCAATACTTTGGTCAATATCTTTGGTAAAAATGCCCAAGACATATTCAGTGAATTTGACGGTAAAGACTATGAACAGGAAATATTTGACGGAGACGTAAAATATCACCTGGGTTGGACCTCAAACAGAAAAACAGAAAACGGAAAAGAAATAAACATCAACATTGCCCCAAACCCTTCCCACCTTGAAACCGTGGGAGCTGTGGTACAGGGCATTACAAGGGCCAAACAAGACCGCCATTTTAAAGGCGACCCTCAAAAAGTTTTGCCCATTGTAGTACACGGTGATGCAGCCATTGCCGGTCAGGGCATTGTATATGAAGTGGTACAGATGGCCCAGCTAGACGGTTATAAAACCGGCGGAACCATTCATATTGTTATTAACAATCAGGTGGGTTTCACTACAAATTATCTTGACGGTCGCTCATCAACTTATTGTACAGATGTGGCTAAAGTAACCCTCTCACCGGTACTTCACGTAAATGCAGATGATGTTGAGGCTGTAGTTCACGCCGTCACATTTGCGCTGGAATTCAGAATGGCTTTTGGTCGTGATGTTTTTATTGACTTATTAGGTTACAGGAAATATGGCCATAATGAAGGTGACGAACCCAGGTTCACGCAACCCAATCTCTACAAAGCTATAGCGAAACACCAAAACCCGAGGGATATTTATGCTGAAAAACTTATTGAGCAAGGCATAATAGACAAAAATTATGTAGTAAAACTGGAAGAAGAATACAAAAACCTGCTGGAAGAAAAGCTGGAAGTTTCACGGAAACAAGAAAAAACGACAGTTACACCTTTTATGCAGGATGAGTGGGAAGGGTTTGAGTATGCAGATCAACAAGCGATGAGAAAAGATGTAGATACTACTTTTGACATCGATAAGCTTACAGAAATTGCAAAGGTCATCACAAAGCTTCCGAAAGGCAAAAAGTTTTTACGAAAAATAGAACGACTCATTGAAGCCCGCCAAGCAATGTACTTTAAGGATAATAAGCTTGACTGGGCAATGGGTGAACTTCTGGCATATGGAACATTACTGGCAGAAGGATTTGACGTGCGCATAAGCGGTCAGGATGTAGAACGCGGTACGTTCTCACATAGGCATGCTGTTTTGAAAGTTGAAGAAAGTGAAGAAGAAATCATACTTCACAATCAACTTCAGCAAGACCAGGGAGATTTTTACATTTATAATTCTTTGCTCTCAGAATATGCCGTTGTAGGCTTTGATTATGGTTATTCCATGGCAACACCCAATGCATTGGCAATCTGGGAAGCGCAATTCGGTGATTTCAGTAATGGAGCACAAATTATGATTGACCAATATATTTCTGCAGCAGAAGACAAGTGGAAATTACAAAACGGTCTTGTGATGTTGTTGCCGCACGGATATGAAGGCCAGGGAGCAGAACATAGTTCGGCGCGCATGGAAAGATACTTACAGTTATGTGCCCGTGACAATATGTTTGTTGCTGATGTAACCACACCTGCAAACCTGTTTCATTTGTTAAGAAGGCAGATGAAAATCAATTACAGAAAACCACTGATTGTGTTTACTCCAAAGAGTTTGTTGCGCCATCCAAAAGTTGTTTCCACCAAAGAAGAAATGGCAAACGGAAGCTTTCAGGAAATCATTGATGACCCTGCAGCAGATGTAAAGAAAGTAAAATCATTGGTATTCTGTACCGGTAAATTTTATTATGATCTGCTCGAGGTTAAAGAAGAAAACAAAAGAGATGATGTTGCATTGGTGCGTGTAGAACAGTTGTTCCCGCTTCCTACAGATAAAATGCGTGACATTATTAAAAAATACAAAAATGCAGATGATCTTGTGTGGGCACAGGAAGAACCTAGAAACATGGGAGCTTACAGCTTTTTACTGATGCATTTTGAGGAGATGAAAAACTTCAGGATAAGCAGCCGTAAGTTTTACAGCGCACCCGCTGCCGGAAGTGCCATCAGATCAAAACGCCGTCACCAGCGTGTGATTGACAGTGTATTTGACAAATCAATAACGATAGACAATTAAATAAAATATCAACTCTTCCCTGTTAAGGGGAAAAAACAAGATAATTATGGTTTTAGAAATGAAAGTTCCCTCACCGGGAGAATCCATCACCGAAGTAGAAATCGCACAATGGTTGGTTGCCGATGGCGATTATGTTGAAAAAGATCAAGCCATTGCCGAAGTTGACAGTGACAAAGCCACTCTAGAACTTCCGGCAGAGGCCAGTGGAATTATCACCCTCAAAGCTGAAGAAGGAGATGCAGTGGCGGTGGGTGAAGTAGTTTGTTTGATTGACACCTCAGCTGAAAAACCAAATGGCAGCGACAAAAAAGAAATAGATACTTATGAAAACCCGGGGGATGAAGGTTCTGCAGACCCAAGCGATGCTTCAAAAGACCTGGATAAAAAAAGCGCTGAAAAAACAAAAACAAACGAAAAAACAAGCCCGGAAAAGAAAACCGATGATAAAAAAACCTATGCCAGCGGTACGCCTTCTCCTGCAGCTAAAAAAATACTGGATGAAAAAGGAGTTTCACCTGCAGATGTAAAAGGATCGGGCCGTGACGGGCGCATTACAAAAGATGACGCGGCACAAGCTTCAAAACCTGCAATGGGCACACCCGGACCGGGCAAGCGCGGTGAAGAGCGCAAGAAACTATCCATGCTCCGCAGGAAAGTTGCAGAACGACTGGTGAGCGCAAAAAATGAAACCGCCATGTTAACCACTTTTAACGAAGTCGACATGACAGCCATTTTTGAGTTGCGTAAAAAATACAAAGAAGATTTTAAAAGTAAGCATGGTGTTGGCCTGGGCTTTATGTCCTTTTTTACCCTTGCTGTGGTAAGAGCACTGGACATGTATCCTGATGTAAATTCCATGATTGACGGTGATTATAAGATCACATATGACTATAAAGATATCAGTATTGCTGTATCAGGACCCAAAGGATTGATGGTGCCTGTCATCAGAAATGCTGAAAATTTATCTTTCAGAGGAATTGAAAATGAGGTAAAACGCCTTGCCATTAGAGCCAGAGAAGGTGAAATCACTGTAGACGAAATGACCGGAGGAACTTTTACCATTACCAATGGTGGTGTTTTTGGCTCAATGCTTTCCACCCCCATTATCAACCCACCGCAAAGTGCCATCTTGGGCATGCACAACATCGTGGATCGTGCCATCGTGAAAGACGGCGGAATTATCGTTGCCCCTGTTATGTATGTAGCATTGTCATATGATCACCGCATCATTGACGGAAAAGAATCTGTTGGATTTTTGGTTGCTGTAAAAGAAGCCCTTGAAAGCCCGGAAGAATTATTGATGAACAACGATGTTAAGAAAGCTTTGGAGCTATAATATAACTAAATTGACACCAAATGTCTCAAACCCGAAAAGCAACTCTTTTCGGGTTTTTTTATTACTTTTATCTATGTAAATTAATCTAAATGAAAAACATCATTTCACTTTTTACCTTACTCCTGATTTTATCTAGCTGTAAAAACGAAACAAAAAAAGATACTTCCAAAGATGAAGTAGCCCAAAACAATTTGATTTTAGTTGCCAATAAAACAGACAACACCTTACACATCATCGATGTGGAAACCACCGAAACTTTACACATACTTGAAACCGGCTTGGAACCTCACGAAGTTGAAATTACTCCTGATGGGAAACGGGCCGTTGTGACCAATTACGGCAACAGCAAAAATCCCGGAAAAACACTTTTAGTATATGATTTGGCCGGGTTTAAACTTGAAAAAACAATTGATTTGGGAGAACATACACGTCCGCATGGCATTCAGGTTTTTGGAGAAAGCCAAAAAATGCTTGTTACCTCCGAAGGCTCCAACAGTTTACTTTTGGTCAATATTGAAACCGGAACAATTGAAAAAGCCATCAACACCCAGCAAACCGTCTCGCATATGGTTGCAGTAACTCCCGACCTTAAAAAAGCATTTGTGCCCAGTATCAGCACAGGAAATCTCACAGTGATTGATTTGGAAAAAGAGGAAGTGGTCAAGCAGCTTTATTCAGGAAAGGGTGCAGAAGGAGTAGCTGTATCACCCAACGGCAAAGAAGTATGGGTTACAAATCGAGAAGACAACACCCTGGCAGTTTTTAACACTTCCACACTAGAATTGATGCATACGATTGCCTGTGATAATTTCCCGATTCGTTTAAAATTCACTCCTGATGGTAGCAAAGCACTGGTAAGCAACGCCCGAACAGGCGATGTCTCCATTTTTGACTCCCAAGATAAAACATTGTTAACTTCCATAAAAATGGATGTTCCACTACCCGATGAAGTGGATGACGACCGTTATTTTTCAAGGGAGTTTGAAGGCAGTTCCATTCCAATAGGTATTGTAGTTCCAAGCAACACCAAAGCTTATGTGGCCAATACCAATGCCGATTTGGTAAGTGAGATTGATTTGGAAACCTATACCATTACCCGCCACTTTCCCACAGGTAAACAACCGGATGGAATTAACTATTTAAATAGAAATTAACATGACCCACGGTACCCACAATGCAGTCGAGGACCCACGCAACAAAGACATTCAAATCTTTATCAATGGAACATTATACCCTCGTGACCAAGCAAAAATATCTGTTTTTGACAGTGGCTATTTGGTAGGAGATGGTGTTTGGGAAGCGTTCAGGGTACATCAGGGGAAAATGATTTTTATAGATAAACACCTCGACCGCTTGTGGCAATCGGCTAAGGTAGTAGGGATCAATATTCCCTTTAACAGGGAGGAGTTATTACAAAACATTCAAACCACACTGGATGCCAATGAAATGAAAAATCACATTCACGTGCGGATTATGCTTACAAGGGGTATTAAAAAAACACCATCACAAGACCCGCGGCTCACTATTTCAGGCCCCAATCTGGTCATTATTGCCGAACACAAAACTGCCTCTCTTGAAACCAAACAAAAGGGCATTACTTTATTTACATCCACCTTTCGCAGAGGTTCACCGGATTATCTTGACCCACGCCTGAATTGCCACAGCAAGTTACACGAAGTGCAAGCATTAATGCAAGCCCTGGAAGCCGGTGCAGATGAAGCCCTGATGCTAGATATCCATGGCTTTGTGTCCACCTGCAATGCCACCAATTTTTTTATGGTGAAAAACGGCGAAGTTTGGACCTCAACAGGTCAATATTGTATGAATGGCATCACCCGTGGAAATGTGATAGAATTGTGTGAAGACAATAACATTATCTGCATACAAAAAAACTTCTCTCTGTTTGATGTGTATGGTGCAGATGAAGCATTTGTGACCGGCTCTTTTGGCGGTCTTACACCGGTTATAAAAATTGACGGAAAGACCATAGGCACGGGAAGTCCGGGAGTTTTAACTGAAAGAATAAGCAAACTGTATCAAGACCTTATAGAAAAAGAAATTCAGCAATAACAAATGGTAAATCCGACAAAACGTATTTCACTTTGGTCAGGTCCCAGAAATATCTCTACCACATTGATGTACTCTTTTGGACAGCGAGAAGACACTCAGGTTTTTGACGAGCCGCTTTATGGCTATTACTTAAAAAACAGCCGAGCCAAAAACTACCATCCCGGAGCCGAAGAAACCATAAACACTATGGAAACCAAAGGTGAAAAAGTGGTTGAAATGATGCTAACCCATAACAAAAAGCCGGTGTTGTTTTTCAAAAACATGACCCATCACTTATTGCCCGGTCTGGACCGTGGTTTTCTTAAAGAATTGACCAATATCATCCTGACACGCGACCCTGCGGAAATGCTTCCCTCCTATGCTGAAGTGGTTGAAAATCCAACTATGGAAGATGTGGGCTATAAAATGCAGGTCGGATTGCTGGAGCAACTGCAAAAAGAAAATGTACCTGTCATAGTCATCGACTCAAAAGCGGTTTTGTTAAACCCGAAAATGCAATTGAAAAAAATATGTGCTGCCATTGGCATTCCTTTTGAGCCAAAGATGTTACACTGGAAACCCGGTGTCCGTCCGGAGGACGGAAGCTGGGCAAAGTACTGGTATGCCAACATTCACCAATCCACAGGGTTTAATCCTTACACACCCAAAACAGCTCCTTTTCCTGAAAAACTGAAGCCATTGCTTGAAGAGTGTTTGCCATATTATGAAAAATTGGTGAAAATTGCTCTTTAACGGCACTCATTGTCAATTCAAATTTCGCTTCTCAATAAAAAACCGTTTTAAAAGTTCAGAAGCTTCTTTGGCCAGGATTCCTCCTTCCATTTTGGTTTTGGGATGGAGCTTAGTTCCCATATTGATACAACCCCTTTGTTCATCCCTTGCACCATAGACGATGCGGTCAATTTGGCTCCAAAAAAGTGCCCCCGCACACATCTGGCAGGGTTCAACAGTGACATAAAGTGTGCATTTTTTAAGATACTTTCCACCCAGATAATCGGAAGCAGCTGTGATGGCTTGCATTTCAGCATGAGCAGTAACATCGTTTAAAGTTTCGGTAAGGTTGTGTGCCCGGGCGATGATTTTATTTTCCACTACAATCACAGCGCCTATTGGGATTTCCCCTTTCGCGAAAGCATTTTCTGCTTCCTTCAAAGCGCGATTCATAAAGTAATTATCATCAAAGGGCTCTATCATCTGGTGTAAAATCTGTTGACTAAAGTCTCACTTCTAATAACTCCAAAAATACAATTTCAATTGTTTACTTTTGCAGTATGGCAACAACTTTATTAGACAGTATTCAATATCCTGAAGATTTTCGCAAACTGGCTCCCGGGCAATTACCTCAACTTGCAAAGGAGTTGCGAAAGTTTATCATTGATATTGTTGCCACTAAAGAAGGTCACTTGGGCGCCAGTCTGGGTGTCGTGGAGTTGACAATTGCACTACATTATGTATTTAACACTCCTGATGATATTTTGGTTTGGGATGTGGGACATCAGGCGTACGGCCATAAAATACTCACCGGAAGAAAAGATGATTTTCATACAAACCGTCGCTTAAACGGTATATCTGGTTTCCCAAAAATAGCAGAAAGTGTTTATGACACCTTTGGTGTGGGACATAGTTCGACAGCTATTTCTGCAGCACTGGGTATGGCTATCGCTGCCCAACTCAATGGTGACAGTAAAAGACAGCACATTGCCGTTGTGGGTGATGCCTCTATTGCCTCAGGCATGGCATTTGAAGGGCTCAACCACGCAGGTGTAACTAATACAAACCTATTAGTGATTCTCAATGACAACGCTATTGGCATCGACCCAAGTGTGGGGGCTTTAAAAGAGTATCTTACTAGAGCTTCAGTCAAAAAAACACCTAATCAAGACAATATCTTTGAGGCTTTAAATTTTGATTATTCTGGTCCTGTTGATGGTCATAATTTGATTGCTCTGATTCAGGAATTAGAGCGTTTGAAAACAGTGCAAGGGCCTAAATTACTCCACGTAATAACAAAAAAGGGAAAAGGTTTACGGCAAGCTGAAAAAGATCAGGTGAAATATCACGCCCCCGGAAAATTTGATAGTAACACGGGCGAACTCTTACCTAAAAGTTCGGTTTTACAACCTCCAAAATTTCAAGATGTTTTTGGGATTACACTCGTTGAGCTTGCAGAAAAGAATCCCAAAATCATCGGAATTACACCGGCAATGCCTACCGGAAGTTCTTTAAAACTTATGATGGACAAGTTTCCTCAAAGAGCTTTTGATGTTGGAATTGCAGAGCAACATGCAGTTACATTTGCTGCCGGCCTTGCAACTCAGGGAATGCTCGTTTTTTGTAATATTTATTCTACCTTTTTACAACGCGCATACGATCAGGTGATTCATGATGTCTGCTTGCAAAAACTTCCGGTGATTTTTTGTTTGGATCGTTCGGGTATTGTGGGAGAAGATGGTGCTACTCATCATGGTATTTTTGATTTGGCTTATTTAAGATGCATCCCAAATTTAATTGTTTTTGCTCCACGAAATGAAGTCGAGCTTCGTAATATTATGTACACAGCTTCTTTAGGTCTCAATTTACCCATCGCTATCAGATATCCTCGGGGCAGGGGTTCTACAATTGATTGGAGAAAGCCTTTTACAAAAAAAGAAATTGGAAAGGGTGAGTGTATTAAAGAAGGAAACAATCTTGCTATCCTTAGCATTGGAACTATCGTGAAAAATGTTGAAAAAGCTTTGACAGAAAGCTCAATTCAAGAAGTTGCTATTTATGACCTGGGTTTTATCAAACCTTTAGACGAAAAATTATTACATGCTGTTTTTAAAAAGCATAAAACAATTATTACTATTGAAGATGGTGTTAAATCTGGTGGTTTTGGAAGTGCCATACTTGAATTTGCTGCAAATTATGATTACAAAAACACTATTCACGTTGCAGGAATTGAAGACCAATTTCCGGAACACGGAAGTGTTGAAGAACTTCAGGAATTATGTGGTATTTCTCCAATAAAAATATCTCAACTTCTTAAAAAACTTCAATAAAAAAAGACTGCCAAAACTGGCAGTCTTTTTTTTATATTCATAATATAGAATTTACTTGATAATTAATTTCGCATTGTGAGTGTAATTTTCCCCTTCAATCTGTAAAATATACACCCCGGTATTTAAACTTTTTGCCTGAATATTTACAGCTCCGGTCATCATTACTTCCTTGGTGAATACTTTTCTGCCATTTATATCAAAAATTGAAATGGTGCTTTCTCCCATATTTTCTCTGGAAACAATATTGATGTCTCCTTGTGATGGGTTGGGATAAATCATAAAGTTATTGAATGACTGACCCTGAGTTCCTAATAGACAATCTTCAGGAACATCAAAAGCTTCTACTTGATCAAAGCGGTTATTTGAACTTCCTTGACTGGCACTTAAACCAAGGCCTCTATTTGCAAATACATTCCAAATAAGACACTTGTTTGCGCCCTCATTTGCGAGTTCATCAGCTTGTAAAATGGCATCTCTTCCATTTACAAAACCAGGACTGCA
The DNA here is from genome assembly GCF_014640155.1 of Planktosalinus lacus. Taxonomy (GTDB): domain Bacteria; phylum Bacteroidota; class Bacteroidia; order Flavobacteriales; family Flavobacteriaceae; genus Planktosalinus; species Planktosalinus lacus. Next base: position 357,765 of record NZ_BMGK01000001.1, on the reverse strand, counting down.
ATTTTGTAATTTTAATCCATCAACCACAAGTTGTAGCGCCATATTATTTCCGCCGGTTCCTTCATAAATATCAGGATCAAAACCATATTCGTCTACCATTGCCCAGGTTAAATCCCAAAGCATTGTTGCCCATACAAACCCGATTCCATGCGGGCGGGATATTCCGGCATTGTTTGTTGCACCATAAGTATATGAATTAACTGTAAAACTTGTACTATAAGGAGCAGGTCTTATTCCATTTCCATCTGTGGGCTGTCCAACGGCAAAAGTGCCAATGCCTCTAGGTTGATCTGGAGTATCTCCTGCTTTCATAGTAAGTATTAAGCCAAAATAATCACTCCAGCCTTCTCCCATTTGTTCATCATTGGACAAGCAGTTTGAATTGAATGCGCTACCTGTGAGTCTGTTTGAGATTCCATGGCCATACTCGTGTGCTATAATTCCGTTGTCTAAAGTTCCATCTATCATATAAGGTCCTGCATCTTCTAGAGTTACATTGATTGTTTGACCATTAATTAATGCGTCAATAATGGCTTCTCCATCAGTTTGGTTTATCATTAAAGACGGGATAGTTACCTGATCACCAACGTCTCCGGGTCCCATTGCAATGGGCTCTCCTGGCACATTGTTTATCATTATTACAGCAATAGCCCCTTCATTTTCAGCAGCTAGTACTTTAAATCCAAATTGACATTCTCCCCTTCTAATTACTGCAATTTTCCCATCTAATTCACCTCCATTGGTTATGAGGTCACATGCATCATAAATATCTGTAGAGGGACCTGAATTATCATCTTTAACAAGTGCTAAATCAGCAGTTAAAGGGTCAGTTGGGATTGGGTCTCCAAATTGAGCTCCTAATCCTGTGTAGTCCCCGGCTAAAGGACCATTGTTTATTGTTAATGGTTCTCCAGGAGGGCCTTGTGCACTCCAAAGAAACATTTGCATTCTGGGTCTGTTTCCTTCAGGAGGTGTGCCAAAATTTGCATTATTTAAACCTGAGCCATCCTGAGCATCAGCATTTACTGCATCATTTCCAACTCCTTCACCTGTATAATTTGTCTCCTGAAAGTTTCCACTTTCTTCATCAAATCCATATCTGTAAAAAACGTCGTGAATAATGTTATTCCAATAAAATAAATTGGTTGTTGAGGCATCAACATATCCAATAGGTTGTTGATTAAATTCAATCTCAAAGTCAAACTCTAAATCATTTCCTCCTTCTGTGTAGTTTCCTGTATTGTTACCCGCTATATCAGCACGAGCTCTTACGTTGTTTCCGCGTGTTGTTGTAAACTCTGCTCCCGGAACACCGTCTGTGTCGTGCCAACCAAAAGGAGAGGCAATTGGATCACCAGGTTCTGAAACTAATTGAGCATCGCCATGATTAGGACTTTCAAACGGCATTGGAAATACACGATATTGTGAACCATCATTGGGGGTTAAAGAAGTCATATCAATTTCTAAAACACTTTTTGTTGATGTGTTGATTTCTTTTGTATGACCAGAAAAGTGAACTTCACCAAAGTTACAGCTTACTACCCAATCGTGCGTGTTTAAAAGCTCACCGGTTTGAGCGTCAATTCGAACGCTATACCAATGACTTCCATCAAGAATAAAAATATCCAAATCCCAAGCCAACCGTAAACTGGTTTGGTCATTGTTAGGCTGAAAAACCAATTTTACATTGATGTTTTCTTGCGAAATATTTCCTGAGTTGAAAAGATATTTATTGGTTCCAACTTGTTCAATCATTTCAAGGCCAGATGGTGTATCTAAACCAAGTTGACTTGTTGCCTGATTAATTGCTTGTTCTGGGGTTAAGCCAGGAGTAACTGAATTGATTTTTTGAGAGATTCCCTGTAAAAAATCCACGGTTACATACTTTACATTGTTATTGTTATCAATTGCAAAATTTGAAATTGCATTAAATATTTCAACACCTTGAAAGCGTTGCACAACATATACGTGATTTACTTTTGTGCTTTCTGAGTAATGCTGATTGTAAATGAGAATGTCTTCAACATCTTGCGTATTTAAACCTAATTGTGAACGGTTATCATTAAAATAGGAGTCAATGACTGAAGAGAAGTCTTGTGCATTCAAAAGGCCAAAGCCTAAAAACGCAAAACATAAAATAATTTTTTTCATTGTAGAAGGAGATAAGATTAATATAAGCTTTTAATTGGTTGAATATAAAATTTTTGGAAGCTAAATATAATGGAAAGTGTTCAAACTAACAACTATTTGTTTTTGTTTTAACTTTTTTGTTTTTACTTAAACGTTTTTACCTGATAGCTTGTTAAATGTCAATAATGCATTTCCGTCAGTTAAACCGGCTATGTATGAACAACAATCAATTAAATAAGTATATAAACTTTTTTCTTGATTGAAATCTAAGGTTTTTAAATCCTCCAATAAAAGATTGTCATAATGGAGTTCTTTGCCTTGATACTTGTTTTCAATTGCTTTGGAATAGGCATCGAGTAACGTGGTTAATATTTTATATCCGGCAATCTCTTTATCGATGACTTCACGGCTTTTGTAGATCTTTTGAATACTCAATTTTATAATATCATCAATTTGTGCTTTGAATGTACTCTTGTCAAGCAAAGAAACTGAAAATGTGCCGCTTAAAAGTTGTTGTTCATTTTCAACAAACACATTCACCGCTTCCTGAATCAATCTACTAATAGCCAGTGAACGTAAGTAATTCATGCGGTCTGAAGTGGTTTGTAATAGATGATATTTTTTGATGTCTAGCGTGTCTTTTACTAATTTGGTAAGATATTCAAGTGCATAAGATTCGTCAATCCATCCCAGGTTGATACCGTCTTCAAAGTCGATGATGGTGTAACAAATATCATCTGCTGCCTCTACAAGAAATGCCAGTGGATGTCTTTGAAAATGAGTGTCTTCTTTTAATCCCTTTTTTAGTAATCCCAGTTCCCCTGCAACTTCTCTAAAAAAATCTTTGTCATTTTGAAAAACACCAAATTTTTTATCACTAATTTCAGAGGAGGGTTTCTTGGGAAGGGATTCTTTTGGATATTTCATAAAAGCGCCTAAAGTTGCATAAGTGAGCCTTAGACCGCCTTCAACTCCTTCTCGGCTTTGGGTTAAAATTTTAAATCCATTTGCATTTCCTTCAAAATCAACCAAATCCTGATATTGTTTTGCAGTAAGTAACTCTTTAAAACGTTTGCCATTACCGTTCAAAAAATAATCGCCAATGGCTTTTTCACCACTGTGTCCAAAAGGTGGGTTTCCAATATCGTGCGCCAAGGATGCTGCGGCAACTATGGCACCAAAATCATTGATACTATAGCCCAAGGTGTCTTTTAAATGAGGATGTAAACGCAAAATTGCTTTTCCAACCTGCCTTCCCAGAGATCTGCCCACAACTGAAACCTCCAGACTGTGAGTTAGCCTTGTGTGGACAAAATCAGTTTTTGAGAGCGGTATTACCTGTGTTTTATCTTGTAAACTCCTAAAGGCAGATGAAAAAATGATGCGATCATAATCTACCTCAAAAGCAAGGCGGGTTTCATCTTCTTCGATTCGTAATCTTTTTGTGGAATCACCCATCTTTTTGAGTGATAAAAGCTGTTCCCAGTGCATCATATTAAAAAAGTGAATTTTATTTCTGCAAGATACTACTTTAAGTAAAAAGGCGGTATGTAAAGAAAAGTAAATGCAATTAACGTTAACATAACCTTGAAATGACAAACACTTAATTTTCATGTAACACCAACTTTACAATGTTGGACTTTCTTTGTGACATCAAAAATTCAAACAATCTATAATTTCAATTAAAAACAAAAATTATGAAAAAATTCTTTTTATCCATAGTATCAATTGCAGTTCTTGGATTAGGCACAAGTTGCAGCGGAGATGATGATGGACCAATATCAAATGACGATGATGGTGGTCAAGGTGATATCATTGTAAAAAATGGAATACTTACTGAAAACGAAACCTGGACCTCAGAGAATATTTATGTTCTTGATGGAAAAGTTGTGGTAGATGAAGGTGTAACTTTAACCATTGAGCCTGGTACAATTGTTAAAGGTGAGCAAGGTCAAGAGACTTTGGCTTCTGCCTTAATTGTTGACCAAGGAGGAAGACTCATTGCCGATGGAACTGCAAGTGAGCCAATCATTTTTACTTCAATTTTAGATGACATTCAAGTGGGAGAAACTGCTGGTTCAAATTTAACAGTTGAGGATGCCGGTCTTTGGGGAGGAGTAATTGTTTTAGGTAGAGCTCCAATCTCAGTAAGTGGAGATTTAGAAACAGCTCAAATTGAAGGTATCCCGGCAAACGAGCCTTATGGTCAATATGGAGGAACAACTCCAAATGACAATTCAGGGATCATACGATATATATCAATAAGACACGGTGGTATTACGATTGGTCAGGACAACGAAATCAACGGTTTAACTCTTGGTGGTGTTGGATCTGGAACTATCATTGACAACATAGAAGTTGTAGCAAATCAAGACGATGGAATTGAGTGGTTTGGTGGAACAGTAAATTCTTCAAACTTACTTGTTTGGGGTTGTGGTGATGATGGTTTTGATGCAGATCAAGCATACTCAGGAACCATTTCAAATGGGTTGGTAATTCAAGGTGCAACATCAGGTAGTGGATTAGAGCTTGACGGACCTGAAGGTTCTTCAGCTACAGAAGACTCATTTACAATGAATAACATTACAATAATTGGTGGAGGAATTAGTAGCAGAACTGCTGATTTTAGAGACGGACTTTTGGCAAGCCTAAACAATGTGTTGGTATATGACATCAGTGCTACTTCAACAATCAGAATTAGTGGTGAGGATTCTCAAACTGAATATGCAAATGGAAGATTGAACTTTTCAAACTGGGAAATAGTATTACCTGCCGGAGTTGCAAATGCAGTAGATTTATTGGAAGATGCGCCTGTAGGTTTAGAAAACTTGTTTACAGATAATGTAACAGTTATTAGTTCACCTGCAAACGCAACTGTTGGAGCAAACTTAAATGTTTTCTCTTGGACACTTGCCTCTCAAAATAATGCATATTAAGTTTATTAAAATTAGCTAAGATTAATTCATTGTCCACCCTCAAAAGAGGGTGGACTTTTTAGATTTTCAATAATTCATAAAATAAAAAACTTATATAGTATAAGTTTAAAATTAAACTATGTCAAATAAACATTTATTTTCGATTCTATTTAGCGTATTTGGTTGTTTTTTAATTTACTCACAATCGGGTAAAGTTTCGGGTACCGTATTTGATGGTGAATACAATGATGTCCTTCCTTTTGCAACTATTAGTGTGAAAGGAGCTACAAACGGAACTACTTCAGATTTTGAAGGAGATTATTCCTTAGACCTTGAAGAAGGCGTTTATACGATTGTCTTTTCTTTTGTGGGTTATGAAACCAAAGAAATTCAGGAGGTTTCCATTCAGAATGGAAACGTGTTTGAGCTGGATGTCACCTTGAATGCGTCTACAGGTATGCTTGACGAAGTGGTGATTTCAACAACAGTTAGACGCAATACAGAAGAATCTGTTTTAAACCTTCAGAAAAACTCTGCTACATTAATGGACGGACTTTCTTCTCAAAGCATTAGCAGAAGTGGCGCGAGTAATATCGCTTCGGCAGTAAAAAGTGTGCCTGGTGTTTCTGTTCAGGAAGGGAAGTATGTATATGTAAGAGGTCTGGGTGATCGTTATACAAAATCGATTTTAAATGGAATGGATATCCCAGGATTGGATCCTGATAAGAATACGATTCAGATGGATATTTTTCCAACTAACATTTTAGAAAATATCATTGTTTACAAATCAGCTTCAGCAGAGTTGCCTGCAGATTTTACAGGAGGTGTTGTTGACATCGTTACTAAAGATTTCCCGTCTAAAAAACAAATGAGTATTTCATTTTCTGCCGGATACAATCCTGACATGCATTTTAACAACAATTATTTATCACAAGAAGGAGGAAATACAGATTTCTTAGGTTTTGATGATGGCACAAGAGAGTTACCCATTTCGTCTCAAACAAATATTCCAAACCCTGCAGAATCTAACAGCAATCTGGAAACGATCACCCGATTATTTGAACCTACTATGGCTGCTCAACGTGAAAGTAGCTTGATGGATTTTAGTTTTGGTTTTAATTATGGAAATCAATTTGAATTCAAAGAAAATAAATTGGGTTTTATTGCCTCTATAGATTATAAAAACGCAACAACCTTTTATGAAGGTTTTGAAAATGGAGTTTATCAAAAACCGGAAGAAAGGGATAGTTATGAACTTCGATTTGACAGAAGACAGTTTGGCGACGTGGGTCAAAATAATGTTTTAGCATCAGTTATGACAGGTTTATCATATAAAACTGCAAAATCAAAATACACATTAAACCTACTTCATTTGCAAAACGGTGAAAGTAGAGCAGCTCTTTTCAATCAAAACACTGAAATATCAAACGATATAAACACCGTTAAAGACAACCTTGAGTACACTCAAAGGTCTGTTACAAATTTACTTTTTGGCGGAAAGCACACCAGTGAAGATGGGTCTTTTATAACTGACTGGAAAATTTCACCCACACTTTCAAAAAGTGAAGACAAAGATGTAAGGCTTACTACTTTTATTGAAAGAGATGGCGAGTTTACAATTAGTGCAGATGCAGGTTTTCCAAACAGGATATGGAGAAACCTTGAAGAAGTTAATGCTGTTTCTAAAATAGATTTGCAAAAAAAATATACTTTATTCAATAACTCTTCAACTCTAAAGTTTGGTGCCTTGTACAGTTATAAGCAAAGAGATTATACCATAAACAGTTATGACATTGGTTTTAGAGGCGTAAACCCCATTGACTTAAACGGTGATCCTGATGCTATTTTAACTCCTGATAACATCTGGACTGTAGAAACAAACTCAGGATATTACATTAGAGGAAATTTTCAACCTGCCAACACATTTGATGCGATTCAATCAACAGCCGCTGTATATTTATCAAATGAATTTAGGTTTAGTGAAAAATTCAGAACAATTATTGGTGTTAGAGCTGAACAATTTACAAGTTTGTTTACCGGTGAAGGAAGACAAGACGGGCAAACCCTTCAATTTGATAATGATGAGTTACTCAATGAGCTTGACTTTTTTCCTTCAGCAAACCTGATTTATGAAGTGATGCCTAATTCAAACATTAGACTCTCTTATTCAAAAACAACTGCAAGACCCAGTTTTAAAGAAAAGTCTTTGGTGCAAATAGTAGATTTATTAACCGGGATTACCTTCTTAGGAAACATCGATTTAGAACCATCATATATAGACAACCTTGATTTAAGATTTGAAGCTTTTAGTGATAACGCTCAAATGTTTGCCGTCAGTGGTTTTTACAAACACTTTAAAAACCCGATTGAAATTGTTGCTTTTTCAAACATTGCACCAAACAATTTCACGCCCCGAAATGCTCCTTCAGCAGATGTGATTGGAGTGGAATTTGAAGCAAGAAAGAATTTTGGTTTCCTTGCTGAAAACCTTAAAAACTTGAGTATCAACCTAAACGTATCGATAATTGATTCTAAAATTGAAATGAACAAAGGGGAAGGTGAAGAATATGAATCTAGATTGAACTTTGCCCGTGAAGGAGAAAAAATCGATGATACCAGAGCCCTCCAGGGTCAATCTCCCTTCTTAGTAAACACAAGTTTACTGTATAATAACCAAGATTTAGGAATTGAAACAGGAATATTTTATAACGTTCAAGGAAAAACACTTGATGTAGTTGGTTTTGGAAAAAACCCTGATGTGTTTATTCAACCTTTTAACAGTTTGAATTTTAATTTTGAAAAGACAATTGGAAAAGAAAAAAATGCATCCATCACTTTAAAAGTTGACAATATTCTTAATGATAAAAGAGAAAGTTTGTATGAGTCATTTAATGCCTTAGACAAGCCTTTTCAATACAGGGCCCCTGGCACATCTTTTTCGTTAGGCTATAGCTTAACTTTTTAATTTAACAAAAAAGGGCTTCAAAATTGAAGCCCTTTTTTGTTTATAATATTTTAAAAATTTATTCAAAATTACTTACAATTTGTGTTTCCCCTTCTTTCCAGGTTTTTACTTGCGCAATTTTATTGTTGTTGTATTTCACTTCACTAAGAGTTTCTCCTTCATAAAAATACCAGGTTCCGGTTTTTTGTCCGTTGTTGTATTTTGCAACGGCTGTTTTATTTCCTTCAACATCATAACTTACCCAGGTTCCTTGTAATTTTCCGTCTAAAGTATATTGACCTTCTTGACTTACAATTCCATTATCATGAAATATCTGTGCTTCAATAAGATCTCCATTTTTAATCAACTTTTTATTTGGAGTATCTTGAGCAAAAATTTGAGTGCTAAAAAGGACTATCGCAAGGGTTAAAATTATATTTTTCATGATTTGAGATAATTAATGATTTCTAAACAAATATAAGCATTATTTTACATTTATGAAATGTTTTAGTAACATTATCTTAACATTGTAGATTTATCACACTGTTTATCTGTCATTTACAATGTTTGATAATTAGAAAATTTAACATTGGAAACCAAAATTTCGTTTACTATATAGCAAAAAACACCTTTTAATTTTAATTGAAATCCACAAAACAGATAACATTTTGGTAACATTGGAGAGCAAAAATAATTAGAATTTTGTGGTCTAAAATTAGCTCATTATAAATGAACGATATGTACTTAATAATGCTAATTGCCCTGGCGGTATTAGCAGTTGCAGATTTAGTTGTTGGTGTTGCAAATGACGCAGTAAATTTTTTAAACTCGGCTATTGGCTCAAAGGCAGTTTCCTTTAAACTCATAATGATTGTTGCCAGTTTAGGGATTTTCTTTGGAGCCGTTTCTTCAAGTGGTATGATGGAAATTGCCCGGAGCGGTATTTTTATTCCCAGTGAGTTTTATTTTAACGAAATCATGATTATCTGTATGGCAGTTATGATTGGGGACATACTCCTTCTTGGGTTTTTCAATTCCCTGGGGATGCCCACATCCACTACTGTTTCTATCATCTTTAATTTACTGGGTGCTGCAGTTGCCGTCTCCCTGCTCAAAATATACAACACAGATGATAGTTTTTCTACCTTGGGTAATTATATAAACAGTGCAAAAGCACTTGAAATCATAGTAGGAATTCTCATGTCTGTGGGAATTGCATTTGTTGTGGGAGCTGTTGTTCAGTATATCACCAGATACCTGGTGAGCTTTAACTTTGAGAAAAAACCAAAGGTTGTTCCCGCTCTCTTTGGAGGGGTTGGAATCACTGCAATTTTTTACTTTATTATTATCAAAGGCTTAAAAGGCACAACTATCTTACCTGAACAACTTACCATATGGGCAGACAGTAATATGTGGATGTTTTTACTTTATAATTTTATAATCTGGTCTTTAGTTTCCTTTTTGTTGAATGTATTAATAAAGCTAGACGTTTACAAGTTGATTATTGTTTTAGGAACCTTTGCATTAGCCATGGCCTTTGCCGGAAATGACCTTGTGAACTTTGTGGGTGTTCCCATTGCAGCTTTTCAAGGCTGGGAAGCCTGGACTGCTTCAGGAATTGCAGCCGATCAATATGAGATGACTGTCCTGGCCAATAAAGTGAGTACTCCCATTTATTTGCTTTTACTATCAGGATTGATAATGGTTTTAACCCTATGGTTCTCTGAAAAAGCACAACGGGTTTTGAAAACCTCTGTCGATTTATCCAGACAAGATGAAGGAAAAGAACGTTTTCAAGCCAATTTATTATCTCAACAGTTGGTAAGGGTTTCAATAATTTTAAATGCAGGAATTACAAAAATTCTTCCGAAAAAAATCAATGAATCTATTGAGAAAAGATTCAAAAAAATTGAAACAAACCCCTATGATAAAAAAATAGACGCTCCTGCTTTTGATATGATCAGGGCTGCTGTAAATTTAATGGTGGCCAGTTTATTAATTTCGTTTGCTACATCTTTAAAATTACCATTATCAACAACCTATGTTACTTTTATGGTAGCAATGGGAACATCATTGGCTGATAGAGCCTGGGGAAGTGATAGTGCGGTTTATCGCGTTGCCGGAGTACTAAACGTGATTGGTGGATGGTTTATGACTGCCATTGCTGCATTTCTTACAGCGGCAACCTTGGCCTTCATAATTTTTACAGTTGGTGAAGTTTCATTAATTGTTTTATTTGCCCTTGCTTTAATCCTTATCCTGAGAACCTATCTGAAAGGTAAAAAAGCTGCTGCTGAATTTAAAGAGGATGAATTATTGAGAAGAGCTGAAAGCACTTCAATTAAAGGCATTATTGAAGAAAGTTCAAGCAACGTATCAACCATCATTAAAAGGTCAGGAAAAGTGTACTCAGCCACATTGGAAGGACTGGCAAAACAAAATATTAAGAAGCTGAAGAACGCTAAAAAATATACAGCAAAACTCGATGAAGAAGTAGAGGAATTAAAAGACCATATATTCTTCTATATTAAAAATCTTCAGGGCCACGATGTTGGTGCAAGTAGGTTTTATTTGTTAGCACAAGACCATTTACAAGATATTACTCAGTCTTTAGAATTGATTACCAAGGTGAGTCTAAAACACGTGAAAAACAATCACAAAGGCCTTAAGTTTAATCAAATCAAAGACCTGAAACAGATTGAAGAGGAACTTCTTGAACTTTTCAATAAAATTAAAAAAGAGTTTGATAGTAAATCATTGGAGAATCTTGGTGAAATATTAAATGAAAAACAAAACCTATTAAATAAAGTTTCTGCTCAAATTGAAAAGCAAATTTCCAGGACAAAGGATCCTGAATCAAGCTCCAAAAACACGACATTGTATTTTACCCTCCTTTTGGAAACAAAAGACATAATTGTCTCTACCATAGAAATGCTAGAGCTTTACTACATTGAATACAAAAAAGCTGTGGAGCTTGAAAAGAAAGACCTATTGTAAAATAGCTCTTTAACAACTTAAAAAATAAAAAGGATGGTGTAAAATTTACACCATCCTTTTTTCATTATAAACACTCAAAACTAAAATTTACGATCCACACATCAGGCAGTCGTCGTCTTCATCTGAAGTTTTTGATTTAGCTAACAACTCTCTGAGTTCCTGTGGACTCATTGGTTTTTCATTTACGCCATTTACACCTTTCACAACTGCTTCTTTTGGTTGGGGTGCTGCTTTCTTTTCGTTATTTAGTGTAAACTTAATTGCATCAACAGCAGACTTTGTTCTCAAATAATACATCCCTGTTTTTAAGCCACTTTTCCAGGCATAGAAGTGCATAGATGTCAATTTAGCCATATTGGCATTTTCCATAAACAGGTTAAGGGATTGTGATTGATCTATAAAATACCCTCTGTGACGAGACATATCTATAATATCTTTCATACTCAACTCCCAAACTGTTTTGTAAAGTTCTTTTAGATCCTCTGGAATTTCTTCTATATGTTGAATGGAACCATTTGCACGCATCACTTCCTGCTTCAGATCTTCATTCCAAAGACCTAGTTCAACCAAGTCTTCAAGCAAGTGCTTGTTTACAACAATAAACTCTCCTGAAAGGACTCTTCGGGTATAAATGTTTGAAGTGTAAGGTTCAAAAGCTTCGTTGTTTCCGAGAATTTGTGAAGTGGATGCAGTGGGCATTGGTGCAACCAAAAGCGAATTTCTCACACCGTGTTTTTTAACTTCTTTACGCAGTTTTCCCCAGTCCCATCGTCCACTGAGCTCTTCATCTTTTATTCCCCAAAGGTTGTGTTGGAATTCACCTTGTGAAATGGGAGAACCTTTATAAGATTGATAAGGGCCTTCTATTTTTGCTTCTTCCACCGATGCTGTAACTGCAGCAAAGTATAAGGTTTCAAAAATTTCCTGATTTAATTTTTTTGCTTCATCACTGGTAAAAGGCAGTCGCAATAGGATAAAAGCATCTGCAAGACCTTGTACCCCCAATCCTATTGGACGGTGTCGCATATTGGAGTTTTCTGCTTCTTTTACTGGATAGTAGTTTCTGTCTATTACTTTGTTTAAGTTCTTGGTGACACGCTTTGTAACCTTGAATAATTCTTTGTGGTCAAATTCGCCATTTTTAATAAACATTGGCAAGGCAATAGAAGCCAGATTACAAACAGCAACCTCATCGGGAGAAGTGTATTCCATAATCTCTGTACAAAGGTTTGAAGAGCGTATAGTCCCAAGGTTTTTTTGGTTTGATTTTCGGTTTGCGGCATCTTTATAAAGCATGTATGGGGTTCCGGTTTCGATTTGTGATTCCAAAATTTTCTCCCACAGTTCTCTTGCTTTGATTGTTTTTCGGCCTTTTCCAGCTTCTTCAAAAGCTAAATATTTTGCTTCAAATTCCTCACTATGGCAGTCATAAAGTCCGGGGCACTCATTGGGGCACATTAAGGTCCACGTTGAGTCTTCCTGAACACGTTTCATAAACAAATCAGGGATCCACATAGCATAAAATAAATCTCGGGCACGCATTTCTTCTTTACCGTGGTTTTTCTTCAGGTCAAGAAAATCAAAAATATCGGCGTGCCAAGGCTCTACATAAATAGCGAAAGAACCTTTTCGCTTTCCACCTCCCTGGTCAACATAGCGCGCTGTATCGTTAAAAACACGTAACATAGGAACAATGCCGTTTGAAGTTCCGTTTGTACCGGCGATGTAAGAACCAGTTGCTCTGATATTGTGAATTGACAACCCGATACCTCCCGCAGATTGTGATATCTTTGCTGTTTGTTTTAATGTATCATAAATACCATCGATGCTGTCATCTTTCATTGTTAATAAGAAACAAGAGGACATTTGTGGTTTTGGTGTTCCTGAATTGAAAAGCGTTGGTGTAGCGTGCGTAAAGAATTTTTTAGACATCAACTCATAAGTTTCCTTGGCGGCTTCAAGATCGTTAAGATGAATCCCTATTGAAACCCTCATTAGCATGTGTTGTGGTCTTTCAGCAACATTGCCATTTATTTTTAACAAGTAAGAACGCTCCAGTGTCTTAAATCCAAAGTAATCATAATTAAAATCGCGATTATAAATGATTGCAGAGTTGAGTTCATCTGCATTTTTTTGAATCACCTCATACACCTCATCACTTACCATTGGGGCCTTTTTTCCGGTTCTTGGATTGACATATTCATAGAGGTCTGTCATTACTTCAGAAAATGTTTTCTTGGTATTCTTGTGTAGGTTTGAAACTGAAATACGTGCTGCCAGTTTTGCATAATCAGGGTGTGAAATGGTGAGGGTGGCTGCAATTTCTGCCGCCAAATTATCAAGCTCTGAAGTGGTCACGCCATCATAAAGTCCTTCAATAACACGCATTGCAACTTTCACAGGATCAACGTGCTCATTTAAACCATAGCACATTTTTTTGACCCGTGACGTAATTTTATCAAACATTACGGGTTCTTTTCGGCCGTCTCTTTTTACTACATACATAATATAATCGCTTTAGTTGGGAGGTTAATTTTTTGAGAAAAATATTCTGCTGCGCTTCTTTAAAAAACGCATCTATTCTCTATTTAATGTTATCTTTTTTGTCCTTGGTTAGCTTCTAAAAGTCTTCGTCAAAGCTAATTTTATTGGTCTCCTTGTCCTTATTTGTCACCCCTGCTTTTTGGTATTCAGAGACGCGTTTTTCAAAGAAGTTTGTTTTTCCTTGAAGTGAAATCATCTCCATAAAGTCAAATGGGTTTGAGACATTGTATTCTTTTTCACATTCAAGTTCTATCAGCAATCTGTCTGTTACAAATTCCAAATATTGGGTCATAAGTTTGGAGTTCATACCGATAAGGCTTGCCGGAAGGGACTCTGTAATAAACTCACGTTCAATATCCAAAGCATCTATAATAATTTCACGAATACGCTCCTTGGACACTTTATTTTTGAGGTGATGGTTATGTAAGTGCACGGCAAAGTCGCAATGTACACCTTCATCACGGGAAATTAATTCATTAGAGAAGGTAAGTCCCGGCATTAAACCACGTTTTTTTAACCAGAAAATTGAGCAGAATGCTCCTGAAAAGAAAATACCTTCAACGGCTGCAAAAGCAATGAGTCGCTCAGCAAAGGAGTCAGACTCAATCCACTTTAAAGCCCAATCTGCTTTTTTCTTGATCGCGGGGAAATTTTCGATGGCATTAAACAGTTTGTCTTTTTCTACCTCGTCCTTAACATATGTATCAATCAAAAGTGAATAGGTTTCAGAATGGATGTTTTCCATCATTATCTGAAAACCATAGAAGAATTTAGCTTCTGGATACTGCACTTCGTTCACAAAGTTTTCAGCCAGATTTTCATTTACAATTCCATCTGAAGCTGCAAAAAATGCCAAAATGTGTTTTATGAAGTAGCGCTCATCGTCATTCAACTTGTTGTTCCAGTCTGTCATGTCCTGATGAAGATCAATTTCTTCTGCTGTCCAAAAACTGGCTTCACTTTTTTTATACCACTCCCAAATGTCATGGTGTTGAATTGGAAATATAACAAATCGTCCTGGATTATCGGTTAAAATGGGCTCTACTGCATTCATAATTTCATTTCTGTATTTTGTGGTTTTAAAAAAACTATTTTTTGATGCGAATCGGGACTAACAAATATGGAAAAACACAGTTGATTTTGAAAGGGTATTTCACAAACGTTGTCAACAAAGTTTTCAACATTTGGAATTTTAACAGTTCATGATGTTTTGTTAAAATTGAAGTTTATACATCTGTATTTCAATATTTTATAAATTTTTTATTGAGGATATTAACACCCGCTTCATTCTCTTTAGAAGCCCTTAATCTATGGGTGTTGAGCCTGATTCTATTCGTTTTAAAAACAAGCTTTGACCCACAAAAAAAGCCGTCGATTTGACGGCTTTTTTTACATTTTAGATTGAATTTTATAAGTTTTCAACATCCATTTCATCAATTAAACCCCAAAGGGTATCGATATCCATGTTTTCGCCAGTGGCTTTTACATAAAAACGGTTGTCGTGCATTAATTGAATGACTGCTTTGTTTCTTCTTTTATCATATTCTTCAATTGCTTTTACTTCATTTTTAGTAACAGTTTTTCTTGATTTAAACTCATCTTCCTCTTCAAAGTCTGTTGAAAAAGCCATTCTTAAACCTGCAGTTGACATTGCTCCCATTTCACCGGCTCCGTCAATAACTTCAATTTTAAAAGATTTATCTTTTTCTTCAGTAGCATAGGTCGCTTCAACTGAGGCAATGTTCATCATGCCCATCGCTCCTGTTTTGAATGCTGTTCTTTTCATTCCATCAACATCTTCAGGCAGCCAGCTTTTCATTTCATCATTTGTCAGAGGGGTTGTTTCGGAAAGTTTTTTAATGTCATCTTGCATTTTTGTGGACTCCTTGATAATATTGTTTGTGTTTACAACATTGTCTTTAGCTTCTTTTGCTTTTTTAACTACAGGGTTGTCTTTGCAGGCAGAGAATATTAACAAAGAAATAAAAATTAAAAGCAGATTTTTCATATTCGTTTTTGGTTTGTATTAATTGTATCTAAATTACTATTTTTCTTTTATTAAAAAAGAAGGAGGAACATTTTTTTAATTTCCTCCTTCTTAGGCTAACTTACAATTATCAATAAAGATTTTTTATCAATTTAACATCTCATTACATCACTTGATAACCAGATGTCTTGAATGTAAAATCTGTTGATTTTAAAAGTGTGCACTCCATCGTTGAAGAAGCGTTTCTTTTTCCTTTATTCTTTTTATCAACCATATCCATATACATCATTAATGCACCCTCATCTGAGTTGAAATGAGCCTTCATGGCGTCCGGAATTTGATCATTGCTCGATTTAAAAACATCATTAAAACTCACATCGGCTTCAGTGGTGTAGTACATTTTAATGAGGTATTCATCATTTTCCATTTGTTTACCAAGACAATTATACCCTAATATTTTCTTAGGAGGAAGGTCTGTAATGGTATAATCATTTTCATCGTTTGCTGAATTGATGATATCATTTCCATTCAATGAGGTTGCAGTTGCTATTTTAGTTCCACCGGAATTCATAAACATATAGTTTGTGTTTGAATCACCATCCATGACCATAAACATATCTACTCCTTGATTCATTTTTAAACCTAAATAAGATGCTCCTGGTTTTAGAAAATAATCTAAATTCATCTTTCCCTGTGAAGTTGTCATAGTCATTTGATACTGATACTCAAATTCATAACTGGAAGGCATGTTTTTGGAAGAGGATTTTTTAGATGCCTTTCTTTCATTCTTTGCTTTTTTATTGTCAGTTTCTGGCTCCAGCACTTTATCTACAGCCTTTCCGGTTTCTTTTCCCGCCTTGTCTGATGTCTTGTTAATTACCGTATTTTCTACTTTATTTTCTACTTTCTTACTTAATTTCTTTAGAAATTGTGCATTCAAATCAGCACTCAGGAAAAAAGCGCAGACAATGGAGAGAAGTACATAATGTGTTTTCATAACTGAACTGATTTTTATTTGTATTCTACAAAGTTTATCAAAAACCTATAAATACTAAGTAGAATATATTTAACTGGTTTAGAAATCTTTATAGATAGTCAATTTTATTTCATTAAAGGTAATTTAGCATTTATAATTAAACGAATGCACTAATAAAAATCCGGCATAAAATTTAACATTTATACAACATTATGATACATTCATACAATTTTAATTAGTAAATAGTTGTATTTTCATATTTTGGCGTAAAATTCCCTAAACAATGCTTAATGTTATTCTAATTGATGATGAACCAAAATCGATAACAGGTTTAGAGTGGGAACTCACAAACTTTTCTGATGAAATAAATGTTTCTGCTACTTTTACGAATCCAAAAGAGGCTATTTCTTTTTTGAAAAACAACACGATTGATTGTGTCTTTCTGGATATTGAAATGCCCGAAATGGATGGTTTCCATTTTTTAGAACACTTCCCAGACAGAAAATTTTCGGTTGTGTTTACCACCGCTTATGATCAATATGCCATAAACGCCATCAAAGAAAGGGCACTTGACTATTTGCTCAAGCCAATTGATAAAGATGATTTAACCCAAACCATAGCAAAAATAAAAGCCGAAAAAAAAGTCAACAGTCTCAATGACTCGCTTGTAGAGGGAATTTTAAACATTACAAACAACGGAGCTTCAAAAAAAATTGCACTTTCTGTAGACGGGAAATTGTTGTTTTTTAAGCCTGATGAAATTATTTATTGTGAAAGTGACGGAAATTATTGTCATATTTATCTTGAAAACAAAGAGAAGTTGTTTGTTACTAAAAAACTGAAGGAAATTGAAGAGATTCTTCCTGAAACACACTTTTATCGAATTCACAATTCTTTTCTAATAAACTTGGAGAAAGTAAAAGAATACCTTAAAGCAGATGGCTATGTGGTGTTGAGCAATCAAAAAAAATTGCCTGTTTCCCGTAATAAGAAAAACTCATTTTTAGATAAGATATAATTGGACTATTCCCTGCTATATATTTTACTTTGGTGTTTGGTATTTTCAACATCAATTATTTACTTTTTGTTTTGTATTACCATTTATTTTCAATCAAAACAAAAAGAGTTTCTTTATTATGGTTTGTACAATCTTTTCCTTCTTAGCTACATTCTTTTAAAAACACCTTTTTTTCAGGATCTGGTTTATCAATATGTTTGGGGAACCCCCTTTCATCACTACAATTGGTTATCACAAAATATTTACATTACGTTTCTGGTGTTTTTTTATATGCATTTTCTGGATATGAAAATTCACTTTCCTAAAATGAAGCGAATTTTTACAAATTTTTTATTAGTGAGTTTATCGCTGGCTTTTGTGATTTTTACAGTCGATGTTTTCGTTGAAAACGTAAATTTATTACGCCCATTTTTCATATATATATTCATTCCGTTTTTATTAATAATCACGGTATTTGCATTTTATTTTGCCTATAAAACACCAAAAAAACTAGGCTTTTTCATCATCACAGGAATCCTGTTCTATAACATCTTTGCCTATATGGCTCTTTATAAAACAGTTATGCAAACTGAGCCTGAACCCCTCATTTACTTTTTTATTGGAATACTGCTTGAATCGCTGGTCTTTATGTTTGGCTTAGGATATAAAATTAAGTTGATCTATGATGAAAAAATCAATGTACAAGAGAAAATCATTGCAGAGCAAATAGAAAATCAACTGCTTAAAGAACGATATGGGCAGGAACTTGAAAACAAATTAAAAAAACAAGCAAATGAGTTGATAAAAACTCAAAAGAAAGCTGAAGAAGAAAAATTAAACTTTGTAAAAGTAGGTTTTGAAAAAGAATTAAATCATTTACACCTGGTTTCTCTTCAAAGCCAAATGAATCCGCATTTTATATTTAATGCTCTCAATTCAATTAAGGTTTTTCTAATTGAAAACAATAAAGAAAAGGCTGTATATTATCTTAACAAGTTCTCAAAATTAATCAGAAAAATATTGGAAAGCTCACGCATTGAGAGCCACAGCCTGGAAGAAGAACTAGAATTAATTTCTCTTTATTTAAGCATAGAAAACATTCGGTTTGATGATTCCATTCAAGTATCCATTGAAACCGAACCCGATATTTCATTTTCAATTATTAAAGTGCCTCCATTAATTTTGCAGCCTTTTGTAGAGAATGCTATTTGGCATGGGCTGATGTTAAGCAAAAAAGAAAAAAGAATTACTATAAAAGTCTATAAACAAGATAATAAAGTTAAAGTGTCACTTATTGACAATGGTGTAGGTCGTGATGCTTCATTTTCACTCAAGAAAAAAAAATCATTTAAAAAGGAATCTGTGGGCTTAAAAATGACTGAAGAACGCATCTCTTTTTTCAACCAAAAACATAAACTTAATTATTCCTTTAAAATTAATGACCTAAAAGATAAAGAGGGTAATCCTTTTGGCACAGAAGTGCAATTTTCTTTTGATTAAAGTGTATTTTTGATTTGTAAGGCCACCTTTTCAAGTTCACTATACCAATGTGTGCCATATTTCCTAATCAATGCATCCTTCACAAATTTATAGACAGGCACCTGCAGTTCTTTACCTAAAGAACAGGCATCATCACAAATGGGCCACTTGTGATAGTTCACCGCTGAAAACGAACTGTAATTTTGAATCCTTACCGGATATAAATGGCAAGAAATGGGTTTTCTAAAATCGATTTTGCCTGCATTGTAAGCATCTTCAATCCCACAACTGGCAATCCCTTTATCAGTAAAAGTTACATAGACACATTCTGCACCGTCCACCAATGGTGTCTCAAGAGCTCCTTTGTCTGTTTCGATATGAGTTCCTTGCTTTTCAATGGCAGCAATTCCTTCAGGTCGCAGAAAGGGTTTTACATCTCTATATATTGCTTTTAAAATATCAACCTCATCTGCTTCCAATGGTGCGCCAGCTTCTCCGGCTACACAACACTCACCCTTACAAGCTCCAAGATTGCACACAAAATCTTTCTCAACAAGATCTTCTGAAACGATTGTTTTTCCTATTTGAAACATGGGGGCAAAGATACTTATTTTCTACTCTAAAAAAACGACCAACTTTAACCACTAAAAGTTTAGGAAAATATTCGCTAATTTATATCCATTAAGAGTTGTTTTATAGCTAATTTTGCACGCTCAAAAAACATTATATTAATCTTTTAAGAAATAAACAATGTGGAGTTTTGATTGGAAAGAAGCTTTAAGCGCAACAATGGTACTTTTTGCCGTTATTGATATAATTGGTAGCATACCAATTATTGTTGATTTACGAAAAAAAGTGGGTCACATTCAAAGTGAAAAAGCTTCGATTGTAGCCACAATTTTGATGATTGTGTTCCTGTTTGTGGGAAAAGAAATGCTGAATCTTATTGGTATTGATGTAAACTCTTTTGCCGTTGCCGGAGCGTTAATAATTTTCTTCCTCGCTATAGAAATGATATTGGGCATCAGGTTGTATCGCGATGACAGTCCCGAAACTGCATCAATCGTTCCCATTGCATTTCCTTTAATTGCAGGGGCGGGTACATTAACAACAATCCTTTCTCTTAGAGCTGAATATCAAGTAATCAACATTATAATTGCCATCATGTTAAACGCTATTTTTGTTTATGGCGTTTTAAAATCTTCCGGGAAAATTGAGCGTATGTTTGGCAAAAACGGCATCAATGTGGTAAGAAAAATATTTGGTGTAATTTTGTTGGCTATAGCCGTCAAACTATTTGCCTCAAATGTTATGGGGCTTTTTCAATAAAATGAATTTATAATGAAGTACTTTAAAATATTACTTTCAGTCATTGCTTTGGCATTATTGGTCTACAATGTGACAATGATTGATTTTTCAAATATTACCGAAAAAACAAGTATCATTGCCATTATTGGCGTTGTAGCTTGTATTTGTGTTCTTTTGCTTTTAGCTATTTTACACATTTCACAAAAAATCGAAAAGAAAGTTAAAGAGCGAAAGTAGTTTTAATTATTCTTCGTTGTTTTCAAACTCCAGCACTTTTTCAATCATTGGGTCGTTTTGGTTGATTATTTTTTGATAATAATCCCCTCCAAATAATTGTTCAGCAATCGTGGCTTTCAAATGCTTTTTCAATAAATTTTCATAGCCGCTAAACTGAAACTCACTATCACCAAGACGCGAATAGTCTATAAACTCATCAAAAAGCGTTTCGGAAATCTTATATTCTTCATAAAACAATTCAGCGTCATAAGCATCAAATTGGGTTCTGTTTTTATCCAGCTCTTCAAAAACAAAATAATTCATTAGACCCGATTGTGACAGGTAGTTTATAATCTCGTTTTCTTCACTTAAATCTTTGGGAATAAAAACATCGGGCAAAATACCTCCGCCTCCATATACCACCTTGCCTTTAGGTGTGACAAAGCGCAAACTATCATTTACCGAAATGCTGTCTATACTCACCAATTCCCCATTTTCATAACGCTGTTGATAATCTCTGAAATAACTTCTGTCGCCGTTTATATAAGGTCGTTGAATAGACCTTCCGGTGGGAGTATAATACCTTGCTACAGTAAGCCTAACAGCGCTGCCGTCTCCCAATGACATTTCGCGTTGCACCAGACCTTTTCCGTAAGTCCGTCTTCCAATAATAACGCCCTTGTCATTGTCTTGCAAGGCTCCTGCTACTATTTCACTGGCAGAGGCAGTATTTTCATTTACCAAAACATAAATTTTTCCTTCCTCAAAAAGTCCGTTGCGCCTGGTTATTGTGTTTTCAATGACCCCCGATTTGTTTTTAGTCTTTAGAATCAATGTTCCTTTTTCTAAAAAATCATCCAGCATGCGCTCTGCTGCAAACACATAGCCTCCGGGGTTGTTTCTCAAATCCAGCACAAGCGATTGAATTCCTGACTTAACTAGCTTTTTGAGTGTTTCTTCAAATTCGTCATAGGTGGTTTCAGCAAAGCGATTTACTTTTATATAACCTAAACTATCATTGATTTTATACCCGGCATCCACACTTCTTAGGGCAACTTCTTTTCTTGTAAGCTTAAAGTCAATCTTCCTGTTTTCGCTTCTGCGAAACACAGTAAGCTCTACTTTTGAATTTAATTTTCCGCGTAAAGATGTGGTTATTGAATCCCGAACGCTGAATTCACCATACAGCGGTTTTTGATTGGCATACAGTATGCGGTCTCCGGGCAGAATTCCCACTTTTTCTGCCGGCCCTCCATCAATGGTCGATATTACCGAAACTGTATCATTATAAATATAAAAGCTCACTCCAATGCCCACAAATTTTCCACGCATGTCTTCTGCAATAGATTCATAATCGCTTCCGGGAATATACACCGAATGTGGGTCAAGGTTTTTAAGGATTCCGTTTACAGTTACATCAACAATGCTATCGGTATTGATTTGGTCAACATATTCAAAATCAATGTAATCTATGAGCCTGTTTAGCTTATCTTTTTTTGAATTAGTTGCAAATATTTTTTCAGTAGAATCTCCAAAATTTAGTTTTGAACCAATAAAAACACCGGCTGCAACAGCAACACCAATCAGCAGCGGAATGTATTTAGAAGCTACTTTCAAATTTATAATTTAACTGTTTATAGTATCAACAGATTTCAAATGATCTAAAATCACACCTGCTTTTTTAAGAAAATCAAGACCGGAATTGTCTTTGTATTCTATATGATAGACCACCCTTGTAATACCGGCCTGGTGAATGAGTTTACTGCATTCTTTACAAGGAGACATCGTGATATAAAGTGTTGCTCCTTTGCTTGATTGAGCAGATGACGCCACTTTTAAAATTGCGTTGGCCTCTGCATGCAACACATACCATTTTGTGTAGCCTTCCTCATCTTCACAAAAATTTTCAAATCCCGAAGGAGTGCCGTTGTAGCCATCAGAAATAATCATTTTGTCTTTGACTATTAAAGCGCCAACCTGCTTTCGTTTGCAGTGTGATAATTTTGCCCACTCAGATGCCATTCGCATATAGGCAATATCATATTTCAATTGTTTTTTGTTTGACATGTATTCCAAAAAGTATGCTGCGAAGATAAAATTTTATCGACGTTTTAATTATGAATGATTCGTTAAATATTGGAGTATAAATGCTTTAAAAATTCCAGCTGTTAAAAAGCATTGGTATTGATAGTCCTAAAATTATTGATGAAATTACCAGCACCCAATCGCGCTTGTTAAACCTAAATATTATTTGAACAATTGCTCCTAATACCAGGACAATCAGAGCCACTATAAGTTGTGCAGATTCTACACCCAATTCAATTTCCAGTAATGGTAACAATTTGTTTTTTTGACCGATGGTATTTAAAAATTGTGGAGCAAATTCCAATCCTCTTAAAAGTCCCAAAAACAAAGAAAGAGCAAACAGTAAGCCCATTTTTTCACGTCGTTTTTCCTTTCCGGCAGTAAAAATATTAAACAAAGAAGTAAAAATAATCACTACAGCAATAAGAAAACCAACCATTCCCAAACTCACTTTCACAACGCCATATGAAACCATCAAAACAGCTAAAAAGTGCCCCAGTGTAAAAAGTGAAATTAAAAGGAGCAATCGCTTCCAAGCATTGAATTGATAGGCAACTGATAGTAAAATTATAAAAAGAATGTGGGCGTAATTCTGCCAGTTGATCACGTGGTCAAGGCCCGTTTTAAAGTAAAACCAGAATTCAGTCATTGTGTTGGGGATTAAGTATAAAAACCAAAGTTAGTAAATGTGCTGAATTATTAGCATTTTTAGATAAGTAATATCATTTTATAATTAAAAACAATAAAAAAGCCCCAACAGATGTTGAGGCTTTGTACTCAAGGTGGGAATCGAACCCACACTCCCGAAAGAACTGGATTTTGAATCCAGCGCGTCTACCAATTCCGCCACTTGAGCAATTTAGAACGACAAAATTAAAAAATAATTTGCATTTTCATAGTAAATAACAAGTAATAATACTTCATTGGTTAAAAATATTTTATAAATTTGCACCTCTTTAAAACTAAGAGAAAGCAAAACCCTATTTTACAACCACTTAACAATGGCTATTCCAACTCCCGAACCTAAGATTTTTGCGTGTTCACAAAGTATCGTGCTCGCCGAAAAAATTGCCGAAGCTTTTGGCATGCCATTAGGCAACGTGATTACATCACACTACAGTGACGGGGAGTTTCAACCTTCCTTCGAAGAATCTGTGAGAGGTAGCCGGGTTTTTATTATAGGCTCAACATTTCCCAATAGCGATAACCTGATGGAAATGCTTTTGATGATTGATGCTGCCAAAAGAGCCTCAGCAAGACACGTGACGGCTGTATTACCTTACTTTGGGTGGGCCAGACAAGACAGAAAAGATAAACCCAGAGTGCCCATCGCGGCAAAACTGGTTGCCAAAATGCTTGAAACGGCCGGCGCCACACGCATCATCACGATGGATTTACATGCAGATCAAATTCAAGGCTTCTTTGAAAAACCGGTCGATCACTTGTTTGCTTCCACCGTATTTTTACCTTATTTGAGAGGCTTAAAGTTGGAAAACCTTACCATTGCTTCACCCGATATGGGTGGTTCAAAAAGAGCTTATGCCTACTCTAAATTTTTGGAAAGCGATGTAGTGATTTGTTACAAACAACGCGAAAAAGCCAATGTGATTTCTCATATGGAGCTCATTGGTGATGTTACAGGAAAAAATGTAGTCTTGGTGGACGATATGGTAGATACCGCCGGAACACTTACCAAAGCTGCCGATGTAATGATGGAACGAGGTGCTTTGAGTGTTAGGGCAATTTGTACACATGCTATTCTTTCAGGAAATGCATATGAAAAAATAGAAAATTCAAAACTGGAGGAGTTGATTGTAACAGATTCAATTCCGTTAAAACAGGACAGTAAAAAAATAAGAGTACTCACCTGCTCAAAACTGGTAGCAGATGTTATGATAAGAGTCAACACAAACAGGTCGATCAGTTCAAAATTTTTAATGTAACGCCCAAAACTAAATTATAAAAATTTAAAGGAAAGATGAATCAAAGGGCGTCCCTTCTAACCTTTAAAACAAAATAAAATAAATGAAATCAATTACAATCAACGGATCTAAAAGAGAAAGCGTGGGCAAGGTAGCGACCAAAGCCCTACGTAATGCTGAAAAGGTTCCTTGCGTAGTATACGGAGGAGACAACCCAATTCACTTTTCAGCTGACGAAATTGCATTTAAAGACTTGGTGTACACTCCGGATGTACACACAGTTGTAATTGCACTCGAAAACGGTGAAAAAGTAAATGCCGTTCTTCAGGACATTCAATTTCACCCGGTAACCGACAGAATTATTCACATTGATTTTTATCAAATTTTTGATGATAAAGAAATCACTATGAATATTCCTGTAAAAATTGTTGGAAACTCAAGAGGAGTTAAAAATGGGGGTGTTTTACGTGTTCCAAAAAGAAAACTAAAAGTTAAAGGATTGCCGGGAGACCTGCCTGACTTTATCGAAGCTGATATTACAGAGCTTAAAATTGGCAGCAAACTTTATGTTACGCAACTTCCAATAGAAAATGTTATGATCATGCATCCTGACAACACAGTGGTAGCGCAAGTGAGAACTTCACGTGTAGCCATTGATGATGTAGAAGATGAAGAAGATGAAGATGAAGAAGGTGCTGAAGGCGAAACTGCTTCAGCTGAAGGTGGAAACACTGAAGAAACCCCGGCATCGGAATAGTAACTGTTCCCAATAGTAGATTAATTGAAAACATCCCGGCTTAAGTTTCGGGATGTTTTTTTTTATATTTTTACAAAAAAACAAATGCTCACATTTTTTGGACGCTTAATAGCAAAAAAGAAAAGTACCACTCTTGAAGAAGATAACCCTATGAAGAAATTTCTTATTGTTGGTTTAGGAAATATCGGCCCAAAATATGAAAACACACGTCACAATATTGGCTTTAAAATTCTCGATCGCCTGGCACAAAACGAAAACCTGATTTTTGAACCTGCCAAACTTGGCGACATCACTACATACAAAATCAAAGGCCGCAGTTTGCTATTGTTAAAACCGTCCACTTATATGAATTTGAGTGGAAAAGCAGTGCTTTACTGGTTACAAAAAGAAAAAATTCCGATTGAAAACTTACTGATTATCACAGATGACTTGAACCTGCCATTTGGAACGATAAGAATAAAAACCAAAGGCAGCGATGGTGGACATAATGGACTTAAAGACATCCAGCTTCAGCTGGGCACCACCAATTACAACCGGTTTCGGTTTGGTATAGACAACGAATTTGGCAGAAGAAATCAGATAGACTTTGTATTGGGTGAATGGGAACCTGAAGAAGAAACTCAACTTAGCGAGCGACTGGAACAATCTGTTGAAGTGATTAAATCTTTCGCTTTGGCAGGAATTACAAACACTATGAATTCTTTTAACGGAAAATAACAGCCTGTGCAAGTCCACCATTCTATAGAAAATTTTAAGATCGGCAAACCCACTATTGTTACGATTGGCACTTTTGACGGTGTGCATGTGGGCCACAAGGAAATTCTAAAAAAGCTCACTTTCGAAGCAAATCGTCTGAGTCTCGACTCAGTTATCCTTACTTTTTTTCCACATCCGCGAATGGTATTGCAAAAAGACAGTGACATCAAGCTCATCAACACCATTGATGAACGCGTAGCTATTTTTTCAAAAACCAATCTCGACCACCTCATCATTCATCCTTTCACAAAAGAATTTTCAAACCTTTCGGCGGAAACGTATGTGAAAACTATTTTAGTGGACAGCCTCAATGTAAAAAAAATCATCATTGGTTATGACCATCGCTTTGGCCATAACCGAACCGCCAATATTGATGATTTAAAACGTTTTGGAAACAAATTTGGCTTCGAAGTTGAAGAAATATCAGCGCAGGAACTAGACGATGTAGCTGTGAGTTCAACCAAAATAAGACGTGCATTGGACAAAGGCGACCTGGAAACTGCTAACAGCTATTTGGGCTACCCGTTTATGCTGACTGGAACAGTTGTGAAAGGAAAAGGCATTGGAAAAACAATTAATTTTCCAACTGCCAATCTCCAAATAAAAGAGAACTATAAGCTCATACCAAAAAATGGCGTATATGTTGTAAAATCATTGCTTGACGGCAACAATACATTTGGCCTGATGAGTATTGGCACAAACCCAACTGTGGGAGGAACTTCTAGGACTATTGAAACCTATTTCCTAAATACCGATAAAGATCTTTACGGAAAACAGCTTGAAATTGAATTGCTCACAAAAATAAGGGATGAAGAAACCTTTGACTCAATGAAGTCGTTGCAACAAGCCATAAAAAGCGATGAGGCTATCGCCCGAAAATACATCAAAACCCATGTTCAATAAATTTCTTTTTAAACACATTGATAACAGCGGACTGATCATCTTTAGGGTTGTTTTTGGGTTATTAATCACACTGGAGGCCTTTGGCGCCATTGCCACCGGCTGGGTTAAAAGAGTACTTATTGAACCACAATTCACATTTTCATTCATAGACTTTCCCTGGTTACAACCCTTACCTGGTGACGGAATGTACTATTATTTTGCTTTGATGGGTGTCTTTGGCCTGATGGTAATGCTAGGGTATAAATACCGTCTGGCGACGTTTGGCTACTTAGTGATGTGGGCAGGAGTTTATTTTATGCAAAAATCGGCTTACAACAATCACTATTACCTGATGCTTTTGTTGCTTGGTTTTATGAGCATACTACCTGCAAACCGATGGTTTTCACTGGACGCTAAATTCAACCCGGAAATCAAAAAACCCTCCATGCCGCGCTGGTGTGCATTAGTTATTATCTTTCAGGTGTGGATTGTTTATACTTATGCTTCAGTGGCAAAACTATACCCTGACTGGTTAGATGCCTCCATGGCACAAATATTAATGAGCGGGAAAGCCAATTACTGGCTAATTGGTGACATCTTACAGCAAACTTGGGTTCATTGGTCAATTGCCTATACCGGAATCCTCTTTGACCTACTGATAGTCCCTCTTTTACTTTGGAAACGGACGCGAATGCTTGGGTTTGTCATTTCAATATTTTTTCACTTATTCAATTCCATTGTGTTTCAGATTGGAATTTTCCCGTATATGTCGATCGCTTTTGCCTTGTTTTTCTTTACACCAAAAACGATTCAAAAACGCTTTTTGCCTAAAAAAGAGTTTTATGACAAAAAGGAAGTGATTGTTCCTGCCTATAAAAAAACACTCATATCACTGTTTTCGATATATTTTATTATTCAAATTGCATTACCGCTGCGTCATTGGGCGATTGAAGACAATGTATTGTGGACTGAAGAAGGACATCGACTCAGTTGGCGAATGATGTTACGCACCAAGTCCGGTACAGTAAAAGTCACCGTAAAAGACAAAAAAACAGGTGAAGAAACCCGCGTTAATATTTACAGCGATCTCACCACAAAACAACGCAGAGGTCTGGCAACAAAACCAGACTATATGTGGCAATATGCACAACGCCTCAAAAAACTATATGCTTCTCAGGGCAAAGATGTCGCGGTTTATTTTGATGCTAAAATGAGTGTAAACAATCGCCCGTTGACACCTTTTATAAACCCCACGGTCGATCTTGGGGCTGAAAAATGGTATTATTTCAAACACCACACCTGGATTTTACCCGCGCCGGAGGGATTATAAAACCTCTTTTTTCTTCTGAAAATCAACTGCTCATTAACAGTTAATTAATTAACTTTGCCCTTTCAAACCACTACTATGCTACAAGTAACAGACATACGCGATAATAAAGATGCTTTTATAACCGCATTGAAAAAAAGAAACATCGATGCTACACCGCTTTTTGAGGAAGTCCTGCAAACTGATGAACTCAGAAGAAGTACCCAGGCCAAACTGGATAACATCCTGGCTGAGTCCAATAAAATCTCCAAAGAAATCGGGATTCTATTTAAAAATGGTAACAGCCAAAAAGCCAATGCCCTAAAAGAAAAAACCACTCAATACAAAGAAGAAACCAAAACCCTTCAGGAAGAATTAAACGCTGCGGTTGAACAATTGCAACAGCTGTTATACAACATACCCAATATTCCCAATAATTTAGTTCCTGCAGGAAGTAGTGAGGACGACAACGAAGAAGTTTTTCGCGCAGGCGAAATTCCCAAATTGGCTGAAGGCGCACTCCCCCACTGGGAACTCGCTAAAAAATATGACATCATCGATTTTGAACTGGGCAATAAAATCACCGGAGCCGGTTTTCCGGTCTATAAAGGAAAAGGTGCGAGATTACAACGCGCTTTGATCAGCTACTTTCTCGATAAAAACACAGCCGCCGGTTATACCGAATATCAGGTGCCGCTTATGGTCAATGAGGCATCAGGCTTTGGTACGGGTCAACTTCCCGATAAAGAAGGGCAAATGTACCACGTTACTGAAGACAACCTTTATCTCATCCCCACTGCTGAAGTGCCGGTGACCAATATGTTTCGCGACGAGATCCTTCAGGCCAAAGACCTCCCCATTTTGTGCACGGGTTACACACCTTGCTTCAGAAGAGAAGCCGGAAGTTATGGTGCCCACGTGCGCGGATTAAATCGCTTGCATCAGTTTGATAAAGTGGAAATTGTAAGAATTGAGCACCCATCAAATTCACATAATGCATTGGATGGAATGGTAGAACACGTGAAAGAAATACTCAACGAACTCCAATTGCCCTACCGTGTTTTAAGACTTTGTGGGGGCGATTTGGGCTTTACCTCTGTCCTGACCTATGATTTTGAGGTATTTTCTACCGCTCAGGATCGCTGGCTGGAAATTTCATCGGTGTCCAATTTTGAAACCTTTCAGGCCAACCGATTGAAACTGCGTTTTAAAGATGAAAACAACAAAAATCAACTGGCTCATACTCTGAACGGCAGCGCATTGGCGCTTCCCCGAGTTTTGGCAGGCATTCTAGAAAACTACCAAACCACTGAGGGCATAAAAATTCCGGAAGTATTGGTGCCTTATTGTGGGTTTAGTTTGATTGATTAGTTAGTATTTAACCCTCAGGGTTTAGGACCTTGAAAAGGTTGCTTACAAATTAATTTTTTATAAACTTTTTACTCACCCTATCGCCTTGCTCATTTACCAACACCACAAAATACAAGCCATGTGTTAATGCGCTTACATTGATGGGTGAAACACTGTTTTCAAGGGAGTGGCTTTGCAATAGTTTACCGTTTAAGTCATATAGAGAAGCTGCAACTACTTGGTTAGAAGTATTGTTTATTTGCAAAGTTTCATTGACAGGGTTGGGATATAATGCAAAACTGTTTTGATGAAAAGTGGGTGTTGAGAGAAAGGCTGTTCGATATAACAGCCAGTCACCTTCCGGATTTGTAATGATTAAATCATCAACTGGAAAACCACCATCAACCCATTCATAAGAAAATGGATTTCTGGGAGTGCTGTTTGTATTAAAAGGCAACTCAAAATAAAAACTTAGATATAGCTCCACCGCTGCAATTTCATCAGGGTCAGTATAATTGCAGGAAACATATTCAATAATAGTGCTTAAATTAAAACTAGTCTCAGTCACATCAGTGTAAGTGACTTCAAAAGATTCAAAACAACTAACCCCATAATAATGTAGAAAAAAATTCTCATTGTGAGGGGAATGAAAAATTGGAACACCAGAGTTTTCAAGAGAAATTGAAACACCATTCACATTTGACTCTGCTAAATACCATTCAGAGTTTAATAAAATTTCAATAGTTTGAGCATTGACTCTTTGCCCAAACCCATGAAATACTTCTGGGGCAAAAGATCCAAAGGATGGAAGCAAGCAAAGTAAAGTAAATAATTTTATAAGATTTTTTTTTAAACTAAATATCGTTTTCATAACTTTAAATTTTATTGTTTAGATAAATTTTTGGACCCTTGAATTTCGCCATCGCAGACTAAAATTATGGAATAAAGCCCTGAAGCAAAACCGGAGAGATCAATGGTGTGTGAATTTTCTTCTGTGTCAATGATATAGTTGCTTGTGTTGCCACTGTTTTGATGCAACACCATTAGGTATGCAGAGGTAGCTTCATCTGCAATGTAATTGACAGTAACTGTTGTGGTGGCTGGGTTAGGGACCAAGCTTTCTATTTTATAAGGATTAACAGTTACTTGTAGTTCATCATAATCTTTTAAACCGTCAAGGTTTGAAATCACTTCCAGCTTATATTGTTGTGTAAACTGTGGGGACACCGTAATGCTGGTCCCGGTATAAATCAAGTTGCCATCCACATCATACCAATTATAGATGGCGTCCTCATTGATATCTGCAGCTTGCAGGGTGATGCTATCACTTCGGTCAATTTCTTCATCATCACCGGCTTGGGCAATAAAAGCATCCCTTGGTTGCTTCCTGATTTCATAAGTAACCCCGCCAACCATTTCATTTGTTCCATAATCTTTTTGGATCACGTGATACGTAAATAGCCTTTTGTTAGTTAACTTTTTTGTTAAAAAATTAAAAGTGAGGTAAGCGGTTCCAAATTCGTTAGCCAAAAATTGCAGATTGTCCAAAGTCAAATTATCGTCAGTAGCTATCAGTTTCTTTGCATTTGATGTCACCAAAAACCCTGTGCCTTGCCTGCCGCCTCTTTCCCAAGCGTCAAACAGTACATCGTCCAATTCAATACCCACTTCTGCTTCTTCATAAATTGGACTACCAGACTCATTTTCGTCTGCTTTTAAAACAAGTTTATAGCTCTTGGATTGATTGGAAAAATTACCAACACCTGTAATGCTTCCAACTCCCGGTGTGTTAGGAACAACGTCAATAATATTCATGTTTTTCCAGGCTATATTATTGTTGTTCATTACATTTTGAGGAAGATTACTAGTTTCAACAGTGGTCATAGGGTCATCATTGGATACAATTCTGGCCACCAAACAAAAGTGCCAGGGTTGGATTCCAATGTTTTGAAAATCATCAGGATTGGGGACCAACCAAGGAATTTCAAGTATGGCTTCTTTACCGGGGGTCAATTCTGGTATAGAGACTGTTGCTATTTGACCCCCTAAAGTAACACCATTCATACTCATGGATCCATCCCACAAATCGGGCCAAATACTGGGTGCTGCGTGTGATTTTGCCCAATAAAGCTCAAGAGTGTCATTACCTGATGAGGTGATACAACTGCGATTGGTAACACGCACATTGACATAATTGGGCTCTATAGGGTCATACTCCGGGTTTTGATGCACATCAATATAACTTTCACCGGAATTGTGCCGCACCCACATTTCCTGACTGTTCCAAAAAACCTCTTCGGTATTGATATCCGGTTCATATCCATAATCTACCATAGAGTTTCGCACCATTAAATCCAGCTCGCCAATGTAGTTGGGATCATCCATACATTTGGCCGTCAAAACAGCACGATAGGCATTGACTCTACCTGAGCCTAATTGTCCTATAAAAGGTTCATTCCATGGGATGTGGTATATTTCATCTGTGGTATTGATGATAATGTCTTTTGCTTGTTGTGCAGTTAAATTGGGGTTTGCGGCAAAAACGAGAGCGGCAATGCCTGTGACTAGAGGAGCAGTGGGAGATGTGGCAGTTTTTATATTATAACCTGACCCAAATGGATTTGTTGAAATGTCCAAGTTTAATCCAACTAGTAAATGACCGGGTGCAGTTACATCTATGTTGGCTCTTAAATTGTGACCACTCATATTTCCTTCAATGTCAGGTCTAAATCGATATACATCTTTCCAAGACCTAAACCAGCCGGGAATAGTACCTGTACCATCAACTATATTGTGAGAATAAGTCGGGGCTACTCTATGGCCAACTGTAGTTACTGCAAGAGTAGCATCATACGAGGCAGGATAAAACAAGGTGCCTTCAGTACAAGTATCATTTCCAGCGACAGCAACTACTAAATAACCTTGGTCTAAAAAGTCTTGGTATTTCATTGCTTGAGAAGGACTGGGCATAGAACTACATCCACCCCAACTTGCATTAATGACTCGAATCTCAGGAAACGTCTCAATAAGAGCCTCAATATTATCTAAACCTATATCAGGAGAGGAAGCAATTGTTGCGTCGGGGGCTACTGACGCTATACCTATATTATTGTTTGTATGTGCAGCAGCCATTCCCGCTGTAGCTGCCCCATGAGTAAATTGTAAGTCACCTTGTTGTGAATAAGGAGGTATATTTAACTCGTATATTACTTTACCTGATAAATCTTCATGATCATAAATCTTAGCATCAGACCACCCCATCACCTGACCTTCACCTCTAGTGATTGTCCAAGCTAAAGGTGCTCTAATTAAATCCAGTGCAGTATTTCTTCCTCCTGTGATAATATCATCATAATCATTGGGTAAAATAGTAAACTGTTCTACATTTGCTGTCAATTGTTCATTGAAAAAAACTTGTTCTAACCGTTCTATCTCTACTCTGTTAGTTAACTCATGGAGTGTTACTCCGGTAGTTATGCCAACCAAATAAATTCTATCTAAAACTGGATTTAAATTATATAGAAATGCTCTTTTAAAAGTATAGATAGGCTTTTGATTAAAAGCCGCTGCAAGGTTGCTATTGTCCATACTAAGTGTCAAGGTTTGGTCTGTATTTACAGTTTTTTGAATATTTTGAGGGACATCTCCTTCTTTAAACTCAACATAATAATAATCAAGGTCTTGTGAATAAATGTACACAAAAGGTAGTAGTAAAACAATACAAAAAGCTAATTTTCTCATAAGGGTTGGTATTTAGATGTTAATAATTGAAATGTTGTTCACCTAAACCAACTACTAAAAAGGGGAGAGATGCTTTCTGTAAAGCTGAATAGTAGTGGTAATTAAAAACAATAAACTGGTTTTTAAAAAAAACGTTAATGCTTTTCTACTTTTTTAAAAAATATAGAAATCAAGATTTTTATAATCAGCAATTTACCCCCCCCCCCATAAAATATATCCAAATTTTTTATGTTAATTTTTTGTTAATAAATAATGAAGGGTAGTTCTCGAAGTTATAAATATCCCCATCTTTAATCTTCTACAAAACCCGTTATAGTATTGTAATGAATACTCATTTCCTTATCTTTACCAAAAAAGTATCAAAATGCGCATTACCCTTTGCATACTTCTATTTTGTATTTCCCTGGTTTCATTCTCACAAAATGAAAACCTGGCTAAAAATTATTTTGACAGAGGCGACTTTAATAAAGCATTACCCATTTTCAAAGCGCTATTTGAAAACACGCCCAACCGAAATGACTATTTTTTATCTTACCTCAATACCCTACAGCAATTGGAAAACTTTGAGGAAGCTCAAAAATTGATTGAAGAAAGATTAAAGTTTACCCGAAATCACCCTATTTTTTTCGTTGAATTGGGAAGGAATCACCTTCTACAAAACCAAACTGAAACTGCCGATTCCATTTTCAATATTGCTATTAAAAGCATCGAAGAAAACCCAAAAATCACATTTTCAATTGCCAATACTTTTGAGAAATACAGTTTGCTCGACCGCGCAATTGAAACTTATGAAAAAGGGATGTCACTAGATGAAACCCTTGATTATAACAGCAGACTGGCAAAGCTTTACGGAGAACAAGGGCTCCTTGAAAAAATGTTTGAAAGCTACTTAAACATTATTGAGCGCAATCCCTCTGTATTAGTTATAGCACAACGTAATTTTAGCCAATATGTCACCGAGGACCCACAAAATGAAGCCAATGAACTACTGCGAAAAGCATTGCTAAAACGCTCACAAAACAATCCTGATTTATTTTACAACCAGCTATTGAGTTGGTTATTTGTCCAGCAAAAACAATATGACAAGGCCTTTACTCAGGAAAAAGCAATATACCGACGTACTTTTGATGGTTTAACTGAAATGTTAGATTTGGCACTTATTGCTATGGATGATGAACACTATGTGATTTCGAAAGAAATTTTAGAATTTATTATTGAAAATAGCACTTCAGAAATGACCCGTTTGGAAGGCTATCAATATTTGATGGAAATTGAAATAAGAACTGCATCCAAA
Organism: Planktosalinus lacus; assembly: GCF_014640155.1. Lineage (GTDB taxonomy): Bacteria > Bacteroidota > Bacteroidia > Flavobacteriales > Flavobacteriaceae > Planktosalinus > Planktosalinus lacus. Next base: position 323,179 of record NZ_BMGK01000001.1, on the reverse strand, counting down.
GAAACCTATCCTGAAATAAAAACAAAATTTACCAACCTGATAACCACCTTTGGTGATGGCCCAAAAACGTTTGGGCTTCAGGTTGATTACAACCGTTTTTTAGCTTTTAAAAACAACGATAAAGAAACTGCCATTCAAAATTTAAAATCTTTAAGCAAGGAAAATCTTAGCCGATATCAAGAAGCAAAAGTGCTTATGGAACTCGCAGATATTTTGGTTTTTGATGAAAAGTTCAATGAAGCTCTAATTTACTATTCTCAAATTCAAAACAAAATAAAAAACGATCCTCTGGCACAAGAAGCACGCTTTAAAGTTGCCAAAACAAGTTATTTTAAAGGCGATTTTGAGTGGGCAAAAACACAATTGGACATCCTTAAAAAATCAACCTCACAGCTCATAGCAAACAATGCGATGGAGTTAAGTTTGCTTATTAGTGACAATTCTCTGGAGGATACCACGCAAACTGCACTTAAAAAATATGCAAAAGCAGACCTGCTTAAACTTCAAGAAAAATACAGTCAATCACTTTTGTCGCTTGATGAAATCCTTAAAAATCACAAAGGAGAATCAATCGAAGACGAAGCCTTATTTCTGCAGGCTAAAATTTATGAATTAACAGGCAACTATGAAAGGGCCGTTTCAAACTACCTTGAAATCATCGAATTTCATAACGAGGACATTCTTGCAGACAATGCTTTCTTTTATCTTGCTGAACTTTACAATAAGACTTTAGAACAACCTGAAAAGGCTAAAGAATTTTATGAACAAATTATCTTTAATCATCAGGACTCCATCTTTTTTGTGGAAGCCCGAAAACAATACAGAAGTATTAGAGGCGATGCCATCAACTAAATCAGTACAGGCGCAAAATCTTGCGCCTCATTCAAAATCCAAAAAATATAAATTGGTCTATGCATATATACAACGTAACCATAAATATAGAAGAAGACATCCACGACCACTGGCTGCAATGGATGAAAGAGAAACACATTCCCGAAATGCTGGCCACAGGAAAATTCACTGCTGCCAAAATGTGCCGCGTGCTTGTGGAAGAAGAAATGGGAGGCTTCACTTATGCTGTGCAATATACCACAGACAGCAAAGAAACATTAGAAAAATACTACCGTGAAGATGCTGAAAGGCTTCGAGCTCAAAGCAAACCTTTTGAAGGCAAATTTGTAGCTTTCAGGACTGAACTGCAAATCATTAGTGAACACGAATCCCGATGAGAAAATTTTACAAAAAAGACGAGAGAGCAAAAAATACATCAAGAACTTCAGACAATAAAGATAAAAATGAAGTCGGTGCCAAAAAGCATTTAGGGCAACATTTCTTAAAAGATGAACACATCGCCCAAAAAATAGCCAATACTCTCACTTTAAAAGGGTATAAAAACGTAATTGAAATCGGCCCCGGTATGGGCGTGCTTACAAAATACCTCATTGAGAAAGACATTGACCTTATCGCAATGGATATTGATACGGAATCTGTAAACTACCTCAATACCAATTTTAAATCGCAATACAGTGAGCAACTCAAAAACAAAAACTTTCAGGTTGTTGAGGCCGATTTTTTAAAAATTGACTTATCAGATTATTATAGAGAAGTACCATTTGCCATTGTCGGTAATTTCCCTTACAACATTTCCACACAAATAGTTTTTAAAATGTTGGAATGGCGTCATCAAATACCTGAATTTACGGGAATGTTTCAAAAGGAAGTGGCACAGCGTATATGCGAGAAGGAAGGCAGTAAGGCTTATGGGATTCTTTCGGTACTGGTACAGGCATTTTACACGGCAGAATATTTATTCACCGTTCCGCCTTCGGTTTTTAACCCACCTCCAAAAGTTGACAGCGGTGTATTGCGTCTTATCAGAAAAGAAAACTTTACGTTGCCTTGCAATGAAAAATTATTTTTCAATGTTGTGAAGACCGCTTTCAATCAGCGTCGGAAAACATTGAGAAACAGTTTAAAATCTTTCGCTTTAAGCGAAAATTTAAAAGAAGATATTATCTTTGACAAACGGCCTGAGCAATTGGGCTTTGAAGCCTTTATCGAGTTAACCCAAAAGATAGAAAGCGATGCAGTTTCAACTTAGTCCGGAGCTTATTGAAAAAATAGAAATCCTTGTCGAAGAACAAAACGACAAGGAGCTTTTATTGCATTTGGAGGACCTTCACCACGCAGATATCGCCGAAATCCTTGATGAGTTAAATCTTGATGAAGCGACTTACATTATCAAACTTCTCGACAGTGAAAAAACGTCAGAAGTTCTTATGGAACTCGACGAGGACGACCGTGAGAAAATTTTAAACAACCTTTCCTCCAAAGAGATTGCAGACGAACTGGAAGAAATGGACACCGATGATGCTGCCGATATCATTGCCGAGCTCTCTGAAGAACGGCAGGAAGAAGTCATTTCAAACATTGAAGACCAGGACCACGCTGCAGATATCAAAGAACTTCTCAGATATGATGAAGATTCTGCCGGGGGGTTGATGGCAAAAGAATTGGTTAGGGTCCGAGAAACCTGGACCGTGGGGGGTTGTGTTAGGGAAATGCGCCGTCAGGCAGAAAATGTAACCCGCGTGCACTCCATCTATGTAGTGGATGCCAAAGACAAACTCATAGGAAGGCTTTCACTTAAAGACCTGCTTACCGTTGACACCAAAACCAAAATCAAAGAGATTTATATCCCCAGGGTGGACTTTGTCAATGTACATACCGAAGGTGAGGAAGTCGCCAGAATTATGCAAAAATATGATTTGGAAGCCATTCCTGTGGTAGATGACATAGGTCGCCTTGTGGGTCGCATCACCATTGATGATATGGTTGATTTCATCAAAGAAGAAGCAGAAAAAGATTACCAGCTTGCTGCCGGTATTTCACAGGATGTTGAGGCAGATGATACCATCTGGCAGCTCTCACGGGCACGCTTGCCCTGGCTTGTTTTAGGTCTCTTTGGCGGATTGGGGAGTGTTTATATTATGCAGGGTTTTGACGAAGCATTGGAGACGTTCCCAATCTTATTTTTCTTTACCCCTCTTATTGCTGCGATGGCAGGAAATGTGGGTGTACAATCAAGTGCTATTATTGTACAGGGACTTGCCAATGACAACATCAGGGGAAGCCTTTTCCACCGTTTATTAAAAGAAGTGGGGCTAAGCCTTTTAAATGGTATCGCTCTGGCAGCCCTAGTTTTCCTCTTTGGTTTTATTGTAGGTCAAGATCAGTTAACGAGTTTAGCGATTGCGTTATCCATGCTATTGGTCATCATTGTTGCAGCCCTTGTGGGGACTTTTGTACCTATCATTCTTGACAAAAGGGGTATTGACCCCGCAATTGCCACAGGCCCTTTTATAACCACCAGTAATGATATTTTTGGTATCTTTTTGTTTTTTTATATTTCCAAATTGATCCTTGGTTTTTAAACTAAACCCTTTTTTTAATTTACTATTTTGAATCACTTTCAAACTGAAATAACCGTTCCGGCATCAGCTATTGACAATCTTAACCACGTGAACAATGTGGTTTACTTGCAATGGATTCAGGATGTGGCAGCGCAACACTGGAATGAAAGTACTGATTTCGCTTTACGCGAAAAGCTTGCCTGGGTGGTGGTCAATCACTTTATTGAATACAAGGCCCCCGCTTTTGAAAAAGATGTTTTGATTTTAAAAACCCGGGTGGAGAAATACAGCGGGGTGACAAGTGAACGCCACACCGAAATAATAAGAAAAGCAGACAACAAACTTTTGGTAAAAGCCAAAACGCTTTGGTGTCTGCTTGACAAAAACACCGGTAAACCTATGAGGATTACCGATGATTTAATTGCTAAATTCCCTTAGGAAAAATCTTTGATAGCCTCACTCAGATCATAGACTTTAACATCTTTGATGTGATTTTCCAAAATGCTGCTTCCTGCCGTGGAACGATACCCTCCGGCACAATGCACTACGACGGGTTTATCTTTAGGAATTTCATTAGCTCGTTCTCTCAGTTCATTTAAAGGAACAGGTAAAGCACTGTCAAACAACAAACCTTCTGCAGTTTCACTTTCGTTTCTAATGTCAACAATCGTGTAGTTTTCAGGATGCCTTTTAAAAACCCCCAGGTCAAATTCATGGGAATGAACTTTCAAATTTTCGGCCGGAGTGACGATGCCTTTTAGTTGTTTTTCATAACCAATTTTTGCCGTGCGTTCCAAAATGGTTTCAATATCCTTAACCGATGCTACCACAATATAAAAAGGCTCCTCAGGCTTGATAATGGCCCCCAGCCAGGTTTCATATTTATCACTATCTGAACGCGCCATGATGTTGATGCTATTTGGCAAATGCCCTTTTTTATACTGATCGCCATCACGTACATCCACGACAATCGCATCATCGTCAACAGAGCTTACCAAAAGCTTTAAAGGTACATTGTATTTGGATTGCTGCACGCTTGCAGCTCCATTTCGGTTTACATCCACGTTAAACCCAAAATAGGAAGGAATAAACGGCTGGTCTTTTAAAATTTCTTGGACAAATTCGTCTTCAGTTTGGGTTTGAAATGCCCAATTACCCACTCGTTCATTGCCCAAGGTGCTTGAAGCGGCATCACTCATATTTTTACCACATAAAGAGCCTGCACCGTGGGCCGGATAAACCAAAGCCCCGTCAGGCAAATCGTTAAATTTGGTTTGCATGGTGTGATACATTGCCTTGGCAAGTTCGATGCGTTTGGCTTTCATATTTCCTGCTTTTTCACGAAGGTCCGGTCTTCCCACATTTCCAATAAACAGGGTGTCACCCGTAAAAAGTGAAATCTGACCGTTTTCTTCTGCTACAAAAGTCAAACTATCAGGCGAATGCCCGGGTGTATGCAACGGTCGGATGGATATTTTGCCAATTTTCACCTCATCACCTTCATCAAAGGGTGTGTGCGGATAGTCAACTCCCACCAGTTTGCTCACATAAATAGTGGCGCCTGTTTCCTGATGGATTTGCAGATGACCGCTTACAAAATCTGCATGCGGATGGGTTTCAAAAACTGCTACTATTTTAGCATTTTGTGCTTCGGCATAGGCATAATACTGTAAGGGATTTCTACTTGGGTCTATCAAAGCCATTTCGCCTTCACTCACTATGGCATATGAATAATGAGCCAAAGGTTCGTCTTTAAATTGTTTTATCGTCATTTTTATCTAATTTTAGTGCAAAATTAAGTATTGCAAATGTGTTATTCAGTAACTGGAGTTACTGAAGCCTTTTTCCCATAAGGATATAAGGTACAAAAAAATTCAAATTTCTATGAGAAGTAAATATAGTAAGTGTTTCATATTATTTATTAGCATAACCCTTGCATCCGTTTTTCCCGGCTGCAAAAGCGAGACTAAAAAACCAATTACTATAAAAAACACTACGAATGTTCAGGTTTCTGGTGCAATGAAAAACGTTATGCGTCAGGGAAAACTTGAAGGCACCATTTTTTTGGATACAATTCAGCCGAAAAATAACTTGTATGGCATTGGACCTGTTGCGTATCTTAAAGGAGAATTACTGATAATTGATGGCGAATCTTATGTTTCAAAAGTTGTGAATAACAGTAAGATGTCTGTCGAAAAAACATATGATGTAAAAGCACCGTTTTTTGTTTACGCTACTGTTGAGGAATGGAACGAAGAAATTTTGCCAGATAGAATCACAAGCCTTGAGGCTTTAGAAACATATCTTGATGAAAAGTTTAAAAATCATAATGAGCCTTTTGTGTTTAAACTGTCAGGGAAAATAAACACTGCTAAAATTCACATCGTAAACCTTCCGGAAGGCTCTAAGGTTAGTTCCCCGGAAGAAGCCCATAAAGGTTTGACTTATTTTCCTCTAAAAAACGAAGAAGTTGAAATTATCGGATTTTTCTCCAGAAAACACCAGACTATTTTTACACACCACAACACCTATATGCATTTGCATTTAATCACAAATGATAAACAAAAAATGGGACATTTGGATGCGGTGGAATTTGAAACAAAACAAACCACATTACATTGGCAAAAAACAAAATAAAAAACGCTATGAAAATCCTCCACTTAGATAAAAACCACCCTTTGCTTTTTGAACAACTTTCACAACTTGGCTTTCAAAACGACGAAGATTATACTTCCTCAAAAGAAGAAGTTGAAGCTAAAATAAACAACTACGAAGGCATTGTCATCCGCAGTAGGTTTGATATTGACAAAACCTTTCTGGATGCCGCAAAAAACTTAAAATTTATTGCCCGCGTGGGAGCCGGTTTGGAAAGTATCGATGTGGAGTATGCCGAAAGCAAAAACATCACCCTCATTGCCGCTCCTGAAGGCAACCGGAATGCCGTGGGCGAACACGCATTGGGCATGTTGCTTTTACTGTTTAACAACCTCAAACAAGCTGACAGTGAGTTAAAACAAGGCCTTTGGAACCGTGAGGCCAACCGCGGAACAGAACTCGACGGAAAAACCGTGGGCATCATTGGTTATGGGAATATGGGCAAAGCCTTTGCGAAAAAACTTCGCGGATTTGAGGTGGAAGTGCTCTGCTATGACATCAAAGAAAATGTGGGCGACCAGAATGCAAAGCAAGTAACACTTGAAGAGCTTCAGGAAAAAACCGATGTGTTGAGTTTACACATTCCCTGGACGGAAGCAACCGACAAAATGGTCAATGCCTCTTTTATTTCAAAATTCAAAAAACCTTTCTGGCTGCTCAATACCGCTCGAGGAAAATGTGTTGTCACAACCGATTTGGTTCAAGCTTTAAAATCGGGCAAAATTTTGGGTGCAGGTCTCGATGTACTGGAATATGAAAAAGGTTCGTTTGAATCGCTTTTCACTGGGAATGACCTTCCCGAAGCTTTGCAGGAATTAATGAAAATGGACAATGTGTTGTTAAGTCCGCATATCGCCGGTTGGACAGTTGAAAGCAAAGAAAAACTGGCCCAAGTGATTGTAGATAAAATCAAGCAATTGTATGGTTTTGGAGATGATGAAAAGAAAATACTTCCTCCTAAGGAGTATGGGGTTTCCGGTTTGGGTGGATTTTTCTTTAAGACAAAAGACCCTGATCACATTAAAGCCTGGTATAAAGAACATTTGGGTATGAACACTGATCAGTATGGCTGGACCTTCTGGTGGAAAGACAAAGAAGGCAATGATTGCTCCACACAATGGAGCCCGTTTAAGGAGGACACCAATTATTTCGCGCCAAGCGAAAAACCGTATATGATGAATTTAAGGGTGAAAGATTTACACAAACTTCTCAATCAATTAAAAGAAGAAGGAGTTACTGTTGTGGGTGAAGTTGAGGAATTCAGTTATGGAAAATTTGGGTGGATCCTTGACCCTGAAGGAAATAAACTGGAGCTTTGGGAACCAAATGACAGGGCTTTTTTATAAACAAAAAAATTGCTACATTTAAATTTCTTAAAAACTAAACTAACTAATTAAACTATGGAAGATAATAAAAACTCAGAAAGCTTTGAGCAAGAAGCTAAGAATACAGCAAACGAATTTAAAGAAAGCTGGAATCAATCAATTAATGACAACAAAGAAAATAAAAAACTGATTGCTGGAATCTTAGCCATTGTTATTGGCTCTTTAGGAATCCACAAGTTTATTTTAGGCTATACTAAAGAAGGCATCATTCAAATTATTATAACAATTGTAACCTGTGGTATTGGTGGAATTATTGGATTAATTGAGGGCATTATTTATTTGACAAAAAGTGACGAAGAGTTTTTCCAGACTTATCAGGTTAACAAAAGGCCTTGGTTCTAAAATCATTGATAAAAAGCCAGGTTTTTTTGATTTGGCTTTTTTATATACACTTTTTATCGTAATATTGCAATATATAAATATTAGGATTATGAAAACACAGGAATTTTTTGAACTCCTCAATACAAATAATGGAAAATCACTACTTTTTGAATTTATGCCCGGAAAATTTGTGGGCGCCAACTACCACATCACAGAAGTCAAACACGTCACAATTGATAGTGTAGATTGTGGTACAGGAGTTGATTTTTGGAAGGAAACTGTTATACAACTTTGGGAAAGTCCGGTTGAAAAAGAATCAAAGGAATTTATGTCAACCAACAAGGCGTTATCTATCCTTGAAAAAGTAGGTGATATAAAACAGTTTTCCTTTGATGCTGAATTGAAATTTGAATACAGCAATAAAAACTTCAACACTGCCCAAATGTTTGTTGATGCATTTGAAACGATTGACAACCAACTCATTTTCAAACTTGCCAATCAAAAAACCGATTGTAAAGCAAAAGAAGCTTGTGGAATCATCGAGCCTTCAGAAGCAACTCAAGAAGCTTGTTGCGCTCCCGGAAGTGGATGTTGTTAGAAAAAATGAATTATAAAACCAAGAGTGAACTGAAAGTCAATTAATCAGTTTTCTTTAAGTTTTATTAATGTTTGAGTTAAAAACGAACAAGCCTGTGGCTTGATATACACAATCAATCCTCGGTTTCTTCACTTCGGGATTCAAATTTTTGTTCCAATTCTGCCTGAAACTCCTCCATAACAGGTTTTACTGTGCTTTCAGGTAAGTCTGCAATTCGAATATACATCAAGCCGTCGACCGCATTATTAAATAAAGGATCTACATTAAAAGCTACCACCTTGGCGTTTTGTTTGATGTATTTTTTGATAAGCACCGGCAATCTCAATTCACCGGGTTCGAGTTCATCTATAATTTTGTCAAATTTATTCAGATCGGCTTCACTTTCGTCAAAAACAAAATCTTTATCTGCATCTTTTAGTTTTACTTTAAAATCCTTTTTTGGGTGAATAAACTGGGCAACATAAGGATCGTAATAATTGGATTTCATAAATTCAATCATCAGTGATTTTGAAAATTCTGAAAACCGATCACTGATTGTTACACCCCCTATGAGGTATTTGTGTTCCGGAAAACGTAATGTGGTGTGCACAATCCCTTTCCATAGTAAAAACAAAGGCATTGGCTTTTGTTGGTAATCTTTAATAATGAATGCGCGGCCCATTTCTATTGACTGGCTCATCATTTTGTGCAATTCCGGCTCAAATCGAAAAAGATCATGTAAATAAAAACCTTCGATACCATAGTCCTTGAAAATTTTAGAACCCAAGCCCATTCGGTAAGCTCCGGCAATTTTTTTGGCTTCGTTATCCCATAAAAACATATGATGATAATAAGCATCATACACATCAAGATCTATTGCCTGATTGGTGCCTTCTCCCACTTCTCTGAATGTGATTTCGCGCAAGCGACCAATCTCTTGAAGGATATTTGGAATATGGTCTGGATGTGAAAGATACACTTCATAATTTTTGCTTATCAACAAACGCTTGTCTAAATCCTGAAGCTTCAACACTTCCTGTTCAAGAATCTTTGGGTCAACTGGAGTGACTATATTTTTGGGAGGTTTTGGAAATTTAAGTGTTTTAGGAATGTTGTCCAGCAGTTTCTTTTTGTTAAACGTATTGGCCAACATATAAGTCTTCTTTCTTAAAAAAGCAGAGAAATCTTCAAGGGTCTCTTGTTCTTGCTGGTCTTTTACAGAAATGGGATTCCCAATTCTTATTTTGATAGTTCGCTCTCTTTGACTTAATAATTCCGAAGGTAATTTGGCCGTTCGAAACGTTGGGCTCAACTTTGCCAATTTATAAAAAAGCAAACTGTTTTTTGCATGAAAATAGATGGGCACCACCGGTACTTCTGCTTTCTTAATGAGTTTCATGGCAGCTTCTTCCCATGGCCTGTCAGTTATGCGTTTATCTTCTTTATATGTGGAAACCTCTCCTGCAGGAAAGATTCCTAAAGGCATTTCCTCTTGGAGATGTTGTATTGCTTGTTTAAATCCCAATAAACTCGATTTTACTTCCTTTTTATTTTCAAATGGATTCACCGGCATCACATAAGGTTTTAGCGGTTCAATGCGGTGCAGTAAAAAGTTCGCAATAATTTTATAATCGGGTCTTTGTTCAAGTAGCAATTTTAGAAGTAAAATACCATCTATTCCTCCCAATGGATGGTTTGAAATAGTTATAAAAGCTCCTCTTTTTGGAATGCGTCTTAAATCTTCATCCGGTATTTCAAACTTTACTTCAAACTCATCAATTAACGCATTAATAAAATCAACACCTTCCAGGTGTTTGTGTTTATCATAAATTCGATTACACGCAGAAATACGCAGTGCTTTCATCAATGACCATCCGCATAAAGTACCAATAAAGCCTAGCTTATCTGTACTGATAGCTTTAGAGATTTCACGTGGAGTTACTAATGGCATGGTCTTATTTTTATTGGCTTGGGTAAATATATGACATTTAAAAATAATTCAACTGAACCGTTTTATTTTACAACTAACTGAACTGTATCCCGGCTTTGTTGTTTTAATAATACCTGATAGTTTTTTTCCATTTCAAAGACATCACGTTCTCTAAAATGTCGAATGGTGAAGAGAGTTACATTTTCATTAAAACGTACTTTGAAATTTGATTTTAATTTAGAAATGAGTTCTTCCAATTTCTTGTATTTATTATCAACAACTACCGTAAAACTAATAGCAGAGTTTTGAATTAGGTTTACTTTCATTTTAAAGTCATGGAGTAGTTTGAAGACTTCTCCAATATTGTCTTCCATCATAAATGAAAAATCGAGCGAAGAGAGTGATATAAGCACTTGTTCATTCTTAACAATATAACATGAAACCGAAGGTTCCAAATCCTTCCCTTTTGTCACACATGTTCCTTGTTCTAAAGGTTTTAAGAATGACTTTACAAACAAAGGAATTTCCTTTCGCTGGAGCGGTTGTAATGTTTTGGGGTGAATAACAGAAGCTCCGTAAAATGCCATTTCAATAGCTTCCCTGTATGAAATTTTTCTTAAAAGTTCTGTGTTTTGAAAAACTCGTGGGTCGGCATTTAACACGCCCGGCACATCTTTCCAAATAGTCACACTTTCTGCTCCAAGGCAATAGGCAAAAATAGCAGCTGAGTAGTCACTTCCTTCCCGACCCAGTGTGGTTGTGAAATTATTTTCATTAGAACCCAAGAAGCCCTGTGTGATTGTTAACGCCCTATGCTCAATTTTAGATTTGATTTGAGCTTGTGTTAAACTCCAGTCAACACCTGCGTCACGATAATTATTATCAGTTTTAATGCATTCCCTGCTGTCTAACCAGGTATTTTTTAAATTGTGGTGATTCAAAAATTGACTTATAATTTTAGTGGAAATCAACTCGCCATAACACACAACCTGATCATATACATAGGAATGAGAATTGGATTTATTCAATTCAAAAAAAGACTTTAGTTCCTCAAAAAATTCTTGTATCTCTTCATAAACAGGATGACTTTTCTCAGGAAAAAGTGCTTGAACTATTTGGTAATGGTAATCAATCACATATGCAAGGGATGCTTTTAATTCAGGTGATTTTGTTAAGTAATCAGAAACGACTTTTTCAAGGGCGTTGGTCATTTTTCCCATTGCAGAGACCACTACCACCAGGTTTTCAACACCGGTAGTTTCTAAAACCCTCGATAGGTTTTTTATACTTTCAGCATCTTTTACAGAAGCACCACCAAATTTGAATACACGCATTAATTAAAATCTATAAAATTTGTAATTCCTTGTTCGTCCATATGCACGGTGCGCCAGTCCTTTAATATTTTGGCTCCGCTGCGTTCATAAAATTTAATGGCACCCTCATTCCAGTCGAGTACCACCCATTCAACACGTTTTACGCCTTGTGATTTGGCATATTTCAACACTTCCTGATACAAAGCACTTCCAAGGCCTGAGCCTCTCATTTTTTCTTTCACAATTAAATCTTCCAGGTGAATGGTGCGGCCTTTCCAGGTTGAAAACCGGAAATAAACCAAAGCCATCCCTACAATTTCATCATCAACTTCAGCCACAAAACATTTGAAGAGCGGATGCTCACCAAAGCCTTCTTTCTCGAGTTCCTCAACGGTAACAACCACAGCTTCGGGCTCACGCTCAAAGGTGGCCAGCTCTTTTATTAAATCGAGCACTTGAGGCATGTCTTCTTTTTTACTTTCTCTTATTTTATAATTCATATCTCATAGAAATTGGTTCCTAAATTACACTTCATTCATCACAAAAATATCGATATTTCCTAAGTAAAAATACACGAATTTTTCCGTCCTATATATTTACTTAAGAATGGAAAAAATTCATGTACTTTTGTAAACACAAACACATCTTTTCCAAAAAATGGCAGACCACAACAAAACTTTAGGCGAATTTATCATTGAAAACCAAAAGGATTTTGCTTACTCTTCCGGCGAACTTTCCCGATTGATCAACTCCATCAGGCTGGCTGCAAAGGTAGTAAACCACGAGGTAAACAAAGCCGGTTTGGTTGATATTTTAGGTGCCTTTGGTGACAAAAACATTCAAGGTGAAGAACAGCAAAAACTAGACGTGTTTGCCAACGAAGCCTTTATTAAAACCCTGACAAACCGTGAAATTGTATGTGGAATAGCTTCTGAAGAAAACGATGGGTTTATCACCATTTCAGGCCGAGAAAAAAATAACCAAAACAAATATGTGGTCTTGATTGACCCGTTGGATGGTTCATCAAACATCGATGTAAATGTTTCAGTAGGCACCATTTTTTCCATTTACAGAAGGGTTACCCCCGCCGGAACACCGGTTACACTGGAAGATTTTTTACAACCGGGCGTCAATCAGGTCGCCGCAGGTTATATAATTTACGGAACCTCAACGATGATTGTCTACACAACCGGTCACGGGGTAAACGGTTTTACCTTAAACCCTGCCATTGGAACTTACTACCTTTCTCACCCTAATATGTGTATTCCGGAAGACGGGCACATTTATTCAGTAAATGAAGGCAATTATATTCATTTTCCGCAAGGTGTCAAGGACTATATAAAATACTGTCAGATGGAAGAAGATGACCGGCCTTATACTTCCAGATACATCGGCTCGCTGGTTTCAGACATTCACCGGAATATTTTAAAAGGAGGTATTTATTTTTATCCCAAAAGCTCTAAAGCCTCAAAAGGAAAATTACGTTTGCTCTATGAATGCAACCCCATGGCATTTATAGTAGAGCAGGCAGGCGGAAAAGCCAGTGACGGTTTTAACCGCATTATGGAAATCCAGCCAAAGGAATTGCATGAACGCGTTCCTTTTTTCTGCGGAAGTAAAAACATGGTGGAAAAAGCCGAAGAGTTTATGAAAAATGCCCAATAAAAAACCCCGAAATTTCTTTCAGGGTTTTTATTATTGTAGTTTTATTTCTTGTTCAATAGATATTCATAATCATAAAAATTGAGCCCGCCACTAAAAATTTCTATGGAGCGGTCTATGATTCTTTTCGCTTCAGTTTCATTGAAACCCAGGACAATGGCATAGCGGTTTAAAAAAGCTGCCTCTTCCTCGTCTAATTCTTTATTGGAATAAACAATCCTAAAAATATCGTGCAATTGTTTCAATCTTATTTCCTGAGAATGCGTAGGGAAAACAGGATATTTTTTTGGATTCTTTAGTATCTCATTATATTCCAGTTCGTTGATGTCCAACTTTCTGGCAAACCGAAGCAATAAAAACTCTTCCTCCGGAGTCATGGGACCATCAACCAAAGCCACGTTTACTAATGCTGAAAAATGACCTAACTTTCTTTTGTGGCTTCCACCACTAAATAAATCTTCTAATGACATGTTCTTCAAATTTTTAACAAAGATACTATTTCAGTAAGATTTTGAGAAAATTAAAATTGCTTTTTTAAAAACTTGCTTTACCTTTAAATTCAAGATTCGTCAGTATGAAAAAAACACTACAAGTTTTCAATGGAATCGCGTTCGTTTCCATGATATTTATCAATTATTTGTCCAACACCGGGCTCATTAACGGAAACACAAATGCGACCGTTTCACAAGCGTATGAAAACCTGTTTACGCCTGCAGGCTATGCATTCTCTATTTGGGGAATCATCTATTTGCTCCTTTTGGGTTTTGTGATCTATCAGGGGCTGGGTTTGTTCAGTAAAGCAAAAGACAATGATCTGGCTACCCAAGTGGGCTGGTGGTTTGTAATTTCGTGTATTGCTAATTCACTGTGGCTCTTTGCATGGTTGCATGAAGAACTAGGGCTTTCTGTGCTGATAATGCTTGTTTTATTATTCTCTCTTGCTAAAATTGTCCTGCGCACCAATATGGAACGCTGGAATGCGCCTTTTAAAAACATCTTGTTTCTCTGGTGGCCGTTTTGTATTTACATCGGGTGGATTTCTGTGGCCTTGATTGCCAATATGGCTGCATACCTCACTAAAATAAACTGGGATGGATTTGGTTTGAGTGATGTAGTATGGACCATTACCATGATTATTATCGCCGGACTTTTAAATCTTTTTGTGACCTGGACGCGTAATATGCGGGAGTTTGCTTTGGTGGGGGCCTGGGCGCTGATTGCTATTGCCGTTGCTAATGAAAATGTAAGCCAAAGCGTGACAACAACAGCCTTGATCGTTGCTGCAGTATTGTTGTTAAGTAGCTCCATTCACGCCTTTAAAAACCGAAAAACTTTACCCTTTGCAGGTAGATTTTTTAAATAAAGAGAAAAAAATCATAAAATAAAGACTTGCTGTTGTAGGGAAATGACTAGCAATGTATCTTTGCCGCTCATGAGCAAAGCCATTGTCGATTCGCTTTTTGCAAAGTCTTCGGAAACCCGAAAACTAGGGGAATCTATTGCCCGTTCCGAAAAAGAAATTCACGTGCAGGGACTTGTGGGTGCCGCAACATCGCTTGTCATTGCACAGGCCTTTAAACAAACAGAGCTCCCCTGCTTACTGATTTTTAACGACAAAGAAGAAGCCGCTTACCACCTCAACGATCTGGAGGCCATACTGGGTGATAAAGATGTGCTTTTCTATCCCGGGAGTTACCGCCGTCCCTATCAGATTGAAGAAACAGACAACGCAAATGTCTTGTTGCGATCTGAAGTGCTGAACCGTATCAATTCCCGAAAAAAACCGGCGATTATTGTTACCTATCCCGATGCGCTTTTTGAAAAAGTGGTCACCAAAAAAGAATTGGAAAAAAATACCCTGAAAATCTCAGTGGGTGATCAACTCTCCATAGACTTTGTCAACGAAGTGCTTTTTGAATACCAGTTTCACCGCACCGACTTTGTGACCGAGCCGGGTGAGTTTTCAGTACGCGGTGGGATTTTGGATGTGTTTTCTTTTTCTAATGACGAACCCTACCGCATCGAGTTTTTTGGCGATGAAGTGGAAAGCATCCGCAGCTTTGATGTAGAAACGCAACTTTCGTTGGAACAGGTAAAAAAAATAAGCGTCATCCCCAATGTGGAAAACAAAAAACTACAGGAAAACCGGGAAAGTTTCCTGAGCTATATCGCTTCCAAAACTGTGGTTTTTATTAAAAATCCGGAATTGCTGTACAGTGGTATCGACAATCTTTTCGCAAAAGCGGAAGAAGCTTTTTCCAAAATAACCGAAGGCATCACCCAACTGGAACCCGAAGCACTTTTCTGCACTTCAAAACTGATGAAAAATGAAATGGCCGGTTTCACGACAGTAGTGATGCAAAAAGGCGTTTCTGCGGGAGCCATCAATTTTCAAACACGGCCACAACCTTCATTCAACAAGCAGTTTGAGCTGCTTATTGAAAACCTCAACGACAATTCTGAAAAGGGATATAAAAATTATATATTCTGTTCTTCCGAGCAACAAGCAAAGCGCTTTCACGATATTTTTGAAGACGCCCAACTGGATGTAAAACAGTTTGAAACAGTGGTTTTTCCATTGCATTTGGGTTTTATTGACGATATCCAAAAACAGCTGTGTTATACAGACCATCAGATTTTTGAGCGCTACCACAAATTTCAGCTGAAAAACGGCTACGCCAAAAAGCAAGCCATCACATTAAAAGAATTGACCAATCTGGAAATTGGTGATTATGTCACCCACATCGATCACGGAATCGGGAAATTTGGCGGTTTGCAGAAAATTGATGTGGAAGGCAAAAAACAAGAAGCCATCAAATTGGTTTACGGCGACCGGGATATTCTTTACCTGAGTATCCACTCGTTGCACAAAATCTCCAAATACAACGGTAAAGACGGCAAACCACCAAAAATCTACAAACTGGGATCCAATGCGTGGAAAGCACTGAAGCAAAAGACGAAAACCCGTGTCAAGGAAATTGCCTTCAACCTTATTGAGTTGTATGCCAAACGAAAACTCCAAAAAGGCTTTTCTTTTGACCCCGATTCCTATTTGCAACACGAGCTGGAATCTTCCTTTATTTATGAAGACACCCCCGATCAAATCACGGCTACCGAAGATGTAAAAAAAGATATGGAAAATGAGCAACCTATGGACCGTTTGGTGTGTGGGGATGTTGGTTTCGGAAAGACCGAAGTGGCTATTCGTGCTGCTTTTAAAGCGGTGGACAACGGCAAGCAAGTGGCGGTTTTGGTGCCCACGACCATTTTGGCGTTTCAGCATTATAAAACCTTTACTGAGCGTTTGAAAGAAATGCCGGTAAACATCGATTATCTGAACCGTTTCAGAACCGCCAAAGAACGGAAAACAACTCTGGAAAACCTCGAGTCCGGAAAACTGGATATCGTTATCGGAACACACCAATTGGTGAACAAAGCCGTAAAATTCAAAGACCTTGGGTTGCTCATTATTGATGAAGAACAGAAGTTTGGTGTGGCCGTAAAAGACAAGCTGAAACTCATCAAAGAAAATGTGGATACGCTGACTTTGACCGCAACCCCTATCCCACGAACACTCCAATTCAGTTTGATGGCGGCGAGGGATTTGTCTGTGATTACTACGCCTCCTCCCAACCGTTACCCTATTGAAACCAATGTGATTCGGTTTTCAGAGGAGTCGATTCGCGATGCCATTCGTTATGAAATTTCGCGTGGTGGACAAGTATTTTTTGTACACAATCGCATTGAAAACATCAAAGAAGTTGCCGGGATGGTCCAACGTTTGGTTCCCGATGCCAAAATCGGAATCGGTCATGGGCAGATGGAAGGTAAAAAACTGGAAAACCTGATGCTGGCGTTTATGAACGGCGAATTTGATGTACTGGTTTCCACAACCATTATCGAAAGCGGGCTAGATGTGCCCAATGCCAACACCATTTTTATCAACAACGCCAATAATTTTGGTTTAAGCGATTTGCACCAGATGCGTGGCCGTGTGGGGCGAAGTAATAAAAAAGCGTTTTGTTATTTTATCACACCCGAATATTCTGCAATGACAGAAGACGCCCGAAAACGCATCACGGCACTCGAGCAATTCTCAGAATTGGGCAGTGGATTGAACATTGCGATGAAAGATTTGGAAATACGTGGTGCCGGAGATTTGCTGGGTGGTGAGCAAAGTGGTTTTATCAACGAAATTGGTTTTGACACTTACCAGAAAATCCTTGCCGAAGCCATTGAAGAACTCAAAGAGAAAGAGTTTAAAGACCTTTACAAAGATGAAAAAGATAAAAAATACATCAAGGAAACTGTCATTGATACCGATTTCGAAATTCTGTTCCCCGATGATTATGTAAATAATATTACTGAAAGACTCAATCTCTACAACAAGCTTTCCGATTTAAAAACCGAAGAAGAATTGCAGCAATTTGAGAAAGAACTGGAAGACCGTTTTGGTGAACTTCCGGTTCAGGTGATTGATTTATTGAACAGTGTTCGGATAAAATGGATTGCCATACAAATGGGCTTGGAACGCGTGGTGATGAAGCAAGGCAAATTTGTGGGCTACTTCATCGCCGACCAGCAATCTGGATTTTATCAGAGTGAGGCATTTCAAAAGGTGTTGCAGTTTGTGCAATCACAATCCGGTTTGGTCAAAATTAAGGAAAAACAAACCCGTAGCGGCTTGCGGTTGTTGTTGAGTTTTGACCATGTAAACTCTGTGAAGCAGGCCTTAAAGGTTTTGGAAAGGTTTATTACAAATTAATTTCCCTTTACTCGCTCCCAAAGATCAGCTATTAACTTTTGTGCGTCATCGCGGTTTTTTTCGGTTTCTTCAGCATAGATGATACCATTTTTTTCAAATAACCTATAACTAAACGTAAACTCCGGGTTGAACGGATCGTTATTTAATAACCCAAAACGCAAATCATTAAAATACAATTCACCTTCTTTTTCGGTAATTGTAAACCAACCGTTCTCTGCAATCTTTATGAGGCGTTTTATATTGGGCTTGTGAATCCAATCTCCCAGTAAATGATGGTTTTTCGCGAAAGCGTGAAATTGAATAGGCTGTGAATCAAACAATGAATAATCACCAATTAAAAAAGCATCATTGGTTTCAACATTTGCAGTCCATAAAATGGCGTTTAAAGGAGCCGGCTTGGTTTGCACTTGGAGAAAATGAATATTTTGGTCTTCCAGGGCGTTTACAAACTTCTGATAAGCAATCCCTTTAATCACTAGTGTAATTGCAAGATAACTACTGCTGACAATTAACCCCAATCGGTTGAACTTTTGTCGTTTAAGTGAAGTTCTTTTCTGAAACATGGTTAAAACCAGAAAAACCAGAAAAGGGATTGTGTAAAGCGGGTCAATCACAAAAATATTTTTGAAAGCTACCCGATATTCAAAGGGCCAGAAAAATTGTGTCCCCCAGGTAGTAAACCCATCGAGAATTGGGTGCGTGATCAATGCCCAGAAAAATAGCCAACTCCAACCTTTCCATCCCACTCCAGATTTTTTTTCAATCTTGGAAACCAACCAACCAAAAATTGGTGCAAACAACACTGAAAAGAAAATAGAGTGTGTAAACCCACGATGAATTTCAATGGCTGTGATGGTATCTGTAAAAAGGTTTGCAAGCACATCCAAATCTGGAATTGTCCCGGCTATGGCACCATAAAGTATCGCTTTGTTACCTACTTTTTTTCCTAAGACCGCCTCACCAACAGCTGCTCCTAATACGATTTGGGTTAATGAATCCATTCTAAATGTTCAAGGTTTAAGGCTTATGGTTCAAAGTTTTTTGTGTAAACTCACTCTCAATTTATGGAGCAGGATTGGGTATTTCTTCGTGTATTTTATTTATTTCCTTTAAAATTTCTTTTGGAAGCACTATGTCTTTACTAGCGATGTTTTCTTTTAATTGATCTACTGAGGTCGCCCCGAGAATCGTACTGCTCACAAATGATTGCTGCCTTACAAAGGCAAGAGCCATATGAGTTAATGAGATTCCATTTTGTTTTGAGAGTTCGTTATACTTTCGGGTTGCAGCAAAGCTGTTGGGTTTGTGATATCGACTGTAATTAGGAAAAAGAGTCACTCTCGCATTTTGAGGGGTGTTCTCCAAATACTTTCCGGTTAACTGACCAAAACCTAAAGGTGAATAAGCCAGATAACCTACATTTTCACGATGAAGCACTTCGGTCATCCCGATTTCATCTTTTCGACTCAACAAACTAAAAGGGTTCTGTAGGGTAGTAATTTTACGCTTTCCTTTTCGGGCTTCTTCAATATAACGCATCACTCCAAACGGACTTTCATTTGAAACTCCTATATGGCGGATTTTTCCTTCTTTCACTAAAGAATCCAGGTTTTCTAAAACTTCAGCAATATTGTCTTGCCAGTTATCATCTTCACGATGCTTATAGTTACGTTGTCCAAAGTAGTTTGTGTTACGTTCAGGCCAATGCAGCTGGTAAAGATCTATATAGTCAGTTTGGAGGCGTTTTAAACTTTTGGTGATGGCATCGTTGAGCGACGCTTTTGAAAAGTCAAGTGATGAGCGTATATGATCAAATTTACGGTTGGGGCCTGCAACTTTGGTAGCGAGTATGACCTTATCCCTGTTGCCGTTTTGGGCAAACCAATTACCCAAAATGGTTTCGGTGCTTCCTTGAGTTTCCTTCCGACCAGGAATGGAATACATTTCGGCGGTATCAACAAAATTAATTCCGTTTTCAAGCGCAAACTCCAGCTGTTCAAAAGCTTCCTTTTGGGTGTTTTGCTCACCCCAGGTCATGGTGCCTAAGCAGAGCTCGCTGACTCTTAATTCGGTATTGGGTAAGTTTTTGTATTTCATAACAATTACCCGTCCCCAAGTTGACTTGGGGAGGAATCTTATCTAATTTTAAAATTCTTTTATTGAAATTTTTTTTGATGTGTTATTATAAGCATTGCAAAAATAAGAAAGTAGGTTCCAAAATTACCATTGCTTAAGAGATGCTTAACAAAAAATGATCGCAATTAAATCTCATTCAACAACTTACTGATTTCATCCAATTTTGGTGTCAGCACAACTTCAATTCTTCGGTTTTTAGCTCTTCCTTCGGCTGAAGTATTTGAAGCAATAGGCGCAAATTCACCTCTACCTGCGGCAGTGAGGTTTTCTTTTAAAATTGCTGGGTTATCAGAAAGAATTGAAACTATCGCGGTAGCTCTTTTTGTTGATAAGTCCCAGTTGTCATTCAATGCTCCGCTTCCGCCATAAGGCACATTATCTGTATGCCCTTCAATCAATACGGCAATTTCCGGATTTTGTGCCAGAACTTTTCCAAGCTCTACCACAGCCGAACGTCCGTTGGAATTCACCGCCCAACTTCCACTTTCAAAAAGCAGTTTGTTTTCCATAGAGACATATACCTTCCCATCACGTTGTTCAACCGTGAGGCCTTTCCCTTCAAAATTGGTTAAAGCAGCAGAAATGGCATTTTTTAAATTGTTCATTTGAGCTTCTTTGGCTGCAATGATTCCTTCCAATTCATCAACCCGCTTAGACCGTGCGTTCAGGTCACGTTGCATTTGTTCGAGTCGGGCCTGTTCAGCTGCGAGGGCACGCTCTTTTTCGTCAAGTTTTGTGAGTAACTCACGGTTTAATTCAAGGTTTGATGATAAATTTTCAGAGCTATTCGCTTCCAAAGTATCATAGGAATCCTGCAATCGTTTTAAATTGTTCTGTGAAGCAGCGTAGTCAAGTGCCAAACGATCTCTCTCTGATTTTAACTTTTCATATTCATTTTGAAGATTTTGTAAAGCATATGGGTCTGCATTTCCTTTTTTGGAGTCGAGTTGAGCCATTAAATCCCTGTTCTCGGCTTTAAGTGCATCGTAATCAGTTTTGAGGTCTTCAAAAACCTTGGAGGAAACACAAGAGGTCAATGTTAACGAAACCACTGCAATGGTAAGAATTGATTTGATCATAGCTTAATTTATTTCTATTTGTTCACCTAAAAAATGAGGTTGTTTACTAAATATTAAGTCTGAAAACACTTTAACCCGCGCAAAATATTCTCTTACTTTCACTTTAATCCCACTGCGCAACTTAACATCTTTTGCATTAAAGCCAATGGCTCTCAACCCTCTTTTTTCTGCAATATAAACGGCTCTTTCGTTGTGAAATTGTTGTGAAATTACTGTGATACTTTCCTGACCAAAAATTTCCTTGGCTCTTACCATCGAATCAAGTGTTCTAAAACCTGCATAATCCAAGAAAATTTTATTTTCAGGCACACCTTTTTTTACTAGATCGTTTTTGAAGGTTTGTGGTTCATTGTAACTGCGATATCTGTTATCACCACTAATGAGTACAAAATCAATTTTTCCTGAATTGAATAATTTTGCAACAGCATCAATGCGGTATTGGTAATACAAATTTATGGTTCCGCCTTTGAGATATTTGGATGTTCCCAAAACCACCCCCACTTTATTCTTTGGTATGCTAGCCACATCATTGAAGGTTTTTTCTTTGGCGTAGCCTGATATCAAAACATCAGATAAAATTAAAACCGCTACTAAGACTATAAAAACCAGTGCGATGGTGTAACCAATTTTTCTAAAAATAGGTTTTAGTTTCATATTTACCTGTCAATTTCAACCAACAGCGGACAGTGATCGCTGTGCTTGGCTTCAGGTAATATAACGGAGCGTTTGAGTTTTTCTTGTAAAGCTTGGGTGACCATGTGATAATCAATACGCCATCCTTTATTGTTGTTTCTAGCATTAGCACGATAACTCCACCAGGTATAATTGTGGGGTTCCTGATTGAATTCACGAAAGGAATCAACAAAACCACTTTCTACAAATTTACTTAACCAGTCACGCTCCTCGGGCAGAAACCCTGAAACTTTTGCATTTCTTATGGGATCGTGAATGTCTATAGGTTTATGACAAATGTTGTAATCACCTGAAACAATTAAGTTGGGGATGTCTCTTCTCAGGTCCTTAGAATATTCCAAAAAGTCGTCCATATAATTGAACTTGAATCCCAGGCGTGCATCATTCGTCCCGCTGGGAAGGTACATGCTCATCACAGAAATGTCATCAAAATCTGCTCTGATGTTTCTTCCTTCAAAGTCCATGTAGTCTATTCCAGTGCCATATTCTATGTGATTTGGTTTAATTTTTGAAAGAATTGCAACCCCACTATAGCCCTTTTTTTCAGCTGAAAACCAATAGTTGTATTCATAGCCTGCATCCTCAAACATGGCAAGTTCCAATTGGCTTTTATGTGCCTTGGTTTCCTGAAGACAAACCACATCTGGATTTGCCTGTTTCAGCCACTCAAAAAAACCTTTGTTAATAGCAGCTCTGATTCCGTTAACGTTGTATGATACTATTTTCATTTCATTTATTCCCGCGAAGGAGGAATCTTATTTTTAATATTCCTATTTTTTTTCAATGCTAAAATAAATAAACTCCCAGACTTTCCTTAGAAGATATAAACAAAGATTTCAATACATTTATCAATAAAATAAATAGCCACGCTTTCAGTTTAAGTAATTGATGAAATACCAATTTTTAGCTGTATTTTTTTTGATAGGGTTTTTTTGCTTTTCGCAGGAAGGTTCAACCAATTACCGAACCGTGAAAGTTGTGGTTCAAGATTCTATTGTGCTTGATTCGGTGAGTATCAATCCGGCTCGTTTTGTTTTGAAGGATAAAGACGATAAAGCAATTGACACCTCAAAATATCGTGTAAATTTTGAAACAGCTGTGGTTTTTTTGTATGAAGATATTCAAAATTCACTAGATTCTGTAACAATAAGCTACTTAAACTACCCGGGGTTTTTAACCAAAAAATACTCTTTACTTGACGCTTCCATTATTTCTGAAAGCACAGGAGCGATGGACCGTTTGTATTCATTACAACAATCAACGCGCACAAATACCTTCGTTCCTTTTGAAGGGTTGAATTCCAGCGGAAGCATTTCCAGAGGAATCACAATAGGCAACAATCAAAATGCTGTTGTGAACTCTGAACTGGACCTTCAAATCACTGGTAAACTAAGTGATCGGGTGGGCATTAGAGCTTCTATCCAGGACGCTAACATACCGGTTCAGGAAGGTGGTTATTCTCAAAATTTAAACGAATTTGACCAAATTTTCATTGAACTTTTTAGCGACAATTGGACCATTAGAGCTGGTGATATTGATTTGGAAAACCAATCGAGTTATTTTGCGAGATTTCAAAAAAAAATTCAGGGCTTGTCAGTAAAAGGAACACTCAGCGGGGAGGATTCTCAAACCTCGATGCATCTTTCCGGAGGGGTTGTCCGTGGGGTTTTTGCCAGAAGCCAGTTTGTGGGTCAGGAAGGAAACCAGGGTCCCTATAAGTTAATTGGTCCCAATGGTGAACTGTATATATTAATCATCTCAGGAAGTGAGCGTGTTTATATAAACGGGCTTTTACTTAAGCGAGGTGAAAATGCCGACTATGTGATAGATTACAACGCCGGTGAAGTAAGGTTTAACAATACATTTCCGATTACGGCCGATATGCGTATAGTGATTGAGTATCAATATTCCGATCGTAATTACACGCGTTTTATTGGTTATGGCGGAGGAAACTATACTTCCGAAAAACTGGATAT
Source organism: Planktosalinus lacus (assembly GCF_014640155.1). Lineage (GTDB taxonomy): Bacteria > Bacteroidota > Bacteroidia > Flavobacteriales > Flavobacteriaceae > Planktosalinus > Planktosalinus lacus. The sequence continues at coordinate 299,274 of NZ_BMGK01000001.1, read as the reverse complement.
TGGGGCTTATGGATATATCGAAAGTGATTTAAAAAATCAGCCCTTGCAACAAAACCTTTCGGAAGAACAAGTACAAATTCTTCAAAATGCCGGAGACGATACAGAGCAAATGGTCGCTCCATCTGCAGTTCCAGATTCTTATTCTGATAATAAAATTTTGTATAAAAAAGAATTGTTTGAAGGACAGGAAATCTTTGTTTTTTCAAACAACCCTGAAGACGAACTTTTTCAAGTAAGATTTACGTTGGTTGGAGAAAATCAGGGCGACTACGTCATTTCAGATAATTCAGCCATAAGCAGGATTTTTGAATTTGTTCCCCCTGTTAGTGGAGTTCCACAAGGGAACTATGCGCCGGTTATTCAGCTTTTTGCTCCCACTCAACTTCAGGTGGGTGGGGTACAAGGAAGTTATCGCCCTGGAGAAAAATCAACTGTTGGCTTTGAACTTGCCGCCAGCAAAAAAGATTTAAATTTATTTTCTAATCTGGATAATGATGACAACAACGGGTTTGCATTCAAAATTCAGACAAAACATAATTTATATAGTCAGGAAGAGGGTCTTCAGATTGACGGCTATTTAAACGCTGATTATATAGACCAAGACTTCAATACCATAGAACGTTTATATGCTGTAGAATTTAATCGAGACTGGAATCTTGAAAACCCGGAAGGCAACCAAAGCTTGGTAGTTGCGGGGCTACAAATTGCAGATACCAACCTTGGAAATGCAACATATGAGTTTCAAAAACTTGATTTTTCTGAAAATTTTGACGGAAGTCGGCACGTCTTGAATGCATCTGGAAAAATAGGGAACCTAAATTCTCAGGTTTATGGAAGTATTTTAGAGAATTCAGGTCCCACTCAAAAATCTTCTTTTTTACGGTTCAATGCAAATACTGTTTATGACTTTAATAAGATATGGGTGGGTGCAAAAATTGCCAAAGAAGACAATGAGCAACGCATTTTGGCAACAGACAGTATCACACCTATAAGTCAAAGGTTTTTTGCCTATGAAGGATTTGTTGGACTGGGCGACAGCACTTCGGTTTATGTTGAAATGGGGTATCGAAAAAGAGTAAATGACAGCGTCAAAGTCAATGAATTACAACGGGTAAGTCAATCCAATACATATTATTTAAAATCACAACTTCTTCAATCTGAAAACACCCAACTTTCAATTTTTGCTAATTACAGACAATTGAAGGACGAATATGGAGACAATGAAAACGAACAATCCATCACCAGCCGGATTTTATTTAATCAACGCTTATTCAATGGTGCCGTGCAATGGAACTCCACGTTTGAAACCAACAGTGGTGTGCTCCCACAGCAAGAATTCACTTTCGTGGAAGTAGAGCCAGGTCAGGGTACTCACGTTTGGAATGATTATAATGAAAATGGTGTTCAGGACCTGGAGGAGTTTGAAATTGCACAATTTCCGGATGAAGCCATTTTTGTGAGGGTTTTACTTCCCAATCAGGTTTTTGTGAAAATTTATCAGAACAAGTTTGGACAGGTTCTTACTGTAAATCCGGGGAATTTCACTAATAACCAATCCGCAAAAAATATTCTCTCTAAATTTTATAATCAAACGTCTTATCTAATCGACAGAAAAACTCTTCGTCAGGGAAATTCATTGGACATTAATCCGTTTAGCGAAGAAGAGGAAAACCAACTGGGCTTGGCCTTAAACTTTAGGAATATTCTGTTTTTTAACCGGGGTAAACAACATTACACAACCAGCTATACTTTCACAAACTCAAAAGCCAACAATTTACTTTCGGTGGGATTACAAAAAAATACTTTACAAAGTCATCAATTAAATTTTAGTCACAAAATTAAGCAAAGCTGGTTGGTTAACTTTAAATCTCATTTTAGTGAAAACAAAACATCTTCAGAAAATTTTGACCAGCGAAACTTTACAATTGAAAGTTATGACTTGGCACCAAAAATTTCTTATTTGTTTTCTGAAAATGCTGAGTTTTCTGTACTATATCAGTTTACAAACAAAGAAAATTTATTGGGTGAAAGAGAAAACTTGAAGCAACAAAAAATGGGATTAGAATTCACATACAATCAATCTGAAAACTATTCAATCAACGGAGGGTTCAATTTTATTTCAAATGATTTTAATGGAAATGCATTTTCTCCTGTGGCATTTCAAATGCTGGAGGGATTGCAGCCTGATAAAAACTTTACCTGGAACTTACTTTTTCAAAAAAGTATTACAAAATACCTGGATGCCAATCTTTCTTACCTTGGAAGAAAAAGTGAAAGCTCTAACACAATTCACACCGGCACTATTCAGTTAAAGGCTTACTTTTAATCATAAAAAAAAGACCTCACGGTAAATGAGGTCTTTTAAAACTAATAGTGCTTAAAGAATTATTTTAAAATTAATTTTTTAGTTGTTGTACTGTTAGTTTCAACATCTGTTAGTTTTACAAAATACAATCCTACAGCGTTATTTGATAAATCAAGACTAAATAAGTTGTTTTCATTATCTCCTTTTGTGATAACTTGCCCAACAACATTAAAAACTTCATAGTTTAAATTGTTTCCTGTAGTATTTGATATCGTAACCATGCCGGTTGAAGGATTTGGATATAAGGAGACCTGAGTTGAAAGTTGATTTTCACCAGTACTCAATACATTAAAATTGCTGAAAGTAACAGATTCTGAAGATTCAAATTCACCTCCTTCAATAATGATAGTCCCGTCTTCTGTTTCAAGAGAGTAACTTCCATTTCCAAAACCACAACAAATTCCATCTCCAAAGTCATCAATAATTGTAAATGTGTAACAATCGTCTGATGATAGTGTAAAGGTCTCTTCTATGGTTTGTCCGTCTTGACCAGGGTAAGGTCCACCTGAATATAAAGTTGCTCCTGCAGAGTTTAAGAATTCCCAGGTTGTTTCTTCCGGGTAATCATCAAGAACAATTGTCAAGTTTACTTCGGGAGTAATGAATTCTTCCGGAGCTTCAAAGCTAACATTTGCTTCATTGTTACCGGGAAATTCATCAGGTTGTCCATTTGGGTTTTCCAGTGTGGCTGTAAAAGTTCCATTTTGGTTAATTGCAACGGCATCAAGTATAATTTCTTCTTGCTCTCCATTTTCAAGACTTCCTGTCCATTCAATTTGAGTTAAACTTGTGCCTTCCAATCCATATTCAATATCTGCTGAAACCAGTGTTTCTGAACCCAAGTTTCTAACAACTAAAACAGGCTCAATCACATTATCACATAATAAAGTTTCTACATTATTGATAGAAATTCCGGCATTGTATGCCAACACTTCAAAAGGTGGGTTTGCATCAATTGTTACCAGTCCTGTTGCATCTGGGTCGAGCCAGTCTTCAAGTCGAGTAGCAGGCGTTGCTCCATCAGCCCAGGATCTTCCAAATCGGCCATATTCATCCCATTGGTTATTATCATTTGTTCCTGCACAGGCTGCAGCCCCGCGCCAAAGTTGTCCAACAATTTTTCCTTGAGGATCAAATAATGGTGACCCCGAAGAACCTCCTTCAGTTACACCTAAATCCCAATCGAAAACACGCCAAACAGGTTCATTCCCATTTTGAGTAAGTTGACCGGGAGCATTGTCATCAACACATACTTTCATAATGTCTCCAGATGGATGGTGTATTCCCCAGGTCTTATCAGGAATATCGTCACTCCTATCCCAACCGTTCCAAACAACGTCCCAGGCTCCTGGAATTGGGTTATTAATTTCAACTAAACAGAAATCTGATGGCCCAATTCTAGATCTTAAAGTCGCACCACTCATTGTTTGAGTTGTTGGACCGTTTGTGCTGTTTTGAGTAGATGCACAAACGGGATCAGGGCTTATCCAGTTAAACCTGAATGCCCAAGTAGCAGGGTTACTATAGCAATGATTTGCTGTTAAGACATAAGGTGTTCCATCATTTGATGTGTTATTGATTAATGAAGCTGAACAAAACCCACTTGAACCTGACAACAACATTACTACCCCTTTTTTGTTGTGATTTTTAAGGTCTTCAAATTCACCAATAGGACAGTCAACATCATGATTACAATCTCCGGAGTCGTTCAATCCTTTCTCAACAGCAAAATTGCTTTGTGACCTATATCCATGAACTACCTTGCCAATTTGAAGAATTCCTTGGCCTTGTACTTTTGCAGGTTCATAATACTCAATCCAGACATCTTCACCGTCTACCAACCAAGTTCCGAGAGTTCTTTCACTGTTATTTTGGCTGTGATCATAGGCTCCTAATAAATCTGATTTGTCATTATTGTACAAGAAAATTTTTCCTCCTCTTGGCATATAAAAATCTTCAAATAGAAAATTCATAGTAATAGCGCCTTCTGACTGATATCTAATTCGCCATATACGAGCTCCATTATCAAGTGTTGTCCACTCTCCTGAATTTTCAAGTGTATGGTTTACGATAAATTCTTTTCCAAATCGCCAGGGTCTGTCGCCTTGCCCGTCATAAATAGCATCTTCAGCTTGCATCGCCTGAAGATCAAATTTTGGCATTTTAATACTTTCTAAGTTTTTGAGATTGCTTAACTTCCAACTTTCAGGAGTCCCTTCATTGGTTACCTGTGCCGAAACGATGAATGTGCAACACAAAAAGAAATACAATAGTGTTTTTTTCATTTTTTGTTTAATTAATTAAATTATTGTTAATTTTAGTGCTAATTTTAAGTATTTTCAATTTTAAATACTTAGCTTTCAACATTATAAAAATATGAATTATGACTTTAAACATAAAATATTTAACCCTTTTCTTTTTTGTTGTTTTATTTTCTTGTAACAGTTCTAAAAAATCTTCTGAAATGGAAATTTCAAAAAATGAATCTGAAATGATAGAAAAAGGTTTTCAAAAAGCAGTTGTCATTTTTTCTGAAAATGAAAATGCTTGCCCCTATACACTCTCTGTTGAAGGGGTCGATTATCTTTTAGACCCAGTTAATTTAGATAAGAATTTTAAAGTGAATCAAGAAAAAATTTGGGTAAGTTACAGATCATTAAGAATGGCCAACAGATGTAACAAGGCAACCCCTGTAGAAATTATTGAAATTGAAAAAAGAAAATAAAAAAAGGCTGTCAAAATTTGACAGCCTTTTAAAGCTATAGAATAAGAAGGTTTATTTTACAATTATTCTTTTAACGCTTCCTATTTCTTTATTACCTATTCTTACCAGATAAACACCTGTAGCTGCATAAGACATGTCCAATTCATATTTGTACCCTGTTCCGTCTTCATTTTTAAGCACATTGCTAAATAGCTTCTGACCTAACATATTGTGAACAGTAATGTTTAATCTGTCATAATCTATAGAAGTTGGCAATAATACATCAAAAAGTTTATCGCCTTTATTAATAATCAATAATTCTGTGTCGTCTATATTATTATCACCTATACTTAAATTTGGATCTCCACATAACTGAAGTGTCCAGTCCAATAGTGTACCCCCATCTCCACCTGCGTTATCGGTAATAACTAGTGACCAGTCACCGGCCGAGTTAATCCCGCTGAAGTCAGCCAAAGAGCCATCAGGTCTAAACGTGCCTGAATATGGAGGAGTACCACTCGCTATGGGTGTAGCTGCTTCATCATCAAATGTTGTATTTGTTAAATTATCACCACTGCCCCCATGTCTGTCAAACAAAACAACTTCAGTGTTATCTGGACCTACAAGTTTAATGTCCAAATCTCCAACCCAACTATGCGTAGCATTGATTGTAACATTCACATCATTTACAATAAAGTCATCTGTAAAGGTGATTACTGATGTATTTACTGCTCCGGCTCCCGGACCAATGGGTGTATTAGGTGAAACTGTTTCTGAACTACAAGAAAGATTTACGACCGTTTTAGTCGTGCTATCATTGCTATTATCTGAATCACTTCCTAATAATGTAGCTGATTCAAATTCATAAGTACCAGGAGTTGAAATGTCAGCTAACTCATTGAAAGTATAGTTTATAGTGCTTCCTGCATTTACAGTAGAATTAACAGTTTCAACTACTGGTGTGCCTCCATTTATTGAGTAAGAAACGTCAAAATTTGAAGCATTCGCTGTTCCAAAGTTTTCTATAACAATAGTTACTGATTCATTTCCTAATCCTTCACCATTTTCGGGGCTTGTAATATCAGAAACACCTATATCATTAGCAAAAATATGTGTTACATTTTTTGTAGTGCTATCATTTGAAGAATCTTCGTCCCCTGATAAGTTAGTAGAAGCAACAATTTCATAGGTTTGACCTTCATTAGACAAATCAAGTGTTGCTGTAAATGTATAATTTACAGAGTTTGACGATTCAATGGGTCCTGGGATAACCTCATTTGCAATTAAGTTTCCATCTAAAGTCAAACTAACCGGAATATTTGTTTGAGTATCTAACCCAAAGTTAAACACAGAAATTTCGACCTCTTCATTATTGGTAAGTGCGCCATCATTTGGTGTGTTTATAACTACAACACCCATATCATCATTAAAATCTGGTGCTATTTTAAATCTTCCAACAACACCTTTCCTACCACTATTCACATATTCATTGATAAACCAAAACGTTTTATCGTCATCAGGATCAATGTCAATTTTGTTATAATCTCCATATCTTAAACCGGGAATATTTGCATTACCCGCGGCAATTAACTCTTCTGAAATAGTCATGGTTCCAAGAGGGTCATTTGCAAACCTACCTGTGTAATAAGAACTAACTCTAAAGTCAGTTGGGTTTGGTGTGGTTGGGCCAGCCATTCCTGAATATCCCATTCCTATGTTTCCTGAGGCATCCATCATTAAACTGGCATGCCACGCGTGTTTTCCATCTGTTGAAATATGAGTACCTTCTTGATGAATTATCCAGGGGTCACCATCTGCGTCTTGTCTTAATTCAAACCATCTTACTCCAGCGAGTTCTCCAGCTGTAGCATCAGTGTCAACAACAAAGTTAAAAACAGCCGAATTATGAGAACCAAATTTTCTAAACTGAGCTTGGTTCATAATCGTTGCTTGAAGAGCATCGATTGGCACTCCATTATTAGGTTGAGTTAAATTTGAAAAACTTCCTCCGTCAAAAACTGATATGAATGGTGTGGTAGTTAATTCAACTGGTGCACTCATTACAGAATTTCCTGGGGTAACCCAATCTACTGTCAAACTCCAAAGTTTCAAATGATCTTCTGAAACACCAGCCCAAGCATCATCTTGTAAATAAACAAAAGTAGCATTACCGGCTGAAGGCATATCATCATTAGTAACATTTAACGCTTGAGGGCTATAAAAACCACTCGTAACAATTCCCGGTAAGTTAAACCCAATGATTTGAGCATTAGCGTCTCCATTTAACATGGCGTCCCTTTCAAGTGCCCATACTTTATTATTAGACCCTGTATTGTCTGTCATATAATAACCATCACTCCAAACTGACAGCTTTTGATAATCATTAATTTGAGGAATGTTATAATTAAACCATCCATCATTGACTGGGTCAGGACCATCTGAAACTGCAATTTGAGCTCCACCTCCTAAAAAGCTGATTACCCATCTATCTGCAGCACTATCATAAGAAACAGTTAAATCACAGCAACCTCCGTTTGGAAATATTGTTGGGTTTGGTGCTATTTGTCCAGTCAAAGGATTACCCTCTTTGTCAAAAATTCTAAACCCAGTGTTAAAAGTAACTACTACGTGATTTGGACCTACTGCGAGATCAGGATCTGTTGGTTGTGAAGCAGAAGAATAAGCATCAAAAACCAAATCAGGTTCTCTGCCCGGAATAGATTGGGTTAATTGATGAGCATTTCTAACAAAATAATCATCCTCTATTTGAGGATCTTTTCCTACAAGTACTTTGTGTGGAAAAGCTCTTCCGTCTTCAATTTGCCCTCCAACCTTTTCTCTTGAAGGTAAAAGTTCTCCCTGAGATGCAATTGAGGGAACATATTGCATCGTCATTGTTCCAATGTGGGAAGGACCTGTTGGTTCATTTTCCTGAGCTTCTATTGCCATTGAAAAAATCAAAAGCAGAGAAGCAAATAAATAATGTGATTTCATAAGTTTTAGTTTTAATTTTACTTGCCAGTAAATTTAACTATTTTTTAGGTTTTAAACATCTATTGTCGAATTAAATAATTTATTGCCAAATAGGTATAAAAAAAAGCCGTTAAAAATTAACGGCCTTTTAAAGTTTTGAGTTCTATTGAGTAGCCTATTTTACAATAATTCTCTTAACTAAACCCTTTGTATCAGTCCCTATTCTCACAAGGTATACACCGGATGCTGCATAGGACATATTAAGATTATAACTGTAAGTTCCATTGTTATTTTCCAATAAATTATACGCAATCACCTGGCCGCTAACATTGTATACTTCTATAAAAACCTTGCTTTCAATGTTTTGGTTTGTTGTTAAAATTGCTTCAAATTGATTATTACCTTGGTTCACAACAATCAAATCAGCATTTTCAAGTGGAATATCATTGATGTTGAGTGTTTCATTTTCTACTTCTTTGGTAGTTTCATCATTATTTGGATCTTCATCCCCTGATAGGTCAGTACCTGCTGTGATAGAATATGTTTCTCCGGCAGTGCTTAGGTCTGCTGTTTCGGTAAAAGTAAACTCTACATTTTCCAGTGGGTCTAAAGTTCCCGTAAAAGTTTCTACAACATTAGCACCCCCATCAATATTGAAATAAACATCAAAATTTGATTGTACCTGGGTTCCGAAGTTTCTGATGGTTACAGTTACCTCCTCTTCATCAGTTAAAGGACCACTAAACGGGGTTACAATCTGAACAACTCCTAAGTCATTATCAAAATTTGGAGCAATTTTAAAAGAACTGATAATGTTTCTTCTATTGTTATTGAAAAACTCATTATTGTTATAGAAAGTTAATCCATCTAATGGGTCTATTACCGTATGTGAATAATCCGCATAGCGAGTATTTGTGTTATTGGCAGTACTTAACCCTATTTCTGTTTCTGAAATTGTCATGTCTCCAAGCGGATCATTTGCAAGTCTCCCGGTATATTTAATCGCAATTTTTTCCTGAACGTCTCTTGTTCCAACAGTAGAGTAAGCCATACCTATGTTTCCATCAACATCAATGGCCATACTTCCATTAAATGCACTTTTTTCTCCAGGAGATGTGTATGTGCCTTCTTGGTGAATCGTCCAAGCTCCTCCTCCAACATCTTGACGAATTTCATACCAACGAATTCCTGCCTGATTGGTTCCGCTAGCATTAACTCTGACAACAAAATTTAAAACAGCAGAATTATAAGTTGGAAACTTTCGCAATTGAGCTTGATTCATAATTGTAGCCTGCATGGCGTCAATTGCCGGGCCACCTCCTGGCTGTGGTAAATTTGAGAAACTTCCTCCGTTGAAAACTCCATTAAATGGAGCTACAGGCACTTGAACTGCAGAAGATATACTTGAGTTTGCAGGGACTTCCCAATCTACATCAACAGTCCATAGCTTCAAATGGTCTGAGGCAACTCCTGCCCAGGCATCATCTTGCTGGTAAACGACAGTAGCTTCAGTTTCTGGAAGATCATCTCCCATTGCACTAAGAACTTGAGGACTATAAAATCCTGATGTTACAATACCAGGCAGCGGAAATGATTGGAATTGTGCGGGTTCTCCCAATAACATTTTTTCTCTTTCAACTACAAATAATCTGTTTGAACTACCAATATTTGCAGTCACATAGTACCCATCATGCCAAATTGAAAATTTAGTATAGTCAGGAAACTGTCCTGTATTAAACTGACCTTGATATACAAACCAACCATCATTTATTGGGTCTGGTCCTTCTGATATAGCTACTTTAAAGCCATTCGGCCCTGCTCCTAAACCACTGAATTCAGTAATAACAAATCTATCTGCTTCGTGATCATAAAGAAAAATTGGATCTCCTATTACTGTTCCACTAAATATTGTATTAAGCGAAGCTGAATTGGTGATTGGGGTTAAATCCTTATTAAAAATCCTAAACCCAACATTCCAACCGGCAATTACATGGTTCGGACCAACAGTAATAGTAGGATCTGTAGGTGTAAATGATGGTCCGTTGTTAGCATTAGGATTTACATTTATGGGCTCACGACCAGGGTACTTTAATGCATTTTCAATCGCTCTTACTAATGGGTCACCTTGCCCTTCAGCTGGCAATCCTTTTCCGGGAATAACATTGTTTACGTGTTTGTGCTTTGGGTTTACTTCTGGTCCATCTATTTGCTCTCTGCCTTCACGACCGCTTAAACCCTCTATAAAAGTGCCATTTCGCATTTGTTCTGCAATACTGGGCACATAGGTAGGGGAAGCATAAAAACCAAAGTCTGTGGCTTTATGTCTGGGTTCTTCTTGCGCATTGGTAAAGCTTACAATGCAAACCAAAAGAACTAAACTTAGGTAATTTTTAAATTTCATAAATGTTTGTTTAAGTTAAGGGATTAGTTGAATTTTAATATTTAGGGCCTAAAAATATGTAATATTCAAAGATTTATAAAACCATTTTATGTTAAATTGCTAATTTTATGCTTATTGATTGTGTTTTTTGTAATTTCATTGAAATTTAGCATCGTATTTATTGATACTCTCGACACTAATAAAGCAAAAACATAATTATTTTTTTAAACAGGCTAAACCCTAAAATCACCGCTTTAAAATAATTGAAATTATATTTTATTTTTCTACTACCTCAACTAAGAATTAATGCCTACTTTATTTTTATATAGACACTTTAATATTAAAGTTTTAATACACAAATACGATTAAACCATACAACTCTTTAAAACCATTCTAAATAGCCAACTTTAACCCTTAGTTAGCTTGTAGATAAGTTTCCATCATCGTATTTTTGTAAACCTTATAGTTAAATAAATTCAAATGAGCGGATTTTTAAATTCAACTATTGCAAGAAAGTTTGCAATGGCCCTTTCAGGACTATTTTTAGTCATCTTTTTAGCACAACATTTCTTCATCAATATTACTTCAGTTTTTAGCGCAGAAACATTCAATGAATTTTCTCATTTTATGGGAACAAATGGGTTTGTACAATATGTAGCTCAGCCTATCTTAATTTTTGGCGTTGTTTTTCACTTTGTTATGGGGTTTGTTCTTGAAATCAAAAACCGCAATGCTCGAAAAATATCCTATGCCAGATACAACGGTAGCGCTAATTCCTCCTGGATGTCACGCAATATGATCTACAGCGGTGGTTTTATCTTGATATTTTTGGTTATTCATTTCATCGATTTCTGGGTTCCCGAGATTAATATTAAATTTATTGAAGGTGATATGAGCGGGCTAGATGCTGCCGGTAATTACCGTTATTATGATCATGTAGTGCATTCTTTTGAACCAATCTGGAGAACAGTTTTGTATATTGTAGGTTTTGTCTTTCTGGCATTACACCTGATACATGGTTTTCAATCATCGTTTCAATCAATGGGGTTCAATAATAAATATTCCAAAGCCTTAAAAGGTTTTACAACCGCTTATGCCATCATTATTCCGCTTGGATTTATTTTCATTGCGTTGTATCACCACTTAAATTAATACTCATACTATGGCTAGTTTAGACTCAAAAACACCCGAAGGCTCCATTTCTGAAAAATGGACCAATCATAAAAATAAAATAAACCTGGTAAACCCAGCCAACAAGCGTAATATTGATGTCATTGTGGTGGGAACCGGGCTTGCCGGTGGTTCAGCTGCTGCAACACTGGCCGAGTTGGGTTACAATGTGAAAGCATTCTGTTTTCAGGATTCTCCGCGTCGTGCACACTCTATTGCCGCTCAAGGCGGAATCAATGCCGCTAAAAACTATCAGGGTGATGGTGATTCAACCTACCGTCTTTTCTATGACACTGTAAAGGGTGGTGACTACCGCTCACGCGAATCCAATGTCTATCGCCTGGCTGAGGTTTCAGCAAACATCATTGACCAGTGTGTCGCTCAAGGCGTGCCTTTTGCCCGTGAATATGGCGGCTTGCTTGACAACCGCTCTTTTGGAGGTGTTTTGGTTTCCAGAACCTTTTATGCCAAAGGCCAAACTGGGCAACAACTTTTATTGGGTGCTTATTCAGCGATGAACCGCCAGATAGGCCGCGGAAAAATAAAAATGTACAACCGTCACGAGATGCTTGATTTGGTCATCGTTGACGGAAAAGCAAGAGGCATCATTGCCCGAAACCTGGTTACAGGCGAAATTGAAAGACATTCTGCACACGCTGTGGTACTGGGTACCGGAGGGTATGGAAACGTGTTTTTCCTTTCGACCAATGCGATGGGAAGCAATGTGACGGCAGCCTGGAAAATTCATAAAAAAGGTGCTTATTTTGCCAACCCCTGTTATACACAAATTCACCCTACTTGTATTCCCGTTTCGGGAGACCATCAGTCAAAACTGACATTGATGTCTGAATCTTTACGTAATGATGGTAGAATCTGGGTGCCTGCAAAACTGGAAGACGCCAAAGCCATTCGTGAAGGAAAATTAAAACCCACCGATTTAAAAGAAGAAGACAGAGACTATTATTTGGAAAGAAGATATCCTTCTTTCGGAAACCTGGTGCCGCGTGATGTAGCTTCCAGAGCTGCAAAAGAACGTTGCGATGCCGGATTTGGTGTCAATAAAACAGGGGAGGCCGTGTATCTTGATTTCGCTTCAGCGATTGAGCGTTATGGAAAAGAGCAAGCACGTATAAAACATTTAGACGAAAACGATAAAACCTTAGTTCAAAAACTGGGAAAAGAAGTGGTTGCCAACAAATATGGAAACCTGTTCCAGATGTATGAAAAGATTGTGGATCAAAATCCGTATGAAACCCCAATGATGATTTATCCTGCCGTGCATTACACAATGGGTGGCATATGGGTAGATTACAACCTGATGACCACCATTGAAGGGTGTTATGCAATAGGCGAAGCCAACTTCTCTGATCACGGTGCGAACCGTTTGGGAGCTTCTGCATTAATGCAGGGACTGGCTGATGGTTATTTTGTGCTTCCTTATACAATCGGGAATTACCTTGCAAATGACATTCGCACCGGGAAAATCTCAACCGACTTGCCCGAGTTTGAAGCTGCTGAAAAAAATGTAAGGGCACAGATAGAACACTTTATGAATAACAAAGGGACTAAAACCGTGGACCATTTCCACAAACGCCTTGGAAAAATCATGTGGGACAAAGTAGGGATGGCAAGAAATGCCAAAGGATTGAATGAAGCCATTGAAGAAATTGCAGCTTTGCGTGATGAATTTTACAAAGAAGTGAGAGTTCCCGGCGCCGCAGATAAATTAAACCAGGAGTTGGAAAAAGCAATGCGTGTTGCAGATTTTCTGGAGCTTGGAGAGCTTTTCGCAAAAGATGCTTTACACAGAAATGAATCGTGTGGAGGTCACTTCCGTGAAGAATATCAAACTGAAGAAGGCGAGGCGTTGCGTGATGATGAAAACTTTGCCTATGTGGCTGCGTGGAAATACAAAGGAAAACCCAGCGAAGCAGTATTGCATAAAGAGGAATTGAATTTTGAAAATATTAAACTGGTTACGCGTAGCTATAAATAAGATTAGAGACTTGAGATGTTAGAGAATAGACTAACTCTCAATACTCACCATTAAAGTCTAAAAATTATGAATTTAACCCTAAAAATATGGCGTCAGTCTGATGCCGGTAAAAAAGGAAGAATAGTTGACTATAAAATTGATGATGTTTCACCTGATATGTCTTTTCTTGACATGCTCGATATGCTCAATGAACAATTGAACAATAAAGGTGAAGAGCCGGTTGCATTTGATCACGATTGCCGTGAAGGCATTTGCGGGTCTTGCTCATTGCAAATTAACGGTGAGCCCCATGGGCCGGACAGAATGATTACTACCTGCCAGTTGCACATGCGCACCTTTAAAGATGGTGACACTATTTATATAGAACCTTTCAGGGCGAAAGCATTTCCGGTAATTAAGGATTTGATTGTTGACAGAAGTTCGTTTGACAGAATCCAACATGCCGGCGGATTTATTTCAGTAAATACTTCCGGGAATACCATTGACGCCAATGCGATTCCGGTCAACAAGCACGATGCAGACAAGGCGTTTGATGCCGCAACTTGCATTGGGTGCGGAGCGTGTGTGGCAGCTTGTAAAAATGCCTCTGCGATGTTGTTTGTTTCGGCAAAAGTATCGCAGTTTGCCCTATTACCACAAGGAAAAATAGAAGCGACAGACCGTGTGCTCAACATGGTGCGCCAAATGGATGAAGAAGGTTTTGGAAACTGCTCCAATACCGGTGCCTGTGAGATTGAATGTCCTAAAGGTATTTCGCTGGAAAACATCGCCCGTATGAACAGGGAGTATATGAGTGCGAGTTTGAAAGGATAGATTCTAAAAGTATATAAACGCAAAAAGCGCTGAAATCCGGAAACAAGTTCAGGAATCAGCGCTTTTTTTATTTTATCTCTTTACCATCTTTATCAATAAAGTGGTATTCGAGATAGGTGTAAGCATCTCTTGGTTGAATTTTTACCCATTTTTTATGTTCTAAAAACCATTTAGAACGAATCGATGGAAAGCCTTTTATTAAGAAGGCTGCTATAAAAGGATGTGTGTTTAATGTAATCTTTTTATAGTCTTTTTTAATTAATCTTTTTAAATCACTGTTAATCCTGTCTATGATTAAAATAGGAGCCTCAATTTCTCCGGCTTCGCCGTTAGGATCAAGCTCTCGGGTTTTAATATTCATTTCAGGTCTAACACGTTGTCGTGTAATTTGGATCAATCCAAATTTACTGGGAGGCAAAATTTTATGTTTTGCCCGGTCATCTTTCATTTCATCACGTAAGTGATTGTAAAGTTGCTTTCTGTGGTTTGGATTTGACATGTCGATAAAATCGACTACAATAATCCCTCCCATATCGCGCAGTCGGAGTTGGCGAGCCAACTCTGTTGCTGCGATTATATTGACTTCAAGTGCTGTGGCTTCCTGGCTGTCTGATTTGTTAGAGCGGTTACCGCTGTTTACATCAACAACATGCAGGGCTTCAGTGTGTTCAATTACCAAATAGGCTCCTTTACTTCCTGAAACAGTGCGACCAAAAGACGTTTTTATTTGTCTTTCAATACCAAATTTTTCAAAAATGGGAACCTTGGAGTCATACAACCTAACGATTGATTCTTTTTGTGGTGCAACTTCGTGCACATAATCTTTAATTTTTAAGTAAAGCGCTTCGTCATCAATATGTATGGCCGTGAAAGAATCATTGAGTAAATCCCTGATAAGGGACAAGCCTCTGTTCATTTCACTCATTACTTTTGAAGGGTGATGCGCGTTTTGTAGCTTTTTACACATTGCAGACCAGCGGTCAAGCAAGTTTTGTAAATCTTTGTCCAGTTCTGCTACTTTTTTACCCTCTGCTACGGTTCTAATAATAACACCAAAGCCTTTTGGCCGGATGCTTTGTACCAATCGTTTTAAGCGTTCTTTTTCTTCTTTTGATTCTATTTTTTGAGAAATAGAAACACGATCTGAAAATGGAACCAAAACGATATACCTCCCTGCCAATGATAACTCAGAACTTATTCTGGGTCCTTTGGTGGAGATAGGTTCTTTTACTATTTGAACCAAAATGGATTGATTTGATTTGATGGCATCGTTTATCTTGCCATTTTTATCAATATCTTTCTCAAATGGGAAATTCTTTAAAGAGTAATCTTTAAGTTTACCTGTGCTTACAAGTTTTGTGAATTTCAATAAGGAAGGGAGTTGCGGCCCTAAATCCTGATAATGCAAGAATCCGTCTTTTTCGTATCCTACATTAACAAATGCGGCATTGAGACCAGGAACAGTTTTGCGGGTTTTGGCGATAAACACGTCACCAACAGCAAATTCACTGTCATCTTCTTCCTTATGCAATTCAATTAGTTTTCCATCTTTAAGAAGGGCAAAATCAACTTCTGAGGAACTGGATCTGATAAATAATTCGTAGTTCACTCTTAGTAATTTTTATCCGCCCCGTTTTATTGCTCTATAAGCATTTCAGGACAGATGGATTAAACAATATTTCTCACAGGTTTCTTACTTATAAAGTAAGAAAAATACCCGGTGAAACCTTAATTTGACACAAATAGTTTACCCAAAAACCATTGAATGTCAGTAAAATTTCTTTTTCAAAGAACGTTTTTCTTTTAACTAAAAAAAGTAGTTAGAAACTACTTTTTCTTATGGCGATTAGCGCGACTTCTCTTTTTGCGCTTATGGGTTGCTACCTTGTGTCTTTTCCTTTTTTTACCACTTGGCATAGTGTGTCTTTTTTAAGTTATTAATTATTTTACAACAACATTCTCTTTTACACTCTCTACAAAAACCTTTGCCGGTTTAAATGCAGGGATATTGTGTGCTGGAATTTTTATTGTTGTATTTTTTGAAATGTTTCTGCCAGTCTTTTCTGCTCTTGTTTTGATGATGAAACTTCCAAAACCACGTAAGTAAACATTGTCACCACTTTCAAGTGAAGTTTTTACTTCTGTCATAAAACTTTCTACAGTTGCCTGCACATCTCCTTTTTCCATTCCTAGCTTTTCTGAAATTTTAGCTACGATATCTGCTTTTGTCATTCTAATATAATTTAGGGATTAAAAATTAATTTTTTTACAAGACCGCAAATATAAGGATTTTAAAATCAACAATACAACCCTAAGGGATTAAAAAATAAACAGATATATGTTTTTTTAATTTTTTTTGACTTTTCTTAGTTGCTTACTCACTCACCTAGTACTCTTCAGAATGTCAGGTTGTTATTGGTTATTTTTGTTCCTTAATATTTTTCTAGCTTGAAATATTCTCCTCTTTTAGGTTTTATTTTAACCAGTTTTTGATCGCTACTTGTTTTCCGATAATTTCACTGAGATTTTCAATAGCCACTCGCTCTTGATTCATCGAATCCCGATGTCTGATAGTTACTTTATTGTCTGTTTTAGTATCGTGGTCTACAGTGATGCAAAAGGGAGTTCCAATAGCATCCTGTCTGCGGTAGCGTTTTCCTATTGCATCTTTTTCATCATAGGACACCTGAAAATCCCATTGTAATTCTTCGATTATTTTTTCTGCTATTTCGGGTAAACCGTCTTTTTTTATAAGCGGAAGGACTGCAGCTTTTGTAGGTGCAATCACAGCGGGTATTTTTAACACCAAACGTGTGCTCCCGTCTTCCAGGGTTTCTTCTTCCAGTGCTCTGCTGAATACCGCAAGGAACATTCTGTCCAAACCTATGGAAGTTTCAATGACATAAGGCACATAGCTTTTGTTTAATTCAGGGTCAAAAAACTGAAGCTTTTTACCTGAAAATTCTTCATGTGCTTTTAAATCAAAATCGGTGCGTGAGTGAATTCCTTCCAGTTCTTTAAAACCAAAAGGAAAATCAAACTCGATGTCGGTGGCAGCGTTGGCATAATGCGCCAATTTTTCGTGATCGTGAAAACGGTAGTTTTCTTTTCCTAAACCTAAGGACAGATGCCAGTTATATCTTACCTCTTTCCAATATTCATACCACTTCAATTCGTCGCCAGGGCGCACAAAATATTGCATTTCCATTTGTTCAAATTCACGCATTCTGAAAATAAACTGGCGAGCAACAATTTCATTTCTAAAGGCCTTTCCGGTTTGTGCAATACCAAAAGGAATTTTCATTCTTCCCGTCTTCTGCACATTGAGAAAGTTTACAAAGATTCCCTGGGCTGTTTCCGGGCGCAAATATAAATCGGTTGCTTTGTCTGCTGAAGCCCCCAGTTTCGTGCCAAACATCAGGTTAAATTGCTTCACATCGGTCCAGTTTTTAGAGCCTGTTAATGGGTCTGCAATTTCCAATTCTTCAATAAGAGCCTTGACATCAGCTAAGTCTTCTTTTTCAAGGGATTTTGCCAGGCGTTGTACAATTTCTTTTTGCTGAGTACGGTATCTGATGACACGCTCATTGGTTTCTACAAATTGCGCCTCATCAAAGGCGTCACCAAAACGCTTTTTGGCCTTTTCAATTTCTTTGAGTGCCTTTTGATGCAGTTTTTCGGCATAATCCTCGACAAGCACGTCAGCACGATAGCGTTTTTTCGAATCTTTATTATCAATCAAAGGGTCATTGAATGCATCAACGTGACCGGAAGCTTTCCAGGTAGTGGGGTGCATCAAGATGGCGGCATCAAGCCCCACGATGTTTTGGTGCATTTGCACCATACTTTTCCACCAGTATTCACGTATGTTATTTTTGAGTAAAACACCGTTTTGAGCATAATCATATACGGCATTGAGCCCGTCATATATTTCACTGGAGCCAAATATGAATCCGTATTCTTTGGCGTGTGAAACAACCTTCTTAAAATGTTCTTCTTTGTTTATCATTTGGCAAAAATAGAAAAAACCGCCCCGAAAATTGCCGAAGCGGTTTTAAATTTTGTTAGAAAGCTGTGTTATTTGAGTTCTAAAGTTGAATTTGCAATTAAACGAGGCCCATCAAATATATTGATGTGATAAATTCCTTCAATCAGATCGTCTTCAACTGCATTCACCAAAACACAAACATCCAATTCCTCATTTTCGTAAAAAATGTTTGAAGTTGTGCTGTAAGTCAATATTTTATCTTCAAAATTGACAATTGACTTTTCGCCCAGCACATTGTTTTCAGGGTTGATGACTTGTATGAAAAGCAATCTGTCTCCAGATTCAGCAATTTCATTGGCATTGATAGTGAAACAGGTCCTCACTTTGTCTGCTCTTCGTGAACGAGAAGTTTCTACAATTTTTCCACTGTTTCTTACAAGCACCCCTTCTCCTTTCAATCCGGAAATTTTAAGTGCGGAACCTTTTGCAACCACTTCTGCCAAAGCTTGGTTTTGCAATGAAATAGAATCTACTTTTTTAACTGTTTCATCGAGAACGAATGCAGTGCTGTCTTTTTCCACTTGTAGCTGCTCAGTTACAATCCTGAGACTATCTGCGCGTCTAAAAAGTACATCGCGCTCACTTTTTAAGTTATTTATCTCAATGCGATACCTTCTAATAAGATCAAGGTTTGCCTGAGCGTCTTTCACAGAATCCAGTAACACTTCAATGCGATCTCTTGCTTCGAGAAGTTTTAAGTCCTTTGTTTGATTGTCCTCTATGGTAAGGTTGTAATTTACCAGCAATTCTTCCAGCTCTTTTTCGATATCCATTTTTTGAATTTCAAGATTGGTGGTTGCTTCCTGTGAATCCTGGTAGAGTTTAATTGTAAAAATGGTCAAAGCAATCAGCAATAATGCAAGTATGCCAATAAACCATTTTAAGCTGTTGTTTTGTTTTTTATTTTCGGTTTCCATTTGGTTAGGTTAATTTTTGTAACTTGTAATAGTACGCTAATTTAGTTGAAGAAACCATAGTCGAGTGTTTAAAAAACGATAAAGTGTTAAAATTAAATGTTAAATCTTTTCTTTCCAAAACTTTGTAGAGGTTGTCAACGTGAGCTTTTGGCACACGAAGTAGAAATTTGCACCTATTGCAGACATAATCTTCCAATAGCATGTTTTCACAAAAACGGAAGCGATGAAATGCTTCAGGTTTTTTATGGCAGGATTCCGGTTGAAAATGCAACTGCTCTTTTTTATTTTAAAAAAAACGGATTGACCCAAAAGTTTGTACACGCACTCAAATATAGGGGTGTGAAATCTTTGGGTGCTGAATTTGGAAAATGGCTGGGTGCTGAACTTTCTGAATGTGATGCTTACCACACAGTGGAGGCCATTATTCCGGTTCCGTTACACAGAAAGAAGTTGAGACAAAGAGGGTATAATCAAGTAGAATTGTTTGGAAAAGAAATTGCTCAAGCCCTAAATGTTCCTTATATAGACGACGTTTTGGTGAAAATTACGCCCACAAAATCACAGGTATTCAAGGAACGATTAAGCCGAATTTTCAGCCAACAGGAAGTGTTTGAAGTTCAGCATCTTCAAAAAATCAAGGACAAGCACCTTTTAATTGTAGACGATCTTGTAACTTCAGGTGCAACTTTGGAAGCGTGTACTTCAAAGCTTTTAAAAGCCGGCGGAGTGAAGGTGAGTTTTGCAACAATTGCCATTACCAAATAGATTATAAAAACTACAATCAAAATTTATCAGTTAAAATTTGCACTATTTTTTCGCATCTTTGCAGTATGAAGGGTAATTATTTATACGTTTTTTTTCTGTTGTTGTTTTCATTGTCCTTTGTTGACTGTGCCAAACGCGGAAATCCTCAAGGAGGTGCGAGAGATACTATTCCGCCCGTAATATTAAAAGCTGTTCCTGAAAATTATTCTACAAATTTTAAGGGAAACGAGATCACCATAGAGTTTGATGAATACATAAAGCTGAAAGACCTTCAAAATCAGTTGGTCATCTCACCACCTTTAGACAATCAACCGGTAATCACTCCCTTTGGAACTTCAAAAACCTTAAAAATTGTTATTAATGACACCTTAAAAGAAAACACCACATACACAATCAATTTTGGGTCCAGCATTGTTGATAATAATGAAGACAACAGTTTTGATTATTTTAAATATGTATTTTCTACCGGAAGTTACATTGACAGTTTAAAGGTTTTAGGAACCATATCAGACGCGCTCAATCTCAATCCGGACGAGAAAGTAACTGTGATGTTATATGAAATAAATGAACAGTTTTCTGATTCAGTTATTTATAAAAACAAACCGCTCTATGTAGCTAGTTCTCAAAGTGCACCGGGCTTTTTTTCAATAGAAAACATAAAGGAAGGAGACTATTTATTAGTGGGTTTAAAAGACAACAATTCTAATTATAAATTTGATCCAAAAGTTGATAAAATCGGTTTTTTGGAAGATCCGATTTCAGTTCCGACTGACACCTCTTTTAACATCAACCTGTTTAAGGAAGTACCTGACTATTCAATGGTTCGTTTAAGTTCAGTCAATCGTCAAAAACTTCAGTTTGGGTATGAAGGCAATGTAGATAGTTTACAAATAGAATTGTTGAACTCTAAACCCTCCGGGTTTGAATATCAAATTACCAAAGAAAAAGAAAAGGATACTTTAAATTATTGGTTCACACCCATAATCGAAACAGACTCTTTGTCTTTTAAAGTAAGTAATCGCTCAAAAACAGACACCCTCTCAGTGAGACTTAAAGAAGAAGAGACAGACAGCTTGGTGGTTTCTCCGCTTAAAACAGGCACCTTATTACTTAACGAATCCTTTATGATTACTGCAAGCAATCCAATTGTTGATTTTGACAAAGAACACATTCAAATTATTGACAAAGACTCTGCATATGTAGATTTCAATATAGATTTTGATTCGTTTCACAATACCGTGAACTTACAATTTGAAAAGGAAGAGCGACAGGTGTATACGCTAAATCTATATCCTGAAAGCATCACCGATTTTTTTGGCGCGGTCATTGACACCCTTCAATTTAGAACAAATACCCGATCTATTTCAGATTATGGCTTTTTATCACTATCACTTGAAAATGTACTGGAATACCCATTAATAGTTCAATTGGTTACTGAAAGTGGGGAAGTGAGAAAAGAGTTTTATGCTGAAGACGAGCAGACTACTTTCAATTTTGAACACATTCTGCCAGGAATGCATTATGTGAGAATTATCTATGACACAAACAAAAATGGAAAGTGGGACACTGGAAGTTTCCTCAAAAAACAACAACCCGAAAGAGTAATTTACTTTCCAAAACTTTTAGATATCAGAGCAAACTGGACCCTGAATGAAACCTTTATTTTAGAATAAAAAAACCCGCGATTGCGGGTTTTTTTATTCATTATTATTTCGCTAAATCTACATAGAAGCAGGATATAACGTTATATAATCCCTGGCTTTCACTGCAGGCAAATTAGAGCCGTAAGTAGCATTTATGGCCTCCATAAAATTATTTGCTAAAAAAGCATAGCCTCTGGCTGTTGGGTGTACACCATCAAGTGAAAAAGCGCCACCAAACACCAGACTCGCATTCATAGTGTATTCATCAAACGCAACGCCTGTCTCAGCAACTGCATTTAATATTTCGTAGGCATCAACAAACGCCAACCCCTTTTGGTTTGCAACAGTTTCAATAACCTGATTAAATGCTAGGGTTGCATTGATCACATCTTCTTGTTCTGGTGTAGTTAAAACCCATTGATCTTCCAACGGAACAGTAACCCCATTAATTAATTGAGGGTTGTTGTTAACAGTTGTTCCAATAAACGTGGAAGAAGTAAGCACCAATAAGTCGTCAGAAGTGGTTTGTCTGTATGAAGGCAGGCCTAATCCGCTTAGGTCTGTTAAGTATTCATCAACGATAACCACTGAGTTTTGACCGGCAGAAAAGCTAATCGTTCTCTCTGCACGCTCATCAGCTGAAATCAATTGGGCTGCTTCTGCTTGTAACAAACCGGCATTGTATGCTGCATATGCCTGGCTTACAGCTCCTGCTGTAGCAGCATCCAATGGAACAGGATTGTAAGGAACCGTATTGAAATAAGGTATTGTCATAACATTTGGAATGTTTGCAACCACACCCTTTGCGCCTGATGCAGTCAAAGCATCTACCAATCCTGAGTACACTTGTGCAAACACATTGGGATCAGTGATGTCATTTCCACCATAAGTAGAAGGGTCTAAATTTCCCGCTTGATTAACACCGGCCCCACCACTGGTGGCATAACCCAATACATCATTGTTACCTATCCACAAAGAAAAGAAAGAAGGTTGCTGAGCAACGGCATCGTTGATTATCGTGGTGTTAGCGCTACTAGCAAATCTTACAAAGTAAGGGTTTGCCTGTCCAGTAGCTACCCCTGCAACATTTCCATAACCGGGTGCCAGTAAATGAAAACTTTTAGCACCGGGTACGCCCATATTATTAAATGAGCCACTTAAGGTATTGGTGATTTCTGTAGAAGGCATTCCTTGAACTCGCTCTGGACCTGCACCATTGAAAAACAATCTGTTTGCTGTAATCACATTACCACCCAGAAGGAGTCCTCCTAAATTGTCATTCATTAAGGGCTGGTTGAATTCACCCCCTCCTGCAAGAGCAAATTGCCCCGCAAGAATATTAGGCAATGAATTTTCCTGACCGGCAATAAATAAAGCGCCATCAGTATATCCGGCGGTTAATGAATTTCCTAAAGAAACATAATTTGAAAAGTCCGCTTCACCAGAAACAATCACAACCGGTTCATCATCTGTTGAAATGCTGTCATCGTCAGATTCACAAGCAACAAAAAGTGCTCCAACACAAAGCATTAGCCATTTATATTTTATACTATTGATTTTCATAATTCTATAATTATTTTATAAGTTATTGATTGTTAAGGAAACATAATACTGAGTTCCGATAAGTCCTGTTCCAAAAGCAGTGAAATACTCGTTATTTCCGATGTTTGCAGCACCCATTTTTAAGGTAGACTTTATAACAGGAATAGTATAGTTTATCTGTGCATCTACTACAGAATAAGCCGGCACGTTACCGTCTGCAAATGTTGCTTGCCACTCAAAAGCATCACTCCATCTGTAATTGATGTTAAATCCTAGGTTTTTAACAACATCAGTGTTTCCAAAAGAAACCTTTACTTTGTGTTTTGGAGTGTTGAAACTGGTTCTGAAATCTGGCGCAGAGGCCTGGTCAAAATCTTCTTCAGCAAAGGTATAGTTGGCATCTAAATCAAAATTACCAAACACTCGCGATCCGATTCCTACTGTTGCTCCATAAGATTTTACGTCAGCATCAGAGTTGGTGTAGGTTTGGAAAGGCTTAACATCGCCTTGTTGTAAAGCAAGTAATGAAAGTGAATTATCACCCACCTCTCCATACAAAGGAACAATCACAGTTTCATTAGAAATGAAATCTTGGTATTGGTTATAATACACATTCATATCAAGAATTACTCTTCCTAATCGTGCTCTGTAACCAACTTCAAATGCAGTAACTTGTTCCGGTTTTACCAGATCAACATTTGCTGCCTCAGGAGCACCTGCGTTTACCGAGCTTAATGAAAATGCATTTTCGTAAGCATCCCTACCTGAAACAGTACCTGAATTGCTTCCGGTAGCAGCAGCTCCTGCTCCACTAATTGGAAATGTATTATTATAACGATCAAGATTTGCTTCTGCTGAACCTACTAGAATAGCTCTACCCACATCAAGACCTATGAATAAATCTTGGGTTGTAGGGTTTCTAAAACCGGACTGTACAGAACCTCTAATGTTGTGATTTCTCTTTTCTCCTGCAGAATAAGCAATCGAAAACCTTGGAGAAAAACTTCCATCAAATAATTCAGACTCGTCATAACGAACTGACCCGGTTAACTTTAGTCTATCATCAACGAGTTTTTTCTGAACTTGTAAATAAGCCCCATATTCATTGTAAGAAATTGGCCCGTCAAAGTCTGTAAAAATAGTTCCAAACGAATTCAATCTATATTCTCTAAAAGAACCTCCAACCTGAACTTCTGCAATATCTGGCATCAGGTGAGTAAAGTTGTAGTTTGCATCTGCGTGGCGCAATTGTGAAGCATCTTTAAATTGACCCCCGGTTGTAGGGTTAGGATCATTTGTCACTTTGTTAAAGGCATTTTGAAATTCGGGTGTTCCCGGTTCAAACCTGCCTGTATCGGCAGTTTGTCTTCCTAGGGCGTGTGCTTGTTCCGGGCTTAGACCGGCTAGTGTTCCTTGAATAAAGGCTCCTGCATATTGACCAAACCATTCTCGATCTGATTTCCACTGTCTATTTAAGTTAACAGCCGTGAAGCGAGTGTCATAAGAGTCCCCGGCATCTTCATCTGTGATATAGCCTCTTAAGAAGAAATTGTCATTTTTAAATTCAATTTTATGTTGTTGTAAGAAGAAGTTGTTAATTGCATAGCGGTTTGCTCCTTGATAAATCGTAGAACCTACACCTATTTTTCCTAAATAGCTGATTTCAAAATCATTTCCCCAAGGCCTGTAATATAATGCAGCATCAAATTTAACACTTTCAGCATTGTAGTCTGTGAGGTCTCTTTCCGCATATCCGGTTCTGCTTACATTTTCACTAGGTAAAAGATTGACAGCAGCAGCTGGAATTAGCCCAGCGGCTGCAAGACCTTCTCCTACACCTTTAATATTAGTGAATACTTCATCTCCATAAATGTTCAGTCCGTCATAGTTTGGATGTGACCGATCTCTTCCAGGATTGAGAACGTCTTTTTCACTTACAGCATACCAGTCTGTTCCTTTTAAAAAGGAAAAGTTTGCTTTAGCTGCAAATTTGTCAGAGAATTTTTTTGCAACTCGCACGCCAAAATCAAAGAAACTATTGTCACCGGCTGCTTCTTGTGAGGTGATACCTTGCTTGTAGTAAGCACTGATTCCTTCAAAGTCAAAAGGATTTTTACTGGTCATAAATAAAATCCCGTTAAAGGCATTGGCCCCATAAAGTGCAGAAGAAGCACCAGGAAGCAGTTCAATACTGTGAACATCTAGTTCTGTCATTCCCAAAAGGTTACCTAAAGGAAAGTTTAAAACAGGAGCAGCATTATCCATTCCATCTACAAGTTGCACAAAACGGGTGTTTGCAAAGGTTGCAAAACCACGGGTATTTACAGATTGAAATGTCAAACTGTTTGTGTTAATGTCAACCCCTTTGAGGTTTTCCAATCCTCCATAAAAGGTAGCTGCAGCAGTATTTTTCACTTCGTTAATGCCGAAGCGCTCTACTGTAACCGGTGATTCAAAAATTCGTTCAGGTGTTCTTGACGCTGAAACCACAATTTCGTCAAGCGAAGTACCTTCAACTAAAACAGCATTGACTACCTGATTGTTGGTAGTGATTTCAAATGACTTTGACTCAAAACCCACACTACTTATTTCTAATGAAAATGGTAATGGTTCAGAAACTGTCAATGTAAAGTTACCGTCAAAATCGGTAACGGTTCCTTGGGAGGTATTTGTTACGATTATGTTTGCTCCAAGAATGGGCAAACCATTATTGTCTACCACATTTCCCGTTACTGTAGTTTGGGAATAAGAGGCAAAACAAAAAAATAAAAGCATTAGGGGTAAAAATGTTCTCATATCTTATGTTTATTAATTAGCGACAACAATATAGCTAATTTTCATTAGATAAGGCAACAATTTGATTTTTCTAAAAAAGAAATTATTCTACCGTGACAGATTTTGCTAAATTTCTGGGTTGATCCACATTTCTATTGAGCATAACAGCAATATGGTATGACAACAATTGCAGTGGAATAGTTGTAATCAAAGGAGTCAGTGATTCTGGTGTGTTTGGAACTTCAATGACATAATCTGCCATTTCTTTAACTGTTGTATCTCCTTCAGAAACAATGGCGATAATAACACCTTTTCTGGATTTGATTTCCTGAATATTACTTACAACTTTATCATAGTGATTACTGTTTACAGCAATGACAACCACAGGCATTTCTTCGTCAATTAATGCAATAGGACCATGTTTCATCTCGGCCGCAGGATAGCCTTCGGCATGGATGTATGAAATCTCTTTTAGTTTAAGGGCGCCTTCCAATGCTACCGGAAAGTTATAACCCCTTCCCAAATAAAGAAAGTTTCTGGCATTTTTGAAAACCTCTCCTACAGTTTTTATGTGCTCATTAGATAAAAGGGCTTTTTCTACTTTTTCAGGAATTAGCTCAAGCTCCTGCAGGTAAATATTATAGTCTCTGTAAGAAATCGTTCCTTTAACACTGGCAAGTTTTAAAGCAATTAAGGTCAGTACAGTTATTTGAGTGGTAAAGGCTTTTGTTGATGCAACACCAATTTCGGGACCGGCATGTGTATAGGAACCACTATGGGTTTCTCTTGAGATTGTTGACCCCACTACATTACAAACCCCATATACAAAGGCCCCTTTTGATTTGGCCAATTTAATAGCTGCAAGTGTATCGGCAGTTTCACCGCTTTGTGAAATAGCAATAACGACATCTTTTTCGGTTATGATAGGATTTCTGTAACGAAATTCGGAAGCATATTCAACCTCAACAGGTATTCTGGCAAGGTCTTCAAAAATATATTCTGCTACCAAACCTGCATGCCAGGAAGTACCGCAGCCAATAATAATAATCCTGTCTGCATTGACAAATTTTTGAATATGGTCTTCAAGCCCCCCAAGTTTTATAAGTCCTTGATCTGCTAAAAGCCTACCTCTGTAGGTGTCTTTAATAACGCTGGGTTGCTCATAAATTTCTTTGAGCATAAAGTGGTCAAAACCACCTTTTTCAATTTGTTCTAGGTTGAGCTGTAATTCTTGTATGTAAGGCTCAACAAGAGAGTCATCTTTTATTTTTCTGATTTTAACCTCTTTATTTCTTCTTATAACGGCCATTTCTTCATCTTCAAGATAAATGGCATTGTTAGTAAACTCAATAAAAGGAGAGGCATCACTGGCAACAAAAAATTCATCTTCGCCTATCCCGATTGCCAAAGGGCTGCCAAGTTTTGCAACAACCAATTCATTTGGTTTATTTTTATCAAAAACTACAATGGCATAAGCTCCCACAACCTGGTTCAATGCAATCTGAACAGCTTTTCCGAGTTTTACTTTTTCATTTTTCATGACATCTTCAATAAGGTTGACCAAAACCTCTGTATCTGTGTCTGAAGTAAAAATATAACCTCGTTTTATAAGTTCTTTTTTTAAAGTTCCATAGTTTTCAATAATTCCATTATGGATAATAACCAGGTTCCCTGAATTTGAAAAATGTGGATGTGAATTGATATCATTAGGAATTCCGTGAGTCGCCCAACGTGTGTGCCCTATCGCTAAAGTGCCGTGAGTGGAAATTTCATTTTTCACCTTAAGTGCCAAATCAGCAACTTTTCCTTTAGTTTTACAAAGGTTTATTTCATTGCCGTCAAATATTGCAACACCCGCACTGTCATAGCCCCTGTATTCAAGACGTTGCAAACCCTTTAACACTACAGGATAAGCCTCTCTATGACCTATATAACCTACAATTCCACACATAATTAATTATTGATTTCTGTATAGTAAATATTGAGCTTAATACTTTTATCAGGACTTGATGAATTGGTTCCGTAAAGAACGGTTCCTTCGGGTGAAATAACACTGTTGGTGGGAGCATATTCTATTCCCGGTGGTATTTCATTTTGCAATGATTGTGAGGTTCTAATGTTTACATTTTGACTTACCACTAGACCTAACTTTACATTGGTAGAATCTTTGTTTATAAGATTACTAATGTGGTTTGTTACCCTGATACGGTAGGATTCACCATTACCTGATGCATCTCTTTGAAGGCGACCTAAATGATTGGTTTTAAAATTGACCAAATTATTTGCGGGGGTAATATTATCGAGTTGATAATCAATCAAGACAGTGTTATTGTTAAGGTCATATAAAAATATCCTTTCAGGTTCTGAAGGACTTCCGTTAACCAGGCTTTTGTTTACATTCAAGGTGATGTTTGCTTCATTGATAAGCCATTTTTTTTCTCTCAGGTCTTCCAATTCATCAGATACCGAGTTGTTGTTCAGGTCTTCTCCAAAAAGCTCTATGATTGTTATCGTGCCGGTACCACCTTTAAGATAAAGGTTTTCCTCTCCATTTTGGTTGGGGTTGTTTAGTGCAGACTCCAGTTCAGAAGGTATATTGTTTTCTATGGTGTTGACCGTAATTCCATTAAATGATAATGTAAA
The DNA here is from genome assembly GCF_014640155.1 of Planktosalinus lacus. GTDB lineage: Bacteria > Bacteroidota > Bacteroidia > Flavobacteriales > Flavobacteriaceae > Planktosalinus > Planktosalinus lacus. The sequence continues at coordinate 270,540 of NZ_BMGK01000001.1, read as the reverse complement.
AGTATCCTCCACTCGATCATCTTCCATTGATGGATCTTGAGGTATTAAACCACTGGTTCCTCCTGTACTTTGATCATCTTTTGTGTAGATAATCTCAATAGAGGCTTCTGTTAAATCAAGCAAACTTAAGTTGCCCTCATTTTCTGTTGCTTCAGCAATAAAATACAATCCTCTTAAGTGGTTTTTAAAATTGGTGTTGTTCAACAAAACATCTGTGCCTTCCTGATCAAGTATTTTTTCTTTAAAAAAATTGATTGCTTCCAGTCCTAGTTCAACTCTGAATCTTGGTGCCAGTCTTTCTTCGTCATCTGTATCAGGGTTTAAGATTACAGCACCATTACTGGGGATAAATTCTGCCTCTTCAAACAGTAACTGACCAAGAAAGTTTTGAAATACAGGACCTTGATTGGAAAAGTATTTTTGGGGTTCTTCAAAACCACTCGCCGGGTCAAAATCTCTTAAATAATAGTTGGATTCATAAACAGAAAGGTTAAAAGGAGCTTGTCCAAAAATAGAATCTAAAGCATAAGTGGCATCATCTCCTGTGCCTTGAGCAGTTGAAAAATAAGGGATATCTAATATCACTTTTTCTATCTCAGGGTTTTCGCCAAAAGTTGGGTTAGTCTCATTCATAGTAACCTGAGTCAAAATACTTGCTTCAGATCTACCAAAAACTGGGTCATTATAAATACCTAGTTGATATACAGGCAGGTTGTTTGTTTGAACTGGGTAGGCTCTTCTGCTATAAGCTTTTATAGATGCATTTTCATAGAGATCGAATTCAAAATTTGGGTCTCCTATGATATCACTTCCAACAGAACTAAAATCTTCTGCACAGGAAACAATAGTCATTAGTAAAATTGTGAAACCAAAAAGTTTAACTACTGAATTCATTTGTTTCATTATCATTTAAAGAAAATTTGAAGGGTGATTTAATCTAAAACTTTTGAGGTGTAAAAATCAATATATGCTTCTTGAAATTCTTCTTTATTATGAAACTTTAACACAGGTATATCTATCTTTTTAAGATAAGTTTCAATTTCAGCAGGAATTTCTTCAGAACCAATAATGACAGCATCAGAATATTTAATGGCAGTTTTCATGACATTGCTGTAGTTTGGCTCTTTTAAATCAGTGACATCCTCTTCTTCAATTCCGTCATAACCAATTTTATTGATCACCTCTTTGTCTAACGTTCCTTCAAAGCCTTGATTGTATACAGAAGTAACTATTTTACTTTTTTCAAACAAGGGTTCGTTCCCGTAATATTTTTTTAAATACAAAGGCAGAAAGGATGCCAACCAGCCATGAACATGGATTATGTCTGGAGACCAGTTTAATTTTTTAACAGTTTCTATTACCCCTTTAGCAAAAAAGATGGCTCGTTCATCATTGTCAGGAAAAAAAACGCCGTCTTCATCGGCATAAGTAGCTTTTCTTTTGAAATAGTCATCATTTTCAATGAAATAAACCTGCATTCTCTCTTTGGGAATGGATGCAACTTTAATTATTAAAGGCATGTCCAGATCATTGATTACTAAGTTCATACCCGAAAGCCTGATCACCTCATGAAGTTGGTGCCTTCTTTCATTAATATTGCCATAGCGAGGCATGAAAATTCTTATTTGACCTTCTTTATTGTTTACTGCTCGCGGTGCTTCAAACGACATTGAAGAAATCTCGGTCTCAGGTAGATAGGGAATAACTTCTGACGACACATACAAGACTCTTTTATCTTTCATAAATATTTCTTTATTCAAGTTAGGGTTTAAAAAACACGCAAAATTACGAAAATTTATGCAGATTGAAGGGATTATCTTAAGTTTGCACCCCGTTTCAAGAAAAAAAATGCAAGTATACTATTCAATTTCAGAGCTAAAGCCTAAACTTAACGCGATTAAGAAGCAAGAGCAAACTATTGGTTTTGTGCCTACAATGGGAGCTTTACACAAAGGTCACCTTTCATTAATTGAAAGTGCAATGAATCAAAATGATACGGTGGTGGTTAGTATATTTGTGAACCCCACCCAATTTAACAATAAAGAAGATTTTGAAAATTATCCGCGAACTATTGAAGAGGACATTCAAATAGTATCACATCTAAAAGACAAGTTGATGATTTATGTTCCACGCGTGGAGGATATTTATCCAAATGGCTTGCAAACTATACAATTTGACTTTGAAGGCATTGAGCATGAGATGGAGGGAAGTTTCAGACCCGGACATTTTGACGGTGTGGGCAGTGTTTTAAAATCTTTCTTTAAACTTATTGAACCTAATAAAGCTTATTTTGGAGAAAAAGATTTTCAGCAACTTCAAATAGTAAGAAAACTTATAGAAATTGAGCATATACCAGTACAAATCATTGCGTGTCCCATAATGAGAGAACCCACGGGATTGGCTATGAGTTCAAGAAATAAACGCCTTTCAGAAAAACAATTTAAAGAGGCAGCGTTGATCTACAAAGTTTTAACTGAAGTTCAGGCAGATTTTGGCATAAAAAATGTTAATGAACTTACTCAGAGAGTAGAAGAAACTTTTGAAGCCAACACAACACTCAAACTTGAATATTTTATAATTGCTGACGAAGAAACGCTTCAACCCCTCAAAAATAAAGAAAAAAATAAAAAATACCGCGCATTTATCGCCGTGTTTGCAGGAGAAATCCGCTTAATTGATAATATCGCTTTAAATTAATTATCTTTGCAAAATGTTTGTAAACGTTGTAAAATCTAAAATTCACAGAGTAAAAGTTACAGGTGCAGACCTGAACTATATTGGCAGTATTACTATAGATGAAGATTTAATGGATGCTGCGAATATTATTCAAGGTGAAAAAGTTCAAATTGTTAATAATAACAATGGTGAACGTATTGAAACCTATGCAATTCCAGGCCCTAGAAATAGCGGTGAATTAACTCTGAACGGTGCTGCTGCGCGTAAAGTAGCAGTGGGTGACGTGCTCATTCTCATCACTTATGGTATGATGGATATTGAAAAGGCCCGCTCATTCAAGCCGGCACTTATTTTTCCGGACGAAAAAACCAACCTTCTCAAATAATTTTGAAGAAAAAAACAATTCAGTTTTTTAAAATTGCATTGCCCCTTCTATTGGGGGTATTTCTCATTTGGTATTCATACAACAAATTTACACCTTCACAACTTGAAGAAATTAAAAATCACTTTCAGGAAGCCAACTATGGCTTTGTTGCTATTTCTGTTTTCTTTGGTATTCTGAGCAATTTGTCAAGGGCTTACCGATGGAATTACATGCTTTCGCCAATGGGATATAAACCCAAATACCACAACAATGTGATGGCGATTTATATCACTTATTTGATGAATCTGTTTATCCCCAGAAGTGGTGAAATTTCAAGAGCGTTGGTGATCAACAAATATGAAAATGTACCCTTTGACAAAGCATTTGGAACCATTATTTCAGAGCGTGTTGCAGATTTTGTTATTTTACTTTCTCTCATTGCACTAACATTAAGCCTGCAATACAAACTCTTGACAAGCTATTTATCTGAAACCATTGATTCTTTCAACCTCTTTATTTTAGTGCTAATAGCAGTTCCTGTTGGGTTTTTGTTTTTTTATTTTTTAAAAAAATCAAACACACCACTGAGCTTAAAAATCAAAAACTTTTTATTGGGCATAAAAGAAGGCGTCTTTAGTATTTTTAAAATGGAAAAAAAGTGGGCCTTTATAGGCCACACCATTTTTATTTGGGTGATGTATTTATCAATGTATTACTTAATGATTTTTGCGCTCGATGAAACCAGCACCATTTCTCTTGCCGCAGTAATCACATCATTTGTTGTGGGCAGTATCACTATTGCCTTTACAAATGGCGGTTTTGGCTCTTACCCTTTTTTCATTGCCGGTATCCTGTTGCTTTTTAATGTGCCTGAAACTGCCGGTACTGCATTTGGTTGGCTTGTCTGGACCTCCCAAACAGTGATGGTGATCATTCTTGGAGGACTTTCATTTTTGTTACTTCCTGTATTGAATAAGGTAAGAAGTTCGACTCGCTCCAATATTTAACTTACATAGGGTTGAAATTTTACATTAAAAAGTAAAATAATTTATACCTTTCACATCTCATTTAAAATTTAGGTACAGATGAAAGCAAAATTAATCCTACTTCTGTTGTGCTTTTTTATGGTAACAGGCTTATCATCACAAGTGATTTATGAAGAATTCAATTCAACTAAGCTTCAGGAAACCAGAAGGTTAAAAATACAGTTGCCGCGAAATTATGATGCCAACACTGAAAAAGTATACCCCATTGTATTGGTTTTTGATGCAGACTACCTTTTTGAACCCGTAGCCGGAAATGTAGACTACTATTCTTATTGGGAAGAAATGCCGGAGGCAATCGTTGTGGGAATTATGCAAGGACGCACACGCGACTTTGATGGCCAATATGACGAGACCAACTTTTTGCCAACAGAAAAAGGAGCCGATTTTTTTGAATTTATCGGATTGGAATTAATTCCACATATTGATAAAAATTACAGAACAGCAAAATTTATTCTGGCAGTCGGTCATGAATTTACTGCTAATTTTATGAATTACTACCTGTTTAAAGACCCACCATTGTTTAATGGATATTTATCATTAAGTCCTGATTTAGCACCAATGATGGATAGTCGTATTGCCGAAAGCCTTTCAAAAACTCCCCACAAAATATTTTATTATCTGGCAACTGGCTCCAACGATTTAAAACCCATAAGAGAGGTAACTCTTGAGCTTCACGAAAATATGAAAACCATTAATAAGGAAAATATTCACTATTATTTTGATGACTTTGAGGGAGCTTCCCATTATTCATTAGTTGGGAAAGCCATTCCATCAGCACTGGAAGAAATATTTTCAATTTTCAGACCAATCAGCAAAAAGGATTATGACGAAATTATTTTAAATCTTAAAACGCCTGTCTTTGAGTATTTAATGACAAAATATACCACTATTGAAGATTTATTTGGTTTTAAAACAGAGGTGCGCGAAAATGATATTATTGCAATTGCCTCAGCTGCCGAACGAAAAAAAGAATGGACATCTCTTGAACAGGTCGCTCAATTGGCCAGTAAAGAACATCCTGACACAGTTTTAGGAAGCTACTATTTAGGACGTTTCTTTGAAGAAACCGGTGAACCCAAAAAAGCGATGCGCACCTATCAGTCAGCTTTTGAACTGGAAGAAGTTGGGTTCATAACAATAGATATGCTTTTGGACAGAGCTGACAAAATCAAACAAGACTTTGGTTTCTAATGGCAAAAATCAAAACAGCTTTTTTTTGCCAGAATTGCGGTACCCAGTTTGCCAAATGGCAGGGCCAGTGCACGGCCTGCAAAGAATGGAATACCATTACCGAAGAACTCATTGAAAAACCCGAAAAACTTAGTTGGAAACCTTCTCAAACTAAATCAAGTCGACTCACTAAACCCTTGCGCATCAATGAAATTGACACCACGGCAGAAGCCCGCCTCGACACCCAAAACACAGAGTTCAATCGTGTGCTGGGTGGCGGAATCGTTCCCGGGTCCTTAATTCTTTTGGGTGGTGAACCCGGTATTGGCAAATCAACATTATTGTTGCAAATCGCCTTGCAAATGCCCTACAAATTACTCTATGTTTCAGGGGAGGAAAGCCAGAAACAAATAAAAATGCGTGCAGAACGCATTCCCTCAAAAGCAGAAAATTGCTTTATCCTCACCGAAACTAAAACCCAAAATATCTTCAAACAAATAGAAGAATTGCAACCGGAAATCGTGGTAATCGACTCCATTCAAACCCTGCACAGCGATTACATAGAAAGCAGTGCCGGAAGCATCTCGCAAATAAAAGAATGCACCACAGAACTCATTAAATATGCCAAGGAAACCGCCACTCCGGTGTTACTCATTGGGCATATCACCAAAGACGGAACCATCGCCGGACCAAAAATTCTCGAGCATATGGTCGATACCGTCTTGCAATTTGAAGGCGACAGAAACCACGTGTACCGGATTTTAAGAGCACACAAAAACCGTTTTGGCTCCACACACGAAATAGGCATCTATGAAATGCGGGCAGACGGTTTACGTGAAGTGCCCAACCCCAGCGAAATCCTGATTTCAAAAAACGAAGAAGACCTCAGCGGAAATGCCATCGCCGCCACACTGGAAGGCATTAGACCCTTGCTGATAGAAATTCAGGCATTGGTGAGCACGGCGGTCTATGGTACACCACAACGCACCACAACGGGCTACAATGCAAAGCGACTGAATATGATTCTTGCCGTTTTGGAAAAGCGCGCCGGATTCCGTCTAGGAGCAAAAGATGTGTTTTTAAACATTACGGGAGGCATTTCTGTGGATGACCCGGCCATTGACCTGGCTGTGGTTGCTGCCATTCTCTCCAGCAATGAAGACATCTCATTACCAAAAGACATTTGCTTTGCAGCCGAAGTGGGCCTTGCAGGCGAAATTCGCCCGGTGGCGCGTATTGAACAACGCATCCTGGAAGCTGAAAAACTGGGCTTCAATACCATTATGGTGTCAAAATATTGCAAAATCCCTAAGCTGAATTCAGCCATAAGCGTTCAGAAGGTTTCCAAAATTGAGGAAGTGGTTGCATATTTGTTTGGGTAAGATTCGTGTTTCTTGCATTATTTTCAGAACTTTAGCAGACCAAAAATCTACAGAAAATTAATATGCAGTTTCCCATAGTTTCCAAATTGCCTGATGTCTCGACAACCATTTTCACAGTAATGAGCAAATTGGCCGCAGACCACAATGCAATTAATTTGTCCCAGGGCTTTCCGGGTTTTGAAAGTGATAAAACCCTCATTGACCTTGTCTCAAAAGCGATGCGTGACGGCCACAACCAGTATGCACCCATGGCGGGTTTGCCCGCTTTACGCGAAAACGTTTGCCATAAAATCAACACCTTATACGGCAGCAGTTACAACCCCGAAACAGAAATTACCATAACAGCCGGTGCTACTCAGGCAATTTTTACGGTCATAACAGCTTTTATCTCAAAAGGAGATGAGGTAATCATGTTCACGCCGGCCTATGATTGCTATGAACCCGCCGTAATCCTCAACGGGGGGAAACCGGTCAACATCCCTCTTAAAACTCCCGATTATCATATTGATTTGGAAGAGGTAAAACAGAAAATATCCCCGGCAACCAAAATGATCATTATCAACAGTCCGCACAATCCCAGTGGGACTATTCTTTCAGAAGGAGATTTACTGCAGTTGCAGGAACTCGTCAGGAATACCAATATTCTAATTTTAAGTGATGAGGTGTATGAACATATCATTTTTGATGGCAAAAAACATCAGAGTGTAGCTCGTTTTCCGGAATTAGCACAGCGCTCCTTTATAACGGCCTCGTTTGGAAAGACCTTCCACAATACCGGTTGGAAAATGGGGTATTGTGTTGCGCCAAAAGAGTTGATGGCCGAGTTTCAAAAAGTACATCAATACAATGTTTTTTGTGTGAACCGTCCCATCCAGCATGCGCTGGCAACATATCTTGAAAACCCTGAAAATTATTTAGAGCTTTCAGCGTTCTATCAAAAGAAAAGAGATGTTTTTTTAAACGGAATTGAAGGCTCCAAATGGGAATTTATCCCGGCTTCAGGAACCTATTTCCAATTGTTGTCATACAAAAACATCACAGATGAAAACGATGTAGATTTTGCCAAACGGCTTACCATTGACCACAAAGTTGCCTCTATTCCCACGTCCGTTTTCAGTAAAAATGGGGAAGACCCAAAAGTACTCAGGTTTTGCTTTGCCAAAACCGAAGAAACCCTCACACAAGCCACAGAAATATTGAGAAAATTATGAAAGAGACATTAAAACTGGCACTGATTCAAGCGCCGCTGGAATGGGAAAACCCTGCTGCCAACCGGGCATATTTTTCAGGGAAAATCAGCTCTATTTCAGAGAATGTTGATTTAGTTATCCTTCCTGAAATGTTTACCACAGGTTTCACCATGAATGCAACTCCAAATGCTGAACCTATGGATGGACCCACCGTGGAATGGATGAAAACCCTGGCAAAAGAAAAAAATATCGCCATTACGGGAAGTGTTATTATTCAGGAGAATGAGAACTATTTTAACAGGATGCTTTTTGTAACTCCTGAAGGCGTGATCGGGAAGTATGATAAAAGGCATCTCTTTACGCTTGCAAAAGAGGAAAAAACATACAGCCCCGGCAAAGAAAAAGTAATCATCGATTACAAAGGGTGGAACATCTGCCTGATGATTTGTTACGACCTGAGATTCCCCGTGTGGTCGCGCAACGTAGAAGGCTATGAATTGATTCTTTATGTGGCCAACTGGCCCAAAGCCCGAGTCAATGCCTGGGATATTTTATTGCAGGCTAGAGCCGTGGAAAACATGGCATACTGTGCAGGCGTAAACCGTGTGGGCATGGATGGTGACGGTTATGAATATGTGGGGCACTCAGCTGTTTATGACGGTCTCGGAAAATTAATAACTGATTCGCTCCCCGAAGAAGAAGAAATTAAAATTGTTTCTATTGATAAAGAGCATTTAGAGAAAATCAGGACTCAATTGAAATTTTTGAATGACAAAGACGAGTTTCAGCTACTTTAAGATGGACCAAAAAGCAACCTAATGTATAGATACTGTATAGATACTCCATAGCAAAGCCTGGGATAAAGCGACCCTTGGCTTTTTTGGATTCATTCTAAATTAAAATGAATAAAAACTACAGCTATTCCACCACCATTTCCTTTGTTTTCTTTACTCCGTTTAAAGTAATTTCCAAGGTATAGGTTCCTTTTGGTAAATAGTATTTTCCATTTTGTTTTTCTTCAATAGTAGCTTCCTTATTTTCTTTTAAATAAGCTTTTCTTCCATTTTCAGAAAGAGTTAAATCATATTCATACCTGTTAAAACCTTTAATGACATCCTCAGAACTACTATAAAGTGTGGTGCCTTTTTCGGTTTTTATCATAATGGTTGCAGCACCGGTGTTCCCGGTGTAAAAACGGATTTCAGTTGATGGCTCAATGGGTTCCCTCCAACTATTCCATTTGCTTCCCCAGCGCTCAGAATGACGCACATTGCTTATATCAAATACAATCAGGTTATCTTTTAGTTTTTCAGGGCTCATTTCCTGTAGCATTGCAATATTTGTCTTGTAAATAGAACGGCCGTGGGTTCCCAAAACCAAATCCTTGGCTTCAGCCTGAATGCGTAAATCATGCACAGCAACATTCGGCAAATTAGAGGAAAAACGTTCCCAGCTTTCACCGCGGTTAAAAGTTACATAGGCTCCGTTATCAGTACCCAGGTACAGGATGTTTGCATTGGCAGGGTCTTCCCTGATGACGTTTACAGGTGATAATGGCAAATTACCATGAATAGCTTTCCAGGTTTTTCCATAGTCTTCACTCATATAGACATAGGGTTTAAAATCATCCCAGCGGTAACCGTTAAGTGTCAAATATACCCGTTCTTTTTTGTGCTTTGAAGCAATTACACGCGACACCCATAAATCCTGCGGAAAACTATCAGAGATTTTCTCCCAGCTTCCACCACTGTTTTTAGAAATGTGAAGCAGGCCATCATCACTTCCGACATACAACAAACCAAACTGAAACGGTGACTCGTCAATCGAAGTCAATGTGCCATACGCCACATTTCCTTTTTTACCACCCTTAGTCAAGTCTGGTGAAATGGCCGTATAATCATCCCCTTGGTTCATGGAACGCATTAGTTTGTTTCCGCCATAATACAAAATATCCTGATTGTGTTTAGAAAGCAAAATAGGGGTCTGCCAGTTAAAACGAAAAGGCGCCTCGCCGAGTTCGTGTTTGGGTTGGATGTAAGTGGTTTTATCCTGATCTCTGTCTATCCTGAAATAATTCCCAAACTGAAAACCGGTATAAACAATAGTTGGGTTGCGTTCATCTACTTCAATATACATCCCGTCACCACCCATCAATTCTTTATAAGGATAATCACCGGTATTGTGCCATCGCATGGAATGGGAATAGTTGTTGGGGCCCACCCAAACACCGTTGTCCTGCGAACCTGCATACACATTGTAAGGTGTTTGATTATCCACTTGCAGGGCATAGACTTGCATCACAGGCGTGGAGTTTGCTTTGAGCCAGTTTTTTCCATCATCATAGGTGATGTTGACCCCGCCATCGTTCCCGTTGATAAGATGCCCGGGTTTGTTGGGATTCAACCACAATGCGTGATGATCTACGTGCACATTGGGTGCATCCATCGATGTAAAGGTTTTTCCGCCGTCTTTGGATTTTAAAATGGGAACCCCAAAAATGTAAATCGCATCGGGATTGTTGCGCTCCACACGAATTTCACCAAAGTAATATCCGTATGAATAATAGATGTCATCCAGAAAATCATCATGGGTTTTGGTCCAGCTTTTTCCGCCATCGGTGGTTTTATAAATTTCAGCACCAATGACCGGGGTATCAAACAACATGGCATTGGCATCTTCGAGGTACTTGGCCAAATCTTCCGGTTTTACCGTGCCTCCACTTACCATTTGTTTGACATTTTCAGCGCGGTATTTTTCCTGAAAATTGTTTTCCCGTAAAAAACGGTTTAAAGCACTATTATCCAGAGCCATAAATTGGGCTACCGTCATGTTTTTAAAATCCTCTTTGGTGAGAATGCCTTCGGCTTGAGAGCCTTTGTCTTTGGGCCTGAAATCTTGATTGTCGTGAAACGCATAAACAGTATTGGCGTCATAAACGGCCAACCCAATGCGCCCCACACCGTTTCCTGTTGGAAAACCACTTCCTTCCATTGAAACGTTCGTCCAGCTGTTTCCGGCATCAGTACTTTTGTAAATGGCCGATCCTTCCCCACTCCCTTCAAAATGCCAGGCTTTGCGGTCTCTTTGCCAGGAGGTAGCATAGAGAACATTAAAATTCTTAGGGTCTGCCTCCAGATCGATAATACCGGTTTCGTTGTTTATAAAGAGTGTCTTATTCCATGTTTTTCCACCGTCCAACGTTTTATAAACACCGCGCATTTCATTGGGTGAATACAAATGGCCCGCAACCGCTACTACAACCTCATCAGGGTTATTTGGATTAATGATAACACGGCCAATATGGTGGGAATCTGTAAGTCCCATATTTAGCCATGTTTTTCCTTTGTCAGTTGATTTTAAAATACCGATTCCCGCATAAGATGAACGGGAAGAATTATTCTCGCCGGTGCCCACCCATAGGGTTCCGCTTTTCCAGTCAACGGCTATATCCCCAAGATTTTGTGTTGGAGCATTGTCCATTACCGGGGTGAAACTGGTGCCGTTGTTATTTGTGTGCCATAAGCCACCACTGGCATAAGCAACATAAAATTCGGTGGGGTCAAGTGGGTTTACATCCAAATCGACCACACGACCGCTCATCACGGTAGGGCCAATGTTGGTAAAGGCCATGTTTTTTACAAGCGAATTTCCAGAATGGGCTTCCAATTGTTCAAGTGCAGCTTGCAACTCAACAGCCGTGGTAGCAGCAGGTTGTGCAAATGAAAAAGAGATAAATAAGCAAACGACGAGAGAGGAGAGAATGGATTTCATAAAAGTTGATTTTTTAGCGTGTTGAAAGTAACTATTTACAAGTTGGTTTCAAAAGCTTTGCTTTAAAAAATATTTTATATCTTAGCAAAACTCCCCATTTTTACAAACCTTAATCCTTTTTATTTTGAATACAAAAAACCCCTCATTTAAGAAATTTCTTACCTTTTGGACGCTTGTTTACATGTTTTGATCAGTCACTTTCTTAGCAGGCGTTTAATAATGAATGTGAAAGACCACACTATGAAATATCTAATTTTTGTATCAATCCTCTTGATAAACTATCCTGTGACGGCACAGGAGGTGACCGTGCCCGACCCCGTGTTTATGGATGTCTTGCTCAACGAGCTGGTGATAGACCAGGATTTTGACGGTTTCCCTGACAGCCCTGTTGATTTTAACCAGGACGGCATCATTGACCAGCAAGAGGTGGGTATGACCCTCAATTTACACCTTGTAGGCTATGACATTCAATCGTTTGAAGGCATTGACCAGTTTCCTTCCATTTTAGAGTTGTTCATTACCAATAACAATTTCAGCGCCATTGATATGTCCGGCCTTCTTAGCCTCAGGGAAGTAAGCCTCTCCAGCAGTCAACCCATTGATGAAGTTATTTTCCCAAATACCGAAACACTTAAAGAAATTAAAATAATCAATGGAGAACTACCCGCTATGGATGTTAGTATGCTCCCCAATTTAGAAGTTCTTTTGATAGGCGGCAATAACCTGAGTGAACTGGATCTTACTCAGAACACACAACTTTTAAGGATTTGGGGTGATAACAACAACCTTTCAGAAATAGACCTGAGTCAAAATGTAAATCTAACACATCTCAGTTTAGACCAAAACAACCTTTCAACCATAGATGTAAGCCAGAATTCAAGCTTGATCAGTATACTAGTAACTGACAATCCATTGACAGAAATTGATGTCGCCCAAAATCAAAATTTAAAAGGGTTGACCATCAGTGGCACTGAAATCACAAATGTTGAACTTAGCCAAAACCCTGAATTAATGCAGTTTGTCAGTGAAAACACCCCCCTGGAAGGAACACTTGATTTATCAAACAATCCTGAGTTTTTGAGCATGAGGGTTAATAACACCAATCTTACAACGATTGACATTCAAAATGGAAACAATCACAACATCAACACCTTAAATATTTATGAAATTACTGTTTTAAACAACCCAAACTTGCAATGCCTTCAAGTTGATGATGAAGCTTATGCAACCCAAATGATCAATGAAGGCTTGTGGGAGGTGGACCCTGAGGTAATCATCAGTGAAAACTGCAACCTTTCAACTCTAAATCCTGACCTTTTGGAAGTGGCATACTACCCCAACCCTACAAACGGTTGGCTCTATATAAATTCCGGGTCTGTAGTGATTGAGCAACTCACCCTTTTGGACGCTTCAGGAAAACAACTGGATGTTTCACTCCAAAACAATCGAGTAGACCTTTCTAAACTATCACCCGGCGTCTACTTCCTGAGGTTAAAAACAAACAAAGGGCATCTTGTTGAAAAAGTTATTCGTAATTAAACTTGAATGTTAAAAATCAACAACCTCCAAGCGATGAATTGTTGAGGTTACTATATAGTATAAAAATGAAAAAAATAATTCTAGCATTTATATTCTTGATAAACTATCCTGTGACGGCACAGGAGGTGACCGTGCCCGACCCCGTGTTTATGGATGTCTTGCTCAACGAGCTGGTGATAGACCAGGATTTTGACGGTTTCCCTGACAGCCCTGTTGATTTTAACCAGGACGGCATCATTGACCAGCAAGAGGTGGGTATGACCCTCAATTTACACCTTGTAGGCTATGACATTCAATCGTTTGAAGGCATTGACCAGTTTCCTTCCATTTTAGAGTTGTTCATTACCAATAACAATTTCAGCGCCATTGATATGTCCGGCCTTCTTAGCCTCAGGGAGGTAAGCCTCTCCAGCAGTCAACCCATTGATGAGGTTATTTTCCCAAATACCGGGTCCCTGAAGGAAATTCGTTTAATTAACAATGGCTTACCATCAGTTGATGTAAGCATGCTCCCCAATTTAGAACGCCTCTGGTTAAGTGGCAATAACCTGAGCGAACTGGACATTACTCAAAACACGCAACTCTTAAGACTGATGGTCTATGACAACAACATTACAGAAATAGACCTTAGTCAAAATGTAAATATTACCCACATACACATGGGCAATAACAATCTTTCAGCCATAGATATTAGCCAAAACTCAAGTCTAATAAGTATTAGCGTATATGACAACCCATTGACAGAAATTGATGTAACCCAAAATCAAAACTTAAAAGGGTTGACCATCAGCGACACTGAAATCACAAGTGTTGACCTGAGCCAAAACCCCGAATTAATGCAGTTTGTCAGTGAAAACACCCCCCTGGAAGGAACACTTGATTTATCTAACAATCCTGAGTTTTTGGGAATGCAGGTTAAGAACACCTATCTTACAGCGATTGACATTCAAAATGGGAATAATCACAACATTAATACCGCTACCTTGAATGCTTATGAAATTACTGTTATAAACAACCCCAACTTGCAATGCCTTCAAGTTGATGATGAAGCTTATGTAACCCAAATGATCAATGAAGGCTTGTGGGAGGTGGACCCTGAGGTAATCATCAGTGAAAACTGCAACCTTTCAACTCTAAATCCTGACCTTTTGGAAGTGGCATACTACCCCAACCCTACAAACGGTTGGCTCTATATAAATTCCGGGTCTGTAGTGATTGAGCAACTCACCCTTTTGGACGCTTCAGGAAAACAACTGGATGTTTCACTCCAAAACAATCGAGTAGACCTTTCTAAACTATCACCCGGCATCTACTTTCTGAGGTTAAAAACAAACAAAGGGCATCTTGTTGAAAAAGTTATTCGTAATTAAACTTTAACGTCTCAACTCCTTTGAGTAACTTTGTTTTTTCCGCTTTATGCGGAAGTAATTAATGGAGATATGAACCTGTCTGCCGAAAGGCAGGCTTTTAATTTTGAGACTCCCACCTACACGGGAATTTAGTTATGAAATACGAAACTATAGACAAAGCCCTCTACATTAAAAACCGCAACAACTTTATGGCGCAAATGAAGCCTAAAAGTTTGGCCGTTTTTAACTCTAATGACATTTACCCCATCAGTGCAGACAGCACCATGCCGTTTCAACAAGCACGTGATATACTTTATTTAAGCGGTGTAGACCAGGAAGAAAGCATACTGCTGTTATTTCCTGATGCCCCGGATCCTAAAAACAGGGAAGTGTTGTTCCTCAAAGAAACCAATGAGCATATTGCCGTGTGGGAAGGTGAAAAACTCACCAAAGAACGCGCGTTTGAAGTGAGCGGCATCAAAACAGTTTACTGGTTGCAGGAGTTTGACAAAATCTTTTTTGAACTCATGACACAGACGGAGACCATCTATTTTAACACCAATGAACACTACCGTCAGGCGGTGGAAACCCAAACCTGTGAAGACCGTTTTATTGCAAAAACAAAAGAAAAATTTCCTGCTCACCAGTGGGCAAAAAGCAATCCCATCCTGCAACGTTTGCGCAGTATAAAAGACCCTATCGAAATCAAACTGATGCAAAAAGCCTGTGATATTACCGAAAAAGGCTTCCGCAGGATATTGAATTTTGTCAAGCCCGGTGTGATGGAATATAATCTGGAAGCTGAGTTTATGCACGAATTCCTGAATAATCGCTCAAGGGGATTTGCCTATACCCCCATTATCGCCAGCGGTAACAATGCCAATGTGCTGCACTACATTGAAAACAATCAGGAATGCAAAGCGGGTGATTTAATTTTACTGGATGTGGGAGCCGAATATGCAAACTACTCCAGCGATATGAGCCGTACAATTCCGGTTTCAGGGAAATTCACTCAACGACAAAAAGAAGTTTACAATGCTGTAAACCGCGTTAAAAATGAAGCAACAAAACTCCTTGTCCCCGGTGCGCTTTGGAAAGAATACCACGAGGAAGTGGGCAAACTGATGACCTCAGAGTTACTTGGCCTCGGTCTTTTGGACAAAGCCGATGTTCAAAACGAAAACCCCGACTGGCCGGCTTATAAAAAATACTTTATGCACGGCACTTCACACCACATAGGTTTGGACACCCACGATTATGGTATCCTGTGGGAACCCATACAACCCAACATGGTGTTTACAGTAGAACCGGGAATTTATATTCCACAAGAAGGTTTTGGAATTCGTCTGGAAGATGACGTAGTGGTTCAGGAAAAAGGAGAGCCTTTTAATTTGATGCGCAACATTCCGATAGAAGTGGAAGAGATTGAAGAGTTGATGAATGGATAATTTTTTAGTGGTCTATAATCAGTAGCAGTGTTCAGTTAAATAAAATCAAATGTTGCTGAATTATAAATCTTCTAGTTTTTATTATACGCGTCAGGGCAACGGAAACACATTGGTGTTACTCCACGGTTTTTTGGAAAATCAAACGATGTGGGACCCCTTTATTTCCCAACTATCAAATAATCATACCGTTATTACCATCGATTTACCCGGACATGGAAAAAGTGACTGTTTGGGTTATATTCATACTATGGAGTTAATGGCTCAAGTGGTTCAAGCTGTATTATTAAAGGAAAATATTTCACGAGCTAAATTTATCGGGCACTCAATGGGAGGGTATGTAGCTTTGGCTTTCGCCGAAATATTTCCTGAAAATTGTACAGCAATTGTGTTGTTAAACTCCACTCCAAAAGCAGATTCCGCTGAGAGAAAGGAAAACCGCGACAGGACCATCGCACTGGTTAAAAAGCATAAAAATGTTTTTTTAAGTATGGCAATTACAAATCTCTTTGCAGAACAAAACAAAGAAAAATTTGCCCATGAAATTGAAGTGCTAAAAAAAGATGCTTTAAAAATGAAAACTCAAGGCATCATTGCTGCACTTGAAGGAATGAAAATTAGAAAAAACCGGTCTCATTTTTTAAAAAAGTTTGACAAAATTAAAATTATCATAGCAGGTAGTTTAGACCCTATCATGCCGGTTTCAGAACTAAAAACCATTGCAGAAACAACCAATTCCCGGTTAATAATTTTAAATGGAGGCCATATGAGCACCATAGAGAACAGGCCTGAAATGTTAAATTATATGCATTTCATCGAATAATATTGCCTTTTGTCGGGTATATGTAATTTTTTATTACTTTTAAACCTTAACAAAAATACTCCGACACATGGAAAAAGCTACCCCCAAAGCAACCTCACCATTCGGAAAAATAATTTGTGCTACCGTTGGGCACAATTATAAAGAAACCAAAAAAATTAATGATGTTATTTCAGAGTATCGTTGCAGCTGTTGTGGCCATGAGGTAACAGACAATGTCAATGGATTGATTGAAGCGCTCACTCCAAAAATGAAAGAAATCAACTCATGTCTTTCAGCATTTATTCAAAAGAAAATGAGAAGAGCGTCTTATTCAGAAGTTTCCTGAAATGAATTCCAACCTCTTGCTTTCAATGGAATTTTAGTGTTAGCTCTTGTAATTATATGCATACCTTCTTTTTGATGGGTCATATGTCCAATGACCGTTAAGTGAGGGTTGCCTTTTATTTTAGGAAAATCTTCGGTAGAGATAGTAAATAACAATTCATAGTCCTCCCCTCCGTTTAGAGCAATCGTTGTGCTGTCTAAATTAAACTCTTCACAAGTTGAAATTACCTGAGGATCCAAAGGTATTTTATCTTCATATAAATTACACCCCAGTTTTGAATTTTTACACAAGTGCATGGCCTCTGAAGAAAGTCCGTCACTAATATCTATCATCGCTGTGGGCATCACTTCAAGAGCTTTGAGAAGTTCACGAACGTCTTTTCGTGCTTCGGGTTTTAACTGTCGTTCAACCAAATATACATAAGGTTCCAAATCTGGTTGATTATTAGGGTTAACTTGAAATACTTGCTTTTCTCTTTCCAAAACCTGTAAACCAAGATAAGCCGCACCTAAATCTCCCGTGACAACAATCAAATCGTTTTCTTTTGCGCCATCGCGATAAACAAGCTCCTCTTTCTCAGCAAAACCAATAGCGGTCACACTAATAATCAATCCTCGGGTTGAAGAAGTGGTGTCTCCACCCACTACATCAATATTGTAAATTTTAGCAGCAGTTTTGACGCCTTCATACAATTCATCAACCGCTTCAAGCGGAAACCTGTTGGAAATGGCAATGGAAACAGTTATTTGAGTAGCTTCAGCATTCATAGCATACACATCTGAAAGATTCACCACCACCGCTTTGTAACCTAAATGTTTTAAGGGCATATAACTCAAATCAAAATGTACACCTTCAATCAATAAATCTGTGGTGACAACCATTTGACGATCCTGTTCAAAAATCACAGCGGCATCATCACCTATTGACTTTAAGGTGGATTTTTGAACTATTTTAAAATCTTTGGTTAAATGATCAATAAGACCAAATTCACCCAGGGTTGAGATATCTTTAATAGAGTCAGACTTTTTCTTGCTCATAGAAACTTTCTTTAAGAAGCAAAACTAAAACAATTTTTATCAAACGAGTGTTTTCAAGCTGTCTATAACACAAAATTGGCTAACATAGCTCTATTTTTAACAAGATTATAAATAAATTTACTAACAAATTATTGTAGTATTGTAGCCTAAACAAAAAACAACATCGAATGAAAATTAAATTACTCCCCCTGTTTCTTCTTTTTAGCGGATTTCTATTTGCTCAAATCCCTTGTGAAAATGGCTTTGCCGGTTCATATCCTTGTGATGGTTATGATTTGCAGTCTGAAATTGATTTAGGCATACTTTCAGCGGGTGCAGGAAATGATAGTTGGGGATGGACAGACCCTGATACAAATAAAGAATATGCAATTATGTGTGTTTCAAACGGTACTGCTTTTATAGATATTTCAGACCCCGTAAATCCAATATATCTTGGTAAGCTTCCCACACAGACTGATCCAAGTACTTGGAGAGATGCCAAGGTTTATAACAACCACGCCTTTATTGTCAGTGAAGCATCGAATCATGGTATGCAAATATTTGATTTAACACGACTAAGAAACGTAAACAATCCACCTGAAACGTTCACAAACGATGCTCATTATGATGGATTTGGTAGAGCACACAATATTGTGATCAATGAAGAAAATGGGTATGCATACGCTGTTGGTACTTCATCTTTTAGCGGTGGTCCACACATTGTTAACATTCAAAACCCAACAAACCCTGTATTTGAATCTGGTTATAGCAGTTCAGATTATACACACGATGCACAAGTGGTATTTTATGAAGGCCCAGACCCAGACCATGCCGGTAAAGAACTCTTTATTGGAAGCAATGAAAACGAAGTTGTTATCCTGGATGTAACAGACAAAAACAACATCCAATTGATTAGCAATGTTACCTTTACAAGTACAAGTTATTCTCACCAAGGTTGGCTAACAGAAGATCATAGATACTTTTTAATGGGTGATGAGTTAGACGAACTAAATTTTGGGTTTAATACCAGAACAGTGATATTTGACTTTACAGACCTTGACAGCCCTTTTCAAACGTTTGATTATACCGGCCCAACAACTGCAATTGATCACAACGGTTATGTGAGAGGTGATACATATTATTTGGCTAATTATCACGCAGGTTTGAGAGCAATTGATATTTCAGAAATTGACAATCAAATAATGACAGAAGTTGGTTATTTTGACTCGCGCCCCGGGGATGACAATACCGGATTTGGTGGTGCTTGGAGTGTATATCCCTACTTTGCAAGTGGAAATATAGTAATAAGTGATGTTGACAGAGGCTTCTTACTTGTTAAGGATCCCAACTTTTTATCAACAGAATCACAGTCTAAACCGACTTTTAGCATTACGCCTAATCCGGCTCAAGATTTTATTACAATTAAATCTCAGGAAACACCTATTAACGAAATTAGAATTCTAAATACGCTGGGCCAAGAGGTAATCTTAATTGAAAACAATCATACGATGGGCAGAACATTAGACATAAGTTCATTAAACAATGGAATGTATTTTGTAATACTCAATGGTAACACCACAAAAAAAATAATCAAAAAGTAACATGCTTTTTAAAAATTTGACCCCAAATAGTGCTCTTATTTTACTGGTATTTATGCTTGTCGTTAGCTGTAAGAGTGATGATGACGTCATAAATTCAGATGACACCCCGGGTCAATTTTTAGGTGAAATAGAATGGGCAAAAACATTTGGTGGTTCACGTGAAGATGATGCCAATTCCATTATTGAAACTACTGATGGGGGCTTTGCGGTTTTGGGATATACTCTGAGTAACGATGGAGACATTTCAGACAAAACAAGTACCGATGCTGATTTTTGGGTTTTCAAAACTGATGCAGACGGTAACCTCCTGTGGAGCAAAACTTATGGTGGGTCGTCTGACGACAGAGCTACAAAAATCATCAATACATCCGATGGTGGTTTAGGTGTAATAGGCTATACCAGAAGTAACGATGGTGATGTATCCCTAAATAACGGTTTTTATGATTTTTGGTTATTAAAACTTGATAACTCCGGAAATATCCTTTGGGAAAAAACATTTGGATTTACAGGAAACGACCAGGGTCAGTCTTTAATTCAAACCACTGACGGTGGATATTTCCTTGCAGGGTTTATGGATTTTGACGGAAGGTCAGTCTCACAGCCTGTAAATAAATCCGGTAATCGTCACGGCGTAGGTGAGTTTTGGGGCATCAAAACAGACGCCTCAGGAAACCAACAATGGGATACCTATTTTGGAGGAACCAGCAACGATCGGGCTTATGATGTTGTGCAAACACCCGATGGGGGATTCATAATGATTGGCAATAGCGAAAGTGAAGATTTTGACATTACAGACCCTAAAGGAAGTTACGACTTTTGGGTTGTAAAAACTGATGCCTCAGGAGCAATGGAATGGCAAAAAAACTACGGCGGCTCTGGAATTGAAATCGCTTATTCAATCTCAAAAACCAATGATGGGAATTTCCTCATCCTGGGAGACACCAGAAGCAACGATCAGGATGTTACAAACTCAAAAGGAAACGCAGACTCATGGTTGTTAAAAATAAATGAAACCGGAGATTTACTGTGGCAACAAACTTATGGTGGAGCACAGTTTGACACCGGTCGTAAAGTAATTGAAAAACAAAATGGGGAGTTAATCCTTTTTGGAACCTCCAGAAGCAACGACCAGGATGTCTCTGCCAATTATGGCCAAAGTGACTTCTGGCTGAATATAACCGATGCCAATGGAGATTTGATTTTTGAAAAAAACTATGGAGGTAGTAATCTGGAGTTTTGTAACTCAGGGATATTAACAACTAATGGAAATATTGTCCTTACGGGAAGCACAGAAAGCAATGATTTTGACATTCCCAATAATCAAGGGTCAAAAGACGTTCTATTAATAAAATTAAAGTAATCTACAATGAAAAAAACCTTAATACTACTTGCGGTAATTACACTATTTAGTGCCTGCAGTAGTGATGATGACAAAGTAAATAATCTTGACTTATCATTCAAATTTAACCACAACTGGGACAATCAAAATCTAACATTTGATGATTTTGGCTCAACCACTTATACCAATGCAAACGGTGACCAGTTGTCACTTGACCGCTTGCGTTACATTGTTTCAAACATCACTTTTTACCAGGAAAACGGTCAAACAACACAACTCTCAGGATATCAACTTTTTGATTTATCAGATGAAGAAACCTTAAACTTTACCTTCAATGCAAATATTCCTGAAGGAGAATATACTGTCATTTCCTTTACATTGGGACTCGATGAACAATACAATATATCTGGTGCCTATGCAGACCTAAACTCAGTTTCCTGGAACTGGCCTGAAAATTTAGGTGGTGGTTACCATTTTTTACAAATGGACGGCACTTATGAAACTACTGAAGGTGCTCAACCTTTCAATTATCATATGGGAACTGCCCGTGTGGGTGAAAACACCTATGAAGCAAATTACAGAACCGTATATCTTTCTTCAGACTTTACGTTAAATCAAAACACCACTTTTGAATTCAATATGAATGTTGCTGAATGGTTTAAAAACCCGCACACCTGGGACTTGAATGAGTTCAACACAGAACTGATGATGAACTACACAGCACAAAAAATGATGTATGATAATAGCGGTACAGTATTTAGTTTAGGTGATATTACGACCCCCTGATGCGTTTAAAAGTTGTTATACTATTTGGTTTAATTATTTCAATTGTCGCCTGTAATTCAAGTGACGACAGTAATGAATATGTCGCAACTCCACAACCCCTCGAAATACCTGAACTATTCTCCCAATTTTTATCTGAACCTGTAATTCCTGCTTCAAATCCACAAACTGAAGAAGGTGTCGCATTGGGAAGAAAATTATTTTTTGACCCCGTTCTGTCCGGAAATGGCACACAAGCTTGTGCAGACTGTCACCGCCCACAGAATGCTTTTTCAGATCCACTTCAATTTAGTGTGGGTATTGACGGCATTGAAGGGTTCAGAAACTCCATGCCTCTTCAAAATTTAGCATGGAATTTCCAGGAAAAATTTAACTGGAACGGAAGCGCAACAACACTCGAAAAACAAATTTTTGAACCGGTCACAAACCCAATTGAAATGAATAATACCTGGCCCAATGTTGTGGCCAGTCTTCAAAATCACAATGAATACCCAACACTTTTTAATGATGCTTTTGGAAGTTCCACAATAGATTCTGTTTTGGTTACAAAAGCAATTGCACAATTTGTAAGAACGCTCACCTCTGCAGATTCGCGTTTTGACCGCCATCTTTTAGGTGAAACCATTTTGACACCACAAGAATTAAACGGCTTCAATGTTTTTATGGATGAAGATAGGGGTGATTGTTTCCATTGTCACGGTAATTCCTTCAATCCTCTTTGGACCGATAATACGTTTCACAACAACGGCCTCGATGAATCCTTTACAGATTTGGGACTGGGCAGTGTAACAGGCGACCCCCGTGACAACGGAAAATTTAAAGCACCTTCGCTCAGAAATCTTGCTTTTACTGCCCCTTATATGCACGATGGCCGCTTTGAAACCCTGGAAGAAGTAATCAATCACTACAGCGAAGGACTGGTGTTTTCTGAAACCATAGATCCTTTGATGAAAGCTGTTGCTCAAGGCGGTGTACAACTTTCTGAAGAAGACAAGGCAGACTTAAAAGCGTTTTTGTTATCACTTTCAGACCCCGAGTTTATCAATAATCCAGATTTTCAAGATCCCAACGAATAGATTTTTGACCCTTTATTTCCATCACAAAAAGCTATACTCCCATCTAATTTTATAATTTATCTAACACCAAAAGACAGTATAAAAATTGTATATTTGTGCCATTATTTAGAACAAATCTACTTAAGATGATAAAAGTAAGTGATACTGCTAAAACAAAACTCGCTCAGCTGATGGCTGAAGAGGGGTTTCATGTTGAAACAGACTTTGTGAGAGTAGGCGTTAAAAGTGGTGGTTGTTCCGGCTTGTCCTATGAATTAAATTTTGACAACAACACCCTTGAAAACGACAAGCTTTTTGAAGACAATGCCGTCAAAATTGTGATTGACAAGAAAAGTTTTCTTTATCTGGTGGGCACTACACTAGAATACAGTGGAGGTTTAAACGGAAAAGGGTTTGTGTTCAACAACCCAAATGCAAACAGAACCTGTGGCTGTGGAGAAAGTTTTTCGTTATAACGAAATAAAAATACTATGAGTAAATATACCGAAGACGACTTACAAAAGGAACTGGAAACCAAAGAATACAAATATGGTTTTTATACAGACATCAAGTCTGACACATTTCCTATTGGTCTAAATGAAGAAGTAGTAAAAGCCATTTCTATAAAGAAAGAAGAACCTGAATGGATGACCAAATGGCGATTGGAATCTTTTAGATACTGGAAAGAAATGATTGAACCAGAGTGGGCCAATGTGCATTATCAAAAACCCGACTTTCAAGCCATTTCTTATTACTCTGCTCCCAATTCTAAACCCAAATATGATAGTCTTGATGAAGTAGACCCTGAGCTATTGGACACTTTCAAAAGACTGGGCATCTCGATTGATGAACAAAAAAAATTGGCCGGAGTGGCAGTTGACATTGTAATGGATTCTGTTTCAGTAGCAACAACTTTTAAGAAAACACTTGCTGAAAAGGGTATCATTTTTTGTTCCATTTCCGAAGCCATCAAAGAGCACCCTGAATTGGTTAAAAAATATCTTGGAACCGTGGTTCCTCAAAAAGATAACTTTTATGCTGCTTTAAACTCAGCCGTTTTTAGTGATGGTTCATTCTGTTATATTCCAAAAGGTGTTAAATGCCCAATGGAATTGTCAACTTATTTTAGAATCAACCAGGCAGGCACAGGGCAATTTGAAAGAACCCTTGTTATCGCTGACGAAGGAAGCTACGTGAGCTACCTCGAAGGTTGCACCGCACCCTCAAGAGACGAAAACCAACTGCACGCGGCTGTGGTTGAATTAATCGCTTTAGACAATGCAGAAATAAAATATTCAACCGTCCAAAACTGGTATCCCGGAAATAAAGAAGGAAAAGGAGGCGTCTATAATTTTGTTACAAAAAGAGGCCTTTGCGAAAAGAACGCCAAAATATCCTGGACCCAGGTAGAAACAGGAAGTGCCGTTACCTGGAAATACCCAAGTTGCGTGCTGAAAGGTGACAACTCCATAGGAGAGTTTTACTCCATTGCAGTCACCAATAACTTCCAGCAAGCAGACACCGGAACGAAAATGATTCACCTTGGAAAAAACACCCGAAGTACAATCATTTCTAAAGGAATTTCAGCAGGGCAATCTCAAAACTCTTATCGCGGACTCGTTCAAATTAGTCCCCGTGCTGAAAACGCCCGCAACTTTTCACAATGTGACTCTTTGTTAATGGGAAATAAATGTGGCGCACATACATTTCCATACATAGAAGCAAAAAATAAAACCGCAAGAATTGAACACGAGGCAACCACCTCAAAAATTGGTGAAGACCAGATTTTTTATTGTAATCAACGCGGTATTGATACAGAAAAAGCAATTGCATTAATCGTAAACGGATTCAGCAAAGAAGTACTAAACAAACTTCCAATGGAGTTTGCCGTTGAAGCCCAAAAACTATTGGAAATAAGCCTAGAAGGCTCAGTTGGATAAATTAACAATCAATCAAATTATACTTTAAACCAATGAAAAAGATTTTTGTTTTATTTAGTGCGCTTGTTGTTTTCACAGCATGTAAAAACAATGAAAATACCTCTGAAACTAACGAAGAGGCTAAAGAAATTTCAGCAGACTTTATCTACCTTGATGATGCTGCTGTTTTAAAAGGAGATGACTTCATTTATGGAGTTAAAATTGACGATAAGGCAAAGGAACTGGCAAAGCAAGTAGAAACGGTTAAAGCAGATGAATTTGACATGGTTCCTGTGGTCATTAAAGGTGTAGTAAACAAAAAAGCAGATAATGAAGACGGTTGGGAAGATATAGTTACAATTACAGAAATTATTACTGTAAGCAAAACGCCTTCTAAGCCAGATGTAAAACTTGAATAGATAAAAATGTTAAAAATCAATAACTTACACGCAGGTGTTGAAGATACCGAAATTTTAAAAGGGATTAACCTTGAAGTTAATGCAGGTGAAGTACACGCTATTATGGGACCCAACGGTTCCGGAAAAAGCACCTTGGCATCTGTCATAGCTGGTAAAGAAGAGTTTGATGTCACAGAAGGAAACATCCTTTTTGAGGCTGAAGATATCGCAGAACTCGCCCCCGAGGAACGCGCTCACAAAGGGATCTTTTTGTCTTTCCAATATCCTGTGGAAATTCCCGGTGTATCAGTTACCAATTTCATAAAAACAGCAATCAACGAAGGCCGGAAAGCACAAGGCCTTGATGATATGCCTGCCAATGAAATGCTTAAAAAAATAAAAGAAAAAGCTGCATTATTTGAAATGGACAGAAAGTTTCTTTCACGCTCACTCAACGAAGGATTTTCAGGCGGTGAGAAAAAAAGAAATGAAATTTTTCAAATGGCAATGCTCGAACCCAAACTTGCAATTCTTGATGAAACAGACTCAGGCTTGGATATCGATGCTTTGCGCATTGTAGCCAATGGAGTCAATAAGCTAAAAAGTGATAACAATGCCGTGTTGGTAATCACCCACTACCAACGGTTATTAGACTATATAATTCCGGACTTTGTGCACGTAATTTTGGATGGAAAAATAGTTAAAACCGGAACAAAAGAACTCGCCTATGAGCTCGAAGAACGCGGTTATGACTGGATCAAAGAAGAGGCTAAGACCGTATAATTGTTTCTGGTTTTTAGAGTTTATACTTGAACCAAAAACTTTTAACCATTAATCATACAAACATGAGCTTAAAAGATAAATTAGTTTCCTCATTTTTTGCATTCGAAGACTATATCGATGCAGATTCTCATATCCACGAGATAAGAAACAAAGCCATCAAAACATTTGAGGAAACAGGTTTCCCTACAAAAAAGGAAGAGGCCTGGAAATACACCTCGCTCAATTCCGTTTTAAAAGAAGACTATTGCGTCTTTCCTAAAAAGGAAAATTCAGTTGAATTTAAAGAGGTAAAAAAATATTTTCTGCATGAAATAGACACTTATAAGATTGTGTTTATCGACGGAGTTTATAACTCATTTTTATCTGAAACCACACACGATAAAGTAGACGTTTGTTTGATGTCATCAGCCTTAAGTAAACCCAAATACAAAGCAGTGATTGAAAACTATTTCAATAAAGTTGCCAAGAGCGACAGTTTGAGCTCGCTAAACACTGCATTTGCTAAAGAAGGTGCCTATATCTTTATACCTAAACACCGAGAAGTTGAAAAACCAATCGAAATAATCAATTTTGCAACAGGAAATGAAGCAGCACTTCTACTGCAACCCAGAAACTTGATTGTCGCAGAAGAAAATGCCCACGTTCAAATCATTGAACGCCATCAAAGTCTTACCGACAATGCAGTGTTCACAAATGTGGTCTCTGAAATATTTGCAGGCAAAAACAGCTCAATTGACTTTTATAAGGTTCAAAATGACAATCACGGCGCCTCATTGATTGACAACACATTTATATCACAAAAAGATGGTAGCAATGTGAGTGTACACACCTTTTCTTTTGGCGGAAAACTAATCAGGAACAACCTGAATTTTTACCAAAAAGGGGAACACATCAATTCCACTTTAAAAGGAATTACAATCATTGAAGACAAACAACATGTTGACCACAACACGCTGGTAAACCACATAGAACCCAATTGTGAAAGTCACCAGGATTATAAAGGCATCTTTGCCGAAAAATCAACCGGTGTCTTTAACGGGAGAATTATTGTTGAAAAAGAAGCTCAAAAAACCGATGCCTTCCAGCAAAACAATAACATCCTTATTGACGATAAAGCCACAATCAATTCAAAACCACAATTAGAAATTTTTGCTGATGATGTAAAATGCTCCCATGGCTGCACCATTGGGCAACTTGACGAAGAGGCTCTATTTTATTTGCGATCAAGAGGAATTGCTAAAAAAGAAGCCCGTGCACTGTTGATGTATGCTTTTGCCAGCAATGTGTTAGACAGTGTTAAAATTCCCGAAGTAAAAGCCCGCATCACAAAGCTTATCGCTAAAAAAATTGGTGTGAACCTTGGGTTTAACCTGTAAGAGGTTTATTCCTTAATAAAAACCATTCTGAAATGATGACGGAAAATAAAAGCACTCCTTTTGATGTTGAAAGTATTCGTAAAGACTTTCCCATTCTTTCCAGAAAGGTCAATGGATATCCTTTGGTTTATCTTGACAATGCCGCTACTTCCCAAAAACCATTGGCTGTAATTGACGCTTTGGTTGATTACTATTCAAATTACAATGCCAATATACACCGTGGAGTTCATACGCTTTCACAGGAAGCAACAGATGCTTATGAACAAGCGCGCGAAAAAATTCGTGTTCATTTCAATGTTCGGCAATCAAAAGAAATAATTTTTACATCTGGAACAACACATGCTATTAATCTGGTAGCTTCAGGTTTTAGATCCATATTACAAAAAGGTGACGAAGTAATTGTCTCTACTCTTGAACACCACTCCAATATTGTGCCCTGGCAAATGCTTTGTGAGTCAACAGGAGCCGTTTTAAAAGTACTTCCCATAAATCAGGAAGGAGAACTTGAAATGAATGAGTTCTCAAGAATGGTGTCCCCTAAAACTAAGCTGGTAGTTGTAAACCATATTTCAAATGCCCTGGGAACAATCAACCCCATTGAAGAAATAATTAAAATCACGCACAACGCCGGAGCAGCTGTTTTAATTGACGGCGCACAGGCATGTGCTCACATCAAACCCGACTTACAAGCACTTGATGTGGACTTTTATACCTGTTCTGCTCACAAAATGTGTGGACCCACAGGAGTGGGAATTCTCTTTGGTAAGGAAGAGTGGCTTTCAAAACTACCACCCTATCAGGGAGGTGGGGAAATGATCAAAGAAGTCACTTATGAAAAAACCACTTATGCAGATTTACCACATAAATTTGAAGCCGGAACCCCCAATATTGCAGGAGGGATTGCCTATGGTGTTGCGTTGGATTATTTAAACAAAATTGGTTTTGATAAAATTGCTCAATATGAAAACCAGTTACTTCAGTACGCCACTGAACAGCTCCTTGAAATAGAAGGATTAAGAATTTTTGGAACCGGCAAAAACAAAACTTCGGTAATTTCTTTTAACATTCAAGGTATCCACCCCTATGACATTGGCACAATAGTTGACAAATTAGGCATAGCAGTACGCACAGGACATCACTGTGCTCAACCCTTAATGGATTTTTATAACATTCCGGGAACTGTGAGAGCTTCATTTGCATTTTACAATACATTTCACGAAATTGATGTTTTGATTAAAGCTGTGAAGAAAGCAAAACAAATGCTAACCTAAAATTTAAAAACTATGAAAACTTTTTTATCAATTATTACAATCGCAGCGATATTTTTAACAAGCTCTTGCGACGAAACTCAAAAAGTAATTAATACCGCAAGCAACGTGCAGTTAAACGGAAACTATAAAATTAATACTGTTTTAGAAGAAAGTTATTCTTCAAAAAACCTTGTTTTAGGGTTTGATGCCCTTAATAAAGCAATGAATGCTACAACAGAATGCAATAACCTTTTTGGCAGTTATACCATAGATTTATATGCCATCAATTTTGGGGATATTGCAAGTACAAAAAAATATTGTGAAGGAAAAATGGATGCTGAAAAGGAAATAGCTGAAGCACTTGAAAAAACAGGCTCTTTCTCACTTGAAGAGGGACAATTAAAGTTCTTTTCGGCAAACGACCGTTCACTTCTGCTCACTGCGACAAAGATTAGAGAAACCAATGGAAATTAAAGAAATACAAGAAGAAATAATAGACGAATTTTCATTTTTTGATGACTGGATGCAACGTTATGAACATATGATTTCTCTTGGAAAATCATTGCCCCTCATTGATGAACAAAATAAAACAGATGAGTATCTGATAAAAGGTTGCCAATCAAAAGTTTGGGTATTTCCGGAATTCAAAGATGGAAAAGTATATTTTACGGCAGACAGTGATGCCATTATCACTAAAGGAATTGTTGCACTTTTACTAAGGGTGTTTTCAAACCAAACCCCCCAGGACATTTTAAATGCAGACACCTCCTTTATAGATGTAATTGGATTAAAAGAGCACTTATCACCCACCAGAGCCAATGGATTGGTTTCGATGATCAAGCAACTTAAAATGTATGCTCTCGCCTATCAATCTCAATTAAATTAAAAACGTATGGAAACTGAAGAAAAAATTAACACCCAGGAACTTGGTGAAAAAATAGTCAAGGTTTTAAAAACCATCTATGACCCTGAAATTCCTGTTGATATTTATGAACTAGGATTGATTTATGATGTTTTTGTCAATGAAGATTATGAAGTAAAAGTCATAATGACCCTAACAACCCCCAATTGTCCGGTAGCAGAAAGTCTTCCGCAAGAAGTGAGAGACAAAGTTGCTTCACTAAAAATGGTTAAAGACGCCGAAGTAGAGCTTACTTTTGACCCTGCCTGGTCTCAGGAGTTGATGAGTGAAGAAGCAAAACTTGAATTAGGAATGTTGTAAACATCTTCCCGGTTTTATGGACGAAATCATCAATAAAGTAGCTAACAGCAAATTGATCACCCTTAATCTTGAAGATTACTATCCAGAGGGTGAGCGTGTAGTTTTTGATGTTAAAAACTGGCTTTATGAAGGCTTAATTTTAAAGGAAAAAGATTTTCGCGAAAGCGCAAAAAACTACGACTGGAGTCAATATAAAAACACATATGTTGCCTTAAATTGCAGCTCAGAAGCCATCATTCCAGGATGGGCATATTTACTACTCACAACTTATCTCTCTCCTTTTGCAAAAAAAATAGTTGTCGGCAGCTTAACAGATTTAGAAAACACCCTGTATACTGAAATCATTCAGCAGACAGATTTTTCTGATTTAAAAGGTCTTCCCGTAATCATTAAAGGTTGTTCAAATAAACCGGTGCCGGAAAATGCTTCGGTATTATTGATACAAAAAATTCAACCTTTGGTTAAAAGCCTTTTTTATGGTGAAGCCTGCTCAAGCGTACCATTATTTAAAAGAAAATAAGGACCTTTTCAAAAATTCAATCCTGATAAATAACTTTAGTTAAAAAATGTATTTTTGTAATAAAACACAAAACATGAAAAGAATATTTATTTCACTTTTTGCAGCTTTGACTGCCATTTCAAGCTTTTCTCAAGAAGAAGAGGATAAACCAAAAGACGGATGGACAAAATCTGGTAACTTTTCACTTTTGTTCAATCAAGCAGCTTTTAATGCTGAATGGACAGGTGGAGGAACTTCAAATATCGCTGGGAATATTTCACTTACCTATGATGTGAATTACCGAAAAGGAAAGTTAACCTGGGACAATCGTTTTATGGGTGATTATGGTTTAACAAAAATTAAAGGAGACGATTTTGAACGAAAAACTAACGACCGTCTCGAAATCAATTCCGTTTTAGGATATCAGATTAATGAAACTAACTGGGCCTACTCCTTCTTTACAAATTTTAGAACCCAGTTTGCAAAGGGATATGACTTTGATGATTCTACAAATCCTGTTACTCGAATTGAGACTACTCGTTTTATGTCACCGGGGTATCTGCAATTTGGTCCCGGTATGCTTTGGAAAAAAAGCGACAATTTAAAAGTGAATATCGCTCCGGCAACTTCCAGAATGATTTTTGTAAACAGCCGGTATACAGATGTTGGCAACGACCCTGCAGCAATTGAAGCTTTTAATCTAAGTCCATACTTTGGAGTAGAAGCCAATGAAACAATGCGTTTTGAGTTTGGAGCATCCGTCTCAGGATATGCTAAATTTGATTTAGTTGAAAATGTGACGATGGAAAACATCTTAAACCTGTATTCTAATTATCTTGAAGACCCTCAAAACGTTGATATAGATTATATAATGAATATGGTGCTGAAAGTAAATGATTATTTGTCTGCAAATGTGATTTTTCAGGCGATATATGATGACAATGCCGTGAAAGGTTTTCAAATTAGAGAAGTTTTGGGGATAGGTTTGAATTATAAGCTCTAATGCCCTTTTTTGTGTCAACATAACCACCAAGGTGTTATCTTATTGGAAGGCAACACCTTTTTTTATTTATAACAATAGTACTACATTAAAAATCGCTAAAGTTATTTAGTATATTGCACTCAAATATTTACTTTTTTTGAAACAAACAATTGGCAGGATAGACAAAGCAGATTTTCCATTGTTGGAACTGTATCAGATTGCCGTAAAAACTGATACCGGTGCTTATACCTCCTCAATTCATTGCAAAAATGTAAAAGAAGAAAACGGAGTTTTAAAATGTAACTTTTTGGATGAAGAACATCCCGATTATGACGGAAAAGAAATCATTTTTAAAAACTATGAAACAACACGGGTCAAAAGCAGTAACGGTTCAGTACAAACACGCTACAAAATAAAAACGACTATAACTCTTTTCAACAAAAATCACGATATATTTTTAACCCTTTCAGACAGGGAAGAAATGAAGTTTCCTGTGCTTTTAGGCAGAACTTTTTTAAATAAAAGATTTGTAGTCGATACAAGTTTAACTAATTTATCGTTCAAACAACAACAACAACAACGAAATGAACATTAAAATCCTTTCGGGTAATCCCGGTCTCTATTCAACAAAAAGACTCGTGGAGGCCGCAAAAAAAAGAAATCATAACGTGGAAATTATTGACCACGCTAAATGTGATATTGTCATTGAAAAAAAGAACCCCTGCATTTATTATAAAGGGCATCTTGTAAAAGACACTGATGCCGTTATTCCCAGAATTGGTGCTTCAGTTACATTCTACGGAACCGCAGTTGTAAGACAATTTGAAATGATGCGGGTTTTCACAACCACCGAGTCACAAGCTTTAGTTCGATCCAGAGACAAATTAAGAAGCTTGCAAGTGCTTTCACGTGCAGGATTGGGGCTTCCCAAAACAGTATTCACAAACTACTCTAGAAACACCCAGGATGTAATAAAACACGTGGGAGGAGCGCCACTAATCATTAAACTTTTAGAAGGTACACAGGGACTGGGAGTGGTTTTAGCCGAAACGAACAATGCGGCAGAATCAGTTCTTGAAGCATTCAATGGTTTACAAGCCCGTGTGATTGTTCAGGAATTCATCAAAGAAGCCGGCGGTGCAGACATCAGAGCGTTTGTGGTAGACGGTCAGGTTGTTGGTGCAATGAAACGTCAAGGCAAAGAAGGTGAATTTAGATCCAATCTTCACAGAGGGGGTACTGCAAGTGTAATTGAACTCACCGATGAAGAAGAAAATGCCGCCATCAAAGCTGCCCGTGTTATGGGATTGGCTGTTGCCGGAGTGGATATGTTGCAATCATCCAGAGGACCGTTAATTCTTGAAGTAAACTCTTCACCGGGACTTGAAGGAATTGAAGCCGCTACAGGAAAAGACATTGCAAAAAGTATCATCAGATACATCGAAAGAAGCATTTAAAAACCAACTATCTTGAAAATTTTAGGTGAAAATATTGCATTGGGTGAAAGTAAAACCATCCTTTTTAATATTGCCAAGCTCTACACGGCAACAAACGTTGAAATTCCAATTATTATTGAACGTGCCCAAAAGCCAGGGCCCACAATACTCATTACTGCAGGAATTCATGGAGACGAAATAAACGGAGTCGAAATAGTGCGACAACTCATCGCTAAAAAAATAAACAAACCCAAAAAAGGAACAGTTATTTGTATTCCAATTCTCAATGTTTTTGGGTTTTTATCCATGAGCAGACAATTTCCGGATGGTCATGACTTAAACCGTGTTTTCCCAGGAACAAAAAAAGGATCACTCGCCAGCCGGGTTGCACATCATTTTACAACAGAAATATTACCACACGCAGACTATTGCCTGGACTTTCACACCGGGGGAGCCAGCAGATTCAATGCAGCTCAAATAAGAGTAACACCCAATGATTATGTGGCCTTAAAATATGCAAAAGTATTTAACGCGCCCTTTATAGTGATGTCTAAAACCCTCGAAAAGTCCTATCGCCAAACCTGTCTAAAAATGGGAACTCCTTCGCTGTTGTTTGAGGGGGGCAAATCATTGAGCTGTGATCGGGATATTATTGAATATGGTGTGCATGGGGTAATGAGGTTTTTGGATCATTTTGCAATGCTGCAACATAAATTTAAAATTCCTACTCAAGAACACAACCCTGTTGTAATTGAAAAAAGCACCTGGATAAGAGCACATAAAAGTGGATTGTTACACACTAAAGCAAACTGTAATAAATTTGTACAAAAAGGAGATATTTTAGCTTCAATAACTGATCCTTACGGTGAAATGAAAGTGCGAGTTAAAGCCCCTAATGACGGCTACATAATTAATGTAAATCAGTCACCTATTGTGCACCAGGGGGATGCCATTTTTCACATTTCAACGCTCGTATCTTAACCTGAATTCAAAATGAACAAAACAGCGCTAAGAAAAAAATATCTTCAATTGAGAAGTGAATTTTCAATAGAAGAAATTGATGACAAAAGCATACAAATTGCAAACATTGCACTAAAGCTTCCCATTTGGCAATTCAACAACTACCATATATTTTTAAGTATTACTGAAAAAGGAGAAATAAACACAGAATATATCCTTCATATTTTACAGGGCAAAGACAAAAACATTGCCGTTCCAAAAACAGATGTAAAGACAAATTCATTAAGTCACTTTCTGTTGACAGACAATACCAAAATTGAAACAAATAATTGGGGAATTCCTGAACCGAAAGATGGCATTCCTTTTCCAGAAAATAAAATTGAGGTAGTATTTATTCCGCTGCTCGCCTATGACAAACTGGGAAACCGGGTGGGTTATGGAAAAGGGTTTTATGATCGATTTTTAGCCTCTTGTAAAAAAGATTCTATCAAAATCGGCCTTTCACTATTTGCTCCTGAATCATCCGTTATTGCTGTTTCAGAAACAGACATCCCTTTAGATTATTGCATTACTCCTGAAGAAGTTTACTGCTTTTAGAAATTTTCCTATCTTAGTGTCTTTCAACTCTAACTAATAAAAACCATGGAAAACCAACCTTCAACTCCGCCTGACAATAATTTAGTTTGGGCTATTTTATGCACTGTTTTGTGTTGCCTGCCCCTTGGAATTGTTGCAATTATTAAATCCTCAAATGTAAATACATATTGGGCACAAGGTAATTATGAAGCCGCACAAAAGGCGGCAGATGACGCTAAAAAGTATTCCATCTGGGGTGCTGCTATTGCCCTGATAGGCATTGTATTGTATGTTCTATTTGTAATAATACTTGGTGTAGGTGGTGCATTTGCTGAATTCTAAAACGTTTTTAAAAGCCATACTCCCACTACTTTTATTGGGAGTATTGTTTTTTGTTTATTATGTTTTCAATCCAAGTCAATCTTCCTTTTTTTTGCCCTGCCCTTTAAAATACACAACTGATTTGTATTGTGCCGGTTGTGGTTCACAAAGAGCTATTCACCATTTAATGCATTTTGAAATCTTTGCTGCATTTAGATACAACCCCATATTGATTTTGAGTATACCTCTGTTGATTTATGCTTTGATTGTAGAGTATCTAAATTTTGCTTTTGGAACCAAGCACAGAGTGAAATTGTTTTACAGTAATGTGTTTATTGTAGTCTATTTTGGAATCGCAATCGTATATTCAGTTTTGAGAAATATTCCGGAAGAACCTTTTAAGTATCTTGCTCCTTTGAATTAACTTCAGAAGTTGAGTGTGCTTCTGTTTCCTCTTTTGTCTCTTTTGGAAACGCTCTTTTATTGAAAACAACTAACAATCCTACTCCGGTACTTATGGCAACATCAGCCACGTTAAAAACCGGATCAAAAAATGTAAAATAATCACCTCCCCAAATGGGAATCCACTCAGGTAAATAGCCTTTATAGAGTGGAAAATATAACATGTCAACTACTTTACCGTGAAATAAAGTGCCATAAGCTTCTTCTGAAAAGAGTGTCGCAACCTTACGGTAACTATCGTCAAAAATCACTCCATAAAAAACAGAATCAATGATGTTTCCCATTGCACCGGCAAATATCAGAGAAATGCCAACAATTAGAATGCGCGACATTTTTTTTCTGATTGAATCCCATAACCAGTAACCAATGGCTACAATAGCTATCAACCTGAAAACAGTTAGAATTAGTTTACCATACTCACCGGGAATTTTGGCTCCCCATGCCATGCCTTCATTTTCGATAAAAAGTATGCGAAACCATTCAAAGACCTTGATTTCTTCACCCAGCATAAAATGCGTTTTGATATAAACCTTAGAAACCTGATCTATAAGCAAAATCAAAAATATGATGAGCCCGGCCTTTTTTAAAGTCATAGAGTATTGCAATTAAATATTGTGAGGTAGTAAAACGCATTTTTATAGGCGTTTTATTACATCTGCATGTTTTTAGCCTCTATGCTTAGTGTTGCGTGAGGAACTAGTTTGAGTCGTTCTTTAGAAATTAATTTTTTTGTGACACGGCAAATACCATATGTCTTGTTCTCAATACGAACCAATGCATTTTTCAAATCCCTGATGAACTTTTCCTGTCTGATTGCCAATTGAGAGTTAGCCTCTTTAGACATTACAGAACTTCCTTCTTCAAAAGCTTTGAAAGTGGGCGAGGTATCATCTGTACCATTATCACCATCATTCATATAGGCGCTTTTAATGAGTTCTAATTGCTCCTGTGCTTTTTGAATTTTTTCAACAATAATTGCTCTGAACTCTTCTAGTTCAGCGTCGCTGTATCGGGTTTTTGTTTCTTCGCTCATGTTCTTTATATTTTTTTAATTACCAATTTGGTTTCTACATCATCAAAATTTATTTCAAGCCCTTCTTGAATGTGATCAGTTAATAGTAGTGAATCTGCTAGTGTTTCTGTTTTGATGTAAGTCGCATTCTTACTAACTGCGTTACTGATCAAATCACTCTTTTGAATTGTAATTTCAATTTTATCAGATACTTCAAATCCTGAATCTTTTCGGAGGTTTTGAATGCGGTTTACAAGTTCTCTGGCAATCCCTTCATTTCGCAAATCTTCTGATATAGTAATATCTAAAGCGACTGTTAAGGCACCGCTATTTGCTACCAGCCACCCTTCAATATCCTGAGAACTTATTTCAACTTCAAGGCTCTGCAAAGTAACACTTTTTCCGTTAATTTCTATGGAAATTTCACCTTGTTGTTCAATTTCTTTAATCTGATTTTGTCCAAAATTCATGATGGCATTTGCTACTGTTTTCATGTCTTTGCCAAATCGAGGTCCTAGAACTTTAAAGTTTGGTTTTATTTGTTTTACCAAAATACCTGAATCCTCGTCAATCAAATCAATTTCTTTGACATTCACTTCAGATTTTATCAAGTCTGCCATTGCCAAAATCTCTTCACGCTGTGCTTCATTCAATACCGGAATCATTATTTTTTGGAGGGGTTGTCGCACTTTGATTTTTTCTTTTTGTCGAAGAGATAAAACAAGCGATGAAATAGTCTGGGCTTTTTGCATTTTGCTTTCCAGTGCCTTATCAATAAAGGACGCATCAAATGTTGGGAAATCTGCTAAATGCACTGAACTTGCTGCATCCTTTTTGACAGAACCACTTAAATCCTTGTACAATCTGTCCATAAAAAACGGAGCAACAGGTGCACTCAATTTCGCGACATTTACCAAACAACTGTACAAGGTTTGATAGGCCGAAATTTTATCAGTGCCATAATCACCTTTCCAGTAACGGCGTCTACTAAGACGAACAAACCAATTGCTCAAATTTTCCTGTACAAAGTCAGAAATGGCACGGGTGGCCTTTGTGGGTTCATAATCGTTATAAAAAGTATCTACTTTTTCAATGAGTGTGTGCAGTTCTGAAAGAACCCAGCGATCAATCTCAGGACGTTCATTTAATGGAACATCAGGTTCAGAATAATCAAAGTCATCCAGATTGGCATATAGACTGAAAAAACTATAGGTATTATATAAAGTTCCAAAAAATTTTCTTCTTACTTCAGCGATGCCCTCAATGTCAAATTTCAGATTATCCCAGGGGTTTGCGTTACTGATCATGTACCATCGCGTGGCATCTGGTCCATAGGTAGAAATGGTTTCAAAAGGATCAGCAGCATTGCCTAAACGTTTGGACATTTTTTGTCCGTTTTTATCTAAAACCAGCCCGTTTGAGACTACGTTTTTATAAGCAACATCGTCAAAGGTCATCGTGGCAATAGCATGCAGCGTATAAAACCAACCACGGGTTTGATCAACACCTTCAGCAATAAAATCGGCTTTTCTCCAGGTATTTTCCACTTTTTCTTTATTTTCAAATGGGTAATGCCATTGGGCATAGGGCATACTCCCACTATCAAACCAAACATCAATCAAATCGCTTTCGCGCTTCATAGGTTTTCCGGTTTCAGAAACCAAAATAATTTGATCGACGTAGTTTTTATGAAGGTCTATTTTTTCATAATTATCTTCAGACATATCCCCTGAAACAAACTCCGGGAAAAGGTCTTTTTCCATGACTCCGGCGGTGATGGCTTTTTGCATTTCTGCTTTCAACTCTTCAGCAGAACCGATGAGTTTTTCTTCTTTACCGTCCTCTGTGCGCCAAATGGGCAACGGAATTCCCCAGTAACGCGAGCGGGAAAGGTTCCAGTCGTTGGCATTGGCCAGCCAGTTTCCAAAACGACCTTCGCCTGTGGCTTTGGGTTTCCAGTTGATGCTTTTGTTTAACTCAAACATACGGTCTTTAAAGTCAGTGACTTTTATAAACCACGAGTCGAGTGGGTAGTATAAAATGGGTTTGTCTGTACGCCAGCAATTGGGATAGCTGTGCACGTATTTTTCAACCTTAAAAGCTTTGTTTTCTTCTTTAAGTTTGATGGCTAGTTCTACATCCACTGATTTTTCGGGAGCTTGATCATCGTCATAGTATTCATTCTTCACATATTTACCCGCAAATTCACCCAGTTCAACACGGAATTTTCCTTGCAAATCAACCAGAGGTACCAAATTTCCGTTTTCATCTTTTACCAGTAATGGCGGCACTTCAGGAACGGCTTGTTTGGCCACCAAGGCATCATCAGCACCAAATGTTGGTGCCGTATGCACGATACCTGTACCGTCTTCAGTAGTTACAAAATCACCCGAAATTAAACGGAAAGCATTTTCAGGATTGTTATGAGGTAACGCATAGGGCAATAATTGCTCATATCGTATACCTTCGAGGTCTTTTCCTTTGCAACTGGCAGCAATAAAGAAAGGTATTTTTTTATCACCTTCTTTAAAATCATTTAGTTCACTTTCGGTTTCTGCGAGTTGAAACTTTTTGTCAAATTGCTTGTTAATTAACGCTTTTGCCAGCACTACATTGATGGGCTCAAAAGTGTACTGGTTAAATGTTTTTACCAACACATAATCAATTTTTGGTCCTACGGTCAATGCTGTATTACTTGGCAAGGTCCAGGGAGTGGTTGTCCAGGCCAGGAAATAAACAGCTCCAAAGCCTTGTAAAACCTCAGGCAAGGTGTTTTTTACAGCTTTAAACTGTGCCGTCACCGTAGTATCTGTCACATCCTGATAAGTTCCCGGTTGGTTGAGCTCGTGTGAACTTAATCCAGTTCCCGCTTTAGGGGAATAGGGCTGAATTGTGTAACCTTTGTATAGTAAATTTTTATTATAAATTTGCTTAAGCAACCACCACACCGTTTCCATATACTTGGACTTGTAAGTGATGTAAGGGTCACTCATATCGACCCAATAGCCCATTTTTTCGGTAAGGTCGTTCCACACATCGGTGTAGCGCATCACGGCTTTTTTACAGGCGGCGTTGTAGTCTTCAACACTAATTTTTTTTCCGATGTCTTCTTTGGTGATTCCCAATTCCTTTTCCACTCCAAGCTCAATGGGTAGGCCGTGTGTGTCCCAGCCTGCTTTGCGCTGTACCTGAAATCCTTTTTGGGTTTTATAACGGCAAAAGATGTCCTTGATGGCACGCGCCATCACGTGGTGAATTCCGGGCAAACCATTTGCTGATGGTGGTCCTTCAAAAAAGATATAGGGCTCCTTGCCTTCGCGTGTAGTAATGCTTTGTTGAAAAATGTGTTCCTGTTTCCAAAAATCCAATACTTCATCAGCCACTTTTGCCAAATCCAATCCTTTATATTCAGGAAATTTCTTGCTCATCGGGTGCACTTTTTATTTAAGGTTGCGAAAATAAGCAATTTAGAGGAAATATCCTTGTTTAAAATGAGTACTTCACCGAAGCAATAAAATTCCTTCCCGGTGCAGCAATTCCTGAAGAATAGGTGCGGTATCGCTGGTCTGTAATATTTTCAAGAGAAGCTGAAAATTGCATAGTATCTGTCAATTGATATTGAGTCGCCAAATTGAGCATGTACCACCCGGGTGAGTACAAATCATCGTTGGTGTTTATTGGGTATAATTCAGGCTTGTTGGCTTCAGAGGGTGCCATATTAACTGCTCTAATCTGGCCGCTGTAACGGGCAAAAGCATCTATTTTTAAACGTTTATTTTTCCAAATCAGATGAGTATTTCCAAATTGTGGAGGTGCGTGGCGCAAAGGGGCTTTGTCACCATTGTCCAGTTCTTCATAACCCCTGGCGATGGTGTAATTTGAACTGAGACTTAAATTTTCACCAAAATTGATTTTCAAAGAAGCTTCAAAACCATATACACGAGCATCGGCGGCGTTTTGAATGGCTTGGACATTGCTTAATTCACCCTGATAGATGATTTCAGTTTCGCCGTTAAGGCTAAAATCACGACGCACTAGTGCGTTGTCGAGTTTGGTATAAAAAGTGGCCATTTCTACTTTTAGGAGATTTTCAAAATTGAGTATAGCACCCAATTCACCGTTATAGGAATATTCCGCTTTTAAATTGGGATTGGGCACAACCACATTTCCGGGTTCTGAATCAAATGTTTTTCCGACATCATCAATGTTTGGTGCTCTGAAAGCTGTTGAAAAGTTAGTGCGCAATCCCAACAACTTACTGGCTTGAAAAGCAAAACCAATACTTCCCGTAAGGTTTCCGGTATTGATTTCAATATCTTTAAAGGGAAAATCATAAAAACGGTTCTCAAAAGTAGCGTCTATTATAAAATGACTGTAGCGTAATCCGGCTTGAAGGTTCAATTTAGGGAGTAACTTCCAATTTAGACTGGAATGTGCTGCTATGGATTGCCAAGTGGAACCATCGGGATAGCGTGAAGCAGTTTCAGTCGTCTCATTTGTGTCAATATTTGTAAGGTTTCCTGAAGAAGTTACTTTGTTATGAACATACTCAAAACCATAAAAGACATTGACTTCATTAATCTTTTTGGTAAAATCAAGATTGGTAGAAATAGCATCTACATTATCATTGGTTTTATACAACTCATTCGAATCCACACCTCTATTGTTTCTGCTTTCTTCAAAGCGTTGATAGGCTACAATTAGTTTGGAATCATCATACAAAATGCTTCGGCTTTTTCGCTCCAATTGTAGGTTGCTTGAAAACCACCCTTGGGGGCCATAATACCACTCAGCATCTCGCAGGTTGCCATTTCTTTCACGAGTGAGACGATCATAGCGTGAATAGTCTGATGTTTCTGAATACAACAAGTTTAAAGTAAAATCCCAAACTTCATTGGGCATAAATCTCACTTTTTGAGCTAAACTGAGTTGGTCATAACCGGTGGGTTTTTGAATCAGTGGATTTGTGTTTTCGGTTTGAAGATCTTCACCTTCAATTGTTTCAATGTAAAAATTGCGAAGGTAATCGTCGGGCCCATGTTTTCCCATTCTTAAATCGCCAAAATCACTATAAGAAATACTGCTCAAAAAAGCCCATTCCTTGAATCCGAAATTCAAATCTAAGTGTCCGGATTTCTCTTCATTGGCAGTAGAAAAACGGGCAACAGCATTTCCTGAAAAAGCCATTCCCTCTTCAAAAGAAAATTTGGGTTTCAGGGTGTAAAAATTCATCACTCCACCCACGGCATCACTTCCATAAACCACGGACCCGGGACCTAAAATGACTTCAGTATTGTCTACTACAAACGGATCAATTGACAGGATGTTTTGTATGTTTCCCCCTCTGAAAATAGCGGTATTCATACGCACACCGTCTACGGTCATCAAGAGTCGATTTGTTGAAAAGCCTCTTATCATAGGGCTTCCGCCTCCCAGTTGGCTTTTTTGCACAAACACTCGCCCGCTGTTACTTAGTAAATCTGCAGCGGTTTGTGGTTGAGAAAAAAGAGCTTCTTTAGCAGTAATGGCAACTATGGATTGTGAAATTTCGTTTCGCTTTTGTTTAAATTTTGAAACAGATAGTATGATTTCATCCAGTTGACCTGTTTCAGGAATCAATAAAATTGGCGCTCCATTTTTTTGAATTTCTTCTTT
This sequence comes from Planktosalinus lacus, assembly GCF_014640155.1. Taxonomy (GTDB): domain Bacteria; phylum Bacteroidota; class Bacteroidia; order Flavobacteriales; family Flavobacteriaceae; genus Planktosalinus; species Planktosalinus lacus. The sequence goes on along the minus strand of NZ_BMGK01000001.1, from coordinate 228,815 downwards.
CGTTAAAACGACATTTTTATAGCTTGTGTGCTGGAAATAAATTTCTTCTTTAGAATCAAAGGGAGTAATTGAACAATATCCGTCTAAATCTGAAATGCTGCTTTTTGACTTGTTTGCATTGTATATTAAAACACTGGGAATTGGCTCCAGGGTTTCACTGTCAATTAATCTTATTTGCTGAGAATATACAAACGATACAGAAAATATTAGAAAAACTAATGACAGTCTCATTATCAGTTAAATATTTGATGCAAAACAGCGAGTGATTTTGGCTTTTTAAACCCTTGAATATGCAATTGAAAATAAAGCAATAATAAATCAAGCGTATTTTGACGTTGTTTCTTGGTTAGTTTTAAAGCTGTTATGTCATCAAATTTTATGCCGAAAAGTTGTTTTAACCCTTGGTTTTCGGGAGTTAATTCCACACAATATATATTAGAAATGTCTTGTTGAAAAATTCCTTCTACGGGGTTAAATATTGGTTGTTTGATAGTTGAGGTATCTGGTGAAAATCCTAAATATTCAGTTAGTTTTAAAAGAAATAATATGTGAAAACTGGCATAACTTTCATTTTCATCAAGCCATATAAGGGATTCTTTTAAAAATAAATAGAGAGAATCATTGGGTTCTTCTTCAATTATACTTTGCTTCAAAACTTCTGACAGAAACAAAACCAACGCTGATTTTGCAACATTGGAGTGAAGTGTCTGATAGGGATAATCAACTTTGACTTCCCGTAAATATTCTAATGTTCCTTTGTCTTTGTGAAGTGCTGTTATTTCCAAAAGTGTTAAAGGTTGAAAATAGGATGCTCTGATTTTTCCTTTTTTTGATTTAAGCACTCCTTTTAACAAGTAACTTTTAATTCCGAAACTCTTTGTAAAACACTTTACGATCAAATCTGCCTCTGCATATTTTACAGTTGAGATTACAAGTGCTTTGGTGTTGACAAGCATTATCTTACAATCATTACTTTGGCAACTTTGGTTTCCATTGCATCATCTGTAGTAGCCAATATAAAATAAACCCCGGATGAAACTTTATATCTGCCAAAAGCTGTTGTGTCCCATTGTAAACTTCCCCCTTCAGAGACTTGTTCATATACAAGATTTCCGTTTACGTCGGTTATTTTTACATTAGCGCGCGCGGTAAGCCCGTCTATAGTAACACTCCCGTTGAAATTTGGCCTCACTGGGTTTGGGAAAGCCCTTAGTGCTTCCAGTGATTCATTGGGAGCAGTAGTGGTTCCATTAAAAGCCATTAAGCCGTTGGCCGTTGCAAAATACACCACTCCACTTTGAGGATCGATTGCAATATCTTGGACATTATTTGAGGGCAATGGTGAGTTGTCTTTGTTAAAACGCAACAACGTTTCCTGACCATTTGAGGACACATAAAAAACACCTGATGTAGCAGTGGCAATCCATTTATTATTGGCTCCATCCACTTCAATATCGGTAATGGACTGTTCAAACAATAACTCCTGTGGGACTCCATCATCATCGAGAATTATGATGGGCTGTGCGTCAACATTGGCATTTTCCTGAAAGAAACCGCCCACATTAAACAACACTCTCAAACCTCTTAGTGTACCTATCCAAGCTTGATTTCTATTGTCAATTGTTACGGCTCTTACATTTTTATCAGGGAGGTTTCCATTGCCAAAATCTTCCATTATTTTTTTAAACGCTCCTGTAGTTGGGTTGTATCCAATAAGTCCGTTATTTAAACTGGCAAAAAAGACAAATCCTTCTCTGGTAATATCCAACTTATTTAATCCCACTTCAGAAGGGGGATCAGGAATAACACTTGTTAAGTCATACCCTTGAATCTGACCACTTGCTGAAAGCTTATTCAAACCATTTTCAACTCCTGATTGCACAAACCATAAATTACCGGAATTGTCAAATTCAGAGCCAAATATTCTAATACTTCCTCCCGGGTTATTGGATGTTACAAAACCGGGTTCCAATGCACTATTTGTTTCATCAAACAAAATGGTTGGTATGGAATCAACCAGCTTTAATAATCCATCATTCATAGATCCGGCATACACTTCAGAAGGATTATTGGGATCAATTTTTACATAAGAAATCGATTTGGCTCCAAAAAGCTCTTCATAAGGAACGTTAACCCATTTGTTGTTGATGAATTGACTCATCCCTCTTTCGTTTAACGGAAATGGATTAAAAGTGAGTGTTACTTCTCCAAATACAACCCATAGCTGCCCGGGTGTTGCATCAATTGCAAAAGGCTTATTGAGTATGGGACCATCGGGTAGGATTTGCTCTGCTTGGTTATTTCCAAAAGGAACCTCAAGTACTCCATATTGATCAGTAGCAAGATAAATATTATTATTATAAGCCAAAGAATTTGACAAACCATATTCTTCATAATCCATTACAGAGTTAACAGAAGCTACCTGGTCTAAACTCAAATCAAATACTGTTGAACTTGTTTCGGAAGTGACTGTTAAATAATTCTCTGAAGTATAAATGTTCTTATTGGGTTCACTGAAGTTTGCAATAATTGTTGCATTGCCGTCTTCAAACTGAAGCAGGCGTGAATTAAAATCAATTCCGTATAAAAAATCTCCAAAACTCTGTATTCCAATCATTCCTGAAGGATAATAATCAAACCACTCTTCAAAGTTTATGAGATTGGGGTTATTAACATCTGCTCTTTTAATTTTATTACCCATTGCCGCAAAAATATAACCATCCAAAACAGCTGTTTGGTTGATGCGGGTTTGAGTTCCTAAATCACCTATAAAATAAGAGTCTCCAAATTCAAGAGACGTAAGGTCATATACAGAAATACCAAAATCAGTTGAAATGTATAAATTACCATTAAATTCATTGAAATGATTGATGCGTTTTCTATTAGGAGGAATGGTTGGCTTGTCTAAAATGTCAATTACCTTCAACACTGTGCCATCATCCAAGACAAGCTCAATTAAGCCATTTTGGTAGCCAATGGCTGTAATATTAAACCCTTCACTGTAATAGATTGAAGAAATTAGCTCTCCTGAAAGTCCTTGAATGGTAGTAATGGTGTTTATTTCAGAAGTAATTAAATCATAAGTAAAAACAGCATTTTCTGAAGCTGCATATAATTTATCATTGCCTTCGGCTAAATCGACCACATTTGAAAACGAAAATAATGCGGCCCATTGGTTTTCAAATGTTTGAGCATTCATGCCAATGGCGCAAATTATGAATAGTAATTGTAATATTTTCTTCATAAAGAAATAAAAACGACTTTAACAATTAACAGACTAAAATAGAAAATATTGCAATGAGTAAAAACAAAAAACCACCCGTTTTTAAGGGTGGTTTTTTCATTCTTAAGAAAAAAGTTAAACAACACCTTGTGCCAACATAGCGTCTGCTACTTTTACAAACCCGGCGATGTTTGCTCCTTTTACATAATCAATATATCCGTCTTCACGAGTGCCATATTTTACACAGGCATCGTGAATATCTCCCATAATTCTATAGAGTTTTTGATCCACTTCTTCTGCAGTCCAATTTAAACGCAAAGAGTTTTGAGACATTTCAAGTCCAGAGGTAGAGACACCTCCGGCATTGGAAGCTTTTCCGGGAGAGAAAAGAATTTTTGCTTTTTGGAAAACCTCAACAGCTTCAGGGGTAGTAGGCATATTTGCTCCTTCACCCACACATATACAACCATTTTCGACCAAAGTTTTTGCCTCCTCTTCGTTCAGTTCGTTTTGAGTGGCACAAGGCAATGCAATATCACATTTTTCACCCCAAGGTCTCTTCCCGTCAAAATACTTTGCATTAGGGTATTGATCTACATACTCACTGATTCTTCCTCTTTTTTCGTTTTTCAACTCCATTACAAAAGCAAGCTTTTCACTGTCTATACCATCATTGTCTAAAATATATCCACCCGAATCTGAAAGGGTAATCACTTTTCCTCCTAACTGGGTTGCTTTTTCAGCTGCAAATTGAGCCACGTTTCCTGAACCGGAGATTACAATTGTTTTTCCTTTCAAACTTTCGCCTCTTAATTGCAACATACTTTGTGTAAAATAAACATTTCCATAACCGGTTGCTTCAGGTCGCATAAGAGAGCCCCCATAAGAAAATCCTTTTCCTGTCAAAACCCCGGTAAACTCATCTCTTAACCGTTTGTATTGTCCAAACATAAAGCCAATTTCACGTGCTCCAACACCAATGTCACCGGCGGGCACATCTGTATTTGGACCTATGAATTTACTTAATTCTGTCATTAAACTTTGACAAAAACGCATCACTTCAGCATCTGATTTTCCTTTAGGATCAAAGTCTGATCCTCCTTTACCTCCACCCATTGGAAGGGTTGTTAAAGCATTTTTAAAAGTTTGCTCAAAGCCCAAAAACTTTAAAACACTAAGGTTTACTGATGGGTGAAAACGCATACCACCCTTATAGGGTCCAATAGCAGAATTAAACTGCACTCTGTATGCTTTATTAATCATTATTTCTCCATTGTCTGCAGTCCAAGGAACTCTAAAAATAATAACACGTTCGGGCTCAACCATACGTTCAAGTAGTTTTTTGCCCTGGTATTTTTTATTTTCTTCTATAAATGGAATTACTGTTTCTGCTACTTCTCTAACTGCCTGAAGAAATTCGGGTTCATTAGGGTTTGATTTTTCAACTGAAGCAACGAAGTTTTTAATACTTTCTGTCATCTTATATAATTTTGCGTAAACGATTTCGTTAATTTGAATGCAAATATAAAGGAAATGAAGTAATTAGTTTTTGATAATAATCATATATTACAGTTTTTTAATTAACATCTTACTTATATTTGTTTTTATATATTTGCTAAGTCTCAAGTAACTCTATTCCATCATGAAAACCAACTATTTTGTTTTGGTGATTTTTCTTTCAATCTTCTTCCAGCAGGAGACCTTCTCGCAGTTTGGTTTTTCTCATGAAGTAGGTGTAATTACAGGTCCCGTGATTTTCTATTCAGATTATGGGCAAAGAAACAACATTGAAACCAATATGAAAAATGTGGGTTATGGAGTGGGGTTAATTCACTATATGAATTTTGCTTACCGTGCCGATTGTAATTGCTATACTCGTGACACCTACTTTAACGACCATTTTAAAGTAAGAACAGAAATATCATATCACACTTCCAAACTTGAACACTTTGGAAGATGGGTTGATCCTTCCAAAACATCTCTTACTGCTGATCAACTAAGAGGTATGAGAGGGTCCACTTCAGTTTTTGACATTGGGTCTCAATTGGAGTATTTCCCACTTAGTATCAGAGATTTTGTTGCAGGGAGTTATAAAATTGCTCCTTTTGTGAGCCTAGGTGCTCATTGGGTAAATTATAGCCCTGATAATTATACAGAATTTGTACCCACTGAAATTGGGCAACCACTTTATCCCGATAAATATGGTGAAGACGCAAGAACCACCAAACCGGGAACAACCTGGTCTGTAGTGTGGAGTTTTGGTTTCAGATATAAACTTACCAGAATGAGTGACTTAATGCTTGATGGTCGCTGGCAATATTACTTTTCAAACTGGGTGGATGGATTAAATCCAGACGTACCCGAAAACAAAGCAAATGACTGGATTTACTGGCTAAATATCGGTTATGTATTGTATTTAGACTAACCCAAAGCTTGTTTTAAATCTGCAATTAAATCGTCTTGGTCTTCTATACCAACACTCAATCTTATTAAGGAATCTACCACTCCGGTTTTTTCACGTTCTTCTTTAGGAATTGAAGCATGCGTCATGCTTGCAGGGTGTCCCGCTAAAGATTCAACACCTCCCAAAGATTCAGCCAATGTAAAAATTTTGAGATTTTCCACAACTTTAATGGCATCTGCCATCACATTTCCTTTTGTGGTAAAAGAAATCATCCCTCCAAAATCTTTCATTTGAGCTTTGGCTATTTCATGATTTGGATGAGAAGGCAATCCCGGCCAATATACTTTTTCTACTTTTGGGTGAGACGCTAAGAATTCTGCAACTGCATTACCATTTTCACAGTGCCGTTGCATTCTTAAATGAAGTGTTTTGATTCCTCTTAAAACCAAAAAGCAGTCTTGAGGACCACAAATGCCCCCACTGGCATTCTGAATAAAATACAACTGCTCGGCAAGTTGTTTATCTTTCACTACCAGTGAACCCATCACAACATCGCTGTGCCCTCCTAAGTATTTAGTTGCTGAATGCATCACTATATCAGCACCCAGTTCAAGTGGCAACTGTAAATAGGCCGTAGCAAAAGTATTATCAACTGCTAAAAGAATATTGTGCTTTTTTGCAATTTCTGAACAGGCTTTTATATCGATGATTTTCATCATAGGGTTGGTGGGTGTTTCTACCCAAAGCAAGCGGGTGTTTTCATTGATATAATTTTCAATTTGAGAAGCATCCTGCATTCCAACGAAATGGAATTTAATGCCAAATTTCTCAAACACTTTTTTAAAGAGGCGATAGCTCCCACCATACAAATCGTTTGTGGAAACCACTTCATCACCCGTCTTTAAAAGCTTTATAACGGCATCAATAGCTGCCAGACCTGAGCCAAATGCCAAACCATAATTTCCGTTTTCAATACTTGCCAATGCATTTTCCAGTGCCGTTCGGGTAGGGTTTGCGGTTCTGGAATAGGCAAACCCATTGTGCTTCCCAGGGGTGGTTTGAGAATAAGTACTCGTTTGATAAATTGGCGGCATCACAGAGCCATAAGCAGGGTCAACATTGTGTTGGCCACCATGAACTGTTTTAGTGTTGAACTTCATATAAGTTATTTTAACTATTTAAAACCACATAAATGTAAGGGATAATATGGTCAATTTTAAATCAAAATGTATCTTTAGCCATTGTTTAACAAGTTGCTTTTATGAACCGAATTATCCCCCTGCTGCTTGCTGTGGTTTTAGCAAGCAGTTGTTCTTTTGAAAAACCTTTACAATTTGAAACTAAAACACTCACTCAAGATGATTTTGAAATATGTGCCTCCTCAAGATGTCCAACAATCAATATAGAATATCTTGAAGCAAAGGAAAACGATGCAAAATCAACTGCTGTAAATTCAAAAATTGAAGACATTATCATCTCTAAAATAACAGCTGCTGAAGACCAAACTTCTGAATTTCAAAATATCCATGAGGCTTTAGTTTATTTTATTGAAGACTTTAAACAATACGAATCAGATTTTGGAAACTCATTTATTTCCTATGATGTAGATATATTTATGAGGGTTCTGTACCAATCAGAAACTTTTGTGTCTATTGAAGTTAATTACTACTTGTTTACCGGAGGTGCACATGGTTACAGTGGAAATACTTTTTTGAACTTTGACGCACAAACAGGAGAATATCTTGACAAATCACAACTATTTTTAAATGAAAAATCGTTGTTGGATTATTGTGAATTAAAATTCAGAGAGTTGTATGGTATTGCACACGGTAGAACAATTAATACCACTGGATTTTGGTTTGAAAACAATGCATTTCATCTGCCCGAAACAATTGGATTTACAGATTCAGAAATGATTATACATTACAACCAATATGAAATAGCCAGCTATGCAGAAGGCCCAATAATTTTAAATATTCCGTTGATTGAAATTGAGCAGTTTATAAAGTATCGCTAACTTTGTGACTTTCTAAAACCGTTATTTTGAAAATCTTTTTTTATTTATCTACCTGTTCTACTTGTAAACGAATAATGGAAACGCTACCTCTGGATTCCAGAGTGAGCCTGCGTGATATGAAGCAAAACCCAATTTCCGAAAATGAGCTGGAAACATTGAAAGCCCTTTCTGGAAGCTATGAGTCGTTGTTTAATAAAAGAGCCCAGCTTTACAAACAACGAGATTTAAAAAACAAACAACTCTCAGAGGACGATTATAAAGACTTGCTTCTGGAGCACTATACGTTTTTAAAACGACCGGCACTTGTGTTAGAAAATCAACTATTTATAGGAAACGCATCAAAAACTGTTGAGGCAGCCAAAAAAGCACTTAATGAACAGCCGTAGCCTGGCTCTTTTGGCTGCAACCGCAGCCGGCACAATATATGGCATGAATCACAGTATTGCCAAGGGGTTGATGCCACAATACATTGAACCTTATGGCTTTATTGTTCTTAGAGTGGGTGGTGCTGCGATTTTATTTTGGATAATCTCCCTGGCATATCCCAATGAAAAAATTGATCCCAAAGACTGGAAACGGCTTTTAATTTGTGCCCTCTTTGGAATGGCCATCAATATGTTGATGTTTTTTAAAGGACTCAGTCTTTCAACACCCATCAACAGCTCGGTTATTATAACCCTCTCACCTGTATTATTGCTGGTGCTGTCTGCCATTCTAATTAAAGAGAAAATCACTTTGCTTAAAACATCGGGAATTGTAATTGGTCTTGCCGGTGGTCTTATATTAATATTATTTGGCGAAAAAGAGCAATTCAATGCTCCCAACATCCCCTTGGGAAACCTGCTCTTTATTATTAATGCAACAGCTTATTCAATTTATTTAATTTTAGTGAAACCCCTCACTGCAAAATACAGTTCAATCACTTTAATGAAATGGTTGTTTTTGTTTGCTGTAATTATAAATCTTCCCATAGGTTTCAATGAATTTACAAAAGTGGAATGGACAACCCTTCCCTTTGATGTTATTATTAAAATGGGATTTGTAGTTGTAGGCACTACTGTTTTAACTTACTTGTTTAATATCTATGCTTTACGACAGTTAAAAGCCTCCACAATTGGTGCCTTTATCTATCTGCAACCTGTTATAGCTGTTATTTATGCTGTTGTGATTGGTGCAGATTATCTAACACCCATACGGGTTGTTGCGGCCATCTTAATATTTGCAGGGGTATATATGAGTTCCCGCAAACCAAAAAACTTAGCTTAAATGTTGAGGTGACTTTCCATGCTTTCGGGTATCATTTTTAGTAAGCACTTTGAAGTCGCTGGTTTTTTCAAGTGAACCCCATCGTTCAAGTAACTCCTTAGGCAAAGCGGTTAGTTTACGTTCTTTCATATCTATCCATCCACCCATGATTTCACAGCTGGCAAAATTTTTCCCGTGTGAATCATAAAAATTATGTAAAAACTCAAAATACATGCCATCCTCAGACAAGCCTTTAAGTTGTAATGAGACTGTGATGGGTTTTCCAACAAAAACTTCTTTGAAATAATAGATATGTTCATAAAAAACAACCGGTCCTATGTTATAGTGAAGCATCTCTCGCTGTCCCAATCCATGATCCATCAAAAACCCCATTCTGGTGTGGCTCATAAAATTGATATAGGCGCTATTGGCTAAGTGCCGGTTGGCATCAATATCACTCCATCTTATTTCAAATTCTTTAGTGTACATTGCATAAAATTTTTACAAACTTAATTAAATTTGCTGTGCGTGCATAGCAATTGTGAATAAATTAAACTCAATGCCATTAGTAAAATCAACTTACAAACCACCCATTCTTTTTAGGAGTGGTCATCTTTCAACTATTTATTCATCAAAACTGCGAGTACCTCCTCCACTTTATCAAACGCGAGAACGTATTCATCTTAAAGATGGCGATTTTTTAGACATCGATTGGAGTTATTCACAAAACAAAAGCCATCAACTGGCAATTCTTATTCACGGACTGGAAGGAAATGCACAACGCCCTTATATGAAAGGTGTGGCAAGTTATCTAAACAAAAACGATTGGGACACAGTAGCTGTCAACCTGAGAGGTTGTAGCGGCGAACCTAACAAACTTTTTAGATCCTACAATGCCGGTTCAACTGAAGATTTGGAGGCTGTGCTTCAGCATATTTTTAAAAACTACCACTATAGCAGTATTGTTTTAAATGGGTTTAGTTTGGGCGGTAATTTAATCCTTAAGTATTTAGGGGAAAGAAAAACCCTTCCAGTCGAAATCAAAAAAGCGGTTGTTATTTCAACACCGTTAATGCTCGATAAATCGTTGGAAGAATTAAATAAGTTTTCAAATAGTATTTATGCCCGGTTTTTTTTGAAAAGCTTACGCAAAAAAATTAAAGAAAAAACGGAAATGTTCCCGAATGAAATTTCTGAAAATGAGCAGAAAAAAATTAAAACTTTACTCGATTTTGACATGGTTTACACCTCAAAAGCACACGGATTTAAAGATGCATATGAATATTATCATAAAAATAGTAGTTTGCAGTTTTTACCTGAAATAAAAATTCCTGTGTTGATAATTAATGCGCAAAATGATAGCTTTCTTTCACCCGCTTGTTTACCATACGACCTTGCTGAACACAATGAATACATCCATCTGGAAACACCAAAGTATGGCGGGCACGTTGGTTTTTTTGACAAAAACAACGTCTATTACAATGAAAAACGAACCCTCGACTTTATCAAATCGCTTTAAGTCAATTTAATTACCTTTGCAAAACCATAAATTTTAGCAATGATACAATCCATGACAGGTTTTGGGAAAGCTATCAAACAACTTCCCGCAAAAAAAATAACCGTTGAAATAAAATCCCTCAACAGTAAAAATCTCGATTTAAACGCTCGTATTCCTTCAGCTTACCGGGAAAAAGAACTTCAAATGCGCACAATAATCGCTAACAAGTTAGAGCGTGGAAAAGTCGATTTTAACCTATATATCGAGCTCTCGGGGGAAGAAACCTCTTCTCAGGTAAACATTCCTGTGGTGGAAGAATACATAAAACAACTCAGCATGGTAGTAAATGGTGATCGCACCGAATTACTAAAAATTGCGATGCGAATGCCAGACGCTTTAAAAACTGAACGTGAAGAAATTGATGAGGAAGAATTCAAGCAAATTACTGAAACAGTTGAAGAAGCTCTCAATGAAATTTCAACCTACAGGAGCGATGAAGGTGAAATTCTGAAAAAAGATTTTATTCTAAGAATCAAAAATATATCTGAACTATTGCAAAAAGTAATTGCAATGGATCCCGAACGCATTCAAGGGGTAAAAGAGCGACTACGAAAAGCTATAAACGACCTGAAAGATCAAGTAGATGAAAACCGATTTGAGCAGGAGCTCATTTACTATCTTGAAAAATATGATATCACTGAAGAAAAGGTGCGGCTGGAAAACCATCTAAATTATTTTTCAGATGCACTCCACTCACCAGATTCAAACGGTAAAAAACTGGGGTTCATTTCTCAGGAAATTGGCCGTGAAATTAATACGATTGGCTCAAAATCTAACCATGCCGCAATGCAACAATTGGTAGTACAAATGAAAGACGAGCTTGAAAAAATAAAAGAACAATTATTAAACGTGCTATAATGGAAGGAAAAGGGAAGCTCATTGTTTTTTCAGCTCCTTCGGGTTCAGGAAAAACTACCATTGTTCAGCACCTCTTGGCTCAAAAGGATTTAAACTTGGCATTTTCAATTTCTGCTACTTCACGAGAACCCCGCGGAGAAGAAAAAGACGGGCAGCACTATTATTTTATGAGTTTTAAAGAATTTAAACAACACATAAAAGATGATAACTTTCTTGAATGGGAAGAAGTATATCGCGATAATTTTTATGGCACATTGAAATCTGAAATTGAACGTATTTGGGGTGAAGGTAAACATGTTATTTTTGACATAGATGTAGTGGGCGGTTTACGTATAAAAAAGAAATTTCCAAAAGAAACCCTCGCCGTATTTGTAAAACCTCCCAGCGTTGACGAACTAAAGCGACGACTTAAAAAACGAAAAACCGAGAGTGAGGACAAAATAAACATGCGCATCGCAAAAGCATCAATAGAACTTGCAACAGCACCGCAGTTTGACTATGTTATTGAAAATAACAATCTGGAAATTGCACTACAGGAAGCACATGACTTGGTGGCAAATTTTATTAATTCAAACAGTTGATTTGTGTTAAAACCAAAAAAAATAGGCTTGTATTTTGGGTCCTTTAACCCCATTCATATTGGGCATTTGATTATTGCAAACCATCTGGTTGAATATAGTAACCTTGATGAAATATGGCTTGTGGTAACTCCACATAACCCATTTAAAAAGAAAAAAACTTTGCTGGAAGACCATCACCGTCTTGAATTGGTTAATAAAGCCTGTGAGCACTATAAAAAACTTAAATCCAGTGATATTGAATTTAAATTACCACAACCCAACTACACAATAAACACACTCATTCATCTTTCTGAAAAATTTCCAGAAAATCAGTTTTGTCTTTTAATGGGTGAAGACAACCTCAACACCTTTCATAAATGGAAAAACTTTGATGTGATTTTAAAACATCACCCTATTTATGTGTATCCAAGAAAAACTGATAATGGCCACGAAAATCAATTCTCCAATCATCCAGATATTGTACATATCGAAGCACCCATCATGGAAATTTCTTCCACTCACATTAGAAAAGCAATCAAAACCGGAAAAAATATAAGGCCCTTGCTGCCAGCCGAGGTTTGGAATTACATTGATGAAATGAATTTTTACAGGAAATAAAAAACCGCCCTTGTTGAGAAACAAGAGCGGCTTTCAAACTAAATAACCAACCAAAAAACCTTCACTACTTTTCTGTATAAACAGAAGTTTCACTTGGGTTTCTTATTTAGAAAAACGCCCATATTGCTTTTTAAATTGTATGTGAAATCCTAATCTGTTGTTAAATTTTAGTCATCAAAACTTTCTCTCTTTTTAAGAAAAGAAAACCTGAACGCTTTTAGAAATATAAAATATGTATTTTTGAGGTTCCTTTAAAATTCAGTAAAATGAAAGAGCATCCAAGTTTTGCAGTTATTGGCGGAGGAAGCTGGGCTACTGCTATTGTAAAAATGCTATGTGAAAATCTTCCAAAGGTGAATTGGTATATGAGAAGCATTTACGCCATTGAACACATCAAAAAAGAAGACCACAACCCAAATTACCTAAGTTCAGTTGAATTTGACACCAAACAACTCTCTTTAAGCAATGATATCAACAAGGTAATTAAAAATGCAGATGTGGTTATTTTTGCTGTTCCTTCTGCTTTTTTAAGTAATGAATTGGAAAAGTTAAGTGTATCACTAGAGCAAAAGATTATATTTTCCGCCATCAAAGGAATTGTACCAGAAACCGGTTTAATTGTCGGCGAACATTTTAACCAAAAATACAATATCCCTTTTGAAAATATTGGTGTTATTACCGGCCCTTGTCACGCTGAAGAAGTCGCATTGGAACGACTTTCATACATCACTGTTGCCTGTGCAGACGAAGAAAAATCCAAAATGGTTGCCAAGTACTTGAGCAGCGATTATATAAAAACTACGACTAGCGATGACGTGATAGGCGCCGAATATGCCGCAATGCTAAAAAACATTTATGCCATTGCCGCAGGGATTGCTCACGGTTTGGGCTATGGAGATAATTTTCAGAGTGTTTTGATGAGCAACGCCATCAGGGAAATGAAAAAATTCATTAGAAAGGTTTATAAAATGAAACGCAATATCAACGACTCGGCCTATTTGGGGGATTTATTGGTGACGGGTTACTCCACCTTTAGCCGTAACCGCATGTTTGGCAATATGATTGGTAAAGGCTATACCGTTAAAAGTGCCCAAATGGAAATGAGCATGGTAGCTGAGGGTTATTATGCAACAAAAAGCGCTTGGTTAATCAATCAAAAAAATAAGGCTAAAACCCCTATTATCAATGCGGTTTATGACATTCTTTACGAAAACAAAAACCCTAAAAAAGTGTTTAAAAAGTTGACAGAGAAGTTGGATTAAATATCTATTTTTATAAAAAATATGAATTACACCAATCGCTTTTTACTACTCATTATTTGTGCCGGCATTTTTAGTTCATGTTTTACAAATAAAATGGTAACAAAAAAACCGGGGATCTCAATAAATAATATAAATTATACTTTAACTAAAGTTGCCCAAAATGGAAGGATAAATCATGGACCGGGATATGCTGTTGTAAAAGATAAAGAAACAGGAAAAAATGGTAAGTTTTATTTGATTGAACTGACAATGAAAAACCTTTCAAAAGATGAAAAAAAGTTTGACCTAACTAAAGTTTGTTTATGTGATGTCAAAAAAAATTGTTTCACCCCAACAAGAATAGAATTAAAGTCCATTATAGATTTACCATCAAAAAGAATTATCACTCTTAAACCCAATAAAAAAAGGGGAAGAAAACTTATATTCGCGGGACCCAAAAATTTCCAGCCCAAATATGTTTTATTAAACTCTGAAAGTGAGGAACTTATTGAGTTTGAGTATGAAATATAGTCTATTTCGCAAGTATACCTTCACTCACGAGCAAAGGGATTGCATTTAAATTTTCATCTTTGATGGTATAAGCTTCAAACACAAAAGTGCGGTCATAGAGTTTACCATTTGCAAAAAAACTAAGTAAGAATTCATTTTTAAAAGGTAAAACTTCCTCGGTGATAAATTCAACTTTTCGGTGGGATTTTGGCTCTAGGATACCCAAGCCATGACGCAGAGTAGCTGTTTTTTGTTCATTTGAAAAACCTCTGGAAACTATAATAGTAACTTCCATCGTTAGGTTACTGTTGTTAATCAGGTGAATGTTCCAGCTTTGGTTTAAAAAGGCTTCGTCCCACTCTTTTACTGCTGCAATGTGAATGTCTTTTACTTCTGGAAATTCAATGTCTTTTTGCATTTTTTACAACGCACTTTTAAACTGTTCTAAAAACCGTATATCGTTTTCATAAAACATTCTGATGTCACCTATTTGATAAAGCAACATAGCAATTCTTTCAATACCCATTCCAAAAGCAAAACCAGTATAAACATCGGTGTCAATGCTGCAATTTTTAAGCACATTTGGGTCTACCATCCCACAACCCATAATTTCTAGCCAGCCAGTGCCTTTTGTAATTCGGTGGTCTGTTTCAGTTTCAAGACCCCAGTAAATATCAACTTCGGCACTGGGTTCTGTAAAAGGGAAGTATGAAGGTCGCAGCCTGATTTTAGACTTACCAAACATTTCAGTACAGAAATAAATTAAGGTTTGCTTTAAATCGGCAAAGGAAACGTCTTTATCAATATAAAGACCTTCTACCTGGTGGAAAATACAGTGTGAACGTGCCGAAACGGCTTCATTTCTAAATACCCTTCCCGGTGAAATAGTCCGGATGGGTGGTTTGTTTTCTTCCATATACCGCACTTGTACTGATGAAGTGTGAGTTCTCAAAAGTACATCAGGGTTGGTTTGAATAAAAAAAGTGTCTTGCATATCACGCGCGGGATGATATTCCGGTAAATTCAATGCTGAAAAGTTGTGCCAGTCGTCTTCAATTTCTGGGCCTTCTGAGACATTAAAGCCAATGCGCGAAAACACTTCAATAATTTGATTTTTTACAATGGAAATCGGATGTCTTCCACCTATAGAAATGGGATCGCCCGGCCTGCTTAAATCACCATAAACCCCTTTATCCTCAAGCTTGCTTTCAAGTTGAGATTTGAACATATCAACCCTTTCCTGTGCAACTTGTTTTAGTTGATTGACAGCTTGGCCAAACTCTTTTTTTTGTTCGTTGGGCACTTCTTTAAATACTGCAAAAAAATCATTTAGAATTCCTTTTTTACCAAGGTATTTAATACGAAAATCCTCTACCTCTTGCAGAGTAGTTGCTGTAAATTTTTCTGCCTCGGAAATGGCCTCTCTTATTTTTTCCAACATCTTTATGCGATTTAAAGTGGGTAAATTTAAAAATATATATTCAGAAGTGCGAGGTTTAATAGAAGAAGTTTAATCCACACAATCTGAACTTTTTAAAATAAATTTAAGATATAATCTTTTTCTCTAAAAAATATTCAACAATGGCTTCTTTCATTAAAATGCTTTGTTCACCGGCTTTTAAAGGCGGCAAATGCTCTTTAATTTTATAATGAGGCCAGCCGTCTTCATCCTGATAGTCAAATTCATAAAACCCAAATGGCTCTAACAAACGGCAAACAGCAATGTGCATTAAGTTTAATTTTTCATCTTTCTTAAATTTTCGGTCAAAATGACCAAACTCCTGAACACCCACCAAATAAATGACGGCATCTATATCGAGCGTTTCACCATCGGCAAATTTTTGACTTAATAAGTGCACTACCCTTTCCCAGCGTTCTTTTAATTGTATGTCTCTTACCATGTGCTTTTAAGATAATTAATTGTTTATTACTATTATCTGTGCAAAGATACAAACCCCTTTTCAAGTTTTACTATATTTACACAGCTTAAACCCTTTTTATGAATAGTATTGATATTGTTTTAGGAATCTTTTTATTGATCGGACTGGTTCAAGGATTTAGAAAAGGGCTTTTTGTGCAATTGGCTTCTTTGGCGGGTCTTTTTTTAGGCGTGATAGGTGCTATCTATTTTTCACATTATGTAGCGTCATTCTTGGTTTCGCAAACAAACTGGAGCGAACACACCCTAAATCTTGCAGCCTTTGCCATCACCTTTATTGGCATTGTTTTTTTGGTTTCAGTGATTGCAAGAATTATTACAAAAGCTGCAGATTTTGCTGCTCTGGGACTTGTAAATAAATTGATGGGAAGTTTGTTTGGTGTTTTAAAAATGGGGTTTATCGCCAGTGTAATTCTTCTTTTTTTGAATTCTTTTGAAACCGAAGTTTTATTTTTAAATGAAGAAAAAAAGGAAGCATCCATTTTATATAAGCCTGTTTCAAAGCTTGCGCCCTTGGTACTTCCTAAATTGATTAAAAGTATTGAAGGGTATGTTAATGATAAAGAGGAGTTTGAAACTTAAAAATTAAGCTGATAGACCTCTTCCAGTTGTTTGTCATTACTGATATTTACATTTAAATCATTCACAATACCTGATCCAACCCCGTAAGCCCAACCGTGAAGGGTTAACTCCTGATTATGTTTCCAAGCAGTTTGAACTATGGATGTTTTTGCCAAGTCAAACACCTGTTCTTTTACATTGAGTTCCACAAAAGTATCAAAGCGTTTATCTTCATCTTCAATTGCGTCCAGTTCTTTTTTATGAAGTCTATAAACATCTTTAATGTGTCTTATCCAGTTGTCAATAACCCCATAGGATTGATTGCTCATAGCAGCTTTCACTCCTCCACAACCATAATGGCCACAAACAATAACGTGTTTTACTTTAAGTACACTCACGGCATAATCTACAACACTTAACATATTCATATCTGAATGCACTACCATATTTGCTATGTTTCTGTGAACAAAAACCTCTCCTGGTTTTGCGCCGATGATTTGGTTTGCAGGTACGCGGCTGTCTGCACAACCAATCCATAGTAATGGTGGCTGCTGCCCTTTAGCTAATTTTTCAAAATACTCTGCGTCTTCTGAAAGTTTGCTCTCCACCCATTTTTTATTATTGTCTAAAAGCGATTTATAAAATGCATCCATAGTATTTAATTATTTAATTATTTAAAATTAGTTTTTTTAATCGTTAAAATCTATTGAAGCCTCTTTTTTCAACAAAAAATTCCTTTTTTCATTTTCAATACTACCAAATATGAAGTTTTAAAATAACTCTTTTAGTGTTAAATTAAATAAAAAATGTTGACAGGCAAACCTGTCAACATCTTTTAAGAAATCATTGTTTAACAAATATCAAACAATAGGGCATTATTCTAAAAATATAACTTCACCTGTGTCCAAATCATAAACGCCTCCAACAATTTTTATTTCACCTTTTTCTTCCATTTCTTTGAGAATGGAACTGTTTGCTCTTATTTTCTCAATGGTGTGTCTTACGTTATTTTCACAAACCAGGTCAACAAACTCTTGGTTTGATGAGGTTCTGTCGCCTTCATATTCAGTTTGTTCAACAACAGGTCTAATATTTGACAACAAACCGCTAATATTACCAAGTTTAACATCGTCTACTGCAGCCTTGACAGCACCACAGTGCTCGTGCCCCATTACTAAAACGAGTTTTGAACCCGATACTTTAGTGGCAAATTCCATACCGCCTAATTGGTCTTCATTGGCAAAGTTTCCGGCAACACGACCTACAAATATATCGCCAATACCCCTGTCAAAAACATCTTCTACAGGAACACGGCTGTCAATACAAGATAATACAACTGCTTTGGGATACTGACCTGAAGCTGTCTCTCTCACATCTTTAGAATGGTCCCTAACGGTTAAATCATTATTCATAAACCGCATGTTTCCATCTTTAAAAATTTGTAAAACTTCATCAGGGGTCATAGCATCGCGTTCTTCTTTTGATAAAACTTTATTTACCAGGGGTTCTTGATTTATTTCTAGAGTATCTTTATCTTCTTGCGTAATATTTTGATTTTGGTTTGTGGTTTTATCATTACATGATACCAGTGATATCAGCATTAATGATACACCAAAAATAATTAACTTTTTCATTGTTTAAGTTTTTAAGATTATTGCTTACTTTTTTAAACGGTGTTCAGCATGTCCGTATGTAATTTAAAAGTTTATAAATGTTATAATGTTGAGTTGGTTTCGTGAACTGTTTTGTAATGTTTGGTTCATAAAACCGATTTCAGATTTTATGCTCTTTGAAAATCTGTAACCCAGGCTACCATACAATCGGTTTCGGTCAAAATAGTTTCCTTCGGTATTTAGGAAAACTTCATTATACATTGACAAATAAAAAGTATTGTCCATGGTTTCTTTTTGAGACAAGGAATAGTTTAGTCCTAAGAAATACCTCAGCCTGAGTTTGAAGTCTTCTTCAATAAAACGCTGTTCAAAACGATACCGATGCTGCAGTGACAGTTTATTGAAATTTTGACGTGTAATAAACTGTTGATAAATCCTGTGCTCATTAAAGTTTGTTTTATCGTCTGAATTTCCAATGTAGGGCTCACTGTATATGAAACCATAACCCAACAATAAGTTGTTGTTCTTTTCACTTAAATTGTAACCAAGGCCTGCCCTTAACAACAATTGTTCTGTATCACCAATAAAATTGAAGTTACGGTATTGAACTTCGTGATGCAGATTCCACTTTTCATTAATTTGCTTGTTCCCAAAATAAATCCACCAATTGCCAATATCACTATTTTGAGATTGTGCCGGAATCGAAATCATTATTAATAAAATAAAGTATACAATGTTTTTCATTAATCTTCAAATTAAATTTATAGAACATACTTTTAACAAGTCCTTGCCTAATTACAGTCTCTTGATGAGAATAATAGATAGAATTTCCTGAGAAAATTAACTGAGTTTCCTTTAAATTGTTTATTAAAAATGAGCGACCACTCAATTACTGCATCTCATTATGAAAAATGAATGCACAGGAAATACTTAATACCAAAAGAAGTTATACAATCTCGGGTGGTGGAGAATTTATTTCAAAATAAACTGTACTCCAAATGGGTTCTGAAGATTTTAAAGAATTTTTAATGTTTAATCCATTCAAATCAGAATCATAAGAATATATTTTATGGATCTGTTTATTTTCACTTTCATCTATTGACCGTTCAGAATGAGTTTTTTCTTCTTCGGTAGTCGAATGAATATAAGAAATATCTGGAGAATTATCAAATAAAGCAACAAAAGTAGGTGTTGCCAAAAAAGCCCAAAAAAGTAAAATAAAAAATAAGCTTACGAATTGACGCATATTTTTGAATTATTTGAAGGCAAAAATAAACAAAGAATAAAATATTATTGTTAATACAATATTAAATCTCAGACGTGCTATAACTCCTTTAAATCCCCTTTTTGCACCCAACCGTCTTTGCCATCTGCAAGCTGCACACGAAACCAGTCATCATCTTCATCAATTATTTCAACTTTAGTTCCTTCATGCAATACAAAGGAAGTTTCGCTTCGGTTTAAGGGTTCACTCCTCACCTGGGTACTGGTGGCAAAAATAATTCCTGAACGATCATTTGTAAAGCTATTATAACTCATAAATGCGATGTAAAGGCTAACAATTGCAAAAAACAAAACAATAAAAGCTCCTGAAAAATAGATTCTTTTAATTGAGGATCTTCTTGAAAAGAAGTAGATTAAAAATAGTATTGCAAACACAAAAACTAAAAAAACGCTCATCCATGCCCAAGTGTCAAATGAAAAAGCTGAAATTGCATTTTCAACCCAAGTAGAGATTAGATTTTTAGGGAGTGGTTCAATAATATCTACTGTTTGGCTTTGTGCTATGGCTAGGTTATTTTCAATGTCTGAATCACCCGGTGCAAGATTTAAAGCTTTTTCATAATAATAAATACTGGGTGCAATTTCATTTGACTTAAAATAGGCATTTCCTAAGTTGTAATACAACGCAGCAGAATGTTTACCGGACTCCAAAATTGACTCCCAAGTATTAATAGCTGCTTCATAATTGGCTTCTTTATAGTGTGATTTACCCTCTTCAAAAGCATTTTCGTTTTGTGGAAAAGCAACAAAGCTAAGAGTAAATACCACTATATAAATCAACGTTTTCATCTAGATAAAATTTACAATCTACAGGTTAAATAGTATAATTTCCGGCTGGAAAGGTCTTTAAATTTGCTTGTCAATACTTGAAATAACATCCACAGATTTTTCATAATCCATTTGAATTGCTCCTTCGGTTGTGGGTGTATAGCGGGCATATTCACAACTTTTTAAAATGTCAATAAATTCGCTTGCTGAATCTTGTTTGACTCCTTTATCAAGTAAAATTCCTTCTATGCGCTCTTTAGAAAAGTCTGAAGTTTCAATTGTAAGTTTTGCTTTCAAATAGTTGTGCAATGCACGTTCTAAGGACTCATAAAATAACTTTTGGTCTCCTCTGTTTTTCTTAGCTTCTGAAAGATATTTTTTTGCTAGTCTGTTTGCTTTTCTTAATCGTTGACCTGCTACATCATTTTCAATTTCCTTGCGTTTTAACCCTACAAAAATAAAAATTGGTATCATTAACATAGGCCCTGTTATTAGTGACCAAAAAAGTGGTGATTTAAAAAAGTGAGGCTGTTTCTCTTCCACCAAGTTTGGCTTAAGCTTAATATACTTGAACTGCTCACTATTTAAAACAACAGGTTGCCTTTTAGGTGACGATGAGCTATTTGAAGGAGTGCCGGCTACAGAACCGCCTTCTACTTCTATTTCAAAGCCTTCTGTAGTTAAAGTTTTATAGGAATTTGTTTCCAGATCAAAATAGCTGAAAGAAAACGGGTCGATAGAGTAATTTCCCTGAAATTGTGGAATAACAGTATAACTTTCACTTATACTGCCTCTCATTCCCGAAAGTGTGGTGTTTACATTTTCTTTATATTCCGGTTCATAAACTTCAAACGTGTTTGGAAGTGTTATTTTAGGAGGATTAAACAGTTTTAAATTTCCATTCCCCTTTACTTGAACCACGAGTTCTAAAGATTCACTCGCATCAAGTTTTGTCTTGTTTGTTTTTATATCCAAATCAAATTTACCCACCGCCCCTGAAAAATTTGCAGGTTGTCCCTCAAGCGGAAGTGGTTTTACATCAATCGTTCGGGTTGAAGAAGTAAGTGTTCTGTTGACGCGGGTCATAAAAGGGCGGCCAAAAATATCTCGTCTGTTTGTTCTCACCTCCACCTGAACATCTAATGCCAGGGGTTCAATTTCAAGCTTACCAGATTTTTGAGGATATAGCACGGTGCTTCTCAAAATTGCATATCGATAAGGCTTACCTTGATAAGTGCCTTCGTGCACCTGCAATTGGTCATTGTCAATATTTTGACTCCAAAAATCAGCATATTTTGGACGGTCAATTTCGCGCCAGCCACTAACTGAAGTTTCAGGGGAAACATAAAGCTTATAAACTACTGTGATCCCTTCATTCAAATAAGGATTGGTTTTTGAAATTTCAGCTACCAGATGTATGTCTCCCTGTGATGCTATGTCTTTGTTGTCACCATCCTTTGGCGTGTCAACTGCCGTAACCACTTCTACATCAATTGGTATAGTTTTATAAATTTCATCATCAATTTCAATGCTGGCCTGACCAATTGTAAACGTTCCTTTTGCTGTGGGTGATAAGAAGTAGCTGTAAGTTTTTGAATACGTGCGTTTCCCGTTAATCCACATATTACTAACCGATTGATTGGGACCTGCAACAACTCTAAAGCCATTGAAACTTGGAGGTTGAAAATTATCTCCATCCTGATTCATCTCAAAATCAACACGGAGACGCTCATTTACACCAAGTTTTTCCTTGCTCACCTTCGCTTCAAATTTTACTTGAGCAAACAGTGGGCCTGCGAGTAAAAAAAAGAGAGCAACAAATATATGTTGGGTTTTCATAATTATTGATTCACGTGCGAATTTAAAATTCCTTTTGCTTGGTTAGTATTAATCTTTACTTAAAAAATTTAAAAATATTCATAAAAAGTTAATTACCAGTCTTTATCAGTCTTTACTTTGACTCCTTTTTGTTTTTCGGCATTTATTTTATCCTGAACTTTCTTTTCTTCGTTATTCATGGCTTCAAGCAGGTTTTTGATTTGTTGGGGAGACAATTTTCCTTCTACAGGTTTTGGTTGTCCCTGATCTTGACCTTCTTTTTCTTCTTTTGGATCTCCTTGGTCACTTTGTTCAGGGTTTTGTTTTTCTTCTTCTCCTTCACCACTCTTATCCTTATTGTCTTGTCCTTCGTTCCCTTGGTTTTGTTCTTCCTGATTTTCGCCTTCTTGCTCTTCGTTTTGATTTTCTTGCTCTTGTTCATCATCTCCGCCACCACCACTGTCACCGTGTTCTTCAAGCATTTTTTTTGCTAATGCTAAATTATATCTTGTTTCGTCGTCTTTTGGGTTGTATCGTAATGCATTTTTATATGCTTCCACTGCCGGTTTATATTGTTTTTTGTTCATAAAGGCATTCCCTAAATTATGAAATATTTTGTGTTTTTCTGCTTTTGTTTCTGCAACTTCGGCAGCTTGTATAAATCGTTTTGAAGCTTCCGAGTTTTTGTCTCTTTTATAATAGGCATTTCCTAAATTGAATTTTGCAGTAGCATTTTGGGGGTCGGTGGCAATAACGGTTCTGTATGCCGCTTCCGCGGAAGCAAAATCATCTTCTTCCATAGCATCTTGAGCTTTGGAAAGTAATTCTTTTATCTCTTTTTGACGTGCCAGCTCCTCTTTAGTTTGTGAAAAAAGAAAAGAAAAACTCAACAGCAGTATGAAAATCAGCGTATTTCTCATTTGGTTTTTTCATTAAAAAGGTTCAACTTTTCTAACCAAAAAGTTTTTCTTTCCAGCAAGAAGATATCAAGAAAGAATAATAATAAAGCGCCGGCTAAAAACCATTGGTATTGACTTTTAAATGCCGAAAACTGCATAGTTTCAAACTCTTCTTTGTCAAGCTTGTTAAGATAATCTTTAACTCCATCAACAACCTCAGTTGTGGAATCTCCATAAAGAAAGAGTCCGTCAGTAGTTTGAGCAATTTGTTTTAAAACCACATCATCCATTTTGGTGATTACACGATCCCCGTTTTTGTCTCTGTAGTATTCCTGAAGAACTCCGTTTCTTTTAATGGGAATAGGACCGCCTGCAGGTGTTCCAACACCAATTGTAATCACTTTTATTCCAAGTTCTGACGCTTCGTTGATGGCATTTTCGATATTTCCCTGGTGATCCTCTCCATCTGATATGATAATCAGAACCCTGCTGGTTTGGTTTTCATTGTCATAATAGGTTTTTGACAACTCGATGGCTTCACCTATGGCTGTTCCTTGTGAGGAAACCATATCTGTATTCATTGAGTTGAGGAACATTCGCGCTGCATTATAATCTGTTGTGATGGGTAGTTGAGGAAATGCGGCGCCGGCATAACCAATAATTCCTACACGATCACCTCCCAGCGCATTTAAAAGCTGAGAAACGAGCTGTTTGGATTTTTCAAGCCGGTTTGGTGCTATATCTTCTGAAAGCATGCTTTTTGATACATCCATTGCAAAAACTACATCAACACCTTCGCGTTTTATTTCCTCCATTTGAGTCCCTACCCGGGGGTTTACAATTGCAATAATTAGTAAAATAAACGCAAATGAAAAAACCACGAGCTTTAAAACCGACTTAAATCTTGAATAAGCGGGGCTTAATTTTAGGAGCGCCTCTTGTTCTGCAAATTGTTTTTGGGCTTTTCGTTTCCAAAAGTAAAGCATTAAAAATGCCAGTAACACCAGAGGAATGATGCCTAACAAATACAAATAATATGATGCTTCCAGTTGATACATTTATATAAAACTTCTAAAAAGTGTGATTCTCAATAAAAACTCAAACAATAACAAACCTCCGGCTACCAATAAAAAGGGTCGGAATTTTTCTTCATAACTCGTAAACTGAAACTCTTCTATTTCAGTGGTTTCCAACTTGTTGATTTCGTCATAAATTTCTTCTAATTTACTTGTGCTTGCTGCTCTAAAATAAATGCCCCCCGTGAGCTGTGAAATTTCCTTTAAAAGCTCTTCATCAATTTCAACAGGCACATTTGCATACCTGAAAGACCCGTTTGGATTGATCGCCACAGGCGAAAGTGCCATCCCGGTTGTTCCCAGACCAATACTGTATACTTTGATCCCAAATTCAAGCGCAAGTTCGGTGGCGATTTTTGGGTCAATCACACCACTGTTATTTACACCGTCTGTTAATAAAATGACCACTTTACTTTCGGTGGGACTGTCTTTTAAACGGTTTACAGCTGTTGCAAGTCCCATTCCGATTGCTGTTCCGTCCTCAATGGCACCACCATAAGAAATGTTTTCAATGGCATTTACAATTACATTTTTATCAGTGGTTAAAGGTACTTGTGTGTAGCTTTCACCGGCATAAATAACAATGCCTATACGATCATTTGGCCTTTCCATTACAAAATCTGTTGCTACACTTTTAAGCGCTTCAAGTCGGTTGGGTTTCAAATCCCTGGCAAGCATGCTTCCTGAAACATCAACGGCCATAACAATGTCAATACCTTCAGTTTTTTTGATTTTTGAAGTGTTGTCAACATAACGTGGTCGTGCCATCGCTATGATGAGTAGAGACAAGGCAATGAGCCTAAAAATAATTAATACAGGCTTAAACTTTGGCAACCAATTGGAGCTGGTCTTAAAACCCTTTAATGACGAAAGTTTTACTGAAGCTGTACTCTTTTTGTATTTCCAAAAAAACCATGCTACAGCAACCGGAAGTAGTAAAAACAACCAGAAAAACTCAGGGTTTACAAATTCAAACTGTAATGGTATCATCATTTTTGTACTTCTATTTCAACAGAGTTTAATATTCTATCTTTAATTTGTTGTGCATATACATCTCCTTTTTCGATGACAATTAAAATTTCTTGGATTATGCCTCCTTGAGAAAAAATGAGTAATTCATATTCACTTTTTTCTTTTTTGTATTTATTTTCTCCCAAACTAATGTTGAATTCGCCTGAGGCTTTTATACCGTTAATTCCGTTTTCAGTGGTAAACGGTTCATCCATCACGATTAGATTGGTGGCCCCAGCCTCTTCGAGCAACAATAGCTTTTCTTCCATTATATTTTCTAAAGCTTCCGGGGTTGTATCCTGGGTTTTGGAACTTCCGATGTAGACATATATTTTTTCTCGGATATCTCCAAAAGTGAAAATATCTTCCAGGTTTTTAGAAATTACAAATTCTTCATCTGAAGTTTTTCGCACAAGTACATCAGGCGATTCTAAAATTACTGCCGGATAACCATACTCACTTTTTACCCAAGTTTTTTCAACAAGTGACCGGGTATAATTCCCTAAAAGGGTGTCTTTTATTTGATTGATTCCAAAGAGAAGTGTCGCTACAGCAAGCGCAATCATCAAAAAGGCAGCTACCCCTGTAACAATCAAAAGACGTTTTTTCCTTCTTTTTTTCTTAGCAAGTTCTTCTTTAAAGCGTTCGTCTTGTAACTTTTCTTCTTCGGTTGGCTCAGGAATTGATTCATGAGTTTCTTTGATGATTTCTTCAATCTCAGCTCGGTCAAGTTGCGCTTGGCCTGACTCCATTTGCATTTTGGCAAATTTGATTAAATCTGCTCTCATTAAAATCTCTCGCAACTTATTGATGGTTGCTTTGTCAAAATCAAGATGGCCGGCGTCTTTATGGAGTTGCAATTTACTGATTAGCTCGTCAGTTGTGCTTTCAAGTGCCGCTTCATCTACTTCCCTGTCTAAATAGCGTTTAACAATTTCGGTTAAACCGGAATAGTATTCCTTGATTTTGTTTTCTCTCAAAAATGCTGAAGTGTCAAGCGTTTGCAAGGCTACAAGTGCTTCTTCAAATGGTGGAAGTTGTTGTTTTGCCAGCTCAATTTTTTTCTTTTGCTTGAAAATTAAATAACCCAATAGTATCAGTGCTAATACAATGAGTAATGTCCAGAATAAGTAGTTTAACCAGTTGGATTTTACCGGCAGAACCTCTATGGCTGGTTTGATATCAAACATTTTTTGCTTGAGAGTGTCCACTTCCACATCAAATACTTCTACCAACAATGAGTCTGTATAAAAATTTTGATTGTTGATACTTACCATTTGAGATGGTATTACATACCTGCCGGAGTCGAATTGTGTAAGTCCATATTTTTTAATTAAACGTGTTTTTTGGTTCTCAAAAACCGAATCAGTAGGATAATATTCAATAACTTCTAAGGGTAAAAATCGTTGTCCTTCGGGAAACTGAACAGTATCAGTTGAATCAGATACGACTTCAATTGTATATTGAAACTCTTCCCCGATTTTTAATGCTGTTGTGTCTAAAGTTGCTTGTACTTGTGCTAAAGATGTATATGAAAAGCCTATGGTGATAAACAATAATAAAATCAACCTTGAGTTTCCAGGGAGATTAATCTTAAATTGATTTGTATTAAATTTTTGATTCATTTGTGTTTCTTCTGCAAACTACTTTTTGTTTATGTTCGATTTTTAAAATAACCCAACAGCTTTTTTACATAGCTTTCATCAACTCTACAATTCATAGTTCCAGCACCACTCTTTTTAAAAGTTTGCTGATAAAAGTTAACTTTTTCAAGGTAGTATTTGGCATAGCTGTTTCTCACTTTTTTAGAGGTTGTATCAACTAAAACTGATTCTCCTGTTTCTTCATCTTCTGCCATAACAACTCCCAGGTTTGGAATGTGTTCTTCTCTTTGGTCATAAATGCGAATTCCGGTCAAGTCGTGTTTTTTGGCTGCGATCTTTAGGGCATTTTCATAATTTTCTTCTGTAATAAAATCGGAAATCACAAAAGAGATGGCTTTCTTTTTCATCACATTTGATAGAAACTCCAGTGCATTAGAAATGTTGGTTTTTTTACTTTTTGGTTCAAATTCAATCAACTCTCTTATTATTCTCAGTACATGAGACTTTCCTTTTTTAGGTGGAATGTAAAACTCTATTTGATCAGTAAATAGAACAAGTCCAATTTTATCATTGTTCTGTAAAGCAGAAAAAGCCAATGTTGCAGCAATCTCTGTGATGATTTCATTTTTAAATTGTACTGTCGATCCAAAAAACTCAGAACCGCTGATGTCAACCAATAGCATTAAAGTTAGTTCGCGTTCTTCTTCAAAAACTTTAACAAAAGGCTCGTTGTAGCGTGCAGTCACGTTCCAGTCAATGTTTCTGACATCATCGCCAAATTGATACTGACGCACTTCGCTAAAGGTCATCCCTCTTCCTTTAAAAGCACTATGATATTCTCCTCCAAAAAGATGATCGCTCAACCTTCTGGTTTTAATTTCAATTTTCCGTACTTTTTTTAGAAGTTCTTTAGTATCCATAATGGGTTGTTAAGTGCTAGCTATTAACTATTGGAGTTGGTTTTTTCAAACAATCTCACCGCAAATGACTATTAACTGATTATGGCACTTCGATTTGGTTCACAATTTTATTGATAAGATCTTCAGAAGTGATGTTTTCAGCTTCAGCTTCATAAGTCACTCCAATTCTGTGACGAAGCACATCGTGAACTACGGCTCTAACATCTTCAGGGATTACATATCCCCTTCTTTTTATAAAAGCATAGCATTTTGATGCTATTGCCAGGTTGATGCTCCCTCGTGGAGACGCTCCATACTGAATAAGTGGTTTTAATTCTGACAGATTAAATTTTTCTGGCGTTCTGGTTGCAAAAATAATGTCGAGGATATATTTTTCGATTTTCTCATCCATATAAACCTCTCTGGCGGCATCTTGTGCTCTTTTTATCTGCTCTAAGGAAATCACAGGGTTTACTTTATTAAAACTTTCTTTCAGGTTTTGTCTAATGATAAGCTGTTCTTCATTTAAAAGCGGATATTTAATAACCGTTTTTAGCATAAATCGATCTACCTGAGCTTCGGGCAAAGGATAGGTTCCTTCTTGTTCAATCGGGTTCATAGTAGCCATTACCAGAAATGGTTTGTCAAGTTTATATGTTTCTTCTCCTATGGTTACTTGTTTTTCTTGCATTGCTTCAAGAAGTGCAGACTGCACTTTTGCAGGGGCACGGTTAATCTCATCTGCTAGTACAAAGTTTGCAAAAATGGGTCCTTTTTTTATACTGAAATCATTGAGTTTCATATTATAAATCAGGGTTCCAATAACGTCGGCCGGAAGTAAATCTGGAGTAAACTGAATTCTGCTAAAGCTTCCCTGAACTGCTTGCGACAAGGTATTAATTGCCAAAGTTTTTGCTAAACCGGGCACCCCTTCTAAAAGGATGTGTCCTTGTCCCAGTAAACCGATCAATAAGCGTTCAACCATATGCTTTTGGCCAACGATTACTTTATTCATTTCTAAAGAAAGGATATCAACAAAAGCACTTTCTTTTTCAATTTTTTCGTTTAATGCTCCAATGTCAATTGTTGCGTTTGGATCTTCCATTTTTATTGGGTTTTAGGGATGTTTTAATTAGGATGCAAATTGAAAAAATATCATCAGTTTTGTTGTTAACAATTGGTTAAAAATATCAGGCAGTGCTAATTAGCACCGCCTGAATAAATTTATTATTTAATAAGCAGGGTTACAAAAGCTCGATAGTGCCCATTGAGGTTACATTTCCGTTTACAACTTCAACATTTTCAATGACAATTATCTCAAATTCTGAAGTAAATTCAGGTTCAATTGTTACAGTATAAATTCCTTCTGAAACTCCGTGAAGCACAAAATTACCTTCTGCATTGGTATATGCAGAAACTGTGCCTTCATTATTTGAGGCTGTAACAAGAGATTGAACTCCCAAAGGTAATACCAGACCGGAAATTGAACCAGACTCAGCAGCAGTACTTGCTCTAATAACAGGTTTTAATAAATACCCTCCGTTTCCTTGTTCAACAATAGACTCTTCTACATTAAAATCGAGTGTAAATTCATAAAGAATTCCCGGTTCCAAGGTTTGATTAACCTGTACCTTTAAACCCGATTGTTGCGCACTGGGCGTCTGCAAAGGAAAGGTTTCCCCATCAATTACAACGGAGTTTTCTTCTCCCAAAACAAGTCTCATTTGAGTAATCGCACCTGAGGGGATTTCCTCATCTACCAGTAAAACACTTACTCCTCCTGTAAGCTCAAGTAAATCATATACTCCGGCATTGATATTGCCGATTGTTACTTCTTCTCCATTTTCTCCATAAATTATTCTTACATCTTGTACATCAACATAAACGTGTTCATAATCGCCTGGAGCATCAGTCAAATTCACCATTATACGTGAAGCTTGATCAGCATTAGAGTCGTCATCATCACTACATGCCACAAAAGAGAATAAGAGAATACTTAAAAAACTAATTTTTAAAATACATTTCATGATTTTTAGATTTAGGTTTATTAATCAAGTTAACCCCATAACAAAGGATAAAGTATTTTTTTAACAGTCGTTAACGCACTCATTAACTAAAATTAACTTCAATAAGAAAGATAAAAATGCTACATTTATGTTCTAATCATTCATCTTATATGACAGTTAAAACAGCATTAATAACAGGAGCTACTTCGGGGATAGGTCTAGCAACTGCTCAACTTTTTTCAAAAAACAATATCCGGCTAATTCTATGTGGAAGAAGAAAAGACCGTCTGGATGCCATTCAAAAAGAACTCTCAAAATTCACTGAAGTTCACACTCTTACTTTTGATGTTCGCAATAAAAATGAAGTTATAAAAAACGTCAAAAGTCTTCCAAAATCATTTTCTAAAATTGACATCCTCGTTAACAATGCAGGTAATGCACACGGACTTGATAACTTCCAAGAAGGGAGTATTGATGACTGGGATGCTATGATAGACATCAATGTAAAAGGCTTGCTTTATGTAACTAAAGCAGTGTTGCCGGGTATGCTTGAAAAAAACTCAGGCCATATAATCAATATAGGTTCTACTGCAGCCAAAGAAGTCTATCCAAAAGGAAGCGTTTATTGTGCCAGTAAAGCAGCAGTTGACTCTATTAACCAAGGTCTTCGCATTGATTTAAACGGAACAGGCATAAAAGTTGGCGCCATTCACCCGGGACTGGTAAAAACCGAATTCAGTGAAGTGCGGTTTAAAGGCAATAAAGATCGCGCAGACAAAGTCTACGACGGCTATCAACCACTTTTGCCACAAGACATAGCAGAGATCATTTACTTTGCCATAACGCGTCCAAAACACGTTAATATAGCAGATTTGGTTGTGATGAGTATTGACCAAGCCAGTAGCACCATTGTAAATAAAAAACAGAAAGTTTAAAAATTAAGATTCCTCCTCAAATAAATTTGGGGGCGGAAACATAATTATGATTAATAAACGCTTGCTTATCAAAAACCTTTTGGCTCACAATGATGAGTGTAGTTTTTATGATAAAAAATTAAAGTTTGATTTTAGTAACAAAGAAGGAAAAGCAAAGTTTTTAAAACATATTTGCGCGTTAAGTAATTCCAACCCCAAAAACAATTCCTATATCATTGTGGGTGTTGATGACACCAGCAACATAATTGTGGGGGTTGATTTTTTTGATGACAGTAAAATACAAAATCTTGTAAATGCCTATCTTGATAATGCCCCTTTAGTCACTTATGAAAACATCCCCTTTCCTCATTTAAAAGAGGGATTAGTCGTTGGTCTGGTAAGTATTAGGCCCATTGATCAAATCACTTCACTCAAAAAAAACATTTGGAAATATTGGGGCGGGAGTGTATTTTTTAGAGATGGCAGTATCTCAATGCCTAAAGTGTTTGATATTGAAATTAAAGATGTCAATTCAGCCATTGTTTCCGAAATTGAAAACCACGCCAAAAACAACATAAAACTTACGCTGGATGGTGTGATGGATTTTGTAGTGAATCGTCACAACGACCTTGAAACCCACTACAAGGTGTTTAAAGAAATTTTTGTTGTTTGCTGGGCAGG
This sequence comes from Planktosalinus lacus, assembly GCF_014640155.1. Classification (GTDB taxonomy): domain Bacteria; phylum Bacteroidota; class Bacteroidia; order Flavobacteriales; family Flavobacteriaceae; genus Planktosalinus; species Planktosalinus lacus. The sequence continues at coordinate 197,508 of NZ_BMGK01000001.1, read as the reverse complement.
AATTCCTAAAAGAGTGCATGACACGGTGTTTTACTCGCGCGTAGATATTGAGTTGATTAACGAGCAGGTGCGTTTGTTTTATTCAGCTTTAGACAAAATAACCATTGAATTTTCTGAAGATTATTTCAAAATTGTTGAATTTGTCAAACTGGGGCTACACAACAACGTTAAATATTTTCCGCTGGAAGAGCTTTTAATCGTTTTTAACGAAAATGGTTCCTATAAAATTAACAGCAATCTTGTGTTTAACCCGCCTCAGTTTAATAAAAAAACATTGTATCATATTTACAACAGTAACAATGCGCTTATCGACAAACTCAAAAAAAATATATCATTAAATAAAGCTGAAGAAAAAGACATCATAAACCTTCCGGCAACCTATTTACTTTGCTATTTAAATAATTTTGAGGATGCAAAAACAAAACTAGAAGAAGCAAAGCCCTATATTAAATCATATGATGATAAAATCTATTCATCATATAAAGATGCAATGCGTATTTTAAGAAAAGTAAATTACAATTAAATTAAAATGAGAACTTTAGTAATTGGAGATGTTCACGGAGGATTGAAAGGTTTAAAACAAGCTCTTGACCGGGCTTCCGTTCAAAATAAGGACACCCTCATCTTTTTGGGTGATTATGTTGATGGCTGGAGCGAAAGTGCAGAAACGATTTCATATTTGAACAATCTTTCTAGTAACAACGAATGTATATTTATAAGAGGAAATCATGACGCCTTATGTCACCAATATCTGGCAAACAACGAAAAATCTTCCCTTTGGGTCCAACAAGGTGGTCAATCAAGTATTGACAGCTATAGCAATGTTGATAAAAACGAAATTGAAAGTCATATTTCCTTTTTTGAAAACCTTCAGGATTTTTATATTGATTCAAAAAATAACTTGTTCATTCATGCCGGTTTCCAAAACCTGCGTGGCCCAACTTTTGAACATTATGCAACCGCTGCATATTGGGATAGAACCCTTTGGGAACTTGCCCTGGCTTTAGACAAAAAATTAAAACCGGACCATCCTTTTTATCCGACTAGATTGAAATTGTTTGAACAAATTTATATTGGTCACACCCCAGTAACCCGAATTGGAAAAACAACCCCATATCAAGCAGCAAATGTCTGGAATATAGATACAGGAGCTGCGTTTAAAGGCCCGGTGACAATTATGGATATTAATACACAAGATTATTGGCAAAGTGATCCCGTTTGGACTTTATACCCCTCTGAAAAAGGAAGAAATCAACCTTGATATTTCTAAATTTAACTAACTTAGTAAACGACAATCAATCTGTTCAAAAATGAAAAAAACGCTCATACTAATTTTTGCATTGATTCTTTCGCTAAAACTCACTGCACAAGAGTTCCCAAACAATGAAATCAAACTCAATATTGCCAATGTGATTGCTATTGCCTCGGTTGAAGTGGGTTATGAATACCTGTTTGATTACAACCAGTCGATAGATGCCGAGATTTTAATCAATGATCGTATTAATTTTTATGATGAAACCAATTCAAAAAAGTTCAATACAAACAGTTTCAAATTGGGTTATAATTTCTATTTCGGAACTGAAAACCCCGGTTCGGGTTTGTTTTTTAATCCTTTTGTGAAGTACCGTTTTGGTGATTTTGAAGAAGAAACCAATTTTGGAGAGATAACAACTGATATGAATACGTTCATCGTTGGTTTGGGCTCCGGTTACAAATGGAATTTCAGCAATTCATTCATCATTGCTATTTATGGAAGCGTTGGACGAAACTTTAGCGATGAAGTAAAAGAGCGCTTCTCGGCAATCGAATTTCACGGCGGACTGGGAATTGGATATCGATTCTAATATTTATTCAGGCTGCAGCAATACTTCTACCTGTTGAGGAATCACATGACATTCATCTGAATTCACCGTGATGGTCTCCGAAATATAAGTAGCATACCCCTCAGCCGAAACTCTGAGGATATAATTTCCTTCCCGCTCCCAGGCTCCCACAAAAGAGGGTACAATACCCTCCATATATTCTTGGGTTTCAGAATAATTGCCATCAGTTGCTAGAACTGTGGTTCCTAAACCCAAATAATTGTTTGTTATAGCATTTTTAACCGTGACATTTAATCCTGCTCTGGCTTCCTGAGTGCAGGCAACATCATCATTTTGATTACAACCTAAAACAACTAATGCTGATAGGATTAAAAAAATATTTTTCAATTGAGTGAATTTTACTTCAAATGTATACAATTTGAGCTTAGATTGTGAAGTGTAAAAAATAAAAATGATTATTTAACAACGACTTTTTTTACGCTAGTTCTTTCATTGTAGCTAAGTTGCGCAAAGTACAGGCCGGGACCGATTCCATTCAGGCGAATAGTGCTTTTAAACTGTAAAAGTTTTTCCTCATAAACTATTCTTCCAAGTGCATCAAAAATAACAAGTGATGTGCCAATCAATTCATTACTATTTAATAAGATTTCAAAGTTCCCGTTGTTTGGGTTGGGCGATAATATAAACCCATTTGTTTTTTCAATTTCATTTAAGCTAAGTATATAAGAATACTCCAGTAATCCTGCATTTTCAACTATTTCAATATCAATAATTTCTTGAGCTAGTTGAGAGATGTCGCATCCATTACATCTTAAAAGGTAAAAATTTGGGATGCTAGGTGAAAGTTGGGAATAGTTATCTACCTGAAAAGCTTCAAATAGAATATTCAATGGCTCATGATCCGTTTGTACAATACCATCTTGAATGCCCAAAAACTCCAGGACCATTCCTGTATGATACTCTAAGTGCAACCTATCTAAAAAATAGGAAGCTTCATCATTGTATCTTATGTATTTGTATATTATATCGCTGTTTATCAATAAATCTTCAAACGCATTAGCCTGCTCAGGAACTACAAACATTGGAAATATATAATTACCGGGGTCATCATCAAAATAGTCTTCTTCATTCATTGCTATATAAATATCATAATCCCCATGCTCACTTAAAAAGCTGTAAAAAGGTTCCACTAATTGCCACTCGTCACCATTATTTTGAAAAATTTCTTCATAATTGGTAAAAACCTGAAACGTGTAATATTGCCCAATAGTGGCTTGAGAAACAAAAAATGCGACTATGAGAATTAACTTTTTCATCAAAAGGGTTTTACCAAATATAATAAAACCTCCTCAAAATGAGAAGGTTTTATTAATTCTAATTCCTAATATAAATATTACAGGTCAAACTTGATACCCTGTGCCAAAGGCAACTCAGTCGTATAATTAATAGTATTGGTCTGTCTTCTCATATAGATTTTCCAGGCATCACTACCGCTTTCACGTCCGCCACCGGTATCTTTTTCACCTCCAAAGGCACCGCCAATTTCAGCTCCTGAGGTACCAATGTTGACATTGGCAATACCACAGTCACTCCCGGCATGGGAGAGGAAGGCTTCTGCTTCACGCAGGTTGTTGGTCATTATCGCTGAAGACAATCCCTGGTTGACACCGTTTTGAAGTTCAAGTGCATTGTGCACGTCGCCGCTGTACTTCATTAAATATAGCACCGGTGCAAATGTTTCGTGCTGCACGATTTCAAAATGATTTTCTGCTTCAGCGATAGCCGGTTTAACATAGCAGCCGCTTTCAAAACCTTCACCGCTTAAAACGCCGCCTTCAACAATCACTTTTCCGCCTTCTTGCACCACACGGTCCAAAGCTTCCTGATACATTTTCACCGCATCTGTATCAATAAGCGGCCCCACGTGGTTGTTTTGATCCAATGGATTTCCAATGCGCAGTTGCTTATAAGCAGCAACCACGGCATCTTTTACTTTATCATACACAGACTCGTGGATTATCAATCTTCTTGTTGAAGTACATCGTTGTCCTGCAGTCCCCACGGCACCAAATACAGCACCGATAACGGTCATCTTAATGTCAGCATCGGGAGTTACGATAATGGCATTGTTTCCGCCAAGTTCCAGTAAGGTTTTTCCAAGGCGTTCGGCTACAGTTTTGCCAACAATTTTTCCCATTCGGGTTGAACCTGTGGCTGAAACCAAGGGCACGCGTCTGTCTTTGGTCATCATTTCACCCACGCGGTAATCGCCGTTGATTAAACAGGAAATGCCTTCGGGCAAACCGTTATTTTTAAATACCCTTGCCGCAATATGCTGGCAAGCTACCCCACAAAGCGGCGTTTTTTCACTGGGTTTCCAAACACACACATCGCCACAAATCCAGGCTAAAGCCGTGTTCCAGGCCCAAACCGCTACCGGAAAGTTAAAAGCTGAGATAATCCCAACCACACCAAGCGGGTGGTATTGCTCATACATTCTGTGCCCGGGGCGCTCACTGTGCATGGTCAATCCGTGAAGCTGTCGCGAAAGGCCCACAGCAAAATCACAGATATCGATCATTTCCTGAACTTCGCCCAGACCTTCCTGATAGGATTTTCCCATTTCATATGAGACCAGTTTCCCTAGCGGTTCTTTCAAACGACGCAATTCGTCACCAAATTGACGTACCACTTCTCCGCGTTGAGGAGCCGGCATCACACGCCAGGTTTTAAAGGCTTCAGTTGCAGAAGTCATCACCTTTTCATAGTCTTCTTTTGTAGTGGTCTTTACTTTTCCGATAAGTTCACCATCTGCAGGTGAATGGGAAGCAATTTCCTCACCCGAAGAAAACCAGTTGGAACCTGTTGACGTTCCTAAATTAGTTTGTTTTATACCTAATTGATCTAACGCATCCTGAATGTCAAATGCAGTCGCTGTTGTTGCCATAATTATAGTTTCTGAAAAATTAAAAAATGTTTTTGCGAAGGTATGAATTTCAACCCCCAAAGAAAAGAAAAGTTAGTTGTTTTAAACTAGCTGCCACTATCTGTAAACCTCGGGTCAGTTTCCATTACAGTGCCACAATTTGAGCAGGTGCGCAGTGCTTCAGAGTTATAAAATTTCTTGAAGTGGGGTAAGAAATCTTTTTCAATGTCGTGGAGTTCAAAATAAGTTTCGTGAATTTTGTGATTGCAATTATCACAAAACCAAAGGAGTCCGTCTGTAAAACCTTTTCCCGCGCGTTTGCGCTCAATGACCAATCCAATGGAACCGGCACTTCTTGAAGGTGAGTGGGGCACTTTGGCCGGATGTAAATACATATCTCCGGCATTGAGTTTCATCTCTTTACGCTGACCATTTTCCTGAATTATTACATTTATTGAACCTTCAAGTTGATAGAACAGCTCTTCGGTTTCATTGTAGTGATAATCCTTGCGTGCATTAGGACCGGCAACAATCATAACAATATAGTCGCCAGCTTCTTTGTAGAGATTTTTATTTCCAACAGGCGGTTTTAAAAGGTCTCTGTTTTCTTCAACCCACTTGTTAAGGTTAAAAGGTTTTTGAATAGCCATTTCCTGTAGTTTTAGTTTTTCATAAAAATACAGGAAATGCTTCTATCCTAAAAATAAAAAATAGGAAAATTTGACATAGGAATCTATTTCAAATAAAATAACTGCGTAAAGAAGTAACGTCCTTTATGGTCTTTAAAAACTCCAAAACCGCTGTGTGTATAATTACCCTCAATGATTTCTCTGTGAGAAGGGCTGTTTAACCAGCTACTCACAACAGATGCGGCATCATCATAACCATAAGCAACATTTTCGCCTACCCGCATAGCTCCTTTATCTTTTAAAGCTTTGGAACGTAAATGAAAATTGTCATGATTAATTTGACTCAATGCAATCATGTAATCTGTATGGTCAACCGCATAAGCCGAAGCATATTGTTGATCCATAGTTAGGGGTGTAAGACCAATAGAATTTCTGTGGTCATTAACAAGATCTAAAATGTCTTTTGACATTTCAAGATCATTTTTCTGAACGATGTTTAAATCAACTTCATAATTTAAATCATCTGCTTGGTCAATTTCATCTTTGGAGCAAGATGTAAAAACGACAAGCATGGCTAAGACTAAAAGTCCGTGTAATTTTGTTTTCATAGTAAGTAGGTTAAGTTTGGGAACTTAATTTTTGTATTAACTTTGGGAATTAATACAATCCAAATGTAAGTATTTTTTTATTACAATTTACATTTTATCCTATTTTTTTTGCATTTCATCGGATTTTGTAGTTTTTACAACTACTTTTTTCTTACATTTCTAACGACAAAAACATTTCGTAATAACAGTATTTATGCGTATTTTCTAATCTTTAAAACTAATTGAAAAAAATTATGAAAAATTTTGTAGTATTTTTATTATTAATGTTCTTTTTTAGTGCTTGCTCCGACAAAAATGAGCCTCAAAACGATAAAATAACATCTGATATAGAAGAGAAAAGTTCAAAAAATAATTTCGGAATCATTCTTCATGGAGGTGCCGGAACCATTCTAAAAAAAAATATGAGCGATTCCTTAGAAGCAGCATATCAAGAAGTTTTGGAACGAGCCATTCAAACAGGACACGGTATATTAGTAAACGATGGCACAAGCTTAGAAGCCATTGCAGCAACTATTAAAATAATGGAAGATTCGCCGTTATTCAATGCCGGGAAGGGAGCTGTCTTTACACATCACGAAACCAACGAACTCGACGCTTCAGTAATGGTGGGTAACACTCAGGATGCCGGTGCCATCAGCGGTGTTACACGTGTTAAAAACCCCATTGACCTTGCCATAAAAGTGATGACCCATTCTCCCCACGTGATGCTCAGTGGTGAAGGTGCTGAACAATTTGCCTCTGAACAGGGAATCCAATTGGTTGACCCTTCCTATTTCTACACTGAAAACCGTTTTCAATCTTTAAAGCGCATCAAAAATTCTGAAAAAACCCAACTTGACCACGATGGTAAAACTGCTTCCATCGATCCCTTCATTAAAGATTCAAAATTTGGCACCGTTGGGGCTGCTGCGCTTGACAAACACGGGAACCTCAACAGGTGGGATGACCAATAAAAAATGGAACCGCATAGGCGACGCGCCAATAATTGGTGCCGGAACATATGCAAATAATGCTACATGTGCAGTATCTTCAACAGGTTGGGGAGAGTTTTTTATCAGGGCCGTGGTCGCTCACGATATTTCAGCGTTGATGGAATACAAAGGTCTAAGCCTGAAAGAAGCTGCTGAAGAAGTCATCCAGAAAAAAGTGCCCGCCTTGGGAGGTGATGGTGGTATTATTGCAATTGATAAAGACGGTAATATGGTCGCTGAATTCAACACGGCAGGGATGTATCGTGCCTCTATGAACGCTCAAGGAGAAATGACAATTGGTATTTATAAAAACTAAGAAGACGTTTTAAAAAGGATTTTTACCGGAATATTTGATCAACCCTCGAAGGGTTTAAAACCTTCGAGGGTTAATGATTATTTCCAGTTTTTAAATGGGTTTAAACTCAATTGCGAATTGTAATACTTCAACTCGCCGGTGACTTCCTTTCCCAGCCAGGAGGGTTTTTCAAATGCCTCATCTTCCGATTTTAATTCTACTTCTGCGACAATCAGCCCTTCATTTTCGCCTAAAAACTCATCGACTTCAAAAATATGATTGCCCACCTTTATTTCATATCGGGTTTTGTCAATGATTCCGGGTTCGCATAGATTTAATAATTGTTCAGCATCTTCTGCTGAAATTTCTGTTTCCCACTCTGATCTGATGGTTCCTGCTTTGTTGGAAATTCCTTTCACAGTTAAAAAACCCAAATCTCCTTTGATGCGCACGCGCACAGTTCGTTCGGGGTGGGTGTTGAGAAACCCTTGTACAATGCGGGTTTGTTTAAAAGCAGCTTGTTTAAAAGCATCTGTAGTGACTAAAAATTTACGTTCAATTTCAAGCATCTTTTGCAATCTCTTTGAGGGTTTGATTTTCAACACGTGTTTTTGAATGACCTTGATTGGCTAGAACGATCATCGCTTTTGCAATCGTTTTTGGAGAAATGGAGCGGTACTTTTTGGGGATTATGGGGTTTAATATTTTGAAGAAGAATTTAGCTATCGATTCGCCCAAGCGTTTTTCATCCCTGTCACCGCTAATCAAGCCGGGTTGTAAAATGTATGTATTTGAAATTTCTTGTTTCAGGACATCGCGTTCCATTTCACCTTTGGTTTTGTTAGAAAAAACCTTGCTGTCAGGATTTGCTCCCATTGCCGAAATGACGATGAAAGTGTCTATTTTATTTTCCGAACAAATTTTTGCTGCAGCGAAAGGAATGCCGTAATCTATCTTTTTATAAGTCTCGTTGCCTGGGGTTTTTGACTTGGTGGTACCAATACAGCAAAATACTTCATCTGCCTGAAAGTACTCTCTGTGTTTTTCAAGCTCAAACAAATCGATGAGATGCTCTTCTTGTTTGAGATGCGTAAAACCTACACTGCTTCGCGAAAACAATTTTATTTTTTTATAACGGTCATCTTTCAACAAAAGCTTGAGCAGGAATCCTCCGGTCAGACCTGTAGCGCCTAAAATGATTGCCGTTTTTTTCATCTCTATAAAAATTTCTTAACCATTGTTTTAGTTATGTGAGTGCTGTTTGATATTAACTTTTAATTCTTAATGGCCCATTATGGGCATTCATCGACATAAAATTACAGTATTTTTGTGGTATGCACGACGAAATTCCCATCAGAAAAATTATTCACGTTGATATGGATGCCTTTTTTGCTTCCGTAGAACAACTGGACAACCCGGATTTGCATGGGAAACCTGTTGCTGTGGGAGGAAGTTCAGATCGTGGAGTGGTTTCTGCAGCGAGTTATGAAGCACGAAAATTTGGTGTGCGCAGTGCGATGTCGAGTGTGGTCGCCAGAAAATTGTGTCCTGATTTGATTTTTGTAAAGTCCAACTTTGAGCGTTATAAAGAAGTTTCTCAAAAAATCAGGAAAATTTTCCTGGAATATACAGACAAGGTTGAGCCGCTTTCACTCGATGAAGCCTATCTCGATGTGACCGAAAATAAAAAAGGGTACCCCAGTGCTTCGCTTATAGCAAAAGAAATTAGGCAAAAGATTTTTGAGCAAACCGGGTTAACAGCTTCAGCAGGAATTTCCATCAATAAGTTTATCGCCAAAGTGGCCAGTGACATCAACAAGCCCAACGGACAAAAAACAATTGGCCCAGAAGAAGTGTTAGACTTTCTAGAAAATCTGGATATCAGGAAATTTTATGGTGTGGGGAAAGTCACTCAGGAGAAAATGTACAATTTGGGCATTTTTACAGGTAAAGATTTAAAAAACAAGTCGCTTGAATACCTCACGGAAACCTTTGGAAAAAGCGGTGCTTACTACTATTATGTAGTGCGCGGCATTCACAAAAGTGAGGTAAAGCCAAACCGCATCAGAAAATCACTGGGTGCTGAACGCACTTTTTTTGAAAACATCTCTTCAGAAATATTTATGCTGGAACGCTTACAAAACATCGCCGATGAAATTGAACGCAGGCTTAAAAAATCAAAAGTCGCAGGGAAAACCATCACACTGAAAATTAAATATAGCGATTTCACTTTGCAAACCCGCAGCAAAACCCTGCCTTATTTTATTTCAGATAAAGCCTTGATTTTGGAAATTGTCAAAGAGTTGCTGTTTCAGGAAAAAGTATCAAATTCTGTAAGATTGTTGGGTATTTCCCTTTCAAATCTAAACACGGAAAAGAAAAAAACCGCTTCCAAAAAAGAAACGGTTTCTGTACAACTAAGTTTTGACTTTTAACCATACTAGACAAGTGAAACTCGCAATGTGTTTACCATTCCTTTATCTTGAATAGGCATTGAGGCAAGGTTAATTAAATAATCGCCTTTTTCAACAAATTCCATTTCACAGGCAATGTTGTTTATATCCTCTATGGTTTCATCTGTGCTTACAAATTTATCATAATGAAAAGCTCTAACTCCCCACAATAGATTCATTCGCGTGATGATATTCTTATTTGAGCTAAACACCAAAATATGAGCATTGGGTCTCCACGCAGAAATTTGAAAGGCGGTATAACCACTATTTGTGAGTGTACATATGGCTTTTGCTTCAATTTCATTGGCCATCAATGCGGCGTGATAACATACCGATTTGGTTATGTATCTTATAGTTTTTATTTGTGGTGGTTCTTGAGGGACTCTTATAAGTTTTGAATTTTCAACACTTTTCAAAATTTTCGCCATTGTCTCAATAACTTGCACTGGGTAATTTCCAATTGATGTCTCTCCAGAAAGCATAACCGCATCGGCTCCATCCATCACAGAGTTGGCAACGTCATTTACTTCAGCTCTGGTTGGGGTGAGTGAGGTAATCATTGTTTCCATCATTTGGGTGGCAATAATGACAGGAATTCTGGCTTGTTTTGCTACCAGCACCAGTTCTTTTTGAATGAGAGGCACTTCATTCGCTGGAATTTCTACACCCAAATCACCTCTTGCAACCATCAATCCATCACAATAGGCGATGATTCTTTTGATGTTTTTAACTGCTTCCGGCTTTTCAATTTTAGCAATAACCGGAATTTTAAAAGCAGCATGCTCTTTAATTAAATTATTGAGTATTTGAAGGTCTTCTGCATCTCTAACAAAAGACAATGCAATCCAATCAACTTCTTGTTTGATAGCAAATTTCGCATCTTCAATATCTTTTTCGGTCATTGCCGGAAGTGAAATTTTTGTATTTGGAAGATTCACTCCTTTCTTAGATCGTAAGGGGCCTCCTTGAAGAACTTTTGCTTTTACTTCATCTTTTTTATTGGTTGAAATTACCTGAAAATGCAACTTACCATCATCTAAAAGTATCATCTCCCCAACATTTACATCTTTAGGGAAAGTGTCATAGTTCATATAGACTCGTTTGGCATTTCCTTCAAACTCCTCTCCTGTGCAAAAAAGAATTTCATCTCCCGGTTTCACAATCACCTCTTCTTTCATCATACCGACTCTTAGCTTAGGCCCTTGCAAATCAGCCAAAATTGCTGGTGTAAAATTGAGTGTCTTGCCAATTTCTCTGATGGTTTGAATTCGTTCTAATACATTGGTGTAATTAGCATGTGAAAAATTAATTCTGAAGACATCAACACCTGCAAGAATCATTTCTCTGATGGTTTCTTTGCTTTGTGTTGCAGGACCCAGTGTAGCTACTATTTTTGTTTTTTTTCTATTCGGCATTTAGTCAAAATTTAAATTTTGTTTAGACTTTAATTTATTTTGGTCGATTTCATAATAAGTAGATATTTTGGGGATTCTGGAAAGTTCGGCTAGTGCTTTTTGATCACTAATTACACAATCGTCAAAAACTACTTTTAAAAGGAAATCCGTTTGCTTGTATTCAGGTACTAAATAATGTGTTTTTTCTTCAGTTTCTGAAGCAAATAAACTTCCTGCACTGGTTACTTTTTCGGTTTGAGTTTTACACTTATTTGCTATAAGGTAATAAATAGTTTCACTATTTGTGTCAATATATTCAAAAATAGGATATGTGATGTGTGTATCACGCTTAATAAAATCAAGATCGTGTCTTTTTCTTTTTAAACTAATATTTAAAAATTTATTGATTAAAAAAGCCAAAGTGTGTGCTTCAATGTTGCTGTGAATTGCAATGAGCAAAAACTCTTCTTCCAAGGTAAAATTGAGATTGTGGCGCTGCATATTCTTGACATTTGAAGAATGTAAAGATACACGTTCAAAATTTTATGATATGATATTTAAATTAAATTTACATTAATTGGAAGCAGAGTCTTCCTTTTCAATTTTTCTTTGAAGCTTGTAATAAGCTCTTTTTGAGGCGCGCTCTTCTGCTTTTTTCTTTGAAGTTGCCCTGGCCTTGGCAACTACTTTGTCTTCAATTTTCAATTTTACGGCAAAATGCTTTACGGTATCGTTACCGGTGTCATCATAAACCAAATAATCAAATTTCTTTTTGTTTTTTTGACACCATTCAATCAAATTACTCTTATAGCTGATTATTTTACCCTCCAGCTTTTCTATATCTACATAAGGTTTTATCACTCTCTTTTGAATAAATTTTTCACAGGATTTAAAACCTTTATCCAAATAAATAGCTCCAACAAGTGCCTCAAATATATTACCATGAATGTTTTGACCAAAACTTTCAATAGGAATTGATGATCTTATAAACCTAATCAGATCAAGGTCTCTTCCCAGCTCGTTGAGATGCTCACGACTCACGACTTTAGACCTCATCTTAGTAAGATAGCCTTCATTACCTGAAGGCACTTTTTTGAAAAGATGAGCTGCAATCACAGCTCCCAGTATAGCATCGCCTAAAAACTCAAGACGTTCATAGTTTAATATGTCGCCTTTACTGTCTTTAATATTTGTGGAACGATGGGTAAACGCCATTTCATAAATTGAAATAGTTCCCGGTTTGAACCCAATGATATTCTTTATTTCACGAAAAAAATTCCCGTCCTTATCGGAACGGGAATTAAATATGTTTCGAATTGAACTCATTAATCAGCTTACTGTTCAATCTTTCTAAAGAGAATACAGGCATTGTGACCTCCAAAGCCAAATGTATTACTCATCGCTACATTAACCTCTCTTTCTTGTGCCTTGTTTAAAGTAAGGTTAAGTGATGGATCAATGTTTTCATCAACAGTCGTGTGGTTTATTGTTGGAGGTACCAAACTGTGTTCCATTGCAAGGATTGATGCTATTGCTTCAATAGCACCGGCTGCTCCCAACAAATGTCCTGTCATAGATTTTGTTGAATTGATATTAATCTTGTTGGCATGTGCACCAAATATTTTAGAAATTGCTTTTAATTCAGCTACGTCTCCCAGGGGTGTTGAAGTTCCATGAGTATTGATGGCATCTACTTCGTCTGCAGAGATACCTGCATCGTTTAAGCAATTGAGCATGACCCGTTCAACTCCTATTCCGTCAGGGTGTGGTGCAGTAACATGGTAAGCATCGCTTGACATTCCTCCTCCCAGTACTTCTGCATAAATTTTTGCGCCTCGGGCTTTAGCATGTTCATATTCCTCAAGGATAAGCGCCCCTGACCCTTCCCCTAAAACAAATCCATCACGAGTAGCATCAAAGGGTCTTGAAGCTGTCTCGGGGGTCTCATTTAGGGTTGAAAGTGCATGCATCGCATTAAAGCCACCCATTCCGGCCATCGTGACTGCAGCTTCAGAACCGCCAGTTACTATAACATCACAATGCCCTAAACGAATGTAGTTTAGTGCATCAATCATGGCATTGGCAGAAGAGGCACAGGCAGAAACAGTTGTGTAGTTTGGCCCCATAAATCCATGTTTTATGGAGATATGTCCGGGTGCAATATCAGCAATCATCTTTGGTATGAAAAAAGGGTTAAACCTTGGCGTGCCGTCACCGGCAGCAAAGTTTAACACTTCATCTTGGAAGGTTTCAAGCCCTCCTATTCCTGCTCCCCAAATTACTCCTACGCGAAATTTATCAACTTGATCTAAATTCAAATTTGCATCTTTAATCGCTTCATCAGAAGCGACTAATGCATATTGAGCAAATCGATCCAGTTTTCTGGCTTCCTTTCTATCAAAATAATCAGTAGCCACAAAATTTTTAAGTTCGCAAGCGAATTTTGTTTTGAACTTTTCAGCATCAAAATAGGTGATGGGCGCTGAGCCACTCCTCCCATTCTTCAATCCGTCCCAATATTCAGAAATATTGTTCCCAATTGGAGTAAGAGCACCTAATCCGGTAACAACAACTCGCTTTAATTTCATTATGGAGAATCTCTTATTTTGCGTTTTCTATATAGGAAATTGCTTGACCTACAGTTGAAATGTTTTCAGCTTGATCGTCTGGTATTTGAATATCAAATTCTTTTTCAAATTCCATGATTAACTCAACAGTGTCTAATGAGTCTGCCCCTAAATCGTTAGTGAAGCTAGCTTCAGTTACAACTTCGTTTTCGTCTACACCTAATTTGTCTACGATAATCGCTTTTACTCTTGATGCAATGTCTGACATAATTTTTGTTTTTTTAATTTTTAATAAGTCGCAAAAATAAAATATTTTAATTTAAAACAACACGATAGTTGCAAAATGTGGCTCTAATTTAATAATTTTTAGGATAACTCAACCTTATTTCTTTTACTTTTGTCACATAGAAAGGCATTAACAGCCGTATATCAATTGTTTAACAATGAAGAAGCAAATTGCAGTTTTTGCATCAGGAAATGGCAGCAATGCCGAAAACCTAATTACTTATTTTAACAATAGTAAAATTGCTCAAGTAGGTCTTGTGCTAACAAACAACCCAGACGCGGGGGTTATACAGCGCGCAAAACGCCTGAATGTGCCTGTTTGTGTGTTTTCCAAAAAAGAACTTCAAAACTCAACAAAAGTGGAAGAAGCATTGAAAAGTCACCAAATAGACTGGATTGTGCTGGCCGGTTTTCTTTTGTTGTTTCCCCAAAAAATAATACAAAGTTTTCCAAACAAAATAATCAACATCCATCCGGCGCTTTTACCTAAATATGGTGGAAAAGGAATGTATGGCATGCGCGTGCACAAGACTGTTGCTGAAAATAAAGAAACCGAAACCGGAATCACAATACATTTTGTAAATGAAAATTACGACGAAGGAAAAATCATTTTTCAATCAAAAACTGATGTTAAAAGAAACGACACCCCTGAAGACATTGCAGCAAAAATTCACCAACTGGAATACAAATGGTTTCCAAAAGTGATTGAAGAACAAATTAAAATAGAGGGGTTTCAATAAATAATATTCGCTTGTGCGAAAATATTATGGCAACAAAACAAAAACACTATGTAGTTTGGTTTGGCAATCCCGCAGGTATTTATAGTTCTTGGGAAACTTGTAAAAAAGCCATTGCAGGAATTACAGGTGCACAATACAAATCGTTTTCAACTTTAGCCGAAGCAAAAAAAGCCTTTGAAGGCGAATACAATGACTACATCAATAAAGGAGGTAAAAAAAACAGTCTTACAAATGCCGAAAAAGAGAAATATGGGAAACCCAACCTCTACTCGATTGCTGTTGACGCAGCTTCCAGTGGAAACCCCGGAAAAATGGAATATCGTGGTGTGGATACACAGACACATAGACAACTTTTTCATCAAGGACCCTTTCAACAAGGCACAAATAATGTTGGAGAGTTTTTAGCTTTAGTACACGGTTTAGCCTATTTGAAAAAAAACAACAGCGACCGCATAATTTATACAGATTCCAAAATTGCGATGGGTTGGGTAAAAGCAAAACAGTGCCGCACCAAGCTAAAGCAAAACTCAAAAAATAAAACACTTTTTGAGTTGATCCTAAGAGCAGAAGATTGGTTAAAACTAAACACTTACGCAACAAAAATTGTAAAATGGGAAACCAAAGCCTGGGGAGAAATCCCAGCTGATTTTGGGCGGAAATAAGCTTAATAAATAGAGTGAGATTTAAGTTAAAGTCAAAAAACAACTCTGTTTATTTATTCTTAAAGCATTTTAGAGAGAACTATCAATGCCGTATATTTGCACCTTAATTTAAACTACCAATAATGCAAAAATTAGTAATTGTCGGGACGGTCGCTTTTGATGCCATTGAAACTCCTTTCGGCAAAACCGATAAAATACTGGGTGGTGCCGCCACATACATTGGTCTTGCTGCATCACAATTTAATATAGATGCTGCAATTGTATCGGTAGTTGGGGGTGATTTTCCTCAAGAATACCTCACATTACTAAAAGATAAAAATATCGACCTTACAGCGCTGGAAATTGTTAAAGATGGAAAAACATTTTTTTGGAGCGGAAAGTATAAAAATGATCTTAATTCAAGAGACACGCTGGACACACAACTCAATGTGTTGGCAGATTTTAACCCAAAAGTGCCCGCTCAATACAAAGATGCCGAAATCGTAATGCTTGGTAATTTACATCCGGCGGTTCAGTTGAGTGTTATTGAGCAAATGGCTGAAATGCCAAAATTGATCATCCTCGATACCATGAATTTTTGGATGGACAACACAATGGATTTACTTAAAGAAGTTATCTCAAAGGTTGACGTAATTACTATTAATGATGAAGAGGCACGACAATTGACCGGAGAATACTCACTAGTTGTTGCAGCAAGAAAAATTCAGCAAATGGGTCCAAAATATGTTGTCATCAAAAAAGGAGAGCACGGTGCATTGCTTTTTCACGAAGAAGAAATCTTCTTTGCTCCGGCACTTCCGCTTGAAGAAGTGTTTGATCCAACAGGTGCCGGCGACACTTTTGCAGGTGGTTTTGCAGGCTATTTGTCCAAAACAAATGATTTGAGTTTTGATAATATGAAAAATGCCGTCATTTATGGCTCAACACTGGCTTCATTTTGTGTCGAAAAATTTGGCACAGAACGAATGCAAAGCCTGACGAAAGCAGAACTTCAAAAACGCCTTAAGCAATTTAAAAGTTTAACTCAATTTGAAATAAAATTATCATAAACATACGCTCCAAATTTTGGAGCGTTTTTAATTCTATAAATCCCAATAAGTACTTCTATGAGTGATGTGTTAAAACACGAGTGCGGTATTGCACTCATCAGACTCCTTAAACCCCTTGAATATTATCATGAAAAATATGGTACTGCATTTTATGGTGTCAATAAAATGTACTTAATGATGGAAAAACAGCACAATCGGGGGCAGGATGGTGCCGGAATTGCAAGTATCAAACTGGATGCAGAACCAGGAAACAGGTACATAAGCCGTAAAAGGTCAAATGCTGCACAGCCCATTCAGGACATCTTTACACATATAAACAACGAAATAAATACTGCATTTACTGAGCATCCTGAATATATAAACGATGTGGCTGCTCAGAAAAGAAATCTACCCTTTATTGGAGAGCTTTTATTGGGGCACGTAAGGTATGGCACTTTTGGAAAAAATAGTGTTGAAAACGTACACCCTTTTATGCGTCAAAATAACTGGATGCATCGCAACTTAATTATTGCCGGAAACTTTAATATGACCAATACCACCCAGCTTTTCAACAATTTGATTAACCTGGGAATGCATCCAAAAGAAAAAGCAGACACCATTACTGTTATGGAAAAGATAGGTCACTTTTTGGATGATGCCGTTGCTAAATTATACAAAAAAGCAAAGTCTAAAGGCTTTTCAAAAGTTGAAGCTTCACCCTATATTGCAAAAAAACTCAATATCGCTAAGATTTTAAAAAAATCTTCCAAAGATTGGGATGGAGGTTATGCTATGGCCGGACTAATTGGACACGGAGACTCGTTTGTATTAAGAGACCCTGCTGGTATCAGACCCACCTATTACTACAAAGATGATGAAGTAGTGGTCGTAGCTTCAGAACGCCCTGTAATTCAAACGGTATTTAATGTTCCTTTTGAAGACGTACATGAGCTGGACCCGGGCTGTGCATTAATAGTAAAAAAGTCTGGTGATTTTTCAATTGAAAAAGTACTGGAGCCATTACAAAAAAAATCATGTTCGTTTGAGCGCATTTATTTTTCACGAGGAAGTGACGCAGAAATTTATCAGGAGCGAAAAGAGTTGGGGCGGCTGTTAATGCCAAAAGTTTTGGAAGCAATTAAATATGATACTCAGAAAACAGTGTTTTCATATATTCCCAATACTGCTGAAACCTCCTTCTATGGATTGGTTGAAGCTGCTCAAGATGAATTGAACAAACAAAAAAATGAAGCCATTCTTAAAGAACAAGGAAATTTAACTGAGAAAAAGCTTCAACAAATTCAATCCTATAAATTACGAACTGAAAAAATTGCTGTTAAAGATGTCAAACTAAGGACCTTTATCACTGAAGACAGTAGCAGAGATGATTTGGTTGCACACGTTTATGACGTGACCTATGGGGTCATCAAGCCTGAAGACAATTTAGTTATCATTGATGACAGTATCGTAAGAGGAACCACTTTGAAAAAAAGTATTTTGAAAATACTTGACCGATTAAATCCCAAACAAATTGTGGTTGTCTCCAGTGCCCCTCAGATAAGATATCCTGATTGTTACGGCATTGATATGGCACGGCTTGAAAACCTAATTGCTTTTGAAGCTGCCCTTGAACTTTTAAAAGAAGCTGGAAATGAAAAAACGATTCAAGATGTATATGAAAAATGCAAGCTTCAGGAAAAATTAAATGATGATGAAGTGGTAAATTTTGTAAAAGAAATTTATAGTCCATTCGCTGATCAGGAAATTTCTGATAAAATTGCACAGCTAATTGGCAACGAATCAATTAAAGCTGAAGTTAAATTAATATTTCAAACCGTAGACAACCTCCACAAAGCCTGTCCAAATAATTTAGGTGATTGGTATTTTACAGGAGATTACCCAACACCTGGAGGAAACAGAGTTGTAAATAAAGCTTTCATAAACTTTTTTGAAGGAAATAAAGAAAGAGCGTATTAAAAATTAGTTTTATTTTTTCTTACTTAATTCCTATAAAATATTACCTTTTATCGATGTTTTTAGATTTTAATCTAAAACTTGATTTAGTGAGATTATAATTTAATTATTTGAAATATATTTGAATATACCATAGCATAAGTAGGTTAAGTTCATGGTAGATTTGGGGCAAAAAAAGGTAAACTCTCGTTTACCTTTTTTTATTTGTATTCAGTTAAAATGTTTTCCATTGAAACTAAAAAACTTACAAAATCTTCAAAGTTTTATACTTTCATCGTCTTAAAAGGCATTTTATCTAAAACTTTAATAATTCTACATAATTTGATATACTTTTGGTATCACCATAGCATAAGTAGGTTAAGTTTATGGTAAATTTGGGGCAAAAAAAGGGAAACTTTCGTTTCCCTTTTTTTATTTTCTATGTTACAAATGTTATTTGTTTTTGGCATATTTTGATCCTACTTCTTCCCAGTCAATTACATTGAAAAATGAATTAATATAATCTGGTCTTCTGTTTTGATAATTCAGGTAATAAGCGTGTTCCCAAACATCAATTCCTAAAATGGGAGTTCCTCCACAACCTACCCCAGGCATTATGGGATTGTCTTGATTGGGTGTTGAGCAAACTTCTACTTTACCCCCTTCATGAACACAAAGCCAAGCCCAACCAGAACCAAATTGTGTTGCGGCTGCACTTGAAAAAGCATCTTTGAATGCCTCAAAACTTCCAAATTGTTTATCGATAGCAGTGGCAAGTTCTCCGGTTGGATTTCCACCTCCATTTGGTGACATTACTTCCCAAAATAAACGATGGTTATAAAAACCTCCGCCATTGTTTCTAATTGCGGTTTTTTTCATATCCAGGTTGATTAATATATTTTCAATGGTTTTACCTTCCATGTCAGTCCCTTTGATAGCGTCGTTTAATTTTGAAGTATATCCCGCATGGTGTTTACCGTGATGGATCTCCATTGTTTTTGCATCAATATGTGGTTCAAGCGCATCGTGCGCATATTTTAGTTTTGGTAATTCAAATGACATAATTGTTGTTTTTTGTGGTTAATACTAAAACTCAAATTTACAAATTTTAACGCTAAGATTGTGTTATAGATTCCATAAAGAACAAATTGCATTATAAGCTTTGATTATTCTTTTTAAACCAAATAGCGTTTCTGGCCATATGTTCTTATCTTAGTAAAAATTTCGCGATGCAAAACCCGGCTACTTTTTCTATTTACAACGCCTCTGCTGGTTCTGGAAAGACATATACTTTGGTAAAGTTATACCTCACAAAAATTATTGAGTCAGACAAGCCTGACAATTTTAAACACATATTGGCCATCACATTTACTAATAAGGCTGTGGGAGAAATGAAAGAGAGAATTATGGACACGCTGTTTGCTTTCACAAAAATTCCTGTTCCCGAAAGTCATATTCAGTTGTTAGAGTCTATTTGTCTTGAAACCGGCCTTTCTAAAACTGAAGTTCATAGCAGAGCTAAAAAAGCAGTAACCTTTATACTGCATAACTTTAGTCTATTTGATGTTGAAACTATTGATAGATTCAATCACAGACTTATTCGCACATTTGCTAAAGATTTAAAACTCACATCAAACTTTGAAGTCGATCTGGATGTCGATTTATTAATAAGTGAAGCTATTGATCTTGTTATTTCTAAAGTGGGAATTGACCCGTTGCTTACTAAAACTATACTGGAGTTTAGTTTTGAAAAAGTTGAAGATGATAAAAGCTGGGATATTACAGCTGACCTAAAAAAAGTTAGCAACATTCTTTATAAAGAAAATGATTTGGTTCATGTGGAAAAGCTCAAAAGCAAAAATTTAGAGGATTTTCAGAGCCTGAAATCAAATTTATTTAGTCAAATTAAATCTGTTCAAGGCAACCTCAATTCAATAGCTGAGCAATTTTTTACTCTTCTAGATGAAAACCAACTTGAAAACAGTGACTTTTCCGGAGGATATTTTCCAAAATATTTCGACAAAATAAAAAATGGTTCATATAACTCCATTAAATTTGAGTTGGCTTGGCAAAATAATTTAGAAACTAAACCGCTGTACCCTAAACGGGTTTCGTCAGAAACAGCTTCAGCCATAGATAGCTTAGTTCCTGAATTTGTATTGCTCTTCAACACTTCCAAAAACCTGATTTTAGAACTGGGCTTTCTAAATGCATTGTTGAAAAGCGTAAACTCTCTTTCGCTTATTAATTCCATTTACAAAGAATTTCTAGCGTTGCAAGAAGAAAAAAATGTACTCCCCATCTCAGAATTCAACAAACGCGTTTACAACGAAATTAAAGACCAGCCTGCCCCATTTATTTATGAGCGTCTGGGAGAAAAATATAAACACTATTTTATTGACGAATTTCAAGACACTTCTCTTTTACAATGGAACAATCTTATCCCATTAGTTGAAAATGCACTTTCACATCAAAATGAAGACGAGGGTTCCGGAAGTTTATTGCTGGTTGGTGACGCCAAACAGTCCATTTACAGATGGCGGGGTGGTGATCCCGAACAATTTATCGGACTCAACAAAAGCACAAATCCTTTTCCGTCAACAAACAAAAATGTTGAAACTTTGGAAAGAAATTTTCGAAGTTATGACCAAATAATAAACTTTAACAACGATTTTTTTTCGTTTGTTTCAGGGTTTTTTCAGGCAAAGAGTCATAGTGATTTATACATTCAAGGGAACACTCAAAAATCAAACTCAAAAAAAGGTGGTTTTGTTTCAATTTCGTTTCTGGAAGCGACAAACAAAGAAAAGAGTTTTGAAGTGTATCCTCAAGAAGTTTTGGAAATCGTAACAAAGCTGCTCATTGGGAATTACAATAAAAGTGACATTTGCATTTTAGTGCGAAAAAACGCTCAGGGTGTTGCCATTGCTGAATATTTATCCAAAAACAACATTGACGTTATTTCTTCTGAAGCTTTACTTTTGAGAAACTCTCCTGAAGTAACATTTATTTTGAACATATTAAAAACCATTAATGATTTTAAGGATAAAAAAGCGAAAGCAGATGCATTTTACTTTTTACATTCACACACAGAGGAAACAAACGAGAAACATAACTTTATAGAAAACTTATTGTCACTTCAAAAAGACGAATTAAAAAAAGCCTTGGCATTCCTGGGTATCGATTTTGATTTCAACTTCCCCACAACAACACCGTTGTATGATTTATGTGAATCTATTTGCAATCGGTTTTCGCTTTCAAAAACAGGCATTGCTTATATTCAGTCGTTTTTAGAGCTTGTCTTTGAGTTTTCAGGAAATGAAAGCACAACCATCGAAGAGTTTTTGGAATTTTGGGAGACCAAAGAAGGTAAAATCAGCGTGGAAATTTCAGAGCAATTAGATGCTGTTTCAATTATGACAGTTCACAAATCCAAAGGCCTAGAGTTCCCGGTTGTTATTTATCCATTTGCAGACGATGATTTATATTCTTTTAAAAATGACACAGTGTGGTATCCTTTAGAAAGTGATCGTTTTTCTGGGTTTACCGAAATGTTGCTACCGGTTAAAAACGATATGGAAAACTATGGGCCTGTAGGCAAAATGGTCTTTGATGATCACAAAATAAAAGCAGAACTTGATAAAATCAACATTGTTTATGTCGCAATGACACGTGCTGTGGAGCAACTCTATATCCTTTCAAACAAAAATACGATGGAAAAAGAAAATTTCACATCCTCTTTTTTTCACAAGTATTTACAATCAAAAGGTCTGTGGAAAGAAGACCAGTTTGTCTATGAGTTTGGCTCCCCAACAAAACAGTCAAAGACCCGGGATGATTATAAAACCATAACTACAGAGGTTGCTATAGAGTTTCCTGCTACAATTCCTTATTCAGAAGTTTTAAAGATTTCAACACGTAACGCCTTGCTTTGGAATACAGAAAAAGAAAAAGCCATTGAAAAGGGTGATTTAATACACGACATCCTTGCTAAAATAACAACTCATAATGATATTGTAGGTAGCTTGCGACAATTTAAAAATGATGGGGTAATTTCTGAAACGCAAAGCTCGATAATTGCTGATTTATTATTAAAAATTACTACACACACAGCTTTAAAAGCTTATTATGATAATGAGGCACATGCATTCAATGAAAAGGAAATTTACACAAAAGAGGGAGAAAGTCTCAGGCCCGACAGAATTAACTTTCTTCCATTGAACAGAGTAACAATCATTGACTATAAAACAGGAATGGAAAAAATATCACATAAGAATCAAATCAAAAGGTATGGGGCGACTATGTCAAAAATGGGATTTGAAATAGAGGAACTTTTACTGGTATATATAAATGATAAAATTGACACAATTCAAGTAAAATCTGCTTAATAATTTAAATACCTTTGTAAAAAACCAAAATATGTACGGAAAAATAAAACAACATTTAGAAAAAGAACTTCAGGAAATAAAAGACAACGGACTCTTCAAAAAAGAACGTATTATAACATCACCACAAGATGCTGTCATAAAAATATCTACAGGTGAAGAAGTCATCAATTTTTGTGCAAATAATTATTTGGGGCTCTCGTCAAACAAAGAAGTCATTCAAGCTGCAAAAGATACTATGGACACCCATGGTTTTGGTATGTCATCTGTAAGGTTTATTTGCGGAACTCAGGATATACACAAAGAATTGGAGGCTAAAATAGCTTCATTTTATCAAACAGAAGACACCATTTTATATGCGGCAGCTTTTGATGCAAACGGAGGTGTTTTTGAACCGCTTTTAGGACCCGAAGATGCAATCATTTCAGATTCACTTAACCATGCCTCTATAATTGATGGAGTAAGGCTTTGTAAAGCTGCCAGATATCGTTATGAGAACAGCAATATGGAAGATTTGAAAAATCAATTAATAGAAGCAAACAAAAAGGGCGCTCGTTTTAAAATTATTGTTACTGATGGTGTGTTTTCAATGGATGGGTTGGTAGCACCATTAGACAAAATTTGTGATTTAGCAGACAAGTATGATGCTCTTGTTATGATAGATGAGTGTCACGCAACTGGTTTTATTGGTGATACTGGTAGAGGGACCTTGGAAGAAAAAGGAGTTATGGGCCGCATTGATATCATTACCGGAACTCTCGGAAAAGCACTTGGAGGGGCAATGGGTGGCTATACAACTGGAAAAAAAGAAATTATAGAAATGTTGCGTCAACGCTCTAGGCCATATCTATTTTCAAATTCACTGGCTCCTGCAATTGTAGGTGCCTCAATTAAAGTTTTTGAACTTTTAGAAAACGATACCTCATTGAGAGATCAGCTTGCAGAAAACACACTATATTTTAAAAATGGAATGAAAAAAGCTGGTTTTGATATCATTGATGGAGACTCTGCAATTGTTCCTGTAATGCTGTATGATGCTCAATTATCTCAAACAATGGCAGACAGGCTCTTGGAAGAGGGGATCTATGTAATTGGGTTCTTTTATCCTGTTGTTCCTAAGAATAAAGCTCGCATAAGAGTTCAACTATCTGCTGCTCACACTAAAGAACATCTAGACAAAGCTTTAAGTGCATTCACAAAGATTGGTAAAGAATTGGAAATTATTAAATAAACTGCACTATTTAAAGAAATATTAGGATTTTTTTTAAAAAATTTAGTAGATTTGGTTTTGTTAATAAATTTTAACAACTTACTTTTGCTTCAATTAACACTTAAAATTTAAATTATTGAATATGAAACATCTTAGCAGATTTTTAGTTGCATCATTACTTGTCTTCGGACTGAGTAATGCCGTTGCACAAGACGAAAACAACCCCTGGGCCTTTGAAGTTGGCATGAATGCGGTTGATGTTTTTCCAGTAGGTGAAGTTGACGATAGAGTTCCAGCAACCTTAAGAGGAGAAATTTTTGATGAATTCTTCAATGCTGATGATCACTGGAATATTTTACCTTCTGTTTCTAGACTAACAATTTCCAGATATATGGGAAGTGGTTTTGTCTTTACAGCAGCTGGTTCTGTAAATAGAATCAAAAAACTTGGTGATCTAAGTGTAAGCGACATAGGTTTTGGTACTGAAAAGGATATGTCTTATTACGGTGCTGATGGGGAAATTAAATACAGTTTAAAAAATGCCTTAAACAGTTCTTGGTTGGATCCACAAATTGGTATTGGTGGTGGTTACACTTGGGTTGATGACATAGGCTTTGGTACTGCAAATGCTATGGTAGGCCT
The DNA here is from genome assembly GCF_014640155.1 of Planktosalinus lacus. GTDB lineage: Bacteria > Bacteroidota > Bacteroidia > Flavobacteriales > Flavobacteriaceae > Planktosalinus > Planktosalinus lacus. Next base: position 172,937 of record NZ_BMGK01000001.1, on the reverse strand, counting down.
TAAAATTTGGTTTACTGACAATCTTGGTGTAAATTTTCAAAGCACCTACAAGCACGCATTTGAAGAAGATTATGGCGTAAAACACTTTCAGCATTCAGCTGGTGTAATTTTCCAGTTTGGAATGAAAGATCGTGATGAAGACGGTATTCCAGATGATAAGGATGATTGTCCTGATACTCCTGGTCTTCCTGAGTTCAACGGATGTCCTGACACTGATGGTGACGGAATCCCTGATCCTCAAGACGAATGTCCTTTTGAAGCTGGTTTGGCTGAATTCAACGGATGTCCTGATACTGATGGTGATGGAATCCCTGATCCTCAAGACGAATGTCCAACAACACCTGGTTTAGCTGAATTCAATGGATGTCCTGACACTGACGGTGATGGAATTGCTGATCCTCAAGACGAATGTCCTGAAATTGCTGGACCAAAAGAAAATAATGGATGCCCTTGGCCTGATGGTGATGGTGATGGTGTTCCAGATCACTTAGATGATTGTCCAGAGGTTCCTGGTACTGTAGCAAACAGAGGTTGTCCTGAAGTAACTGTTGAAGTTATCAATCAACTAAATGAGTTTTCTAGAACAATTTTGTTTGACTTAGGAAAATCAACTATTCGTCAGGAATCATATGCTGCACTACAAAATATTGTAGATATTATGAAAGAATATCCAAGTGCTAAGTTCCATATTGAAGGACATACTGACAATACCGGTAGCAGAGCTCTGAACGAAAGACTTTCTAAGGAAAGAGCAGCTTCTGTAATGGAATATTTAACCTCTATAGGAATGGATAGAAGTAGATTATCTTCTGATGGCTATGCCTTTGACAGACCAATTGCTCCTAACACAACTGCAGCAGGTAGACAACAAAACAGACGTGTTGAAATTTCTCTTCAGAAATAAAGAGAAAACACATCTTAAATAAATATAGAACGCCTCTGATTATTCAGAGGCGTTTCTTATTTTTATAAAATGATTACTTACTTACAAGAAATTGTTTCTGAAGTCCTGAAGTCTGACAAAGACCTCTCTTCAACAATCTTTATTTTGCCCAGTAAAAGAGCTGGAAACTTTCTCAAAACAGAACTGCTTAAGCAAAATCAAGCAACCCAATTTTCTCCTGAAATTCTAAGTATTGAAGAATTTGTTGAAACAATCGCAGATTTAAAAATTGCTGAACCAATTGAGCTCCTCTTTGAGTTTTATGAGGTATACCTTAAGAATGAGAAAATCAAAGAAAAGGAACCATTTGAGAACTTTTCAAGTTGGGCTACTGTTTTGATTGGTGATTTTAATGAAATTGATAGAAACCTGATAGATCAAAAACAATTTTTTAATTATTTAAATTCCATAAAAGAAATTGATCATTGGTATTTAAATCAAGAAAAGACACCTCTAATTCAAAACTACTTGACCTTTTGGAATTCTTTGGAAACCCTCTATGAGAGCTTTACTTCAAAAGCCCTAGAAATTGGTCACGCTCATCAAGGCTTAGTCTATCGGGAAGCAGCAAATAATATAGAACACTATACAAATGCAAAACAGCGGTTTAATCACGTGTTTATTGGTTTCAATGCGTTAAACAAATCTGAAGAGCTGATTATTAAAGAAATATTAGAAGCTGGAAATGGCGAAGTCTACTGGAATGCTGAAAAATATTTTATGGATTATCCCCATCACAGTGCTTCCCTTTTTCTCAGAGAAATCAAAAACTCATGGAAATATTATAAAACAAAACCCTTTAAGACTATTTATGACAACTACTCAAAATCTAAAAACATCAAGATTACAGCCTGTTCAAAAAATATTGGTCAAGTAAAATGTGCTTCGGAAATTTTAAGCTCTTTTTCTGAACAAAAATTACAAAACACCGCCTTGGTTCTGGCTGATGAAAACCTTTTGCTCCCCGTTTTAAATTCGTTGCCAAATAACATTAAAACAGTGAATGTCACTATGGGAATGCCTTTGAAATCCCTTCCGGCTACCTCTTTTTTTGAAAACTATTTAAAAATTCATCAATATGAACTAAAAGCATTTTATTACAAAGATGTTCTTCAACTGATCAATCATCCTTTAGGTAAAATAATGCTTCCGGAAAGTTCAGAGACCATAAAAACAATGGTGCAATCTCGAAACCTGACACAAGTAACTTTCGAAGATATTAGATTGGCGTCTCATCCAAATGAACTAATCTCCATTGAAAAACTTTTTGCTCCAAAATTCAATGCTGTTTCAGATTTAATATTAAGTGCAAAAGCAATTGTGCTTCAAATAAAAGAAATAATGGTCAAGAGCGATCTTATATTGCTTGAAACGCTTTATAAACTCAATTCAGTTTGGAATAAACTCCAATCACTGAATAATATATATAAACACATAACAACATCAAAAACACTTTACAATTTATTTAAAGAGATTGTTGCTGTCTCTTCAATTGATTTTAAAGGTGAGCCCTATCAAGGTTTACAAATTATGGGACTTTTGGAAACACGCTCACTCGACTTTGAAAACATTATTCTCATATCATTAAATGAAGGAATTCTTCCGGCAGGTAAAAGCAATAAATCATTCATTACTTATGACTTAAAAAAAGAATATAAATTACCTACTCATAGAGAAAAAGATGCCGTTTATACTTATCACTTCTATAGTTTACTCCACAGGGCTAAATTGATTCACTTGTTATATAACAATCAAGCTGGAGGACTTAATGCGGGTGAAAAAAGCAGGTTTTTACTTCAAATTGGTTATGAAAGTCCTGATACACATAAAATTCAAGAAACAGTTTATTCACCCCAAGTGATAATTCCGACAAAGGAGCTCAAACAAATTAAAAAAACTGAACAGGTTTTAGATAAAATTAAAGCTCAGGCAGCATCAGGATTCTCTCCTTCTGCTTTGACAACTTACATTAGAAACCCCATAGATTTTTATGACCGCTATATTCTCGATATTAAAGACCGGGAAGAGGTTGAAGAAACAATTGCGGCAAACACCCTGGGAACCATCGTGCATGACACCTTACAACACCTTTTTGAGCGCTACATAAATAAAGTGCTTACAAAGAATTGCATTGCTGAAGTGCAACAAAAAGTTGAACAGCAAGTTAAACTTGAATTTATAAATACTTATAAGGAGGGTCTGATTTCTTCAGGGAAAAATCATATTATCTTTGAAATTTCAAAGCGTTATGTGCATAATTTTTTGCTTCAGGAGCTGAAACAAATCAATGCCGGAAATGAAATTGTGATTTCTCAAATTGAAAACCAACTGGAAGCAAACATACAAGTGCCAGAATTGGATTTTCCTGTTAAAATAAGAGGAAAAGTAGACCGAATTGACCAAATCAATCAAATCACTCGAATTATTGACTATAAAACAGGTAAGGTGGAGCAAACAGACCTCAACCTGGTAGACTGGGACGAACTAATGACCGATTATAAACACAGCAAAAAAATTCAAGTGCTAATGTATGCATTCATGGCAAAGGAAAGTGTTGGGCCCATTAGCACTAAAGCCGGAATTATTTCTTTTAAAAACCTCACATCCGGCTTTATGCCTTTTACTAAAAAAGAAACTCCAAGAGCTCAGGGCAATGATTTTATCAGTGAGGAAACTTTAACGTTTTTTAAGGAGCAACTAAACACTTTAATTCTCGAAATTTGCACCCCTGAAATACCATTCACAGAAAAAGAAATTTCAAAAAATGACTTTTAAAGTTCAAAAAAATATTCTACTTAAAGGAAAACACAACAAACCAATTATTCTGGATACGTTTCTTCCAACTAATTCTAAACCAAAACAAACCATTATTTACTGTCATGGCTTTAAAGGTTTCAAAGACTGGGGAGCTAATGAACAGATGGCAAACTATTTTGCAGAAAGAAATTTTGCATTCATCAAGTTTAATTTTTCTCACAACGGCGGCACACCTGATCAGCCAATAGATTTCCCGGATCCGGAAGCTTTTGGAAACAACAATATCACAAAAGAACTGGATGATATTGACAGTGTTCTAAACTGGATTGAAACACAAACCACGTTTGAGTCACTTTCAGTGGAAAATACTTTAACATTAATGGGGCATAGCCGTGGAAGCGGAACAGCAATAATCAAAGCTAAAGAAGACTCCAGGGTTGACAAAGTTATTTCTCTTGCAGGAGTGGCAGGATTTCAAGCCCGATTTATTGATGAAGAAACACTTCAATATTGGAAAGAAAATGGAGTAATTTATGTTGAAAACAGCAGAACAAAACAAAAACTCCCTTTGTATTATCAAATTGCTGAAGACATTTACGGAAACGCAGATCGACTCAATTTAGAAAAAGCATCTAGAGAGCTCAATAAACCTCATTTAATTGTCCATGGTACTGAAGACCCAACTGTTCCGGTTGAAGAAGCTGTATCAGTGCACAATTGGAGTAAAAAAAGCACATTAAAGCTCATTGAAAGAGCTGATCATGTGTTTAATGTGAAACATCCCTGGGAAGAGCCAAAACTGCCGGCAGATTACACTGAGATGCTCGAATCGTGTTTTAATTTTCTAACTGAAACCAAATAGAGTTTTATTAATCTAAAATCTGTTTTTGAGAATTACGCGCCCTAACAATGTGCCTATTTTTGCATAATTTTCTCCAAGGCGTTTTTCTAAGTTTGAATGAACACCCCAGTGAACAAATGATTCAAGTTCTAGCAACACAATTTCAGGTTTTGAAGTTTCAACAAATTGAAGGGTGGCTTTCACTTTTGCGTTTTGGTTCATAAATCCACCATGCCATCCGGTGTAAATCCAGTTTGTTTTGACTAAAAGAGTATAGTTAGCTGAAGTCAAGCCTTGTTCAAAATGGAGTCGATTTTTTTTGGAAACTACTCTGTTTAGATTTCTTATGAAATTTTCCGGCCATAATCGTTGTTTTGCAACTTGCCATTCACCTTCCCAAGTATGGGCATCTTCGTGATTTCGCTTTTGTAAAGATTTTATTCTGTTTTCAATAAATTGCTGTTCAGGAATTGAGTCTGCTAGCAGCTTTAAACTCTCATACTCAAAAATCAAATTGATAGTATCTCTTTCTGTAATAAAATCAAAATCTCCATTCAAAATTTTAATTTGTTGACTATAAAGATTGAAACAAAGTAAAATAGCTGTTAGTAATAAAAATTTGTTCATTGGGGGTTAAGATGTTTATTTTCGTTTATCAATAAAAGTAACAGGCTTTCTGCTCATTGGAGGAAAAACTGTTTTTTCAAGCTCTTCTTGAGGAAGAATTTCAATTTTGGGTGTCACTCTAAGCTTTGCTCTAAAATGATCTTTAATGGTATCCATAAATTCATCTGAGGTATCTAACGTTGCAATTTTAATCACAATTTCATCTGTCCCAATGTTATTGGTTGTGATTACAATTTGATGAAGGTCAATATTTTCAAAATAGGACATCAGATCGTGCATGGAAGGTGGATAAAGTGTGGTCCCCTTATATTTAATCATTTGTTGTTTTCTCCCTAAAACTGGTCCCAAACGGTGTGTGTTTCTTCCACAAGAACACGGTTGGCTGTGAACTTTAACGATATCTCCTGTTTTAAAACGAAGGAGTGGCATAGCTTCCACGCCCAGGGTTGTGATAGTGAGCTCACCCGTCTCTCCCGGTTGAACGGGTTTGTTGTCATCATCAAGTACTTCTGTAATAATCAATTCAGGATGGTGGTGGCCACCTTGCATTGCTTCACATTCGGTAAATGCTGTACACATCTCTGTAGAAGCATAAGTCGAATAAAGTTGAATATCCCACTTTGAAGTAATTTTTTGGGAGAGCTGATTGGGTTTAAAATCCTGATCCCGCAATGTTTCACCAATACACACTACCCCCTTTACACTAGATGCATTGTAATCAATATTGTTATTTTCTGCATACTCTATCATTTTTAACAAAAATGAGGGAACGGCAATTAAGTACTTGGGGGTATAGGATAAAATTGAATCCCATTGTAATTCAGGAATTCCAGCACCCACTCTCACTGTTGCAGCTCCAATTTTTCGAAGTCCCATAAAGTAGGCCAACCCTGCCATAAATCTTCTGTCTATGGTGGTCATTAATTGAACCACATCTCCCTTTTCAATTCCTGCGCAGGAAAGCGAAATGGCTTCATTGTAAGTAAGTCGCTGCATGTCTTTTTCTGTTAAACCGAATGTCACCGGCTTCCCCAGAGTTCCCGAAGTGGTTACATAATCAATAATTTTTGTTTTAGGAACACAAAAAAAAGCGTCGTTGTTTTCTTGTAAATCTGTTTTTGTAGTGACAGGAATTGTAGCTAGGTCGTTTAACGTTTGTATTTTTTGGATGTCAATGTTACAGCGTTTAAAAAGATCACGGTAATAAGGCGAATGTTGCTTTAAATACACAAGCTGTTTTTTTAGCTTTTGCATTTGAAAAGCCTGAATTCCTTCAGGGGTTGCTATTTCAATTTTTGGAATCACTACTTTTTGATTTTTCTTTTAACTTTTAAGAGTTGTTTCTCAATTTCGTTGGTGTCTATAAGCGTAGTTACTTCTTTACTTAGCGCTTTTTCATATTGCTGAGCCGCTGCTTGATACCATTTGTTTTGTTGATAATACTTGCCTACTTTATAATAAACTACCCAGTTTTCAGGGTTTGAAGCCTGATAATTCACTATAAAATTAACTGATAAAGTGTCTTTTTCACTTAAAGCTTTATCAATTTTTCTGTCATAAACCCTGAATTCCTCATAGTTTTGATATTCAATAGTGTTTAGAAAAGAGTCTTTCGGAATTGTTTTGCTTTTAATAGCTAAAGTAGTGTCTGCAAATTTAGTTTCACCAAATACTTCATCCAAATCATAGGCCACGAAAGCTCCCAATTGATAGGGATTTGAAGAAACCCAAACCATTTTCTCCTCCGGTTTAAAAATTACTGCGTGATGTGCCAGTAACTGATTTAAAGCCTTTTCATTTCCGTAGCCAATTTTACGGTTATTGAGCCCTTCCCTGTTTCTAAGCAATGCTGCTATTTTGGTTGGGTTGAGTTGTTGTTGCTCCTCTAGCAATTCTTCTACACGGTCAAAACGATACTGAGAATGGCTCTCTTCAATGTGTTGACTATTTCGCTCATCATCTTTGTAAGCATCACTTTGAAAGTGATTGGAACATATTAAATGCGTCTGGTTACTGACTTCATAAACCCCAAAATTATCCGGGGATACTTCAATGAGCATTGCTTTTTGGTCTTCGGAACTGCCTATCATAATCGATTCAGACACAAAAACCTCTCTCTTTTTTGCGATCGAAATAGCTTCTTCAATGTTTTTTGCATACTGAAGGATTTCCCTGGCAAGAATAGAAACCGGTGTCTTAGCAACCAGTGGGGTTTCAGATTTACCGGCATTCATGGTCACTGTTAACCCTTGATTGTTCATTCCTGAAACAACACCAATCATTCCCGCCCAGGTAACAGACATAAATGGATAGCCACTTTCGGGCTCCACAAATGCAATGATCTTATTCTTTGCAAAATCATCTCCTGCATAAAAATCAAAGTTTCTTCCAATTAAAAGTTTGCCGTCTTCAGAGTTTTCTCCCCACACAGCAACTGACGTGCACCCCACCAATGCTAATTCCTGCATAGCGTGACCAATGTCGTGGGCTGCGTGCAGATATAGCATTCTAAGGTAAGGAGGAGCTATAAAATTGTATGTATCGCCGGCGTAGCGCGAAAGACCGTATATTTCAGTTTTGTATTCTTCGGGAACGTGGAGATACAACTTCCGATTGTACCATTTTAAAAATGACCTCAATAGATTTTGCTTGAATTTTGAAGGAACCAGTTCTTGAACTTTTTCAAAAAAAACTTCCTCCTGGTAATGAAGCAAGGGTTGGGTGAGGGCACCTGTAATCAGCCCTATTTGCAATGGATCTCCCGATACTTTTAATTCCCACAAATCAAAATCATTTTGAACTAAAAAGTTGGAATTATTGGTAAAAAAAGTATCGGAATTACGATTAATTTCAGGAGTGGTTTGATTATACTTTTCAACAATCGGTTGATGATTGATTGATTTTGATACACCACATGAATTCAGTACAATGAGGAGTAGAAATAAAAACCCTATTTTAAAAATAAACTTCATGAATGCTCTTTAAGTTCTGAATTTATTTTTTGCATTAAATACTCTTTCCCAAGTATTTCAGAACAAGTAACTACCGCACCAATAGTGACTCCTAAAATTCCGTGCATATTGATGCTTTGTCCTGTTAAAAAAAGATTTTTGAGTTTAGTTTTGGGTGAAATAAAAGTCTTCATAGGATTGTTGGAGTCTTTTACGTATCCATATAAATTACCCCTGTGACCACCTATATAATCCCTGTAAGAAAGAGGGGTTGAAGCGTAAACAGATTGAATACACTTTCTGATATCAGGGAATTTTTTCTCTACCTCTTTAATAAAAACCTCTATTTTTTCTTTTTTAAATTTTTCATATGTATCTCCCCTTTCTTCTGCTTCAGAAACGGTATTGTGAGTTTCCTCCCATTGTTTCACCTCGTCATAGTTCATATAAGTAATTGCAGTTAAACTATCTGCCCACTGCTGGTCTTCATTGGAAATATTCATTGAAAGCATGTAGCCTTCCGGCCAGCTATCCTTAGAGTAATCATATGCGCTCCAAACATTTGTGCTATCCTTAAAATGGTAATAATTGTGGTTCTTGTATGGAAAACAGTTGGGTTTAAATACAATGTATAAACTAAACGCAGAGGGCAATACTTCCATACTTTGAATTCGGTTGTAATATGACTTTCTAAATAAGTCACTTCCAATCATTTTAAGCGTCGTTTTAGGTTCTATGTTTGAAATAAAAAGATCTCCTTGGATATTATTCCCCTTTTTAGTTTCTACAGCAATGACTGAGTTCTCTACAGTTTTAAACTTAACAACCTCAGAATAATTAAAAACTTCACCACTATAACTTTTTAATTGACGTATGAGGTGCTTAGTAATCTGACTTCCCCCATTAATACACCGCCACGCACTTTGAATATAGGAATTCACAGAGAGCGCATGTACATAAAAAGGGGTTTTATCAGGAATACCGGCATACAAAAAATTGGAGCCTGCCAAAACAGCTTTTAGTTTTTCGTTTTGTGTAGAACTATCAATAAATTCTTTGGCATTGATAGATAAAATTTCATTTTGATAGCCATTACCACTCCTTAAATTATAAAAGGGAAATGAATCACAGGTATATTGCAGTTTTCTACAATACTCCCGAATATTTTCTTTCTCTTCAGGGAAGTGTTTACCAAGTTGCTCAACAAAATTTTCATACCCTTGTGCGTGAGGGTAAGTTTTAGGGTCATCATCAAAGCTTATTTGATCAAAAGCATTTTGGTTGAGTTTTTTAATTCTCAATTTATCCATAATACCTATGTAAGAAAAGTATTTGTACAAATTTTGACCCTCCTCCAGTCCGCCTATGTAATGCACCCCGGTATCAAATATGGTCTTGTCTCTTACAAATGTTTGCAGGTTTCCGCCATATTGCCTGTTTTTTTCCAGCACGCAAACACTTTTCCCCTCTTTAGCAAGGATTATTGCAGAAACAAGACCCCCGAGCCCACTACCAATAACAACAACATCATATTTTATACTCACGTTCAATTTTCTTAAAAACTAAATATTTTCCTTCAAACACCTGTTGAAATGATAATGATTCCAAATGGTTTTTAAGGGTAAAGTTATGTAATAATATAACACTTTTTGTCTTTGCCAACAGCTTATTTAGAACTTGTATTTCAATAGTTAATTCTGAGATTAAAAGAGTGTCCCAGCTTAAATCAACCTGTAGTGGGGTATCAATATAGTTGATGGCTCTTTTTTGAACTATGTAATTTGCTGAAGCTACATTTCGTTTTTTAGGATCCTCAATGTAAGAAATAATTTTTCTATTCGGTTGTTGCATGGCTAGCAAAGCATCCCATTGCCCATAATCATTGGTTAGGTGAAAGATAGTTTCTTTATCACCCAGTTCTTTCCACAACAAATAATAGATATGTTTATAAGAGTCAAAATTAACTTTAACAGCTTTGCTAACAGAGGGTTCTTTGTACAAAAAGCTCAATAAGATGGTTTTCCGGTAGTAATTTTCATCTTCTTGCTCAAATCTAATTTTTGAGAAGGTTTCCTTGAAATTAGCGCTAATCGTTTTCGTGCGTTTCGAGAAATTTGAGTCATATTGGTTTTGAGAATTCGGTATGCGTTGATCCACTACAATAGTAATCTTACCGTCATAAATAATGTGATCACCTTTGGGACATACATCTGCATTTCCGTGAATATAAATTGGCAGGATATCTAGTTGAAACTCATTTGCCAAGTAAAATGCTCCTTTGTGAAACCGTTTTAAAGCATTGTCTTTTGACCGAGTTGCTTCTGGAAAAACCATCAATGAATAGCCTTCTTCCACCTTTTGTCGTAAGTGATTAATGCCACTATCTAGCCCTTTAGAAACCGGATAAAATCCGGCTAGACGAGCAGCCCCTCCAATGATGACAGAGTTGTAGACCCAATCATTCACTAAAAATATAATTTTTGGACTTAACATTCCTATCGCTATTGAGTCCAGAAAGGATGTATGATTTGAAATAATAACAGAAGGTTTTTCAAAAGTTTCTTTATGGGGGTTAAGTACCCTCTTGATAACAAACGGATTGGTGTATAAAACCGATTTTAAATAGAACGAAATTACTTTTCTGAACCACATCATTTTTCTTTCTTTCTTTACAGGAACCAAAAACAGAAAGATTGGTCCTAAAACCGCAATAATTAATCCTCCAAGTCCATAATAAGAAAACGAGAAAAAAGAGTGCAGCATAAGTCGCAAGGTAATTGGTGAATTTCCTTTTTTTACACGATTTTCAAAGAAGTATTTAAACAAAAGTGGGTAAAAAACAAAGGTTACTATAAGTGCTGAAAATACTCCTACAATGGAGGCTACAGAAATTGATTTTAAAGCCGGATGTTTGGCAAAGACTAAGACTCCAATAGCTAGTGACGTTGTAAGAACAGCAAGCAAAATTGATGCTTTATATGTGCGTAAATCAATTTTGAAACCGGTATATTTTTTCTGTAAAGCACTAGTCATAAAAATGCTGAAATCAACTCCAATTCCAAAAATAAGTGTGCAAACTATCAAACTGAAAATATTCAATTCAATCTGCAATAAAACAAGGACTCCAACAGTAACAATTGCGGTTATAACAATTGGAATAATTGCCACAAGCACAAGCTCAACTCGTTTGAAAAATAACCATAAAATAAGAAAAATGACCAGCAAGGAATAATTGATCAGACTTCCAAAATCATTTTTTAACTGTCCCAAAAATGTTTCATTTATTTCTTGCCTGTCTATGAGCAATACGTCCTCAAAATATTGAAACTTTGAAACCAGTTGCTCCCTTTGTCCTTCATCAACTTTCACCAGAGTGCTCACGGTGTAAAAACCATTACTTTCGGAAACAAATTCAAATACGGGAATGGTGTTGATTACTTCAAAATCATTGACATTTTTCGGACTAAAATTATTTTCTAAATGTGTGTAAAAGCTGCTGTAAGCTTCCGGCTTAAAGCTAAAATCATTACTGCTTTCAATCAATGCTTGTTTTACTAAATCCACTCTTTCCGGATTCCAGAATTCACGCCACCTGTTGATGCGCTCTTGTTGTTTTTCTTCTGAAAACAGCACAGAGCCAATCGAGCTCATTTTAACAATCCCGTTTTCATTTTTTGTTTGCTGCAAAACTGAAAATACAGCATCGTTTTTAAGTAAAACCTCCTCTTCTGAAGCTCCATATACCGTTAAATAAATTGATTTAGATGTAAGGTTTGTGCTTTCTTCTAATTTGGCTTTAGCATCTCTGAGTTCTTCTGAAACAAAGTTTAAATCTGAAATGTTGTTGTTAAATTGAAGCTTTCCAAAAACAAATAAACTGACGATTACCACAGCTAAAGTTAAAAACACCAGCACCTTATTTCGATGATAATCAACGGCCGCCAATCTATCAAATATATGGGGCTTTCGTGTTTTAATTTTAGCAGAAGGACGATATAAATGTGGAATAAAAATCAATGCAAAAAAAGCAGAAGCAAGAACACTTACCGCAGCAAAAACGCCCAGATCCTTCAACACATCAGATTCAACAAAAATCAGGCATAAAAAAGCGGCCGCTGTTGTGGCACTACTTATAATTACCGGCTTGGTTATCTGTTCATACAACGATTTAACATCTAAATGATGTTTAAAATGAGTGAGTATATGCAGTGAATAATCAATCGTAACACCCAGTAGAATGGCACCAATACTTATTGAGATTGCAGAAACTTTTCCCAGAAAAAAATATACAAAAGCCAATGCAGTTACCGCTCCAAAAACCGTGGGAACAAAAACAATAAACGGAATAAAAATGTTGCGGTAATAAAAAATCAACACCACCATCAATAAAGTGATTGACAACGCAATGGTAGTAAGTATATCTTGCTTTATCTGGGCAGCATTTGCAACTGCAATAAAATTGGCTCCAAAATAATCAACAGAAACCTGGTCCTTAAAATCAGCATTTAAATGCTTTTTAATTTCATTCAGTTCATTGACAAAATCGGTGTTTTGTTTTGTTTCACTTCCTGAAAGAGTTGGCTTGATAAACAACAAAATTTTAGAACGATTAGGGGTTGTTAAGAATCCGTTTTCAAAACTTAAATCATCATCTGCCTGGAGGCTTTGCAGTTTTTCAAGACCCAAAAAAGTGAGCCCAAACGGGTCTTTTAAAACCTGGTTTCTTGAAATAATTCCCGTTGGTGAAATGAGGGTTTTATAGTTGTTTTCAGCTAGTTTGTTGATGCTGTCTTTTTGCAACCGAGCTTCGATTGTTTCATAATCGCTTTCTGATAAAAAAAGAGGGATATTATCATAGAAAAAATCCAATGTTTGATTGAAATCTTCAGTTTGAAACCTGCCCTGAACTTTTTCAATATACTTGTTTAAGGAACCAATACTATCTAAAAAGCGATTCGCTGTCTGTGTAAGGTCATCAAAAGTTCCATTTTTTTCCTTCTGGATGATAACTGCAATTTTATCTGAAAAATCCATCTGTTGCAGCACTTTTGAAGTGACATCAGTTTGATCATTCTTAGGAAGTACTCTTGATATATCCTCTTCAAATTCTATCTGAAAAGCAAAAAACAGAAAGCCGACAAACAATAAAACTGACACCAAAAGTGAGAGCCTCCTTTGGTGTGTAATGCGTTTGTAAATTCCGAAAAAAAACCGATGCATTATGAGTTGCTTATTTATCTTTCTTTGCTGAAAGCGAAAGTACTAAATAACTTCCAACTCCAAAAAGAATTGCCATTAGGGTTGCCAGTATAACACTGCCTAAAATATATTGTGCCAGGCTTGCTTCAATAGTGTCAAAAGGGGCTTCTTTTAGGGCTGAAAGTGTCACTGTTCCGGGAATGAAAAGAACCCCTATTTTAAGTGATAAGAATAATATTAAAGGAATCATGGGTGGTATGCTGATGTTTGATGCTGCAAAGGCCAACGCTTTATTCAGCTTTAGAACCACTGCCAAAAACAACACAGACACTGTTTGGAAACCCCAGATAGGGCTAATTCCTATAAAAACTCCAAGGGCTATTGATAAAGATTTTATGCTCTTGGAGTCTGAACTCTCCAGAATATCTTCTTTAATAAACTTACGGATGCTCTTACGCTGAAAATTTCTGAAAAAATCACGGGGTTTGATATACAATAACATCACAAGTACCAGAACAGTATTGAGCACGCTAATGCGAAAAAAATCTTTGTAAGGCCTGAAATGACTTACGCGATCCTGTTGATCATAATGCACTTTGATGGGTATATTTTTTACAGGAATTCCTTTCCAGGCTGAACGCACAATAACTTCAATTTCAAATTCAAACTTGGTCGTGAAATATTTTTTCGGAATGGCTTTTATGGGATACACCCTGTAACCTGATTGCGTGTCTTTAAGTTTTATTCCGGTTTCAAACCAAAACCAAAAATTGGAAAAACGATTGCCAAAACTACTTTTTTTAGGCACTCCCTCCTGCTTCATATTTCTGTTTCCTATAAGCAATACCGGATAGGGTTGTTCTTGAATTGCTTCCAAAAAAACAGGGATGTCATCAGCATAATGCTGCCCGTCAGAGTCAATGGTGATTGCATAGTCAAAACCCATTTCTCGTGCCACCTGAAGTCCTTTGCGAAGGGCATATCCTTTCCCTCGGTTTTTTTTATAATCAACCAATACAATTTGTGGGTAGCTTTTCAGAATTGAAGCTGTGGCATCTGTAGAACCGTCGTTTACCACAATCACATTTGAAGTTTCCATCAAGACTTCATTCAGTACTTTGGCAAGGGTTTTTTGGTTGTTATAAGTTGGGATAAGCGCACAAACCTGATATAAAACAGGGCTTTCTGAAGGGTTTGTGTTTGTTGGCATAATTAATCGGAAAAATGGAGGGTAAATTTACTGAATTATCAGTTTAAAACCTGTGCTTTTTCCGCTTCACTAAAAAAATCAGAATGGGTAGCATAATCACGAATGCACCGTTTAATTGCTTCAGGTTGATCGGCAAAATATTCAAGAACAAGCGCTTTGTCTTCTTCCATGTTGGTTTTGTATTTAACAATACCCGGGCTGTTTTCTTGAACACTCAAACGAATCAATCTAATCTCAGCGTTTTCAGATTCTTCTTTGACAGCAGCTTCTAAATTGGAAACAGCTTGTCCAAAAAATTCTTTTTTCTCCTTGATGCCTTTGCCATATTTAGCTTGTAGTGCAAAAGATGCTCCTTGATATGCTTTTAAAATTGCTGAACTTGAATCAATGTTTTCCATTATATCTGCAAAGGCTATTGCAGACTCTTCGGTCTTTGGCCCTGAAAAATAGCTTGTACGAATGGTCTCCAAATCGGTTGTGATCAGGACAACAAAAACAAATGTTAAAAAACTCAGAAGTGTTTTCATATTAAACCTTAATATAAGTGTTTGAAAGCTTTAAAGCAACTGTTTCACCCATAAAGGTTGTGTTTTTAACTTTAATTTCTTCATTTTCACCTTGAGCTAAAGCCAATTCAAGACGAAGTCGGGAATTGATTTCGGGATTTATAAGCGCCATAAATTTTACATTTGAAGCGGTTTTAAGCTGTAAATCACAATTGAGAAAATATTCGCACAGCTCTTTGATTATCTGCATCATACAAACTCCAGGTGTTACCGGGTTGTTTGGAAAATGACCTTTGAAAACCTCGTGATTCTTGTTCAAATCAACAACAATCGTATAGTTTTTATCATCGATTTGGTTTGAGCTTTCAATTTTGTAAAAATCTTTTAATAGCATCTTAATCATATTTAGTTCTTTATATCAAAGGTATAAGAAAGCCCCAATTGAAAAAGAAAATTAGTATTATAACTTCCCATAAATGGGGAGTTTGAACTAGTATAATAGGAATCTAAAACATCTACGAGCCCCTTTTTTATCCTTCCTTCGACAGCAAGATTGTTAGTAACATTATAACCCAATCCGGCTGTAAAAGCAATATCTACCTCAGAGTTTGAATAAATATTTCTGCCTGTTTGGATATCAAACAAAGGCCCAAGATGAAAATTTACCTGATCATTAAAATTGAATTTATTAATAATCCCAACTGACACATAAGAAATTGAAATAGATTCATTTTGTACTGTAGCCTGATTGTTTTCGTAATTGTAATTTTGTATTTCTATATCTTTTCCGCCTTGGTTTGTATAAGTGATTTCCGGTTGAAGTGTATAAAGTTTCCCTAACTTTAATGCTCCATATCCGCCAATATAAAAATCGGCTTTAAAGGACGATTCTGCTTGGGTGAGTTTTGAGATATTCAACCCTCCTCTTAATCCTGGTTTGAACGAAACTTGGGCTTGTAAAATTTGTACACTAAAAAAAACAATAGCAGCAAAAAAGGTAGTTTTCATTTTTAATTCTGTATTTGTTTGAGGTTTATTTTTATATCTAAATCATGATGTTCAACAATAATCGAGTCGGCAAAAGTATTCTTTTTTGAAATAAAACGGATGCTTACTTTTTCTTTACTTTTAGTAGCTTCCATAACTTTTTCTAATATCTCTGACTTATTGTTTAACATTGCATAATGAAACCGGTTGTTGTGTTTACTTTTATAAATATCAAAACGTTCACTGGCATATGTTTCGTACACTCTAAAACTTCGTTTTAACAATAGTTTAAAGTCTTTTTCTAATGTTTTTCTAATGAGTGCTTTATCCAGCTGCTCTGCTATAAAGTGAATTTTAAAGTTTGCTTGTGATAGTTCTACATCAAGCATCTTAAAACCAAAATCGGTAGTTAGTACAATTCTGTGCAAATCATCTTCAATTTTTTTGAGGATGAATATTCCCCCAAACTCGTTGCCATAGGCTTCAATTTTTGCTCTGTAAACATAATCCTTTACCGGGTCTGAAAAATAGTTGTTTTCTACCACTGTAAGTTCATTTTCCATCAATTCAGCATTGTGGGGAACAAATGATTTGCAGGAAACCAATAAAAAAACCAGACTACTTATTTGTAAAAGTGTTTTGATCAAGACGGACGTTTGTTTCTTTATTTTTAAAAACGATGTGTGTAAAGTCTTCTGAAGGCTCATAGAGTTTAACCTCAACAATCGCAGCAGTTATTTTATCAAAGTATAGTTCCAGTCGTGAAATATATTTTATGATGTCATTTGATTTTGGATTTAAAACAGCAATATTATAGTCTGAATTCTTCAAATAAGAAATTGAAAATGATTCGTCATTGAATAAATTTCCGCTCACACTTCCCACAATCAATTGATTGATTTGTTCAAACGTTTTATTGTTCCCCACATCAATACTGCTTTTGTTTCCTTCATTGTTTATAAACACTTTGTGATCCTTAAAAATGATGCTGTGTGAATAGGGTTTTGTGTATTTCCAAAGCAATTTGTCGGGTGTTTCAAAAACCATTTGTCCTGAGGTTTCAATGGGTTCTGAAAGAAAGGTCATATGCTTGTATTGGGTAAAATTGGTTGTAAGGTTCTGGATTGATTTGGCAGTATTTTCAGCTTCCGACCTGAACGCCTGTGCTTCAGTATTGCTCATCTTTTCGCCTTGAGCGAAAACATTCAGTGATAAAAAAAGAATCAAAAAGATATTAATCTTCATAAGGTTCTATATTTATAAGTTGGTTAACAGTTACAGCTTCAAAATTTTCTTTTTTAATGTAAATCAATAACTGTTCCAATACATTAACCGTTTTTTGGGAAGTGTCGTGCAATAGGATAATACTACCCGGTTTTAAACGCGTTTTGATTCTTTTTAAAATTGCTTCTTCAAATTCAATAGCAGTATCCAGGGACCTTATATTCCATCCAATAGTGTGGTGCTTGGTCTTATTAAGTGCTTTTTTGATGTGGAGATTTGTCACCCCAAATGGAGGCCTGAAAAAAACCGCATTTTTATCTGTATATTTTTTAATCAGCGAATCGGTTGTATCGAGTTCATTTTTAACCCTCCTTGAAGAAAAAAAACCGAAGTTATTGGAATGCGAATAACTATGATTCCCAACAGTATGCCCTTTTTCAACGATTTTATGAAAAATATGCGGATGTTTTTCTATCTGCCTTCCGATACAAAAAAAAGTGGCTTTGACATCGTGTTTCTCGAGTAACTCAAGAACGGGCAAGGTCATGGGATGTGGACCATCGTCAAACGTAAGCGCTATTTTATTTGAGTTTTGAGACCCTTTATTAAAGGACTTAACAAAATATCCGGATTCTATTGTTGAAGAACCCCAAATCAAGAAACCAATCCAGAAAAAAATGATTAAAACAACCCAGATGTAACTTATACCATATAAAAATATAGCAGCCAGAACACTTAGTAAAGCGATTCCACTTGCAATAGATATGTTTTTAAAGGTCAGCATGGTTTAATAAAGTTAAACTATGGTCTTTTCCGCGGTAATGATTATACAATAAAACCCTGTTTATAGGGTGTTTCGTAACTTGGTTTTTTTGAAGTATTTGTGGGATTTCTTGCTTTTTGAGAATATGCAGCGCTGTCCACAATCCAAATGAAGTTGCTGTATTGTATTCACCACATAAATGCTTGTAATAAACTTGTGGTGTGTTTGAAAAAAGGGTTTCAGCCTCGTTATAATAGCCGTCAAAAGCTACATCCCCATTGTTGCCCAACACAACCGCATCAATATCCTGAGGTTTTAGGTTGTTAGTATTTAAGAAGTTTTCAATAAATGAAATAACTTCACTTTCCTGAAGTGTATTTTGAGTTCCAACAGCTTCAAGAGTAGCATAAGTTGTTGATTTTTTCTGATTTTCAATAACAAAAAAGCCTGCTCCTTCACTAAAAACTGCGCCGGGTGTTTTTGGGTTTAAAACATCTATGGGACCTTGATCTTTCTTTTTAATCAAACCTATCAGTTCATAAAGGGACAAGGTGTGTCCCGATGTTTCATCTACACCACCGGCAAGAATGGTTCCGGCCTCACGGGTTTCAATTTGAAGCAATGCATCAACTAATGCCGACTCTAGTGAAATTGCACCGTTTACGTAAGTAAAATTATAGCCTTTGCATTGCAAATTAAGTGCTATTTGTGCTCCCACGGTATTGTGAGTAGATTGAATAAAAGAAGTAGGGGTGAGAAATTGCTCTTTGTTGTCAATAATAGCTTTCAAAAACTTTTCTGAATCTTGCAGACACCCCATCCCTGTTCCGGTAATAATTGCATCGGGAATTTCAACGTTGGCTTCTTTCAAAGCATATTGTGAAGCTGCAATACCCATTTTTACCCCTTTTGCCATTCTCCTGATTGCCCCGGGTGAAATAAATGCTTTGTAATCAGGGTTTTTTGCAGAGAATATAACATCTGTAGTGTTGACTTCAACCTCATCCAAAAAACCTCCTTCAAAGGTCTTTTGAGCAGATATGCATCCAATACCATTGATATAACACTTTTTCATTAGCTTTTAGAAAATATCAAGGTTGAACAATTACCTCCAAAACCGAATGAATTGGAAAGTACATGATGAATCGGCTTTTCCAATAAACTTGTTTGAGGGATTAAATCAAACTCCTTCATTGGGGTTTTGAAGTTTTTATTTGGAAATACCACATTGTTTTGAATAGCCAGAATGCTATAAACTGCCTCCACAGATGCAGCGGCTGCCAAAGTGTGACCCGTAAAAGGCTTGGTGGAACTAAAAACAGGCACTTTTTTACCAAATACATTTTGTATAGCGCGTCCTTCAGATAAATCGTTGTTGGGAGTGGCGGTTCCGTGTGCATTGATATAATCAATATCAGTTAATTCCAATCCTGAAATTTCAAAAGCTTTTTTCATTGCCAGGGTAGCGCCTTCTCCATTTTCAGACGAAGCTGTTTGATGAAAAGCGTCGTTTGCATTTCCATACCCGGAAAGGTATGCCAACACTTTTTTATTATTTTTTTGAACTTGATTTTCAGATTCCAATACGATATATGCGGCTGCTTCACCCAAATTTAAGCCTTTTCGGTGGTCATCAAACGGAGTGTTCAAGTCATCTGTGAGAATCATTAATGAATTAAATCCATTAACGGTAAAAATAGACAGGGCGTCTGCGCCACCAACGATTACACGCTCCAGCTTACCTGCTTTAATGAGCCTGGCGCCCATCATAATGGCATTTGCTGCCGAAGAACACGCTGTACTAATGGTTGTTACAAACCCTTTGATACCCAGATAATCTGCAATTTGATGTGAAGTTTCTCCGGCGTCATGGCTCAGAATAAATCTTCTTATAGCTTCATTCTCAAAATACTCATAAAAGTATTCTTCTGTTTTGTCCATACCGCCCACACTGGTTGAGGAAATTAATCCTGTGGGCACTTCATTAATATTTTTTATGCCCGCTCTCTCAACGGCCTGGGCTGCAGCATAAGCTCCCAAAAGTGATGTTCTTGGAAAACGGTGATCTGCTTGCAATCCAAGCTTTCTGTCCAACTGTTGATTACTGAGCTTGATTTCTCCAAACTTCAGGGTGTCTTTATGAATGGTATTCAGGTAATCGGTTTTGGTAATTCCGGTAGCACCTTTAATTAACGCATGAAAGTTTTCTTCTACATTGTTTCCAATGGAAGAAATAATTCCCATCCCCGTTATGGCCACCTTGTTTGGCATAAATTATTTGCTTCTGTGTTCAGTAATGTAAGCTGCCATTGTATTGATTGACTGAAAAATGGTTTTGCCCTCTTTAGGGTCTGTTAATTTAATTCCATAATCCTTGTCCATTAAAACAATCAATTCCAGCGCGTCAATTGAATCCAAACCAAGGCCGTCACCAAAAAGCGGGTCGTCATCGCTGATATCTTCAATCGCAATATCCTCCAGGTTTAATGCTTCAATAATTTTTGTTTTGAGTTCGTGCTTTAAATTTTCCATAGTTATTCTAAATATAATTTTTTTAATGTCTCTGAACGGTGTTCAAGTGTCCCTTCTTCATCTACCAGATATATAAAGGCTTCATAATTATCATCGGTATATTCAACCCAACCACAAAGCACTTTTTTGGCTTTTCCTGTTTGCAATAGCTGTTCTGCATAAACAGTAATAAAATCAGGCTGAAAGCTTTCGGATACAAAGAAAGCATTTTCTGTTTGTAATTTATACTTTATGCTGATTTCTCCCAAACAAATATTGGCCAAAGTATATACAAATACCGCCGGGCTCGGGAAAAAATTAGTTTCATCTGCAATAGAATCTTGATGCTTTAAGTCTGTATCAAGGCTTCCGCTCTTATTTGATAATGTTAAAGCAATGTTTTCTTCTTCAGGGTTGAAATTTTTATTTTTAAAAAGTGCTTCGGTTGCCAAAAGTGCCAGTTTGCTCAAGTTATCCATTTTATAAAACTTTGGATAGTTCATATCAATGTGTTTGTACAAACTTTTGCTGAAATCTTTAAAAGATGTTTCCTGAGAACAATTAAAAAGGGTTTCTCCGTTAAGGGAAAGGGTGTTTTTCCATATCGAAACATAATCTGATATAAAATATGGTTTCTTCAATTGACTACGCTATTTTTTCAAACAAAACTGCTGTATTGCATCCTCCAAAACCGGAAGCCGTTTTTAAAAAGTACTTGATATCTTTTTGTTGATTGTTTTTTATAATGTTTAAAGGTTGGGAAATTCCCGATGTTTCATAACCCACGGAAGGTATTAACACATTTCTGAAAGCACTTTCTATGGAAATAATGGTTTCCAACAAACCCGATGCTCCCAACGTATGTCCATAATACCCTTTTAAACTATTGAGTGGCACGTGTTCCAGTGAAGCACGGTTGAATGCAATTGCCTCCATCTCATCATTATAATGGGTTGCCGTGCCATGGGCTGAAATAAAATCTACAGCAGTAACATCAACTGCTGCTTCTTCAAGAGCAGCCAGAATGCTCTTATAAAGTCCTTCACCTGTGCGCGAGGGACCCGAAATGTGATTGGCATCATTAATGGCTCCATCCCCTGAAATTTTAACTGCCTGAGTGGGATTTTTACTTTTCACGGTTGAAATATAGACTGCTGCGGCAGCTTCACCAAGTGTAATTCCCTTCCGACTTTCATCATATGGCCTGCAAGGCGTATCACTTATTGCCTGAAAGGAATGAAAACCTGACAAAACAAACTCTGAAATTATATCACCGGCAACGACCAAAGCACCCTCATAAACTCCGGCTTGTATCATTCTTTTTGCAACTGCTACTGACAACAACCCGGAGACACAAGCGTTGGAAATTACAATCGCTTGTTGTGTTAAACCAAAAAAATCAGTTACTGCCTGAGCTACTTCATGTAATAGAATCCTTCTGGGGTTTGTATGATGTAATTCATCAATATTGCCCTTGGTCGTTGAAACTATAAGTGGGGTATCTTTAGAGATGGAATATTCAGAAACCAGCGGTTTCAATGTCAGTATGAGCATTTTTTCCAGCTTGGTGTATGCTGATGGGTCACCAATTTCTGCAAAGCTCTTGTTAAGAAGTTGTTCATCAATTTTAGAAACATAAACAGCTTTATGAAAATCGGTTGATTTTACAATTCCCGACTTGCCTTCGAGTAATGCATCGAAATTAGCTTGTACATCAAACCCCAGTGGAGTGATACAGTTAGAGTCATTAATATAGACCTCTCTCATTGCCATTATTCCAGTCCATTTTTATCTTTCCAGGCTTGAAAAAAGGGAGGGTTGTTCAAGACCAAACTATCGTTGCTGTCTAAAAAAACCTGAATGGTTTCACCGGTGCAAACCACTTTTTTTTCAGCATTCAGAATAGTATAATGAAAGATCATTTTTGCGGCAGGAGTATTGACAAAGCTGGTTTCAATTGTGGCCACCTCACCATAACGCAACGGCAATTTATGTTCACAAACAGATTTTACAATGGGTGTGGTATATCCGTTTTCTTTTACATTCAAATAGGAGATTCCGTGTTGTCTTCCAAAAGCTTCACGACCGTCTTCAAAATAAGTGATGTAGTTTCCATGCCAAACAATACCCAATGGGTCTGTTTCATTAAAACGAACTCTAATTTCTTTTGAAACTGTCAGTGTTTTTGAAGGGCTAAACTGCTCTTTCTTTCTTGTCATATCCAATAGCAAATAAAACAGTGATTATAAAGAACAAAAGTAGGAAAATAATTTCGGGAAGTATGGCTGCAATTGTACCCTTGCGTAATAAAACATCATAAAAGGCTTCAAGTCCCCAATTCATTGGAGAGGCTACAGCTATCATTTGCATAATTTTAGGCATCGCAAAAACCGGAATCCAGACACCACCCACAGCTGCCAGGATGACTACAAAAGTAGCCCCAAAGGGGGCTGATTGCTCAGGTGTTTTGGCTATGGTTCCCAGCAAAACACCAAAACCAATAGCTGCCAATCCTGAAAAGAGCGCCACAATAGTCATCAAAAACAAATGACCGCTCACATCTAAAGCCGGAAGCTCAAAATATGGAAACAGATAGACTCCAACACCTACCATCAAATAAAACTGAATAAGACAAATTAAGAGATATGTAATTGTTTTTCCTGCAAGAACGATGGCATAAGAAACCGGGTTTGAAATAAGTCTGACCAGCGTGCCTTGTTGTTTTTCTTTTACAATGTTTATGGAAAGTGGCACCATTATAAAGAAAATAGCAAAAAGTGTCCAGGCAGGCACATTGTGTTGAACAGAATTTGGTAATACTTCTTCGTCTTCACCTGATGGCTTCATTTCGCTGAATGTGATAAAGCTTTCTTCTTCAAACAAAGCACCTACATCCTCTCCTATCTGTTCTTGGAAAGCAGCATAAATTGATTGATTTTCAATTTGCGCAATCATTTTGTCAATGCCGTTTTTAACGCTGTTTTTAAACGCCATTTGTGTGGCAGGGTCAAAGTACAATTTGATTTCTTTTGGGCTAATTTCTTCAATAACAGTCTCTGATTCTTCAAAGCCCAGGTCACTTAAAATAGCTTGTACATTCTGATTTACTTTTTGTTGTAAATCCCTGCTTAAATGTTTCGGAATTACAATGGCCAACTGGTATTTTCCTTTAAATACCGCTTCACTGGCAAAAGCTTCACTGATGGGTTTTCCGTCAATTTCAGACAGCATTTCAAAAGCGCCATTTTTCTCCAGTTGCTCCTTAACTGTTTGTGAAATTGTTCCGTGATCATTGTCCACAAGAAGAATTGGAATGGAGGTGTCTGAAACAGAACGAAAGGTACTATCCTGGATAAGCGTAATCGTTATAATCAACACCAAAGGCATCACAAACAAAATGATGAGTCCGCCGGGATCTCTCATTTGCAAAAGAATTTCTTTGATAACCGACCTTTTGAGCTTATGAAACATCGCGTAATTCTTTTCCGGTTATAGCAATGAAAACATCTTCAAGGTTTTTGGCATTGGGTGTCTGTTCAATCAATTTACCGGGGCTTGCGTGAGCATAAATTTTACCCTGATCAATAATCGCAATTTTTGTACACAAGTCTTGTGCTTCAATTAAATGATGTGAAGTGTAAATAATTGTCATTCCATTGGAATTGAGTTCTTTTAAATAGGCAATAATCACATTTTTTGATTGCACATCTACACCCACAGTGGGTTCATCAAGAAAAAGAATTTCGGGTTTGTGAAGGATTCCGGCAATTAAGTTGATGCGCCTTTTCATACCTCCTGAAAATGTATCCAATCGTTTGTTGGCAAATTTTTCAAGCCCAAGTTTTTCCAGTGATTCTTTTACTTTTACCCTGAGTTGCGAAGCTTTTAACCCATTCATACTTCCAAAGTACATCAGGTTTTCATAGGCGGTGAGTGTGGGATACAAGGCAATGTCTTGAGGAACGATGCCAATAATCTTTTTGATTTCACTACTTTGATCTTTATAGGACAAGCCAAAAATTGTAAAGCTTCCTGAAGTGGGTTTTAACAAGCCGCATAACATGGATATGAGTGTGGTTTTTCCGGCCCCGTTTGGGCCGAGTAGCCCAAATATTTCCCCTTTGTCAATAGCAATGGAGAGATCATTTACCGAAAATGCTTCCGCATCTTTGTATTTTTTAAATAAACCTTCTATCTCAATAGCTTTGGTTGCCATGAAAATTAAATTGCTTTTTTGAGCTTCTTAAAAAATTGCTTTTCAAGATTAGCCAAATTGAGTAGTTCATCAGCAAGACTGTTATATACATCATCCTGATTGCTTCGGTTTTTATAAACACGGGCTGCATTGACTGCAAAATCACGCCATTTATCACCAATGGTTGTCATTTCCCCGGAAAGTTCTTTGAGTTGTTTATTTTTCAAAATCTCAGACGCTTCCTGAAGAAATGCAGCATAAATGAAACGAAATCCGCCACCACCAGTACCTATTTCTTCCTGCATTCTCACAATCTGCCCCAAATAGTGATTGGTTTTTTTAATCCCGTGTTTTTTGGGCCATTTCCTGATTTGTTTAGACACATATTTTATCCCGCTTACGCCAATCAATGGTGCCGGAACAAGCATGTGGTTACAAGTTTTTTTAATTCCGTCTACAATCGCTTTTTCAAGTTTTAATTCCTTGGGTATTTTTGTGGGGAAATACATTTGCCCCCTTGGTGCTAGTGCGCCTTTTGCAAAACGCACTTTAT
Organism: Planktosalinus lacus; assembly: GCF_014640155.1. Lineage (GTDB taxonomy): Bacteria > Bacteroidota > Bacteroidia > Flavobacteriales > Flavobacteriaceae > Planktosalinus > Planktosalinus lacus. Next base: position 147,670 of record NZ_BMGK01000001.1, on the reverse strand, counting down.
TTAATTCTTTTTCGGTGAGCATTGTCGGCTCAGGCATGACAGGGTCACTCACAAGATATCCTTCATCTGTTTTACCATAAACTACGATGTTATGAGCATTAAAGTGAAACCTATATTCGTCTGGAAAGTATGATAAATGATAAACTCCCACTTGAAGCCCTGTAGGAATATTGTTTTTCAAATTTTCATCCAATGCCTGAGCTGCCTTTGTTTCAGAACGAAATTTTTTTCGCTTAAGCGAAATGCCCAACTTTTTTACCACGCGTTTAAAAATGAGACCAGGCATTGGCCTAAAACTTACTACGGGAGCATGATTTACTTTTAAAAATGGCAGGTAAACAAAAAATATTCCTGAGCCAATACCAAAAATCATAGGTTCACTAATAGACACCCCTTGATGCTTTAATAGGTTTGAAGCGACACCGTTTTCGCAATGTGCCGATTGGTGATGAGTAAAATCTGTTTTCATTTATGAGCCGCTAAAATTTTTTAATTCATCAACACTTATATCAAAAGCGTTGGCATATTTTTTCAATGCTTTTTGAGATAACTTGTTAAATACCTTGGGCTTAAAGTGCCTTTTTATGCGCCACTTCCAATATCCGGTATAATCTGAAAGAATAGTGAGGTCCATTTTATGAAGCTCCATAAAATAAGGGATGGGACTGGCGATACCATTCTTCACATTTTCGTTGGCTTCTGCAATCCGCTCTTCGATTACGTGTAGGGTTTCATTCTGAACTATCGTTTTGGGCTCCCACCCTTTACTTGCAACCTGAGTGTAGTTTCCATTTTCATCAACAGCATAACAGACCTCTGTTATTTTATTTTTAGAAAGACTGCTTTTATCCTGAGGCACTTCTTCTTTTTTCATAATTTTTCCTCTTGAATAAATAAATTAATTTCAGCTTCAAAAAGTAAATTTTTCTTTTGAAAAGTTGTGCAAAACATCGTGCAAAGTGCATAGTCGTCTGTGTCATAACGTGAGCCTAAAACCGCTTTTGTATGAAGTAAACCACCCGTTTTTGGTAATTGATGTACTTTAAGGTTTTTAATGGCACTTATGAAACCAAGAACTTTTAAATCTTTTTTTAAAAACCTCTTTGTGCTTGTAAACAAGGGTTGAGCAACTATAGCCGAACAGGTTTGAGCGGCGTTTTCAATCAAACCAGACTCAACAAAAATATTGCTTTTTAAAAAAAGGTTGCCTTTTGTGATTTTAAAAGAGGTGACAACTTCATGATCGTTGATGGATAATATATCGTCAACCATTAACATTGGCGCGCGATGAGGCAAATACTTTTTAATATCAATGGTTTGTGTTTGCATATTTACTGAGCGATTACAGTTTTCATTTGAGCGTTGGCAATGGCTTTACCGTTTGAACTAGTGGAAATTTCAACAAGTGTAACTCCGCCAAACTCTTGTAAAACCTGCACCTTTGATGTTATGTGTTGACCTGTTTTAGGCAATTGAACTATCTCAGCCTGTTTGATAGAGCCTATATAACCTGTGGGTGCTTTTTTCTTTTTTAAATAGTATTGATAGCCGGTATATAATGCTACAGATTGTGCCATATGTTCAATAATTCCAGACTCTTGAAAAAGGTGATTCTTTACAAAAATGTTTTCATCTGTAACAAGTAAACCCGATTGGAGATTATTTTCAGAAAACTCAAACAAGGCATCAACCATTACAAATGGGTGTTTTTGTGGAATGAGGGTTTCAACCACTTTTTGATTGGTTATGGGCAAGGAAGCTTTGTTCATTTAACAAACGGTTAAAAAGGCATGTGCATAAGAAAATCTTCCACTCTCCGGAACTATAAGCATAATTTTATCTCCTTTTTTAAGCTTACCGGAATTCATTAGCTCCTCTACCACAATATAAATAGAAGCAGAACCCACATTTCCTATTCTGCTTAAATTCAAAAACCATTTTTCATCAGGAATGTGAAGGTTTCGTTCTTGTAACTCTTTTTGAAGTTTGTCAACAAAATAATGGGATGAAACATGAGGCAAAAAGTAATCGATTTCAGATGCATCAACAACATGTTTCTCAAGGGATGTTTTGATGCAGTCTGATCCAATTTTCAATACATGAGCGTCCAGTAGTTTTACATCCTGTTTGATTGCAAAAATTGACTCTGAAAGCCATTGACTGGGATCATAGTCTGCCCAGGGCTTAATTGTGCCGTCTTCCAGCTTATCACCTCCGGCATACATGCACGCTTCCAACTCATGTGCAAAGGAGTAAGCCTCCATCCATTCTATTTTAAGAGAAAGTTCTCCTTTTGGTTTATTTTCCAGAAGAAATGCTCCTGCGCCATCAGAAAGCATCCATCTTAAAAAGTCTTTTTTGAAAGCTACTATGGGTTGTTCTTCAAGTTTTTCTAGATTGATGACCTCGTTATTAAATTTATTTGCAAGCATCCAGTTTGAAACTCTTTCTGATCCGGTACAAACTGCATTTTGGGTGTTTCCAGATTTCACTGAAAGATAGCCTACTTTTAAGGCGTTCATTCCTGCACAACATACACCTGATGAGGAATTTAATTCTACTGATTTATTTTTCATCAACCCGTGAACCATGGCCGCATGAGATGGTAACAAATTATCGGGCGTGGAGGTTCCACAAGACAGCATTTCTACATCATATTTTGAAAATGAGTCATCATAAAGTTGCTCTATTGCTGTATTGGTAAGATCTGCATTTGTATGGGTTGGGTTTCCGTTTTTATCAAGTGCATAGTAGCGGGTTTTAATTCCGTTATTGCGCAATACAATCCTTCTTGCTTTTGAAGCTTTTTCATTGATGAGACCCAGATAACTTTCCATTTCATCATTTGAAATGGGCTCATTGGGCAAACACTTTCCTGCTTTTGTTATATAAACGTCATTCATAAATCTATTCTAATCAGTTCTAAACACTTTGATAATATTTTTTTCTTTTATTTCGGGCATTTTTGGTAAACAAAAATGTAAGTAGGTGCAAAATATATACAATTGGTGATATAATCCAAATCGCAAGGAATAAATATACATTAAAAGCTTTAAGCCACAATTTTCTGGAGCGTTTTTTTGTAATAATCAGGCGAGCCCATTTGTTAAAAATACGTGCCCCTTTTGTTTCCGCTTTCAATAAATAATCATCTACTTCAACAGCCTTTTCTTTGATAAAATGATCCTGAAGTGTTTCAAAGCTTTCTTGTAACAAGGCTTGTTCAATATAAAATCCAAATATTTGGGCATGTATTATATCCTTTTGGGAAACTCCAGGTTTTGGGAATATTCCTAAATACTTTTTCTTTTCCCCACTAAACATCCACTTAACAATTGTAATGACACTTATTAAATTAGGTGATCTATCAAACAACACAATATTGCCAACCAAGTTTGCCTTGAGGTTAAGAAGATGTTTTTTCATCTTTTCCTGTGCACCAATCCACATATTTCGACAACCTATAACTGTTATAACAGGCGTATCTTTAAATAAACTTTTAGCTTGATAGCTCTTTAAAAATGAATTGACTGGTATGGAAATTGACAAAAACCACACCTGGTAAGCCAAGATAATCAAATCATACTTTTTTTCAGTAATGGCTGTATCAATAGAAATCACTTCTGTAGGTATTTCAAGAAATGATTCTGGAAATGCATCAAAAAAAGACTCTTTGTCCCAAGGAAATGGAAATGCCTTCTTCATTTTTATTTCACAAAAAGTCAAGGTTATATCTTTGTTTTCTGCTAAAGGATGCGTTATGTTTTTTGCTATATCCTCTAGTTGACCAGATTGTGTGTAATATAGAACTAGGACGTTTTTCATAATCAATCGTTTAAGGGTATTTAATTCATTCCCCTTTTGTGGTTTTTTATGTGATTTTAATTTCTTTGAATGTTCTAATTTTATCTTCCCGCTTTTTGTGAATAAAGTCACTCCATGTTGAAGGGTCTTCAGCGTCAAATATATTTATTTTTTTACTGCCCTTGTCTGTAAGAAGTGAATCAGAATCGCAGTTTAAGACAGCTGCAGCAGCTTCAACCCCTGAATATGTAGCACCTGTCACTCCATGTGATAACGTGCTTGCACCACAAAGAAACAAATTCTCAATCTCGGTTTTATTTTTATAAATAAAGGGCCCCAATTGCCATAAAGACTTTTCAGTTCCATACACATTTCCCCTGGTGCTGTTGATGTAATATTGATTTGTTTTAGGCGTGCCCAGCTCCACCTGAACAATGTGCTGTTTTGCTGTTGGTATTATTTTTTCGACAGAATTTAAAAACTTCTCAATGATTTTCTTTTTAAAAGATTCATATTTGGGTGATTGGTAGTCATTGCTGCCCTTAAATTCTTTAAAACTATCATAATCAACATAGGTCACTATTTCAAAATTATGATATCTTCCATTGAAACTTGCCGGGTCTTTCAAGGTGGTACAACTCATAAAAAGTGCCGGAAACTCATCTCCTTTTAAAATATCACCTCTGGTAAGGGTCTCAAAATGGAAGTCTATATTATCATCTTTATACTTCCAAATATTCCCGGAGTCAATACCATATTGGGTCACATCAATATCCAGGGTTAAAAATAAAATCAGGGAAGTGACAGAATAAACGGTCTTGTCAACTTTTTTCAAAAGCTTTTTACTACAGTTTTGTTTGCCTATTAATTCTAAATAGGTCGTTGAGGGATCTGCGTTTGAAATGATGTTTTTTGCAATTATTTTTTGATTGTTTTGCAATTGAACACCATAAGCTTTATTGTTTTCAACTAAAATGCGCTTAACTCGTTGTTGTGTTTTAATGACCCCATCATAACTTTTTATTTTATTGGTCATTGCTTTCACTATACCGCCACCACCACCAAGCGGATAAAAGCCCCCATCAAAATAATGATGCATCACAGAACAATGAACTGGAAAACTTGCCTTTTCTGGCGGCAAACCGTGATCACCACATTGTGCATTTAGAATAGCTTTTAATTTTGAATCTTTTATGTGCCAATTAATAACCCTTTTTAGACTAAAAAGTGCATACTTCCCAAAATGTTTCGTTCTGAATGGAACCGTTAATTTTTGCCAGGTCCCCTTTAACTTAGGGATTAATTGAAGTTCAAAATTCACTTTTTCAATTAAGTGAAGGTATTTTTTAATATTTTTTTCTTCTTTGGGAAAGGCCTTGATAAGACTGGCTTTCAGGTTATCAGCCCCGGCGGGGTAATCAAACGAATGGTCACCGATTAAACAATGATCATAACCTGTTTTATTCATCCTAAAAAAAATAAGATCATCTGAAATGCCAAGACCTCTGTATAAAATATTTGTCGATTGACCTTCATCAAGTAGTCCAATATAGTGCACCCCTGGGCTAAATCGCTGCCCGTTTAACATGAAGCTATGACACCAGCCACCGGGAACATCATGCTGTTCTAAAACCAAGACTCTTTGACCTTCACGAGCCAAACAAAGGGCTGTTGCAAGACCTCCTGCTCCTGATCCAATAACAATCGAGTCATACTCTTCCATATTTTTTCATTTGCACTCCTATACTTAGAGTAATTGATATTGACCTAAGCGTCTTTACCGTTTTTTTTCTATATCATCCCAAAAATCAAAATAGTTAAACCACTGAAGTGGATATTTTTTTAGCATTGACTCGACACTTGCTGTATAACTTTTAAGTAGTCCTTGAGCGTCGCGATGATTGACCTCAGCTTCTCTAGTATACAAGTGATAGTGCAGATTTGGCTCTTTCATTACATATACATAGGCTACCGGCACTTTTAACCTGGAGGCTATCATAAATGGACCTGCGGGAAATTTTGCAGGTTTACCTAAAAACTCACTTTCAAAAAACTTGGTGCCTTCCATATAGCGATCACCTGTAAAACATATCAGCTCATTGTTTGCCAACGCATTATTTATATCGTAAATATGGGAAAGATCATCTTTTACAATAATAAATTTAATTGAAGATTTTGAAGTGACACTTTCCAAGTATTCTTTGATAATGGTATGTTCTCTATCTGTGGTTACCAGATTGATTTGAAAATCAAGGTCTATGTCTGCGAAAAAGTGCTCTGCAATTTCAAAGTTTCCTATATGGGCACTGATCAATACACCTCCTTTCTTTTCGGCGAGTAATCGTTTTAAGATATCTATTCCGTCAAACTCATAGGTAAATTTGTGTCGTAGTCCGACACCAATTGCCACTTTATCTATAATAGTTTGTCCAAAAACAAAATAGTTTTTGAACACCATTTTTTTTGCTTTAAGATAAGAGAAATTGAGGCGTTCCCTAAAATAATAAAAAACATTCCTGTTACTTTTTGGAAGGAATAAAAAATAGTAAGTAGCCACAAAGTAAAGTACAAAATAGGCCGGCTTTACACCAAAATTTTTAATGCAATAAACAAATATTTTATATCCAAGGAGGGTTCCTCTGGACTTACCGTCCCATTGGCTCATAGTGTTAAGCCTTAGCTTTAATTTTGTTTTCTATCATATCGTAAAAGTCCTGAAAACTTTCAACGTTTACAAAGTCTGCTTCTCCAAGTTTTACTCCAAAGTTGGATTCAATAATTACTACCAAATCAACATAATCTAAACTATCAAGTCCCAGAGTATCTTTCATGGGGGCTTTAGGTGAAATCACTTCTTGCTCCACTTCAAATTCCTCTACCAGAAAATTATTTACAATTTCAATGACTTCTTCCTTATTCATTATTATCAGTTATTAAATTTTTTTAATATTAATGCGGAATTTGTTCCGCCAAATCCAAAAGAATTCGACAAAAATAATTCAAATTTTTTATTTAGTGTAGATGATACAATATTTAATTTTTTTGAGTCTTCATCTGGATTTTCAAAGTTTATATTGGGTGCTATAAAGTCGTTTTGCATCATCAAAATTGAATAAATAACTTCGCTTGCTCCCGCCATCCAACATTCGTGTCCTGTCATGGATTTTGTAGAACTTACAGGAGGCTTTCCTCCAAATATTTCATGAATTGCTTTAGCTTCATTAGCGTCTCCTACCGGCGTTGATGTAGCGTGAGCGTTTATATATTCAATTGCCGAGGCTTCGACATTTGCATCGCTCAAGGCGCGTTGCATAGCAGTGGCTGGGCCTTCTTTATTGGGTGTGGAAATATGACCCCCGTTTGATGAAAAACCATAACCCATAACTTCGGCAATAATGGGTGCCCCTCTCTTCACGGCAGATTCATAGCTTTCAAGTATTAATGTGGCACCACCACCACTGGGAACAAGTCCATCCCGGCCGGCATCAAAAGGCCGTGAAGCTTTTTCAGGTTCACTTTCGCGTGAAGCAAAAACACCTAAACCATCAAAACTAGCCATGGCATACATATTTATTTCCTGTGCACCACCACAAATAATGCGATCTTGCAAACCGCTTTTAATTAACAAGTATCCCATCCCAATGGAGTGTGACCCACTGGCACAAGCTGCACTGATAGTCATATTTACTCCGCGCAACCTATAAATTGTTGAAAGATTCATCGTCACGGTGGAATTCATCGATTTAAAGATTGCACCGGAACCAATAAGCGCCGTATCTTTTTTCTCTCGTAACAAATCAGTGGCCTCTATAATTGCTTTGGAAACACTGTCGTTTCCATAGAGAATTCCTACTTCATGTTCGTCAAAAAAGCCCTCCTCAATTTGTGCGTTTTCAAGAGCTTCACGGGTGGCCATATAGGCATATTCTGTTTCCTCTCCAATGCTTATACGTTGTCTGCGATTGAGGAATGGTTTTAAATCGGGAGTGGGCACCATGCCGGTCAATGCTGAACGAAAACCTGCTGCTTTTCGTTCAGGGTCAAATTGTATTCCTGATGTTCCTTTATAAAGTGAATCTTTCACTTCAGTTAAGGAAGTTCCAATGCAGGAATAAATACCCATTCCGGTGATGACGACTCTTCGTTGTTCCATTCTTGACAACTATTTGTTGTTTTTTAGGAATAAATTCCTCCGTTGATATTAATGACTTCACCTGTAATATAACCAGATTTTTTGGAAACCAAAAATGCAACCAGATCTGCTACTTCCTGGGCTTCACCAAACCGGTTTAAGGGTATTAGTTTTTTTAATTCACTTTCGTCCATAGCCTCTGTCATGTCTGTTTTTATAAACCCTGGAGCTACGGCGTTTACTGTAATATTTCTTTTAGCCACTTCTTGTGCTAATGCTTTTGTTGCTGCCACCAATGCTCCCTTTGCAGCAGAATAGTTTGTTTGGCCTGGAGTTCCTTTTACTCCTGATACAGAAACCATATTCACAATTCGACCATACTTATTGCGCAACATTTTTTGAATGAAGAAGTTCGTCACGTTAAAAAAGCCGTTTAAGCTTGTTTGGATGACACTGTCCCAATCTTGGTAAGTCATCCACATAAAAAGCCCGTCTTTTGTAATACCTGCATTATTGACAACAACCTCAACAACAGCATCGGGGTTGGCTTCTTGCCAAGTAGTAAGGACTGCCTTAGCTTCCTCAGAATTACTAACATCAAATTTTATAATTTCTCCGCTTCCGCCGCTTTCTTCTACTTTTTGTAAAGTAGCTTCAGCTGCAGCTTTGTTTGCGGTATAATTAATTAATAAATGATATTCAGACTCCATGGCAAGTGTTTGACAAATGGCGCTTCCAATTCCTCTGGAACCTCCGGTGACAATTGCACATTTTATTTTACTCATTCTTAATTATTTTTGAAACAACTCAGCTCTATCATACATTTTTCCCCCAAGTACTGAACCGTCGGTTTTTAGAAATCCCCAAGATTTTTTATGTCTAACCCGGGCAACTCCGTCAATAAATCCTTTGTCCTCCCCGCCAAAAAGGCCTCCAAATGAACCGGCTGTAATTTGATATTCAGCTGGAATAATCAATTCACCTTTGGTGTTGATAAAACCCCATTCTTTGCCATCTTTCACCGGTGCTAAACCACTTTTGCTAAAAACTTCTGCATCGTTGTAAATGGGTTGTACAACAATGTCTCCTGAGGTGTTGATAAAGCCCCAGGCCCCGTCAGTATATACAGGAGCTAAACCACTTTCAAAAGCTTTGGCTTTGTCAAACTTAGCCTCGATAACCCATTTTCCATTGGTATCAATAAAACCTATTTTACCTTCTTTTTCAGCATAGGTTAAATCTGTGTTGTGAAAATCCCAAATGCGATCTGCACCTTCAACAGCTTTAAACGTGTTATTTGAAATCAATCCGTAGGTTTCCCCTTTTTTTGCAAACGTTACATTCTTATGCATTTCACCCAGGTCATCATATTCCACAGGAATTACAAGTTTTCCCGTTTTATCAATCATTCCCCATAGTCCATCATTCCTCACCCGTGCATGGTTACCATCAAAATCTCTGATAACATCATACGTTGGGGGAAGTATCACTTCACCTTTGGTATTGATTAAACCAATTTTCTTGTCGTTTCTCACAAAAGCCACGCCATTGTTAAAATCATAAATCTTATCAGTATCAGGAGTGAAAAGACGTTCTCCTTTTGTATTAATGTAAAACCATTCTTTGTCTTTTTCAACTACACTAATTCCATTATTAAATTCTTTAGCTCTGTCAAACTGAGGTTCAATCGCCCATTCACCACGGGTATTAATAAAACCCCACTGTTTGTCTTTTTCAACAGCTGCCAGGCCTTCACTAAAAGAGTCTGCTTTTCTGAACTGAGGCTCAATAACAACTTCACCTGATTTATTTATGTAACCAACGTTTTTCTTTTCCATAATTAAAGCCAACTCCTGGGCTGAAAGGAACTGAAAACATAAAACGAATAACAAGAGTGCTTTTTTCATAATTGTTTAGTTTTTATAGTTTATGAATCTTTCATAAGATGTTCTTTTACTTTCTGCATAAAGGGATAAAGTGCTTCATCCTTTTCAAAAACGGGGATAATAGCTCTGATATCTTCATACATTTTTTTTGTTACTGTTGAAACTTTGTCCTTAAAGTTTAAAGCGTCAATCGCCTGAACGATGGTAATTAACTCTATGCTCAACACTTCAAAGGCGTTTTCAATAACTTTTGAGGTCATCACAGCCGCATTGGTTCCCATACTCACAATGTCCTGATTATCATTGTTATTTGGAATGCTGTGAATGTACATAGGGTTTGACAAAGTTTGGTTTTCTGCCGTAGTTGAGGTAGCAGTAAACTGAACACCCTGCATGCCAAAGTTGAACCCAAGTGTTCCTAAATTTACAAAGGGAGGTAAAATTTCGTTGAGTTTATTGTTCATCAAATAATTCAACTGCCTTTCTGAAAGCATCGTTAATTTTGTAATGACCAATTTCAATTTATCCATTTCCAGGGCTATATAATCACCATGAAAATTCCCGCCATGGTATACCTGTTTACTTTGAACATCTACAATAGGATTGTCATTGGCTGAGTTGATTTCATTTTCCAAAACAGTTTCTGTATTGATGATCGTGTCCAAAACAGGTCCCAATATCTGAGGCACACATCTCAGTGAATAATATTCCTGTACTTTTTCTTTGAAAACCTCTTCATTGTTTCTTCCGCTATACAGGTGGTCTTCTCGTTTTCTGATTAGTTGGCTATCCGATAAATAATCTCTCATGATGGAAGCCACTTCTTGTTGCCCATAGTGCTTTTTCACACCATTGAGTCCTTCCGATAGATGGTCATCATATGCTTCAACTAGTTCGTTAATGGCACATGATGCTTTTAACATCCAGTCAAGCAACAACCTTGAGCGGTGTACATTCACTATTCCGATGCCGGTCATTACTGAAGTGCCATTCATCAAAGCTAGCCCTTCACGAATTTCAACCTGAATGGGATTCAATTTTTCTATCTCAAAAACTTTTGGGGTATCCATTCGAGTGCCTTTGTAAAAAACTTCTCCTTCACCAATTAAAACCAGAGCCAAATGAGCCAATTGCACCAAATCACCACTGGCACCCACCCCACCATGTTCAAAAATTAAGGGAGTGATATCCCTGTTAACCAATTCCTTCATTAAGTTGATGACTGATGGATGAACACCTGAACATCCCAAAGACAAGGTGTGTAATCTTGCCAAAATAGACGATTTCACATACACAGGCGCAAGTGGCTTACCTATTCCGGAAGAATGACTTCTTATAAGATTGTATTGAAGCTGTATGGTATCTTCATCTTTTATTCGGTATTGTGCCATAGGTCCAAAGCCTGTATTGACACCATAAATAACTTTGTTTTTTGAAAAATCTTTTAAAAACTGAAAACTCTCTTCCACCCCTGAAATGATCTCTTCACTCAATTCAAGTTTTTGATTGTGAAAGACAATGTCTTTAAAGGCTTGTAAGTCTAATTCTTTGTATATTTTGGTCATTGAATAATTATCAATTTATATAATGTACTAATTTGAAGTGTATATCAAATTAATATTTATAATTTTACATTGCAAATGTAAGATTTTTAAGAACAAATTATAAAGATATGTTAAACGAATCTGTAGATGTCCTCATTATTGGAGCGGGCCCTTCAGGCTGTGTTTCTGCTTCTTATCTTCACCAACAGGGAATAAAAGTTAAAGTAGTTGAAAAAACAACCTTCCCAAGGCTAGTTGTAGGAGAAAGTTTAATTCCCAGGGTCATGGACCATTTTGAAGAAGCGGGTTTGCTGCCGGCACTCAATGCAATGAATTTTGAAAAAAAATTTGGTGCCCGCTTTATAAGAGGTGATGAGGTGTGTCATTTTGATTTCAGCAAAAAATTTACAGATGGCTGGAACTGGACCTGGCAGGTACCACGAGCTGATTTCGATTATGTGATGGCACAGGAAATCATTAAAAAAGGGGTTGATTTAGAGTTTAACAGCGAAGTAACTGCTGTTGATTTTCAAGGATCAAATTCAACAACTACTGTTAAAGACCCGGAAGGAAACTTCAAAACCATTCAGGCTAAATTCATCATTGACTCCAGCGGATTTGGAAGGGTGCTACCCCGTTTACTTGATTTAGACACACCATCAGGGCTTGATCCACACTCATCTATTTTTGCACATGTTGAAGATATAAACCGTCCGGAAGGTGAAGAAGGTACTTTGATTTCATTTGATATACTGGAAACTGAAGTTTGGCTTTGGGTAATTCCGTTTTCAAATGGAAAGACGAGCGTAGGGGTTGTAGCGCCAACTGAATACATCAATAAGCTGTCTGATAACGATGATACTTCTGAAGCTTTAACCGCTGCCATTTTAAAATCTGACTATTATAAAAAGAGATTTGGTGATCTGCCTTTTCTTTTCAACCCCATAAAACTGGTGAATTATTCCCGTGCTGTTAAAAAAATGTATGGCGAGGGTTTTGCCCTTACGGGAAATAGTTCAGAGTTTTTAGATCCGGTATTTTCATCAGGTGTTGCTTTTGCCGCCGAATCTGGAATGCTGGCCGCAAAGTTGATCAAAAAACAATTGGAAGGTGAACAAATAGATTGGGAAACCTCTTATGAAGGTTATATGAAAAAAGGAGTAGAGGTATTTAAAACCTATGTGAAGGAATGGTACACCGGTAATCTTCAAACCTTATTTTTCCATCAACCGGAAAACCCTGAAGTAAAACGTAAAATCTGCTCAGTACTGGCAGGCTATGTCTGGGACAATAAAAATCCGTTCGTCACAAAGCACGAAAATATTGTAAAAAACATGGCCTATCTGATTGATATGGAAAAACAGGAAAAAGAAAAAAGTATTCAATAAATAAAAAACCTCCTAAAATTTCAGGAGGTTTTTTTGTGGAGCATATCGGAGTCGAACCGATGACCTTTTGGCTGCCAGCCAAACGCTCTAGCCAGCTGAGCTAATGCCCCATTTTTTTGAGGGTGTAAAAATAGTGATTTCTTTATTTCTATTTACACGAATTAAAATTAATTTTGCTTTTTTCATTTTCATCCCATAATTGTCTTGGATAAAAGCCTTTCTTTCAAAAATATTCACCGTCTTGCCGTTCCGGCATTAATAGCGGGTATTGCAGAGCCTGTACTTTCTGCGACAGATGCCGCCGTGGTGGGGAATATTGCGGGTACCGGTACTGAGGCACTCGCTGCAGTAGGTATTGTAGGTTCTTTTCTTTCGGCTTTAATCTGGATTCTCGGGCAAACCCGCAGTGCCATTTCGGCCATTATTTCACAATACTTGGGAGCAGGCAAACTAGATGAGGTACAAAACCTTCCAGCGCAAGCCATTTATCTCAATGTGTTGTTGAGCATTTTTATCCTGCTAAGCACCATTTTTTTTGTAGAGGGCATCTTTAAACTCTACAATGCCTCAGGCTTGATCTTGGAATACAGCGTCGATTATTATAACATCAGGGTATGGGGATTTCCTTTAACACTCTTTACTTTTGCTATTTTTGGAGTATTCAGAGGCCTGCAAAATACTTTTTGGCCGATGACTGTGGCCCTGATTGGTGCAGCAGTAAACATAGGTCTTGACTTTGCGCTCGTATATGGAATAGAAGGCTGGATTGAACCCATGCATTTAAAAGGTGCTGCCTGGGCCAGTTTGATTGCACAGGGTTTGATGGCCTTGCTTTCGTTTTTGCTATTGTTGTGGAAAACTGATATCAGCCTGAAGTTGAAGTTTCCGTTGCACCCTGAGCTATACCGGCTTGCAGGAATGGCCCTGAATTTGTTTTTACGTTCCATAGCGCTGAATACCGCTATCTATTTCGCCAATGCTTTTGCTACAGATTACGGAACTGCCTTTATCGCAGCACAAACCATTGCTTTAAACCTCTGGCTCTTTTCTGCCTTCTTTATCGACGGCTATGCCTCTTCCGGAAATATCCTTGCGGGCAAACTGCTGGGGGCACGTGATTACAAACAGTTATGGGAACTTTCCAAAAAAGTACTGGCATACGGGCTTATGGTCGCTGTGCTTTTAATGCTTACGGGCTGGCTGCTATATGAACCGCTGGGAGCCATCTTTACCAAAGATGAGGCCGTGCTCTTGCGTTTTAAAGAAATCTTCTTTATTGTGATACTATTGCAACCCCTCAATGCAATAGCCTTTATCTTTGATGGTATTTTTAAAGGTATGGGCGAAATGAAATACCTGCGCAATGTCCTCCTTGCCGCCACCTTTCTCGGCTTTATCCCGGTAATCTTTATAACTGATTATTTTGGGCTTCAGTTGTATGGTGTGTGGATAGCTTTTTCAGTTTGGGCAATCATCAGGGGTGGGACGCTGGTATATCAGTTCCGGAAAATGATACTTCCAAAACTCGCTACAACTTAACGCGTTTTCAGCCATCCGGTGATGCTCATCCTTTTTTGCTCAACGGGTTTAACCTCGTGTTCCAGGATCTGACTTTCAAAGATGACCATCCTGCCGGGAAAGGGATAAATGATTTTCTCCACTTCCTTTCCGTTTTCATTCAGGTATAAAACGAGTTCGCCGCCATATTCCGGTTGCCAGTCTTCCTCGTTGAGGTAACATACCATCGATAACTTCCTGCGATCGTCATTCTGAAAGGTGTCGAGATGCCGCTTGTAAAAAGCACCCTTGGGATAAAGCGCATAATGGAATTCCTTAAACAGGATGCCCATAAAACAGGTTTTGTTCAGATAGGAAACCATATCGTTGATCCTGTTGAAAAAAGCCTTTTCGGCAAAATTAGCCTCACTTTCATTCAACCAGAGAATAAAATCACCGCGTACAGACTTTTCTATGATTTCATTGACCTTACTTCCAATAGCTGCCTTTTTAAAGGTTTCTTCTTCATATTTTTCAAGCAGCGAATTGCGCAATGCAGAGACTTCTTCAGCCTTAAAAAAGCCTTCAACGATGCTGTATTGCTGTTCCATCAGGTCTGTAATGACAGCCTCATACATCGGGTTTTCAACAAACTCAAGTTGTTCAAATATTTCCTGCATAGTGACAATAAGGTATTAAAAAAAAGCCTGCAAATATAGTTCAGAAAATCAATGGTTTGACAACTTCTTAAAAAGAATCATTTTACCTTATCTTTGCAACAGAAACTTGAAGTATGAGTACGATAAGAATCACCAAACAATTTAATTTTGAAACCGGTCATGCGCTGTATGGCTATGATGGCAAATGCCGCAACGTGCATGGACATAGTTATAAACTTTCGGTAACGGTTATTGGCAGCCCCATCACCGATTCAAACCATGTGAAATATGGAATGGTGATTGACTTCAGTGATTTGAAAAAAATAGTAAAAGAGGAAATCGTTGATGTGTTTGATCACGCTACGGTTTTTAATAAAAACACCCCACACGTGGAGCTCGCCAAAGAACTTTCTGAAAGGGACCACCACGTGATTTTAGTGGATTATCAACCCACCAGCGAGAATATGGTCATCGACTTTTCAAAAAAAATAAAGGCCCGCCTTCCAAAAAACATCCAACTCCACTCCTTGAAACTCCAGGAAACCGAAAGCAGTTTTGCAGAATGGTATGCTTCAGACAATGAATAAACTTCATTCATTTACTTATATTTACACTATCAAAACAACTGAATGAACATTCCTCAAGGCAAAAAAATCTATTTCTCCAGCGACAATCATCTGGGCGCTCCCACTGCCGATGAAAGTCTTCCGCGTGAAAAAGTGTTTGTAAAATGGCTGGATACTGTAAAAGATGATGCCGCAGCTATTTTTTTGTTGGGTGATTTGTTTGATTTTTGGTTTGAATACAAACAAGTGGTACCCAAAGGCTTTGTAAGGGTGTTAGGTAAATTGGCCGAACTCAGTGACGCAGGCATTCCCATTTATTATTTTGTTGGCAATCACGATTTGTGGATGGATGATTATTTTAAAAAAGAACTCAACATACCGGTATTTCACAAACCACAGGAATTTACCCTTGGAAACAAGCTGTTTTTAATTGGCCACGGTGACGGCCTGGGGCCCGGTGATAAAGGGTACAAACGTATGAAAAAAGTGTTTACCAACCCCTTTTGCAAATGGCTGTTCAGATGGCTGCACCCGGACCTGGGAGTGCGTTTAGCCAAACACCTTTCGGTAAAAAACAAACTGATTTCAGGTGATGAGGATGTCAACTTTTTAGGCGAAGAAAACGAATGGCTGGCACATTATGCCAAGCGCAAACTGGAAACAAAACACTATGACTACTTTATTTTTGGGCACCGACACTTCCCCATGGAAATCAAAGTTGGCACAAACAGTACCTATTTTAACTTAGGCGACTGGATTACCCATTTTACCTATGGGGTGTTTGATGGGGAGCGGTTTGAGTTAAAGGAGTTTAATCAATCTGTCTCCAAAAAGAAATAAGTTTTCTGCGAAAATCTGCGGAATCTGCGGGAAAACACTTCGTTCTTATCCTCCGAAAATATTCGTGCAATAACAGGGTGTACAAAAACTAATTTTTAATAATGCGTTTCAACAGACGGGTCTTGTTGGTATTTATTTGGACAAAGTAGTTCCCCGAGGCTAAATCTTGTATATTCACCTGTTGTGTATTCATTTGATTACCATCAACCTGCTTTACTACCTGACCTTGCATGTTTAAAATGGTTATTGTCTCTATAATTTGCTCGCTTTGGTTGTTTAATGTAAACTCCTCATAGGTTGGGTTTGGATAGAGTTTAATATCGATTTGGGGGTTGTTTATCGTTGCTGTAGATAAAAAACAATCATCTGTCGACACACCCCATTGGGGTTTAAACGATTCTTCTAAGGGACAATTCTCGGCAAAACCAGATGGCTCTTCAGGTATTTGCACCACACACCAGCTGGAGATGTCATGGTTAAATGAAGTTGCTTGACTAAACATTGAACTCATGTCTAGCACATTAGAAACATCCCAATTATTTAACGGTTGATTAAATGAGGTGGCACCACTAAACATCTCAATCATAACACCTACATTAGAGACATTCCAGTTATCAAGAGACTCGTTAAATGAGACTGCATCTTTAAACATCAAACCCATATATGTAACATTTGAAACATCCCAATTATTAAGAGGCTGGTTAAAAGATGTGGCACCATCAAAAACACCAGACATAGTTGTCACATTAGAGACATCCCAATTGTTTAAGGGTTGATTAAATGAAGTTGCATTTCGAAACATTCTTCTTATCCCATATGACTCATACCCATTCACGTCAATCAAATTAGAGACATCCCAGTTATCAAGAGGTTGATTAAATATTGTTGCGCCGGCAAACATTTCTTGCATATACAAAACATTTGAGACGTCCCAATCATTTATAGATTGATTAAAAGAAGTTGTTTCAAAAAACATAGAAGCCATATTTGTAACATTAGAGACATCCCAACTGCTAAGTGGCTGATTAAAAGTGGACGCACCTCTAAACATCGATGACATATCATTTACATTAGAAACATCCCAGTTATTTAAAGGTTGATTAAATGATTGTGCATCCCTAAACATAGATTCCATATCAGTCACATTGGAAACATCCCAGTTATCAAGAGGTTGATTAAAAGAATTAGCACGAAAAAACATATAATCCATATATGTAACATTAGAAACGTTCCAGCTATTTAAAAGTTGGTTAAATGAAGTTGCTTCCCAAAACATAGCTTGCATATTTGTCACATTAGAGACATCCCAGCTATTAAGAGGTTGATTAAAAGAGGTTGCTTCCCAAAACATAGCTCCTAGATATGTCACATTAGAGACATCCCAGCTATTAAGAGGTTGATTAAAAGAATTAGCCCCAGAAAACATAGAAGCCATATTTGTAACATTAGAAACGTTCCAATTATTTAAAGGCTGGTTAAAGGAAAGTGCACTTATAAACATCCAAGCCATATTTGTAACATTAGAAACATCCCAATCATTTAGAGGTTGATTAAATGAGGGTACATTCCTAAACATAGCTTTCATATCAGTCACATTGGAAACATCCCAGTCGTTTAAAGGTTGGTTAAATGAGTCTGCATTTCTAAACATAGCTCTCAGATCTGTCACATTAGAGACATCCCAGTTATTTAAAGGTTGATTAAATGAACTTGCACCGTATAACATAGAGCTCATGTCTGTAACACTACTTGTATCCCAACTGCTAATATCGCCATTAAATGAACTTGCACCGGAAAACAACCCACTCATGTCTGTAATCCCACTGGTACAGGTGGTTACGGCATTTTGAGGTGTAATTTGTTCTCTAGTTCTTTTAGTGTAGGTAACACCATTTACCACGCCGATTTCACCAATGGCTGCATCGGGACACATACAGGTCACGCCGTTGGGGGCTAAGTAAAAGTTTTGTGCGTTCACTAAAGGGTTAATTACAAAAAATGCAATGGTTATTAAGACGTTGTAAATTGTTTTCATAAGTGATATAATGCAGAGATAATAAAGTTAAGGAAAATAATATAAAACAAAATCACCCCTTCAAATCCCTTAACCTCAACTGAATACTCGTATTCCCATTCCAAGTATTCTCATCCAGCGAATAGACGGCTTTAAAGGGTTTTTTGTCTTTAATCAATTCATACTGTTCGCCCATTCCAAAACCTATGCCGGTAAAAGAAGCCGAGTTGCCTTGCTTGACTACCATCCTGAGATGGCTTTTGTCTTCCCCCACCTGTTTGCTCCAGCCGGTGTCCTGAAGGTTTTGGGTCATAAATACCGGGGTCATGTTGCCGGGGCCAAAGGGGGCAAATTGCTTTAACACCCTGAAAAACTTGGGGGTGATATCGTTCAGGTTGATTTCAAGGTCAACGGCAATTTCGGGGGTGAGTAGTTTTTTATCGATGGTTGCTTTGACCACTTCTTCAAATTTGGTTTTAAAGGCTTCAAACTGCTCTGGCAATAAGGTGAGGCCGGCGGCGTATTTGTGCCCGCCAAACTGTTCAATGCAATCTTCACAGGCCTCAATGGCGTTATACACATCAAAGTGCTTAACCGAGCGGGCACTGGCGGCGAGCTTGTCGCCACTCTTGGTAAAGACCAGTGTGGGACGGTAATAGGTTTCAGTTAGACGGGAGGCGACGATGCCTATCACGCCTTTGTGCCAGCTCTCCTGATAGACCACGGTGGTAAAGCGTTCTTCCTCACCATTAGTTTTGATGAGTTCCAGGGCTTCTTCAGTAATTTGTTTGTCGGTATCACGACGGTCCAAATTGTAAGTTTCTATTTCCTCTGCATATTTTTTGGCTTGCTCCGGGTCGGTTTCTGTCATCAGGTTGACTGCATGTTGGCCGTGTTTCATCCTTCCGGCGGCGTTGATGCGCGGGGCTATGATAAAGACCACATCACTCACTTCCAATTTGTCTTTTTTGAGTTGCTCAATTATCGCCTGAAAGCCCGGCCGTGGATTGCTGTTGATGACTTTCAATCCAAAATAGGTCAGTACCCTGTTCTCCCCGGTCATTGGGACGATGTCTGCACCTATGGCGGTGGCGACCAGATCGAGGTATAAAAGCAAGTCGTCAATGGTTTGCCCATGCCTTCCGGCAAGGGCTTGCACGAGTTTAAAACCCACACCACAAGCACACAGTTCGTCATAAGGATAAGAGCAGTCTTCCCTTTTGGGGTCTAGAACTGCCACGGCATCGGGTATCGTTTCTCCCGGGCGGTGGTGGTCACAGATGATAAAATCAATGTTTTTTTCTTTCGCGTAAGCAACTTTGTCAACCGCTTTGATGCCGCAATCCAAAGCAATAATCAAGCTAAAATTGTTGTCTGCGGCATAATCGATGCCTTTATAAGACACGCCATAGCCCTCCTCATAGCGGTCAGGGATGTAAGTCGCCACATTGGCATAATAGGAAAGCAAATAAGAAGACATCAAAGCAACCGAAGAGGTCCCGTCAACATCATAATCACCAAACACCAGGATGTTCTCCTCGTTAGCAATTGCCTGCTCAATGCGTACCACCGCTTTGTCCATATCCTTCATTAAAAAAGGGTCGTGCAGGTCTTTTAACGACGGGCGGAAAAACTTCTTGGCGTCCTCAAAACTTTCCACCCCGCGTTGCAATAAAAGCGTTGCAAGGATTTCATCGACCTGCAAATCTTTTGCCAGTGCAGTTATTTTTTGTGGTTCGGGTTTGGGTTTGAGAGTCCAATGCATGTGCAAATTCCAATTATAAAAATTCTAAATTCCAAAAGGAATCTGGATAATATTACGATTCTATATACTCTATTTCAATGGTTACTTCAGCAAATTTCCTGAACATTTCCATCACACCACAGTATTTTTCTACAGATAAATCTACAGCTTTTTTTAATTTATCCTGGGGTAACTCTTTTCCAAAAAACTGATACACTACATGAACGCTGTGGTAGTGTTTGGGATGTTCTTCAGTGAGTTCGCCAGTGGTGATGATTTTAAAATCGTCGACTTGTACTTTCATCTTGTTTAAAACAGAAATTACATCCAAGCCTGAGCATCCCGCTAGTGAGGAAAGCATCATGGCTTTTGGCGATAGACCACTGTTTTGTCCGCCGTTTTCAACAGATGTGTCTATCAATACTTTGTGCCCTGAGGGATTGTCTGATTCAAATTGTAGGTTTTGTTTCCAAGTTGTGGTGACAGTGTGGTTCATGTTCAAAAATTTTGTTTCTTGTATATTCCAAAAATACAAATTTAACTTTTCAATTATGCCATTAGTCTCACCACTTTCGCCAAACCACGACAAAGAAACGCAAGAGCTTGCCGCTTTTTTTAATGAGACCTTGGGCTTTTGTCCTAATTCGGTATTAACGATGCAACACCGTCCGGCAATTTCCAAAGCGTTTATCAACCTTAATAAAGCCGTGATGGCCAATGAAGGTAGGGTAACCTCAGCATTAAAACGTATGATTGCCTGGGTAAGCAGCAATGCGACAGGGTGCCGGTATTGCCAGGCACACGCCATCAGGGCTGCAGAGCGCTATGGAGCCGAACAGGAGCAGCTTGACAATATCTGGGAGTATCGCACCCACCCTACTTTTTCAGAGGCAGAACGAGCAGCACTGGACTTCTCGCTGGCGGCATCACAAGTGCCCAATGGGGTTGATGAAGGAATCAAACAACGACTGTATAAGCATTGGAACGAGGGCGAAATTGTGGAGATGCTGGGTGTCATCTCACTTTTTGGCTACCTCAACCGCTGGAATGATTCAATGGGTACGAGTATCGAGGAAGGCGCTGTTGAAAGTGGCGAAAAGTATTTGGGCAAACACGGTTGGGAAACCGGAAAGCACGCTTAAATCAAGCATTGAACCCTTTCGCTTAACAGCGGAACCACTTCAAGTTCAAACCATGGGTTCTTCCGCAACCAAAGGGTGTTTCTAGGTGAAGGGTGTGGTGTGGGGATGTATTCCGGCAGGAAGTCTTGATAATTTTTAACGGTTTTGGCGAGGGTTTTATACCGTTTTTCTTTTAGGTAATACCGCTGCGCATACTGGCCAATAAGCAAAGTCAATTCAATATTCGGCAATTCGCTCAGTACTTTTTGGTGCCAAGTGGGCGCGCATTCGGGTCTTGGAGGCAGATCACCGGACTTTCCTTTTCCGGGATAGCAAAAACCCATCGGTACGATGGCAAATTTTGTGGGGTCATAGAACGTGTCACGGCTCACTTGCAGCCAGTGCCGAAGCCTGTCACCGCTTTGGTCGTTCCACGGGATGCCTGTATTGTGCACTTTTGTGCCGGGTGCCTGTCCCACCACAAGGATTTTAGCATCGGGATGGGCAGTCAACACGGGATGTGGACCCAACGGCAAATGTTCAGCACAAAGGGTACAGTTTCTTATTTCGTGAAGTAATTTTTTCATTGTTAAGTGTCCTTTCCGGCAAGGATGACTACAATCTCGCCTTTTGGGGGTTTCGCGGTATAATGCTCCAGGACTTCTTTGATGCTTCCGCGAACGGTCTCTTCGTGTAACTTTGAAATTTCACGGGACACTGATACTCTTCGGTCTTCTCCAAAGTATTCTGCAAAATGTGCAAGGGTTTTCAGGAGCTTATGAGGCGATTCATAGAAAACCATGGTGCGGGTTTCTTCGGCCAGTGCCAGCAAACGGGTTTGTCGTCCTTTTTTAACTGGCAGAAAACCTTCAAAAACAAACTTGTCATTGGGCAGGCCACTGTTGACCAATGCAGGAACAAAAGCTGTGGCGCCGGGAAGACAGTCTACCTCTATACCTGCTACTATACAGGCACGGGTGAGCAAAAACCCCGGGTCGCTGATGGCCGGAGTGCCGGCGTCGCTGATCAAAGCAATCGTTTTACCGGCTTTGATCTGGCTCACGATGTTGTCAACAGTTTTATGTTCGTTGTGCATATGGTGCGAATGCATTTGTGTGCTGATTTCAAAATGCTTCAGGAGTTTTCCGCTGGTGCGAGTGTCTTCGGCTAAAATAAGGTCAACTTCTTTGAGAACTCTAATGGCCCTAAAGGTCATATCCTCAAGGTTTCCGATGGGTGTGGGCACCAGGTATAATTTTGACATTTGTTAATTAAATTTTTTCTCAATCAATAATAAAAACCGGTCCAGGTGTTGTTCTTTTCCTTCCCAGTTATAATCGGGCTTAACCATTGTATCGATAAAGCGTGTAGCTTCTTGATAGTTATTCATTGTAGTGATCTGTGAAATGACTCTGTGATACTCATCACTGTTGCCTTCAAACAAATGTTTTGTAAAAGCAAGGCGATCGTTTAGACCAATTTGAATGTTCTTGTTGAGTTTGTCATTGAGTGACTTGGGTTTGTTCTGTTCTGGGGTTTCTTTGGGTTCCGGAGCTGTGGGTTCCACCGGTTTTGGTGGTGTTTTTTGAGAATCTTTTCGTTCAAAAACAGGGGTTTGTTGATAATTTGAAGCAAAATCTTCAAGCTCACTCAAGGGTTTTGATTTTGAGGGTAAGAGTTCCTCCAATAGCTCATCAATTTTTTGTGTTTCTGAAGGCATTTGAGCAACAATGTCCTTAATTTTTTCAATAAGAGGCTCAGCAAGGTTCTCTTCATAGGTTGATTGTTCTACCGGTTGTGGGTCCTGGTCTTCTATGAATTTATCATAAGTTTTTGAATCGGTTGCTTCAATAGTTTCTTCCTCTTTATTCTTAGGTGGGTTCTTTTCTAAATGTAATTGTATGGTGAGCAATTCATAAAGCGCACGGGTTTTCTGATGCAAATCAACAAGAGAAGTTTCATTCATCGCTAAAATTTCATTGGCCAAATCTTTTAATTGCTCATGAAGCTTTTTTTCCATTGGATTTTATTTACGTTGGTTCTGACGATATTTAAAAAATACCATTTAAATTAAAAAATACAAAAAGCCGATTATATCTTTTCTTTTTATTTCGGTAACGACTTTTGTTTTTATAAATTTACCGATATAGAAGTATAACGAAAATTGCATTAGTTTTCGCATTGAAAAATACAAAATGTTTCTCGAAAATACAGTAAATCATAAAGAGCAATTTGGTTGGATAGAAGTCATCTGCGGTTCGATGTTTTCGGGCAAGACCGAAGAACTTATTCGCCGGCTAAAACGCGCGCAGTTTGCAAAACAACGTGTGGAGATTTTTAAACCTGCCCTAGACACCCGCTATGATGAAGATATGGTGGTTTCTCACGACAGTAATGAAATTAGATCAACCCCCGTTCCTGCAGCTGCCAATATTCCGATTCTTGCAGACAATTGTGATGTGGTTGGGATTGATGAAGCACAGTTTTTTGATGATGAAATCATAAAAGTATGCAACGACCTCGCAAATAGCGGAATTCGGGTGATTGTTGCAGGTCTTGATATGGATTTTAAAGGAAATCCTTTTGGCCCGATGCCTGCACTCATGGCCACTGCCGAATATGTTACAAAAGTACACGCCGTATGCACCCGCACCGGAAATCTGGCACAATACAGTTTTAGAAAATCCAGCAACGACAACCTGGTCATGCTGGGTGAAACAGAAGAATATGAGCCCCTCAGCAGAGCCGCTTATTACAAAGCCATGCTAAATGAAAAAGTGAAAAAGCTTAAAGTAAACGACCCGGAAATCATTCCTTCAAAAAAGTCTTCATAATGCCCAAAGCCACTGAAACCACTCTTGAGATAGACTTGAATGCCCTGACTCAAAATTTTAAATACTTAAAATCAAAATTAAAGCCCGGGGTGAAGTTTATGGGAGTGGTAAAAGCATTTGCATATGGAAGTGACAGTCGTGTGATTGCTAAAAAACTGGAGCAACTAAGTGCAGACTATCTTGCGGTTGCCTACGCTTCTGAAGGGATCTTGCTGAGAGATGAAGGTATTCAAGCACCCATACTGGTATTGCACCCTCAAACTGTCAATTTTGATAAAATTGTTGCCCGTTGTTTGGAACCCAGTATTTATTCTCCATTGATGTTACAGCGTTTTATCGCTTTCGCGGAAGCAAATCAATTAAAAGACTACCCCATTCACATTAAAATCAATACCGGTATGAACAGAATTGGTTTTGCTCCAAACGAAGTTCAGGCCATTGCAGACTTGATGGGCAGTACAACTGCGGTAAAAGTAAAGTCCATTTTTTCACATTTGGCGGCCAGTGAAGATATGGGCAATAAAGCGTTTACAGAAAAACAACTTGCTCTTTTTCAGGAAAGCTCAGAGCGACTAATCAAACTTTTGTGTTATCAGCCTTTAAGGCACTCTTTAAACACCTCGGGTATTTTAAATTACCCAAACGCTCAGTTTGACATGGTGCGTAGTGGTATTGGTTTGTATGGTTTTGGAAACGATGCCATAGAAAACCAACACCTTAAGCCGGTGGCGACATTAAAAAGCATCGTGTCACAAATTCATCACATAAAAAAGGGTGAAAGTGTGGGTTATAATTTTGGCTTTGTTGCCACTAATGATACTAAAACAGCAACTTTACCATTGGGTCACGCAGATGGAATCAACCGAAGTTATGGAAAGGGAAAGGGTTTTGTGACCATCCATGGAAAACGTGCCCCAATGATTGGAAACATCTGTATGGATATGCTGATGGTGGATATTTCAGGTATTGATTGTGAAGAAGGAGATGAAGTGGTTGTTTTTGGTCAAAAAAATACTGCTGATGAATTTGCTGAAACTATAAATTCTATATCCTATGAAATTATTACCGCTATCTCTCAAAGGGTAAAAAGAATTGTTATAGAAGATAAATTTTAGTATTTTTATTTCACTAACTATTAAACCAAAAAAAATGCTAAAAGAATTTAGAAGTTTTATCATGACCGGCAACGTTATTGATCTGGCCGTTGCGGTTATTTTGGCCGGAGCCGTTGGGCTCGTTGTCAATGGATTTGTAATAAACATTATGATGCCCATAGTGGGTCATTTTGCAGGTGGTATGGCCTTTGAAGATTTAAGAATCATCCTCTCTGAAGCAGTAATTGCTGCAGATGGAACTGTTACAACCCCTGAAAACGCCATTAGGTATGGTGCTTGGATTAACTCGATTATCAATTTAGTAATTGTTGGTTTTGTTTTGTTTATCATTGTCAAAGCTTACAACAAAACCAAGAAAAAGAAAAAAGAAGAACCCGCTGCTCCCAAAGGACCTACTCAAGAAGAACTTTTAGCAGAAATCAGGGATTTATTAAAGAAATAATACCGCTCACTATATATTCTAACTTTAAGCCATTCGTCAAAAGCGGATGGTTTTTTATTTAAATTTTAACCGTTTTAAATGGTCTTCTTTTTAACTTTGTTCCTTTATTCAATTTTAATTTAAAGAGCTTAGTTGACTTATGAGGATAGCAGTTGTAGGTGCCACCGGAATGGTTGGAGAAGTAATGCTTCAGGTGTTGGAAGAAAGAAATTTTTCAATTTCAGAATTGATGTTAGTCGCTTCCGAACGTTCGGTTGGGAAAAAAATTTCATTTAAAGGAAAAGAGCACACGGTTATTAGTCTACAAGATGCTGTAAAGGCAAAGCCCGAAATAGCTTTATTTTCCGCCGGAGGAACTACCTCGCTGGAATGGGCTCCGAAATTTGCAGCAGTCGGCACTACAGTTGTTGACAATTCTTCTGCCTGGCGCATGGATCCTTCAAAAAAACTGATTGTTCCCGAAATAAATGCCACCCTACTCACAAAGAATGATAAGATCATCGCAAATCCAAATTGCTCAACCATTCAAATGGTACTTGCGCTCCATCCGTTACATAAAAAATATAGTATTAAACGTGTGGTAGTTTCTACATATCAATCTATCACAGGAACAGGCGTGAAAGCTGTACGGCAACTTGAAAACGAAATGAAGGGTGAAAAAGGCGAAATGGCCTACCCCTATCCAATTCATCAAAACGCTATTCCACAATGTGATGTCTTTGAGGAAAACGGATACACCAAAGAAGAAATGAAACTAGTAAGGGAAACACAAAAAATACTTGATGACCGAAGTATTGCAGTGACCGCTACCGCAATTAGAATTCCTGTAGTGGGCGGCCATAGCGAATCTGTAAATATTGAATTTGAACATGATTTTGAACTTAGTGAAATAAGGACTCTCCTGCACAATACACCCGGAATTACACTTCAGGACAACCCAGACACAAATACCTACCCAATGCCTGTTTATGCTAAAGGAAAGGATGATGTATTTGTGGGTCGCATTCGTAGAGATGCATCACAGCCTCGCACATTAAATATGTGGATTGTTAGCGATAACTTGAGAAAAGGAGCCGCAACTAATACTGTTCAAATTGCTGAGTATCTGGTTGAAAAACAATTGCTTTAAAAAAGTAGTGCAAATTTGATTTTTTCGGTGGTTTTTATATCTTTAGATATTCCTATTCTAAAGAGACCTTAAAACCAACCTATTATGAATTCAACCTTCACTAAAATCATTCGTTTTCTACTAGCTATTATTTTAATACTAATTGGGCTCAATAAGTTCTTTCAGTTCATTCCTGCTCCTGAAATCCCAGAGGATGCTTCAGAATTTATGGGTTCATTAAAAGCAACAGGCTATGTGCTTCCTGTTTTAGGGGTGGTAGAAATTTTTATTGGTCTATTATTGTTGTTCAATAAGTGGGTGGCTTTTGCGGTAATTGCGTTGGTTCCTATTTCGTTAAACGTCCTTCTTTATCACTTGTTTTTAGATATTCCACACATTGGGATTGCTGCTTTGGTGGCCGTTATAAATTTTATCCTCCTTTACAAACTATGGCCTAAATATAAGCCGCTTTTTAACTAATATTAACACATCTTTTTTAGTAAGTTTGTGCTTATTAAAAAATTCCCTTATGAAAAAATCACTAATTGTAGTTTTTTCTCTTTCACTCATTTTGGGCTGTAAAGAAGAAAGCACAGAAAAATCTATGCAGTTAAATTATCCGGAAACCAAAAAAGTTGACACTATTGACACTTATTTTGGCACAGAAATACAAGATCCTTACCGTTGGCTTGAAGACGATATGTCTGATGAAACCGCAAAATGGGTTGAAGAACAAAACCAAGTGACTTTTGATTTTTTAAATCAAATTCCTTTTAGAAACGAAATAAACAACAGACTCACAGAGTTTTGGAACTATGAAAAAATAAGTGCTCCCTTTATTGAAGGAGGAATTACTTATTTTTATAAAAATGATGGCCTGCAAGACCATTATGTCGTTTACAGAATGATGGACGAGGTAGAAGAAGTTTTTTTAGACCCCAATACCTTCTCAGAAGATGGAACAACTTCATTAGATGATTTGAGCTTTTCAAAAAGTGGAAAGCTGGCTGCTTATAGCATTTCTGAAGGAGGAAGCGACTGGAGAAAAGTGATTGTGATTGATACAGAAACCAAAGAACAAGTAGGCGACACCCTTGTTGATCTTAAGTTCACGGGAATTGCCTGGAAGGGCGATGAAGGTTTTTACTATTCTACCTACGAGAAGCCTGAAGGGAGTCAGCTTTCAGCAATGACTAATGAACACAAGCTCTATTTCCACAAGCTTAACACAAATCAAAAGGAAGATGAAGTGATTTTTGGTGGAACAGAAAACCAAAAAGGAAGATATATTGGAGGGACTATTTCTGAAGACGGCCGATTTCTTTACATTTCAAGATCTGTCTCTACAAGTGGAAACGAACTTTATTTGATGGATTTAGAAAAAGGTGACACTAAAATTCTTCCCATAATAATAGGGTTTGAAAATACAACCTCGGTACTAGACAATAAAGGAAGCAAATTGTATATTCAAACTAATTTGGATGCGGCTAATCAAAAAATAGTTACTGTTGATGCATCAAATCCACTTTCTGAAAACTGGGAAGATTTAATTCCTGAAACTGAACATGTGCTAAGTCCATCAACCGGTAGTGGATATATTTTTGCGCGTTATATGGTTGATGCTGTTTCTAAAGTAAAACAATTTGACTTTGACGGAAATTTAATAAGAGAAATTGAGCTTCCCGGAATTGGTACTGCAGGTGGTTTTGGTGGAAAAAGTGAAGCAGAAAACATGTATTATTCTTTCTCAAATTATAAAACCCCTTCAAGTATTTATAGTTATGATGTAGAAACAGGAACTTCAGAGATTTACTGGCAACCTGAAATGGATTTTGATCCAGATGAATATGAGTCCAATCAAGTTTTCTATGCCTCTAAAGACGGCACAAAAGTGCCCATGATTATCACCCACAAAAAAGGTCTGGACCTCAACGGAAAAAACCCAACCATTTTATATGGATATGGCGGTTTTAACGTAAGCTTGCCTCCCGGTTTTTCAACTATTTCTGCTGTTTGGTTGGAAATGGGTGGAGTATATGCTGTTCCAAACATTCGTGGAGGTGGAGAATATGGGAGAGCGTGGCACGACGCCGGAATAAAACTAAAGAAACAAAATGTATTTGATGACTTTATAGCTGCTGCAGAATATCTAATTGATAAAAGATTTACTTCAAGTGATTATCTTGCTATTAGAGGTGCCTCAAATGGAGGCCTTTTAGTAGGAGCTGTTGTAAACCAACGCCCCGAACTTTTTAAAGTTGGAATACCTCAAGTGGGTGTAATGGACATGCTGAGATATCACACTTTTACAGCAGGTGCAGGCTGGGCTTATGACTATGGTACAGCCAATGACAACGAAGAAATGTTTCAGTATTTGAAAAGCTATTCTCCTTTGCATAACATTCAAGAAGGTCAAAATTATCCTGCTATAATGGTTACAACTGCAGATCACGATGACAGAGTGGTCCCTGCTCATTCATTTAAATATGCTGCAGAACTACAGTCTAAGGAAACCGGAGAAGCTCCCAAATTAATTAGAATTGATGTGGGTGCAGGTCACGGAGCTGGGATGCCCGTTTCAAAAATAGTAGATTTGCACACTGATATTTTTGGATTCATTTTATACAATATGGGTTATGATAAACTTCCCGAATAACCTTTTACCGCCTAAAACATAAAAGCCCTCATTTGAGGGCTTTTTTTATTGAGTGTAAATTTAAAAAAATTATTGTTTTACAAATCTCTTTGTGGCAGTTGCTCCCTCAATTTGAACCTCCAAAAAGTAAGTACCTGAGGATAAATGTTCGACCGAAAGAATGGTTGATTCAAGTTTTCCTGTACTTATAACTCTTCCTGAGATATCATAAATTGAGTAATCAACCTCATCAAATGTATTTTTTAAATGAATGTTTAACGATTCATTTGCAGGGACCGGTGAAATGGTAAAGCTATATAAATTGGATTCAGTTACAGCAAGGTGTTGTCCTTCAACAATATGATGTACTGTATTTATTTCAGGGTTTTGAATAACATCTACAACTCCAGAGGGCCATTTTATTACCAGTTCCTCAATCTCTGTGTCTGTTCCTATGCCAAAATGAGTATTTAATGTGCTCATATACCGAAACCCTTCACCACTTCTAACATCCCTTATTTGAGTGCCCAAAGCACTCGTGATTTCTACCCTGGCGCCTATTCCGTTTATATTGCTTTCTACTCCTTCTGTATTAATAACTATCCAGTTATTGTCGTTTCCTTCATTATAATATATAGTGGTTGCTCTAAAAGCATCTAGAAACCCGTCGTTATTCAAATCTGCTATTGAAGCTCCGGAAAATGGGATGGAAATTTGTGTAAAAGTTAAATCACCGTTGTTAATGAACAATTTATTAGAATTTCCGAAAATATCAAGAAATCCATCGTTATTAAAATCATAAGTTGCATGCTCAACACTAGTGCCTTCAAATGTTTCAAATCCAGATCCCTCAGTTATATTAGAAAAAGTACCATCACCATTATTTCGCATAAGTTTATGGCCACCATCTGTGAAGGAACTTGCTCCTACCAGTAAATCCATATAGCCGTCATTGTCATAATCTCCAACAGCTGCAGACCAAGTTTGAATGGGGTCGTTCAATCCTGCTTCAATTGCAACGTCTGTAAAAGTTCCGTCACCATTATTTTTTAAAAGTTGGTTGGTTCGTCGTTCAACGCTACCGCCACATTTTGCCATAAACATATCCTGCAGGCCATCATTGTTATAATCAAACCACAACGAGCCATAATGACCTCCCGTTGGAAAATCACCGATCCCACCTTGATTGAAAGAAAGATTTCCATCGCCATCATTAATGAAATAAACATTTGGAGCGACATCATGACAAACAAAGGCATCCAGATTTCCGTCATTGTTTATATCCACAAAATTGGAGCGCTGAGAAAATATAAACTCGGGAAATGATGTTTGAGTATAGGCTGTTCCGTCGTTGTTTGCAATCATAAAAGTTACTCCGGAACCACCTCCGTAGAGCAAGTCATTATAACCATTGCCGGTTAAATCTCCGGCTGCTAGACTCCATGATGGCGCATTTTCAACATCTGCTACCGGAAAGTTCTGCTCAGTGAAAGAACCATCGTTATTTTGAAAATGGATTTGAATATTTGTGGTGTTTACTGAGACAATATCATCTAGAAAATCACCGTTCATGTCGACTGCACAAATGCTATATTGTCCTGTTGTGTTTATGCCTGTTGATTGGAAACTAACCTGAGAAATTCCTATACAAAAAATAAATAAAGTGGTTAGTAAACAGATAGTTTGTTTCATAATTGCAATTCATTTTAGGTTTAATACTTTACAAATCTTATGGCTGCTTTTTGGTCATTAACATCTAAATTCAACACATAAACTCCAGATGAAACTTTAGAGACATCAATTGTGCTGCTATTTAATGTTTCAGAAAAGACCAACCTTCCAGACATGTCATAAATTTGAGCCTGCGCTCCAATTAAATTTTCTCTAGTAGAAAGCGCTAAAATATCCTTCACGGGATTTGGTGAAAGTGTTAAATCAAACAAACGGTTTTCTTCTACACTAAGTGTTTGTCCTTCAACTATGAGGTGAGTGGTATTAATCTCTGGGTTTTCAATCACATCGATAGTTCCAGAAGGCCATCTTACAATTAATTGCTCAATTTCGGTGTCTTGACCGATTCCAAAATGAGTGTTAAGGGTACTCATAAATCGAAATCCTTCTCCACTTCTAACATCTCTAATTTGTGTGCCAAGAGCACTTACAATCTCAATTCTGGCACCAATTCCGTTTCTGTTGCTTTCAACACCTTGGGTGTTTATTACAATCCAGTTGTTGTTATTTCCACTATTATAATGTATCTCATTTCCCTGAAAAGCATCTAAAAAACCATCATTGTTGAGGTCTGCTATTGCAGCTCCTGAAAAGGGAATTGTTGTGGTTGTAAATGTGAAGTCCCCGTTATTTATAAACAACGTGTTTGAATTTCCAAAAATATCAAGATAACCGTCATTGTTGAAGTCATAAGTTGCGTGTTCTATACTGGTTCCGCCAAAGGTATCAAACCCGGAACCTGCAGTGATATCTGTGAAAGTTCCGTCACCATTATTTCTCATTAATTTATGACCGCCATCAGAAAAAGAACTGGCTCCTACTAGAACATCCATAAATCCATCATTATCAAAATCTCCCCAAGCTGATGACCATGTTTGAACAGCGTCTCTTAAACCAGATTCAACACTTACATCAGTGAAAGTGCCGTCTCCATTGTTTCTGTGTAGTTCATTAAATTTTGCAGTTGCACCTTGACCTCCTCCACTGCATTTTGCAATGAAAAGGTCTAAGTTTCCATCATTATTATAATCTACCCAAAGAGAGCCATAATGGCCTCCAACAGGCACATCACCAAGACCGCCTTGATTAAATTCTAAATTCCCATTACCGTCATTAATAAAATATACATTAGGAGCAATATCATGACAAGCAAAAGCATCAAGGTTTCCATCATTGTTGATATCAACAAAATTTGTGCGTTGTACAAAAACAAACTCAGGAAAAGAAACTTCAGTATATGCGGTTCCGTTGTTGTTTGCTCTCATAAAGGTTACGCCACTACTACTGCCATAGATTAAATCGTTATAACCGTTTCCGGTATAGTCACCGGCAGATAAACTCCATGATGGAAGGTTGTCAGCAGGAGTTGTATTAAAATCTTGTGGGGTGAAAGTTCCATTTTCATTTTGAAAGTGGATGTTAATATTGGTGCCACTCACTGAAACAATATCATCCAGATAGTCACCATTCATGTCTACTGCACAAATTTTATATTGTCCTGTAACATCAATGTTTTCTGTTGTAAAACTGATTTGAGAAAAAACTGTGTTTATTGATAGAAAAGCAATTATCAATAGTGTAATTTTTGATTTCATAAGTAAAAGAATTGTTTTTAAATGTTTAATTACAGTTAGTATCTAATGAGTTAATCCATTCTTCAACCAAAAGAACAGCTTCATCGTGGATTAACTTTCTGCCCACAAGAGGCATTTTTATAGCGTCTTCTGTAGTGTTCATCCTGTGAAAAAGTACAGATTTATCGGCATCACCGGGATAAACAATATGTGTTGGGTCTGCGTCAGTAATCCAGAAGCTTATATCCTCATCGGGTTCTACACAGATTCCTAAATTTTCTTCAGCGATAGTTTCACTAAAAGAGAGTCTTATGGGTCTGTAATCGCAATGACCTCCTTCTGAGTGGCAATGTGCACAATTTGAGTCAAAATATGAACGCATTCTTAAATCCAGCGATTCTGAACTGTCTTCCCAATCTACAGTCGTAGATATTGAAGCAGGGTAGTTACTGTCTAAATAGCCCATTTCCTCCCATTTTACCATTTGATTTTCGCTACCGTCTGAATAATTAAAAATGGAATTGATGTTTTGGGGTTTTGGCCCGATTGGGACTGCGTCACCAAAAGTTTTATGACACATTAAACATTCTGATTCTGAAGGGATTCTGTAATTGACGCTTTTTGCCTGTCCGTTGTGAAGCCATTCAATTGGGACGTTTCTGCCATTCATATCAAGAATTGCTTCCGTTTGATCTTCATTCCAGATATATTCAGCAAAAACCCATTGGTTATCTTTTTTTATGAGCAATCTTGTTTCAAGTATTTTTGTCACATTTTCCGGTAGAACATTGTCATAATAGAAGTTTTTAATGATGATGGTTCCTTCCGGAAAATTAAATAGTTTATCATCACCAATAAAGCTCGCTTTTTGCTCAGATGGCATCCAAACAAATCTTTTTTTATGAGCATAATCAGTAAAAAGCGGAGTGATGAGTTCATAGGGCAATACCCCATAAACAGGGTTTAAATTTGCCATATCCCCCTCAAAAAAATTGTATTCTGAAAGTGTTGGATAAGGAATGCTTTCAGGGTCAAAATTAACGGGAGATTCAGGCAAAGGTTCTTCAATGATCGGGTCGTATTCTTCTGAGTCTGAAGAACAGGAAAATAAAAGTACCGCCATGAGTAAGATTGTGGGGAATTTAAGCTTAATCATAATAAAAAAATATTAATCTATTGTAATAGAAGGGTACAAGATAATTGATTTTTGTGAAATCTTGTATTAAAAATTTAGAAAGTCGTTGTTTTTAAATTAGTTCTGCCAAATCTTTACCAATTTCTGAACCAATTGCAACTCCCATTCCACCTAATCTTATTCCACAAAAAACAGACTCAGAAATTTGTTTTACAACGGGCTTCTTTTTATTTCCCACACCCATTATTCCACTCCATCGATGCTCAATTTCAAATTTTTGATTGGGAAGAATCACCTCTTTTAAAAAGGTTTCTAATTGATTCTGGATTATATCTGTAAGTCCAAAATTGGTGGTTTCTTCTTTTTGGAAATCCAAATTTCTTCCCCCTCCCAATAAAATTCTATTGTTGATATTTCGGAAATAATAAAAACCTTTGTCAAGGTGAAATGTGCCCTTAATTTGTAACCCATTGATAGGTTTGGTAATTAGCACTTGCGCCCTTGCCGGTTTGATGTCTTCATTTAATAATTGATTTGCAAAACCATTTGTGGCAAAAAGCAGTTTATGTGTTTGAAACTCAAAATTGTTATTTATTTCAAGAGCAACACCATTTTTTAATTCTGAAAAGGAAGTTACAGATGCACTATTAACAATTAAAATGTCCTTTTTAATAGCTTTTTTAACCAAAGCTTGCATCATTTTGCCGGTATCTATTTGCCCTTCAAAAAAAGTGCTTACATAGTTTTTTATGATGTTTTGAAAGTTAAAAGAATTGTGATTTTTATAGTAAACTGACTCTTTAAAAAGGGGTTTTAGAAGTGTATTAATACGGGGTACTGCCTCCAAACACTCTTCAAATAATTTTGATTCTTTAGAAAGAAATAATTCGTGACCTCCCCACTGTTTGAATCCTATAGATTGATCTCCCAAGGTTTTTCTTAGTAAGTTTAAGCCATTTATTCTTTTTTTAACAAGTTGAAACACTTCTTCCTCACTGTGGTTTTTCAAATCTTCTACTATTTCAGAAATGCTTCCAAAACAGGCAAAACCAGCGTTTTTAGTACTCGCTCCACTGGGAAGTATACCTCTCTCTAAAACGAGTATTTTACTTTCGGGAAATTTTTCACGTAAAGCTAAGGCACAATTCAAACCCACGATGCCACTGCCCACGATTGTAAAATCAACCGATTCAAACCAAGCACTTATTTCCCAGTAACTTAAATGCATAAGCATAAAAAAAGCTCCAAAATGGAGCTTAATAGTTATTCATCTTCGGGTTCATTCATTGTGAATGACTCCATAAATTTTGTGGTGTAATTACCTGATATGTAATCAGGGTGATCCATCAATTGCCTGTGAAATGGGATTGTGGTTTTCACACCTTCAATCACAAATTCATCCAGGGCTCTTTTCATTTTGTTTATGGCTTCTTCCCGGGTTTGAGCAGTTGTTATTAATTTAGCAATCATCGAATCGTAGTTTGGCGGAATACTGTAACCCGCATAAACGTGGGTGTCAAGTCGCACGCCATGACCTCCGGGAGCATGTAAAACAGTAATTTTTCCTGGCGATGGTCTAAAGTCATTATATGGGTCTTCTGCATTAATTCTGCATTCAATTGAATGAAGGTTTGGAGTATAGTTTTTACCTGAAATTGGCACACCTGCAGCAACTAAGATTTGCTCTCTAATCAAGTCAAAATCTATAACTTGTTCGGTAATGGGATGTTCAACCTGTATACGGGTATTCATCTCCATAAAATAAAAGTTTCTGTGCTTATCTACCAAAAATTCGATGGTTCCGGCACCTTCATATTTTATTGATTCTGCGGCTTTAACAGCTGCGTCACCCATTGCTTTTCTAAGCTTGGTTGTCATAAACGGCGAAGGAGTTTCTTCGGTAAGCTTTTGGTGTCTTCTCTGAATCGAGCAATCTCTTTCTGAAAGGTGACAGGCTTTTCCGGTGGAATCTCCAACAACTTGAATTTCAATGTGTCGTGGTTCTTCAATGAGCTTTTCCATATACATACCGTCATTTCCAAAAGCTGCTCCAGCTTCTTGTCTTGCTGAATCCCAGGCCGCCTTTAAGTTTTCTTTTTTCAACACGGCTCTCATACCTTTACCTCCGCCACCGGCTGTTGCCTTAAGCATCACGGGATAACCCATTTTTTGAGCAACTTTTTCAGCTTCTTCATAGTCTTCCAACAAACCGTCAGATCCTGGAATACACGGTACTCCAGCTGCCAGCATCGTGGCTCTTGCAGAAGCTTTGTCTCCCATTTTGTCAATCATTTCAGGAGAGGCTCCAATAAACTTAATTTTATGGTCTGCACAAATTGCAGAAAATTTAGCGTTTTCAGCTAAAAAACCATAACCAGGGTGAATGGCATCAGCATTAGTGATTTCTGCTGCGGCTATTATATTTGATATTTTGAGATAGGATAAATTACTTGCAGGAGGGCCTATACAAACGGCTTCATCAGCAAACCTTACGTGCAAGCTTTCTGCATCTGCTGTTGAATATACAGCAACTGTTTTTATGCCCATTTCTTTACAGGTTCTGATAATACGTAAAGCAATTTCACCCCTGTTTGCAATAAGAATCTTTTTAAACATAGTTAAGATTATTAAAGGTTTTCTCCTTTTAAAACCGATTGCTTTATAAATAAAACAATCTGAATATTAAAGATTAATTTGTTATGATGGATCGATTAAGAACAAAGGTTGGTCAAATTCAACCGGAGAAGAATCATCCACCAAAACTTTAACTATTTTTCCCGAAACTTCGCTTTCGATTTCATTGAAAAGTTTCATCGCTTCAATTACACAAAGTGGGTCGCCCTCTTTAATAGTACTTCCAACTTCTACAAATGCAGGTTTGTCTGGAGAAGGTTTTCTATAAAATGTTCCAATAATAGGTGACTTTATAGTTACATATTTATCTTCTTCAGTTGTCACAGCTTCTTTTGTGGCGGTTGCAGACTCAACAACAGGCTGTGGAGCAGATTGTTGTGGTTGAGCCTGAGGTTGTACAGGCACTTGTTGAATATAAGTGGTCTCTCCTTTAGAGTCGTCACCACCGGTTTTTATTGTGATCTTAATATCACCCATTTCTAGTTTAACTTCACTAGCACCTGACTTTGCTACGAATTTAATAAGGTTTTGAATTTCTTTGATATCCATAGTTTTGATTTTAGTTTTGGTTTTTAACTGTTATATGCCCATGTAAGGTAGATTGACCCCCAGGTAAATCCACCGCCAAAAGAAGCAAAAACCAGATTGTCTCCCTTTTTAAGTTGTTTTTCGTAATCGTTTAAAAGCAAAGGTAATGTGGCAGATGTTGTATTGCCATAACGGTCAATATTCATCATCACTTTTTGCTCATTGAGTTGCATTCTTCTTGCTGTGGCATCAATGATTCTCTTATTTGCTTGATGTGGAACAAGCCATTGAACAGAATCGTTTGACAGCCCGTTCCTATGCATTATTTTTTCACTTACATCGGCCATGTTTGAAACTGCAAATTTAAAAACAGTTTGTCCGTCCTGAAACACATAGTGTTTCTTGTTGGCAACTGTTTCTGCAGACGCAGGAAGCAAGGAGCCTCCGGCTTCAATATTTAGTGATTGCCTTCCTATTCCATCGGTTCTTAGAATTTCATCTTGAAGCCCCAAACCCTCCTGATTAGGTTCAAACAATACAGCACCACCTCCATCTCCAAATATAATACATGTCGTTCTATCTTCATAATCTATGATTGAAGACATTTTATCTGCGCCTATGAGGAGTACTTTTTTGTATTTTCCTGATTCAATATAACGAGCTGCCGTTGACATTCCAAAAAGAAAGCTGGAGCAGGCAGCTACTAAATCATAAGAAAAAGCGTTAATAGCACCAATTTCCGTAGCGACATAGGCAGATGTGATAGCAACTGGCATATCGGGTGTTGCGGTTGCCATAATAACCATGTCAATTTCTTTGGGATCAAGATTGCGTTTTTGAAGTAAGTCTTTGGCGGCTTGAATAGCAAGATAGGAAGTACCCTTATCTTTATCTTTTAAAATTCTTCGCTCTTTGATTCCGGTTCTGGTAGTTATCCATTCGTCATTGGTATCGACCATACTTTCAAGCATTTTATTGGTCAATACAAAATCTGGAACATAGGCTCCTACAGCGGTGATTGCTGCTGTGATTTTGCTCATATTACTTTTTTAAAATTCACTGAATTTTTCTCTAAAAAGCGTATAATAAGATGAAAATACAAATTTTTAGTCTAAAACAGGTGCAAAATAGGTTGTTTTTGAGATATAGAAAAGTTAAAAACAAAAAAACTCTCACGAATTGTGAGAGTTTGTCAATTTTTGAAAAAAACTTGTTATGCTTCTACTTCTTCAACAGCATCAATAACTACCTGACCTCTGTAGTAAAGCTTCCCTTCATGCCAGTGTGCTCTATGGTATAAATGAGCTTCTCCAGTTGTTGGATCTGTAGCAATTTGTGGAGCAGTTGCTTTATAGTGTGTTCTTCTTTTGTCTCTTCTGGTTTTTGAAATCTTTCTCTTAGGATGTGCCATCGCAAAATTTATTTATCCGTTAATAGTTTTTTTAATTGATCCCATCTGGGGTCTATTTCTTTATCTGATTTTTCTGAAGAATCTTCTTCAGAAACTTTTGGGGTTAATTCTTTTAGTTTTTCAAGTATTTCTGAATTTAAAGTGCCATCCTCTACACCAGGATGTACCCTCTTTGCCGGAAGTGACAATATAATTAATTCATAAATATATTGCTGAATAGTTACTTCATAGCTTCCGTGAGGTAGAATTAACAATGCATCGTCCTCATCATTAAATTCATCTCCAAAATTCACTACCAAATGGTGTTCTCCTTCAACTTTTTGATCGTAAGGCTCGTTGGTTAAATCACAATAAACATTTACAAAACCTTTTATTGTGAAGTGAAATTCCAGCGCATTTGACTTTTTAACGAGAATCGCTTCCGCTGAAATGGTTACATTATTAAATTCATCATACTCAAAATGTTCAAAGAACGTATTATCAATTTTGTAATCAAAATGATGCTCACCCTGCTTCAATCCCACAAAAGGAATTGTAAACTCTTTCATTTGCTTCATTATTTCAACTTTTTTCACCTTGTTCCTTCCGGTTAAGGCGGGTGCAAAGATAAAAAAATATTTTAAAGCAATAATGTTTTATCAACCCTTTTTTGTGGATAACTTTTTGCCGGAAGGTTTTAGTGGGTTTTTTGAGATTTCAAGATATTCTTTCCGGTTATTGTATATCTGAATCGCTTTAAATACGGCCTCTCTAAATGAAGTGAAATCTGCTTCATTTTTTCCGGCTATGTCATAAGCGGTACCGTGATCTGGTGACGTCCTTACTTTACTTAAGCCAGCTGTGAAATTGACTCCACTCCCAAAAGAAATTGTTTTAAAAGGGATTAAACCCTGGTCATGATAAGCCGCCACAATAGCATCAAAATTTTTGTAATTCCCAGAACCAAAAAAACTATCGGCAGCATAAGGTCCATATACAATCTTTCCAGAGTGATTGATTTTTTGGAGGGTTGGCCTTAAAACCTCATCGTCTTCTTTACCAATAACTCCATTGTCCCCTGTATGTGGATTGATACCCAAAACAGCAATTTTAGGAACTGTTACTCTAAAGTCTTGTTTTAAAGCCGCGTGAATTAAATTAATTTTTTTCTCAATCAGTGATTTTGTAATGTGTTTTGAAATCTCATTCACAGGAATATGATCGGTTAACAAGCCCACTCTAAGGGTGTCTGAAACCATAAACATTAGGCTTTCTCCCCCTAACTCTTGTGCAAGATAATCTGTGTGCCCTGGAAATTTAAATTTTTCTGACTGAATATTGTGTTTGTTTACAGGAGCTGTCACCAAAACATCCACCTCATCTGTTTTTAATGCTTTTACTGCAGCTTGTAAAGACTTGATGGCGTATTCACCCATCATGGGAGTTTCTGTTCCAAATGAAATGTCAGCCGATTCCCTCCAAACATTGAGGATATTAACTTTACCGTGGACCAGTTTGTTTAAATGATCTATTCCTTGAAAATTTACATTGATTTCAAGGGCTTTTTTAATAAGTGACATGGTTTTTACAGAAGCAAAAATTACAGGGGTACAAAACTCTAACATTCTTGGGTCTTCAAAAGTTTTTAAAACAATTTCAGGTCCAATCCCGTTTAAATCTCCAATTGAAATACCAACTATAATGCTGTCTTGTTTGCTCATTTTTATTTTGGAATAAATATTTTAGGTAAGCTTTTGCTTTTGCAGTAAATTTACAAACTACTTTTGAAGTACAAATTTAACCAAATAAACCGAATATGTTTACAGGAATTGTTGAAGATATGGGCAAAGTGGTCTCCTTAACAAAGAAAGGAGACAATGTTGAAATTGAAGTTAAAAGCAGTATTACAAAAGAATTGAAAATTGACCAAAGTGTTTCTCATAATGGGGTGTGTTTAACGGTTGTTGAAATAAATAAAGA
This sequence comes from Planktosalinus lacus, assembly GCF_014640155.1. GTDB lineage: Bacteria > Bacteroidota > Bacteroidia > Flavobacteriales > Flavobacteriaceae > Planktosalinus > Planktosalinus lacus. Next base: position 107,369 of record NZ_BMGK01000001.1, on the reverse strand, counting down.
TATTTATAAGGTCGTCGCTATTAAAGAGACATTAGAAAAGTCAGCCTTAAGCCAACTTAAGGTTGGTGATTTGATAAATTTAGAAAGAGCCATGAAATTGGGTGACAGGCTAGATGGGCATCTTGTGCAGGGTCATGTTGACCAAACGGGTATTTGCACAGACATTAAAGAGACTAATGGAAGTTGGTATTTTACTTTTGAATATAATTCCGAATCCGGAAACATAACAATAGAAAAGGGTTCTATAACAGTAAATGGAGTAAGTTTAACGGTTGTAAACTCTTCTGAAAACAATTTTAGCGTGGCAATTATTCCCTATACGTATGAGCACACAAATTTTAACACATTAAAAGTAAATTCAAAAGTAAATCTTGAATTTGATATTGTGGGAAAATACTTAAAAAAACTATCTGGATTTTAAATTCGTTTTAATTACCAAAATGTAGATGCCAATAATTAAACCAACTATTATTAAAACCCATAAATTGCCATCTATTGGTAGTCCAACTGGTGGAGGAGTGCTTTCGGGCTGAGGGGGCGGGGGTGATTTTTGTTGAGCAATAGCAGAGACACACACAATTAAGTGAAATAAAAACAAGGCTAATATGTTTTTCACGATTTGGGGTCGCATAATTGTATAGGGTTCAACTAAATTACTATTTTATCAAACAACTAGCAAAACGGCAAATCTAAACTAAAATTGTTTATGTCGTGTTAAGCTACGGTAAAAACGCCCAAAATCAAATTATTACTTAGGCTTAGCTTGTAAATGTGTGAGGAGAGTCAAATATAAATAAATTAAGCCAAAAAAATAAAATTGCAGAAAATTTATATATCTCAAATAAGAAATAAGATTTTGAAATAAAAAAAGTGGTCCCACATGGGCTCGAACCATGGACCCCCTGATTATGAGTCAGGTGCTCTAACCAGCTGAGCTATGGGACCTTTTTGATTGTTTTTTTGAGAACTTTTATTTTATAACACTCTTGTTAGGCTTGTGTTTTATTTAGTAAAACAAGGGATTTAAAAATAAGGTTTCTTTAATGTGACGGCAAATTTAAAACTAGTTTGCTTATGTAGCAAACTTTTTTAAACATTTGTGTCTTCTTGGCAAAGCTCAACCAAAACTCCGTTTACTGATTTTGGGTGTAAAAAGGCAACCAACTTATTATCAGCTCCTTTTTTTGGAATCTCGTTTAAAGCTACAAAACCTTCCTCCTTTAAGCGTTTTAACTCTTTATTTATATCATCTACGTAAAATGCAATGTGATGGATTCCTTCTCCTCGTTTTTCAATAAATTTTGCAATCGGGCTTTCGGGGTTTAATGCCTCCAGTAATTCAATTTTACTTTCGCCAACTTTAAAAAACGACGTTTTTACGTGCTCGCTTGCTACTTCTTCAATTTTATAATGTGTAGTTCCCAATAATGCTGCATAAGTTTTGTTAGATTCTTCAAGGTTTTTTACAGCAATCCCAATATGTTCTATTTTATTCATAATTAAGTAATTTTCACTCTGTAAAAGTAAGATAATCTTTAAATATAGTACTTTTGTAAAATGGAAAGTAACAGACAAAAAAAGATTGCGGGGGTTTTACAAAACGATTTAGCTTCAATTCTTCAAAAAGCCTTGATAGATTCTGGGCAAACAGGAATTTTGATTTCAGTTTCAAAAGTTCAGGTAACCGTAGATCTATCAATTGCAAAAGTATATGTGAGTGTGTTTCCTTCAGCACATGCGGTTTCAGTTGTAAACGAAATTAATGAGGTAAAACACAAAATAAAACATCAGACCGCTCAGCTTACAAAAAACCAATTAAGACGCATGCCTGAACTTATATTTTACAACGATGACTCCCTGGACTATATTGATAAAATTGACAAAGCTGTTAAAGGTGAAGAAAACCCAATCGACAATCCAGACTTGTTAGATAAAAGAAAAAAATCATAACCGTTGAGGTTTTCCTTTTACATCGCTAAGCGGTATTTATTTTCACAAAGCAGTAACAATGCCATCAATATTATAACAATTATTGCGGCAACTGGTGTTGTTGTTGGTGCTATGTCACTCTTCATAGTGCTCTCAGGTTTTTCAGGCTTAAAAGATTTTAGCCTTCAGTTTAGCTCTGTTTATGATTCAGACTTAAAAGTGCTTCCTGAAACCGGAAAAATCATTCGTATTTCGCCACAACAAGATGAAAGACTTACTCAAATCACCGGTGTGGATTCCTATTCAAAAGTAATTGAAGAGCGCATTTTTTTAACCTTCAAAGGAAAAAACTACATCTCTTACATAAAAGGTGTTGATGAAAATTTTCAAAAAGTTAATTCAATTGATAGCACGCTGATTGTTGGCGGTTGGATTCAAAACCCAAATGAAGTGGTTGTTGGAAATGAAATCTCAAGAATATTAAGCCTGGGTATTTATGATTATTCAGACTTGCTGGAAATTTATGTTCCCAAACCCGGAACTGGTCAAATCACAGATCCCAATCAGGCGTTTAATAAAACCAAGGTTGTTGTCTCAGGAATTTATCACGTCAATGAAGAACTCAATTCAAAATTTGTGTTTTCAAATATTGATTTGGCTAAAGGCTTACTTGCTTATTCTGACGAGGAATTCAGCTCCATTGAAATCAAACTAATGTCCGAAACTACCGAGCAGGAGGTAATATCTCAATTGGAAAGCATTTTTGACCAACCCCTTACGTTTAAAAACAGAATACAACAAAACGATGCACTGTATAAAATGCTCAATACAGAAAACCTTGCTGTTTATTTGATATTCACTTTGGTACTTATCATTGCTATTTTTAATATCATAGCAAGTATAATTATGATAATCCTTGACAAGAAACACAACATCAAAACCCTGAAATATTTAGGTAGCACTTTAAGGGATATCCGTAGAATATTTTATTTACAAGGAGTTTTTATGACTGTTTTGGGAGGGGTTTTGGGGATTGTTTTAGGAATCATAGTTGTCTTTTTACAACTTCAGTTTGACCTTGTGATGATTACATCAACACTTCCCTATCCTGTAAAACTTAAACTAATAAACGTCTTGGTTGTTTTAATTACGATTATTGTTTTGGGTGTTATAGCTTCCAAAATAGCGGCAAGTCGGGTCAAAAACAGTTTGATCTCTTAAGAAAATTCATAGTCGTAAAATTTTTCAAGTGCTTCTTCAAATACTTCAAAAACTGAAGCAGCATCGTCACTGGTTACCATCTGCATTCGGTATTCTTTAAAGTTTGGGATTCCTTTAAAGTAATTAGTATAGTGTCTTCTGGTTTCGAAAACCCCCAATTTTTCTCCTTTCCAGTCAATCGCCATTTGTAAATGTCTTTTAGCAGCATAAACACGTTCTTCCATTGTGGGGGGTGCCAGATGGCTTCCCGTATTAAAGAAATGTTTTACTTCTCTGAAAAACCATGGATAGCCAATGCTTGCTCTTCCAATCATAGCGCCATCTAAACCATATTTATCACGCATTTCCATGGCGCGTTCGGGTGTGTCAACATCGCCATTTCCAAATACAGGAATGTGCATTCTGGGGTTGTTTTTTACTTTTGCAATGGGCTCCCAATTGGCCTCACCCTTATACATTTGTGCCCGCGTTCTTCCATGAATTGAAATTGCCTGACACCCCACATCCTGTAATCTTTCAGCTACTTCAACTATTTTGATTGAATTTTCGTCCCAACCAAGTCTTGTTTTGACAGTAATTGGAAGTTTAGTATGTTTTACCATCGCTTCTGTAAGTGAAACCATCAAGTCGATATCTTTTAAAATTCCTGCACCGGCTCCTTTTGAAACCACTTTTTTAACAGGACATCCAAAGTTGATGTCAATTATATCTGGCCCTGAGGCTTCAACAATCTCAACAGATTGTATCATAGATTCCAGGTTTGCACCAAAAATTTGAATACCCACCGGGCGTTCTTTTTCATAAATATCCAACTTCATAACACTTTTAGCGGCATCACGAATGAGCCCTTCACTGGAAATAAATTCAGTGAAAACGATATCTGCACCCTGTTCTTTGCAAAGCGCCCTGAATGGCGGATCGCTCACATCCTCCATCGGTGCAAGTAGTAAAGGGAATTCACCAACATCTATATTTCCAATCTTTGCCATGGTTCAAATTTGGCCGTAAAGGTAAATGTTTTGAGTGAATTTTAAATAGCTGAAGTTAAGTTAGTCAATGCGATTGCGCTCATCATTGCTAATTTCTCTTGAAGATTCATTGAGGTTAAAGTTTCCAAAATTATAAATAAAACCAAGTTGAACATATTGTGTTTCAAGCTTAGCAAAGTAGCTGTTTTTTTGGTTTAAATAGTCTGTTTGTAATTTTCTGTTTGTGGTATCAAATAGGTCATTTGCAGAAATGGATATTGAGGCTCTGTTATTCCATAAACTTTTTCTTAAGCCTAAAGATAAGGTAGAAAAAGAGTTCATTTTATATGTGCCGGCAACGATGCCTGTAAGGTGTATAAAGGTTAAATTACCTGTAAACGTCCTGTCTTTGGAGAGTGTAAATCCATTGTAAAGCTGGATAAAAAAACCATCGGAATTGAGAGTTACTTTTTGGTTGTTGCTTTCTATGGCTAGAAAAGAATTTTCTTCGTGAAATAAAGCAAAATAATTGCTATAAAACCACCATGGTCTTATTGAAGTCGCGTAACTAAAGTTTAGTCCATAACCTTTGCGCCCTTCCATGTTTGCTGAAACAGAGTTTAAGAACCTATTGGCATTATCTTGAAAAGCCAACACTTCAATATCGTCTACAGTGGTTCTGTAGTAAAATTCAAACTCAAAGGCGCCTTCAACAAGGTATGAAATACTGAATCTGTCAGTTAAGGATGGTTTTAAATGGGGGTTTCCAGAGGTGAAATTATTTTCGTTTATATAATATCTAAATGGATTTAAAAGGTCATAATTGGGCCTTGTGATGCTCTTTTTATAGGCCAGTGTAACTGAGTGATTCCCGTTGGGCGAATAGTTTAAAGATACATTTGGGAAAAAGTCAAAATAATCTTTTATGCTTATCTGATCTAAAGCAATGGAATTTCCTTTGGTTTCGGTTTGCTCTCCCCTAATGCTAAATAAAGCGCTCCATTTATCCCAGTTTTTTGCCAAACCAATATAACCGGCATACACCTTTTCTTCATATTTAAAATTATCTGATAAAAAACTAATGTTTTGATTTGAATTGTTCTGAACATCAAAAAAGTCTATGCCACTTTTTGAATTTATAAAAGAGGCTTTTAATCCTGTTTCTAGAGCGATTCCTAATAATTTTGTTTCAAAATCAATCTGCCCAACCAAAATATCTATCTTTTGCTCTGAATCTGTTGAAAAGCTGTTTTGATTTAAAAAGTTTCCATTTGGCAAAAAATAGTTTGTATTTAAGTTTTGTAAGTTACTATAGTCAAAGTTTGTATAATGAGCATTTGTTGATAGTTTGGTGCCTTTATCATTAAAGTTGTGATTTATCGACAAATCAAATGCAAGGTTCATCTTATCTGCCTCTAAATTACTAGAAGTCACAAACAAGGAATCAACTGTTTTTTCAGGGCTAAATATTATTGCTGTTTCGGTGTTATTAAACTCTATCTTAGGCTCATAAGAAGCAAAGCTGGTAAAGTTTAAAGTTGTTTTTGGACTCAAATAATAATCTAAGGAAGCATTTATATTGTGAATGTCTTTATGTGTGATTCTTTGAAAATCTGTTTCCCAAAATGAATTTACTGACATATCGGGTTCAAAGAAAGAGATTTCCCCCAGGTCGTTTTTATGTTCCTTCCTTTTACTATAACTATAATCTACAAACAGATTAACATGCTCGTTTTTAAAAAAGTGACTGCTTCCAAATTTGTATTTTGGAAAAATTGCTTGTGTGTAATTTGTAGAAATATCACCCTTATAGCCGGGCATAATACTTTTACTGGTGACGATATTTAAAACCATACCACTATCTGCATCATACCTGGCTGAAGGATTTGTAATTACTTCAACACTGCTCACATTGCTTCCAGAAAAACTTTGTAATAAGCTTTTCAATTCTTCTGAATTTAAATTTACTTTTCGGTCATTAATATACACCGTTGCCGGTTGATTTTTTATTGTTATACTATTTTGCTGAATAATTACCCCGGGTGTTTTGCCTAAAATCTCCCAAGTGCTTCCAGAAGAAACTGAACTGTTTTCAACATTAAAAATTAATTTATCAGGATCTCTTTGGATGATGGGCTTGTGCACATTCAATGTGACTTCATCAAGATTTTCAGAACCTTCTTTTAAGATAAGTGTTCCCAAATCAAGGTTAGAGTCTATATCAACATCAAAATAAAACTCTTTAAACCCAATAAAGCTGGCTTTTAAAGTGTAAACTCCTTTAGGTATGTTTTGGATAGAAAAGTTTCCATTTTCTTCTGTAGCTGTGCCTGAAAAAAAAGTTGAATCTGCTTTTTTAAGTAATAAAATACTCACAAATGAGATAGGTTCATTTTCGTGATTTAAAACCTTACCGTTTAAAGTGTACTCTTGAGAACATAAAGTACACACCGAAAAAAGAAAAAAAATAAGTGTTTTAGTCATTATACTTTCCAAACTTTTGAGGAAACCTATAAAATTAAAATATGTTTGGGGAAAACTAAAAAGCGATATTTAAATACCCTACAAATTTGTTAAAAATATCCCAATAAACAACGACAAATGACGTTTTTTTTTGTTAAATGACAAACACGGGGTTTAAAATTGATTTATGATATAGATGAAGGGTAAATCAATTATATTTGCAGATTCATAAAGACGGCAGTTACATTTTGTATGAAAAATATTAGAAACTTTTGCATCATTGCACATATTGATCACGGTAAAAGCACTTTAGCAGACAGGCTTTTGGACGCCACAGGTTCTGTTACCTCTCGTGAAAAACAGGAGCAATTACTTGACAGTATGGATTTGGAACGTGAACGTGGAATCACCATAAAAAGTCACGCCATTCAAATGGAGTATACATACAAAGGAGAAAATTACATTTTAAATTTAATTGATACTCCAGGACACGTGGACTTTTCCTATGAGGTTTCAAGATCGATTGCTGCTTGTGAAGGGGCATTACTCATAGTGGACGCTGCACAAAGTATACAGGCACAGACCATATCAAATTTATATCTGGCTTTAGAAAATGACCTTGAAATCATTCCTGTTTTAAACAAGGTTGATTTACCTAGTGCAAACCCTGAGGAGGTTACTGAAGATATTGTGGAACTCTTGGGTTGTGCAACTGAAGACGTTATCCCTGCAAGCGCAAAAACAGGCCTGGGAATTGATGAAATACTTGCTGCGATTATTGAACGCGTCCCTGCTCCAAAAGGTAACCCAGATGAACCCCTTCAAGCTTTGATTTTTGACTCTGTTTACAATCCATTTCGAGGAGTGGAAACCATTTTTAGGGTGATTAATGGCAGTATTAAAAAGGGTCAAAAAATTAAATTTGTTGCCACCGGAAATACTTACAATGCAGATGAAGTGGGCACATTAAAACTAAAACAAGCGCCAAAAAGTGAAATTAAAGCCGGCGATGTGGGCTACCTTATCACCGGTATCAAAGACGCACGTGAAGTAAAAGTGGGTGATACCATAACAGATGCTGCAAACCCAACTAAAAACCCTATTTCAGGTTTTGAAGATGTAAAACCAATGGTTTTTGCCGGTATATATCCTGTTGACACAGAAGATTATGAAGAACTCAGGTCTTCGATGGAAAAACTACAACTCAACGATGCCTCTTTAGTGTTTATTCCCGAAAGCTCTGCCGCACTTGGCTTCGGATTCAGATGTGGTTTTCTCGGAATGCTGCATCTTGAAATCATTCAGGAAAGATTGGAACGTGAGTTTGACATGACCGTAATTACTACTGTTCCCAACGTGTCTTACCATGCTTTTTCAACAAAAAATCCCAATGACATTATTATTGTTAACAATCCCTCAGATCTTCCAGACCCTTCTAGCCTTGATCGTGTTGAGGAACCTTATATCAAAGCAACAATCATTACAAAATCAGACTTTGTAGGCAACGTGATGTCATTGTGTATCGAAAAAAGAGGAATGATTACCAATCAAACTTATTTAACACCTGAGCGAGTTGAATTAACTTTTGATATGCCTTTGGCTGAAATTGTATTTGATTTTTATGATCGATTAAAAACAGTATCAAAAGGATATGCCTCTTTTGATTATTCACCCATTGGTTTGCGGGCATCAAAACTGGTGCGGGTTGACATACTTTTAAATGCTCAAACTGTGGATGCCCTGTCTTCCTTAATTCACGTTGATAATGCACATAATATCGGAAAAAAAATGTGTGAAAAACTGAAAGAACTCATCCCTAGACAACAGTTTGATATTCCCATTCAGGCGGCTATTGGGTCAAAAATTATTGCTAGAGAAACAATCAAAGCATTGCGAAAAGACGTAACTGCAAAATGTTATGGAGGGGATATTTCGCGTAAGCGAAAACTGCTTGAAAAACAGAAAAAGGGTAAAAAACGCATGCGCCAGGTGGGGAATGTGGAAATACCGCAACAAGCATTTATGGCTGTACTGAAGCTGAATGATTAAAAAAACAACCCCAAACTTTATATTTTTAATATAAGTTTAGGGTTAATATTAAGTTCTTATTTTTAATTGAAATTACAAATCAGAACAACTCAATTCAGCTAAAAGTGATGCATACGCATCGCTTCCAGTACATTCTCTACCCATAAAGGCCTCTATGGACGCTCTGTAATCGTTACAATGTGACTGCGATTCAGGGTTTTGAATCCAAGCTTCAGCAGCAGCGTTAAGGTTAATTAGCAATTGCTCACAGCTTGTGCCACCGTCATCATCACTTGAACAGGATGTAAATGAAAATACAGCAACAGCTGCGATAGATAAAATTAGTTGTTTCATAATTGTTTTTGTTATTTAGTTTATGGCAATATGAAACTAATTTTTAGAAAATTAAATACAAATCCCTCTTTTAGAATCATTCTCAATTACAAGAAACTCCTTCAGCAACCAAACCATCAAGATATATGGCATAACTCACGCCAGTGTCTTCTCCATTAACTGATGCATTTCCATTACTTTCTTTGCAAAGGTTGAACGTCGAAGTAAGCTCTGAACTACAACTTCTACACTCAGGTGTGTCATCGCTTTTACACGAAATGAAAAAAAGAAATGAGATTCCGGCGAGTGAAAAAAATTGTTTCATAAAAGTGAGTTTTCAGCATCAAATATATATAACGTATTCCAAAGCAGTTTTCGTGTACCATATTATTTGTTAAAAATCCCCCAAATCAAGAGCTTAGATTTACAAAAATGAAAGGCATTTCTTAATTTGCAACCTTTTAAAAAATTGATATGACTTTATATCCTATAGAAGCAGGAAATTTTAAACTCGATGGAGGAGCCATGTTTGGTGTAGTTCCCAAAACACTTTGGAATAAAACCAATCCCGCAGATGCCAATAATATGATTGACATTGCAGCGCGTTGTTTATTGATTGAAGAGGGTAATCGACTTATTCTCATAGACAACGGCATGGGTGATAAGCAAAGTGAAAAGTTTTTTGGTTACTACTATCGTTGGGGAGAACACAATCTTGACGACTCCCTTAAAAACATCGGTTTTCATCGTAATGATATTACAGATGTGTTTTTAACCCATTTGCACTTTGACCACTGTGGTGGCAGTATTCAATGGAATAAAAATCGCACAGCTTATGAACCTGCATTTAAGAATGCAAAATTCTGGAGCAATGAAAATCACTGGAACTGGGCAACAAATCCCAATGCCCGTGAAAAGGCGTCCTTTTTAAAAGAAAATATCATTCCCATACAAGAAAGTGGACAGCTAAACTTTATTCATCAAAACGGAAATATCTTTCAGGAGAATAGCGAACTCGATTTTGGCGTGTTTTTTGCAGATGGGCATACTGAAAAACAGATGATTCCCATGCTAAAATACAAAGATAAAACCCTCTGCTTTATGGCAGACCTCTTGCCTACTGCCGGTCATATTCCTCTGCCTTTTGTGATGGGTTATGATACCCGCCCCCTTTTAACACTCGATGAAAAAGCACAGTTTTTAAATCGCGCTGCCGATGAAAACTTTTACCTGTTCCTTGAACATGATGCCCATCAGGAAATCATTACTGTGCAACACACCGAAAAAGGAGTGCGACTCAAAGAGCGTTTTACTTTTAATGAACTTTTTAACTCTTAATTATGCAAATTATTAAATTCATTGCCTTTTCAATATTGGCACTATCTCTTGTTGCTTGTGGCAGCACTTCAGCCATTGTTTCAACACCCATTGAAAACATTGATACTTTACCACTAAAAGTTCAGGATCTTTCTGAAAATGAGTTAAAATCGTGGTGGCACAAAGATTTAACCCGTGATACTGTGCCTGGAATGAGTATTGAACGCACATACAATGAAATCATTAAGAAAAGAAAGGGGCAAACAGTAATTGTTGGCGTCATTGACAGTGGGGTTGACATTGAACATGAAGACCTAAAAAATGTAATTTGGGTAAACCGGGATGAAATTCCAAACAATGGTATTGATGATGACGGCAATGGTTATATCGATGATATAAACGGATGGAATTTTTTAGGAGATATTGTAGGTGAGCAAATGGAATATGTGAGAATTATGCTTCGGCTTGCGCCAAAATATGAAGAAAAACCCGAAAGCGCGATTAGTACTGCAGACAGATTGGAATATTCGCTTTATAAAAAAGCAAAAGCTGAATATCTAAAAGAAAAACAAGAAGCCCTTAATATTAAGCTGCAATATGAATCAATGATTGAAGTAATTAAGCCAGCCCATGAAAAAGTGGCTCAAAAACTTCAAAAAGAAAATTATACGGCAGAAGAACTGAGAAGTTTAAACAACGACAGCTCCTTTCAACGCGAAGTTTATGTTTTGGAACAAATGTTTCAATTTGAAGATAATATCCCCAAAATTATTGACGAACTGGAAAGTGGTATTAAGTACTATGGCAACCGTTTAGATAGCCACTTCAACATAAATAAAAACTTCAGAGAAACCTTAGGAGATAACCCTTATGATATTTCAGATGTGCCACATGGGAATAATCAGATAAGTGGTCCGGATCCAAAAAAAGAAGATGCTGAACACGGCACGCATGTTGCGGGTATTATTGCGGCCCAAAGAAACAATGGAATTGGAATGAATGGTGTGGCCCAAAACGTTGAAATTATGGTATTAAGAGCTGTACCAGACGGCGATGAATATGATAAGGATATTGCCCTGGCAATACGTTATGCTGTAGATAATGGAGCTAAAGTAATCAATACAAGTTTTGGTAAATTTTATTCCCCAAACCCGGAGTGGGTCTATGATGCCATAAAATATGCCGCCGAGAACGATGTGCTAATTGTCAATGCTTCCGGAAATGACGGTTTCGATTTGGACGATGATGAGATTCAGGTATATCCTAACGATCAAACCACCAACTTCGATGAGTTTTCTGATACATTTTTAAGCGTTGGAGCTTTAAACACCTCTTATGGCTCTGATATGATTGCTTCCTTTTCAAATTTTGGTAAAAATCAAGTGGATGTGTTTGCACCCGGAGTGCAAATCTGGTCAACCACCCCAAACAATGAGTATGAATACCAAATGGGTACTTCTATGGCCTCTCCCGCGGTTGCAGGTGTTGCAGCAATGTTACGGTCTTTCTATCCAGAATTATCAGCCAGACAAGTGAAACAAATCATAATGGACAGTGGCCTTACTTCCAATCAAACTGTTATTCTTGGTGGTGAAGAAAACAATAAAAAACCTTTTTCAGAAATTTCAAAATCAGGAAAAATGGTGAATATGTACAACGCGTTTATAATGGCGGAAAAAATTTCACAACAACTTTAAAATATCATAAATGAATTTCAAATATTTTTCTCTTTTAACCCTATTAATTATTTTCAATAGTAGTGCTCAAAACTACCATAACTACCTCGATCAATTTGACAGACCCCATTATTGGCAACAACATGTCGATTACAAAATGGAAATTGATGTGGATGTTGACAAATATCAATACAAGGGCAAACAAGAAATTGTCTATACCAACAACTCCCCCGACACATTAAAAAGAGTTTTTTACCACCTTCATTTCAATGCCTTTCAACCCGGCAGCGAAATGGACGTGCGTTCCCGCACCATTTCAGACCCTGACAGACGTGTGGGTGATCGCATCTCAAAATTAAGCCCGGATGAAATTGGCTATATCAAAATCAATAGCTTGCTTCAAAACGGGACCCCCGTTCAAAACAATACTGTGGGAACTATCTTGGAAGTTGATTTAAGCACGCCTATCCTTCCGGGAGAGAAAGCTACTTTTACCATGGATTTTGATGCTCAGGTACCGTTGCAAATCCGTCGCAGCGGGAGAAATAATGAAGAAGGAGTGGCTTTATCTATGTCACAATGGTATCCTAAACTCGCCGAATATGATTTTGAGGGATGGCATGCAGATCCATATATTGGAAGAGAATTTCAAGGTGTGTGGGGCAATTTTGATGTAAAAATCACCATTGATAATACCTATACACTTGGTGGAACAGGTTATCTACAAAATCCTAACGAAATTGGTCATGGCTACCAGGACAATCTTGAAAAGAATGTAAAACACAAAAATGGAAAGAAACTTACCTGGCATTTCATCGCTCCCGATGTCCATGATTTTACTTGGGCAGCAGACAATGAATATCTACATGATCGCATAGAGGGTCCCAACGGGATGACGCTTCACTTTTTATATAAAAACAATCCTGAAATTTTCGAAAACTGGAAAAAATTACAACCCAAAACAATCGCGTTATTTGAATATTTCAACAAACACCTGGGGGATTATCCATATAAACAATATTCTATTATTCAAGGTGGCGATGGTGGTATGGAATATGGCATGTCTACGCTAATTACTGGTGAACGAAATTTCAATAGCCTAGTGGGCGTAACTGCTCACGAAGTTGCCCATAGCTGGTTTCAATTTGTACTGGCCTTTAATGAATCAAAACATGAATGGATGGATGAAGGCTTTACATCCTACATAAGCGCACTGGCGATGAACGAAGTGATGAATCAAAACAAGCAATTTCCTTATGAAGGCTCCTACCGAAGCTATCTAAGAATGGCTACAAGTGGCAAAGAACAACCTCAATCGACCCATGCAGACCGTTATGAGGAAAACTGGGTGTATAATGCCGCTTCATATTCTAAAGGAGCTGTATTTTTAGCTCAGCTAGAATATTTAATAGGAAAAGAAAACGTTGCCAAAACCCTCAAACGTTTTTATGACGAATTCAAATTTACCCATCCCACTCCAAACGATTTTATCCGCACTGCTGAAAAAGTTTCCGGATTTCAACTAGGTTGGTATTTACTTGACTGGACCAAAACTACTAACACCATCGATTATGCAATTGAAAATGTAGTAGAAAAAGACGGTAAAACTATGGTTACGCTGGAGCGAAAAGGACTGATGCCTATGCCAATCGATTTTTATGTGGTTTATAAAGACAATACAAATGAGTCTTTTCACATCCCACTGCGAATGATGCGCGGCGTCAAAGAAAACCCTTATCCTGCATTGAAACGAACTGTTTTGAATGATTGGGCCTGGGCTATCCCGTCTTATACATTTGAAATTGATGCGCCACTGTCAACTATTTCTGCTTTGATGATTGACGCCTCTAGACTATTGGCAGACGTTAATGTGGAAAACAATGTTTATGAGGCTGAAATTGCAGAAACTCCATCAGAGGGAGACGAATAAAACAGTTCTCTTAACATGATTTCACTTCAGAGGAATTATAAGAACGCATTTTCATTACCTTTACAGTGATGAAATTCAGTTATTCCAAAGAAGAAAAACTCAAAAGCAGAAAAACCATTGAAACACTTTTCACAGATGGGAAGTCTGTAGGGGTTTTTCCATTAAGGGTTTTTTATATTGAGGGTGAAGAACCTCAATCTGTTCCTTTAAAAACAGCTGTTTCGGTTTCAAAACGAAATTTTAAAAATGCTGTTGATCGCAATTATATTAAACGATTGCTAAGAGAAAGTTATCGGTTAAATAAACACCAAATTTTAAACGCCTTAGATGATCAGAAATACGCATTGCTTTTTTTATATGTAGGAAAAGAAAAGCCCAACTTTAAGGAGCTTAATAAGACAATGAATGTTTTAATAGATAAATTGATTCAACAAACTAAAAGTTAGGTTGGCGCGTTAATTATTTCTGGCTTGATATAATTATAATTCCATCTGGCTTGAAAACTCTTTCATTTTTATCTGAGCTTTTTCAACAAATGGTTGTTTTTTATTAACTTGTTGCTCCCTGTTTTTGAAATTAGAAAATATTTGAAAAGAAAAAGAGAATATAGAATTAAGCGAAAAGTTTATTTCGCGTAAGCAAACACAGTCAAATGAAAAAGAGAATAATAATCCCGGCATTAGCATTTTTAATTGCGATAGGAACCTGGAGTTTTAAAAGCGATTTTTTTGAAATTGCCAAGCAAATTGAAATCTTTACAACTTTGTTTAAGGAGCTCAATATGAACTATGTTGATGAAACCGTTCCGGCTGAGTTGATGGACAAAGCCATTAAAGGTATGTTGCAAGAACTTGATCCATATACTGTTTACTACAATGAACAAGATGTGGAGCAAGCACGCATCAATCAAACGGGTGCCTATACCGGAATTGGAGCAGCTGTAAAAACACAGAAAGACAAACTAATTATCATTGAACCCTGGAAGGATGGTCCTGCAGATAAGGCAGGGCTCAAAGCCGGAGATGAAATCATTAAAATTGGGGATGTTGAAGTGGCTAATTTTAATGACGATGCCGGTGAATTGCTAAAAGGAGCTCCGGGTTCAACCTTGGCTGTGAGTTTTAAACGCCAAGGGAAAACCAAAAAGGCTACTATAACTCGTGAAGCTGTTGAGCTCAATGCAGTACCTTTTTATACACTTATGGAAGGAAACATAGGGTATATTGTTTTAAGTACATTTAATCAAAAAACTACTTCTCAAACGAAAGCTGCTTTGGTTGATTTAAAAAAACAAGGTGCAGAAAGCATTATTTTAGACTTGAGGGGAAATCCGGGTGGCCTGATGCGAGAATCTATTAATATTGTGAATCTTTTTGTGCCTAAAGGCGAAATTATTACCACCACACAATCAGCCATTGAAAAATTCAATCAAACTTACCGCACTTCATTTGAACCTTTGGACACTGAAATTCCATTGGCCGTTTTAATCAATGGGCGAAGTGCGTCGGCAAGTGAAATCGTTTCAGGAGCCATTCAGGATCTTGACAGGGGAGTCGTTGTAGGCGCGCGCAGTTTTGGAAAAGGTCTCGTGCAACGTCCCAAAGCACTCACCTATGGAACTCAATTGAAAGTTACCATTTCAAAATATTATACCCCAAGTGGCCGGTGTATTCAAGCAGAAGATTACTTTAACCGCGATGAAAATGGTGATCCCATTCGCGCAACGGCAGATAATTACAATGCTTTTAAAACCAAAGGGGGACGAACCGTATATGACGGGGGGGGTATTCAACCAGATGTAGAACTTGAAACTGCCGTTTTCAGTCCTATTACTACGGCATTACTAAAAGCCAATAGTATTTTTGATTATGCTACTGAATATTACTACAACAACCAACTTAGTGACTGGCGTGAATTTCACTTTAGCGAAAGTGATTATAATAACTTTTTAGCCTTTTTAAAGCGCAGTAACTTTAGTTTTGAAACCCAAACAGAAACAGCTTTGAAAGAAGCCATGATCAAAGCTGAAGAAGAAGAAATCAAAGGAGACATTGAGAAAAGTTATTCGGCTCTTTTGCAAGACCTCAATAAAGCCAAAGACCGAGAACTTCTGGATAAAAAAGCTGAAATCAAATCATTAATAACCGATGAGATTTTAAAGCGTTATTTCTATAAGGAAGGCTTGTATGAGTATCATGTGATGAATAATCCTGAAATTAAAGAAGCAGTCTCTATTCTCAATGACAACAAAAGGTATCAAAGCATATTGAAATAATTATGGACTCCCTGTTGCATTTTTTTGAACAAATGCCACTTTGGATGCGCTTGCTATGGGTAGTGGGTGTTCTTGGTGTTTTCTGGATTTTGGAAGGTTACTATGCCCTTGTCAAAATCAACTATAAAAAGTGGAAACACGCAGGAGTAAATTTTGCTTTTCTTTTTTTTACGATGTTGATCAATGTTGGTTTTGGAGTCCTTACTTTGGGAGTTTTTTATTGGATAGAAACTGCACAATTTGGTTTGCTGTACCTCGTGGATTGGCCTGTCTGGGCAGAATTGATTTTAGCACTTTTAGCACTAGATTTTATCGCCCAATATGGCGTGCATTATTTACTTCACAAAGTAAAATGGATGTGGCGTTTGCACATCATCCACCACAGCGACACCAAAGTAGATGTAACCACGGGCACCCGTCATCACCCACTTGATTTTGTCATCAGGGAGACTTTTGCGCTTTTTGCTGTATTACTGATGGGTATGCCGATTGCATTTTATCTAATTTACCGCATTTTAAGTGTGTTTTTTACTTATTTCACACACGCTAACATTAATCTGGGTAAAATTGACAAATACATAAGCTATGTTTTTGTAACACCTAATATGCACAAGTTTCATCACCACTGGGAATTGCCTTGGACTGATACCAATTTTGGAAATATGTTCTCCTTTTGGGATAGAATATTTGGCACTTTTGTTTATGGTGATCCTAAAAAGGTGCGCTATGGACTCGACTTGGTAGATGATAGCACAGATGAAGATATATTATATCAATTGAAAATTCCCTTTAATAAAAGAATTCAAACAAAGGGGTAAATATTATTCTTTTTCCATTCCAATATGGGGAATCCCATCTTCAAGATAGCCTTCACCCACGCGTTGATATCCGTGCGTATTGTAGAATTTTTCAAGGTATTCTTGTGCTGAAAGGTGAATTTTTGAAACTTTATACAAGGAATCTATAGCTCCATTTGCGGTCTCCATCAATTGGTGACCATAACCGTGCTTGCGTTCGGTTTGTTTGACCACCACCCGGCCAATACTTGCATCTTTAAAATAATCACCAGGCTTAAAAAGACGAGCATAAGCAACCAATACTTCTTTTTTATATGCAAAAAGGTGAAGTGCCATCGAATCCTTTCCATCAATATCCTGATAAACACAATCTTGCTCAACTACAAACACTTCGCTGCGCAATTGAAGAATATCATACAATTCTCTTGTAGTAAGTTCTGAATATTTTTTTAGGATGAAATTTAGTTTCATTGATTGTAATTGTTATTTGCTAAAATAAGTTTTTTTGAAAACAAAAACATCTATCTTTATAAGAGTGTAAAAATTTACTATTATGAAAAATTATATTCCATTTTTGTTTTTGATCTTATTCGCTTTTACTTCCTGCAATGACAATTCAAAAAATTATTTCACCGAAGAATCACCTGAAATTGACGTAATGCGTCAAATGATTAAAGACTATGAAAACGGTAATTGGGTGTCCTACAAATCACACTATCTTGAAAATGCAAAAATATATCATAACCGTGTAAACAGTGACCCAAGATTTATTGATGAAGCCATTGAAGATCATAAAAATAAAATAAATCAAATGATTTCTTATGAATATTCAACTACAGAAAATCAAACATTTGAAATGATAATTGATAGTAAAGGAACTATTTGGGTAAGTTTTTGGGGTGTTTGGACAGGAACTTTCGCTGAAAGTAGAAATACATCCCAAATCATAGTTCACATCACTTCAAAGTTTGAAAACGGTAAAATTGTTCAGGAACATATGTACTGGGACACTGCTCCTTTTGTCATGGAATCAATTTGGGTAGACAATAAAGTGCCTGAAACTAGTGAAGAAACTAATCCTGTACAATAATATCTTTACTACTTTCCTCTCTTTGAAATTCAGGCTGAATTGTTATGTGGTTGATTCCAAAATCGTATAACAAAAGCTCTTCCAGATCCAAAAGCAATCTGTCAAATTCTGAAATTTTAACGTTTTTATTAAACTCCAAATGAGCCTCCAGATGTACTTCATCTTCATTGAGTTGCCAAATATGAATATGATGAATGCTTTTAATACCGGGAAGCGCATTTACTTTTTTAGTTATTTCTTCCACCCTCACTTCATCAGGAGTAAATAGCATCAATACATTAAACGATTTTTTTAATAATAAATAGCCCACTCTAATTAGATAAAAAGCTATTATAAGTGTTAATACACCATCTATCCACCAAATTTCATAAAACTTCATTAAAAGTCCTCCAATTAAGACTGCAACAGAGGAAGCTAAATCAGATAGCATATGCAAATAGGCAGATTTCATATTCATGTTCTTGTCTGAATCTTTTTTTAGTAATAACATACTAAAGCCGTCGACAAAAATACCGAGTAGTGCCATCCAAATTACAATATCACTGCCTATTTCCTGAGGTTCGATAAAACGGTGAATAGCCTCATATATCAAATAAATTGCTACAATAACAATGGTGGCAGAGTTTATGAAAGCCGCCATAATTTCAGCGCGCTTGTAGCCAAAAGTACGCTTGTAGGAAGCTTCTTTTCTTATCAATTTATTAGCGATATAACTTATAGAAAGCGACACCACATCGCTAAAGTTGTGAAGTGTATCTGAAATAAGTGCAAGACTTCCTGAAACAATCCCCCCAATAAGCTGAGCAACTGTAAGAATTAAATTTAATATTATTGAAAATAAAACCTTATTTCCTTTAACCTGGGAAGATTTTGGATGGTGATGGCCGTGTTCCATTATCTGTAATTAACGAATTAGTTACACGCAATTTTATTGACACGATTTTGATGTCTGCCTCCTTCAAAAGGGGTGTCTAAGAAAGTTTTTACCATTTCGATTGCTTGTGGTTTTGAAATAAACCGTGCCGGAAGACTTAAAATATTTGCATTGTTATGTTGACGAGCCAGAGCAGTGATTTCTTTGGTCCAGCAGAGTGCAGAACGCACATTTTTATGTTTATTTGCAGTCATTGAAGCACCGTTTCCACTTCCACAAATAATAATTCCAAAATCAACCTTACCCTTTTCAACATCCTCGGCAACAGGATGAATAAAATCGGGATAATCAACGCTTTCTTCTGAATCTGTGCCATGGTTGATAACTTCGAATCCACGCTCTTTTAATAATTCAAGAACTGAAAATTTGTATTCTGTGCCTGCATGATCATTTCCAATAGCAAGTTTCATAAGGATTATTTTAGATTAGATTGGTTAACAAAAGTACAAAACATCGGTTATTAACAACTAAATTTTACATTGTTAATTTATCTTTACAATAGCTTAATATTTAGATAATTAAAATTTTGTTAAAATTGTTTACAAATAGTGGTTCAAATTCAAAAAGTAAGCTTGCTTTCCTCAATATAAAATTTCATATGTAAATTTTAACGGAGAAACCTAATTTGTTTTTAACTTTTTATAGCGAAGTTTTCATCCAAAATTTAAGTGATCTTAACCATAATTATTAAAATTAATTATCAAAAAGTAAAGTTAGTTTTAGTTATTGACAACTGTTAATTTAAATTACTATCTATATTGATTCTTAAAATTTTAGTATTGTAAAAACTGTTGATAACCGGTTTGAAAATGATTATAAGTAAAAATCAAAACAAAAATAAAAAAAGTTATACTACATATTAACATACTATAATAAGCATCATTTTGTTTTTAAATTTAAAATAAAAATAAATGTATATATTATAGTTGTTAATAAAACTAAACTATGTGAAGGTCTTTATTATGTTTTAAATCATTAATGATTTCTTTTACTTGCTCAAGATCATCAGGATGAACCATTAAACGAATACCCCCTAAAGCGTAAGAATGAAATGGAATTACACTTAGCATCGTTTCGTTTTGAAAAAAGTGAGCAATGTGACGTTGCTCTAAAATAAGTCGCAAAACCGCAAATTCATGAGCATAAGTAAAAACAGCTGCAACAACATAATTAATCATAAATCATTGAATTTTAAAATATCAACTTCACTAAGTTAACAAAACTTTAGAGTGAAAACGATATACTTTCACAATAATGACGTAATTTTAACATCCATAAAAATAACATTGCATGTCTGCAAAGAAAAAAAGAAAAAAATCAACCAATAAGATTCCAAATCTCTCCGAAAGTATCTTAAAAATTTTATTATTAAATCCATCAAATTCGTTCAATTATAAACAAATTGGTGCTAAAATGGGTTTAGATGATCCAAGTAGTAGAAATCAAATAATTAAAAAATTGAAAGAACTTCTAGGAAAACAACAAATAGAAGAAATTGATAAAGGTAAATACCGGATTAAAAAAGGAAATCAATACCATACTGGAAAACTGGATATGACTACTAGAGGCCAGGGATATGTAGTTGTTGAAGGGCTTGAAGATGATGTTTTTGTATCTAATAAAAACATCAATAAAGCATTCAATGGCGATGAAGTAGAAGTTTATATTTATAAAAGAAGAAAAAATTCAAAACTTGAAGGTGAAATCACTAACATTTTAAAACGCAACAAAACTGAATTTGTTGGGGTTATTGATATTCAGCAAAAATTTGCATTTGTTTCAACTGCTGATGGTAAAATGTATACCGATATTTTTGTTTCGAAAGACAAAATAGGTAATGCACAACAAGGAGATAAAGTATTGGTAAGAATGGATGAATGGCCAGAAAAAGCAGATTCTCCTTTTGGAACAGTTATTAAAGTACTGGGTAAACCGGGTGAACACAATACTGAAATACATTCAATTCTTGCACAATATGGATTGCCACACGATTTTGCACCAGAAATTGAAAAATTTGCAGAAAATATAGATACAAAAATACATCCTGAAGAAGTTAAAAAACGCAGAGATATGCGAAAGGTTTTAACCTTCACAATTGATCCTGCAGATGCAAAAGATTTTGATGATGCATTGAGTTTTCAAGTATTAGAAAATGGAAACTATGAAGTAGGAATTCACATCGCAGATGTTTCTCATTATTTACAACCCAATACCATATTAGATGATGAAGCTTATGAAAGAGCAACATCAGTTTATTTAGTTGACCGAGTTGTACCTATGCTTCCTGAAGTACTATCAAATTTTGCATGTTCCCTAAGACCAAATGAAGAAAAATTTACTTTTTCAGCTGTTTTTGAAATTAACGAAAAAGCTCAAATTAAAAATGAATGGTTTGGAAGAACAGTAACTTTAAGTGATGCCCGTTTTGCTTATGAAGAGGCTCAACAGATTATTGAAACTGGAAAAGGAGAAATTTCGGCAGAGTTTTCTTTAACAGGAAAAACTTACCACGCTAAAGAAACGATTGTTGACGCTGTTAAAACACTCAATAAATTAGCAAAAACCATGCGAAGAAAACGCATGCAGAATGGAGCAATTTCATTTGATAAAGTTGAAGTAAAATTCAAACTTGATGAGGAAAACAACCCAACCGGTGTTTATTTCAAGGAAAGTAAAGAAGCAAATCATCTTATTGAAGAGTTTATGCTTTTAGCAAACAAAAAAGTAGCTGAATTTATAGGAAAACAAACACCAAAGAAAACATTTGTTTACAGAGTTCATGATGAGCCAAATGATGAAAAGTTATCAGCTTTGGAAGGAATTATTAAACGCTTTGGATATAAAATTAACACACGTGACCGTAAAACCACAAATGCCTCTCTCAATAAGCTACTTGTAGATGTAAAAGGAAAAAAAGAACAAAATCTCATTGATACGCTCGCTATTCGCACAATGAGTAAAGCAGAATATTCAACTCAAAACATTGGACATTACGGTCTGGCGTTTGATTATTATTCACATTTCACTTCACCAATTAGACGTTATCCTGATGTAATGGTGCATCGATTATTGCAAATCTATCTGGATGGAAAACCTACTCAAAAAGAAGAAGTTTATGAAGAAAAATGCCGCCATTCAAGTGATATGGAAGGCCTTGCTACCAGTGCAGAACGCGATAGCATAAAATATATGCAGGTAAAATATATGGTTGACCATAAGGATGAACAGTTTTTAGGTGTAATTTCAGGAGTTACAGAATGGGGAATTTATGTAGAAATTATAGAAAACAAATGTGAAGGAATGGTTAGTTTACGTGAGTTAAGAGATGATCACTACACTTTTGACAGAGACCAATATGCTGTTGTGGGTAGTAAAACTAA
The DNA here is from genome assembly GCF_014640155.1 of Planktosalinus lacus. GTDB lineage: Bacteria > Bacteroidota > Bacteroidia > Flavobacteriales > Flavobacteriaceae > Planktosalinus > Planktosalinus lacus. The sequence continues at coordinate 85,028 of NZ_BMGK01000001.1, read as the reverse complement.
AAAAGTATATCAACTTGGAGATGAGGTTTTTGTAAAAGTAAAACAAGCAGATTTAGTCAAAAAACAGCTGGATTTTACTTTAATTGGAAGTAGAGAAGAGGTCGAAAAATAAGTAGATCTTGAAGTTTTAGTTGATAAATTCCTAATTTTGTAATACAGAAATCAATTGCATGATTGAAGATTTACTTGCTGCTATTCCATTAGGTTTTTTCTTGGCTTTTTTAATTGGACCGGTTTTTTTTGTTCTTCTTGAAACCAGTGCTGTGAAAGGCGTTAGAGCTGCTTTTTCTTTAGATTTAGGTGTAATTGTAGCTGATGTAGTTTTTATTCTTATTGCTTATTTTAGTACCAATAAACTTCTTGAAAAGATTAAAGACGACCCAGCACTCTATATTTTTGGAGGGGTTTTATTTGTGACATATGGGATTATTTCTCTCATAAAAAATAAAAAAAACTACAAACGTCACGAAGAAAATGAATCCATTATTACAATCAAGAAAAATAATTACGTTGAACTTTTTATAAAGGGTTTTTTATTAAATTTTATAAATATCGGAGTATTGGGTTTTTGGTTAGGTTTAATAATAGTATTTGGACCTCAACTTGAGATGGATCCGAACAGGATGATTTTCTTTTTTGGAGCCATTTTAGGGACCTATTTGGTTATTGATATTTTTAAAATGTTTGCTGCAAAAAAACTCAATAAAAAACTAACCCCTTACAGAATTTATAAAATTAAAAGGTTGATAAGTATTATCATAATTATTTCAGGGGTTGTATTGTTGTTCAACGGAATTTTCCCAAAACAAATAAATGAAACTTTTGAAGATCAAATAGAAAGAAGAATACCAACAATATAGCATTTTAACATCTGATAAATTAAAACAAAAAAACTCCTTCATTATTTAAATGAAGGAGTTTTTTACTTTGAGGCATCGTCCGGATTCGAACCGGAGTAGACGGTTTTGCAGACCGGTGCCTAGCCCCTCGGCCACGATGCCCTATTTTTCTACACAGATGGATACCCTATTAACGGGTCAGCAAATGTAAAAAAAATTTGCTTTCAAATACTATCTAATTTCAAAAATTACCTTTTCGCTTTCATTGCAATGATAACTTCGGCAACATCACCACCTATAGGGGGGTTTACTTTTGAAACCTCCACTCGAACCTCATTGACAAGTAAAAGCTCATTAAAAATTCTGTTAATTATACGCTTTCCAACATGTTCTAACAATTTTGAACGAATTGCCATTTCTTCCTTTACAATTCTGTTTAAATGAACATAATCAACGGTATCTTTTAATTCGTCAGTTTTTGATGCCTCTGCCAGGCTGGCCTTAACTTTTAAATCTACCATATAATCAGAACCAATTTTACCTTCTTCAATCAAGCAACCATGATATGCATAAACTTTTATTTTTTTCAACCTTATAACACCCATTCTTTAATAAGTTTAGATTTTTAAAAGAAAATAATAACATATATTATTTCACAAAGATACATCATTGAAATCAACAATAAATTTATAAAAAGCCTCTCTATGATTTCTGTTACTTAAAACCATAATTTTAATACCTTTGCATTTCAAATATGGACAATGTCAACAGAAGAAAAATCACTCAATTTTATTGAGCACATAATAGAAAACGATTTAAAATCAGGATTTGAAAAAGAAAAGTTACGATTTAGATTCCCTCCTGAACCCAATGGCTATTTACACATAGGCCATGCCACTTCAATATGCCTCAATTTTGGATTGGGTTTAAAATACAATGCACCGGTTAACCTTCGTTTTGATGATACAAATCCAGCCAAAGAAGAGCAGGAATATGTAGATGCCATTAAACGGGATGTAGAATGGTTAGGCTTTAATTGGGCTAAAGAGTGTTATGCTTCAGATTATTTTCAAGAGCTGTATGATTGGGCAGTGCAATTGATAAAAGACGGCAAAGCATATGTAGACTCACAATCATCTCAGGAAATTGCAGATCAAAAAGGAACGCCTACTGAATCTGGTAAAGAAAGTCCGTATAGAAACAGAAGCGTGGATGAAAGTCTTGAGTTATTTGAGAAGATGAAAAATGGAGACGTTCAGGAAGGTGAACACGTTTTGAGAGCAAAAATCAATATGGCATCTACAAATATGCTGATGCGTGACCCTGTTATGTACCGTGTTTTACATAAAAATCACCATAGAACAGGCGATAATTGGAAAATATATCCAATGTATGACTGGGCACACGGCGAGAGTGACTATGTTGAACAAGTTTCACATTCACTTTGTACACTAGAATTTTTACCTCACAGAGAGCTATACGATTGGTTTTTAGAGCAGATATATGATACTTCCAAGGTAAGGCCTAAACAACGGGAGTTTGCACGTAGAAATTTAAGCCACACAGTTGTGAGTAAACGAAAATTATTAAAACTAGTTCAGGAAGGGGTTGTTAACGGCTGGGATGATCCGAGGATGCCCACAATTTCTGGTATGAAAAGAAGAGGATATACACCGGCATCAATCAGAAATTTTGCTGACAGTATTGGGATTGCAAAACGTGATAACATTGTTGATGTTTCGCATCTAGAATTTTGTGTTAGAGAAGACTTAAATAAAATAGCCCCGCGTGTAATGGCCGTTCTTGACCCCGTTAAACTTATTATAACTAACTATCCTGAAGGAAAAGAAGAGTGGCTTGACGCTGAAAATAACCCAGAAGACGAGCATGCAGGATCTCGAAAAATACCTTTTTCTAAAGAACTTTTTATCGAAAGAGAAGATTTTAAAGAAGAGGCTAACCGTAAATTTTTCAGACTTACTTTAGGAAAAGAAGTACGATTAAAAAATGCTTATATCATAGAAGGACAAAGCGTAGTAAAAGATGAATCCGGAAATATAACCGAAATTCACTGCACATACGACCCAGACAGTAGAAGCGGAAGTGGGACAGAAGCCTCACAGCGCAAAGTAAAAGGAACACTCCACTGGGTTTCAATTCAACATGCCATTCCTGCCGAAATCAGGGTATATGACCGACTTTTCCTCACCGAATCACCTGATACTGATAAGGAGAAGGATTTTATGGAACACATAAACCCAGATTCACTTCAAATCACAGAAGGTTTCCTGGAGCCCAGCCTTAAAAACGTAAAACCCGAAGAAGTGTTTCAGTTTCAACGAATAGGCTATTTTGCTGTAGACAAAGAATCTTCAGAATCAAAACTTGTATTTAATAAAACTGTTGGCTTGAGAGACTCCTGGGGTTCTAAAAACAATTAAATTCAATTTTTTTGTTAAAAAATTTAGGAATTGACTGTAAATTATTAACCGGTTATTAACAATAGTGTTGGGTTATAAATTGTATATTAGAGTATAATTAATTTAATAACAATTTAAACAATACAATTATGGCAAATAACACTGGACAAACTTTATTAGCACTTTTAACCGGAGCTGCTATTGGAGCTGGGATAGGAATTCTCTACGCGCCTGAAAAAGGCACAAAAACCCGAAAAAACATTAGTAAAAGTGCACAAAAAGCTCAAAAAGAGCTGACAAAGCAATTGAAAGAAACTACAAACTCACTCAGCAGTAAAGCTAGTGCTGCCAGGTTGAGCTTTGAAGATAAGCTTGAAGACACAATATCTTCAGCAAGCCATAAAGCTGATGATGTCTTAAAAGCTTTAGAGGATAAACTGGAGGAGTTAAGAAAACAAAATTCAAAACTTCAAAAAAAGTAAAAATTAATCTAAATAAAATAATGTGTTTGAAAAAATAACCAACAATGTTGAAGGCATTCAGGATCATTTAGAGTCCTACATTAAAAACTCAGCTGAATATTATAAACTGGACATTTATAAAAAAACTACGAAAACGTTTATATCCATTCTAAGAGTTCTATTACTGGGCGCTATTGCTCTCTTACTTTTGTTTTTTCTATCATTGGCCGCGGCTTATCTGATAGGAGAAGCTTATGGGAATATTAGTTACGGGTTTTTATATGTAGCTGGTTTTTATGTGCTGGTTTTTATTTTAGCCTGGATTTTTAGTAGAAAACGACTCGAAAGGGCAGTATTAAAAAATACCTCAAACATTTTTTTTAATGACTAATGACTAATATGAAAACATATAAATCACTCGAAGAAATTAATCAAGAACTTGAAATTTATAAGCTTCAGGCTCAAATTGATAAGGAAAAGATGAAACAAAATTATTATGAGATTAAAGATTCAGTTTCACCTACTAATATAGCCCTTGACGTGAGTTTATCCATAGTTAGGAAGTTACTTTACGGAAGACTTTTTCAGAAACTATTACCATTTAGAAAATAAAAAAAAGCCCGAAATTTTCGGGCTTTTTTGTTTTATAAAACGTTTGGTATTAGTTTTTATCATTCTTTTTTGTATCTGTTTTATCTTTTTTCATTTGTTCGCCAATCATATTTGAGGCAGTAAATGAAGCTACCATATTGTTCAGCATATCGCTTCCGGCTTGTGGTGAATTTGGCAATAAAATCAAGTTTGAATTGGTTTCTTCACCAAGTGATTGAAGTGTGTCATAATGCTGGGTGACAACTATCAAAGCAGAAGCTTCTTGTGAATTGATACCCACATTGTTCAATACATTGACACTCTCTTCCAATCCTCGAGCAATTTCACGCCGTTGATCTGCAATACCTTGACCTTGAAGCCTTTTGCTTTCGGCTTCTGCGCGAGCTTTTGCGACAATTTTAATACGTTGTGCTTCAGCTTCAAACTCAGCAGCAGTTTTTTCACGCTCTGAAGCGTTGATACGATTCATTGCATTTTTCACTTGTTGATCAGGATCAATATCGGTTATCAGTGTGTTGATAATATCATATCCATAGCGTGTCATAGCCTCATTCAATTCCTTTTTAACGGCATTGGCAATATCGTCTTTTCGTTCAAAAACATAATCGAGCCTTAATTTTGGTACTTCAGCTCTTACGACATCAAAAATATAAGAGGTAATTTGATCATGAGGATACTCCAACTTATAAAAAGCATTATAAACATTTTCTGCTATCACTTTAAATTGAACGGAAACTTTAAGCTTTACAAAAACATCATCTTTTGTTTTTGTTTCAACGATAACATCCAACTGTTGAACCCTTAAATTGATCCGTCCCGCAACACGATCAATGAGTGGGATTTTTAATTGCAAACCCGAATTTCTAACACTTACAAAACGTCCAAAACGCTCTACGATTGCTGAAGTTTGCTGACGAACCATAAAGAAGGTTCCAAACAATAAAAGGATAAAAACAACAATACCAATAATTAAAATTACATTTCCCATAGTTTAAATTTTTTGAAATGTCAATTTACAAAAATTAAGGTTACATTTGCTTGTTTTTAAAAACCTTAATCTTGAAAATTAATTATTTCTTTTTAATCCTTTTTACCTTTATTCTTTCCTTTCAGGCCTATTCTCAAAGAAACTACAATGAGTTCAATGTAATTGGCGTTTCAGCTGGCTTAACGCTCTATGATATCAAAACGGATGATTTAAGCACACAAAGCAAAGAGAGCTTTATGTTTGGTCTTCAAATACGCGGTAACGTGTATAACAATTTTGACATGATGTATGGTGTGGCGTTTTACGACACCAATATTTCAGTATTAGCAAACAGCGTTCCGGAAGGAGGTACTCAAAGAGAGTTGAATTATAACATTCAGTCTGCACAAATTTCAGTTTTATGGGGGTATAAAATAATCAGAGAGCATTTAAGTATTGAAGCAGGGCCTGTTTTAAATATCAACGGCAGGCTTACATTGAAAGATACCCAATATGAAAACTACATAATAGATGGGTATGACACATTGCGAGCAATTGAGCTGGAAGACATTTCTAAAGTTAATTTTCATCTTGCTGCAGGTGTGACAGCCGGTTTCCGAAACTTCAGAGTATTTGGACAATACCAGTATGGAGTTACCAATATGTTAAGTAAACTGAATAGCTCTAATCTTGAATATAAAGATTTTAAGGGGAATGCAAATCTAATTACTGTAGGAGTGACAGCATACTTTTAAGATAGCCTTTTTATGGCATTTTCAAGACGTTGAATCACTTCATCTTTACCCAATATTTCCATTATAGCAAATACATCCGGTCCTTTCATTTCTCCCACAAGAGATAGCCTAAGGGGCTGCATAACTCTACCAAAACCAATACCGGCATTGGTAATCCAGTTCTTCACTTCTTTTGACAGAATTTCCTGAGTAAAAGAGGCTTCTTTTTTAAGAATGATTAGTACTGCTTGCATTACTTTATCAGTTTCTTCTTTCCAACATTTGTTTGCAGCAGCTTCATCATAAGCTTTGGGTGCCTTAAAGAAGAATTGAGTCTCATCCCAAAGGTCTGAAACAAATGTGATGCGCTCCTTGACTAGCTTTAAAATGGCTTCTAAATTTAAAGAAGTTATAATTTGATGCTGGTCCAATAATTTTTTATAGGCAAGTACCAGTTTATCATCCTCAAGTTGTTGTAGATAGTGGTGTTGAAACCAGTTGGTTTTTTCCGGATCAAATTTAGCGCCGGCTTTATGCACTCTTTCCAATTCGAACTCCTGAATAAGCTCAGCAAGGCTAAAAATTTCTTTTTCTGTTCCCGGGTTCCAACCTAAAAGCGCCAACATATTTACCACAGCTTCGGGCAAATAACCATCTTCTCTATAGCCTGAATATTTTTCTCCTTCAGAATTAATCCACTCTAGCGGAAACACCGGAAAACCCATTTTATCTCCATCTCGCTTACTTAATTTTCCTTTACCAATAGGCTTCATTATAAGCGGCAAGTGAGCAAACTTTGGAGCTTCCCATTTGAAAGCATCATACAACAATTGGTGTAAAGCTAAAGAAGGCAACCATTCTTCGCCTCGAATAACATGCGAAATTTCCATCAAATAATCGTCTACAATGTTGGCGAGATGGTAAGTGGGCATGCCATCGCTTTTAAAAAGCACTTTATCATCAAGTAAATTAGAATCAACTTCCATTTTACCTCGAATCATATCATTTAAAACAATGGTGGAACCAACCGGTGTTTTAAACCTTATTACATAGGGTTCCCCATTGTTTAGGCGTTTTTCTAATTCTACTTTAGAGAGGGTTAATGAGTTATCAAGCTTTTCCCTGTTATGGTGATTATATATAAATGTTTTCCCTTTTTCTTCATGATCTTTTCTGTATTGCTCTAAACTTTGGTTGGTATCAAAAGCATAATATGCTTTGTTAGTATTGATTAATAAATCAGCATATTCTTTATACAAATGTTTCCGTTCGCTTTGTCGATAGGGTCCAAATCCCTTGTCCTTTCCAATGCCTTCATCAAATGGAATTCCACACCAGTTTAAAGTTTCAACGATATATTCTTCAGCTCCCTTCACATAGCGCTTTTGATCAGTATCTTCGATTCTGAGAATAAAAGAGCCGTTGTGTTTTTTAGCAAATAAATAGTTATATAAAGCCGTTCGAACACCACCAATATGGAGAGGACCAGTAGGACTGGGAGCAAAACGAACCCTTACATTTTTGTTTAGTTCAGAATTTTGAGAATTTGAGGGGTTGTCAGGGCTTTGGTGTTTCATAAAATAAATTTTAAGAATCGTTGTTCTATTTTTAAATAGATAAAAAATAAATGTCAAATTAATAAGGGGCAAAGATACAATTTAAGCCGTATTTATTAAGTATGTTGCTGACTATATTGGTCCTTTAAGTGCTGTAAAATTTACTTCATGTTAAAGTTTGACTAAGGAACCGATGATTATTAAGCTTTAAACATTAAAATTCTTATTTTTAGCGGTTAAGAAAACAATCAATGAGTAACTTTGATCACATAATTCAAAAACTTGAACAATTCATTAAAAAATATTATACAAATGAATTGATAAAAGGCTGTATTCTCTTTGTTGCTATTGGCTTGCTATATTTCCTTTTTACACTTTTAATTGAACATTTTTTATGGCTGAGCCAAACAGGAAGAACTATTTTGTTTTGGACGTTTATAGCCGTTGAATTGGCCTTGTTTTTAAGGTTTATAGCATTTCCGCTTTCCAAACTTTTAAAAATCCAGGACGGGCTTGAATTATCTCAGGCATCAAAAATTATAGGCGCTCATTTTCCTGAAGTGAATGACAAATTGCTCAATGTACTTCAGTTGAAGAAGAATGCAAAACAGTCTGAATTATTATTGGCGAGTATTGAACAGAAATCCGTTGAGTTACATCCCATTCCTTTTGCCAAAGCAATTAATTTTAAACAAAACATAAAGTATGTAAAATACATTGCTATACCGGTTGTCGTGTATTTGCTTTTTGTAATCACTGGCAACTCGGGTATTTTTTCCGGAAGCTATGAGCGCGTTGTGAATTATAAAACGGCTTATGAACCTCCGGCTCCATTTTCATTTTTTGTTATCAATGATAATTTGGAAGCGCTTGAAAATAAACCGTTTGAACTTCACGTAAGAACAACTGGAGAGGTGACTCCAGAAACAGCTTCCATTTCTTTCAACGATGAAGAATATTTTCTTCAAAAAACAGCCCCCGGGGAATTTAAATATACCTTTTCTCAACCCATTGAAAACATCTCTTTTCGACTTCGTGCCAACGAGGTAACCTCAAAACCTTATATTTTGGACGTGATAAAGGTGCCGTCGTTACTTTCATTTGAAATGAGCTTAGAATATCCAAATTACACCGGAAAGTCTGATGAAACACTTAAAAGTACTGGAAACGCAACCATTCCTGAAGGCACTAGGGTTACCTGGAACTTAAAGACAAAACAAACCGATAAAGTGCGTTTAAAGACTTCAGATACAGCTTATTTATTTGAAAAGAATTTGCCTGATTTTCATATTTCCAAGAATATTTATTCTCCTGTCAAGTATACCATTTCGACATCCAATGAAAAACTAAAAGATTTTGAAAACTTAGGTTTTTCTCTTCGGGTAATTAAGGATCAGTATCCTGAAATTAATCTAGAAGCCAAACAAGATAGCCTAGATAGCAGAGTTACATATTTCATGGGGAGAGTTTCGGATGATTATGGCCTTTCGAAATTACAAATCGTTTATTATCAGGATGACAAACCTGAAGAAAAACATCAAAAATCAATTACCCTAAACAAAGGTACATTTGATCAGTTTTTATATGTTTTTCCAGGTGAATTACCTCTGGAAGAAGGTAGGGTTTACAGCTATTATTTTGAGGTTTTTGACAACGATGCAATTAATTCTCCTAAGAGCTCAAAATCAACCCCTTTTTCGTTTAGAAAACTCACTAAAGATGAGCTGGAAAACCATCAACTAAAAGAGCAAAAAGAAACCATTCAAGGATTAGACAAGACACTTCAGAATTTAGATAAGCAAAATAAAGATTTAGAAGAACTATCAAAACTTCAAAAGCAAAAAAAGGAACTTAACTGGAATGATAAACAAAAGTTCGAAGAGTTTTTAAAGCGACAGAAGCTGCAGGAAGAAATGATGAAAAAGTTTTCAGAAAAAACTAAAGAAAACCTTGAAGACTTTCAAAAGGAAAACAAAGAAAACGACCCCAAAAAGGAGGAGCTTCAAGAACGCTTTGAAGAAAATGAAGAAAGGCTTGAAGAAAACGAAAAGCTACTTGAAGAGCTTGAAAAATTAAAAGAAAAGATTGCAGATGAAGAACTATTTGAAAAAATGGAAGAACTCAGCAAGCAAAATAAAAAGCAACAAAGAAACCTTGAACAACTTTTAGAGCTAACAAAGCGCTATTATGTTGAGAAAAAGGCACAAAAACTTGCCGAAGAACTTGAAAAACTTGCCAAAGAGCAAGAAACTCTTTCAGATGAAGACATTGAAAACAACACAAAAGAAAACCAAGAAGAAATCAATAAAAAATTTGATGAGTTTAAGAAGGAAATGAAGGAACTCAAAGAAGAAAATGAAGACTTAAAGTCACCTATGGAACTTCCTGATAATGAAACCAAGGAACAAGAAGTACAGGAAGAACAAAAACAAGCTACTGAAAAACTGGAACAGGACCAACAGGAAGGAGCAAAGCAAAATCAAAAAAATGCAGCTCAAAAAATGCGTGAAATGAGCGAGCAGATGCAAATGCAAATGGCTTCGGGCAGTAGTGAAAGTCAACAGGAGGATATTGAAATGCTTCGTCAAATTCTTGACAATTTGGTGATTTATTCACTCTCTCAGGAAGACCTGATGGAAGATTTTAAAAACACGGGTTATGGCAATCCTTTATTTGGTAAAAAATTAGTTAGACAAAATGAATTGAAACAAAACTTTCAACACGTCGACGACAGCCTTTTTTCATTAGCACTTAGAAATCCCATGGTTGGAACGACCATTAATGATTTAATTGAAGATGTTCATTACAACATTAACAAATCAATTGAAGAACTTGCAGACAACAAAATTAGAAATGGAATAGCTTCCCAACAATATTCAATTACTGGAGCAAACGATCTGGCTGTTTTATTGGGAGACGCATTAAATACTATGCAAATGCAAATGCAGATGCAGATGGGGGCACCTGGTCAAGGAGAGGGTGAACAAGGGCAAGGATTTCAACTGCCAGATATTATAAAAATGCAGGAAAGTCTAAATGAACAAATGGAACAAGGAGCCAACCCCGGAAAAGGTGAGCAAGGCGCCCAAGAAGGTGAGGGGGAAGGAAAAGGCCAGGGTGAAGGAAGTAGTGGCTCAGATGGAGAAGGTAAAAACGGAGAGGGATCTAATAAAAAGGAAGGAAATGAAGGAAAAGAGTCAGGTGAAGGAGATTTACAGTCTGAAGAATTAAGTGGTCAGCTTTTTGAAATTTATAAACAACAACAAATGCTTCGGAATCAACTTGAAAACAAGCTTCGTGAAGAAGGTTTGCCTACTGATGCAAGTCAATTAATCAAGCAAATGGAACAAGTTGAACAAGATTTGCTTGAAAGAGGATTTAATAATGAAACACTTCGCAAAATGAACAACATTAAACACCAATTACTTAAATTGGAAAAAGCTGCGTTTCAACAAGGTGAAGATGAAAAAAGACAGGGTCGCACAAATGAGTTCGAATATGAAAGCACAGTAAACAAACAACTTGAGAACGCCAGGAAGTACTTCAACAATGTAGAAATATTAAATCGCCAACAACTACCTTTGCGTCAAATTTATCAACAAAAGGTTCAAGATTATTTTAAAACAGATAATGATTAATTTTTTTAGCGAAACAGACTTTTCCCTTAAAAACACTGAAAAGTTTAAATGCTGGATTCAAAACAGTATTGAAAAAGAAGGATTCAAATTAGGAGAAATCAACTATATATTTTGTGATGACGATTACCTCCAAAACTTAAACCTTCAATATTTAAATCACGACACACTCACAGATATTATTAGTTTTGACAATACTGTCGATTCCATAATAAGCGGGGACATTTATATTTCTATTGAACGAGTTAAGGAAAATGCGCAAGAGTTTAATACATCTTTTGATGATGAATTATCGCGTGTGATGATACACGGTGTTTTACACTTTTTAGGATTTGGTGATAAAACTGAAGATGAAAAACGAGAAATGAGAAAAAAAGAAGATGCCGCTTTAGAATACTTTAATCGTCTACACCATAAGTAACTGTAAATCAGTTAATAATATTATTTGTCTGTTTGTCAATACTTTACCTATCTTTGCATCCTTTTAACCTTGACCTTGTTCCACGTGGAACACATTAAAAATTTAGAGTATAATTTATGTTTGAAAATGAGTATGAAGTTATTATAGTTGGAGGTGGGCACGCAGGTTCAGAAGCAGCTGCAGCTGCAGCTAATATGGGCTCGAAAACCCTGCTTATAACAATGAACTTGCAAAATATTGCACAAATGTCCTGCAATCCAGCCATGGGTGGAATTGCCAAAGGGCAAATTGTGCGTGAAATTGATGCCATGGGTGGTTACAGTGGAATTGTATCAGATAAAACAGCAATTCAATTTAAAATGCTTAATAAATCAAAGGGTCCAGCCATGTGGAGTCCACGTGTGCAAAGTGATCGCATGAAATTTGCAGAAACTTGGAGGCTAATGCTTGAACAAACCCCTAATCTTGATTTTTACCAAGATATGGTGTCCGGACTAATTGTAAAGAACAATAAAATAGTAGGTGTTAAAACGGGTCTTGGTATTGAGATAAAGGCAAAAACCGTTATTCTAACGAATGGAACTTTTTTAAATGGCCTCATCCATATAGGTGACAAACAATTTGGTGGTGGTCGTGCAGGGGAAAAAGCATCAACGGGAATTACTGAAGACCTTATTAATTTAGGGTTTGAATCAGGCAGAATGAAGACCGGAACACCTCCACGTGTAGATGGTCGTTCACTTGATTTCTCCAAAATGGAAGAACAATCAGGAGATCCCATTCCAGAAAAATTTTCCTTTTCAGACCAAACAAACCCTTTGTCAAGTCAGCGTTCTTGTTATATGACATATACCAGTCCAACGGTTCATGAGTTGCTAAAAGATGGTTTTGATAGATCGCCGATGTTTAATGGCCGTATTAAAAGTATCGGGCCAAGATACTGCCCATCCATTGAGGATAAGATCAATCGCTTTGCAGATAAAGACAGACACCAACTTTTTGTTGAACCTGAAGGCTGGAATACAGTAGAGTTTTATGTAAATGGATTTTCTACTTCCTTGCCAGAGGATGTTCAGTTTAAGGCTTTGCGTTCTGTTGCAGGATTTGAAAACGTGAAATTTTTCAGACCTGGGTATGCTATTGAATATGATTATTTCCCTCCCACACAATTAAAACATACTTTGGAAACCAAACTTGTAGATGGACTGTTTTTTGCAGGCCAAATTAATGGTACTACAGGTTATGAAGAAGCGGCCTCTCAAGGTTTAATGGCGGGTATCAATGCACATTTAAAAGCACACAGAAAAGAACCCTTCATTCTAAAAAGAAATGAGGCTTATATAGGTGTTTTAATTGACGATTTGATTACAAAGGGAACTGAAGAACCCTACAGAATGTTCACTTCAAGAGCAGAATACAGAACACTACTAAGACAAGATAATGCTGATTTTAGACTAACACCAAAGTCATTTGCAATTGGTTTAGCTAAAGAGTCGAGAATGCAACGAATGGTAGAAAAGCAAGAAAAATCTTCTGCCTTTGTAAACTTTTTTAAAAAAACCAGTTTTTCAGTAGAGGAGATGAATCCCATACTTAAAGAAAAAAATTCTGCATTAATTAAGCAGAGTGATAAAATGTTTAAAGTATTTTCACGCCCTAATATCACTCTAAATGATATGCGTAAAATTCCAACAGTAGAAGCATTTATAAATGAAAATAATTTTGACAATGAGATTTTAGAACAAGTTGAAATACAAGTGAAATATTCAGGATATATTGATAAAGAAAAAAACAATGCTGACAAGTTAAACAGACTTGAAGGAATTAAAATTCCTAATGATTTTGATTATTCAAAGCTGAAGTCTCTTTCATTTGAAGCAAAAGAAAAGTTGACCAAAATAAGGCCCACCACAATTTCACAAGCATCTCGCATCAGTGGTGTGTCTCCAAATGATATTTCTGTAATGTTGGTATACATGGGAAGGTAATGTTCCACGTGAAACATAGATTCTATTTCAATTGAAGGCTAAACACAATACATTCATTAAAACAAAAGATTTTCTTGTTTCTGCAGAGGAGTTTTCATTGATCTGTTCGGAAGCACAAGGCGTATTAAAAACTACACCCATTCCAGAAAATCTTGAAAAGTACTATCAAAGCGAAGAGTATATTTCTCATACCGACTCAAAAGAATCAATTTTTGAAAAAGCGTATCAACTTGTCAAAAAAATTGCTCTCAACAACAAAATTAAACTCATTAAAAAACTGAATAATGGATCCGGTAAACTTTTAGATGTGGGATCAGGAACAGGTGATTTTTTAGCGGTCGCTAAAAAATTTAATTGGAAGGTTTTTGGAGTAGAGCCCAATAAAGAAGCAAGAACGCTTTCTGAAAAAAAAGGCGTTTCAGTTTGTGAAAACCTCACCGATATTCAAGAATTTAATTTTGATGTGATTACTCTTTGGCATGTCCTTGAACATGTACTGGATATAGATTCCTATGTCTCTATAATTTCAAGGAAACTAAAACCAGATGGAATATTAATCATTGCTGTTCCCAATTATAAATCAAAAGATGCTCAACATTACAAAAAATTTTGGGCCGCTTATGATGTCCCCAGACATATATGGCATTTTTCAAAATCCGGTATAAAGAGGGTTTTAGAAAAACATAACTTAAAACTTTTGAAAACTAAACCAATGTGGTTTGATAGTTTTTATGTAAGCTTGCTTTCTGAAAAATATAAGACCGGAAAATTGAATTGGATCAAAGCCGGTTTTATTGGATTATACTCTAATCTCGCTGGATTGCGGTCAAAAGAATACTCTTCACACATTTACATCTTTAAAAAGCAGTAAAACCGTCTTTTTAGAGCCTCTAGGAATTTAAGACAATAGCCGGAAAGCATTTGCCTCTGGCAAAAATAAAACTCGCTTAAAGCCGCTCTAATGAGCCTATATTTTATAATGAAATGTAATTAAAGGGCGCTTTATTTATAAGAAATACTTATAAACTAATTTTTAGCTGGTTTGTGTAACAAACGAGTGAGTTGAATGGAAAGGTCAGTAAAAATGATTTTTGCATTTCCATTTCTTTCAACATGGTAATTCGCTGTTTCAAGCGCTTCGATTATTTCTATAATATTTTGACCATGTATGAAGGGCGCAAATTTTTCTAAGGCAAAATCTGAAGCTTTTATTTTTAAATAGACAAGTGATGCTGTATTATAATTGATCAGTAATGCTTGCCTGAAAAAAGAAACGCAATAATCAAGGAACTTTTTTTGGACTTCGCGTCCCGTTCCGGCTATGGTTTCACTCCAGTGTAGTAAATCGTTAACAACTGATTTATTTCCTTTTGCCCTAAAAGCAGTACGCACCCAAAAAATCACCCAATTCTCAAACTGATTGTCTTCACTGTTGTCTTTAAGTAAGTGTAAAGCTTTATTGTATACCCCCGAAGCCTGTCTGGCAAAATCTTTTGCAACCTCATAAGAGGCGCCCTCACTTTTCACCAAACCTTGTGCAATAACTTCTTCAGCCAACAAAGGAAACTTTAAAACCTGACAACGCGATTTTATAGTTGTTAGAAGCTGTTCCTCGTCTTCAGCAATGAGAATAAACACAGTTTTTGCAGGGGGCTCTTCCAAAAGTTTTAAAATTTTGTTGGCACAAGAAACATTCATTTTTTCTGCCATCCAGATAAGCATAACTTTATAACCCCCTTCATAGGCTTTTAGCGATAAGCTCTTGACCATATCCTGAGCCTCATCTACACTTATCTGCCCTTGCTTTTTTTCCACACCTATATAATTGTACCAATCGTATAAATTTGAATAAGGATTTTCACTTACAAATAATCTCCATTCCTCAGAAAAATGAGAAGAAACCGGGTGCTTTTTTATTTTGTCATTCGTTGCAACGGGATAAACAAAATGCAAATCAGGGTGAGATAACTTATTGACTTTCAAGTTACAGGAAGAGTTTTCGCTGTTGTTTTCCATTCCGGAATTACCACATAAAAGGTATTGAGCATAGGCGATTGCCAGAGGCAAAACACCCTGACCCACAAATAATTGTGCATGTGGAATACGGTTGTTTTGTACACCGGTAATTAAATGGTTCTTAAGATGATCTAAACCTAATACTTCTGAAAACAGCATACGCAAAGATATAATAAATCGGTGCAATGGTAAGGTTACAAATCTTAGAAAAAAGTATCTTTGTTGCCCAACAGAAAGAAATATAGTAAAAGATCTTTTTGTTATTCAATTAGCATTGCAAGAGTATCTGTTTAACACTTCAAAACCTTCAGAAAATGAAAACCCTTAACGACTTTAATTTTAATAAAAAAAAAGTGCTCATAAGAGTAGACTTTAATGTTCCACTTAATGAAGACTTTCAGGTAACAGATACTACACGCATAAAAGCTGCAAAACCCACAATAATTAAAATACTGGAGGATGGTGGAAGCTGTATTTTAATGTCTCATCTGGGCAGACCCAAAGAAAAGGAATCAGAATTTTCATTGAAGCATATCGCAAATAAGGTCTCTGAAATTATAGGAGTTCAGGTTCAATTTGTTGAAGATTGTATTAACGAAAAAGCTGAGAATGCCTCAAAAACCCTTAAATCAGGACAAATTCTACTTTTAGAAAACTTGCGATATTATAAAGAAGAAACCCAAGGTGATAAAGATTTTGCGCAAAAGCTTTCAGTTTTAGGCGATTTTTATGTAAACGATGCTTTTGGCACAGCACATAGAGCTCATGCCTCAACGGCTGTTATTGCAGAGTTTTTTGATGAAAAAAAATGCTTCGGCAAACTTTTAGAAAAAGAAATATACAGTATAAATAAGGTGCTGAAAGAAAACAACAAACCGGTTACCGCTATCATTGGTGGAGCTAAAGTGTCTTCAAAAATTACAATTATTGAAAACATTTTAGATCCCATTGACCATTTGATTATTGGTGGCGCAATGGCGTTCACCTTTATTAAAGCACTGGGTGGTAAAGTTGGAAGCTCGTTGGTTGAAGACGATAAATTAGAGCTTGCTTTACACATACTTAAACAAGCAAAACAAAAAAATGTTCAAGTACACTTACCTGTTGATGCTGTAATTGCTGATAGCTTTTCAGAAAATGCAAATACCGATCAAGCCGCTATAGATGCTATACCTGATGGTTGGATGGGCTTGGATACCGGAAAAGAAACCAATACCCTTTTTGCCGGTGTGATTAGAGAATCTAAAACGATACTTTGGAACGGACCTGTGGGTGTTTTTGAAATGAAACCCTTTTCACACGGTACTATTTCGATGGGAATTGCAATTGCTGAGGCAACAAAACATGGATGTTTTTCATTAGTTGGCGGAGGAGATTCAGTGGCAGCGGTTAAACAATTTGGACTTGAAAATAAAGTGAGTTATGTATCAACCGGCGGTGGTGCGATGTTGGAAATGCTGGAAGGAAAAACACTGCCGGGTATTGCCGCAATTGAAAATTAAACCGCATTGATTCGACAGAAGATTCGTTGATTATAATTTTTTTGCTATTTTGCAGTTAACTTAACAAAAAACAATGCAAAGAATAATTTATCCCCTTATTTGTATCCTTTGTTTTTCCTTTATTCAAGCACAGGAAACCACACTTGAAGAAATTCCACAATTAGAGATGGAACTAAGTGTTTCCGAAGTTGATTCAAATTCAGTTGTTGTACAAGAATTGACAGAACTGCCTGTTTTCGAAAGCATTAAAGACAGCATACTTTTCATCTTTAAACAGCACCACCAGGTGAGTGAAATTGACAGCCTTTGGAAAAAAGAGTTGTTTAACTCTGAATTGTATGAAGAAATGCAAGCCTCAGTAAAAAACTTTGAATCTGAATCTAAAGATACTATAGTGTATGAAGAGCTTTCCACAGAAACACTCATTAAGCATCTTGAAATTTTAAATGCCAAAACACCTTTTGATATAAGTTACACCGTCCCACTTGAAAACACCATCAAGCGCTATCTAAAAACAAGAAAAAAGTCAATGCAAAGACTTATGAATTTAAGCAACTACTATTTTCCAATGTTTGAAGAAGAACTTGACAGGCACAATCTTCCATTAGAGTTAAAGTACTTAGCCATTGTGGAATCTGCTTTAAACCCACGCGCAAAATCGAGAGTGGGCGCCACAGGTCTATGGCAATTTATGTATCCCACCGGTAAAATGTTTGGAATGGAAGTAAGCTCTTATGTTGATGAACGCTCAGATCCATTAAGGGCCACAGAGTCTGCCGCAAAATACCTTTCTTCGCTTCATTCTGTTTTCAATGATTGGGATTTGGCATTGGCAGCCTACAATGCCGGCCCCGGAAATGTTTCAAGAGCCATAAGACGCTCAGGGGGAAATAAAAATTACTGGAACTTACGTCCCTACCTTCCTCGTGAAACAGCCGGTTATGTTCCTGCATTTTTGGCGACCATGTATATCTTTGAATTTGCTGAAGAACATGGGTTTTCAGTTCCAAAATCAGGATTGCCCTATTATGAAACCGATACCGTTCATATAAAACAATCCATTTCCTTTCAACACCTTTCTGAACTTCTGGAAGTACCGATGGAAGAACTTCAGTTTTTAAATCCATCTTATAAACTCGATATTATCCCATTTATTGAAGGAAAACAATATACATTAAGACTTCCAATTGATATTTTAGGGACTTTTGTAAGCAATGAAGATCTGGTTTATGCTTACGCAAAAGCTGAATCAGAAAAAAACAAAAACCCATTACCTGAATTTTTCAAACAAGATGAACAAATCACCTATCGCGTAAAAAGTGGTGACTACCTCGGAAAAATTGCCTCTAATTATGGAGTATCTGTCGGAAATATTAAGTCATGGAACGGAATGAGAAATAATAATCTAAGAATTGGCCAACGCTTGATAATTTATCCAAAGGGTAAAAAAACAACTAGTTCCACAGTACATACAACTACCAAATCAAATCAGTCATCTGAATATGTGGTGCAGAAGGGAGATAGTTTGTGGAGTATCTCAAGAAAATTTCCAGGTGTTTCGATTGATAATATTAAGAAGTGGAATGGTATTAGCGGTACAAGTTTGAAACCCGGAATGAAACTGAAACTTTCAAATGGGTAAGGTTTTTGATAGACTTAAACTTATAAAAATCTAATTAAACACTAACCGTCATTTAGAAAGCGCTTGATTGTACTTTATACAATGACAAATGAAACCGTTTGTAATGAAAAAACTCTTTTTTGTATTGGCCTTCACCTCCTTTTTTATTTCTTGTGAAGACAGTAAAAGCGACAGACAAGCAATGTTACCCACATCATCGGGAAACATTAACAACCTTCAGGTGGTTATAGATGATGATCTTTGGTCCGGTGAAGTTGGAGAAACCATTAGAAGCCACTTTGCCGCCACTGTTGAAGGACTTCCACAAGAAGAGCCATTGTTTACAATCAACCAACTACCACTCAATTCCTTTGAAGGGTTCACACAAAAACACCGTAACTTTTTGTATGTAAAAAAAGGGGAACAAATGCAATATAAACCCACTACAGATCATTATGCAAAACCCCAAACCGGTATTTTTATTAGTGGCAACTCAAACGAAGAGCTCATTGGATTAATCAACGATAAAGCTTCAGAAATGATTTCAAGTTTTCGAGAAACTGAAATAAAAGAAAAGCAAAGAAGAATGTCGTTAGCACTTCTCGAAGTAAAGCCACTTAAAGACAGCCTGAAAGTTTCGCTTACCATGCCCTCTGTTTATCGTATAGCAAAATTATCAAGTGACTTTGCCTGGCTCCGAAAAGACATTCGCACAGGCGATTTAAATATATTGATTTATGAAATGCCATTAGACGCATTCCAAAATGAGGAAACACGCATGCAGGAAATAATTTCTATGAGAGATTCTATTGGGAAAAAACACATACATGGAACCGTTGAAGGAAGTTATATGATAACTGAAAAAGCATTTGCACCCTATTTATTTGAAACCAAAGTGAATGACAGGTTTGCATATCAAGCAAAAGGCACCTGGGAACTTTACAATTTCTTTATGGCCGGGCCATTTGTAAATTATATTATTGAAGACAAACCCAACAACAGATATTTAGTTATTGAAGGCTTTACATTTGCACCATCAATTAACAAAAGAGATTATCAGTTTGAGTTGGAATCTATCATCCACTCTATCAAGTTTAAATAAAAAAAATCCGCTTTTGGCGGATTTTTTTATGTAAGTATAATGGGAAGTTTATTTTTTATCTATTTTTTCACTTTCATCTTTTTCTTCTTCTTTGGAAGCATCCTTAAATTCTTTAATTCCACTACCCAATCCGCGCATTAACTCAGGAATTTTCTTTCCTCCAAACAACAAAAGAACAATGACAACAATTAAAGCAATCTGCCAGGGACCAATCGCTAAAGGAATAAATAAAGCATTCATATGTCTCAAATTTAGACTGCAAAGTTAACAAGAAAAATTCAATACCATACATTTTAAGATAATTTCTTCCATTCAGGTATACGAATTCCCCTTAGATTTTGTTTTATATTTGCTTAATAAGAAAACGGAAAATGACTGAAGAGAAAAAGAGAAAGAAAATCGTAAAGAAACTCCTTCACAAGTACCGTCTGGTTGTTTTAAACGAAGATACTTTTGAGGAAAAAGTATCCTTTAAGCTCAACAGGCTAAACGTTTTTGTGTTCTCTACCCTGTTTGCACTTTTCTTGATTGGTATTACAACCGTGATTATTGCATTTACCCCATTAAGAGAATACATTCCCGGATATTCATCAACACAACTAAAACAGCAAGCGGCTGAGTTGGCTTATAAAACCGATTCTATTCAAAAGGTCTTGTATATGAACGAGCAATATCTGGCATCAATAAAGCAGGTACTTACAGGAGACATTGAAATTGAAGAGGTCAATCGCGATTCAATTTTGAGTGTTGTTAAAGCAGATATGGAAACTGTGGACCTTGCCCCCTCTCAAAAAGATTCTTTGTTACGTGATCAGGTAGCCAGAGAAGAAAAATACACCATATTTGAACCCTCATCAAATATGATAACCAGCATATTATTCCCACCTGTAAATGGTACAATTACAGAAGAGTATAATTTAAAATCCAAACATTATGCGGTAGATGTACTGGTAGATGAAAATACGCCTGTTAAGGCAACGACTGATGGAACAGTAATCTTCGCAGAGTGGACCACACAAACCGGTTATGTAATCATCATAGAACATCAAAACAACTTGATTTCAGTCTACAAACACAATTCAAAAATTATAAAAGAACAAGGCGATTTGGTTAAAGCGGGAGAAGTGATTGGCACAGCCGGCTCAACCGGTGAATTATCAACCGGACCACATTTGCACTTTGAACTTTGGAGTAATGGATACCCCATCAACCCAACAAACTTTATAGATTTTGAATAATTAAAAAACCTTAAACGGTCTAAATTTAAGCACCAAAACCAACTAATAATGTCAATAAAATCTTTTGCTGCAGGGCTTTTTGCAGGATATATCAAACGAAAAACCTATCGGTGGGCGTCAAAACCAATTGAAACTCAGCAAAAGGTTTTTGAAGAACTGATTTCAAAAGCTAAAGACACGGTATTTGGCAAAGACCACAAATTTGAAAGAATAAAATCTCATTCAGATTTTATAAAACACCTCCCCATAAGAGATTATGAAGGGCTTAAGAACTATGTTGACAGAGTGGTTGGTGGTGAAAAAAATGTACTCTGGCCCGGAAAACCATTGTACTTTGCAAAAACCTCTGGCACAACTTCAGGAGCTAAATATATACCAATTACTAAAGACTCAATGCCCAACCATATTGAGGCAGCACGAAACGCCATCTTAATGTATATTGCAGAAACCGGTAAAGCTGGTTTTGTTGATGGAAAAATGATTTTTCTTCAAGGTAGTCCAGAAATGACTGAACAAAACGGAATAAAGGTAGGCCGGCTCTCAGGAATCGCAGCACATTATGTACCCGGTTACTTACAAACTAACCGCCTTCCAAGCTTGGAAACAAATTGCATTGACGATTGGGAAACGAAAGTTGACGCTATTGTAGAAGAAACTTACCAAAAAAACATGACTGTTATCAGTGGTATTCCATCTTGGGTACAAATGTATTTTGAACGTTTGCAGAAAAAAACAGGCAAGAAAATTGGCGATCTTTTTCCTGGATTTGACTTATTTATTTACGGTGGGGTCAACTACGAACCTTACCGTGCAAAATTTGAAAACCTGATAGGGAGAAAAGTAGACAGCATCGAGTTGTTTCCTGCATCAGAAGGCTTCTTTGCTTATCAGGACAAACAAAATGAGAAGGGGATGTTATTATTGCTAAATGCAGGAATTTTTTACGAGTTTATACCTGTAACAGAGTTTTATTCTGAAAACCCACCACGCCTCACCATTGGAGAGGTAGAAATTGGAGTGAATTATGTGCTGATTATTTCCTCAAACGCCGGATTATGGGGTTACAACGTTGGTGATACCGTTCAGTTTACCTCTGTAAAACCCTACAGAGTGATTGTTTCAGGAAGGATTAAGCATTTTATTTCAGCATTTGGCGAACACGTCATTGCCAATGAAGTTGAATCAGCCCTTAAAGAGGCTGTTGAATATTTCCAAGAAGTGCGTATCAATGAATTTACAGTAGCACCACAAGTTACGCCTCCTGAAGATAATTTGCCTTATCACGAATGGTTTATTGAGTTTGAAAATGCCCCTCAAGATATAGGTGCTTTCGCGAAAAAAATTGATGAAGCTTTACAAAGACAAAACAGTTACTACAAAGACCTGATCAAAGGTAAAATTCTAAAAAGACTTCAGATAGTATCCTTAAGAAAAAATTGCTTTAATGATTATATGAAAACTCAGGGAAAATTAGGTGGTCAAAATAAGTTGCCCCGACTTTCAAATGACAGAAAAATTGCAGAGACCCTATTAAAGCTAAATGCCCAATAAAACCTATATTTGCTCAAAATTATGACAAAAATTACTACACATAACAGAACGCGTGCTCAAGAAAGCTCAAACGCTATAGAGCGAATGTACATCACCATGCGTCACCTTTTTAATAGAGGATTTTACAAACCTATGGGTGTTTCGGGCGAAACCCTAAGAGAAGCTTTACTCACATTAAGGCCTGAAATATACGGCTCAATTGCTGAAGATAAATTGGAGCTGCAAGGTTTGTTGTATGTGATAGAACGTCTTCCAAACGGCATTGAAGAATGTCGCTATATCAATTTAACCAGCGATGAAGGATATTCAAAATCTCATTTTAAAGTAATCATTCCACCAAAGCGAAGAAGAAACTGTTACCGCATCGACGATGAACAAATGAATATAGAAATCACGCGCGGCCGATCAGAAATTTATGACATCCTCACACATCTTACATTTCTTTATGTTGAATCACATAAAATTATAAAACGTGTTGTGATTGATGATAACGGAGCCGTAACCCGAGACTGGAGAAAGCTTGAAGAAGCAGTTCAAAAAAACAGTGATCTTTCTGAAAAGGATAGAGAGATTGCCTTAACTCACACTGCAAATATTTTAGGCAGAACGTTTTCAGAAGTAAGTGCAATTTACCCACAATTTGCAACCAAAGAAAACCCCAATCGTTTTTTAAATATTATTTACTACTTAGGTAAAATTGCCATGCAAGAAGTTGTTGAAGACAACAAGCGGGTTATTACATTCAGTCCGGTATTGAGAGAACGTTTGGGACATCATATTCACGGTGAGATTTGGGCAAACACAATAAAAAAAACACTCCATTCTAAAAACTTACTAGAGCGCCCCATTCACATTATCAGTGCCAATATGCACAGTGTGATGAACACCCTTTTTGCTCCTCTGGTACTAAAAAATGAACTAAAAAAGGCAACAACACTTCAGATATTTGAACAACTCAGCAATAGTCAGAATGTTCAGCTCAGAAATAAAGTAGAAAAAGCAGCCAAAAACTGTGGAATGATTTTCATTGAAGACAGCAGTGGTACAAATATAGATGTACAGATTTTTGACGCAACCCAAATAGATTGTTCGCATCTTATCACCAATAGGGTAAAAGAAAACTCAAAAGAAGAAAAACCGGTTATATTGGTTATGGATTATGCTTTTGGTGAACAAGCTTATGAGACAATGGATGAATTGTTAAAGCCCTATAAATGCGAAAAACAGAACACTCACTTGCTGAATGTAAAATCAATTTCAATAATGGGAAAAGCCGGAATACTTGAAGGAGGGAAAGGAGATATCATGATTCCAAATGCCCATTTATTTGAAGGCACAGCAGATAATTACCCATTCAACAACCAACTAAAAATGTCCAATTTTGAAGGAGAAAACCTCAAGGTTTATGAAGGAAGTATGATTTCTGTTTTAGGAACATCACTCCAAAACAAAGACATTTTGAAGTTTTTTCATGACTCCACCTGGAATGTGATTGGTCTAGAAATGGAAGGGGCCCATTATCAAAAAGCTATTCAAGCAGCATCAAAAATCAGAGGGAGTATAAGTAATAGTGTGAAAGTTCGTTATGCTTATTACGCTTCAGACAATCCTTTGGAAACCGGAAGTACACTGGCCTCCGGCGGCCTGGGAATGACCGGGGTAAAACCCACTTACTTAATTACTGAAAAAATTCTTGAACAAATTTTAAGCTAATTTTTTAAACCATGAGCAACACACCAACAACCAATAGCCATCAAGAAGAAATTGACCTGGGGTATTTGATAAATAAAATTAACGAATTATTTATAAAATGCTTAAAACTTCTTTATGCTATAATCTCATTTTTCTTAAAACATAAATACATAATTCTTTTGCTAATAGTTATTGGCATTGCCTATAGTTACTTTAAAGAAAAAAATGCAGCAACTCTTTATGATAATCAAGCAATTGTAGTTCCAAATTTTGAAAGTGTACACTATTTATATGATAAAATTGATGCAATTAATTTTAAAATAGGCGAAAAAGACAGCCTATATCTTAAAAGCTTTTTAGGAGAGGACTACAAAAGACTCAAAAAAGTAGAAATTGAGCCAATAATTGATATGTATCAATTTCTTTCGAAATCGAGAGAAAACATAGATATTTTTAGAATTATCACACAAAATCAGGATATTACTGACTATAAAGAAGAACTTTCAAATAATAAATACTATAAATACCACAAACTAAATTTAAAAATCTTTGGAGAGAACAATACCGAAGGTGTTGTTTCAAAAGTTCTTGATTATTTGAACAACAATGAACATCTAAAAAAATACTCTAACATTTATAAGGAAAATAATGAGCTACAAATTAAAGAACACAAAAAGATGTTGGCTCAAATAGATTCAGTTTTATATTCAATATATACAAGTAAAAACCTGTCATCCAATCAAGGTGTTCAGATAAGTGAAAATCCATACACTCACTTTTTAATAGAAAGAAAAGGAATGGTTTTGGATGATTTACTTCAACATCAAATTCAGAAAATTGATTTTGAAAGTGCAATTAAAATCGTGAAGATTGATTACAACTTGATTGATAACAGCAAATTTCGTGTTCCAAGTAAAATAAAATATCCTCTTTTGTTAGTCTTTTTATATTCTTTATTTTTCTTTTTAAGGTATGGTTACTCCAAACTTAAGAAAATTGCCAATAGCAATTAGAACACAGAAAATTAATTAATGAAAAAGAAAAATCTCATTGTTTTTGGAACGAGGCCAGAAGCCATTAAAATGGCACCTTTGGTAAAGGCATTTGAACAAAAACACGAATTTGAAACCAGAGTGTGTATCACCGCACAACATCGTGAAATGCTAGATCAAGTTTTGCAGTTCTTTGAAATCACGCCACATTATGATTTAGATTTAATGCGGCCAAATCAAAACTTATACACACTTACGGCGATGATCATTGAAAGTATGAAGACGGTACTGGAAGAGTTTAAACCCGATTTTGTATATGTTCATGGCGACACTACCACCACAATGGCAGCCGCTTTGGCTTCATTTTACAGCGGGGCTAAAGTTTGTCATGTGGAAGCCGGGTTGCGAACATTCAATAAAAGAAACCCATTTCCTGAAGAAATGAACAGGAGCATTGCCGGCAGACTTACTGACTATCACTTTGCTCCCACAAAGACTTCAAAAGAAAACTTGTTAAAGGAAAATATTCCTGCGAGTGACATTACAGTTACCGGAAATACAGTGATTGACGCGCTGCTATTTAGTGTAAATAAATTAAATAATCATCATTATACTGATTCAGAGATTGAACAATTAAAGGAATCTATTGATTTTTCAAAAAAACTCATTTTAATTACCGGTCATCGTCGTGAAAATCATGGTGAAGGATTTGCAAATATTTGTAAAGCACTCAAAACAATCGCCAAAAACAACCCAGAAACACAGCTTGTGTATCCCGTGCATTTAAACCCCAATGTGCAAAAACCGGTCTATGAACTACTCGGGAATATTACCAACATAAAATTAATTGACCCGTTAAGTTATCCGGCTTTTGTCTGGTTAATGGAAAAATCACACATTATCATTACAGACAGTGGTGGTGTGCAGGAAGAAGCCCCTAGCCTGGGAAAACCAGTACTTGTGATGCGCAACACCACTGAACGCCCCGAAGCCGTAGAAGCAGGAACTGTAATTTTAGTTGGAACAAATACCCAAAACATTGTTTCAGAAACCAAAAAATTATTAGAAAATAAAAATCATTACCAAACAATGTCTAAGACTCATAATCCTTATGGTGACGGCAAGGCCTGTGAGCGAATAATTGAATATATAAAAGAAAAATATGACTAACAATAAGCCAACAGTTGTGATGATTGGTTTAGGCTACATAGGCCTGCCCACAGCCGCTTTAATTGCCGGAAAAGGACTTCAGGTGACCGGAGTTGATGTCAGTCAAGATGTAGTAAACACCATCAACAAAGGTGAAATACATATCGTCGAACCCGACTTAGACGGCCTGGTACATCACGTAGTAAAAAAAGGACGCCTTAAAGCATCCACAAAACCTGTTGAAGCTGATGTGTATTTGATAGCCGTCCCCACGCCTTTTAAAGAACACCACAAACCTGATTTGAGGTTTGTTGAGAGTGCAATTAATTCAATCATCCCCTATTTAAAACCTGCTGCACTTATTATCATTGAATCCACAAGCCCGGTGGGAACAACGGAAAAGATGCAGGATATCATACTTAGCCATCGCCCAGAGCTTAAAGGAAATATCTTTATGGCCTATTGTCCCGAGCGTGTTCTACCGGGTAATATCATTTATGAACTAGAGCATAATGATAGAGCTATTGGCGGAATCAATGAATCATCAACACAAAAGGCCATGGCGTTTTACAAACATTTTGTGAAGGGAGAGCTCCATGCTACTAATGCCCGCACTGCGGAAATGTGTAAGCTGGTTGAAAATGCTTCCAGAGATGGACAGATTGCGTTTGCCAATGAGCTCTCGATGATTTGTGATAAAGCAGGCATCAATGTTTGGAAATTGATTAATCTAGCCAACAAACACCCTCGTGTAAACATTTTACAGCCCGGAACCGGAGTGGGAGGTCACTGCATCGCCGTAGACCCTTGGTTTATAGTTTCTGAGTTTCCCGAGGAGAGTAAATTAATGCGATCAGCTCGCGAAATAAACAATTACAAAACCCAATGGGTGATTGAAAAAATTAAAAATAAAGCCCTGGCTTTTGAAATTGAAAACAAACACAAACCCCTCATTGCGTGTATGGGACTCGCCTTTAAACCCAATATTGATGATTTACGTGAATCGCCTGCAGTTACAGTGGTTGAGGCACTTAAAATGGAAGGCCTAGAGCTGTTAAAAGTAGAACCCAACTTGCAAAATGGACGTGCAGAAAGTCTAACGGATCAAAAAGAGGCCGTTAAAAAATCTGATATTATAGTTTTTCTGGTGGCTCATAAGGAGTTTCAAAACATTAAAACAGATAAGCCTACTTTAGATTTTTGTGGAGTTTTAAAGGAATAAAATAGCACAAATGAACAGGCTAAAAACATTAATAAATAAAAACTATCTTATTTATGGAAGCTCCATTGTTTTTAGCAGAGGGTTAGAATACTTGGTTTTGTTTTTCGCTGCTTATTACCTTACAAAAAGTGATTATGGCGAACTTGAATTTTATAAAAAAGTAATAGAGGTGGGTTCTTCTTTTTTCGCGTTTGGGTTTCCTGCTCTTATTTTAAGCTACACCAAAAGCCAAAATAGCAAAACACACTTTTTCACACTTTCATTGATTTTTGTTTTAGCATTATCAATAGTAAGTGCTGTAATCTTTGCCTTTACACCCTGGATAATTTTTGTAATCCCATTTGTTTTTTATGCGTTGTTTTTTACCGGAGGTATTGCACATTCCTATTTTTTAGTAAAAAAAGGGAGTGGTTTTGCATCATATTTTAAAATTATTGTCTCACTTTTATTTTATTTAGTTGTTTTTAGCTCAATCTATTTTTTTGATGTTAAAGGCAAAGCGTTTGTATATGTTAATTATGTGCTCATATTACCCCTGGTTGTTTTTATTGGGATTGAATTAAAAAGAGAAAAACTGGTTATTTATCAGTTAAAGAAATATTGGCGCTTATTTAAAAAACTTATTTTAAGCTCCTTTACATTGGTAGTGAGCAACTTTGCTAACTTGATGTTTCTATATACTGATATTTTTATCATAAAACTCTTATCAAAAAATGCCAATGTGGATATTGCAAATTATAGTTTTGTACTAAATATAGCTGCCTTGTTGTTGTTGGTACCAATGACATTGGTTCAGGTTGACATTGAAAAATTAAAAACAAACAAGGCATATGTGTCTGTTTTAAATAAAAAGATTTTTAAATTAACAGCAGTATTGACAATTGCTTTACTCATATTTTTTGTCATTTTAACACAATTTTTGTTTGTTGATTATCAAGAAACTTTTTTGTTGTATGTTATTGTCTTGCTAGCTAAAGTCGCACAGGCATTTTCTCCTTTATTTGGAACTTTGATTGTTGTCGAAAAGAGGTTTGCCAAAAACTTATGGATTAACTTAATTTCCTTAACACTCAATATTGCTGTAAGCATACCTCTTTTCTATTTACTGGGGGTTTATGGTGTTGCAATTGCAAGTTTAATAGTGCTTACATTCAGACAATTCGTTTTATATAGAACTTATTACAGTATAATATACGCTAACAAAAAATTGTAACTCGAGGTTATATTTGCAGAATTAAAAATATCGCGAGCCCTACCTTGGCAATTAAAAAATTATGACAGAAACAACGCTTCAAATAAAAATGAGTAGTCCACTTCAACAAATTTCAAAGTGGAGTTTTTATTTTATGTTAGCAACCTTCCCGCTGAGTTTGTTTTTGAATAACCTCTTTGCCACGGTTTTTTTGATTGCCTTTGGCTTTTATTTATTGCTAAATCAAAAATTGATACTCACAAAAACCTTTAAAAAGAAACTTCATTTATTTTTAATATTAAGTGTTCCTTTTTTACTCACTTTATTGGGGAGCATTTATTCTTCAAATCCATCAGGGGCTTTAAAAATGATAGGAAAAATAGCGCCTTTACTTTTTTTTGTTTACTATGCTGTATATCATAATACTTGGTTTTCAGATAAGATAAAACCTGCATTTTGGTTTCTGGTTTTTGGGTGTTTATTGTCTGCCGGATTGAGTTGGGGACTTTCCTTGGTAGAAATATTTAAACTTAAACTGCCCATATCTGTATTATTTACACAAGAATTTGCCTATCACAATTTGGCAGAAAAACTGGGTGTTCATACTCCATACTTAGCGCTGTTCATAAATGCTGCTTTAGGGTTTATTGTTTATAGTTTTTACGATAAACAAAGTAAAATATCTAAACCATTTCTATGGTTTATTTTTATTGTTTTGACCATTTTTTTATTTAATCTAATGGCAAGGAACGCCATATTTTGTTATTTATTTTTTGGATTTATCTTTTTAGTAAAAAGCAAAAACTATCTACTTTTGCTTAGTTTTTTTGTAGTAATTAGCGCGCTTACAATCTATATTTACAACACTGAAAAAAACTTTTTAAGAGACCGCTTTATTTATGGAATAAATATATTTGAAGAAGAAACCATATTTAGTAAAAAAGACAATCGTTTTTCTCGCTGGCAAGCTTCAGTTGAAGTTTTTAAGCAATTTCCAATATTGGGTCCGGGCACTGCGGGAGCTGAAGAATTTAGAAAAGAACAATATTTAATTAACCTGGACAGCGAAGCTTATAATGAAGGCTACAACGCACACAACCAATTTGTGGAATATTTAAGCACCTATGGTTTTGTGGGCGCAATCTTATTTATTTTGATGGTGTTTTACTTAATTAAAAGCACCTTTCGACAACATTCGGTTTTACTAATGTACTTATGTGGTTGTTTTCTGATTGCAATGATCACAGAATCAATTTTGGTGAGATCTTGGGGAGTTATGTATTATGGATTTCTTATAGTATGCATACTTTCGTGGAACATTAAATTTCAAAATTTAGAATGAGAAATGTTTTAATTTTTTTTCTGATAATTCTTGCTTTTTATTCTTGTGGAGAGAAAAAAATGAGAAAGGTTGTTGATGTTTCAAATAGGGCGCAAGAATATGAGTTGATAAAACCATTAGGAAATGTTGTGGGCGATGTCCAGTTTTCTGAAAAAGGGGCGGAATTTATTGGCAATGATGTTCCAGCATATATTTTTTTGGACTCATTGAGCCTTGAGGAGTCAACACCAAAAAACATTAGTATGTGGTTGAAATTTGAGGGTGAAGATGCCAGAATTCCTCAAATGATATTTTCTATAAAAGACACTACAGACATCAGAAAACGCTTCAACATGTGGATAGCCGGAAGAAGAGTAACAGCTGTTTTAAACGGCAATCCTTTATGGGCAAATGAATATGATTACTCAAAGGGCAGAAGTAAAACTTATTACGATTCATATATACTTGAGCCGGGTAAATTTTATTTTCTTTCAGTAAATTACACACCACAAAAAGTTCAAATATATATTAATGCAGAATTGTATCAGCAATTTGAGAATATTAATGACGGAAAGATCAATTTTCACCAAATTTATCTTGGGACAGAGCGTTATGAGAATGAATTCAGAAACCCTTTAATTGGGAATATTAGAAACTTAACCCTCTTTAATAGAACGCTGAATGAAAATGAAATATACTCCTTAAGCGTGGAAAGCTATGAAGACATCTCTGAGTTTAACAAGGCTTTTGAGCTAAAGAAGTTTAATTTTAATTAATAGTGAATTTAAATAAAAAAATAACATTTGAGTCCTTAATGTTTTACGGCATTCTCAGCTTGCTTGTAATCAAACTGTTGTTTTCTTATTTGAACGAAGAGTTAGCGTGGTGGACCAGACACTTTACACCCAACTATATAAAATACAATCCGTTAGGAATGCCCGTTAACACTACAGAGTATGTAGAGTATCTTTTAATCCCTTTAATGTTTATTTACTTGACGGTATATTTTAGAAAAGTAGGGATTCTGTTGATTCCTATTTTCATAACATTTATTTTATATATACTGAATTTATTTACGGCGTTTTATACTTCAAGCGAACTCTTAGATTCTTTAAAATATGCACTTAAGATAAGTACTCCCATTTATTTTTTCTGTGTGTTAGTGGTTCATACAAAGTTAACCGGTAAAAGCATCAAAAATGAACTGGTGATATTTGTTGCAATTTGTGCATTTTTATCTGTCATTGCACTACTTTTATTTAACCCAACATTCAATAGGGGGTCATTTAGGTGGCCTGTTTTTTTTAGTGGTTTACATACTCACAACTATGTTTTGGCGGCACTTTTTGTTGGAGTTTCTTATATGTTGAAAAACAAAAAATGGTACATGTATTCTTTTATGCTGGCCTCTTTTCTTTTTTTAATTATAGGATACAATGTGAGAACAGTAATTGTATTCTATTTCTTGTTTATAGTGGTTATGCTTTATCTCACTTCCGGGTTTTTTAGATATTTATATGCCAAAGCACTATTATTTATTCCATTTGTCTTAGGCTTGGCACTTATTTACTTAAGAGATTTTGATTGGAACCGCTTTTCCTCAGGAAGATTAACAATGTATGAGGAAAAGCTGGATATTTTAGAAGACTATGGTTTTAAAGATTATCTTTTAGGAAGAGGGTGGGGGTCAGATTTGATAAAAACCAAAGAGTGGTGGTGGGAAAAAAAGGGCTCACATAATGACTTTTTAACCTATGTGGTTGAAAATGGAATCCCTTTTATGATTGTGTTTACCCTTCTTTTACTTTCCCTTCTTTTTCTTTCAAAAAGAGTTTCAATGATACTCGCCACCTTAATAATAGGTTACTTATTAACATCACTGCTTAGTAATGGTTTTGCTGTTAGACCACAAGCTGCCTATATGTTTTTTATGGTTTTTGCCTATATTTATTCCAACAATAAAAGCTATATCACTAAAAATGAGTAAAACAATTGCTTTTATTGGCCCCCTACCCCCTCCAGTTGGTGGTGTTGCACTAGCAAATCTAAGGGTGCAACAAATTGTTGGACTAAACTCCCAAAACCATACCATTTTAAATTATAACACTTCAAAGGGGGGTGAAAGAGCTGATTTGTATAAGAAGAAGGGGTTTTATGAACTATTACATTTTATTAAAAACATCTTCGGAATTATTGGGTTTGTATTTAAACATAAAATACACGTAAGTAATGTATTTGTTGTTCCAAATATTTCATTTATTCGCGAAGCCCTTTTTATTTTTATTTTAAAATTAACCTCTAAAAAACTAGTAATCCATTTACATGCAAAAACTGAAGATGACTTTTTTTTGAGTGGAATGAAGTTAAAGCTTTTCACAAAGATACTTTCACTTGGTGATGTGATTTTCGTACTCTCAGAAAACTTTCACAAAAAGTTTTATGTACAGTATATAAAACCTAAAAAGCTAGTTGTTCTTGAAAATTTTATTGACTATAAAGAATTTGAAAATGATATTGAGCAAAAAACAAATGATTTTCTTTATGTGGGCCGTTTGTCTGAAAAAAAGGGGTTCTTTACTTTAGTTAAAGCACTAACACTTCACAAAAATGCTTTTAAAGGTTTGAAAGTCCATGTCTTGGGTGAGTTTGAAAATGAAATATTTGAGCAAAAAGTAATATCCTTAATAGAAAACCACAAAATTGAAAACTTTATTTTTTATGGTTCAAAAACGGGGCATGAAAAGAATGAGTTGTTTAAAAAATGTGCTGTTTTTATATTCCCTTCTTATTTTGAAAACTCACCGATTGTTCTGAAAGAGGCCATTGCTGCAAAAATGGCTATCATTTCAA
Source organism: Planktosalinus lacus (assembly GCF_014640155.1). Lineage (GTDB taxonomy): Bacteria > Bacteroidota > Bacteroidia > Flavobacteriales > Flavobacteriaceae > Planktosalinus > Planktosalinus lacus. The sequence goes on along the minus strand of NZ_BMGK01000001.1, from coordinate 51,947 downwards.
GTGACATAAAGGAAAACAAAAACATACTCGATCCATTTGAAAACAAATTGTATTTTGAAACCCAAAACGAAAATGAATTAGCTGAAAAAATAAAAATATTGGCGCAAAATCCTGACAAGGTCAAGAAAATGATGGAAGCATCAGAGCAGATAAAAGATTTTAATTTTGAAACTGCAAGCAAAATAATAGAAAAACACCTGTATTGACTTCTAATGATTCACATATCAAAAAAAATCATTTAACGATCAGTTTAATTATACTGTTTTTGCTCTTTTGGGGGTTAGAAATTTCAGATAAATTAACGTATTATTTTTTCCCAGAATTTTCTTTTTCACAATTCATAAAAGCAGTAGTTTTGATAGGGTTTTTGATCTTTCAAATTGCAATTAAGGACTATAAGTTCATTCTGATTGCATTAGTTACGTTTATCTTTTTTTCAATTGGGCAGCTATTTTTAGAGACTTCTTTTACAAGGAATTCCCTGTTGACTTTTTTTAAATTTTTATTTCCAATTTTACTCTTTTCTTTTGTTAACAAAAGGATTAAAATTAACAAACTTTCTCCAGAGTTTTATAAAACCTTTGAGTGGGTAATGGTGGTTAATTCAATTTTGATTTTCATAGGTGCTCTCTTATCGATAAAACTTTTTAACACCTACCAAGGAAATAGATTTGGATATAATGGAATGTTTGCTGCCGTTTCCAACGGAAGTTATGGGTATATTATCACCTTGTTCTATTTTCTTCTAAGATATAAGGAAAGAGTAATTAAAAATTGGAAATTTATTTTCATTTTTATTTCCTGTATTTTTATTGGAACAAAAGCTGTTTATCTTTCAATGTTATTTACTCTTGGCTATCTTGCTTATGTTTCAAAGATTCCATTTAAAAGAACTTTACTTGTCGTAGCAATCCTAATAGGGTTGCTACTGGCCTATTATTTCTTTTTCCAATATGGAATTTTTAATTCCATAAGACAAAGTGATGGTTTACTTTCCGCTTTATTGTCATTCAGAGACCAGTTGCTTCTGGAAAAAACCTTGCCTTTTATTCAAGAAAGCTGGGGATGGGTTAATTACTTATTTGGTGGCGTTTCTGATTTTGACTTACGCTCACAAATGGATATTATTGATGTGTTTTTCTTTTGGGGGATTTTGGGTGGAGCTTTTTATTTATTTATTTTTTTAAAGCTTTTTTTACCCTTCAAAATGAATACGACCGGTTGGCTGTTTATATCCTTTTTAGCTTTCATAGTGCTTTTGGCGGGCAACTTTTTTGTGTATTCATTTGTTGCCTTGTTTATGGTAACTTTGAAATTAAAACTTGAAGAAAGTATGCGCACACCTTTAAAACAATAATTTTAAAGTTGTTTTTTATCTCCTTAAATACACTTACTTTTGCATCCATCCTTTATAGCAGTATGACCCCTAAAATCAGTTTGTTAAAAACCAATATTCACAACCTCTCTTTGCAGGATACGCTGGCATTGGTTGAGCAAGCCATTGCTGAAAACAAACAACTACATCATATGGTAGTAAATGCCGGGAAACTGGTGACACTTCAAAAGGACGGTAAACTCCGCGAAAGCGTCAATAGCGCCGATATTATCAACGCAGACGGGCAGGCTGTTGTCTGGGCATCAAAGTTTCTGGGGGTACCGCTTAAAGAACGTGTAGCGGGGATTGACTTAATGGCAAGCCTGGTGGAACTGGCAAACAAGAAAAACTATAAAATTTACCTACTTGGTGCAAAAGAAGAGATTGTTTCCAAATTGGTCAATATTTACAAAGAAAAATACAATCCCTCCATAATTGCAGGTTACAGAAACGGCTATTTTTCTGAAGAGGAAGAATGTGATATTGTGAATGACATTGTAAACTCAGGTGCTCAAATGCTTTTTGTGGCTATGACTTCCCCTAAAAAAGAAAACTTTCTTCACAAACACAAAACATCACTTTCTAAAGTGAATTTTATTATGGGCGTGGGCGGCAGCTTTGACGTCTTTGCCGGAAAAACCAAACGCGCACCCCTTTGGATGCAAAAAATGGGTCTGGAATGGTTCTATCGCTTTCTGCAAGAGCCTAAAAGAATGTGGAAAAGATACCTCGTAGGCAATACAAAATTCTTATTTTTGGTGCTGAAAGAAAAATTCAAAAAATAAAAACTGATTGTTCCGGCTTTTATTTAAAAATTTCACCTTGCCCAATGTGGTTTATAGCGCTAACGGCTTGTTTTGTAAACTTTAAAAGAAAATCGGGAATTTTAAATAACGAGATACCCGCCTGCGTGGGTATATGAATATGAAAATAGCAGTAATAGGAACAGGATACGTGGGCCTTGTAACAGGCACCTGCTTGGCAGAAACAGGAAATGAAGTTGTGTGTGTTGACATAGATGCAAGTAAAATTGAACGTATGAAAAACGGCGAGGTTCCCATTTATGAACCCCACCTTGATGTGCTTTTTGACCGGAATATCAAAGCCGGAAGATTGAGCTTTACCACTTCACTTGATGAAGGCTTAGCACATGGCGAAATCATTTTTTTGGCACTCCCCACTCCTGAAGACGAAGATGGATCAGCAGATTTACAATATGTGCTGGGTGTTGCTGATGAAATCGGAAAAAAAATCACTTCTTATAAAGTGATAGTAGACAAAAGCACTGTTCCTGTAGGAACTTCAGACAAGGTAAAGGCAACGATTGCTAAACACGCAAAAAGTGAATTTGACGTGGTCTCCAACCCGGAGTTTTTAAGAGAAGGTTTTGCTGTTGATGATTTTATGAAGCCCGAGCGCATTGTTGTTGGATCAAGCAGTGATCGAGCCACCGCATTGATGAAGAGACTTTATGGCCCTTTTGTGCGTTCAGGAAACCCCATTATTATCATGGATGAACGCTCTGCAGAGCTTACAAAATATGCTGCTAACTCATTTCTAGCAACAAAAATTACCTTTATGAACGAAATCGCAAATTATTGCGAACTCGTTGGTGCTGATGTGGACAAAGTGCGCATTGGGATGGGTACAGACTCCAGAATAGGAAAGCGTTTTCTTTTTCCGGGAATTGGATATGGAGGCTCTTGCTTTCCTAAAGATGTAAAAGCCCTCCATAAGTCCGGAAAAGACGAAAACCACGAGTTTAAAATTTTAAGCGCAGTAATTGATATCAATAAAAATCAAAAAACTGTACTAATTCCAAAAATTGAAAGTTATTTTAATAACCAACTCACAGGAAAAAAAATAGCCCTTTGGGGCTTGTCATTCAAGCCTGAAACAGACGATATTAGAGAAGCACCGGCTCTCGATATTATAGATGCTCTTCTTAAAAAAGGCGCCTCTGTTATAGCTTTTGACCCCGAAGCAATGACAAATGTAGAGAGAAAACTAGGCAACCAAATTGAATATGCTGCATCTATGTATAAAGCTGTCGAAAATGCTGATGCTCTTGTAATTTGTACAGAATGGAGCATTTTTAGAACCCCCGATTTTGAAAAGATTAAAGAGCACCTTACAAATAAGGTGATTTTTGATGGTAGGAATTTATATGAAGTAAATGAAATGAAAGAAATGGGGTTTAATTATTTTTCAATCGGTCGATAATGAAAAAACGGATTTTAATTACTGGTGCCGCAGGATTTTTAGGGTCTCATTTATGCGATAGATTTATAAAAGAAGGTTTTTTTGTTATTGGTATGGATAACCTAATTACCGGAGACTTAAAAAACATTGAACACCTTTTCAAACATCCAAATTTCGAATTTCATCACCATGATGTCACTACTTTTGTTTATGTCCCGGGAAGCTTAGACTATATTCTCCATTTTGCTTCACCTGCGAGTCCCATTGATTATTTAAAAATTCCAATTCAAACACTTAAAGTAGGTTCTTTAGGCACGCACAATTTATTGGGTCTGGCAAAGGAGAAAAATGCAAGAATACTCATAGCATCTACCTCAGAAGTCTATGGAGACCCTGAAGTGCATCCACAATCTGAAGATTATTATGGCAATGTAAACACCATTGGACCAAGAGGTGTATATGACGAAGCAAAACGATTTCAGGAATCTATTACAATGGCATACCATCGTTTTCATGGTCTTGAAACCAGAATAGCCCGGATATTTAATACCTATGGTCCCCGAATGCGATTGAATGACGGAAGAGTGATTCCGGCATTTATTGGGCAAGCTTTGCGGGGAGAGGATTTAACTGTTTTTGGTGACGGTAAACAAACGCGTTCTTTTTGCTTTGTAGACGATCAAGTAGAAGGATTATTCAGGCTTTTGATGAGTGATTATTCAGATCCTGTAAACATTGGAAACCCTGATGAAATCACCATTCTTGATTTTGCTGAAGAAATCATCAACCTCACAGGAATCAATAAAAAAATTATTTTTAAACCCCTTCCACAAGACGACCCACTTCAAAGACAGCCCGATATTAGCAGGGCAAGAGAAATTTTAGGCTGGGAACCCAAAGTTTATAGAAAAGAGGGAATGAAAATAACCTACAATTATTTTAAAGGACTCACAAAAGAAGAGCTTGAAAAAAGCGAACACAAAGATTTTTCAAAACACATCAGAAAATAAATGCTATTTAAAAGAGGAAGATATTCAGGGCTTTTAAGACCCATTTCATATACCATTGACCTTGTTGTGATTCAGGTGATGGCTTACCTTCTTTTTTTTAATAAAGAAATTAATCTCAACTATATAGTATTTATATCAGCGGTTTGGGTTTTTATGTCACTAAAATCTAATTTTTATGAAATATACCGTTATACACAGTTGGTGAAAATCCTTTCTCTTATTGGAAAACAAATGGTGTTGTTTATTTTGGTAGTATTTGCCTTTTTTGGGTTTTACAATGAAATGAGCATTCACCCCAATACTGTGATTAAATACATAGTCTATTCTTTTCTGTTCATAACACTTTTTAAGCTTACCATCTATTACCTTCTCAAAAAATACAGAACCTTATTAGGAGGAAACTATAGAAACACCATAATTATCGGAAAAAACAAAAAAACCGAACAGTTAGAAAAGTTTTTTAAAGATAATCCGGAATATGGCTACCAACATCAAATAACTTTTGACCTTAGAGGTGATAATAAAGTTGAAATTGAAGATTGTTTTGAGTATATCCAAAAAAATCAGGTAGATGAAATTTATTCTTCAGTAGCAGAACTTACCAACAAAGAAATTTTAATGCTAATTGATTTTGCAGATAACAATCTTAAAATCCTAAAATTTCTACCTGATAATAAAGAAATTTATACCAAAAAGCTGGAGTTTGATTATTATGGTTATTTGCCGATACTCTCTTTAAGAAAAATACCTATTCAGGAACCTTTTAATCTTTTTATCAAGCGCGTTTTTGATATTATCATTTCTGTGCTGGTAATAGTGGGTCTTTTATCCTGGTTAACACCCATTTTGGCAATTTTAATTAAACTTGACTCTAAAGGCCCCGTTTTCTTTAAACAAAAGCGAAACGGTCTCGACTATGAAGAGTTTTTCTGTTTCAAATTCCGCTCTATGAAACCCAACCCGGTAGCTGATTTATATCAGGTAACAAAGGGTGATCAAAGAATTACCCGTATGGGCAGATTTTTAAGAAAAACCAGTATTGATGAATTGCCTCAATTCATCAACGTATTAAAAGGCGATATGTCAGTAGTGGGTCCCAGACCGCATATGGTAAGTCACACCCACATGTATGCAGAACGCATCGACAAATTTATGGTACGGCACTTTATTAAACCGGGTATCACAGGGCTGGCTCAGGTGAGTGGCTATCGCGGCGAAGTGGAGACAGACGATGATATTATCAACCGCGTGCGTCTCGATATATTCTATCTCGAAAACTGGTCATTACTCCTCGACCTTAAAATAGTCTTTCAAACAATCTATAATGCCCTGAAAGGGGAAGAAAAAGCATATTAAACAGCTTGAATTTGCTTTAAAAGCTGTTCAAACTGTGTGTTAAAATCAAAGTGATTTTTTGCAGTTTCTTTTATCTGATTTGACATCGGTAACTTTTTATTTCCGTGCTTTATATCCTGAATTAATTGCTCTAACTCAGTTTTAAAATTGTTTTTAATAACAAAGCCAAGTTCAAGTTGTTCGACCAATAATGCCCCTTCACCCTCTGAAAAATATACTATAGGAATACCCAAACGACTCAATTCAAATATTTTTGAAGGTACAGAGCCGTAAATCCTGTTAACAAGAGGAATCAACGCCAGATCATAGCTCAATAACTTTTTGTCAAGTTCACCTTTTTCCAAAACGCCGTAATAATTGATTTTTGGGTTTGAAAGTGCTATTTGAGCCACATTTTTAGCTTCAGGGCCATCACCGTAAATGGAGATTGAAACGCCATCAGGAATGTTTAAACCTTTAATTAAATTTGAAATTCCTTGTGCCACTCCCAGCAAGCCGGCATAGACTATTTTTAGTTCATTTGAGGGCGGTTTGGTGTTTGATGTATAGTTTGATTTGTCTTGTGGAAAATTTCGATACAGAAAGAAATCTTTAGGCGAAAAGTCTTTTTCAATATGAGTTAAAATTTCTTCAGATTGTCCCAATATTAAATCGGTTTTTTTGTAGCAGTATTTTTCTATGCTTTCCAATATGTTGTAATAAAACCCCCTTTTTAATACACCCATTTCAAGTCCTGCCAGGGGCCATAAGTCTGAAACATTAAGCACTATTTTTTTTCGCTTTAAGCGCGAAATAAAAACACCGGTAAAACCTATAAAAAGTGGAGACATTTGAACAAAAACCACAGGGGAAAGTTTTTTAAACAACACAAACCAAAACAAGCTGAAGCAGAAACTCAGCATAGAGAAAAGCCGTATAAACTTTGAAGAGGAGTTGCTGGGCATATGCCACAAACGATAAATTGTTAAAGACTCTTTCCTTTCCTTGTCAAACAACTTACCTCGATAGCTTATAAAAACTTTTCCAAGCGGATAACTGGGTAAAGGGCAAATGACGGTCACAACATAACCGTTGTCAAGAAACGCATCAACCATTGCAGAAATACGGTTTGAGGCCGCACCGCTCTCCGGCGGGAAATAATTGGTGATGATGGTTATTTGCTTACTCATTGACCAAAGTTGTAAATTGCTTTAACTTGCCCCTGCGGCTCCTGTCAAGTGTTTCCACCCGATTAAGTGTAAGATTTAAGCCTGTTCCAAGATATTTTTCAAGAGCGTTTTTAATGTCTTCTTTTTCTTTTTTTCTTAATGGAATTCTGGAAGTGTATGTAATTTCAAAAGCATCAGTTTTGGTTTGTACTACAACAAATTCAGTTACATTGCTGTTGTCTTCAATAATGCTTTTAGTAACGTAATAAAATGTAAGTCCAGGCACTTTTTTTCCGTTGGGAAGTAGCGCTACATCATTGGTTCTGCCGGTGAGTGATTTTAGAATGGGTTTTTTAAGTGTTCCATTGGGATTAAAACTTCCCCAATCACCGATATCATATCTGATAAATGGATGAGCCTTGTTGTATAGCGATGTAATGACAATCCTGCCTACTTTACCTTTAGGAACCGGCCGGTTGTTTTCATCCAGAATTTCAACAAACAAGGTTTCGGAATTAACGATAAAATCATCATTCGTATCAGTATAAGCAATCAAATCAAGCTCTGAAGCCCCATATTCGTTGACGATTGGGACTCCCAGCCAGGCTTCGAGCAGTTTTTTATCACTTTCAAACAGCATCTCAGAAGTGACCATACATACTTTCAATGTTGGGCAGACGTCTTTAAGAATCACATTTTTATGCTGAAGGAATTTTGCAAAAAGTACAATTGAACTGGTATATCCGTTGATATAATCAAAAGGCATTTTGATAAACTTTTGAAAAAACTGTTCCAACTTTTCTTCAGAAAGGTCAAAAATGGGAAACCGGTATCTGTTGCTTAAAGAATCTTTCAAACGTTCTTTTTGATACCCCACAAAATCCAAAGGGATGCCATAAAATCGTGCCTGAAATGATTTTTTTAAATTAATACCATGCCACGAAAACCGATTTTGAATCATTGCCCAGGTAAGTGCATGTGTAAACTTGTCTTTAGCAAAAGTAAAAGGATGTCCTCCAGATCCTGATGTTTTATTAATATATACTTTCTTTTTTGAAACCCCATTTGAAAGTCGCTTTTCCAGGGGTTGTTGCAGGTCGGACTTTGTCAATACAGGAATTGAGTTCCAATCTTTGGGGTTAATTCCTCGGACCAAATCGGTATAAAAGGCATTGTTGTTGAGGTGAAAATGGACAATGTCTTGTTTTCTTTTTTCTAAACTATTGGCAAATGCATCATCAGAAAGGGATTGAATTTCATTTAAATGACGCGTTGCTTCCTCAATGGGAAAACCTTTGAAACGCAATGTAAAATCAAATAAATTCAACACTAAAAAATTAGTAGGACAAGTTACAAACAATTATTTTTGAAGTCACAATTCACACTTTAAAAAATACTACCATGAACATCCTGATTTTAGGTTCCGGAGGAAGAGAACACGCTTTTGCGCATCAAGCCGCTAAAAGCTCGCAATGCAGTAAACTATATGTAGCACCGGGAAATGCCGGCACCTCTCAGATTGCCGAGAATGTAAATATGGATGTAAATGATTTTGAAGTCATTAAAACCTTTGTTCTAAAAAATAAAGTGGGAATGGTCATCGTTGGACCGGAAGATCCGCTTGTTAATGGTATTGTTGATTTTTTTGCTTCAGACACTGACTTAAAAGATGTTATGATTATAGGCCCTTCAGAGAAAGGAGCAAAGCTGGAAGGCAGTAAAGAGTTTGCCAAGGAGTTTATGGAAGAATTTAAAATCCCTACTGCTTCTTATAAAAGTTTTACGAAAGAAACCCTGATCAAAGGGCTTCAATATATTGAAAACAATGTTGCCCCCTATGTTTTAAAGGCCGACGGTCTCGCTGCAGGGAAAGGTGTGGTCATCCTTGAAACTGCCGATGAGGCCAAAGCCGAATTACAGCGCATGTTGGTTGATGAGAAATTTGGTGCAGCAAGTAAAACAGTCGTGATTGAACAGTTTTTAAAAGGAATTGAGCTTTCTGTTTTTGTATTGACTGATGGGAAAAACTACAAGATATTACCTACAGCCAAAGATTACAAGCGCATCGGTGAAGGTGACACCGGTCTTAACACTGGCGGGATGGGAGCCATTTCACCGGTTCCATTTGCTGATGAAGTATTGATGGAAAAAATTGAGGAAAGAATCGTAAAACCCACCATCGCAGGTATCCAAAAGAGAAACATGAACTACAAAGGTTTTGTTTTTATCGGTTTGATTAAAGTGGGTGACGAGCCTTATGTAATAGAATACAACGTGCGCATGGGTGACCCCGAAACGGAAGTAGTCCTACCTCGCATAAAAACTGATTTAGTTTCGCTGCTGGAGTCAACCTTTAAACAGAGCCTTAACAAACACACCATCGACATTGACTCAAGAGCTACTACAACAGTCATGCTCGTTTCGGGCGGGTATCCTGAAGCATATGAAAAAGGGAAAGAAATTACCGGGATTGAAGAGGTTGAAAACGCAATTATTTTTCACGCCGGGACAACAGAAAAGAATGGAAAAGTTGTTACAAACGGAGGGCGTGTCCTTGCAATAACCTCGCTGGACACTACCTGGCAAAAGGCACTAAAAAAATCCTATCAAAACGCTGAGTTAATCAACTTTGACAGGAAATATTTTAGAAGAGATATTGGCTTTGACCTATCCTAAGTAGGAATGCGAAGTAGATGTTTTATCTTCTGTATCTTCGTCATTATATTTCTTAAGCTGTATTAACCAATAGATTAAGGCCACAAAACCAATCAACATAAACAACCAGTTTAAACCATTGGATAAAAACCAATTACTTAATTCCATTTCGCGAATTCCATCTAAGGGTTGCAACAAAATTGTTTCTGTTACAGATTCGATGCCTTCAAAAAAACCTTTCCAACTCATAAGTTCTTATATTTACAGTACAAAAGTATAAAATAAAGTAATGCTAACAAGCTTTTTTGGAAAATCAAAGCCGGTAAATTATGTATTAGTTGCTGCTTTTATGGCCCTTTTTTTTCTGGGGCACTATTTTAAAAGCACTGAAACAATTGAAAGCTTCTCTGAAATTGCCTTTCAAGTAGGTATGCTTTTGATTTTTTTGTTGACAATGCTACTGGTTGATTTTATTTCCAGGAAAAATAAATTAACATATAACAACACATATTTAATTGTTGTTTTTGGAATTTTTATTACCACAATACCTGCTTCATTTTTAAATGCCAAAGTGCTTGTGGCACACTTTTTCATATTGCTGGCATTAAGACGTATGATTAGCTTGAGATCGCAAAAAGACGTTCAAAAGAAACTCTTTGATGCTGCTTTGTGGATTTCATTGGCTTCCTGTTTTTACTTTTGGTCCTTTCTTTTTGTGATTTTCTTGTTTGGTTCCATTGTGGCTCTTGTTGGAAGAAATTTTAAAAATTATGTCATTCCTTTTGTGGGAATGGCCACTGTGATTATTTTAAGTAATGTCTATACACTTTTGGTTCAAAACACATTTTACTCACCATTAGACTGGATTGAGATTCCCGGATTTGACTTTACCAGTTACAATCAGTTTTCCTTATTGCTTCCGGCATCTGTATTTTTTACAGTGATGCTTTGGTTGTCAGGGCATTTTCTCTTTAAACGAAAAGTTAAAAACAAAAAACAAAAAACCAAAAATTTTCAATTATATAGTTTGACTTTAATTGCTCTGGCAATTGTAATTTTTACTCCACATAAAAACGGCTCTGAACTGGCGTTTTCAGCAATGCCATTTGCCGTATTGACAACCAATTATCTGGAAACGAAAGAAGAAAAAGGATTTAAGGAGCTTCTGTTATGGTTGTTGGTGCTGTTGCCTTTTCTGATTTTATTTATTCAATGAATGAGCGGCTTAAAAATATTGAAAAAGAATTAAAAAACCGATGGGATTACCCCTATAAATGGTTTAGAAAACAGAATGATATATGGGACAACCACACTAAGTTTATCTATGAAATTTTAAATTGGAAAGAATTAATACAAGCCATAGCCGCGTTGGTTAAAAACCAAAATCTCGACAAAAAGGAGGCCTTCTATTACGCAGTTAATCGTTGGTATAATTTCTGGAGTGCAATGGCAGTTGAAGAAATATTTTGTTCGCTTCCCAATGTGATTCCTGCAAAAAATAACAAGGACAGGCTGGTTGATTTTTCAATCAAAAACGTTGCCTTTGATCTTAAAACGTCCGTTTTTCCTAAAGGTTTTGGAGAAAGTTTAGCTTTCGCGAAAGCAAATCAAAAACAATTATTAACCTGGCTATACAACAATCAAAGTTCTCAACAAAGGCATCATTTTGCCAATCGATTGTTTATAATTGTATATTCAGAAAATGGAGCTCATTGGAAACTAAAGGCAGAAATCTCGTTTTTACATCAGGTGATTTCCAATTATGTTACTACTTTTGAATCCGGTCAACTCACATCACTGAAATTTTCAGACAACAAGACAACACTATCAGATATAATCTGGGTAACACGATGAATTATATAGGCTCCAAACACAAACTCAATCCCTGGATTTTAGAAACTATATCCAAAATAATTAGAAGCCCACTTAAAGAATCTATCTTTTGCGACCTTTTTGCCGGAACGGGTGCCGTTGGCAGAAAGTTTAAACCACTGGTTAAAAATGTGATCGCAAATGATATCGAATTCTACAGCTATATTTTGCTCCAAAACTACATTGGAAACCACAACCCTTTAGATTTTGAAAAGCCCGTCAAAGAGTTAAATGCGCTATCAGGCAACAAAGGCTTTATTTTTGAAAATTACTCAGAAGGCGGAAGTGAAGGAAGGCTTTATTTTTCAAAAGAAAATGGTCAAAAAATTGACGCCATCCGGCAACAAATAGAAAATTGGAAAAAAAACAAAGAAATAAACCAGGAACTCTATTTTTTTCTTTTAGCATCACTCATTGAAAGTGCAGATAAAGTAGCTAACACAGCTTCGGTTTATGGTGCTTTTTTAAAAAAAATAAAAAAATCAGCCGCAAAGCCATTGATACTGGAGCCTGCTCATTTTGAAACCACTAACACAACACATCGGGTATTTCAGGAGGAAGCCAATTTGCTAATAAAAAAAATCAGCGGAGATATTTTATACCTTGACCCCCCCTATAACGCCCGTCAATATGGTGCTAATTATCACCTGTTGAATACCATCGCAAAATATGATACCTTTGTACCACAAGGAAAAACCGGTTTGCGTAACTATGAAAAGAGCACTTATTGTAAAAAACGTGAAGTTTCAAAATCTTTTGAAGAACTAATAAAAAACGCAGAATTTCAATATGTGTTTTTAAGTTACAATAATGAAGGGCTGATGACAAAAAATGAAGTGCAGTCAATTATGGAACGCTATGGAAGGTATGGTTTGGAAACAACAAAATACCAGCGTTTTAAAGCAGATAAAACTGAAAACAGAAACCATAAAGCAGATGCCACCGTTGAGTATTTGCATATTTTAGAAAAACAATAAACTATGTTTACACAAAAAGCAAACAAGATATTTCAAGACGTAATCAAAAAGTACCACATTGTTAACACCGTTGACCAGCCTTTTGAAAATCCATTTGACAGAAACGCGCAACTTATTGAACATTTACTATACAGAAAATGTTGGATAGACACTGTGCAATGGCACTATGAAGATATTATTCGTGATCTTCAAATTGATCCTGTGGCAGCCTTAAAGCTAAAGCGTCAAATTGATGCATCCAATCAAGACCGCACTGATACCGTTGAGTATATTGACAGCTATTTTCTGGAAAAATTCAAAGATGTAGAGGTAAAGAAAAATGCAAAAATCAATACCGAAAGCCCGGCTTGGGGAATTGACAGGCTATCAATTCTAGCATTAAAAATCTATCATATGGACGAAGAAGCCAACAGAGCAGATGCCAGCCCTGAATATAGACTGAAATGCAAAGAGAAATTAGATACTTTACTCGAACAACGCATCGATTTATCTAAAGCCATCGATCAATTATTGGAAGACATTGCCAATGGAGATAAGTATATGAAAGTTTACAAGCAAATGAAGATGTATAATGACGAGGAGATGAACCCTGTGTTAAGGAAAAAATAGCAGATTAACTAGGTTAAAAGGCTTAGAGAAAAAAATCAAAAACTTAGGGTTTGAACCCAAAACCAACACATATTCTTGTTGTTAGACTGTCTGCTTTAGGAGATGTGGCCATGAGCATTCCGGTATTAAGAGTACTTTGTACAACTTACCCCGGCTTACAAATAACAATGCTTTCAAAACCTTTTCACAAACCATTATTTGAAGAACTGCCCAATGTTCATTTTTTTCCTGCTGATGTTAGTGGAAAGCATAAAGGCATCAAGGGACTTTTAAAACTTGCTCGACAGCTAAAAAAAAATAAGGTTGATGCTGTAGCTGACATTCATGATGTATTGCGGTCCAATGTGATGAACGCATTTTTTAAACTCAATGGAATTCAGGTAGCAAGAATTAACAAAGGCAGAGCGGAAAAAAAAGCGTTGACAAGGGCTAGAAATAAAATCTTTCAACCTTTAAAGACAACTGTTGAGCGTTATGCCGAAGTGTTTGAAAAATTGGGCTTCCCAATAGATATGGATCAGCATACCTTTCCTGTTCGAAAGGAAATTCCGCCCATAATGATTCCACTTTTTGACAAAACATATAAAAAACACATTGGCATCGCCCCTTTTGCAGCACATCAAGGGAAAATGTATCCGTTGGATTTAATGAAAGAAGTTATAGCGCAGCTCGATAGTGAAAAAAACATCCAAATTTTTCTTTTTGGTGGCGGGAAAAAAGAAGTAGAATTGCTAAAATCGATAGGACAAAAACATTCTTCAGTTACAAATTTAGCAGGCGAGCTGTCCTTTGACCAGGAATTGGCGATGATTTCAAATCTGGATGCCATGCTGGCAATGGATAGTGGTAATGCACATTTGGCTGCGATTTATGACGTGCCTACCATCACAATTTGGGGAATGACACATCCTTATGCAGGGTTTTACCCCTTCAATCAACCTGCAGAAAACGCATTGTTGGCAAATAGAGAAGCGTTTCCGTTGATTCCAACTTCTGTTTATGGGAATAAATTGCCTAAAGGATATGAAAATGCGTTAAAAAGTATTACGCCGGACCAGGTTATTATAAAACTTAAAGAAATTTTGGAAGTATAAATTAACTTAATGCTTAGATTACACATCATCATAATCCACCTTCAATACCGAAGTAGTGGGTTGTGCCTGGCACGTCAAGACCAAACCTTCTGCAATTTCATCGTCTGTGAGAATTTGGTTTTTGCGCATTGTCGCGGCACCTTCAGTGATTCGGGCGATGCAGGTACTGCAAATCCCTCCCTGACAGGAATAGGGGGCGTCTAGGTTTTGCTCCAGCACCACCTCTAAAACAGTTTTGTTTTGAGGCATTATAAATTCAGTTTCTTCATCATCAAGCATGACTGATAAAGCAGTGTTTCCTTCAGATACTTCTAATGTTTGTTCAGGTACTGATGAGCTCGAAAACAATTCAAATTGTATTTTTTCTTTCGAAATACCGTTTGAAGAAAGTGTTTCCCTAAGTTCTTCAATCATAGGCTCGGGACCACAAAGAAAATAACTGTTGAACGTGTGTGCTTTGTATTTATTTTTTAGAAAATAATTGGCAATCGATCGGCTAATCCTTCCAAATTGATACCCCTCAAGCTCTTTTCGGCTAAAAACAAACTCAAGCATGAATCGCTGAGAAAATTTTTGTTGTAAATCCATCAACGACTTCATAAAAATGGTGTCTTCGGGCGATTTGTTTCCGTAAACCAAAAGAAATTTACTTTCGGGTTCTTCTTCCATAACGGTCTTGATAATGGAGATAACGGGAGTAATTCCACTACCCGCCGCAAATGCAGCATAGGTATTTTGTGAGTTTTTGTTGGGCTCTAAAATAAATTTGCCTTCCGGCGGAAGGACAGAAAGCATGTCACCCTCACGCAATTCACGATTTGCAAATTTTGAAAAGCGGCCGTTTTTCACTTCTTTTACCACTACCGAAAGTGTTTCTTCAAAAGGTGCTGAACAAAGAGAATATGCTCTCCTTATTTTTGCTCCTTGAATTTCGGTTTCTAAAGTTAAATATTGACCGGCATTGTATTTAAACTCTGACTGTAAGTTTTCAGGTACTAAAAAGTGCAATGAAACGGCATCCTTGGTTTCCCTGATTATTTTATGTACTTTAAGTGGATGAAGTTTTGACATTCTTTTTTTTTACAAAAATACAATCTTGTTTGAAAATGAAAACCTTTAAATTGAATTAAAAACTAAATGTAAATTCTCAAATGCATATACTTTACAAAATCAGTCAATTGTAATTACCTGAATTTGATTGCATATGAAAAGGCTAAGAATAGTACAAAAGTCAAAATTTAAGCCTAGTTTTCTGATTTTTTCAAAAAGAAACGTATTTTTACAACTTGCAAACATTTCATATACTAAAATCTTAGATTTTTAGTTAGTTATCATAAATAAATTCGATTTAATTTGAGAGGCATATATAAATTTTCAGCAATACTTTTAGTGTTTTTTTTGGTGGCTTCTTCTTGCTCCCGTAAAAAAAGCACATTTATGACCAGAAACTTCAGAGCCGTTAATGCAGAGTTTAATGCAATTTACAATGGTAATCTTGCGCTTGAGCAAGGTAAACAAGCCTTGGTTCAAAATGTTAAAGATGACTATTTTGAAGTCTTACCGGTAGAACGCATTCAACTTTCTGAAGAAATTCAATTACCTGGAGAAAACAGAAATACAGACTTTGAGCGCGCCGAAGAAAAAGCTGTAATCGCCATTCAAAAGCATTCGATTTATTTTAATGGGAAAGAACACAATCCTCAAATTGATGAAGCCTATATGCTTTTAGGAAAAGCCCGATATTATGAATCCAGATTTATCCCCGCAATTGAAGCTTTCAATTTTGTTCTTCACAGATACCCAACCAGTAACAGCGTAAACAAGGCAAAAATTTGGAGAGAAAAAACCAATATCCGACTCAAGAATGAAGATGTTGCGCTAAAAAACCTTAAAGAGCTTTTTGAAAATGCAGAACTAGAGGATGAAGATTTTGCAGATGCCTCTGCAATGATTGGTCAGGCATATATTAATATGGAACACCCTGACAGCGCACTGGTGCATATAAAAAATGCTGCAAAGTCCACAAAAGATAACGAAACTAAAGGGAGGCTACTTTTTATTAAAGGTCAGCTTTACAATATTTTAAACCAAAAAGACAGCGCAAACATTGCTTTTAATGAAGTAATTGAATTAAACAGAAAATCACCCAGAATCTACTTTATTCATTCTAAAATTCAAAAAATCAAAAATTTTGATTACGAAAAGGGTGATAAATTAGCACAAAAAGAACAATTTGAAGATTTAATAGAGGATCGAGAAAACCGTCCATACCTTGATGTTATTCACCACCAAAAAGGTGAGTTTTATTTAAATATTGGCGAAACTGATGAAGCAATCACAGCCTACAACAAATCGATTAAGGAATTTAGGCAAAATCAAAAACTGCAAGCTCTTAACTATTCTTCTTTGGGTGATATCTATTTTGACAATTCTGAATATAAAACTGCCGGTAGCTATTATGATAGTACCCTTCAAAGATTGGTTGAAAACACAAGAGAACATCGTTTAATCAAGAAGAAAAGAGATAACCTGGAAGATGTTATCAGATATGAAGATATTGTCACGAGAAATGATAGTATTATTTCAATAATAAAGATGGATGAATCTGAGCGATTGGCATATTTTACCGAATATACAAACAACCTTAAAAACAAAGCCATTTCAGACTCTATTGCAATGGTGAAAGAGAAAGAAACGTTTAGAAGCAACGAATTTTTTAAAGGTAACCAACGAGGCGAAGATGGTGAAAAATCTTCTGGAAACTTCTACTTTTACAATTCAACTGCCGTTGCGTCAGGAAAATTACAATTTAGACGCCAATGGGGAGATAGAGAGCTGGAAGACGATTGGAGAAGATCAAATAAAAGGACATCACAAAGTGATATCCAGTCTGATGCTTTGATTGCTAAGGGCAAACCAATCTCAGAAAATGAGGCATTCAACGCAGAGAGTTACTTGGCAGAAATTCCTTCAGATCAAAAGGTTATTGACAGTATAGTAGGTGAGAGAAACATGGCATATTATCAATTAGGGTTAATCTATAAAGAAAAATTTAAGGAGTATAATCTGGCCATAGACCGTTTAGAAACCCTGCTGACATTTCAGCTGGAAGAAAGATTGGTTGTGCCTTCAAAATATCATCTTTATAAAGCCTATGAATTACTCGGTAATTCTTCAAAAGTGCAACAGTACAAAAACGATATCGTAACAAACCATCCTGATTCAAGGTATGCCGAAATTATCAGCAACCCCGAAGCAGTTCTAGCTGAAGACGAGTCTAGCCCTGAGTTTAAATACAATCAACTTTACCGTCTTTTTGAAGAGCAACAGTATACCGAGGTTATTGAACAGTCTGATAAATATATCACGCAATATATTGGTGATGCAATTGTTCCAAAATTCGAAATGTTGAAAGCCACAGCTATAGGAAAACAAGACGGACTTGAAGCATATAAAAAGGCTATTAATTTTATTTCTCTCAATTATCCAAACACAGAAGAAGGTAAAAAAGCAAATAACATTTATAACGCTCAAATTCCTAAACTCGAAAACTTTGACTTTAAAGCCAATAATGATACCGACAGGTGGAAATTAATTTATGAATTTAACTCAAATACCTCAGAAGACGCAATAGCTTTCCGTGAAAAACTTGATGAGGCAATTAAAGAACTTAATTTTGATTATCTTGACACATCAATAGATTATTACAACACTTCCAAAAAATTTGTAGTGGTCCATGGGCTATATAGTCAGGAGGGAGCAAAAGGTTTTGCCGAAACGTTAAAAGAGAATAAGAAATTTAAAATTTCCAATCCATACATTGAAATTTCATCACCCAATTATGCGGTTGTTCAAGTGCATAAAAACTTAGATTTGTATAACGATAAAATCAATTGATATGTTTACTGACAAAAAACCCAAGGCTCCAGCCATTGTAGGTAATCAACAAAATAGAATAACAGAAGGCACTACCATTACCGGAGACTTAATCTCAAAGTCTGGAATGCGAATTGATGGCAATGTAAAGGGCAATGTCAAAACACCCTCAAAAGTTGTGTTGGGTGAAAAAGGTGTCATAAAAGGAACATTGGAATGTGAAAATGCTGATTTAGAAGGAAGCTTTTCTGGAAATATGACCATCTCAGGAACACTCACTTTAAGAGCTACAGCCCGTGTTGACGGAGATGTTGTTGCAGGAAAACTGGCTATAGAACCGGGAGCAGCATTTAACGCAACATGTGTTATGAAGGGTTCAGTAAAACAAATGGTTGAGAAAGAAACAAAAACCGAAGAAGATTTAAAATCGCAAAATCACCTTTTTGAAAAACAAGAAAGAAACTCAAAACCAAAAACAGAGCAAAGCGTATAGTAGTTATGCGGTTTATTCAGCTATTGCATTTCAAATGATTGCAATCATTGCCGGAGGCACCTATCTTGGAACACTTTTAGACGATTATTTCAATACAAGTAAACCTATTCTAACAGCAGGAATTTCTCTATTTTCTGTTTTAATTGCTATTTTTGTCGCCATAAGACAATTTCTTTCCAACTCCAAAAAAGACGAATAATGAATGCCAGGTTTATAAAAAGAGAAACCAATTTTCTCTTATTATTGTTAACTTTTACCTTATTAGTATTTGCTGTTCATTGGTATATTTTATTTCATTTTTTTTCAGGAGTAGACCTCATACTACCCTTATATACCATTTATGGGTTTCATTTTATTACAGTATTAATCGTATACTCTATTGTGAACTTTAAGTTTTCGTCAGGCAAAAAAGAAATTTTTCCATTGTTTATGGGGGCTACCCTTTTTAAAATGATTCTTTGCATAGTTTTTTTGCTTCCAGTACTTTTAAATCCTAATGAAAATGCAACCTTGGAAGTGTTTAATTTTTTCATTCCTTATTTTCTTTATTTGGCTTTTGAAATCGTCAATATCACCCTTTTACTAAAAGAAGAATAAACCTTAATTTTAATGTTTGACAATTCATTTAGTATTACTACATTTGCACCGATTTTAAGGAACGCATTATTATCTTATTGAAAGCAATGAAATTAAGCGCAGTTAGAACTCTGTTTTTAGGTATTTTTTTAGTTATGTCTTTTGCTTCCGTCGCACAAGATGAAGATTCTATGATAGAGGAAACTCTCCTAGAGGAAAAGACTGAAGATAAAAAGTTTGACCCCAAAGAAATGATCATGCATCACGTCAAGGATGCTTATGGCTTTCACATCATTGATATTGGAGAAAATAAATACTCTATCCCGCTACCTGTAATCCTTTGGACAGACAATGGTTTGACAACGTTTTTGTCCTCAGAATTTCACCACGATTACGACGGAAAGGTTGTCGTTGAAAAAAACGGTGGCAAATTTGTCAACTACCACGAAAAAGTATATCAACTGGATGCAGGCGCTGAAACACTTCAGTTAGGAGAAGACGGCTATCCTGTAAACGCGGCAAAACCCCTCGATATTTCTGTTACCAAAAACGTCTTTATGATGTGGGTTTCAGTTTTGGTATTGTTTCTCATCTTTATAGGAGCCGCCAGAAAATACAAAAAATCTGAAAATTTCATACCAAAAGGTATCGCCAGTTTTGTAGAGCCTTTGGTGTTGTTTATAAGAGATGACATTGCCATTCCTATGATTGGGGAAAAGAAATACAAAAGGTTTATGCCTTACTTGTTGACTATTTTCTTTTTCATATGGTTAAATAATATTTTTGGATTGATTCCCATCGTTAACGGTGCAAACCTTTCCGGAAACATTGCTTTTACAATGACTCTGGCAGTATTCACTTTTATCATCACAACATTTAGCGGAAACAAAAGCTACTGGAAACACATTTTCTGGATGCCTGGTGTTCCGGTACCAATGAAAATTTTCTTAATGCCCATTGAGATAGTAGGGATGTTTACCAAACCTATCTCGCTTATGATACGTCTTTTTGCAAACATTACGGCAGGACACATTATAATATTGGCATTGATGTCACTTGTTTTTATTTTCCAGACAGTAGCAATTGCTCCTGTTTCAGTGGCATTTTCACTCTTTATAATATTAATTGAAATTGTGGTAACCGCAATTCAGGCTTATATATTTACCATCTTGTCAGCCCTTTATTTTGGAATGGCAACAGAAGAACATGAACATCATTAATTAATTTAAATTTTATACTATGACTATTACAGGAATCGCAGCTATTGGAGCTGGTTTAGCAGCTATTGGAGCTGGAATGGGTATCGGACGTATTGGTGGGTCGGCTATGGAAGCTATGGCTCGTCAACCTGAAATCCAAGGTAAGATTCAAACATCTGCACTTATTCTTGCAGCTTTCGTTGAGGCGGTTGCATTATTTGGTGTTGTTGTTGCCTTGTTACAAGGTTAAAAATCAAAAAGCACAGAAGTAACGGTTGGTTGCTTCTGTGTTTTTAAAAAATTTAAATGATTAAAAAAAATTAGAAATGGATTTAGTAACTCCCGGATTTGGACTTGTATTTTGGACGGCAATCACTTTCCTTATACTCCTTTTTATTTTAAAGAAATTTGCCTGGAAACCTATTCTAGGTGCTGTTAGCTCTCGTGAAGAATCTATTAAAGACGCTCTTGCTGCTGCAGAAGCTGCCCGTCGCGAAATGGAAAACCTTCAGGCAGACAATGAAAGAATTCTACAAGAAGCCCGTGCTGAACGTGAAGCTATGTTGAAAGAAGCGCGCGACATGAAAAATAAAATGATCGCAGACGCAAAAGAGGATGCTAAACTTACTGCAGACAAAATGATTGCACAGGCTCAGGAAGCAATCCAGAGTGAGAAAAAAGCTGCAATCGCCGAACTGAAAGGTCAGGTAGCATCACTTTCTCTGGAAATCGCAGAAAAAGTTGTAAAACAAGAATTGTCTAACAAGGGCCAGCAAGAAAAACTTGTTGAGGATATGTTAGGAAAAGCAACCTTAAACTAAGCAATTCATGAGCAGAGCAGCCATAAGATATGCAAAAGCAGTTTTAGACCTTTCATCACAGAACGGAACCTCTAAAGAGACCTTTACTGAAATGAAAGACGTTTTAAACACCCTTCAAGGCAGCAAAGAATTGGAATTGATGTTGAAAAGCCCTTTAATAAAACAAGAAGACAAACGTGCTGTTTTAAAAGAAGTGTTCAGCAATTATTCTGAAACCGTTTTGAGTTTGATGGATATATTGATTGACAACAAGCGCGGAGGTATTTTGGAAAAGGTTGCCGAAAATTATATTTCCCTTTACAACACAAGTATCAATGCGGTTGAAGCTATAGTGACCACTGCAATTGACCTTGATGATGCTTTAGAGCAAAAAGTTTTAAACAAAGTAAAGGAGCTTACCGGGGCAACTGAAGTTACTTTAATCAATAAAGTAGACCCGGCAATTATTGGAGGATTTGTTTTGCGTGTAGGCGACACACAATATGATGCGAGTATTGCAAACAATTTTGAAGAATTAAGAAAAGAATTTAAATCAAGCATATAATTATAAAAAGCCGTCTTAGACGACTTTAACTTTATATTTTAATACAATGGCAGAAGTAAAACCGGCTGAAGTATCAGCAATTTTAAAGAAACAACTTTCAGGATTTGAAGCATCAGCTTCCCTTGATGAAGTAGGAACTGTTTTAACCGTGGGTGATGGTATTGCCCGCGTGTATGGACTTTCAAATGTACAATACGGCGAACTTGTAGAGTTTGGTGGCGGTTTGGAAGGAATTGTACTTAACCTTGAGGAAGACAACGTTGGGGTGGTACTTTTAGGACCTTCAAAACAAATTAAAGAAGGTTCTATCGTAAAACGTACACAACGCATCGCTTCTATCAAGGTGGGAGAAGGAATCACTGGACGTGTTGTGGATACACTTGGTATTCCAATTGACGGAAAAGGTCCTATTGTTGGTGAAACATATGAATTGCCTCTTGAGCGCAAAGCTCCCGGTGTAATTTACAGAGAGCCTGTAACAGAGCCGCTTCAAACCGGTATCAAAGCGATTGACGCGATGATTCCTGTGGGAAGAGGACAGCGTGAATTGGTAATTGGTGACCGTCAAACCGGTAAAACAACCGTTTGTATCGATACCATTATCAACCAGAAAGAATTTTATGATGCCGGCGAACCGGTTTATTGTATCTATGTAGCCATTGGTCAAAAAGCATCAACCGTTGCTAACATCGCCAAAGTTCTTGAAGACAAAGGCGCTATGGCATACACCACTATTGTTGCTGCAAATGCGAGTGACCCTGCCCCGATGCAGGTGTATGCTCCTTTTGCCGGTGCTGCAATTGGTGAATATTTCAGAGATACAGGTCGTCCCGCATTGATCATCTATGATGATTTATCAAAACAAGCAGTTGCATACCGTGAGGTATCCCTTCTTTTAAGAAGACCTCCGGGACGTGAAGCATATCCCGGTGACGTTTTCTACTTACACTCAAGATTGTTAGAGCGTTCGGCTAAAATCATCAATGATGATAGTATTGCTGCAAACATGAACGACCTTCCGGAAGTTTTAAAAGACAAAGTAAAAGGTGGTGGTTCTTTAACGGCATTGCCTATTATTGAAACACAAGCAGGTGACGTTTCTGCATATATCCCTACCAACGTAATTTCGATTACAGATGGTCAGATCTTCCTGGAATCAGATTTATTTAACGCGGGTGTTCGTCCGGCTATTAACGTGGGTATTTCAGTATCGCGTGTGGGTGGTAACGCTCAGATTAAATCGATGAAGAAAGTAGCAGGAACATTAAAACTTGACCAGGCACAATATCGTGAATTGGAAGCTTTTGCAAAGTTTGGTTCTGACCTGGATGCTGCGACGATGAACGTTATCGAAAAAGGAAAGCGCAACGTTGAGATCTTAAAGCAAGCAGAGGGAAGTCCTTTTACAGTAGAAGATCAGGTAGCTATCATTTATGCAGGTTCTAAAAACCTTCTGAGAAATGTGCCGGTTGATAAAGTAAAAGAATTTGAAATCCAATACCTTGAATTCCTGAACTCAAAACACAGAAACATACTTGATGATATCAAAGCAGGTAAATTAACCGATGAGGTGATGGATACACTTGCAAATGTTGCAAAAGAGCTTTCAGCGAAATACAATTAGATTTGAGACATGAGTATTGAGAAATGCTGTTTCTCAATACTCACTCCTCAATACTTGATACTCTATTAAAATGGCAAACTTAAAAGAAATACGCAACAGGATTACATCAGTATCTTCAACGATGCAGATTACCAGTGCCATGAAAATGGTATCTGCTGCAAAACTGAAGAAAGCGCAAGACGCCATTACCGCCATGCGTCCTTATGCTGATAAACTAACGCAATTATTACAAAGCCTTAGTGCCACAATGGAAGGTGACAGCGCAAGTAAATATGCAGATCAACGCGAAGTAAAAAGTGTTTTGGTCGTTGCCATTACTTCAAACAGAGGACTTGCCGGTGCGTTTAACTCAAATATTGTTAAGGAAGCAAAAACAATTGCTGCCGGTTTTCAAGGTAAAAAAGTAGATTTTTTCACCTTGGGTAAAAAAGGGAATGACATTTTAAAGAAAACCCATACCATCGCTGAAAATAACAACGATATTTTTGATGACCTGAACTTTGAAAACGTTTCTACGATTGCAGAAAAACTAATGGAGCTGTTCACTACTGGAAAGTATGACAAAATTATTTTGGTGTACAACCAGTTTAAAAACGCAGCGACACAAATTGTTGCCAAAGAGCAATTCCTTCCTATTGTTCCTATGGAATCGACAGAAGAAGTGCCTTCAATGAAAAATCAGGATTATATTTTTGAGCCATCAAAAGAAGAAATTGTTGAACAATTGATCCCAAAAAGCTTAAAAACACAATTGTTTACCGGCATCAGGGATTCTGTAGCCAGCGAGCACGGTGCACGTATGACCGCGATGCATAAAGCAACAGACAACGCAACCGAGCTTAGGGACGCACTTAAATTGTCCTACAACAAAGCGCGACAAGCTGCAATTACCAATGAAATTCTTGAAATTGTTGGTGGAGCGGAAGCGCTGAACAATTAGGCGAAGCTAAATTTTCACAACGGCGAAGCGCTGAACAATTAGGTGGAGCCAAATTTAAAAGCATATTCAACCCTCTCAGGTTTTTAAACCCTGAGAGGGTTTCTTATTTCCAAGAAC
Organism: Planktosalinus lacus; assembly: GCF_014640155.1. Taxonomy (GTDB): domain Bacteria; phylum Bacteroidota; class Bacteroidia; order Flavobacteriales; family Flavobacteriaceae; genus Planktosalinus; species Planktosalinus lacus. The sequence continues at coordinate 27,459 of NZ_BMGK01000001.1, read as the reverse complement.
TAATGGTGATTTTTCAATACCTTTATGGCATATCATTTGAGTTATGCTGACTTAAAAAGAAACCTATGCGCCCATTCACAATCATCATCATCTCAGTTTTTATTTTTTCATGCAACAGTAATAAAGTAGTACTTCAGGAAAACCCTCCCTTTGAAATTGAAGCGGCAAGCTTTCAGAAATGGTTTGGGGGCACGTCCGAAGCCGGTAAAGGAATTCATTTTACGCTCATATTCTCTGAAATTTCAGAAGAAGTTCTTATTAAAAAAATATACTTCCGCGGAAAAGAAGAAATTCTGAAGCAAAACCCGCAAAACCCCAATGAATACCGGGCGACCTTTGTTGACAAGCCAAAAGAAGATGTCGTTTTAGACAGCAATCCTGTTAAGGAAATGGATAACTCCAGACCGTCATTGGTTTCGGAAATCCCTTTTGAGCTAAAAGCCAATGAAGCAGTGATACAATATCAAAAAGGCACTAAAACCTTTTACCACAAAATTGAGAACATTAGCGAAAAGGATGAGGTGGCCTATCCGTCTTCAAAACCCGATGATAACTAATCCATAATATTTTGCGGAACTAAGTCGTTTTAAATACATTTATCGTTTCTAACAACCCTTGCTTTTGACGGCTTTAAAAAAACTCTTTCAACACACTTTTATTTACGGTCTGGCAACGGTATTGCCCAGAATGCTGAGTTTTCTTCTGGTACCGCTTTACACGGCTGTGCTTCCCACAAGTGAATATGGTGAAATTTCCATTATTTTCTCGTGGATCATCCTCTTTAACGTCATCCTGGCGTATGGAATGGAAACAGCTTTTTTTAGGTTTTTTACCAAAGAAGACGATAAAAAAACGGTTGTTTCAACAGCAACCATTTCACTCATCTTTACTTCGCTGCTGTTTTTGTTAGCGGCATTTACTTTCAGAAATGGACTTTCAACTATTTCAGGCATTCCGGTTGAGTATATCACCTTTACGATTTTTGTGCTCACGCTCGATGCTCTCGTGATTATTCCATTTGCGTGGTTGCGCGCCAATGAACAACCTGTGCGTTATGCGATTATTAAAATTTTTAATGTTGCGGTAAATCTTGGCTTAAATGTGTTTTTCCTCGTCGCGCTACCCCGTTTGGCATCTGACTCTTTTTGGGGAAAATTGTATATAGAAGACTATCAAATTTCCTACATTTTTCTTTCCATGGTGGTGGCAAGTGCAATCACTTTTTTATTGTTGCTTCCGTTTTACTTTAAGACCATTTATAAATTCAGCAAACCACTTTGGAAGGAAATGATGCGGTATGCAGTTCCTGTTTTAATTGCGGGGATTGCATTTGCCGTAAATGAGGCTTTCGACAGAATTCTTTTAGGATGGTTACTACCCGCCGATATCGCCGATGAAGCTGTAGGGGCTTATGCCGCTTGCTACAAACTTGCAATCTTTATGACCCTTTTCGCGACAGCGTTCCGGTTGGGAATCGAACCCTTTTTCTTTAGCCAGGCAAAAGAAAAAAACGCTCCTGAAACCTACGCGCTGATAACCCGCTATTTTATAGCCTTTGGGTCGGTTATTTTGATTACCGTGGTTGTATTTGCAGATGTACTGAAAATCATCCTCATTCGCGACAGCGATTACTGGGTGGCGATGCAAATTGTACCTCTGATTCTACTGGCCAATTTTTGTCTGGGAATTTATCACAACCTGTCTGTATGGTATAAAGTTACAGACCGCACAAAATTTGGGGCTTATATTTCAATTGTGGGCGCGATTATTACACTTGCGGTAAACTTTATCCTCATTCCCTCGATGAGTTTTATGGGCTCGGCCATAGCGACTGTGGCGGCTTATGGAACCATGATGTTGCTTTCGTTTTATTATGGTCAAAAATATTTCCCCATTCCCTATGCGATTAAAAAAATAAGTTTGTATTTCTTCGGTTCTATCCTTGTATCAGGAATTTGTTTCTATATTTTCAGAAATACTTATGAGTTCACCATTCCGTTATGGATTGCTTTTTTAACTTTGGTACTCGTTCAGGAAAAACAAGCTGTAAAACTTTTATTACGAATAAAATGAACATAAAAATCATCAATAAATCAAATCACCCCCTTCCACATTATGAAACCATCGCGTCAGCGGGAATGGATTTGCGGGCTTTTATTGAAGAGGCCATCACATTGCAACCATTGGAACGCGCCATAGTAAAAACAGGGCTCTTTATAGAGCTTCCCTTGGGCACAGAGGCACAAGTAAGGCCGCGCAGTGGCTTGGCAGCAAAAAAAGGAATAACTGTCCTAAACGCTCCCGGAACGATCGATGCAGATTATCGCGGCGAGATTGGAGTGATACTGGTCAATCTTTCAAACGAAGCATTCACTATTGAAAACGGCGAGCGTATCGCCCAACTCGTCATTGCAAACCATGAACGTGCCGAGTGGACTGAAGTGGAAACACTATCTGAAACATCAAGAGGCGAAGGCGGATTTGGAAGCACCGGGACAAAATAATTTCCGCGAAGGCGGAAATCTTAGTATATAGAAACTAAATTTTTAAATTGTAAAACTTATTAAAAACTGAAGTATAACTATAAAAATGATACCCGCCTAAGCGGGCATTAAATATGAAAATAATAGTACCCATGGCAGGCCGTGGAAGCCGCTTGCGCCCTCATACACTCACTGTTCCAAAACCTTTAATCCCGGTAGCGGGAAAGCCCATTGTACATCGTTTGGTCAAAGACATTGCCAAAGTGCTGAACCAAAAAATTGATGAAGTTGCCTTTATCATTGCTGAAGATTTTGGAAAGGAAGTGGAAGAAAACCTATTGGATATTGCAAAAACGATGGGCGCCAAAGGCACTATTTATTATCAGGACAAACCCCTGGGCACCGGTCATGCAATTATGCGCGCAAAAAATTCCTTGAGCGGCCCCTGTGTAATTGCTTATGCTGACACGCTTTTTAGGGCAGATTTCCAGTTAGATGAAAATGCTGACAGCGTCATTTGGGTCAAGGAAGTGCAAGACCCTTCACAGTATGGTGTGGTGAGTTTAAACGAAAACAATCATATCACCGGCTTGGTTGAAAAACCAAAAGAATTTGTTTCCAAATTTGCTGTAATTGGGATTTATTATTTCAAAGAAGCTTCGGTTTTAAAAGACGAGCTGCAAAAAGTGCTGGATGCCAATTTAACCCACGGTGGTGAATATCAAATAAATGATGGTATCAAAGCCATGATGGAGCAGGGAAAAGTTTTCGTTCCCGGAAAAATTGATGAATGGATGGATTGCGGCAACAAAAATGTCACTGTTGAAACCAATACCCGCATGCTCAATCACCTTTCAAAAGAAGGAATGCCGTTAATCTCGAGTAAAATTAAAGAAGATAACGCGACCATTATTGAGCCGTGTTATATTGGTGAAAATGTAACGTTAAAAAACACTACGATTGGCCCAAATGTTTCTTTGGGCGATGGTTGTGTGGTTGAAAACAGCACCATCAAAAACAGTTTGATACAAACAAACGCGACCATTAAAAATGCACATCTGGACAATGCAATGATAGGAAATCACGTTATCTTTGATGGAAACTTCACTTCGGTGAGTTTGGGCGATTATTCTGTGATGGAATGATACATTACTATTAAAAAGATATTGAAAAGAAACCTTACATACATCCTTTTATTGTTTTTTGGAATGAACTTCATTCCGGCAATTTCGTTTGCCCAGGAAAAAGATGAAGAAGTGGTACTCGATGATTTAGGAAATGTAACCGATGTTTTTCAGGAGCATTTTTTTGAAGCACTTAAGCAAAAAGCCATTGAAAACTATGACCGTGCACTCGAGTCTCTTGAAAAAGCAGCCAAGGAATCCCCAAATGAACTTGCAGTTTATTTTGAAATGGCAAAAAACCACGCTTATTTAAAACAATGGCAGCAAGCCGAAGAAAATTACAACAAAGTGCTTCAAATGGAACCCGGAAAACCCGAAGCGTATGAAGGCCTCTATGATATCTACTACAATACAAATGATTACTCAAAAGCCATTGAAGTTGTAAAAAAATTAATTCCTTTTGATAAAGACTATAAAGAAGACCTTGCAAACCTCTATGAACGCACGGAGCAATATGGCAAAGCATTGCAAATTTTGGATGAGCTGGACAGGGAGTTGGGAAACAGCGATTATAGAAATCAGTTGCGTCAGCAAATTTATATTAAAAGCGACGATTCAGGTACCCAGATTTCAGATTTGGAAGAACGGATCAAACGTACACCTTCCAACGAACAAGATTTTCTAAACCTCATTCTCCTTTATAGTGAGGCTGACAATAAGGAAGCCGCTTTCGCTACAGCAAAAAAACTCATACAAGCCAAACCGGATTCAGATGTGGCGCATCTGGCTTTGTATAAATTTTATCTCGATGCAGACCAGCCTCAAGAAGCTGTAAAATCTATGGAAGTTGTTTTCAGGTCAGATAAGATTGATGCAGAAAATAAATTCAAAGTTTTGAATGACTTTCTCCTTTTTGTGAATGACAATCCCGGTTATGAAGAAAAGCTTGAAGAAATGGTCGCTCTTTTTTCAACAGAATCAAAAACCGATCAGGTTTACGAGAAGTTAGCCGACTATTATTTGAAGAAAGAAATGCCTGAAGAGGCGCTCCAATATTTTGAACTGGGAGTAGAAATTAACCAGGGGAATTTCAATCTGATAAAAAATACCTTACTGCTTCAAATTGATTTTAAAAAATTTGAAGAAGCCGAAACACTCAGCAGCCAAAGCCTGGATTTATTTCCGTCTCAATCTTTGTTATACCTGTTGAATGGTGTCGCCAATTTGAATCTTGAAAATGTGTCAAAAGCCAAAACAATGCTGGAAACCGGTCTTGATTACCTTATTGATGACACACAAATGGAGCGTGATTTTTACCTTCAACTTTCTAAAGTTTATGATTCAGAAGGCAATGCTCAAAAAGCTGAAGAATTTCAAAATAAAGCAAATAAAATTTCCCAAAACGAGTAAGACTTCTTTATGAACTATTTCAAGTTTTTAGTTTTAACAATCGCAGGAATTATTTTGGTTTCCTGTAGTGCAGCCAAAAAAACCACAGGAAATTTAAACTCAAAAATCAAAACCGAAAAGCTAATTGATTTACACAAAAAAAGTGAAGCAAATTTCACCACTTTGGCAACTCGGGTTCAGGTGAATTATGACGATGGAAGCTCTTCACAAAGCATGACGATAAGTCTAAGAATGGAAAAAGACAAGGCTATTTGGGTGAGCGCATCAATACTAGGGATCACAATGGCAAAAATGTACATTACTCCCCAGCACGTCAGTTATTATGAAACAATTGGAAAGACCTACTTTGATGGAGATTTCAGCCTGTTGAGTGATTGGCTTGCCGTGGATGTAGATTTTAATATGGTACAAAATATCTTATTGGGTAACAGCGTTTTTAATGTCGATGAATATCAGTACACAACATCATTTTCTGAATCGAATTACATTCTAACACCAAAAAACAATAATGGGTTGCTGCAACATTTGTTTTTAATAAACCCTGATAATTTTAAAATGGCTTCACAACAAATTATGCAGCCGAAGGAACAACGTATCTTGAAGGTTGATTATCTTTCCTATCAACCAGCGGGAAATTATGTTTTTCCAAAAGAAATAAGAATAGATGCATTAGAAATAAACAACCAAACAAAAATTGCTTTAGATTTTAGACAAATAGACCTCAATGCACGTATAAGTTTTCCGTTTAAAATTCCTAACGGATATGATGAAATAACTGTTGATTAATGAGAAATAGCTCCCTAAATATATTTTTTGTTTTACTTTTGACCTTCACTTGTCATACATCTTTTGCGCAGGTAGATAAACAAGCAGAACTCGAGAAGAAACGACAACAACTGCAAGAGGAGATCAGGCAAATAAACAACCTTCTTTTTTCAACTATAAAAAAAGAACAAACAGTATTAACCAAAGTTGAAAATATTGCCAGTAGAATTCAAGCAAGGGAAAACCTTATAAAAGTCACCAACCAACAAGCCAACCTGATAACACGCGAAATCAATTCCAACATGGCGAAAATTGATCAGTTACGAAAAGAGCTTCAGGTGATTAAGAAAGAATATGCAAACCTAATTAACCGAACATATAAAAGTAAATCAGATAAAAGCCGGGTGATGTTCCTGCTTTCCTCAGAAAGCTTTTTGCAAGCGTATAAACGAGTTCAGTATATGCAACAATATGCAAACCACAGAAAAAAACAGGGAGAGGAAATTCAGTTAAAAACTGCTGAAATACAAGAACTAAACAAAAATCTTTTGGTACAGCAAAAAGAAAAACAAGCACTCATTGAAGAAAACAGAATTGCGAGAAATGAATTGCAGGAAGAGCGCAAACAGCAGGAACAATTAATGGCAACGCTTAAGCAAGATGAAAGTAAATACACCAAACAAATTAAAGAACGACAAAGGGAGGCCGCTGTAATTGACAAACAAATTGAAGACTTGATTCGTGCCGCCATTGCAGAATCAAACGAAGCAGCTGGAGGTGAAAGAAGAGAAAGAACAACCTCTACGTTTGCTATGACTGCTGAAGCCAAAGCACTTGCAGCAAATTTTACCAGCAACAAAGGACAACTGCCCTGGCCGGTGGAACGGGGCATTGTGGTGACTCGTTTTGGCACCACACAGCACCCAACACTCCCAAATGTAAAAACTACCAGTAGTGGCGTTGAAATTGCCACAGAAGAAGGCGCTACAGCCCGCTCAGCTTTTGAAGGTGAAGTTCTGGCAGTGAGCGTTATTAGAGGAACCGTAAAAGCGGTCCACGTTAGACACGGAGACTACATTACGGTCTACCAAAATATAACTGATCTTTATGTAAAAAAAGGAGATAAACTAGCGACTAAACAACCAATAGGAAAAATCCATACCAACCCCAGTACAGGAAAAACTATTCTTAAATTCTTAATATTTAAAAATACAAATAAACTCAACCCGGCAGATTGGGTATATCAAATGTAATTATTCAAACAGTGCTTTTAACTCCGTAGCATCTTTGGGTTTCATTTTTCCGGCAAGAACCAAGCTGAGTTGCTTTCGGCGCAAAGCTGCTGCAAACCGCTGTTTTTCTAAATCACTCTCAGGAATCAAATCGGGTACTTGAACGGGTGTTCCCATTTCGTCTACAGCAACAAAAGTGTAAATGGCTTCATTGGCTTTAGATTTGATGCCGCTTTCACGATCTTCAATCCATACATCCATATAGACCTCCATTGAAGTTTTAAATGCTCTTGAAACTTTGGCTTCAATAGTTACCACACTCCCTACAGGAATCATTTTATTAAAAGCAACGTGGTTTACAGAAGCCGTAACCACAATTCTTCTTGAATGCCTTCTAGCAGTGATACTGGCTGCACGATCCATACGTGCAAGTAATTCGCCACCAAACATATTTCCAATAGGGTTGGTTTCACTTGGCAAAACAATATCAGTTAATATGGTAAGGGTTTCTTTGGCAGTATTTGATGACATAAACTTTTTTTGCAAAGGTAACCCTTTTGAGATATGGGTTTCTAAAAACAACTATAATTTATGAGGTGAAGTGTGTTATTCCAACTCCTGAACAAGTAACCAGGCGTCCTGGTTTTCGGTTTGTTTTACAGACCTTAGCGTCGAAAGCGCCTCATTTTTTGTGGTAAAACTGTTGTAAACAACCTGATGAAGACCATATTTATTAACACCAATAAATCTAGAAGGATATCCTTTTTCCCTGAGCTCTTCAACTTTTGAATGTGCGTTTTCCTCAACCCTGAAAGCACCTGCTACAATATGATACTTTCCAAGAGGCTTTTTAACAGTTACATTTAAGGAAGGTAAGGGTGGATTAACAATAAAAGTGGCCTGTTGAATTTGATTTTCAACCATGGAGTTGGCTTTTTGCTTTTCAACCAAATTGTGTTCCTGCACACCACTGTTATAAATATAAAGTCCGCCAAGACTTGAAAGTCCAATAGCCAGCAACCCAATGGCAGCATATCTAAATATTGGAGTGGTTTTCTTTTTCGGAGTGAGTAATGGCGCTACTTTTTCTGTGTTTGACCCTAAATTTTCCCTAACAACATTAGAAGATGTAAAAGATGAAAGTCCAAAAGAGTCAATAAGAAAATTGGAATTAACATCTGGAAGAAATACCACATAGTGATTTTTATCGGTTTTCAAATCACCAATATTTTTCAGGGATATAGTATTGCCTGTTTCCAGGCTTTTTTTCAATAGTTTAATTTCAGCTCTAACTTTTGAAAGGGCTTCTTCATAGGCAATGTTTTCAACACTGGCAATATGGTTTGCAAGCAGACCATCATTGGTTTGTAAATGACTGTTGAAAGAGATGCTTTTGCCGGGTGGATAAAAAGTATGTTTCTCAAAATCAATCTTTGCAGAATTGTTTTGGGTCAAAAAAGCACCTAAACCGGGAAGAATGACACATTCATACCTGTAAAGTAAATCGCCTATGTAACGTGAAATATCCATTAATAACAAATTTACTATTTTTTTTCTGTTTCAAATTATAGGAACCCATAAGTTTTTAACAATTCTTTATTATCTTGTAATGCAATTAATTATAATTCAAATACAGTGACCAAAGAAGAGTTATTTTATACCTTAATTTTACAAAAAGTCCCTAAACTTGGGGATGCTTCTGCAAAAAAACTAATTCAAAAAACAGGGAGTCCCAAAGCAGTTTTCACTGAAAAGAAATCCACACTTATGAAAATAGATGGTATTGGTTCTTTTAAGTTAAAAGATCTTTATTCAAAAGATTTCTACACACTGGCAGAAGATGAAATAAAATTTATTGAGTCCAACGATATTTCAACCACCTATTTTAAAGATGATAAATATCCAGAAAAGCTAAAACATTGTTTGGATGGCCCCATTTTATTTTTCCAAAAGGGGGCTATAAATCTCAATAAAAAGCGAATCATTAGCATCGTTGGAACCCGAAAAGTAACCACTTATGGCGCCAAATTCTGTGAGCAATTAATTGAAGAGCTGAGCCCTTTAAACCCTTTAATTGTATCAGGATTTGCATATGGAGTCGATATAGCGGCCCATAAAGCGGCATTGAAAAACAATTTACAAACAATAGGCTGTCTGGCTCACGGTTTGAATCAAATTTACCCTAAAATACATCAAAAGTATGTTAAAGATGTGGAATACAATGGGGGTTTTATAACCGAATTTTGGAGCAGTGATGTTTTCGACAGAAATAATTTTTTAAAACGCAACCGAATCATTGCAGGCATTTCGGAAGCAACGATTGTTATAGAATCAGCAGAAAAAGGAGGAAGCCTTGTCACAGCCGAACTTGCAAACTCATACAACAGAGATGTCTTTGCTGTACCCGGGAGAGTCACAGACTCCCAAAGCCAAGGCTGCAACAACCTGATAAAAACACAACGAGCAAACTTGTTAACATCTGCAGCAGATTTAGTTTATTTACTCAATTGGAAACTAGATGATAAAAAGGTAAAAACCATTCAAAAACAACTTTTTATAGAACTGGAAGAGGACGAACAAATAATTTATAATTATTTAAAAACCCAGAATAAAGCTCATATTGATGACATAGCGATTAACTGCAATATGCCCATTTTTAAAATAACTACAGAGCTTTTAAAACTTGAACTGAAGGGAGTCGTAAGACCATTACCGGGCAAAATATTTGAATCATGTTAAAAATATTAAGAATTATATAAAATATTTATTACATTTACTCTTATTAATTAAACAATATAACATTATGAAAAAAATTACATTTTTATTATTTGCAGTTGCATTACTTGCAACAACAAGTCAAATGACGGCTCAGCAAGCAGAAAATGTTACTGAGTACAACCAAAACCCAGTTGAAGTTTCAGCCCAAGAAGCTCCACTTACCGGAACAAACTATCAAGTAATGGGTGGAGTAATTTACTCAAATGGTCCTATTTTTAATGTAGAAGGAGGTGGATTTGGTGGTGCTGATTTAAGTCTACTAGAGAACAATACAGTGGGGAATACGACCCTTGGTGCAGGTCACCAAACCGCCAGTGCAAACAGAATAGCAGATGACTGGGAAGTGACAGAGACCGTGGAAGTAACTTCAATCGACTTTTATGCTTATCAAACAGGGTCAACTACCACTTCAACAATGACAGGTGTAACAATTTTAGTATGGGATGGTGACCCATCTGACCCGGCTAGCAATATTATTTTTGGTGATGACGCGATAAGCGCAATGGTAAATACTGAGTGGAGTGGTGTGTACAGAGCATCTGAAACTTCACCTCAGGATGATACAAGACCAATTATGAGAAATACAGTTGAGACCCCTGGTTTAACATTAACTCCCGGAACATATTGGATTGATTGGGATGCAGATGGAACACTAGGTTCCGGTCCATGGGCGCCTCCTATTTCAATTTTAGGGCCTGGTCCAATTGGAAATGCAAAACAATCTCTAGCAGGGGTTTGGCAAGATGCTGTTGATGGTGGCTCAGGAAATCCGCTAGGCTTTCCTTTTGACGTTACAGGGACAGTCTTAAGTTTAGCAGATAATACCATCGAAGGGTTCAGTTTTTATCCAAACCCAACTTCTGGGGTATTAAACATCTCTGCAAAATCCACTATTGAGAATTTAACTATTTACAATATGCTTGGACAAGAGTTATTAACTGCCTCACCTGACAGTGTAAGCGCGAAAATTAATATTTCAAACTTAAGCACAGGGATGTATGTTATGAAAGCAACTGTAAATGGAACCGTAGGAACTTTTAATGTTATAAAGAAATAACAACAATAGAATTTAAATTAACAAAAAGCTTCTTGAGAAAGAGGCTTTTTTTATTGATAACCCACTTTTTCTCTTACACGACTCAAGACTTCCATAGCGGTAATCCTTGCTTTTTCAGCGCCAAACTTTAGGGATTCATCTATTTCCTCTTTGTGTTGCATCAAATACCAAAACTTTGTTCGTTCTTTATCAAAACGGGTTTTTATGAGTTCAAACAAAGCTTGTTTGGCGTGACCATAACCATAATTACCACCTTCGTAGTTTTTTCGCATTTGATTTATATCGTCTTTCGATGCAAGGAGTTTAAAGAGGGCAAACACATTGCAATTATCAGGATCTTTAGGTTCTTCAAGAGGAGTACTGTCTGTTTCAATACTCAGTATTTGTTTTTTTAAAGGTTTGTCTTCTAAAAATATATTGATGATATTCCCTTTTGATTTACTCATTTTTGCACCATCGGTTCCCGGAATATACATGTTTTCTTCCTGAACCGAAGACTCTGGAATTACAAATGTTTCACCATATTTTGCGTGAAAGCGCATTGCTACATCGCGAGTCATTTCTAGGTGTTGTAATTGGTCTTTCCCTACAGGCACATATTCGGCATCATACAATAAAATATCAGCAGCCATTAACATGGGGTATATAAACAATCCCGCATTAACATCTTCCAATCGGTCAGCTTTATCTTTAAAGGAATGGGCAAGTGTTAATCGCTGATAAGGAAACAAACAGCTCAAATACCAAGAAAGCTCAGTTACTTGTGGGATATCACTTTGCCTGTAAAAAACAGATTTATTGATGTCTAAACCAAAAGCCAACCATGTAGCTGCAACACGATATGTGTTTTCACGTAATTCTTCAGCATCCTTAATTTGGGTGAGTGAATGCAGGTCTGCAATAAAAAGAAAACTATTGTTTTCTGGTTGATTTGCCATTTCAATCGCGGGGATAATAGCTCCTAACAAATTTCCCAAATGAGGGGTTCCTGTACTTTGAATACCTGTTAAAATTCGTGCCATAGCTTATAGGTCTGAAAAATATGGTCACAAAGGTACTTTTTTTGTTCTTATGGCTCAATACAATTGTGTACTTTTGATGTTATGTTTTTAAAAACCTATGTGTTTATTCCAATTTGGCGGGTGTGGTTTTATATATTAATTGCACTCACGATTGTGATACTTTTTCCTTTTCTGCTAGTTAGTATTTCTAAGAAGGAATGGTATCCACAATTTTTCGTAGTTGCACGAGTCTGGGCAACTATGATACTGTTTGGTATGGGGTTTTTTCCAAAAATCAAAAAGGAAGAGGAGCCAGACACCTCAAAAAGTTACATGTTTGTTGCCAATCACACTTCTATGACAGACATTATGTTGATGCTTTATGCAGTGAAAAATCCGTTTGTTTTTGTGGGTAAAAAAGAGTTGGCAAAAATACCTTTGTTTGGCTTTTTTTATAAACGGACCTGTATTTTGGTTGACAGAAATAATGCCAAAAGCAGAAAAGAAGTTTTTGATGCTGCCCAACAACGCATTCATTCTGGCTTGAGTATTTGTATTTTTCCAGAAGGAGGAGTGCCCGAAGACGAAACCATTTTGCTTGACACCTTCAAGGACGGAGCATTTAGACTAGCTATTGATCATCAAATTCCCATAGTGCCAATGACATTTCACGACAATAAAAAACGATTTCCCTATACATTTTTAAGTGGTGGTCCAGGTTTAATGAGGGTGAAAAGTCACCGTTTTGTACATACAATAAACCAACTCAAAGATGATAAAAAAAATATTAAAGAAGTGGTGAGAAATACAATATTAAACGAATTACAGACTCCATCAATTTAAAACAAAAAAGCCGCTCTTTGGCACAATGAGCGGCTTTTTATAAGTTTATCATTTGTCATACATTACAATTAAATAATAAACCATTCAACTAATTAAACTTAACTAAAACTTATAACTAAATCCACTATAAACCCCTAAGTAATAAGGTTTAAAGTCAATGGCATTGTCTGAATAAGTGTTGAGCTGGTATTTAAACATGGGCTCAAGGTTAAACACAAAGCTATTGCTGAGCTTATAATCAAGACCCAATCCAATATTGGTGCTAAAACTTAAATCATTCAAATTGTTGGCACTTCCAATTTCAGATTGAAAACCATTTGAAAGTACACTTACCTGATTGTTGTTCAATAAAAGGGTGCTCAAACCACCAATTAAATTAACACCTAATCGATTGTTTGTTAAATTGTATTTTAATTCAAGGGGGATTTCAAAATAGTCTAGCTCTTGCTTCATAGAACCGGAAGTAATCCCGTTTCTAGGAACTATTTGAATACCATCTTCTGTCATTGTTGGAGTTCCGGCAGGAGGAGGTGTTAGGCTGCCACGGGGTCCTACTGCGACTATAATATCTTTATTTTTATAATTAACTGCTTGAAGCCCGTCTTCAAAAGAGCTGGCTACAGCAAATTCTATATTATTGGTGGAGTAGCTAAGGTCAACTTTGTTGAAGCCTGTTCTGACACTTAGTTTATCATTAATGGCATAACTCACCTTCACTCCATAGCTGTAATTAATATCTCCCGATTTTGAATTGTTTGAAAACTGAGGGTCTATTGATGAACCGTCACCCAATGTGTTATAATATACAGGAGCAAAGTTTGGGCTAACTTCCCATTTGTTTTCCTTTTCAGAATTTTCAACAATTAAAGCTTCCTCATTTTTTTCTGCAATATATTCAATGAGTGATTTTTTATTTTCTTCCGACGTATCCTCCTCTGTAACATCTGTATTGGCTATGGTAGTTTCAACAAATGTTGTATTTGAAATGTAATCTTTGTCAGTTTCTTTTTCGTCAGTTTCTTTTTCTTTAATTTTTGACTTTGAAACCTCAGCAATATCTGTAAAAGTTTCATTTTCATCAGATTTCGAACTGTTTGAAACAAAATTGTTTTTTGAGTCTTTAACCAAATCAGATTTAGGAGAACTAGTTGTTTCTGAGATTTGTGAATTTAACTTGTTAGATTCAGAACCTGTATTTAAATTATTTGATTTAGAATCCTTTTGAGTTGTTTGATTGTTTTCAACCAAAGCATCTGAGCTTTTTTCTGACGGCTTTAATGAATTGCTATTTGGGTCAGAAAACTTACTTTCAACATTTTCAATACTATCTTCAGAAGTTATTTGAGAATCTTCAGAAGAGTTAAAAAATAAACTTCCTACACTCAATATAATAAAAAGAGATGCAGCAACACCGGCCAGTTTGTACCATAAAGGCACAACACGCTTTTTGTTTTGTCTTTTTTCAAGAGCAGCATCGATATTTTCCCAAACAGAAGATGGTGGAGCCGTCTCCAGATTTTTGAATTGCTCTTTAAAAAGCCGGTCTATTTGCTTTTTTGTTTTCATATTAGTTAATTGCTCTTTGCCTGAGCAGGTTTACTTTCTTCAATTTTATTTTTTAAAATCATTCTTGCCCTTGCAAGGTTTGATTTTGATGTGCCAACAGTAATTTCAAGCATTTCGGCCACTTCCTGATGTGAATAATCATCTAAAACATACAGGTTAAACACCATCCGGTATCTGTCTGGCAACTCCTGAATCAATCTTAGGAGAAAATCTAGCGACAAGCTCTGCTCATCGATTTCAACTTCGGGTTCTTCAAGAAGTTCTTCATTCACTATTTCAAAAAAACGCTCTTTGCGGTATTTCTGTAAGACTGTATTTACAGTAATGCGTTTTATCCATCCTTCAAAAGAGCCTTTGAACTTGAATTGGCCTATGCTTTTAAAAATAGTTAAAAAAGCGTCTTGGAGGTTATCCTGAGCCTCTTCAGCATTGCGAGAATATTTTAAGCAAACAGCATACAACTTGTTCGAAAACAACGTGTAAAGCTCTCCTTGTGCTTTTCTGTCCTCGTTTTTACATTTTTCTATGAGCTCTTCTAAAGCCAATAATTCCCTTTTTAATGTGAAAATATAGTTGAAATTTAAAAAAAATGCATCTACATAAATTTCACTTATAAATAAGGGTCTTTATTTGTAGATGCAAATTATTATGTTGGGTTGCGTTGTTGTGTTTTTTTTAACTTTTAATCTAAAGTTTTAAATGGTTTTGTTTTTCTAAAATTTCATCAAAAGTTTGATTATTCATTAAGTTGTTTTCAACAATGCAATTGCTTCTTTAATTTTTATCTCAAGTTCTTCCAAGAGTTCAGGATTATCAAGTATTAAAGCTTTTACGGCATCTCTTCCTTGGCCCAATTTGGTGTCTCCATAACTAAACCAGGAGCCGCTTTTTTTGATGATTTCATAATCTACACCCAAGTCAATAATTTCACCCACTTTTGAAATCCCGGTGCCATACATAATGTCAAATTCGGCAGTTTTAAAAGGAGGCGCTACTTTATTCTTAACGACTTTTACACGTGTTCTATTGCCTTGGACATCACCATTGCTGTCTTTAATTTGGGTAGAGCGCCTAATATCTAATCTAACCGACGCATAAAATTTTAATGCATTTCCACCGGTAGTGGTTTCAGGGTTTCCAAACATAACACCAATTTTTTCTCTCAATTGGTTTATAAAAATAACAGTGCAATGCGTTTTACTAATTGACCCAGTTAATTTTCTTAGGGCTTGTGACATCAATCGAGCATGCAATCCCATTTTTGAATCACCCATTTCACCTTCAATCTCGCTCTTGGGTGTCAAGGCAGCAACAGAGTCAATAACCACAATATCTATAGCACCACTTCTAATTAAATTATCAGCAATTTCAAGTGCTTGTTCACCATTATCGGGCTGGGAGATTATTAACTCTTCAATATCCACACCCAGTTTTTTCGCATAGCCGCGGTCAAAAGCGTGCTCTGCATCAATAAATGCAGCTATACCACCAGCTTTTTGACTTTCGGCAATCGCGTGTAATGTTAAAGTTGTTTTACCTGATGATTCAGGTCCGTAAATTTCAATTACACGACCTTTGGGTAAGCCTCCAACTCCCAATGCAATATCTAAACCAAGTGAACCGGTTGAAATAGAATCTACTTCCTGTACAGCTTGATCTCCAAGTTTCATTACAGCTCCCTTGCCATATGTCTTATCTAATTTGTCTAAAGTAAGTTTTAATGCCTTTAGTTTTGCGTCTTTTTCCTTGCTCATCTTTAAGATTTTAATAAAAAATAGTTGTTGCTAAAATACTATTTCTTTTTGTGCATACCAATAGATGAGCGCAACCTTTTCAATAATTTTTCATCTTGAAATTAAATGACTACATTTAAAATCTGAATGAAATCTTCAAGAAAAAACATACTGATTAATTCAAGTGGCTTTACTGTTACAATTGCAGTTTGCAATGGTAGTAAAATTGATGGGGGCTAGCTCGGCACTACTTTTTTTTGACCGATTTAATTAAAAAACAAGTAATAACGAATTAGCCATTCAAAAAAAGCATCAAATGAATATTTGATGCTTTTTTTGTTGAATAAAGCAGCAAAACCATTATTTTTGCAGCCTGTTCTTCCATTTAGAACAAATTTTATTTCTCACTTAAAACGTTTATAGCATGCAACTGTACAACACTTTAAGCGCAAATGAAAGAGCCGAGCTTATCGATAAAGCCGGAAAACAACGCCTTACGTTGTCTTTCTATGCCTATGCCAAAATTGAAAACCCAAAAGCTTTTAGAGACGCATTATTCCTGGCTTGGAATCCACTGGAGGTTCTCGGCAGAATTTATGTTGCTCAGGAAGGAATCAATGCTCAACTATCGTTGCCTGCAGATAATTTCTACGAGTTTAAAAATCGAATTGAAGAATATTCTTTTATGAGGGGAATACGACTAAATGTGGCAGTAGAACAAGATGACTTCTCCTTCTTGAAACTCACAATTAAAGTGAGAAAAAAAATTGTTGCAGACGGTTTAAACGACGAAACTTTTGACGTTACTAATAAAGGTGTTCATTTAAAAGCGAAAGAATTTAATCAGCTTTTAGAGGATCCAAACACTATTGTGGTTGATATGAGAAATCACTACGAAAGTGAAATCGGACACTTCAAAGGAGCCATTACCCCCGATGTTGAAACTTTTAGAGAATCACTTCCAATAATAGAGAAACAACTAGCCCAACACAAGGAAAATAAAAACTTGTTGATGTATTGTACTGGTGGAATTCGATGTGAAAAAGCAAGTGCATTTTTCAAACACAAAGGTTTTAAAAATGTGTATCAGCTTGAAGGCGGTATCATTGAATATGCTCGTCAAATAAAGAATGAAGAACTTACTAATAATTTTATCGGAAAAAACTTTGTGTTTGACAACCGTTTAGGTGAACGCATCACAGATGATATCATTTCAAGATGCCATCAATGTGGAGCCCCATGTGACGATCACACCAATTGTGCCAATGATGGCTGCCATTTATTGTTTATTCAGTGTGAATCTTGTAAAGATAAAATGCAAAACTGTTGTTCTACAGATTGTTTAGATGTTGTTCAGCTTCCTTTGGTTGAACAAATTAAATTACGTAAAGGAAAACAACTGGGAAATAAAATATTTAGAAAAGGAAAATCACCCGCGTTAAAATTTAAAACCTCCGGAAGCTTAACCAATACTTCTTTGGCAAAAGCGACTAAGAAAAAAGAAACCATTATAAAAACCGCTTTAAAAAAAGAAATCGTCGGTAATGGACAACATTACTACTCAAAGTCAAAAGTGGGCTTATTTATTATGGAAAACGGGTGCATTCATAACGGAGACACTTTATTGATTTATGGACCAACTACAGGCAAACAAAAAGTCAAGTTGGACACATTTTATGTCAATGGAACGGTATCTGATAAAGCTTCAAAAGGTGATAAAGTAACGCTTCAACTTCCCTTTAAATTAAGACTTTCAGATAAAATCTATAAAGTTTTGGAAACAACATAACAAATATTTGTAATTGAGCTTCAAATAAAAATGCAAGAAAAATATATTATTCAAATTAGAATTTATTTATCTGACAATCTTTAAAACGAAAGACTAAAGCAGATTAAACCTGTCTTATATATTTTATTTTTGTAAATGAAACCCACTAAACAGTAATATACAGCAATCAGTTATTCATTGAAGTTTTCAGTGAAATAAAAAATAGTATCTTTACCCTTCAGTATTCTTTTAACAAAAAGCTGGCTTAAGGTCACTTCAAGATATATATTTTATGGGCTGTACAAGCTGTTCAACTTCAAAAGACGGTCAACCCAAAGGCTGTAAAAATAACGGTACCTGCGGCACCGATGGCTGCAATAAACTCACGGTTTTTGACTGGCTGGCAAACATGAAATTGCCTGCAGAACAAGAAGCGTTTGATGTTGTTGAGGTACGTTTCAAAAACGGGAGGAAAGACTTCTTTCACAATTTTGAAAAACTTTCTCTACAAGTAGGTGATGTGGTTGCTACCGAAGCCCCTTCAGGACACGATATTGGACTCATTTCCTTAACAGGTGAGTTGGTGCGTATCCAAATGAAAAAGAAAAAACAAAAAATTGAAGACACAAGTCCAAAAATTTACAGAAAAGCTTCACAACGCGACATTGACATCTGGCAAAAAGCACGAGATCGTGAAGAGAGCGTTAAAGTTAGAGCGCGTCAAATAGCAATCAGGCTCAATTTAAAAATGAAAATCTCTGATGTTGAGTTTCAGGGTGATGCCTCGAAAGCAATCTTTTATTACACTGCAGAAGAACGTGTAGACTTTAGAGAGCTTATTAAAGAGTTTGCACACGAGTTTAGTACACGCATTGAAATGAAACAAGTAGGTTTCAGACAGGAAGCTGCCAGATTGGGTGGCATAGGTTCCTGCGGAAGAGAATTGTGTTGTTCCACATGGTTAACAGATTTTAGGTCAGTAAACACAGCTGCCGCGAGATACCAGCAACTTTCTCTTAATCCTCAAAAATTAGCCGGACAATGTGGGAAGCTAAAATGTTGTCTCAATTATGAATTAGACACTTATTTGGAAGCGTTAAAATACTTTCCCAGTGCTGACACCAAACTTGAAACCGAAAAAGGAACGGCAGTTTGTCAAAAGTTAGATATTTTTAAAGGTGTTTTGTGGTATGCTTACGAGGGTGAATGGATGAATTGGTTTGAAATTACAGCTGAAAAAGCAAATGAAATTATCGAACTAAACAAACAAAATAAAAAGGCTCAAAGCCTTGAAATTTATGTAAATGAAATTTCAGTTTCAAGAGAAGCCGTTTATAACAACGTGGTTGGCCAGGACAGTCTTACAAGGTTTGACAAACCAAAAAGTTCTAAAAAAAGATCAAAAAATAAAAAGCGAAGAAAAAGAAACTCTCAAAAAAATGGATAAAAAGATATTCGTTTTATTATTTTTTGGAGTGATGATGAGCTCATGTGATTCTAATCAAATTCACAGTGAATACAAGTCTCTTCCAAATCATTGGCCGATAGATCAAACACTGGAGTTTCAATTACCTGAACTGGATTCGTTAAAATCTTTTAACTTGTTTTTTAACATAAGAAACACCAATGATTATAACTTTAATAACCTGTTTTTAATTACCTCTATGAACTTTCCAAATGGAAAGGTGGTGATTGACACACTTGAATATCAAATGGCACTCCCTGACGGGACTTGGTTGGGTTCCGGAAACAGGATAAAGGAAAACAAACTTTGGTACAAAGAAAACGTACATTTTTTTGAAGAAGGTTTATATAGCATTAAAATACGGCAGGCAATGCGCAATAATGCATCAGTCGAGGGCGTTAAAAATCTTGAAGGCATCACAGATGTTGGAGTTATAATTGAAGAAACTCAGGAAGAAAGAGAGTAGTACAAATGACAAAAAAAGCAGAAAAAAACAATACTGGCGGAAACTGGAAATACATTAAATGGTTCTGGTCGCTCATTGGAATAGGACTTTTAGTTATAGTCCTTTTGTTTTTATTAGCATCCTGGGGTGCTTTTGGAACTTTGCCCACTTTTGAAGAACTGGAAAACCCTGAAACCAACCTTGCCACCGAAATTCTATCTTCAGATGGGGAAACTCTTGGTAAGTTTTACCGAGAAAACAGAACTCCCGTTAATTATGAAGACCTGCCGGAACATCTGGTTCAGGCATTAATTGCTACTGAAGACGAACGTTTCTACAATCACGCCGGCATAGACGCCAGAGGGACTTTAAGAGCCCTAGCCTTTTTAGGCCAAAAAGGAGGTGCAAGTACCATTACACAACAATTGGCCACACAATTGTTTACAGGTGTGCGCTCCAGAAATACAATATCAAGGGTAATCCAAAAAATTAAAGAATGGGTGATAGCAACCCGATTGGAACGTCAATATACTAAAGATGAAATCCTCACGATGTACCTCAACAAATATGATTTTTTAAATCAAGCAGTTGGAATCAGGTCTGCTTCGCGAATATATTTTGGCAAAGAACCAAAAGAATTAACTACGGCTGAAAGTGCTATGTTGGTAGGAATGTTAAAAAACTCCTCTCTTTTTAACCCTTTAAGAAGAGAAGAAATGGTCTTAAACCGAAGAAATGTTGTTTTAAAACAAATGGAAAAAAATAACTTTCTATCTGCTGAAGTAAAAGACTCTCTACAACAACTCCCGTTAGGATTAAATTATTCTCCTGAAGGCCATGACGAAGGCTTAGCAACTTATTTTAGAGAATTCGCTAGAGCAGAAATACAAAATTGGATTAATGATAATCCAAGACCTGATGGTAGCAAATACAATATTTACAGAGACGGTCTCAAAATCTTTACTACTATAGATTCAAAAATGCAGCAGTATGCAGAAGAATCTGTTCATGCACATCTTACAAATCTCCAAAAGGAATTTGACAGACAAAATAAAAATAATAATACTGCTCCATTTAGAGGAATAACCATAGAAGAAACTGAAGGCATTATCAAAAATGCAATGCGAAGAAGTGACAGATGGCGCAATTTAACAGCATTAGGCAAAACTGAAGAAGAAATTATAGCTTCGTTTAATGTAGAAAGAGAAATGAAAGTATTTTCCTGGAAAGGAGATATTGACACGATAATGAAACCCATAGATTCCATTAAATATTATAAGTCATATCTTCAATCGTCTTTAATGTCTATGAATCCACAAACAGGAGAAGTAAAAGCCTGGGTTGGAGGGGTCAATTACAAACATTTTAAATATGACATGGTAAAGCAAGGTAAACGTCAGGTGGGTTCTACCTTCAAGCCTTTCGTTTATGCAACTGCCATAGACCAGCTACATATGTCACCTTGTGACACACTTCCAAATACACCCTATACAATTGAAGAAGGAAAATACGGACTTCTAAAACCCTGGACACCAAAAAACGCTGGAGATAAATATGGTGGTATGGTAAATTTAATTCAGGCGCTTGCAGAATCTCATAACGTAATCTCTGCAAACTTGATAGATAAAACAGGACCACAACCCGTTATTGATTTGGTAAGTAAACTTGGGATAAATACATCTGAAATGTCGCCGGTTCCGGCAATTGCCTTGGGAACTACCGATATAAGCCTATTTGAAATGGTAGCAGCTTATGCTGTTTTTGCCAATGAAGGGATTTATGTGGAACCCGTAATGATTTTTAGAATAGAAGACAAAAACGGCACAGTGTTGTTTCAACACGTTCCTAATACCCGTGATGTGATAAGTGCAGAAAGTGCTTATGTTACCACAAAGCTATTGGAAGGAGTAACTCAAGGTGGCTCAGGAGGTAGATTGAGAAGGACCTGGCCCAATGACTTTTATGAAAACTTAATTACCGGTTATCCCTATGGTTTTACAAACCCTATTGCAGGAAAAACAGGAACTACTCAAAACCAAAGTGACGGATGGTTTATGGGAATGGTTCCCAATTTAGTTACCGGCGTTTGGGTGGGAGCTGAAGACAGATCTGCCAGATTCCCAACCATCACCTACGGTCAGGGAGCAACCATGGCCTTGCCGATTTGGGGGCTCTACATGAAAAAATGCTATGAAAATGAAGATTTAGGGGTCTCAAAAGAAGACTTTAAAAGACCTGAAAACCTCTCTATTGAAACAGATTGCAGTAAATGGAAAGAAGCAAATGAAGAAGATAACATTTTAGACGAATTTAGTTTTTAAAATTAGAAATATGATAAATAAAGTAGTTTCTGACGTACATACTGCTTGTGAAGGAGTTCAAAATGGAATGACACTAATGTTAGGAGGGTTTGGCTTAAGCGGAATTCCTGAAAAGGCAATTGCTGAACTTGTGAAAAGAGAAATTCGTGATTTGACCTGTATTTCAAACAATGCGGGGGTAGATGATTTTGGCTTGGGCTTGTTGCTTCACAAAAAGCAAATTAAAAAAATGATTTCTTCATATGTAGGTGAAAATGCTGAGTTTGAAAGACAAATGCTGAGTGGCGAACTGGATGTTGAATTAATTCCTCAAGGAACACTCGCGCAAAGATGCCAGGCTGCTCAAGCTGGTTTTCCGGCCTTTTTTACACCGGCTGGATATGGAACTGAAGTGGCTGAAGGGAAAGAAACAAGAGAATTCAATGGGAAATGGTATGTGCTCGAAAAAGCGTTTGATGCTGATTTTGCTTTCGTGAAAGCGTGGAAGGGTGATACTGCTGGGAACTTAATTTTTAAAGGCACTGCCAGAAATTTTAACCCAAATATGTGTGGTGCAGCAAAAATAACTGTCGCCGAAGTTGAGGAACTTGTCCCAGCAGGCGAACTTGATCCAAATCAAATTCATATTCCGGGCATTTTTGTTCAACGTATATTTCAAGGTGAAAATTATGAAAAGAGAATTGAGCAACTCACAGTAAGAAAACGAAATTAACTATGGGACTAACAAAAGAACAAATAGCACAACGCATAGCAAAAGAAGTTAAGGACGGCTACTATGTAAATCTGGGAATAGGGATACCCACTTTAGTGGCCAACTTTGTGCGTGACGATATCGATGTTGAATTTCAAAGTGAAAACGGAGTGCTGGGAATGGGCCCTTTTCCATTTGAAGGGGAAGAAGATCCAGACTTAATCAATGCCGGTAAACAAACCATTACAACATTGCCCGGTGCATCTTTTTTTGATTCGGCGATGAGTTTTTCTATGATTCGAGGTCAACACGTCGATTTAACTATCCTGGGTGCAATGGAAGTTGCAGAAAATGGAGATATAGCAAATTGGAAAATTCCGGGAAAAATGGTTAAAGGGATGGGTGGCGCTATGGATCTTGTTGCTTCAGCAGAAAATATAATTGTTGCTATGATGCATACAAATAGAGCAGGTGAATCAAAATTACTAAAACAATGCTCACTTCCACTCACAGGTGTGCATTGTGTAAAAAAAGTTGTAACAGACCTTGCTGTATTAGAAATAACACCAAAAGGTTTTAAGTTACTGGAAAAAGCTCCGGGAGTAAGTGTAGAACAAATCAAAAATGCTACAGAAGGAACTTTAATTATTGAAGGAAATATTCCTGATATGAACTTGTAAAATTATATAATCCTTAAAACAAAAGCTCCTCTAAAAGGAGCTTTTTTTATACTCAATTGAGGATAAATAGCACATAAATGTTAAAATTAAGTGCATTTCAACGAATTAATATGTTTTTTATCGTTAAAAACAGAATTTTGTTTGCATATTAGCAGTCCCAAATTTAACCGGCTTACTTAACCTAAGCTATGTAAGTTACAAGTAGTAAAAAGACAAATAGAAATTGAAATTATGGCTAAAGTCAAAAAACAGTTTCAAGTATGGCGCCAAAAAGTAAAACCTACTTTTATCTTAATAAGTAGTGTGCTGTATATCACAAAAAAAGTTTTTTTTCTGATGTAACTAAAAATAAACCCCGAATCTGTTTGACATTTTCAGATTTAAAGGTCAATCCCGCTCTTTGTGAGGTTAGAGCGGGATTTTTTTATGTCCAAAATTCTCGTATAGACAGGAATCGTAAACTTTCTTTAATTCCTATTTTCCCTTAGGAATTGCTTCTATTAACTTTTTGGTGTAGCTTTTCAATGGATTGGCATAAATTTCATCAGCTTCACCCATTTCTTCAATTTTTCCGGCATTCATTACCATCAATTGATCAGCCATATATTTTACAACGGCAAGATCATGAGAAATAAACAAATAACTGAATTGATAGGTTTTCTTCAAATCATTCAGCAAATTCAAGACCTGTGCCTGAACAGAAATATCCAGCGCAGAAACCGATTCATCACAAATGATAAGTTTGGGTTCCATTGCGATTGTGCGGGCAATACCTACGCGTTGTCTTTGACCGCCTGATAATTGGTGAGGGTATCGATAATAAAAACTAGCATCCAGCCCCACCTGATCTAAAAGAGTCAGAACACGTTCCTTTCTTTTCTTTTTGCTCCAATAGAGATTATGCACTTTCATCGGTTCTAAAATAGCTTCACCTATAAGCAATCTTGGATTTAAGGAAGAATAGGGGTCTTGAAAAATTATCTGAATTTCCTTTCTGTATTTTCTGAATTCATTTTCACTTAAAGCCGAAATTTCCTTGCCCCTGTAGTATATCTTACCTTTTGTGGCTTTGTCAAGTTGAAGAATGGCTTTACCTAAAGTAGATTTTCCACAACCCGATTCACCAACTAGCCCTAGGGTTTCGCCTTCATATAGTTGAAAGCTTACATCATTAACAGCCTTTGTAATTTTTTTTGCCCTAAAAATTCCGGCATTTGAAAAGTATTCTTTTTCAAGATTTAAAACTTCTAGAAGCGGTTTTTGATTGTAAATGCTTTTGTGTTTTTGAGTTCTTTGCTCTTTAGAAATGATATATTTTTTAAAATTACTGTCTAAAAAATCCTTGATGGTAGCCAGTTTTTCTGTCCGTTCGCTCAGTGATGGTCTGGCATTTAATAAGGCTTTAGTGTAAGATTCATTTGGGGAATGAAATATCTGTTCAATAGCATCCTGCTCTACCACTTTTCCTTGATACATTACTACAACCCGATCTGCTATTTCAGATACCAGAGCCAAGTCATGAGAGATAAAAATAATACTCATTTGGGTCTCTTTTTGCAAGTCTTTAAGTAGCTGAATAATTTCTTTTTGAACCGTAACATCAAGAGCAGTTGTGGGCTCATCTGCAATCAATATTTTTGGTTTACAGGCAATAGCCATAGCTATCATTACCCGTTGCATTTGCCCGCCGCTGATTTGATGGGGGTATTTGTTGTAAAGCTCTTCGGGATTTGGCAACTTAACTTTTTCAAAGAGTAGAAGGGTTTCACTTTTGGCTGATTTTTTTGACATTTTTTTATGGTGCAATAAAATTTCAGAAACCTGTTTACCACAACACATAGAAGGATTTAAAGCACTCATAGGTTCCTGGAAAATCATCGAAATGTTGTTACCGCGAATATTTTGAAATTCTTTTTCTGATAAGTTTTGGAGGGGCTTATTTTCAAATAGAATTTCTCCAGAAGTAATTTTGGAAATCTTTTTTGGGAGTAGACCCATAATTGCCAAAGTTGTAACAGATTTCCCGGAACCTGATTCACCCACGATTCCCAAGATTTCATTTTTACCCAGATAGAATGAAACCGAATTTAAAACTTTGGTTTCTTTTTTTTTCGAAAAAAAAGATAATGAGAGGTTTGTGACTTTTAGCATGACTTGACCATTCAAATATACTCAAATAAATGGTTTCTTGTGAAGTTTACCTCATAAATAAAATTCGTTTAAAAATTGAAAATGACTTTAAAATATTGTTAATATGTGCATTACATCGAATATATTTGCATTTGGTCAATATTACGAGTTAATTTGCCTGATTGTTTTTTCTAGGAAAATCCTCTTCTAAAATAATCCCCAAACCCATAATTGTATAATTAATCTACACGAAATTTATGAAATATTTTGTATCCCTGAGTAAAATTGTGTTAACAGTTTTGCTCCTTAGTAATTCATTTGTTTTTTCTCAAACCGATGAACAACGAGATTTAATCACTTCCAGATATGACTTTCAAAAATTAAATCAACTTGAAAGGCAATTTTCCAGCAAAGTATCTCAGGAAAGACAAGCCGCCATTCAATATGCTCAACAAAGGGGAATTCAAACAAAAATTACCCTAGATGACGGTGGCTTAGCTGAGTTGCAAAGAATAGAACCCGATGGAAGCCTAATTTACTATAGAACCTTGAATGTTTCTGCAGCACGTTCAACCAGAGTAAACCATTTAAATGCCGGCGGTTCTCTTGGCTTAAACTTAATGGGTCAAAATATGAGGGCCCACGTATGGGATGGAGGACTTGCAAGAGCTTCACATCAGGAATATGATGGAGCTGGAGGTTCAAACAGGTTTTCTGTGGCTGATGGTAGTAGCGCCTTGCATTATCATGCTGCCCACGTAGCTGGAACCATTATGGCTTCAGGTGTGGTGTCTAATGCGAAAGGTATGGCCCCTCATTCACTAGTTTCCGGTTACGATTGGAACAATGACTTATCTGAAGCTACTGCTGCTGCTGGGAACGGTATGCTTATATCAAACCATTCCTATGGTTATCGTTCAGATTTAGTTCCTCATTATTACTTTGGAGCTTACATTACAAACTCCAGAAATTGGGATGCACTTCATTACAATGCCCCTTACTATTTGATGGTCGTGGCAGCAGGTAATGATGGGTATACTAACTACAACGGATCACCATTGAGCCCTTCAAATCCACAATATGATAAACTTACCGGGCATGCTACCTCAAAAAACAACTTGGTTGTAGCCAGTGCACAGGATGCAAATATAGACAGCAACGGAAATTTAATTTCAGTTAGTATAAGCTCGTTCAGTAGCCAGGGACCGACAGACGATTTGCGTATCAAACCCGATATCACCGGAAACGGCCATGGTGTTTACTCAACCTTTGAAAATAGCAACTCTGCATACAGTTCTATCTCAGGAACATCTATGGCTTCGCCAAATGTCACGGGCTCTTTATTGCTTTTACAAGAACATGTCAACAATCTGAGCGGTAATTTCATGCGTTCTGCAACCTTAAAAGGACTTGCTTTACACACTGCGGATGATGCGGGTGCAACAGGACCCGATGCTATCTTTGGTTGGGGTTTGTTAAATACTAAGAGAGCTGCTGAAGCCATAACACTTGATGGGGAAGAATCACTTATTAGTGAATTAACGTTAATGCCGGGTCAGTCATACACCGTTCAGGTGAATAGTGACGGAATTAATGATTTATTGGCTTCTATTTCCTGGACAGACCCTGCTGGAACATCAACTTCTTCAACAAACTCTACTATAGCGCGATTGGTAAATGATTTAGATATAAGAGTATCTCAAGGTGGGACAACAAACTTACCTTGGAGACTTACTGCTGTGAATGCAAACGGTAAAGGAGATAATACAAAAGACCCTTTTGAGAGAGTTGATGTTGCAAATGCATCAGGAACTTATACCATAACTGTTTCACACAAAGGATCCCTTTCAGGGGGTAGTCAAGACTATACCTTAATTGTGACCGGACTTAGTTCTTCAGATACAGAGGCACCCACAGCGCCCACAAACCTAACGGCATCTGATGTCACACAGACCAGTGTAGATTTA